>NZ_CP016078.1:0-59408 GCF_001941645.1 Actinoalloteichus sp. GBA129-24 | reverse complement strand
TCGCGAACTCGGTGACCGAATTGCGAGCCCATTCCGTCTTGACGTCTAAGACGGCCCCCGGCAGCGCGGCAAACGCTGGCCGAGGGCCTCGACCCACTCCTACCATCTCGATCCACGAGAGGAGCAGGCCGTGCCTGCCAGTATGTCAAGGCTTCCGCTGATCGGCTTCCACAACCCAGATGGCACGCAGCGCCACCCTGCGCTCCGCGCCGAGCTGACCGTGGCCGCCGCCGAGTGCCTCACCAACGCGGGCGAGGTCGGCATGGGAACCGCGCCCAGCGCCGGTTGGCTCGCCGCCGCCCAGGTGTACGCCACCCTCGCGCAGGCTGCTGCGACCGTCGAGGCGGGTGCCCGATGAGCGCCCCGACCCCCGTTCGGCGTCTGCTGGACGCCGCGACCTCCGCCGCCGCACGCCAGATCGAGCACCACCAGTCCGGGACCGACGACACCCGTCGGGCGATGTCCGACCGGATCACCGCCCGCGCACTCCTCAGCGCCGGACGGACCCTGGCCGGTCAGGCCGAGACCCATGTGGACGCCGACCGCCTCGACGCGGTGCTCGCGGCAGCTGAGCGCGGCGACCACCGGAGCGTCGAGCTGCTCGCCGACGCGCTCGTCCTCGATGCCCAGCTGCGGATGGCCACGGACATGGCAGCGCGGAACGCCGCCTGGCAGGCGGCGCAGCGGGCGCGCGACCAGCGGCTCATCGCGGATCGGGCCGCCGAGGACACGAAGCTCCCCCGCCGGTTCCTCGCCCGGATCGGGGTGCGGCGATGACCCCCGACGAGCACCGCGCCGCCGCGGCGCAGCACCTGGCCGCCGCGCAGGTCGACGACGGCAGGCTGTCTCTCTCGTGGGCGCGAGACGCCACAGCCAACCTCGCCGCCGCGCAAGTTCACGCCACGCTCGCCCAGGGTGCCGAGCAGGCCGATCTCCTGCGGGGGCTCCAATCCCTCGCGCAGGAAGCCCACGAGGCGGAGCAGGAGCGGGCCTCCGCTCCCCGCCGAGGATGGCTCGACCGGCTGACCGGCGGGGGCCGGTGATGGGCCTCTTCCGCCGTCGCAGGCGCGAGTCGAAGCGCCGATCGCTGCGCCAGTGGGCATCCGACCAAGGCGCGCTGACCGTAGCGATCCTCCTGTCCGGGGGGTCGTCCGCCGTCGACCTCGCCGCGCAGATTTCCTACTACCTGAGCCTCCCACTCGAATTCCGCATCCCCGTTGTCGACCTCATGATCGACCTTGCCTACCCGATCGCCGCTGTAGTCGTCGGGGTCGGCTGGGTGTTCGGCGTGTTCGCCGCATGGTGTTCTCGCCGAGGTCTTCCTAGCGGGAAGCACATCGCCCGCATGTGGCTGTTCTCCGGGATCGCAGCCGTCATCAACACGGTGCACGGTGCCGACCTGTCCAACGACCTCATGACCGGACTCGTCCTCGGCGGCGTATCCCTGCTTGCCCCGATCACGTGGCACTCCTACGTCACTCTCGCTCGGGAGCAGCGGGCGGGATTCGACCTCGCCGACCTTCGCGAGAAGGCCATGCAGCGGATCATGCACCCCGTCATCTACTACCGGGCTGCGCGCCTGCGGACCCTGGACCCGTCATGGGGTTCGGAGCGAGCCTGGGAGATGGCGTCCGTCGCTGCCCGCCTCGACGCCGAGGCCGACTACCAGGAAGACCTGGACACGCCACGAGGGTCGGACCGGAAGCAGGATAAGGAAACCCGTTCGCCCGGGAAGCCCCGCGTCGACCGGGAGAACCCGGAGCCCCGTCCCGCCGAAACCGTCCCGGTCGCAGTTCGCCCAGAGGTTCGACCCGACCCGTCCCCTCGGCTAGGCGTGTCCGACTTCGCCGCAGTCCTCGGGCTGTCGCTGTCCGACCGGGACGAGGCCGTGGACCGGTCAGCCCGTCCCGACCGTCCGACCGAGCCGACCTCGGCTGTCCCGCCCCGTCCGACTCCGTCCCCTGTACGTATCGCAGCGGCCCGGCAGTCCCTCGACGAGCTGATCGAGCAGCTGGAGCAGCACGCCAACGGTGTTGTCCCGGACGGACAGCGGATCACTGAGGACTGGGTGCAGGACACCCTGCGGGAGATGCGCGGAAGCGGCGTGAAGGCGGAGCGTGCCCGCAAGGTCCGCGACGAACTGAACGCCCGGAGGGCAGCATGAAGCGCGACGGCATGGACCTGATCTACCTGCTCGGCATGTTCGCCCCGCTAGTCATCCTCGCCATCGTGATCTACCAGGCGGTGACGGGATGATCCGCCAGACCGAGCTGTGGCCGACCGCCGACCCGTCCGCCGTCCGGAGGGTCACCCTCCACCAGCGGACGGACGGGACGTGGTGGACGGGCATCGTCCACCCCGGACACCCCGTCGCGGCGATGTCCGAGGAGGACTGGCCCGACGAGGCCGCCGCCACCTCCATCTACGAGTGGGCGGTGGACCGCATCTGGCGTCGCGGACCGGGACACCCCGGACCGTGGCACCGGACCACGAGCGACCTGCCCATCACCGCCGATCCGCCGCTGCGGGGGTGGACGCGATGAGGGGCCGCACACACCTCTACGCAGGGTGGCTCGCCGGGCTGGGCGTCGCGGTCGTGTCCGGGGTCGGGCTGGCCGCCACGGCGGTCCTCGGCACCGTGGCCGCCGGGGCGGCGCTGGCCCCGGACATCGACCACCCGGAGTCCACCGCTTCGACGGCGTTCGGGGCGGTCGGACGGATCGCGTCCCGGACGGTCGGGACGGCAGGACGGACGGTCTACCGGGGGACGGGCGGACGGGTCCTCGTCCGTCCCGACCGTCCCGCGCAGGACGGAGGACACCGGGGGATCACCCACACCCTCGGAGCCGTCTGGCTGGCTGCGATCGCCACGGACCTGCTCGTCCCCGAAGTGGGGACGGGCGCCCTGATCGGGACGGCCGTCCTGCTGGCCGGGTCGGGACTGATGCTCCGCCGGGCGGTCGGACGGGACGGCTGGACCGTCCCGCTTGGACTGCTCGTCCTCGGCGTGCTGATCGACCCGTCCGCCGCAGTCGCCGACGTCGTGCCCCTGCTGCCCTACGCCGTGGCCGCCGGGTGGGCCTCACACCTGCTGCTCGACGCCGGAACTCCGATGGGCGTCCCGCTGCTCGGGCCGATCGGCGGCTGGCGGTACGTCCGCCTGCCGTGGACCACGCCCTGCGGCTCCGACACCGAGGAGGGGCTGATCCAGCCTGCGTTCCTCGCCGTCGCCGTCGCGCTCTCCGTCGTACTCATCGCCAACCGCGGCGTCCCTGCCGTCCTCAGTGCCCTTGGGAGTGCCCTGTGATTGCCGGATATGCCCTGTTCGCAGTCTTCTGCTTCCTCGCGTGGTTGATCGGCCGTCGCGGCCGAATGATCATCGCGATTGTCCTCGCGACGGTCGCCGGGGTCGTTCTCTCATCGACCACCATCGGCCCGAACCTCCTCCAGGCCGCGTCGGCCTCGGTGAACGGCATCGCCGCCACCGCGGTCAGCGTCTGGAACTCGATCTTCTAGGAGTCCCCGTGCCTGACCAGCAGAAACAACCAGCGACTCCACCACCCGAGACGACCGAGGTCCCCCCGGCTGCTACTGCGGCCGGGGGTGTCCCCGTGCGCGCCGTCGGCACCGTCGCCGCCGGGGCAGGCGGACTCGGGGCGTCCGCTGTGCTCATCTCCGCGTGGGGGTGGGCCGGGCTCCTGCCGCCCGTGGGGGCTCTCGCCGCGTGGCTGGTGATCCGGGCGCACAAGGCCAAGCGGGCGAAGGCGGCTGCGGAGGCCACCAAGGCGGCGACGAAGGACGGCGGGAAGACGGCCTCGAAGCCCGCAGGCACGTCCGCCAGCTCGGGGACAGGAGGGAAGCCCTCCCCGAAGGGGGCGTCCGCCCCGTCCCGTCCCGGCTCCCCGTCCTCCCGTCCGTCCAGCACGCCCCGTCCCGCCTCCCAGACCGTCCGCCGTCTGGCTGACCGGATCAGGTCGGCCCGTCCCGCAGCCGCCCGTCCCGCAGGCACCCGACCCACGGTGGCCGGAAGGACAGGACGGACGGCAGGCGGGGGACGGACGGCCGGGACCGGACGGGCCGGGACGAACACGGGTCGGACAGGCGGACGGACCGGAGCCGGGGCGGCCCGCCCCGGTCTCGCCGGTCGCCTCGCCGGACGCGGCCGGACACCGAACGCGGGACAGCGCGGAGGGACGACCCCGACCGGACGGACTGGACGTCTCGCCGGACGGACGTCCGGGACGGGACCGTCCCGACCCGCAGGAGGACGGGCGGGTGGGCGGACGCCAGCAGGCCCCACCTCTCCCCGTGCCCGTCGCACCGCCGGGCACACCACCGCCACCCGCTCCGGCGGGCTCCCCAGCGCTGGACGCCGGACGGGGACGGGACGTCCGACCGGTCCGACCCGGCTGGCCGGACGGCCCGCGTCCCCCCGGTCGGCTGGTGCCCGTCCCTCGCCCCGGCCCGGTGGTGTCCGTCCGGCCCGGACGCCGTCCGCTGCCCGAGCCGGGTCGGGACGGTCCGCTCTGTCCACGGCGGGACGGACGCCTGCGTCGAAGCGGACGCCGCCGAAGGTCAAGGACACCTCGACGCACACCACCCACGGAGGCGGCGGCAAGAAGCCCAAGACGCGCAGCGAGCCGTCCTTGATGCGGGAGTGGGCACGTGCCCGGATCGAGGACGGCAAAGAGAAGCGTCACATGAAGCGGGAGGCGAAGTACGACGCGCGTGTGGCCGCCGAGGAGGCCCGCCTGGCCGCCGAGGAAGAGGAACTGGTCGACGGCGACGACGACCTGCCGATCGACGACTCGTGGCGCAACGGCAAGCCTGCGGAGAAGCAGGGCAAGTCAAAGCGGGAGTACCGACGGATCTGGGACCGCTACCTCGCCCCCATGGGACAGGCGCTGCGCGACCCGTTCGAGGGCCTGCCCGATCCGCGCCTCGCCGCCCGCCGTGCCGCAGCGTCCGCCGCTGAGGCCGTCCGAGACGGGGCGGTCGGACTGAAGGCGGCGGGGCGTCCGTTCGTCCCGTCCCAGCCGTCCGAACCGACCCCCGTCCCCCGTCTCGACCGTCCTGTCGGGGCGTCCGGTCTCCGCCGTCCCCCGGTGGTCGTCCCCCGACGTCCGGCCAGCGGACGGACGCGCGTCGACCGGCTCCGCCCGACCGTCCACCTCGACCCGACCCCCGAAACCCGACCCGACCCGACCCGGACGGAACGTCCGTCCAGCCCGACCCGACCCGTGATCGCAGGAGGAAGCATGTTCGGCATCTCCGACGCAGCCCAGTCCCTGGCCGCGTTCAACCCCGACGAGCCCACCCAGATGAAGAACGCCCTCATGGCGTTGCCCGGCGAGATCCGCGACCTCGGCGCAGGGTTCGCCGCACTAGCCGAGAACATCGCGGCGAACTACCCCTACGCCCCCTCCGTGGCGGACACTCTCCGTGAACTCGGTGCCGCCGTGAGTGCGACGGAGCAGGGCGCGGAGGACGCCGCGATGGCGTTCGTCCGCGAACACGAGGTGGACCTCAACCGCCACGAGTCCCCGCGTGCGAACGAGCAGCACTGGAACGTGAGGGGCTGACATGGGAGTGGACGTGGAGGAGATGACCGTACCCAGGGCGGCTGCCTGGGCGCTCATGGGAGCGATATCCCTGTGGGGCCTTGCCGCGGTGCTGGTCTCCGCCACGTCCACACCTCCGTGGGCGGCGGCCGTCGGCGGGCTGCTCGCCGTCGCCGCCGCCCACTGGCGCATCCAGTGGGCACTGGATCGTCGGCTGGCCGCTACATGGGGACAGCGGCGAGCCGCCCGCTGGATGACGTGGGGAATCGGCGTGCTCGCCTCGGCGTGGCTGACGTGGGCGCTCGCCGCCGGGACAGTGATCTCCGGCGGGATTGTCGTGTCCCTGCTGCTGCTCGCGGTGGTGGCGTGGGGCGTCCTGCACCCGCTACTCGTGTCCCTGCCCGAGCCCGTCGCGCCTTCGCCAGACGGGACGGGCGAGACGGGCGGGACAGGACGAACGGGTGGCGTGCGGACGGGGACGGTCGGGACAGGTGACCCGTCCGACCCATCCGCATGGCAACCCGTCCTGGACCTCAAGGGCGTCTCGGTCCGGGTCGTCGGCGTCGAGCGGTTCGCTGCGGGCTACACGGCATCCGTCGCCGCAGTCGAGGGAGACCTCGACGTCCTGTTCGGAGCGAAGACCCCGGACCGGATCGCCACCGCCGCTGGCCGTCAGTGGCCCGACCTTCAGGTGGCCTACGGATCGGTCGTGATCGAGCGCGGGCTCACTGCGGGGACAGCCCAGGTCCGCCTGCTCACGAGGGACGTCCTCGCCCAGGAACGGCTGCGCCCCGCCTCGTCCGAGCCGGTCTCTATCCAGGACCCCTGGTGCCCAGGTGAACACCTGGACGGCTCCAGGGTTGAGATCAGCCTGCGAGGACACGGGCAGATGATCGGAGCCTCCCAGAGCGGCAAGTCCACGACCATGCAGTCCGCGATCGAGCACGTGGCTCGCTGCTCGGACGCGGTCCCGCTCGTGGGAGGCTCGTGGAAGTTGGCCGACCTCGTGTCCCCATGGCTGGCAGACCTGGAGTCCGGACAGAGCCTGCGGACGCCGTTCGGGTGGCTGTCACCTACTGCCATATCTGCGATGCGACTGCTCGCCGCGATGTGGCAGTACGCCGACCACTTCTTCTCCACCCCGGCCTCACAGCGACCCACAAAGCCGACGCGCGAGTGGCCCGCTTACGTAGTGTTCCTCGACGAGGTCCACCGCCTCATCGAGTCCCGCGTGAAGATCACCTGCCACGACGGGGTCACCCGCGACGCATCAGCCCTGATAGAGGCGCTCACCAGCGGCGCGACGGGGGCGTTCGTCTACCTCGTTCTCGCCTCTCAGCGTGGAACCACCGACCACTTCGGGATGCAGGGAGGCAGCATCAAGGCCAATCTCACATGGCACATGGCGTTTCGGTCCGCCGACCCGGCTGACCTCGGCCGCGTCATACCTGACGTGACCTACGGCATGACCAACGTCAACCTGACCCACCCCGGCACCGCCTACGTGAAGGTCGGAAAACGGTCCCCGATGCTCGCAAAGATGGAGAAGCTCCGGTCCATTCCCGCGTCAGCGCGGGCGGTCGCTGGACTCGGTGGCACCTGGCCGTCCTGGGCCAGCGACGTACTGACCGTCGCGGACAACGCCTTCGCGGACAGGTGGAAGTCGTCCCCGGAGGAGTTCTTGGCCTACGTCTACTCCGGGAAGGAACCAGCCTCGCCTGCGCCCATTCCGACCGCCGAGCCTGCGGTCAGTCCCGGCGTGCAGAAGATGCGCGAAGCGACCGCCCGCTTGCAAAGGAGTACAGCTCGCCGTCGACTGGCTCGCGAGCTGACCGACGAGCGCATCGGCGACACACTCGCCGCGCTGGAAACCCTGCCCGTGCTCGACGCCGAGCCGGGCGAACCCGCCGTGCCAGCGACCCCCACCCCGCAGGCTGCCCCCGAGCCGCCTCCCGCCGCCCCGGAGCCCGCTCCCCCCGCTGCCCCTGCCCGCCGCCTGCCGCAGCCGCTACAGGCGATCCTGGACGCGATCGGCGCGCGTCCGGACCTCGTGCTCACCACCGCATCCGGTGCCCAGATGGTTGCGGCGAAGGACCTCATCACCGCGATCGGGAAAGCCCGCCACGGAGACACCCCGGCCATCGCCCGGGAGGGCGCCGCGCTCACCCGCGAACTCAAGAAGCGGTGGGGGATCGAGAGCGAGCAGGCCCACATTCCCGGCAGGGGAACAGTGCGCGGCTACCTCGTGTCCTCCCTCCGGAAGGCGGGAGAACAGCGGTAGACCACCGGTAGGACCCGGTATACCGCTCTACCGAGTCCTACCGCTCTGACCTGCACATATCACCTCTCCCGCCTATACCGGGAAGACCCGCGACACCGGCAAGGGTGCGGAGAAACCGCAGGTCGCACCCCACCACCGCCCACCGCCGGATGCGGTAGGCGGGAGACCGGTAGACGCGGGAGACCACGAGAGGAACGAATGAACTTCGACGAGCACGAAACGGCCGCAACGAACGCCATGTCCACGGCACATCCAGACTGGGAGGCACGGTCGACAGTGCTAGCCATGCTCGGAATCGGCGCGGCCATCGACCGTCCGCCCGCCGCCACGGAGCGACTCGCGGAGGCGCAGGAGGACGCGACGCCGCCGACGAAACGCAGCTGGCGCTGAGCAGACCGGACCGGGCGCGCAGACCTCCGGGGTAGGAAACCACTACCCGAGGAGCCGCCCATGCCCCGCCGACCACGTCCAACCCGCCTGCCGCGTCCGGACCGCCGACGACACCAGCGCGGCGGACGACGCCGCTGAACGACGACGCCCCCACGCCAGCACGGCGTGGGGGGCGCGTTGCGTTGCGGGCTCAGACTGCGGCCAGCTCCGCCGGAGCCCGGTACGGAACCTCGGCAGGGCGGTTGTGCGATCGGCACACCTCGTACAGGCGGCCCCTGGTTTCGCCCGGCGGCTGGCCACGATCGGCGTAGCTGAGGACCTGGAGGACCAGGCGGCGACCCGAGCTGAGCTTCCAGGTCTCCATCGCCCAGCCCCCTCGCGACGTCGAGTTCCCCAGCCGCTCCCAGAGATTCGGCAGCGCTTCCCACGAACCCAGCGGGGCCGGGTCGGCCGAGTACAGGTCAAGCAGTTCGGCCATCGACGTCCCCTCTCCACCTTCGGAGCGGACAGCCTCGTCCACGTGCTCGGCGATCTGCTCGCGAACCCAGGTGATCACCTCGCTCGGAGACCACGCCACCAGGGTGGGCTTCTCGGTGGAGGCGTCGGCCCACCGGGCCGGGTCGGAGGCGTACTCCAGCGTTGCGAGGCAGTGATGATGGGCGGGGACGCCGGGCGTCACGTCGCCCCACGATGAGACGGTCATGGTTTCGCTCCTAAGTGCGGTGCGGTGCCCACGACCTCGCCGCAGGCGGTGCAGATGATCTCGTGCTCGGTCTGTCGGGTGCTGGTGTGTCGGCACGGCTCGGGGAACAGCCCGCCGTCGTCTTTCTTCGCCATGTCCCGATCGTGTCGTCGGCCGGGACATGCTCGCGCCTGCCGCTTGGGTGGCGGCCACCCGCCAACGGGGTGACCGCCACTGGCTCAGCGGAGCCGGTCGGCCCGGATCGACGCGAGCAGCGCGCCGAACGTCGACCGGTCGACGACGAGGGTTCCGCCGTCCCGGTTCTTCGTGTCCCGGATACCGACGATGCCGGGGGCCTGGCCGACCTCGACACAGGACGACTCTGCGCCGCTCCGAGATGATTTCTTCCAGCCATGCAGTACCGTCATTACTCTGCCTCGTTTCGTCGATGGCGGTCTCTGTAGGCCGCGATGAGCTCCTGCGAGTCGGCCGGGCTCATCGCGGTCTCACGGAGACTATCCACCGCGTTGAGGAACGGCGGCGTCCTCTCGGGGTCGTCGATGAACACCCCCGACGACAGGTGCTCGAGGTGGATGATCGGCCGGTCGGCGGGGAACCGGAACACCGAGAACGCCCCGTTCAGCGCGGGGTGCAGCCGGTCGATCGGTAGGACACGAACTGTCGTCCCCTGCTTGGACCGGTCCAGAAGCAGCTCGCACTGCTCCGCCATCACCCCGCTGCCGCCAAGGGGCCGCAGCAGCACCGTCTCGTCGATGATTGCCTCGAAGGCGAGCGCGGGCAGGACCCGCTGTCGACCCATGCGAACCGCGACGCGCGCTTCGACGACCTCGTCCGGGACATTCGACGCCCGCAGGATCGCGCGCGTGTACTTCTCGGCCTGCAACAGGCCGGGGACCAGAACAGGGTGAACCTCGGTGGCCGACGTCGCGGAGCGCTCGAACCGGAGCAGGGCGTGCAACTGATGCGGCAGACCCGCACCGGTCTCAATCCACTGCGGTGCAGCGGCAGCGTCGACCATCGACAGCAGTCGTTCCCGCTCCGGCCCGACGACGTCGAGGCGCGCGAGGATCGTCGACAGGACGGCCACTGACGGGGTCATCTTCCCGGACTCGACGCGGGAGATCGTGGACACGTTGAACCCGGCGAGTGTGGCGAGACTGCGGGCGCTCAGTCCCTTTTCTTTGCGATACGAGGCGACCTCTTCACCGATCGCCCTGGTTGCGGCGTTGCCGCTGTTGCCTGCCATGCAACACATCATAGTCACATGACCCTCGCATTCGCTACCCGCGTTGCCGCCGTTGCACAGCATCGGTATATTGTTGCGCAACGGGTTTGAACTGGGAGAACGAGGGGGTTCCTCATGTTTCCTGCCGCCTGCATTTTCATATGCGTGCTAGGTGTTGCATGGTCCGCTCAACAGCTCTACTGGGCGGTGTCACGGTGACTGCCCTCAAAGGCACCCTCAAAGGCGCCGTCTGGGCGGGCCTGCTGCGCCCCGGCTACTCGCACATCCATGACCCGCAGTACCGGGCGCTTGACGTCGCGCGCTGCGGCGCCGTGCTTCGGCCTGCCGACGACGGCGAGCGGCTCCAGCCGTGCCCCGCCTGCCACGGGGGCGAGTCATGAAGCCGTGGATGCACAGGCGCGACGACGAAACCGAGCAGGACCGCAGCAAGCGGCTGACGCGCACCTGCTGTTGGTGCGGCCGGGAGGACGAGGACTTCCCCGCCTCCGACGCACACGAGATGCGCTGCACGCACCAGCCCAGCCCCGGACGACGAACCGCCACCCCTGCCGCGAAGGAGAACCAGCCGTGAGCTGCCGAATCCGAATCCTCGCCGACCTCGACGGAACCCTCGTCGACCCGCAAGGGTCAGTCTTCGACTGCTACGCAGCTGCGTTCGCGAAGAAGCGGCACAGGAAGTACCCCGCTCTGAAGCTGCCCACCGGAATCACCGCATGGGACCGACTGCGGCGGAACCTCATCGCAGCCGAAGACGAACACGACGACGACACGGTGAAGGACTCAGTCCGGGCGATCGCCGCCTTGGCCAGCCAACGTCGCCGATCATGGATGCCCCTCATCCAGCCGCGACAAGGAGCAATGGAGTTCCTCCGCCAGGCATACATCAGCTCTCACTTTGACGTATCGATCGTCAGCGCGAACATGCTGCTGCCGGGGATAGACAAGCTGGCCGCGATCGGAGCGGAAGGCTTCGTCGATGTGGAGGCGTCCGCGTGGGGCGACGAAGCATGGGTGCGCGGCGATACAGCGCTGCTGTCGCTCGAGCGTTCTGGCACCGATCCCCGTGACGCAGTGGTGTTCGGCGACACCGTGGAAGACATCCGGGCCGGGCGTCACGCTGGCACCCGTGTGGTGGTGGTCTGCGGCGGTGCGGACCCGCGGGAGGACCTGGAGGCAGCCGGTCCGGACGCGATCCTCGATGACCTCAAGGACACCGACCTCCTGATGGACGCACTCCTCGGCCACGCCCCGTCGAGAGCGCTGGTCGCCGCGTGACCGCCGTGATGCCCCGCCGCTGGCCGACGCCCACCGAGGCCCGCGTCCTCGCGAGGCTGGCCCGGGGGATGGCCCCGGCGGCGATCGCGGACGACCTCGGGATGCCAACGCGAACGGTCGAGAGCCACCTCCGCCACGCGCGCGAGCGGCTTGGTCTGGACCGCCGCGCCGAACTCCGCACCTGGGCGGCAGCCCACGCCCCCGAGCTGCCGGACGCCTGATCCCACGTCCGGCACCACGGCCCCGCCTGATCCCCCGCAGGCGGGGCCGTGGCACGTCCGGGGATCGCGTCTTGGCTCCGCCGGTTCGCCCGGCGCGAGAGTCCCGCGTTCGCTGCTTCAGCACCCGGCCCAGCGCTGGACGTCCGCAGCCGACCGCGCCCGCTCCTGCTCGACCACCTCGGGGTGTGCACGGTCAAAGTCGCCGAGGGCGCGGTGCGCCGCAGCGATGGCGAGGTCGTTCTGCGCCTTCCGTCCGCGGTAATACCCGGCAGGGTTTCCCGCGTCGTGGGCGCGTGCCCGGTCGTCGCTGTCCGCATCGATCGCGCTGGTGATGCGGCGGACCAGCGCCTCCCTCTGGTCCACCAGGGGCATCTCCGGAGCGAGCCGAGGCTGCGCCGCCAGCCTCTCCGCCTCTGCCGCCTCCGACGTGGTGAGCCCGAGTCGCCCGAGTCGGTGGGTGATCTCGGGGGCCGGTGGGCGCGGGTGCCGCTCGAGGACGCCGCGGGCGAGAGTGCTGCCGTCGGCGAGTTTCGCGGCGAGGACTCCTCGGTGGTCTCGCACGATCGTGACGGTGCGTCCGTCGCGGAGGGTTTTCTTCAGCATCTCAACTCCAAGTTTGTCTACACCTTGTGCGACAAACTCTAGTTGATGTACGGTCGGTACGTCAACACAAAGTGCGACAAACCGAAGGGTTGATCATGACCTACACCGCAGGCGCCAGCTGGCACATGACCCGCCTCGACGACGCCACCATCACCTGGGTCACCGTCACCGGCCGCAAGGGCGACTCCGCCCCGAAAAACGCCCGCGTCCACGCCGTCGTCACCGGAGACGACACCCCCGCACGCCGCATCCTCAAGGACGGCACCGTGCTGCCGATCGGCGATGGCGGGCAGCGCGGTCTCACAGTGTTCGGCTGGGACGTCTGGAGTCGACCCGCGCCCGACCGCGTCACCGAACTCGTCCCGGAGTTCGCGCCCTACATGGCGGCACTCCTGGCCGGGCGGGGGACCACCCTGCATCGGTTCACGTCGGGCGACAACACGATTCTGTCGCCGCGCGAGGTCGCGGCCCGGATCGGCGTGCAGCCCCGCACCATCCACCGATACCGGGCACGAGGGGAAATGCCCGCCCCCGACACCACCGACGGCGGGGCAGCGTGGAAGCCCTCGACCATCGACGCCTGGATCGAGGGCCGACCAGGTCGCGGAAAGCGGAAGTCGGCGCCCTGATATGCTGTGTGCGCGGCTTCGGCCGCTGGCTCCACCAGGCTGGCCTGGTGTGAGAGTCCCGAGAGATCGGGGCGCGGATCGAAACGTCTACCGTCGTGTGTCTGCGACGATCGGACATTGCGCCACGTGGGCTTGCCCGGGTGGCGAGTACCGGCCCAGGCCGGGCGGATCTCAATACTCCATTTTGCAGGGCGAAGCCCGCAAGAGAGAAGACCCCGAACCGGACCGGTTCGGGGTCTTCTTCGTTTCGGCCTTGATCGCGTCGGCCCTGTTGCCGATACACAGGGGCATGGATATCGACACCGTGGGCGAGCAGCTGCTCGCCCAACAGATCACCACCACCTATGTCGGCGGCCCCGTGGACGGGGCGACGCGGGAGATTCCGCTCGACGAGGCGTTGGCGCTCGCTGCGGCGCAGGCAGTCGACGACGTCAACCGGCACCCCGAGACGCGAGAGCGGGTTCGACCGTCGGCTCCCTACCGGATGGTGATCGACGCGGCTCGACAGGACGAGGGCGTGTCGCTGGACCCGGAGGAACACCGACCGCCTCGAGCGCTGTGGGTCTACGCGGGGCCGCTGGAGACCATCCTCTGACGAATCCTCCCCGCCCGTGCGGGGGTGATCAGTACGACCGCCGTCCGAGGACGCTGCCGCTGCACGGCGGGTGATGCCAGGTGTCCCGGCCCGCTCCGGCGTCCAGGCAGCGGACGCAGGTCACGGTGCGATGCCCGAGGAGTCCGGGGGTGCAGTCGCAGGGATGCCAGCCGACAAGAAGCCAGCCGGGGACGAGCGGGTGGCCACGGTCGCAGCGGGTCGGGTAGGCGGGCTCGGTCACCGGGACAGCGTGTGACCTGCGGGGATGTGATCGCCATGAGGGCGACATCACCTGATCCCGAACTGTCCGACCCGCCTGAGATGCTACGCAGAGATACAGATCGTTACTCCCCGCCAGGAGGAATTGATGCTAGTCCTCGACGAGATCAACGAACTCCGCTCCCGGCCCGACTCGATCCGCGACGCCGAGGGGACCGGAGAAGCGCTCATCGGACGCATCCCCGATCCCGACCCAGGTCCCTACCCGTACCCCGGCGACACGGTGTGGCTCGTCGGGACCTCCACCCGAGCGTGGTGGACGCGCTGCGAGCACTGCGCGAGGTGCCTGGTCGACGAGCTGACCGACACCGACGAGGAGGAGCGCGCGTGACCACCCGCCGAGATGTCACCTACGTGACGTGGCACGACCTCACCGGGGACGACGGAGAGCACATCACCTGGGCGCGAACTATCGATGAGGTCGGCGACGTCGACGTGGATGTTAAGAGGATGGCGCTGGGCTTGGCCGGGCAGCGCCTGGCCGAGACGATGACTGAGCATGGATACCGCGTCCGCTGGGTGCGTAATGAGATCGGCGCCGACGTCGACAACGGCACGCACGACACCGAATGGCACCGGGCACGCATCCGCGCACTCGTTCCTGATGTGGACAGGTGGGCGGTCGACGCCATCCCGCAAGCACGGAAGTTGCTGGCTGAGATCACCGCCGAAGTAGACGCCGAGGCGAAGCGGGAAGCGGCGGCAGAGAAGCGCGCGGCGGCACGGGCGCGGCGTGGCCACTGCCAGAACGACTACTGCGACGACGACTCGCGAAAGGTCGCGCTCAAGGAGATCATCGACGGCACCGGGCGGACCGGTTACGTCTGCGCGGCCTGCGCCGCCATGCCCGAGAGCTGCGAGGTCAGCCCCCCGCTCGAGTGAGGGCGAACATGCCGAAACGCCCCGCACCACCAGACGGTGATGCGGGGCGTTCGCATGTCGACCCCCGCGCCAGCGGGGAGAGTCGCTGTACTGGCCCGACGCGAAGTGTCAAGTGGGGCCACCCCCACCGGGGTGGGGACGATGCGGCCAGGCTACTCCACCGGCTCGACGTCCTCGACCGACAGCACCCGTGGCGTGTGCCGCGCCGTCCAGCCCGCCGCGAACGTGACCAGGCCGGACACGCCGCCGCCAACGAGGGCGGTCACGGCAGTCACGATGGCCTCGGGCGCGGGCCCGCCGAGGTACGTGGTGATCAGGCCGAGGACGAGGCCGGTCAGCGTCGCCGCGATGGTCGCCGACTTCACCTTCGCCTCTACAGGCGCGGCCGGGGGTGCGTGCGTCATGCTGCTCCTTCTGTGGTCAGTCGGATCTCCACCGACTCGATTGCGTCCTTGATCCGCTCGATCAGCTCGTCCGCATCGACCGGACCAGAAGCAGCGAGCGCCGCCACCGTCGCAGTGAGCGCGGCGACCTCGGTGCGCAGGCGATGAACCTCCAGGTACATCTCTCCGGGGAGCTTCTGGTTCGCCTTCCCAGGGGTGAGCGCTGCGAGCACCGCGCTGCTCGTCTTCCGCAGTTCGGTGAGTGCCAGCCAGATGTCGCCGGGCGGGTGCGAGTTGGACAGGCCCTGGCGCAGGGTGTCGCGGATCTCGAACAGGGCGGTGCGCTCGTCGGGAGTCATGTCGTCGTCCTCCAGGTCGTCGTCTGATGCGGCGAGCCGGTTGATCTCGCCGATGCGTGCCTGCGCGTGGCGTCCGGGACAGGCGGTGGAGGCGCCGGGCGCGTCCCGGTGCCCGCCGTTCAGCTGGTTGGCCCGCCACCAGCCATGGGCCGCGCCGTGGCGGAGCAGCCAGGCGACGGCGCGGATCTGCTGGTCGGTCATCTGCTGGGTCTCGTAGTTGCCGATCAGGCAGATCGCTCTTGAGATGTCGTTGCGGCCCCCGGTGTGCGCCCCCTGACGGCCCACGGAGTGGCCCTCGTAGATCCGGCCTGCCGAGTCCACGACGAAGGTGTAGCTGATGCCGCCCGCGAACCGGGACTGGCCGACGGCCTCCAGCGTCCGCACCGCTGCGGCGCCGGACCCCGAGGTGACGCTGTGATGCAGCCACACCTCGCGGGCAGGGATCGGTGCAGCCCGAAAACCGTCCGGGAAGCGGGCGCCCCACGAGGCGCGGCTAATGATCTGCACGGTCACTCCTCCCGATCAGAGAGAGCGGCATCGACGCGATGCACGGCATCCTTGATGCTCGAGCCGCCGTTGTGCTTCAACTCCCGCGTCCGCTCCTCCACTACCCCCAGGCGGTCCTCGAGGGTGCCGACCCGCTGCATCAGACCAGGCCGTGCGGGGTGCCCCGGTCTTGCGGGTTCGCCGCTGAGGTCGTCGATCAGGTGACCGAGACGTCGTAATCGCGGGCCCGCCCAGCGGACTGCCCGCGCGAGGACGGTGACGACCACGCTTACGGCGGCCAGCCACCCGGCGGCCTGAGCGATGGTGAGATCGGAGAGCCAGTCAGGCATGTGTGTGCTCCGTGCTGTTGGGCAGCCTCCCCCGAGCACTGCTGTTGATCAGATCAGGTTCGCGGGATCAGCGACGTCGTCGCGCTACACATCGGGTCCCACACCGCCAGCGCCGCGTCATACAGCTCCTCATCGGTGGACTCAGCGGTCACCGCACCGGCCCCACCGACGTCGCCGACGGCCAGCGCCCACCCCATCGGCGTGATCCACGAATCGGGATGCTGAAGGATTTGTTTCGACAGGTCGCGCTGCATGTAATCGGCGTGCGGGTTGGCGATGACCGCGACATGACGAGCGGCGCGGATGATCGCGACACCAACGCGCTGCCGCCACGCCGGGTCCTGCACGAGGTCGGCTGGCGGCATCGGCTCGGTCTCGTCGGGAGGGTCCACGGGGGGATCTAACGGTGGGTCCACAGGTTCGGTCATGACGTTCCTTCCGGTTCAGGCAACTCTGCCGAGGACCAGCCACGCCCCCGGTGCGGCCAGGATGATGACGACGTGCCCGACGGTGGGCGTGTAGGTAACAAGCCGTGGCAGAGTCATTGCTGTCCCTGCGACCGTGACGACGAGCTGGGTGCCCGAGGTTCCGGTGACCACCCCGGTTCGCACGAGACCCGATGTGGCGTCGGCAAACCGCTGTTCAATGGCATCGGCAGGGTCGGTCATGAGCCCTCCATGGGCAGGTCGAGCGAGCGGGTGGCGAGCTGCTGAAGCCCGACTCCCAGCGGCGTGACGACGCGATCGAGGATGTGCACCTGCGGGGTTCTTCCTCCGGCGAGTCGTACAACGTCGCCCGGCTCCAGGCCGGGATTAGTGATGGCGCGCAGCGTGACCTGCGCGGCGACACCTCGTGCGGTCTCGAGGATTGAGGCGGCTGCGGCTTGGGCCTGCGCGGTCGAGGCGAGCAGAGGAGAGCTGTAGAAGCGCGGCTTCCTGCCGAGCGGGCCGTTGTACCGGGTCGGCGACGCCGGGTCAGTGTCCGTCGCCGTGCCGACCACCGGCGTCGACCCGTCCGTGCGTTCGCCGGTCGCGATCACGCGGTTGTAGACGCGGTCGCGGGTCAGCTCTTCCTCCGCCTCGACGAGAGTCCCCCCTTCGCCTTCGGTGATCGTCCATGCCGCCGGGTCCGACACCTGCGGCACGCGGCGGATTGTGAAGCGCCCAAGCTGGTCGGCGCACACGTCGAGGGACGCGGACTTGGCAACCGCTTCGATGCCGTCGGCCCACCGCTCCCGCTCGATCTCGATTCGCGGCACCGTCACCGTCGACCCGGATAGGTCGATCACCTCAGCCTGCGGCAGTGTCTGCCGGATCAGCCTCGTGATTTCCGAGACCGCCGTGACCCCGGAGAGGGTCTGCGTTGGAGACTCGAACCGGTCCTGTGCGACGAGGTCGGACCGGTCGACCAGCTCGATGCGGACAGGTCCGGACGTCTGCGGCCTGCGACGGTGACCGGAGGACAGCACGCCGGTGATCAGCGGAACCCACTCGATGTCCCCGCCCCCCACGTGCACGCCGTACTCGACGAGCATCTCCGATCCGAGGGGCGAGAGGACGGCTCTAGGGTGGTCCGGCCACAGTGATGGGTCAGCCAGTTCGACGCGGGCCGTCCGCCGCACCTGCGATCCCGCGTCTGCCACGACGTCGCCGCCGGATACCGGAAGGTCGGACAGGATGCCGTACTCGGGCGAGGACACGGTGGCGCGAACCGTCACCTGGTGCGAGTGCGCGAGTCGTTGAGCCATGCGCGTCGGCAGAGGCCACACGCGAACCTCCTCAGGCGACAACCGCAGGTGCGTCGACCTGCGCCCACGGGGCCGACAGCATCCGGTAAATGTGCTGGACGATGTGGCCGCGCGGGTCCTCGGTGAGGTCCCCGAGGCTGATCCACAGGTAGGTGCCCGGCCGGTAGCCGTGCGGCGTCCGCCAGAGCACCGGGGACAGGTCGTCCAGCATGGACAGCAGCGCGTCGTAGGTGGCGCGGTCGAAACACGGGACAGCGATCGACCCGGCCATGCCGCGCCTTCGCCCGTCCGACACCACCACCGGCAGTCTGCGGCCGATCACATCCCACGCGGCCTGCCGTGCCCCGCGCTCGACAACCGGGGCCGCCGACGGCAGCACCGCGATCGGACGAGACGGGAAGTCCGGGTGCGTCAGCCACGACCGGCCCTCGGACGGCAGCAACACGGACTCGGAGCGCATCCGACCGCCGTAGACGCTGGTCGGCGAGTACACCTCGTACCTGACCAGCTCGTCCAGCGGCGCCTCGCCGTCGTCGATGACGACCACGTCAGCCAGGATGGACGGGGACAGGTGGTCGACGCCGAGCCACTGTCCGCCCAGCGTGGAGCCGTCGAAGAACCCGCCTCCGGGTGCCTCCTCGATCAGGATGGCCGTCACATCCGCGTATCCGCCGGGGATGCCGAGGATCTCGATGTCGATCGTCGCCCGCACGCCGGTCGGGGACTGTGGCGGTTGGAACTCCTGCCGCGCCCACTGGCCGACGCTGCGCGCCACCTCGTCGGACGGCAGGCGGTCGACCCTCGTTGCGACGAGCGTGCCCGCCGCGTTGTGCCAGCGGGCTCGGACCTGCACGCCGAACGCCGGGTCAGCTGGCCACTGGCTGAGCCGCAGATGAAACGACACGTTCCACGGTCCCTCCATCCAGCCGGGTGTGATCACGACCGCATCGCCAAGGGTGCTGCTCGGCGAGGGGGTCATGCGCACGGCGGTGGTCACGCCGGGCAGTCCGACATCGTCGACCGCGACCCGTTCCAGGGCGGTGTCGTCAACCGGCGCGAACCCAGCGAGGGAAATGGCGGCCGTAGGGTTACCGGCAGCGTTGAGCCGGGTCGTCCCCGGTGTAGCCGGGTACGCACCGCGAACTGGGGTACGGGAACCGTCCGCCCCGATCCGCAGGATCTGCACGGTCTCAGCCCATGGCCACCACGCCCACACCCGCATCACGCCCGCATCGGAGATGGGCGCGGCCAGCACACCGCCACCCGGATACGGGTCCGGCAAGCGCAGCCCGCCGAGTGTCCGCAGGCCGAGTGGGGCCGGTCCGATCACCCTGTCGTACGTCCACCGCCTCGTCCCGCCCGGCAGCGGCGGCGGCTTCGTGTGGTCGATCGGCGGCATTCGACCGGAGACGTCGCCGTGCCCGTACGCGCCTGTACCGAGCGGTGCAGTCACCCGACCTCACC
Source organism: Actinoalloteichus sp. GBA129-24 (assembly GCF_001941645.1). Lineage (NCBI taxonomy): Bacteria > Bacillati > Actinomycetota > Actinomycetes > Pseudonocardiales > Pseudonocardiaceae > Actinoalloteichus > Actinoalloteichus sp. GBA129-24. Next base: position 39,954 of record NZ_CP016078.1, on the reverse strand, counting down.
ACCCGGTCGCGATATATCCAATGCCGAACGCCTGGTTCGGCGCAGCGGAACCGGGCGCGGCGATAGCCCGCACCGTGAACCCGGTCGCACTCTCGGCGTGGGCGACGAAGTGGCCCGAGAAGGCGGCGAGGTTGGAGTTCGTACACACGGCTACGTTGGTGTTCGTTCGGAATGGGACCCGGTACGTCACTACGAAGTCGCCGCTGGCGTTGGTCGTCCCCGCGACCTGGCCGCTGCGGATCTGCTGGATCGACGTGTCCGGCGGGACAGCCCCGCCCCGCCGGGGGCCGATCTCATGGTTCGGGCTGGCGAAGTTCGTTGGAGTCACCCAGGCTGGCCCAACCCGTTCGAAGACCTTCCCATCCACCCCGGACAGCGCACGCATCCCGGTGTGCGGGTCAGCTGGCAACGACGCCCGGTCCGGCACGCCGACGATGAGGTCACGGCGCAGCGGCGCGCACAGGACCTCCGTCCCGGCAGGCCACGCCTGCGCCGACGTCTCCTCCCTGCCCCGGATCACCGTGACCGCCGATGATCCCGCCTCGTGGCCGGTCACCCAGACCACCTCGGCGCGGCCTTCGGCAGGCAGATGGAGGGTGAGCGGGATGTACGTCGAGGCGTTGTAGGCGCTCCCCAGGGCCGCGAACGCATCGCTCGTGATCGTAGTATCGGACAGCGCCACCGGGGTGAGGATCGTCCCGATGGTGAAATCCCTGGTCAGCCTGTTCTCGTAGGCCATCGTTCACACCCTCCTTCGGCGCGCGATGGCGCTGCCGGTCGCTCGATTCGATGACTGGATCTCGCCGCGCACGACGCCGAGGAACTCGCCGGAGTCGAGGTAGAGGGACCCCACGAGTTGCGACGGACCCGCTGGAACCGGGTCCGGCAGGCGGGACGCTCCGCCCGTGCTGGCGATTCCGCCGGTCGCGTAGCGGCGGAGGATCTGATAGCCCATCCGAGAGGCGGTCTCGGCGAGGATCGCGGCGGACCGCGCCGAGGAGTTGATCGGGATGAAAGACTCGTCTCCGTGCATCCGATCGCCCACGATGCGCCAGGTGTTCGGCGGGACGATCTCGGCGACCGAGCTGGACATCGGGGCGCCGTATGTTCCGAGGATGCCGCCGCGTGCCTGCGTTCGACCTGGTCCGGACGGGTACGAGTACGTCGGCACGCCACCGGGGCCGATACCGACGGTCGCTACGGTGAGCGTGATCGTCCGGCCGTCGTTCCTTCGGATCAGATCAGCGATGCTGCCGTCGGCCGGGCCGGTGTTCGCGAACACCTCGATTGAACCGTCCGGGAGCGTCCGCACCCGGTAGCCGAGGTCGATCAGGTCGTTCCGCTGCTGCTCGGTCGGCACGTCGATGCGAACGAACTCGCCCTCCGGGAGGTCGGCGAGGCGCTGCCGAAGGTCAGACGTCCGTGCCAGCGAGTCCAGCATCCCCGGCTGCTCGATCGCCGTGAGCACCATCTCGGGCGTCAGGCTGAGCGTGTCGATGTACTGCTCTGCCTGGTCTCGGGTGGCGCCGAGCTGGACCATCTCCCCGATCAGGGTTTCCCTCGTCCGGTCGACTTGCCCCGTCAGATACTCAGCGGCTGCCGCCTGCCCTTCCCGTGCCGCGATGTCCTCGTATGCCACGGTCGTGTGTGTCAGCAGGGCATCCCGCGACCGGAACACCGAGTCCTGAAACCGCCGTCCGGCCTCGGTGGTGACGTCGAGGCGACCCGCCTGGTTGAGCAGTGCGCCACCGCTCTCCTCCAGCGACTCCCCGAGCGATCTCGATGCCGTCCCGACGTTGCCGAGAGCCGCCTCGAGATCAGCGAGGCTCTCATCGAAGTCCCGCTGCCCGCCGGACAGCGCATCCAGCGCCGTGCCGAGCGCGTCGATACGCTGCTCCGACGTGGACGCCGCAGAGCCGAGCGCCTCGATCGCGGACTCCAGCTCCCGCGACGACGAGGTGTTCTCGCCCATCGCGGTGGCGGACTCCCGCACTCGATCGGCCGCCTGGTCCAGCTCGGAACGAGTCGACCCAAGAGCGGCGGCCAGCTCGTGCGCCGGTCCGATGCCGCTGCGGACGTTGTCGATGAGTCCCTGCATGGCAGAGGTGTTGACGGGCCCGTTGACCAAGCTCATGATCTGGTCGTAGGCATCGACGTTGCCGAGAGCGGCCTCGCGTAGCTGCTCCCAGGTTCCGCCGTACTGCTCGACGCCACGCACCCAGCTGCCGTAGCGCTCATCGGCTTCGGACGTCGCGTCCGCCTGAGACCGGATCGCCGAGTTCACCCGAGCAATAGCGGCCTCGTTGCCGAGCATGGCCTCGGTGACCATGCTGCTGGACAACCCGAGGGACCGAGCCGCGTCATCGAGACCGGTTTCCGCTACCTCGGCGGCCAGCATCTCCCGAGTGGCGCGGGTGACCGCGCCGGTTTGTTGGTCCAGGGTGGACGCCAGTGTCTCGATCCTCGCCCGGTGCTCCTCCGCAGCCTGCGCGGCCTGCCGCTGGCTGTCCGCCAGCATCCCGAGACCGATCGCCGCCGCGCCGATCGCCAGACCCCACGGCCCGCCGAGCGCGGACACGAGTCCGCCGACGCCGGTTCGGAGCAGGGACAGCCCGCCTGCGGCGACGCCCGCAGCCTGCGAACCGACGGCCTGCACCGCCGGGGTCAGGCCCTGACGGAGCGACCCGGTGAGTCGATCTGACTCCGCCACGAGCTGCTGCTGACGACCGAGCCAGACGGCTGCTCCATCGCGGGCCGCCGTGTACGCCGTTGCCATCCGGCCGATCGCCGGAACCTGCGAACCGATCGCACCGATCGAGTCGTAAGACTCGCGCTGAACCTGGTTGTGCACCCGTGCCACGCCCGTCGTCGCGTCAATCTGATCGCGGACGCTGGCGAAACCGGTTGCGCTGTCCCGAAGGCTCGCTCGCTCCATTGCGGCGAGGGACTGCTGGAGGCGCATCTCCTCCTGGAGGCGGGTGTACGCCGTGGACAAGCGATCACGAACCGACGACGCGAGTCCGTCCACCTGCGGTCGGACGAGACGCAGCAGCAGCATCGCCGCGACCGCGCTCTGCACCGGACCGGGGAGCGCCGCGAACCCCGCGACGAGCGATGCGGCGATGTCCACGATCGGCCCGAGGGCCGTCACGGTCACCGTCGCCGCGTCGGCGGCGAGACCGAGTCCCGCACCGAACGCCGTCAGCGGCGCACCGCTCTCGGTGAGCGCACCGACGAGTTCACCGGTCGCCTGTGCCAGGGGCTCCAGCTCGTCAACGGCCGCGCCTGCGACCTCGGTAAACCCATCCCAGGCGGTGATGCCAATGTTGAGCGCCTCGTTGAGCAGGGGCCCGATCTGATCAGCGATCGGCCCGAGGAGCCGATCGAGCGCGTCCTCGACTGCGTCGCCCCGCTCCGACAGTGCGTCGGCGAGCTGGGGGCCGAACGTCTCGGCAACCAACAGGCCGGTCTCGATGCCTTCGGCGATGGACTCCCCGAGGGGCTCCATCCGCTGGGCCGCCGACCGGACGAGCGCCTCCAGCGGCTCGTCGATCGCGTCATAGATCCGCAGGCCCGCGCTCTCCGCCTGCGATGCGAACTGCTCCATAGCGCCAGGCAGACCGAGCATCTGAGCTGCGGCGACTTCGGCAGCGCCGCCCTGGCGGCCGACGGCCTCCGCCATGGCATCAAAGGACGCGGCGCCCTCCGTCGCCAGAGCGTTGACGGCAGCTAGCGGTTCGCGGCCGAAGGCGGTCGCAGCCGCGCCCGCGAACTGCTCGTCAGTGAGCCTCGCTTGCGCATCGGCGAGCTGGCCGATGACCTCCTGGAATCCGACGAAGCGACCTTCTGCGTCGAACGCCGTGAGCCCCAACGTCTCGATGGCGCCCGCAGCTTCGTTGCTCGGCGCGGCGAGCGAGACGAGGATTCCACGAAGGGCTGTACCAGCGGTTTCACCGGAGAATCCGGCGTTGGACAGCTGCGCGATCGCCGCCGCCGTGTCCTCGATGGAGATGCCGAGGGACTGTGCGACGGGGCCGACGTACCGCAGTGCGTACGCCATGTCGGTGATGCTTCCGGCGCTCGCGTTCGCCGAGTTGGCAAGCACGTCCGCGACCCTCGACGCCTCGCTTGCGTCGAGCTGGAACTGACTGAGGGCCGCTGCTTGGATCTCGGCGGCCGTGGCTGCGTCTACCTGCGCCGCCGCAGCGAGCTGGATCGTGCCCCGCGCGGCCTCCATTGCCTCTTCGACGGTGAGTCCACCACGGGCGAGTTCGAGCATGGCCGCAGCCGCGTCCGCCGCGCTCGTCGCCGGGAGGGTGAGGTCAGACCCCAGTTCCTCGGCTCGGGCGCGGACGGACTCCATCTGCTCGCCGGTCGCCTGGCTGACGGCCTGGAGAGTGTTCAGATTCGAGGTCAGCTCATTGCCGAGCGAGATGATCGACCGAAACGCGACCCCTGCGCCGACGACTCCAGCAGTGATCGCCACACCGATGCCACGCGCGACAGCACCAGCGGCAGATCGGGTGCGCTCCAGGCCAGACCTGAGGTCCTGCGGGAAACGACGGAGATCGGGCACGACCTCGATCTCGATCTGACCACCGGCCATCGTTCGACCTCCGATCAGACGTGCTCGATCTCGATCCCGAGACGACGTGCCCACTCATCGGGGGCCAGGGATTCGCGGGTCCGCTCGATGGCGGGCGCGGTGTGCTTTTCGACGGCCTGCTTGTACTGAGACCAGTGCGACTCGGCGATGTCCGCCGGGCGTAGGCCGATGGGCGGGATGATCGGGTGTTTCGGCGGACGCACCCCGGACCGTCGAGCCTCGGCGCGCTCCCGGCGAACCTCGGGGTCTTCCGGGTCGGTCGTCGACCGCACCCAGTCCGTGTCCAGCCAGTGATGCATCGCCTCGTACAGCCGGGCGGTGTTCTCCTCGTGGTGGGACCACGGAGCGGGGAGCTGCCGCACGAGCGCCACGAGATCCTGTGCGGGCAGCGCGGTCAGGCAGTCCCGGAGGTCGAGTCCGTAGTGTCGGCGGAATCCTGCGAGGCAGGCGTCCCAGCCGGGGCCGACGACCCAGGCGAGGACGCCTCGGATTCCCCCAGGTCGATTCCCTTCAACAGGTGCTCGACCACGGCGTTCTTGAATTGTCGGTTGGTCTCAAGCTCAGCTGGTTCTCGGTAGGCCGCGTGCAGATCCTCGGCACGGTCACGATCGAGAAGCGAGTACGTGAGCAACCCAAGCAGGTCGCCCTTCCTCATAATCTGGTCGACCTCGATGACCTCGTCAGCCGAATACACGGCACGGAAACGGAACGACCGGCCACCGATCTTCAGCCGCCGGTCGTTCAACTTCCGCTTCGAGAACCACTCGTCCAAGTCGAGGACTTCGTTCGGGGCGCCTTGCATCATCTACTCCTCGTCAGCCCAGCTCGACCGTGGCGGTTGGTGGGGTCACGGACAGGGACTCCGCTTCCGCAGCGGGGACGGTCACCGCGCACGTCCCGGACTGGCCGGAGTGCGCAGCCGTGATCGTGGCCGCGCCCTCGGCGACGGCGGTCACGAGTCCGCCGGTCGACACGGTGGCCACCTCGTCATCGGACGACGTCCACGTCGCGGTCGAAGTAACGGTCTGGGTGCTGCCGTCGCTCATGTTGAGCGTCGCGGCAAGCTGCTGCGTTGCCATTTATCGCCTCTCTCGTGGGGGTTTCGGTGACGCCTAGCCGAGCGGAAGCACGACTGCTGAGGGCGCCACCGTCAGGGAGAAGGGACCGGGGGAACCGACGCCAGCGGGTCCTCGGTCGTGAACACACGGATCGCCCGTCCACCGCCGTCCGGCACGAGTGGAGTGATCTCCAGGTCCCATCCCTGTACGTCATCGGCGTTCAGTGCCTCGGTGGGCCTGTTCGCCAGCTCACCGTTCTCGACGTAGTACGCCTTCGCGGTGTCACCGTCGACCACGCGCAGAATCAGGGCGAAGCGCTCGTCGTCGCCCTCAACCCACTCGAATCCGCCAGCGCCTTCCTCGGTGGTTCCACCCGTGAGCAGCGTCATGGCCGTGGCGATACTGAAGTCCACCGGCCGGAGTCGGATCACCGGTTCCTCGTTACCCCTGGTCTGGCGGTAGGTGCCGCGCGAGTTCCAGATCGTGTGCCGGGTGACCTCGGTGGTGCGTTCGACCTCGAAGCCAGCCTTGATGCCGCCGAAGGCATCCCAACCGTCCAATGCCTCGGCGAAGATGTCGTCAGGAAGTGCGGTTCCAGCGGGCGCCCGGAATGCGTCGCCGTCGAGCCAGACCCGCGTAAGCGCTGGGTCCGCGTACTGAGACATGGTCTCCTCCTGCTTCCCCGCGAACGCGGGCAGGCGGGCGCCTTGCATGGAGGTGGTTCGGGCGCCTTGCGGTGGTGCGAAGTCATTGGGGTCCGGCCTGCCTGGCAAGGCGCCCGCGAAGCAGGCAGGCCGGAGTTAGAGTTTCGTCATGTGACGAAAGTCGTCGAGGGTGGTTATACCGGGGAGATTCGGACGTGAACCGTCAGCTCGGCCCGGATAACGGCCCGATACACGGGCAGCGACGGCCCACGGGACACGTCCGGGGACAGCTCCATCGGCCCGTCGGTGATCCGCGCCGTGAAGTGAAGGTCCCCCCATGCCGCGTTCCGCGCCGTACTCAGCACCCGAGCCGCCTCCGCAGCCACCCGCCACGCGAGCGGCTGCGGGGATGCTGACGTCCCGCCGCACCAACCGTCGATCTGGATCAGCGGACGGAACACCGTCGATGACTGGTCCATCTGGTAGTTGCCCGCCGCCTGTACCGTCGCGTACGGCCGGGTCACGTCCGAAGGAGCCCGAGGAGTCACCCCGCCGGGGCACGCCTCGACGAACACGGGGTCAGCGAGCAGCAGGGCTCGGATCGCGCCCGGAATCCACGGCAGCGTCACCTCGGCGTCCAACCCGTGTACCGACCGAACCTGCGGGCGGAGTCCGTCAGCGAAGCGTGCGCCGGGGTGTCGCTGGTCCCGTACTCCTTGTAGATCGCCTCGTCGTCGGTGTCCTCCGCGAACACCCGATCGCCCTCCTGTCGAACGCCCATGCCATCCCGGTACTCGCCGGTCAGCACAGGAGCGTCCGATCGTCCACCGGCCACGACGGCCTCGGCGATCGTCCGTCGAGGTGGCGTCGAGCTGCGATACGCCTCCCGTCGAGACTGCTCCGGATACACCGTGATCCTCATGCGTCCGGGCATCACGTCACCCCCTGCATGTCGGAGATCCAGCGGACGGCGCAGGAAGTGAAGTTGTGCTCGCCTGCGAGGTTCCGCCGGATCGCGGGCTTGCCGACGACCTTGTGCCGCGAACCGTCGCGCGGGTCGATCACCGTGGAACCCGCCGTGATCGCAACCTCGGGCGGGACCATCACGGTCGAGAGTGACTGCACCGTCTGCTGGGTGGCCAGCATCTCCGTTTGCCAGCCCACCTGAGCTACGGGGGCTGCCTCGATGTAGCCCCGGTCGGTCATCTCGATCGTCGGCGGACCGTCAACGGCGTCCCCGGTCAGCGGGTCCGTGATCCGAGTCGGGGTCTCGACGATCAGCGGAATCCTCATGAACGTCGGGAACATCGCCTCACCCCGGAATGATGGAGAACGCCCGCTCGGCGTCCTCTTGCGGAGTGATATCGGCGAGTTCCGCCGTCATGATGTACAGACCGTTCGCGGCAGCCGTGGTCAGCGCGTACGAGTGCTCCGGGACGGTCTCCGATTGGAGCCCGAGCCGGGTCTCCGCCGCCGTCGCCGCACGCGCCACCATCTGAATCACGACTGCGCGAACCGCGCCCGCCCGGACACGGTCGGACGCGATCCACTCGTCGATTCTCGGACGCCGCGCCCGGATCAGCTCGGATGCGTCATCCAGGAGCGCGGCGATCCGCTCGTCAGAGAGCCCCGAGCTGTACCGCGCCCGGAACTCTTCGACCGTGGCGAACGGCTCGTCCATCACGCCTCCTTGATGACTCCGCGCTCGACCAGCTCGGCCATCAGCTCGTCACGACTGAGCCCGGCGCCGTCGACACCGTGCTGCGCGGCGAAAGCCCGCCACGCTGCACCGCCGGAGCCAGCGCCCGATCGGGGAGGCGGGCTGGCAGCAGAAGGCACGGGCGGCGCTGTCTGCTGCGGGGCAGGCTTACCGCCGGTTGCCCACGCCCGAGGATTTCGGATCTTCACCGCCGCCCATTCCGGTGGCGGCGAACCCGGGCCGAACCGATGAGGCCTACCCCGTTCATCGGTCACCCACACTGTCCGTGCGAGTTCAGGCATCTGACCTGCTCCTCTCGGTGACTCCCACCCCTATCCCAGAGGGATCGAGGCGCTCGACGGGGTCACCGTCAGGGAGAAGGGTCCGGCTCCGGGTCGTCGCTCAGCACCGACGCCACGAACGACAGGTCGGGGTTCGGCAGGATCGGCAGGACGATCGCCGCTGCCTTGGTCCACAGTGACACCGGGTCGGGCTTGCGGTAACTACCTGCGACAATGCCCGGCTGACCGCCCTCGGCGAGACCGAACGATGGCTCGGTGGCCTCGGCGGTCGTGCCCCATAGGGTCGTACCCAGCCGGTCGTTGCCAGGCAGGAGGATTACCAGGTCCTCGGGGATCACCTGCGTCGCCGTGCCGTCGACTTCGACCTGAGCCTCGTAGATCTCCATGCGTGGCAGGCCGTACGCCACGAGCGTCGACTGCATGGCCTCCTGCGACACGATGTTTGGCGTCCCACCAACCGCCGTCGCAGCGAGTTGCCGGAACTCCTCATTACGCATGAGGGACTGCACAACGCGATCAGACGTGAGGATCACGCCCGGCAGCCGGCCATTGTGCTGCCGGTACGACGCCTTCCACGCCAACAGATCCGTCAGTGGGGTCGACGCCGGGTCCGACCACGGGACCGCCGCCACGACCGTATGGTCGGCCCGGCGTCCGAAGTCGATCGTGGACACGACGCCGTTCTCGTCGAGGACGATCCGGCCCGTCGCTAGTGCCTCACCTCGAGCCAGCTCAACTCGCGCCGAGATCGCCAGCACCAGCTCGTAGGTGTCGTTGTAGATCGAGGCGATGATCGGGTCGTTGCTGGTGAGACGGCGCAGCTTGATTCGTTCGTACTCGCCGAGCATTCTCTTCTCGGAGATCGGGGGCAGTTCGCCCATGATCCGCTGGATGCCCCGACGACCGGAGATGGGCGACTCGGCGTCGTAGGCCCGGTACTTCGCCGTCTTCGCGAGTCCCGCCTGGTCTCGGTTGACGCGGAAGTCGATGTCGTCGATGGTCCGGTTACTGAGGAACCGGGACAGGGTGAATTGGTTCTGCTGGAGGTCGCGAAGGGCCTCACGAGCGAACCCGGTGAGAGTCACCGGATCGATATAGTCCTTGATCAGGTCCATGGTTCACCTCCTCACATGAAGACGATCTGGCCGTGCAGGTCTTCTTGCGCGGCTTCGGGCAGCTCCACGGGCAGCTTCGACACGATCACACGGCCGTGCTCGTACATCGCGCCCTGCACATCGACGTCGCGACCCTGAGATGGGGCGGGGACGGCCATGAAGAGGAACCCGATTAGAGTTCCGTCCGTCGCATACGGCCCGTACAGGCCGCTGGGAAGCTGCTGAAGGGGAAGCCCGGAGAGGAAGAACCCCTCCGGGAAGTGAGTGGCTGCGGCGAACGCCGAGGTGTCGAGGGTGATGGAGCGAGTCATGCTCGTCCCGTGCTCGGAGCCCAGCCACGACTGGTCACCGACCCCGAACGACTCGCCGCGGATGCTGAGATCCATGGTCGTCCTTACTTGTTGGTTCCGAACCGATCGGCGTAGGCCGCGGCGCCGCCTTCCAGTGTCGGCGTCGAGGACTCTGCGGACCTCTTGCCCTGCGCGGGATTCGCGGCGAACTGCGGGGCGGCCTTGAGCGCGACCAGCTCGGATACGGTCTTGGCCTGCGCCGTCAGCTCCTCTTCGGAGCTCGCGGTCAGCAGGTGGTGGTAGTCCCGCGGGATGTCGTGCTCGGCGGCGACGGACAGCCGCAGGCGCGTCGCGCGCTCCGTGGCCAGCTCCGCCTGGAGCCGTTCCCGCTCGGCGGAGGCGCGCTCCAGATCGGACTTGTCGCGGTCCTCGAACTCGCGGACGCGGGATTCGAACTCCTTGAGCTTCCGCTCAGCCTCGTTCGCCCGCTTCCGTTCGGCGGACAGTGCCGCCTTTCCGGGGTCTCCCAGGGACTCCGTGACCGCCGTCGCGGCGGCCTCGGTGGTGCCGGACTCGTCCGGCGTAGGTGCATCGGTATCCGGCATCGCGCCGTCCTCCACAGTGGATCTGGACCGACCATCGCGGCAGGTCAGATGATGTATCCGAAGCGAAAGAGCTGCCGTAAAACTTCGTCTCGGCTCCAGCCCTCCAGCTCGGCGGCTTGGTAGATCTCGTCCGGCATCAGCCGGGGAGTACGGGCACGGCGGTTACGACCATCGCGGTCGGTGCCCGCTTCCTCGGCGAGGCGCTGACCGGCAGTGCCCCGCGTTGTCGTGCCCGTTGTTGTGGCTTGCACGGTCCGGCCGTACGCCGTCACCGTGGTGATGCCGGATCTCGCGTTGACGACCTGCGAAATATCAGCGCCGTCTCGGATCGCCTGCGCTCCTGCGGAGGTGAAGATGCGGTCCTGCTCGGCATCGCTCAGCGACCGGAAGTAGGTCGCGGGGTCCGTCGACCAGTCGTCTCCGCTGTCTTCGGCCTGGGGAACGTGGCGGCAGTCGCACCTCGGGTGCCGCCGGAACGCCGTCACCCGCCGGTACACGCGGCCAGCGAGGATTGCGCATCGCGCACAGCTCGGCGGCACGAGCATCCGCACGTAGCCCGTTGCTGCACGTCGGGACCACATCGCCGCCGATACCGCCGACCGTCCCACGTCCTGCATCCCGGTCAGGGCGATCGACTGCGCCACCCATCGGGCACGATCGATGCCGTCCTCGATGCGAGCGACCGACGTCGGGGCGTAGACGAGCAGTCGAAGCCACGATCCGCCGCCGTCGGTGAGGTCGGCGAACGCGGACGGGTCGACTTCGCCATCCGAGCGCGGGTCCGCGCCCTGCATGTCGAGCACGTCGGACAGGTAAGCGTCGGCCAGTGCCGCAGCAAGGACCTGGAGCCGAAGGAGTTCGTCGCCGATCAGGCGGACCCGGTCCAACCATGCGTCCGGGTCGCCCGACCACCCGTCCATCGCCTCCAGGACCAGCGACAGCGCGTCAGCTTGGTACGCCTGCTGCTGGCTGGCGTGGGACTGGGCCACCTGCGCCACCGAGGATGGAAGCGGCATCCGGAACCCCCGTCACATCCAAAGCGCGGACGTCATCGGAGATTCTGTTTCGGTTCTCCGCTGCTCGACGGCGCATTGCACGACGTTGTTCGGCGGTGTAGCCCGCATCCTCCCGCGCCTGTTCGTCGTCGGCGAGGCCGGATTGCAGCGCCTTCGTGGCTGCGTCGATCCGAGCCGCACGAGTCGGAGTGGCAGGGTCGCGCCACACCGTTTCGAGCCGGGTTGCTGCGGCCGGGCCTTCGCCGCGCATCTCCCACGCGATTCGCATTGCCCGTTCCCACGTTCCGCCGAACCGGATTTGTCGTCGCTCGGCGCGCTTGATCAGCCGGGCCTCGGCGGCGCGGATCGAATCGGCGGAAGCGGGGTTGTCAGCAACGAATCCCATGTAGCTCTGCGGAAGTCCGTAAAGGCTGGCCGCAGTCTGGGCCATGAGCTTGATCGTCTCGATGAAGTTCCGCAGATCAGAAGCCGGGAACTGCCCCAACTCGATCTGCGGAGGAGTCTCGCCGCGCTGCGCTGGCCGTCCGGGAACTGCCCACACGGCTCCCGTGCCGACCTTCCACGTCGGAAGTTGCCGACCTTCCTCGTCGACGAAGTCTTTCTTGCTGACTCCGATGGCGTACTTCCTCGGAAGGGCATGGTGCTCGACGGCAGCCAGCAGATTGGTCGCAGTTTGGTTTGCGGCGTCAACCAACGGACGCATTGCAACGAGATCTGATCGGCCCTTGCTTTTTCGCGCTCGATTGAGCATCGGAAGCAAGGGGACCAACGGACTGGCCTGCGGGCTCTCCGCCGCCGGGGACCAGCGCGAAGACTGCGAACCAACCGGTTTCCCCAGCTCGAACTCGATCAACCGGCCAGGGAGCATGAGGGTTCCCCGGTTGTCGATCTTCCCGTCCGATGACCAGACCTTCAACCCAGCAACAACGCGCCGCGTACCTGGATCGACCTCAACGGCAACCTCGTCGCCATACTCGATGGTGATCTTCGGATACGGTTCGGCTGGACCGACCATGACGTACGACGTGGACGTGACAAGCGCAGCGAGGTGCGCTTCCTCAGACTCTTCGTCCAGGTCGTTCCATTGCCAGATGTCGTGCAGCGCCTCGCTGGCCTCGTCATCGTCACCGAGTCGAAAGCCCTCGACGTCCAGACGCTCTTCGAGGGAGTCGATAACAAGTTCGGGCCACGCGATCATCAGCGGCGGGAACCGGTACTCCTGCTCCTGCAAGATCCTGGCCACGAACGCGAGCGGCTGTTCGTTGTCGTAGTACTCCCACCACTTCCGGCCGGACCACTTCTGCTCCAACCGCTTCTGATTCAGTCGGGAGAACCACTCTTCGTCGGTGAGGTCCCAGAGGGCCACGCGGACCTCCTCACATGACGATGACCTGGTTGGATTCGTGTCGGGACGATGCGGTTTCCCACGCGACGATGTCGTGACGTGCGCCGTTGGACAGGACGGCCGCCGCGTAGGCGTCGACCTTCCGGGGAGAGTCGCGGCGCTCCTTGCGGAACGTGATTCCGCTCGGCGTGTCCTTCGCGATGGCGTTCATGACGTGCCGGGTCAGGCCCGGATTCTCGACGTGGAGCAGACGTCCCTCGGCAAGATCGGCCAACCACTGGGCAACCATCGGGCCGATGCGGGCATTGGACATCGGCAGCCGCTCGACGCGGCCCGGCCACTGGACAGACCACGATTCGACCTCGGTTTCCCAGAAAGCGGGGTCGCACCACATCAACTCGACGTTGTACGACTCGAAGGCGCGCATTACGGCTGCCTCGACCTCGTCCCGCGGCACCGTCCAGTCCGGATCGGACCGGTCCGCTTCCCACATGGCGAGGAGCTGTTGCAGGCCGGTGTCGAGGTCGGTGGCGACGAGAGCGGTCGCGTCGTCGGAGATGGATCCGTCGAAGCCGAGCGTGACCCGACTCCCCGAGGGAATCGGCTGCTGTCGGGCTGCTTCGCGCCACTGCTGCGGCGGCACCAAACCCTCGCCGGACATGCTGACCCATTGGTTCATCCGGTACCGGCGGAACGCTGGCCAAGCCGTTCTCTTCGACGAGGACTTCAGGTCGTCGAGCCTCAGCAGCCCTTCAGCAAGGTTCGGGTTCGCGGCCCGCCACGCCTGCTCGTCGTCGATCGGTGCGTCATCGGCCCCAGCCCACCAGAACAATCCGAAGGTCTCGTCGTCGACCTCGCCGCTCGCGACCTTCGAGCCGTACTCGTACAGACGACCGAGTAGGGAGTCGAGAGTGGAACCCGCGGTCGTGATGGCCACGACCAGCGCCTCCTCGCGAGCACCTGAACCTTCGGTGAGCGCCTCCCAGAGGTCGTCACCAGCTCGGCTGTTCGGTCCGGACGGCCAGACGTGCACCTCGTCGGCGATCACCAAGCTCGGGTTGAGCCCCTGTGCGGCACCACCGTCAGCGGACAGCGCCCGGTACACCGAGCCCTTCGCCGGGACCTCGATGGCGTCACGGTAGACCTTCGCGACGCGTTTCAGCGGTGCGCTCGCCAAGACCTGCTTGCGGGCCTCGCCGAACACGATTCGGGCCTGCATCCGGTCCTTGGCAGCGCTGTAGACCTCCGCGCCCGGCGGCCCGAAGAACAGGTGATCCAAGGCCAGTGACGAACCAAGAAGCGACTTGCCGTTCTTCCTCGCGAGCCCGACGATCGCGACGCTGTAGCGAAGCAGTCCGTCGTCCTTGCGCTCCAGCAGCGAGCGGCACAACCACTGCTGCCAGCGGGTCAACGCCAACGGCTGCCGGGCCTTCGGTCCCTTCGGAACGGTCAGCAACGTCTCGGCGAAGTCTCCGACATCATCGCCACCAGACCGGCTGTACCGAGACGGCGTCCAGATCGACGGGGCCCACTGGGGGTCAGGCGGACTCAGCGGCACGGTCGGCCCGGCGCTTCGCGAGATCGTCCATCGGGTCGGCCACGCGCACCTCGGCGAGCCCGAGGCGAGCACGGTCCGACGGGGTCAGCCCGCACGCAGCCAGCCATGACGTGATCTGGGCATCGAGGGCGCGGAGCTGCGTGACGGACGGATGCGTGACGACCTGCCCGTTCGCCGTGGTGTACCAGCGGCCTTCAGTTCCCGCGGCTTCTAGGTGTTCGCGCAGCGCGTGCCGTTCGTCCCATGCCTCGCAGAGCTGGCGAACGACAATCGGGTCCGAACCAGGAGCCATCCACGTCCGGGCGCCCGACCACACAAGCCGCCAGACCTCACGACCCTGTTCCCCCAAGGAATCCGGAGCGTCCGGGATCGTCCCGTCCGACGCGATCCCTTGGCCGGGCATCGGGGACGCAGGCAGCGGACGGTGTCCGGGGTTTCCCGCAGCGCGTTCGCGCTCAACGGGTTTACGGGGTCGGCCAGCGGCGCGGCCGGTCTTGGGTTGGGGCATGGCGTCCTCCTCGGCATCGCGCCGAATCAGGGTCGGACGGCATCGCGCCGAACCGAAAGAAGGGGCCGATCAAGGCCGGGGTTGGTTTTTGCGGGTGCGAGCGTCCGCCTTGCACGGGGCGGGGCTCCTGCTGGCCGGGGCGGAGGGGTTCCCCCCACCCCCCTGACCTGCGGTGATGCAACTCGATTCGATCTCGATTCGATCGACCGACCTGTTGTTGCAGGTCAGCGCGCGGCCTTGCGCCCGTTGCAGGACCTGCACAGCACGGTCAACGCCTGCATTGGATCGCCTCCGCGTGCGATGGGCACGGGGTCGTCGGCGGTCAGGTCGGCTGCTGCGTGTGGCGGTGTGCCCCAGCCTGGGCAGTGGTCCCCGTGCTGGGTGCGCCATGCTCGGACGGCGTTGGTTCGTCGTACTCTCACTGCCGTTGTTCGTGCCACCTTGGTTGGCGTGGTGCGTGCCAGGTGGGCGTCACGGGCCTGGGCGTGGGTGGGGCATCGGGACAGGCGCACCGCGTGGCCCCGGCATCCGGGTACTACGCACGGGGTTGGGGCTCGGCGCATCGGGGCTCCCTCGGTAACCGCAGGCGTGCGGGGTGCGATGCCTCGGGTGAGTCCCGCCTGCCGATCGGAGTACCGATGTCCCGCCGCCGCCTGCTCGCCCTGCCTGCTCTGCTCCTGCTCGCCGCGTGCACGGCGGAGGCGGACGAGCCCGCCCCCCTGCCGTCGTCCCCGGTGTCCACGGTGGATGCCGCACCCCGGACGTACCCCACGGATGGGGGGACGCTGCTGGCGGTGGAGTCGGACTGGCGCCCGCACCTGGAAGGCATCGACAACCCGGCTCGGGCAGAAGCCTGCTACGACGAGGGGTGGACGGAGCCGCGGTGCGGCCGGTACCTGGCCGGGGTGGTGCAGGACGTGCGTTCGGTGACGGACATGGCGGCGCAGGCTGAGTGGCCGTCGATGACGACTGCTGCGTCGAACCTGTTCGCCTCGTACGAGGAGTACGAGGAGATCGGCTGCCACGAGGCAGAATCGGCGGACTGCACGCGGCTGCGTACGGAGGTGCTGACCGGGCCGTCGTTGGTCCTGCTCGGCTACGAGGTTGACCTCGCAGGCTGATGCTCAGCAGCGAGCCGTTGCAACCACGGCGGACAGTCCAGCGAGAACAGATCCCATGATCGACCGGTGTGCGCGACGCAGCACCAGGTCGTGACGGTGGCGTAGCGACGTCCGTCCCGGCTGGTCGTCCACTCGAAGATTGCGGTGGCGGTGTCGTCGGGAGCAGCGGTGGTGACGTCGAGTTCGACCTCGGTGTGCGAGCACACGATCCGCATCCAACCCCCCGATGTCACTCCCTGTATCGCATTATTTGCTAGTGCGAGTACCAGCCCGGTGGTCTGATCTACTCAGCGTGACATTCGGGCTCGCCGTCCTCGCGGTTGCGGAACGATCTGACGTTGACCAGCGGATATGAGGTCATGTTCTGCCGCTCGCCGCCGTAATCCGAGCGCGTCCACACCCGAAGCACGTCGTCCGTTACGTCATGGTGGGTGCCGCCGTGTCGGGTCTCAGTGCCGTCGATGTGGGTGACGATCATCTTCCGATAGCGCACGGCAGGCTCCTCAGTCGATCCACTCGACGGTCGTCAGTCCGCCGTGTCCGTGGACGGCCTCGACATCGGCCAGGCCGCCAGTCCAGTGGACGTTCGAGACGCGCTCGCCGCGCCAGTGGACGGTGGCGGTGTCGTCGGGCCAGAGCACGCCGTCTGCGACGTGGCCGGTGCCGGACGGGCCGGTGACGTCGACCGCGCGGATCAGACGGAAGCGGCGGGGAAGGTCGTCAGGAATCACGTTCGCTCCTCAGCGGCGGCGGGGGTTGACCGGTCCCGTGCCGCCAGACCGGGACCGGCCGTCCATCCCCGCCAGAGGGTGGCCAGATCCCCGGCAGGCCAGTGGCGTGCTCACGGGGCGCAAGGAAGGCGGGGCTGTAGACGACGAAACCCCGCACTCGGCGGGGTTCGCGTGGCATCGGGTAGATACACCGATTGCGCAACATAATCAGACTAGTGTGTCAAGCCCTTCGGCGCAAGTGGACACTATGCGGCTATTTCCGCAGGTCGATTGAGGTCTAGCACGTCCGCGACCCGGTATACGCCGGGCGAGACGGCGGCGAGCCGCCTTCGGGACGCCCACGTGCGTATGCGCGTCGCCGGGATGTCGACGCCGACGGCGCGGAGGGTGGCGGTGATCTCCGCTGCTCCCCCGGTGAGGCCGCGCACTGACTCGACCATCCAAGCGAGACGCTGTTCGACGTCGTGTTCGGCTCCGCACTCCCGGCACGTCGCGGTTGTCCGTCCTTCGATGGCGCGGACGTCGGCGCGGCAGTCCCCGGTGTCGCAGGGGCCGATCCAGCGCCGGTCGGGGCCCCGGTCGATGATTCGCCACGCGGCGGACACGGCGTCGTGGATGTCCTCGGCGAAGGCGGCAGCGTCCTCGTGGGTCGCGAGCCACGTTGGGCGGGGTCGGGTGGACAGCCACGTCGAGAGGCCGGTGAGGGTGTGGTGAACGCCCGCGGGGAGGAACACATGCGTGCCGGGGTCGGGCTGGTGGACAGCTCGGACCGCTCGGGCGAGGGCGGCGAGCAGCGTCCGCTTGATCGCGCTGGCGTCCTCGTGGAACGACACGACCGTCTCCGCTGACCGTCCACCTGAGACCGGCCTCTGCGCGGCCTGCCGGGTGATGGTGATCTCCAGCTCGCGGTCCAGCTCCGGCACCTGCCCGAGGGCGCGCGTCAGGCGGGCGACGCAGCGCGGGCACAGGGCGATGTCAGTGGGGGCTTCGCAGGCAGAGCAGGTGTTCACTGTGGACCTCCCAGGCGCGGCGACCGGATCAGCGTAGCGCCCGTTCGGGTGATTGCACGCGAGGCGCGCTCGTGTATGTGCCCGTGTCGCCACCAGATGAGGGGGCGGCACGGGCACGAGGGCACCACATCTAGTCGGCGGGCGGGACGTCCTTGCGCGGGTCGGGTTGCTCAGCGTCCGTCTCCTCGGCGGCGGGTGCGGCGGCACGGCGGGCTTTGCGGATCTCGGCACGCCGCTGCCGATCGTGGTCGCGGAAGGTCTGCTCGAGGTTGTCGAAGAATTCCTGTCCGTTCATGGCGCTCTCCTTGGCGGGGTTGTCGCGTATCAGTGTCCCCTGCGCTGCCGCCCCGGTCTGTGGGAGCACCGGGGCGGCAGGGGGGTCAGCTTCCGTAGGGGCGGATGCCGCCGAGGTCGGTCTGTGCTCCTAGGACGGTTCCGCAGGGCCAGGCGGTGTCGCAGCCCGGTGCGGCGCACTGTTCGCCGTCGGGCCGATGTTCATCGAGGAGCCGGTGGATGACTCCACCGTGGGTCCGTCTGAACCTGCTCTGTTCCTTGTCGTCCCGGCGGTCGGACGCCTTGAGGAGAGCCAACCGGTAGTAGGCGAGTTCCTGATCATTCGTCATGAACTCAGTGTCGAGGGCGTGTGTCACCGGTGAACCCGAACGGACGGTTATGTCCTGTTCCTAGGAGCGCGGACATCTTTACCTGCGTTCCTTGCGGCACGCTGAGCTGTTCGTAGCTCGTCACCCTGACCAGGGAAAGACCGTTGAATTCGGCTAGGTAGACCAGGCTGTCGTACAACCTGTTCCAGGTCTCGGCCAGGACATGGTCGTCCGGGTTCGGCGCGATGACGATCTCATCCCCGGCTGTCCAGCCGTTGTCCACCGGGGTTGGGGTGAGCCGTTGGATCGCGGCGCGTGTCCTTGCCAACTCGACGGGGGTGAGCTCGGCGCGGTCGACGAACCTGCGGAGCTCGTCGATTCGCCACGAGGTCGGAGCTGCTGCGAGCGGCTCCGACCACCGACGCCGGTGGGCGCCCCGTTCGGTGACGAGGTAGTCGATCCGTCGGGGTGCCTGCCAGATGGGCATCTCGTCCACCCAGGCCATGTTGACGGCCGCGCCCATCCACCGGGGCCGGTAGTCGGGCATGGGATCGGGGTCCGGCGGGCGGCCCGCCCGCCGGGCTGACAGCCAGTCCCGCAGCTCGCCGCCGAGCCCTCCACCCTCGGCCTCGCCTTCCGACCGGGCGGCGTGCCACCTCTCCTGGCAGGTGTCCGAGCACCAGTAGTAGGAGGCGTCGCCCCGCAGGCGGCGGGAGCAGGTGGCGCATTGGTCGAGCTGGAGCTCGGCGGCCCGCTCGTCAGCCAGCGCGCCATCGATCGCCGCAACGATGTCGATCATCCCTGCTTCTCCTTCTCCTTCTGCTTCCCCCGGCTGTCCGCGATCAGGGCGGCCAGCCAGCGGCCGGATTCCGCCATCGCCTGGTCGCGGGCTTTGCGGCCTCGTCCCCGGCGAATCGGGGTCGGCCAGCTCGGGGCGATCGTCGGGATGTTCGTCACGGCAGGTCTCCTCGGATAACGGGGACAGCAATGGCGACGCACACCGCCGCCGATGCGGTCTGCACCCACCACGGGGCACCAGCCCAGAGGGAAGCGAGCGACAGGAGGGCCACGGCCATGGCGGTTCGGTCGGCGATCACGACGCCTCCCCGAGGATGATCTGGGCCAGGTCCGTGCCCGGCAGGGACTCCCGGTAGGCCTGTCGTGTCGGCGCGGCCTCGACGTCGAGACGATCCGCCTCCGCCCGCAGGAGTGCGGCGAGCGGGGCGGCGGCCGACGGGGCGAGGCCGAGGACCCACGCGACCCCCAGGGCGGGGGTGGGCGGGACGTCGGTCAGGCTGTCCAGCCGGGCGGCGGCCCGCCGGAGGAGGTTGGTGGTCTGCTCGGTCACGACGACTCCTCGGGTCCGAACAGCTGGGCGAGCGGGACCGGCTCCGGGGCGGGCCCAGTCGTTTCCTCTGGCTCCCAGAGCGGCCGGTACTCCCCGAGACGGGCGGTGACCGTGATCCGGCGTGATCCGTCCGACAGGGTCTCGACGGCGCGGACGATGTCATGCGCCCGACCTGCGGACACGTTCACCGCCACCGCCACGACGTCGTCCACATCGGTGTGGGCATAGTCCCCCTCGGGGACGTCGACCACCGCGGTCATCGTGACGCGGATCGGCGGGCGGCTCACGATGCCCGCCTCTCCGCGGTGTCGGGCAGCAGCCCGAGGCAGTCCAGCAGCACCCGGCAGTCGGCCGCGTCCGTCGCGGCGGCGGCCACGGCCAAGCGGGCGCGGGAACGCTGCTCGTCCGGTACAGGGTGGACGGCGACATTCTGAGGGCGCATTGGGAAGTCAGCCATCACACACCTCCGTCATGACGACCATGCCGCCGGGGATGCCGAGGTCATCAGTGGGCATCGCCTCGAACAGCGCGGACTGATCCGGGTGGCGGGGCGGCGGGACGTCACCGGGGTCGAGGAGCGGGCCGCCGCACTCCCAGCCGCACTCGCCGTCGAGGGCGGCGGCGTGCTGCTGCTCGCCGCAGGTGTGGCAGGTGACCTGCCAACAGGGCAGCGCCTCCTGTCGGACGATGCCGTGTCCCCGGCCGGGGTTGATCACCCGCACGGCGTCGGCGCGGGTCAGGCAGTGCGGGTCCTCCCAGGCATCGCCGTAGTCAACCCACCAGCACGGCTCGGGCAAGCGTACCGGGGAGGGAGACGTGTCGGGGTCACTCGTCATCGGTCGGCTCTCCCTGGTGGATGGCGACGAGGTCGCGCAGGACGTCGCCGAGCGGTCGGTAGTTCGCCTCGATCGACTCCGTCTCGGTGCGCCCGGTGTAGACGACCGCCTCGCCGTCGATGTCGGATCGGCCGATCACGATCTTCGACAGGTCGACGCCGTGCTCGGCGAGGATCGCGCGGATCTGGGCGATGGGGTCAGGCATCGGAGGTCTCCCCTCGATACTCGGCGAGGTCGGCGAGGATTTCGGCGCGGAGGGCGTCGTCCTCGTCCTCGGCGCTGCGGAACCGGGGGGCCTCGATGACCCTGGGCCTCGCCGGGATCGCGGCAGCCCAGGCGGCGACACCGGCGGGAGGCGGGGCGAACGCTCCCAACGAGTCGATGACGTTGCCGCCGTCCGAGGTGAGTGCGTACCAGGCGCGTTCCTCGGACCACGCCAGGCAACGCCCGGAATCCAGTGTGATGCCAGCGTCGAGGAGGTCGCCCTCGTCGGCGTACCAGGTCTCGACCGGCATTCCGGCGGCGGTGAGGGCGGACGCGCACGCCTGGATGTAGGCGTAGTGCGGGGTGTCGGTGCTCATGTCCCCTCCAGGGGTGAAGGGCCGACGCCGGGTGGTCCGGCGTCGGCCGGCGGGTCAGGCAGGGGCGTGCAGGACGATGAGGTCGGAGTGGCGGATCAACTCGAACTCGTCGGCGGCGAACCGCACCAGTGCGTCCTCCGCTCCCACGGTGATCACGGTGCCCCGGCGGGTGAGGCCGGTGGCGCGGTCCAGGTGCGAGACCGTGTCGCCCGGCGCGAAGGGGCCGGGCGCGTCGACGTCCTCCCGGAGGGCCTGGTCTCGGTACACGGCCAGCAGGTCGCGGCCGATCTGGGTCAGCTCGCACGGTCCGCCACGCGGGGAGACGATGCGTCCCTCCCAGAGGAGGTATGAGGCGGAGGCCTGCCCCTGCGGGTCAAGGAGGACCGGGCCGACCGGCTGCCGCGCCCACCACACGTCGTCGGCGTCGCAGGTCAGCAGTCCGGCCTCGACCCACGCCAGGATCTCCCCCTCGGTGTGGGTGCTCATGACGTGGCCTCCTTCGCATCCACATCGAGGATGCGCAGGTGATCCTTGCTGATCGTGAGACTGTTACGATTCTCCATGTCGGATTCCTCCTAGGTGTTATCCGACGGTCGGGCGGGTGATTCGGACACCCGCCCGACGCCTATTTCACTGGGCCGATTCTACCATTTCGAGTTCGGCATTCGCATTCGCCGACATGACCCGGATATGCACTCCGGGGATCTCGTCGAGTTCCGCGAGCCGTTTCCGCGCGCGCAGTTCCGTTGCCTGCGAATCGTCCGCGATAGTGCCCGCCGAGGTGAGCGCGTCGAACACGGCGCGGACGAGTTTATCGAGGTCAGGACGCTTAACTGCGGGCGGTGTCCGCCGCTTCGGCGTGCTCGTCGGCCGGGGCATCACGAATTCCAGGTCGACGGCAACGGGTTCTCCTGCGCCGTGCCGGGTCATTCCCGAGGCCGCCCACCGAATGGATTCCCGCCATGGCTTCACCGCTTTCGAGGACTCCACGAGGATTCCCCGTCCGACGTGGCGTTTCGAACCCTGCGGGGCGGGATGGCCGGCCACGAACACCGAATCGTTCACTTCCCGACTCCGATCGGGGTGTACTTCTTCTTCATCTCGTCGTGGGTCTGCACGGGGTCAGCCATGTCCGCCGCCGATCGCACGGCGCACGCGAGTGATCTCCAACTCGCGGCCGGGCCTCCCGGCGAGCGTGGCGACGAGTTGCAGCTCGACGGCGACAAGCATCGAGGCGTAGATCTGCGCTACGAGTGGCATCGCCTCGCGGTCAGCGACGTCCTGCGGGTCGGTGGACAGCACCCGGCGGTACAGCTCTTCGCGGCTGCGGATCTTCTTCGGCTGGGTCACTCGTCCTCCAAGGTCGTCGGGATCTCGACGGTGATCGTGGCCTGCGCGATCATGCGGGCCACCTGCTCCACCTCGGCGAGTGTCAGATCGCCGAGGTCGGTGTCGCCGGCGCCCTCGGCGATCGCGTCGGGGTCGTCGTTGTCTCGGGCGGACGACAGGATCAGGTCGGTGGCGAGTTCGCGGAGCGCCACCGTCCGGGGTCCGCCGGACAGCCGGGCGAGCAGCTCGGCCGCCTCAGAGTTCGGGCAGCTGCCCCCCGCGTCGGGCACGCCGTGGGCCTGGCATCCGCCGTGGTGGTCGTACCAGCACGGGTCGGGGTCGGTGAGGTCGTCGAGCAGGCGCAGTGCGGTAGCGAGGTCGGCCTCGACGGTCACGACTCCTCCCGCACGTCGTCGCACAGTCCCGCTGCGCGCATCTCGGCGCGCAGGCTGGCGACGGTCGTGCCGTCGTCCGGTAGGACAGGACGCGGGTCCTCCCGCACGTACTCGACGGCGGTGACCTCGCGGGCCACGACCCGGTACGCCTCGGGGCAGGGGTCCTCGTAGGCGTGCTTCCCAAGGCCCTCGGTCCACTCGGCGGCCAACAACGCGCCGTCCGTCAGGCGCCACACCTGGCGGCGTCGGACGTAGTACGGACGGCCGTTCTCCAGCCGGACGATGCTGTAGTCGACGGATCGGGCGCCGGGGTCGACGCGGTCTACGACGTCGGACGCGTACTCGTTGGTGTCGGCTACGACGGCCGCGACGATCTGATCTGCCTGGGTGCTCACTGGTCACACCCCCACCGGCAGATGCCGCAGTGGAGCCCCAGGCAGTCCCGGTCCTCACAGTGGGTCTCGATCAGATAGTCGCCGTGGCAGGCGGGGCACTCGGTGACGTGGTCGTTGATCATGAGGTCCTCTCTGTTCTCGGTGTCCACCGCCGCCCCGGCATCGGGGTCCGGGGCGACAGAGGGCACCGGCGTCAGTCAGTCGGCAGGATCACGGCCACGGACGCGCCCCGGATCAGTTCGGACACCCGGCGGTGCTGCTCGTCGGACAGATCCCCGCCCAGGTGGCCATCCGCCATCTCGCCGATCGACAGGTACTCGACGTCCCTGGCGTGCTCGGTGATCACGTACGTGGCGTACTCGCGTAGCTGAGCCTCGGTGTAGGTGGTGTCGCTCATCGGCTTGGCCTTCCCTTGGTCAGGTGTTCAGGACGTCGGTGACGAGGTCGTTCAGGTCCTGCTGGAGCTGGCGGGCGGCGACCAGGAGACGCGCGAGGCGTTCGCCGACTTCGCCTTCGGTTGCGGCGGCGGCTGCGGCGAGGGCGTCGATGGCGTCCTGGAGGTCGATCGTCTCGACGGCGTGCAGGTGCTCGGGGGTCATGGCGGGTCCTTTCGGTTCGAGGTCAGGGAGGTCGAGTCGGTGGATGAGGTAGCCCACCTCCTCGGAGGCGGCGTAGTTGTTCCGCCTCGCCCACTTCGCGAGGTCGGCGATCCATCCGAGTGAGCCGGTGGAGTCGATGACGAGGGTGGCCCCGGTCTTCCGCGCGGCGTGGCCGACGCGGCGGGCCTCGGCGACCACGGCGGCGGCGGCCGTCGGGCTGTGGCAGGTCAGGATGTGCTGCGCAGCGGTCAGCATCAGAACGGCACCTCCTCGCGGTTGCCGACTGCAGGTGCTCCGCCCCACGGGTCGTCGGCGGGGGCCTGCGAGGGTCGCGACGGCGCCGCTCCTCCCCGCTCGACCTTGCGCACGGCGGCCGTGGCGTACCGCAGCGAGGGGCCGATCTCGTCGACCTCAAGCTCGACGACGGTCCGCTTCTCGCCGTCCTTCTCGTAGCTGCGCTGCCTCAGCCGTCCGACCGCGATCACGCGGGTGCCCCGGCTCAGCGACTCGGCCGCGTTCTCGCCCGGCTGCCGCCACAGTGAGCAACGGAGGAACAGGGCGTCGCCGTCCCTCCACTCGCCGCTCTGCTTGTCGAAGGTGCGTGGGGTCGAGGCGATGGTGAACGACGCGACCGCGTCGCCCTTCGGGACGAATCGGAGGTCGACATCGGCGGTCAGGTTCCCCACCACGGTGATCGTCGTTTCGCCTGCCATCAGGTGCTCTCCTTCGTCGTTTGTTTGCGTCGGGCGTCGAGGACGTCCTCGCGGTATGTGGTGAGGACGTCGATGTGCTGCTCTACCTGCACGCAGCCCCGGTCGTAGCCGCCGAGTCGGTGCTCGGCGAGCAGCTCGGCGGCGAGGATCAGCGCGTGGTCGAGGCCGTCGGCCCGGTCGAGGGTGGTGATGTCGAGGCCGGTGGTCTCGGCGAGCAGTTCGGCGGTGGACTCGATCTCGTCGTCGCTCATCGGGCGTCCTCCGGGGTCAGCAGCTCGGTGACGTCCCGCCACGGCTCCACGAGCCGCTGCTCGATGCGCGATCCCGGCGCCTGCCGGTGCAGTGCAGTGGCGTGCCCGACCGTGCTGGCCGGGTGCACCTCCACGCCGATCCCGTCGGCGGGCCTCACGAGGACGCGGTATTCGACGATCACGTCGGCTCCGGCTGGAACATGCCGATCCATCCGCACGCGCACTCATACGCCGTGATCGTGTGGACCTCGGCGGGCAGCCTGACGCCCTGCACGGTGCGGCAGGAGTCGCAGGTCACCCGGTAGACCACGGTCGGCGGGTTGGTCTCGGTGGCGGGCTGGGTCATCGGCCCTGCTCCTCTCGGTGTGCGCGGGCGTGGTGTGCGGCGTGGACGGGGCAGGTGGGGTCCATCCAGCCGTCGGGGTCGCCACCGCCGGGGCACGAACAGGTGGTCCTGCTGGTGTTGGTCACTGCGATCACGGGGGTTCCTCTCGTCTCGTCGCGGGTGTCTGGTGCCCCGGTGCGCTGCCTGATGCGCGGGCGGGCGGGTCCGTCCGGGGCTGGTGGGTCAGTCCTCGTCGTCGAAGTCGTCGTCCTCGTCTTCCTCGTCGTCTTCGCGGTACTCGGCGGGGATCTCCGGCAGGGTCACCTCCCACACGGGACCTGAGTAGGAGATCCCCATAGGCGTCCCGTCCTCGTTCAGAGATCCATCGCCGAGCCCGATCCGGTCGTCGTTGATCTCGCCGTCTGCCTCCATCACGACGAGGCCGCCGGGAACCGTCTCGCCGTCTGCCCACATGCGCGGGGCAAGAGCGGCGGCGATGGTGTCGGCCCACTGGTCGATGGCGTCCTCATCGATGCGGTACTCGTAGTCCTCTTCCTGCAAGAACTCGTCGTTCTTCGCGACGATGACGGCCTTGATGCGGGACTGGAGCGAGTCGGTCATGCGGCTTCCCTCCGTCTGTCTGCCTGTCTGGCGGACTCCACCGACCCCGTACGAGACGGGGACGACGGGGAACGTCAGCGCTGGCGGTCGCGGCGGGCATTCTCGGCCCATGCGTCGTCTTCTTCGGCTTCGGTGAGGACGACGGTGGTTCGGACGGCGTGCACCTGGACCACGCGGGCCACCGTGTCCGCGTGGTGCCACGTCTTAGTAGCTAGCTCCGCCAGCGCCTCGGCGACGGTGTCGTGGCACGTGGTTCGGAGATCGAGTCCGAGACGGACGTTGGTGATCTCGATCTGGTAGTAGGTCTCTTCGCGCTGCATCTTCAGCCCTTCGACACAGTCCTTTGTGGACGGTTGGTGTCCGCTCCCGCCCAGGTCGGGGTCACCGGGCGGGAGCGGAGGTGCGGGGAGGGTCAGCTGCCGAGGACGGCGAGCGAGGCGGAGCCCCGGCGGACGCACACGATCAGGGCGGCCAACTGGTCGTCCGTCAGGGACGGCAGCCCCGTCGGGTGGTCGGTGGCGACCCGGCGGACCTCGTCGAGGAGCACACCGTCGACGGCGTCGGACTCGGCGAGCAGGGACGCGGCGCGGGTCTCCTCCGCCGTCGGCCACAGCGGGCCGTGAGCGGCGTCGTGGGCGGCGTCCAGCTCGCGCAGCAGGCCGCGCTGGCCGACCGTCGTGGTGGTCACGCCGTCGGGTCGGGTGACCTCGGCGAGGTCACCGTGGCGGACGACGACGGCGACGATCTGACCGGCGGAGTAGGCGATCTCGATGTCGCGGTAGGAGTCGCGGGTGATGCGGTTCGAGTGATCCAGCAGAGCCGGCATGATGTGTGTGCTCCGATCTGCCCCCAGCAAGGGGCGGAGGCGGGTGTTGTGTAGGACCGGCCGGGGCGGCTTACTTGGAGGTTGGACGCCCCGGCCGGGGCACCCCCACGGAGGTGGGGAGGGGGTCGGTCAGGCGGTGGCGTCGTCGAGGATGACGCGGGCCGCCGTTCCGTCGGTCGCGGTGCTTGCGGCGGTGCCGATCAGCTCGGTCGTCGCGTCCATCCACGCCACTGCCTCGGCTCCACCTTGGGAGGCTCCGACGGCGGCCCGGCGCGCTGCGGCGTCGTTCCGGGCGACGATGACCATGGCGTAGGCGGCGTCGGGCGACGGGCCGTCCATGGAGCGTCGAATCAGGTAGATGTTCATCAGGTCACGCTCCGATCTGCTCGATGGCGGCCAGTAGAATCGCCGACTGGTCGAACTCGCCGACGGTGCCCTCCCGCTCGGCGCGGGCGAACTCCGCGTCCATCGCCCGCGATGCCTTCGGGTACCTCGTTTCCAGCTCCGTGGTGATCCGGGTGCGGAGGAGCCACGCCGCGCCATCGGTGTAGCCGTCCAGTGCCGCCAGCGTGGCGATCAGGACCGGGCTGGTGGTGTTGCTCATCAGATCGTCCAGCTCCGTGTTCAGCGCGGCTGCTGCGTTCATCTCCGCCTCCGTGGTGTCGCTCTCTCCGTATGCCAACAAGTTTGGCCTACCCGGTTGTGGTTGTCAAGTCGTTTGGCGACTCCAGTTGGCAAAACAGTTTCGCCAACCTGGTTGTGAGACCATCACGTCATGACAGACACCGCCGATGACCTCAAGAAAGCCGCCACCGCCTTCCGCCGCGCCGAAACCGTCCTCGCGAACGCTCGAACCCGGCTCGCCGACGCGATCCGCGCCGCTGACGCTGACGGCGTCCGCCAAGCGGAGATCGCCCGGATCACCGGCTACACGCGGGAGAACATCCGACTGATCGTGCGAGCCCCCGCCGACTAGCCGCCCGGTTGCCCGCAGGACGGCCTGCGGGCACACCCGGATCATGGCTCCAGTTGGTTCGACATGCACACAATGCGCTGGTAGTGGCCCTGGAACGCACCGACCACCACCCCCGTCGGCCCCTGCCGCTGCTTGGCAATGATGATCTCGATCTCGCCCGGCTTCAGATCGTCATCACGGTGCAACAGCAGGACGTTGTCGGCGTCCTGCTCGATGGCGCCGGACTCGCGCAGCTCCGACATGAGCGGCTTCTTGTCCTGCCGAGTCTCCGAGTTGCGATTGAGCTGCGAGGCCACCACCACGGGCACCCCGAACTCCTTCGCCATCAGCTTCAGTGCCCGGCTCATCTCGGACACCTGCTGCTGCCGCTGCGACACCCTCGGGTCGTGGTGCTGCATCAGCTGGAGGTAGTCGACGACCACAAGGCTGTACGGCTCGCCGCGACGGGCGGCGTCGGCGACGTATCGACGGATCTTCGCGACCCCGCCAGACACCATCTCCGTCACCCGCAGAGGACGGCCCTTCGCCTTGCCTTGGGCTTTCGCGACCTTCATCCTGTCGGCGTCAGACAGCTTCTTGGCGACCAGGTCCGAGAGGTTCACTCGCGCGTCACTCGCCATGATCCGCAGCATCAGCTCACGCTTGGACATCTCCAGCGAGCAGATCAGCGCCGGGGACCCAGCGGCGGCGACGTGCGCGGCCAGCTGCACACCCAGCACGGACTTGCCGACGCCGGGGCGGGCGGCGACCACTGTCACCGATCCCGGCGTGATCCTCAGGAGCCGGTCCAGGTCGGCGAGCCCGGTGGGCAGACCCGGTTCCTCGGTGGGGTCGTCCAGCCAGTCCGAGGTTTCCGAGTAGAGGTCGTCGAGGTCGGAGAGGTCGTCATCGGCCTGGCCGTGGACACCGAACAGCGCCTGCTGCGCGGCTTCGAGGACGTCTTCGACCGGGGCACCGTCCCCGCCGAGCATCCCGACCTGGGTGATCTGCTGGCCTGCGGCGACCACCCGGCGGAGCATGGCCTTCTCGGCGACGATCGCCGCGTAGTAGGTCGCCGAGCCGCCGACGGGGGCGTCCCCGAGGAGCCCGACCAGGTAGGGGCGGTCGCCGACGCGGGCGAGCTGCCCAACGGCGTCGAGTTCGGCTGCCACGGTGACCGGGTCGGCGGGGTCGCCGCGGTCGTCGAGGCGGCGGATCGACTCGTAGATCACCTGGTGGGCGAGCCGGTAGAAGTCGCCTCCAGCGATCATGTTGGCGACGGCGCCGATGACCCGGTTGTCGAGGAGCATCGCGCCGAGGACGCCCCGTTCGGCGGCCTCGTCCTGCGGGAGGGTGTCGGGGATGGCGGGTTCGGTCATCACAGGTCTCCGGCGGGTTCGCGGCGGTCGTGTCCGCCGAGCTCGATCTGGTGGCACATCTGCCCGATGCGGGATGCGATCCGGTCGCCGAACTTCGGGCGCAGCTCGGCGGCGGGCAGGTTGGTCGTGATGAGCATCGGGAGCATGTGCGTGTACCGGTGGTTGATCAGGCGGTAGAGCTGCTGCTCCGTCCACTCCGAGGTCTTCTCGGCTCCGAGGTCGTCGAGGAGTAGGAGCGGGGTTCGGGCGTAGCGTTGG
This sequence comes from Actinoalloteichus sp. GBA129-24, assembly GCF_001941645.1. Lineage (NCBI taxonomy): Bacteria > Bacillati > Actinomycetota > Actinomycetes > Pseudonocardiales > Pseudonocardiaceae > Actinoalloteichus > Actinoalloteichus sp. GBA129-24. Next base: position 10,933 of record NZ_CP016078.1, on the reverse strand, counting down.
TAGGCCGCCTCAGGGTGGTCGCTGCCGCGTTGCGCGGCGTAGAAGTCGGCGGCGGTCACGGCCTCCCAGGACAGGCGCAGCCCGGACGCGGAGAGGGCTCGGATGATGCCGAAGGCCGTCCAGGTCTTGCCGCTGCCGACGGTGCCGAGGAACAGCAGCGACGGGGCGCACTCGACCTTCGGCACGGGGTGACCGGTCGCCACGGCCTCGGCAACGATTCCAGAGACCCATTTCCGGGCGCTCAGTTCGTCCACAGTGGCCGATCGGTACCGGGCGGGCAGGGATGCCCGGAGAAGCTCCCCGGCCTTCTCTCGGGACTTCTGAACGTGGGTCGGGTCGAGGTGGTCAGCGTCGAAGTCCTCGACGCGGGCGATGGTGGTCATGGGTCAGATCCGTCCTCGGAATCCGGCGGTGGGAGCGCGGTCCTGGTGGGGCTGGTGCCCGCCGGACACGGCGCGGAGATGGCGGTGCGGCGGGAGTTCGTCGGCCCACTGCTCGTCGTTCAGCCATGTCGAGGGGTGCGGAACCCAGGTGATGTCCCGGCCCCGGTAGTGCTCGCCGTAGGCCTCGGCGGCGGTGATGATCTCCTCGACCGGGGTCGACTGGGCGGCCTTCTCGAACGCCGTCCTGGCACGGGGCTTCTTGGCCTTCTTCGGATAGGCGGCCCAGAAGCGGTCGAACGCCTCGGGGTCAACCTGCGCCTTGGCGGCCTGCTTCGGCTTTGTCTTGGGAGGGGTGGTCGGCATCCCGTCGAGTGCGGCCTGGCCGTCGGACAAACCCGGCTGCGGAGCGGCCGGGGTGTCTGTTCCAAGAGAAGAGCCAAGAGTAAATACAAGAGGGGGGTCGGATTTCCGACCTGTCCGAGCCGGATTTCCGACCTGTCCGAGCCGGATTTCCGACTGCTCCGTTTGGGTGAGGACCGGTCGGATTCCCGGCTGGTCGACCGGTCGGATTTCCGACCTGTCCGCCGGGGTCGTGTGAAGCTGGTACCGGTTGGACTGCGACGAGTTCCCCTGCCTGATCTTGGTGAGCCAGCCGTCGTCGATGAGGCGCTTCACGCCGGCCTTCGCCTGACTCAGACTCATGTCGGCGTCGACGGCGATCTGCTCGGTGGTCGAGTCGGAGACCCCGGTCTTGTTGTCGGCACGCATCGCGAGAGCCGCGTAGGCGCGGGCGGCGGGAACTCCTGCGACGAGTTTCGGGAAGATCGCCGCAGGGATCATGATCCGAGGGACGTTGCCCTCCCTGATCCAACTCATCGGCCACCGCCGGGCGGCACGATCTCGCCTGCGGGGACGAGCAGCGCACAGATGGCGCGAACGGAGTGCAGGCCCGGATACGCGAGAGCGCGGCGGGCGGTGTCGGGAAGTACCGACGGGTGGCTGAGTGCAGTATGCTGATGCACAGGCATACTGACGTCACCCCCTTCATCGTCGCAGGATGGATACGGGGTAGGCCCGGATGAGGTGTTGACGCACCTCTCCGGGCCGCTTTTCTTTTGTGGCTCGATCATACCTGACGCGCCCTCGAGTTCGGCATTCCGACTAGCGCATTGCGCCGTTCCCATGGTGGCACGGGACACGAGGCCGCCGAATGGGCTACGCCGATTCTTGGTTCCCATTCCGCACCTCTTTCCCTCGCCGCTGCTGGTCAGGTCCGTCACGCTGCTCGGTCTCGTCTCGCCCGTCCGGACATGTCGGCGGCGGCCCACCTGATCGCCGCGTCCTCTGGGTGCTCGACAGCGATTCCTCCCTGGTCAGTGAGGTAGGACGAGCCGAAGCGGAGTAGGACGAGCACGTCGGACGGCGGCAGCGGCGAGGCCTGTCTGATCAACCACCCGTCGGCCAACGCCTGCGTTCGGTTCGATTCCACCCATTCGTGGCACGAATGACAGAGGTGCACCAGATTGGATGGATAGTTGGTATCTGCTCGGCATGTGCCGCCCATTCCTCGGGGCCTCCGGTGATGAATCTGGTGTCCCTCTCGGCAGCACCTCTCGCACAATCCCCCCGAACGTGCGAGAACCAAGTCGGCCTGCTGTTTCGTCGGCCCGGTCTTCTTGCTCATGGCCTGCTCCCCCTCTCCTGTCGGGCAGCCACGGCGAGCCGCCAGCGCGAGGCTGGCGGCCACCGTTGGTCACCCGGTCGGGCGGAGGACCGGCGTCAGCTCCTGATCCGGCAGGGGTGGGTGGATCACATCGAAGGTCGGGATGGTCGACGTGACGCCGTCCTCCTCAGACGGCGCGGGAATCAAGCCCTGGTAGGTCAGGCCGACCTGAACTCGGGTCGGGGCCGACGGGTGCGGAGAGAACGTCTCGAACTTCCCCTTGCGGCGGCGGGCCACCGAGACGAACGCCTTCGCCGCCTCCAGCGGGAGAACCCGCCGCGGGCCGACGACGTCCTCCTCGCCCGCGACGTGCTCCTCTGCCAGCGCGGACCAGACGCTCCTCGGGAACTTGGCGAGGTTCCCGGCGGGGAACCGCACCTGCTTCTGCTGCTCGTCGACCTCGAACAGACCGGGGTCGTCGACCCGGCTGATGAGGATGCGGCCCGCGTCGGCGGTGATACGCAGGAAGGTCGTGATCTCGTTGCGCCGCTCCTCGACCAAGAGCGGCTTGAACGCGGCGATGGTCATCGACACGCCGTCGTTCGGCAGCAGGACTGGGGCCAGCGTGCCGTCGGCGACCTCACGGCAGTGGCCGATCAGACCGGTGGTGGATGACGTGGAGGTGCCGGACAGCACGGTGGTCCGGCCGACGTCGATCGGGTCGTCGGCGAGCGCGGTGTGCACCAGGATGCAGCCGGTCGCGACCTCGGGGTTGTCGTCGCAGGTGTGCAACAGGTCGGCCAGCATTCCCAGCAGGGCGCTCGTGGGCAGGGTCACGGACATGGCGGGGTCTCCTTCGCGGGGAGGGCGGGGTTGGGTCCGGGGCAGGGTCGGCAGCGCGGGTCCACGTGCACCACCAGCCCGGACGTGGTGATGGCGCGGGCGGGCTGCTGGCACGCGGCGCAGGCGATGCCGTGCAGCGGGATCGGGGACGGGCGGCGGGTCGGCCTCACAACGCCACGCCGAGGGACGCGACGACAGCGCGGATCAAGAACTCCGCCGCAGGCGGGGTGACCCCGTTGCCGAGCTGTTTGATCTGTTCGCGGCGTGTCCCCAGCACCCGGTACGACGGCCGGAACGCCATCGCGGCCTGCACCTCCGGGCTGAGGAGCATGCGGAACCGCGACTGCTCCACAGACCGATCAATGACCTCGACCAGGGCGTACCGATCCCGAGTCGTGAGCGTGCCGACCGGTCGGGACACCGGCACCGCCGACTCCGACGACCCGTAGTACGGCACCAGCAGACCCTCGGTCTCCCGCGTCGTGCGAGTGCGGAACGGGGCGGTCACCGGGCTAGCGGAGGAGTTCCACGTGCCCCCGGCGGGGACGAGGGTCGGCACCCCGGCGTGCCGCTCGAGCCCGGCCCGAATCCGGGCCAGCGTCGCCGGGCGGAGCGGGCGATTCCGCTCGCCGATCACCTGCCCCTGCACGGACCAGTCGATCGCGTCGGACGCAGGAGACACGTGCGGCTCGACGATGCCGTTCCGGCACTCCACCCTCGGGCACCGGTACACATACTGAGCCCGATACCGACCCCACCGCTCCGTCTTCTTCCACGCCTGCACGGCCCGGACCCGACGATCACACGGCGCGCACCAGGCCTCCGGGCGGATCTCGAGGTCCGGGGCGGGGTTGCCTTCCCGCCAGAGCACGACGTACAGCCGGTCCCGGCTCTGCGGGGCCCGCGGTGCAGCGACCGACGGGGCGTGCATCGAGTTGAGGTACACCTCGTGGTGCCGGTATCCGAGCAGCCGCATCGCGTGCAGCCACGCCGGGTACAGCGGCCAGAGCGCGGCATCGACGACGTTCTCCACGATGATCGCGTCGTAGCGGTGGTACTCCGCGAACCGCGGGACGTCCCACATCGTGGCGCGAGAACGTTGCGACGCCTCGTCGGACAGCGTCTCCCCGAACAGGTCCGGCTCCTGGTGCGCACGAGGAACACCTCGAGCCTGGGAGTGCGCGGTGCATTCCGGGCTGGCCCACAGGATGTTCGTCCTCGGGTAGCGGCGAACCTCGACGTCGTGCTCAACGCCGGGGAAGTTCGCGGCGTGCGTCTCGATCGCGAGCGGCCAGTGGTTGGCCGCGATCCGCAGCTCAACTCCGGGGACGACGCTCGCGCCGAGCCCGCTCCCACCCGCACCGCAGAACAGATCGGTCACCGTGATCACGCGGCCACCTGCCTCGGACGCGAGGTCAGGTGCCACCAGCCGCACCAGTAGCACTGGTAGACCGCGCACTCCCTGCGGCGCTCATCCCCGGCAGCAGCCTGACGGCGGCAGGCGTCCAGCTCGGCGCGGGCACGCTCCTCGGTGGACCAAGCGAGCTTTTCGGATCTGCAGTAACGGCTCACGCCGCCACCTCCCTCAGGTCCTCCAGCAGCACCAGCGGCGACACCCCGGACGCGAGGACGAGGAGCGCATCCCCGTGGCAGGGGACGTCCAGGGCGCACCGGCAGGCCAGGTCGCGCCCGGCGAGCACCGGGATCAGCGCGAGGTGGTCGAGTCGGCGCTTGGCGAGGTCGTCCAGGACGACGGACCCGGCCAGCCACGAGATGTAGAGCTGGACGGCCGCCGCAGCTGCGGCGGACTCCGTCTCGGTGGTGCCGTACACGGTGGGCACGTCACCCGCCACGCCCACGGCCCACGGCCGGGACGTGGACCAGCGCGGCCAGGGCCACGTCGCGAACGGCGACGGCAGGGCGGTGTCGATGTCGACCGCGCCCGCCGTGTCCGCCCGCAGCTGGGTGAGTGTCAGACGGCGGGCGGTCATGCCGCACCCGCCATCGCGTACGCCTGCCGAACCAGAGCGCCAAGCGACTGCACCGTCGCAGCGACGTCCCGCACCGTCCGCAGGTGATCCTGCGCCGCCTCCCGTCCGGTCTGCGCCAGCCGGTACGCCCTATACTCCTCAGATGCCCGGTCGTCCACCCACGCATCCCGCTCGGCGGTGGTCGTCCCGCCGCGCGTCACCCGAGGGGCGTCGGGGCTGAGCATCGCCCGGCGGTGCACCGACCGGTAGTCCAACTCCGCCATGGTCTCGACGTCCCGCGCGACGCGCAGGCTCCTCTCTGCCCGCGCGAGATCATTGACGCAGGCGCGGAGCTTGCGTTCGATGTCGACGGGAGACAGCGGCTCGTAGGGCGCGCTCATGCCGCACGCTCCTCGGACTCGACGTGCTCGGTCAGCCAGGTCTTGAACTGCCGCAGAGCCTTGACCGACGCCGATCGGATGTCCTGGCCGGTCTGGCCCGAGAACCCGTCGGCGATCTGGGGCAACGTGAAACCCCGCTTCTGGCCCAACGCGGCGATCTCGTTACGCAACTGCGACGCCTCGTCGACCGGGGCAGCGGCCTCGACGGCAGCTGGTGCGCTGTCCACGGGGGCACCTTCCTTGCGCCACAGGTCCAGTGACACCCCGAACCTCATCGCGGCGTTGCGGATGGCGTCTCCGATGATCTCCTTGACCGCGTCCCCACCCTTCTTCCCCTCGGCGTGCCCGTACCCGAGTCGGGTCACCCCCGCGACCGTCAGTCGAATCCACATGCCGCCCTGTTCATCACGGGCGGGCAAGCCCTTCTGGTCGAATGCCACCGGCTCCCACGTCCACTCGGGGTCGACCTGGAGCAGTCGGTCGGTGGCGTCGGCGTGGCCTACGAAGTCGAGGTGCATGTGGGCGCTGGTGATCCACTGGGTGCAGACCCCGCACTTGGACTTCTGGTGTTTCCCGCAGGACTTCCCTTGGGCGTCTCGACATGCCGGGCATGTAATGCGGGGAAGTTTGCCGATGCACTCGGCCGGGAACGGCGCGCGCAACGCGGCCTGCTGCTCTGGGGTGATGCTCATGCGGCCCTCCGGGCAAGATTCAGGTAGGTCTTGTAGTCGAAGGCACGGCTGCCCCGTGGCTCGTCGTCGGCGGGGCGCAGTGCCCGGAGCAGTTCGTGCAGCTCCCACGGCTCCCGGTCCGCTGTCACCGACACGGCGAGATCCGTCCGGGCGTGGACGGCCACGACGTGCGGCTCGTCCAGCGGCACCGACACTACCACCAGCGCCGCGTCGGGCGACAGGTACGACACCTCAGCCCAGCCGGGGACGCGACGGCGAACCATCGCGTCTACCAGACCAAGCAGGTCGTCTCCGGGAGCGAGAGTTCGTCGGTGGGTGACCGTCAGGCTCATGCCGTCCGCCTCGTCCCGTTGTTGCGACGCTTCAGCGCCCGCCGCTCGTCCTCGGACATCGCGCCCCACACCCCGTAGGCCTGCCCGCTCTCCAAAGCCCAGCTCAGGCACTCGGAGGACACCGGGCAGCGGCGGCAGACGGCCTTCGCCTCATCGATCTGATCCAGCGCAGGTCCGGTGCTTCCCACCGGGAAGAACAGCTCGGGGTCCTCGTCGCGGCACGGCATCACCGGGGACGCCATCCAGGACGAGGGCGGCGCCTCACGCACCGCCGGTCCGACATGCGATCGGGCCCGCTCCGCGCGACGAACCTGCGCCGACCTCTTCTCCGCCCGCAGGCAATCGCCGCACCGACGTCGACCCGCCGAGTCCAAGACCACCGACGCCTCAGTCACCTCGTGGCCCGCCGCGCACCGACCGTTCGGCCACATGTGGCTGTACACCACCGCCGCAGTCACGACACACCGCCGACAGCCCGCGCCCGACGAAGCTGCGCCGCACCGGTTTTCGCGCTGTAGTACCGGCCGCCCACCACACCCGACGGCGCCACATCCGTCTGCGACATCGCCGTCGCGTCACACTGGGACCGCACCGGGCACCGGCCGCAGATCGACAACGCCTCCCGCACCCGAGGCAGACGAGCGGGACGACCACCGGACCGGCGGGACTCCTCGTCCGACGCCTCCTCGAACAGATCGGGTTCGGAATCACGGCAGGCCGCGTCGTTGCACCAACTCCCGGTGCGCGGACGGTGCTCGAACGCCTCCACCGTCTCCGCCGCCAGCTCGGCGGCGGCGTTGTACGGCACCGGGGCAGGGCGTGGGATCGGACGCGGTGCAAGGCCGCGCAGTGTCGACTGGCGACGGGACCGGCGGGTGACCGACCTGGTGCAGGCGCGGCAGCGCGGCGAGCCCGACTTCTTGATCATGATGTTGTCGATGGTCATCGGGTGGCCGTTCGAGCAGTGCCCGTCAGGCCGCCGAGCCGTCACGTATAGGCCGTTGACCAGGGGCAGGTCCAGGGTGGCGGTCATGCCGCGCCTCCAGTCGCCCGCATCGCGGCGGCACGCTCGCGCAGCTCACGCCGCTTCGAGGTCAGCCGGGCCAGACGGTTGCACTCCAGGGCGCGGTCGGGGAACACCGTCATGTCCTTGCGGATCTGGTTCACCACCTGCAAAAACCGGTCGATTCGGACGCCGTAGCGCTCACGGATCACGACGTCGGCGCGGGCGGCCGTGAGGCCTTGGGAGTAGAGGTCCAGCACGGCCCGCTTCTGCTCCGGCGTGACCGGCGGCCACTGCTCGGTGGCGTTGTCCCGGTCCTGCTGGCGGATGCGCGCCAGCTGCGCCTCCGTGGCCCGTGCCACGGACTCCCGGCGGCTCACGTCCCGCTCTGCGTCTCGGGCGATACGATGGTGGTTGATCATTGAGACCTCAGTTCTCGTGATCATGGGGTCGCTCAGTGGCTGCTGAGCGGCCCCGCTTCATGTGTGGGGTCAGGCAGCGCGGCGGGTGTCGCGTCGAACCGACGCGGACACCGGAGTCGGCGGCGTCGTCGGCGCGAGCAGCAGGCGGAGAGCCGCACGGGTCTCCTCGGACAGCGGCGGGGCCGCCGCCGCGCTGGCACGCGCCGCTGCCAGCGCTCCCGCGCACAGAACCGGGCGGGTCATGCCGCTGCCTGGTCGTACTCGCAGGCACACCGAGTCGTGATCCGTTCAACTGGGATGTCAAGCGCCCGAGCGATAGCAACCTCCAGCGCGGGCGAGGCGTTGCGCCGCCCGCGTTCGACGTTGCTGATCGTGTCCTCGTGGACTCGGTGTCCCGCGATCGTGATCGTCCGAGCGAGCGCTCGAATCGACATGCCCGCGCTGCGTCGGAGGGAGCGAATCTCCCGTCCGAGGGTTCTACAGTGCGTCGTCATGTCTGTCAGAGTAGACGGACTCTGTCAGATTAACAACCCAGTACTGACAGATTATGCGCCCATGTGGTCTGACCTGCTAGACCGACCAGCCGGATCTGCCGCTCCGACGCGACCCGCGCACTCCGCACACGCAACAATCAGTGCCATGTCCACCCCCGCCACCCGCCGCCGCCTCGCCACCCTCCTCGACGACGCACGACAACAACTCGGACTCAGCAGGACCGCACTCGCCCGGAAGGCAGGGGTCTCCCTCGACCCGCTCAAATCCCTCCTGGACGCCGACGACGTCACGATCAGAGACGCCAGTGCGCGCCGCATCGAGGAGGCCGTCGAATGGTCGGCTGGCACCATCCCCGCCGTACTCGACGGCGACATCACCGACCCACGCCCGATTGAGCCGCTCCTGCCGGGCGGCACCATCGACGATGTCGATGTCGATCACCTCATGTCGAGGCTCGATGACGACCAGGGCGAGCTCACTCCGACCGAGGTGGCCGCCGCCCTGCGTGTACTCAACGTGATTGCGACTCGCCTTGGCGACGATCGCCTACGCATGTGGGTGGCGGGCTGGGAAGCAGGCAGGCAGGCGAGGGACAGCAGGTAGTCACGCAGAGCGCCGACGCTCAGGGCAATCGGGCGAAATCCCACGCGACACCCCCGGATGTTGTAACGCACAGCACCCATCTGGGGGATACTCTCCCTACCGGGGGATAGTCGCGAGGGGGAGCTTTGATCAAATTATCCGCAGCAATTTGGGCCGCCTGCACAGCTGTGGTGGGAATTCTCGCCGCCATCGGCGACAGCAATTCCCACTACGCCGATGCGTGGGAAACATGGTGGGATCTAGCGCTCTCCGCGTGGATCGCCAGCGCCATCCTCGTCGGCGTCGCAATGGTCGGCACGCGGATCGAGACGCTAGTCAGAGCGAGAGATGAACCGGCCCCGACCAGCGACGTCTCCCCCGGAGACCTCGCGATCGCGCTACGGTTGGCCGACCGCCGGCACCGGCCCCCGGCGCTGGTCATCCTCCACCCGGCCGCAGTTCGCCAACGTTCTAAAATGATTCAGGAAAGCACGGCCGGGCGGCCGGGAGCGTCCTCGGAATAATGTGCAGCCAGATAGGAAGGGCGCGAAACTAACAATGGTCCACCTATGTAATGTTAGGACGACCTAACCTAATATTCAGTCCTTCCAGCGCAAGTCGATATCCTTCCACCACTCCTTGCTCGGTGCTCGCCGCCCAGGCGACGCAGGCATCACCCACACGTCCACCAGGCGACGCAGGATCGCCCGGCGGCGCTCCAACGAGTACCCCGGCATGCCGCCATCCTCGGTGCCGAACCACTCACGCCGCACATCCGTGCCGACAATTGCTGCTAGCGGGTCGGCCTCCGACGCCGCCGCAAGTTCGTCACCGACCACCGTTATGCGGTGCCGCGCCCGCTCGGTGCCGAGCAGCATCGCTGACCTCGTCAGCGCACCGTCGGCGTAGTCCTCGGCCAGCGCCTCGAGGACTCCATGGAGGCGAGCCAGCTCCGCGTGCAGCGCGGCAACATCGATCTCAGCTCTCGCGTGATCCGGCCTCCGCAGCAACTTCACCGCGTCCGGCCGGGACAGCCGCTCGATCAGCGCCTCCTGCACCCACGCATCCAGCGCCGCAGCCTGACGGGTCACATGCCGAACGCCAGGCAGCCGATCCACTTTCGGTGCACACGCGTACTTCGCCTGACCTTTCCCCCCAGCCACCGGCATCCCCCGCAGCGTCGGCTGCCCGCACCCGCCACAGATGTACAGCATCGCGCCCAGCCAGCGGGGCGGACGGCCGCCCCGCTCCACTGACCGCGCTCCCCGCCGCTCGAGGACATCCACGCACGCCCGCCACTCCTCTTCGGACACCGCAGGAGCCCACCGCCCGCGACCCACAATCTGACCTTCGTGCGACATCAGCCCGCAGTTTCGAGGACGCATCAAGATCTGCTTGACCGTCGACGCAATCCACTCTTTCCCCCGCGTCCCCCGTGATCCCCTCGCGTTCATCTGCCGCGCGATCACCCGCAGCGAATCCCCCTCGACGACGGCCTGGGTCGCCCAGCGGATCTCCGCTGCTTCTGCCGCCCGCAGCGACTCGCCGTCCAGCTCCCAGCCAAAAGGCCGTATCCCCCCGGCCCACCTCCCCTCCCGGCGGTTCGCCGCCTGCCGGAGCGCCAGGCGCTCCCCGGTCTGCCGAGCCTGCGCCCCCGCCCACGCCGTAAACGTCCTCGCTGCGGCCTGACCGACCGCCGTCGAGAGATCCATCGTCCCCGCGCGCACCGTGTGCGTCAGGATGCCGCGAGGCTCGCAGATGTCGATGTAGTCCTCGAGTTCACGGTTGTTGCGGTGCATCCGGTCTGAGTGCCACGACAGGACTACGCGAGCGCTATCCCGCTTCAAAATCTCCAGCATCTCGTAGTACTCGGTGCGTTTGCGCGATCCGGTCGTAGCGCTGATGTCGTTGTCGAGGTACACGCCCACGACGCGGACACCCATACGGCGGGCCAACGGGAGAATGTCCCAGAGCTGATTGACCTCCCCATCCGCGTCGTGATCACGATCTCGAGAGATCCGCAGGTAGACGACCCCTGTCGTGTCGCCTGGCGGCAGCGCGTACAGCGCGTCGATGAGATCGGAGGGTAGTGGCTGCGCTGGAAGTCTCACTGCGCTAGTATGCCAGTTAGCATCGCAACTCGATTA
>NZ_CP016077.1:6857500-7215977 GCF_001941645.1 Actinoalloteichus sp. GBA129-24 | reverse complement strand
CGACGTGCTCCCCTCCCCTCACCGCACCGCCCGCCTGGCAGCGGGTGCCTGTGTCGATCGCCGCCCCTCGGCGATCGGCCCGCGGTCATGAACCGATCGTGCTGACGCCGTGATGTGCACAATCGAGCCGACAATCCACAGGGTTGTCCACAAGCTGTGCATGAAGGTACGGCGAAGCGAAGACCGATTCCCGCCCGGGGCCTGCAGATGCTTCGCGGGCTGCCAGCCGAGGCGTGTCGTCGAACGTGCGGGCTCCGGTGTCGGCTCTGCGGAGATGGGCACGCTAACAAGCGGCGGGCTCAGCCACAAGGCGCCCCGCGCGGTCGGGTGAGATTCAGGAGTCGATCGGCGTGGCGCGCCGATCAGATCAGGTGGCTCGTGGTTCTGGAGCGTACCGTATCCATCCCTTCCTTGATCAACACCGGTGCTCAGGGGCGGTCCGGTTTGAGTGGACCAGGCCGCACCACGTACTCTCATGCGGTCTATCCCCCGGTGTCACGTACTCTGGTCTTTCGCACCGCTCGCCCTGTGCCTCGTGCCAGGTCTGTGGTGCGGCCGACATGCGGTTCGTGACGGCGACGGTTGCTTCTCGTCGTCGGCGACGGCAGTGTGCTCGTCGCCAGCGGTGGCGGAGCAGCATCTGCCGCCGAGTACCTACTGGGGCGAAGACCGCAGACCCTAGCTGTAGTGAAACCGGGAGACTCGACCGTGAGCAAGCGCACCTTCCAGCCGAACAACCGTCGCCGGGCCAAGACCCACGGGTTCCGGCTGCGCATGCGCACCCGCGCCGGCCGCGCCATCCTCGCCCTGCGCAGGCGCAAGGGCCGCGACAAGCTGTCGGCCTGACCTACTCAGGCCGTGCTTCCGTCGGCGGCCAGGCTGACTCGAAGTCAGGACTTCTCCACGGTGGTCCGGCGGGGACGCCGGGCGGGACGACCTCGGGTCGTCGTGCACGTGCTGGCGGCGCTGCGTCCAGACGACGGCACGTCCACCACTGCGGAGGCAGCCATGGCCAGTGGTCAGCGGTTCACCCCCACCCGAGCAGGCAGTGCTCGGGTGGGTTTTGTCGTGAGCAAGGCGGTGGGTGACGCCGTGGTGCGCCACCGGGTCTCTCGTCGCCTGCGTCACGTCTTCCGGGCCCGGCTCGCCGCGCTGCCGCCGGGCACCGACGTCGTCGTCAGAGCCCTGCCGCCTGCCGCCGCATCGACCAGCGAGCAGCTCGCGGCCGACGTCGATCGCGCGCTGCGCAGACTCGGGATCGACCCGGCGGCCGATGCGCAGGCCGGATGTCGAACCGAGGACGATCACCAACAGGCAGGTGGGATGTGAGTGACGATCGGTCTGAGGCCGCCAGGCGTGCCGGACCGGTCAGTCGCGTCCTGTTGCTGCCGGTGCGTGCCTACCAGCGGTGGATCTCCCCGCTGCTCCCGGCCAGTTGTCGCTTCTATCCGACCTGTAGTGCCTACGCCGTCGAGGCGTTGACCGTCCACGGCGCCGCGCGGGGTATCTGGTTGACCCTGCGCAGGCTCGGCCGGTGCGGTCCCTGGCACCCGGGCGGGCTAGACCCCGTTCCTCCTCGTCGAGATTCTTCCGAGGAGACCATGGTGACCAACGACAATCGCGCCGAGGAGTAGCTTCGTGCTCAACTTCATCTACTACCCGGTGTCAGCCATCATGTGGTTCTGGCATCGGGTCTTCGGGTTCATCCTGAGCCCCGACAACGGGATCGCCTGGGCGCTGTCCGTGGTCTTCCTCGTCTTCACCCTTCGGCTCCTCCTGCTCAAGCCCGCCATCAGCCAGGTGCGCTCGATGCGGAAGATGCAGGAGTTCGCCCCGCAGATCCAGAAGCTGCGGGAGAAGTACTCCAACGATCGCCAGAAGATGGCGACCGAGATGCAGAAGCTCCAGTCCGAGCACGGGGTCAACCCGCTCGGCGGCTGTCTGCCGATGCTGGTCCAGATCCCGGTGTTCATCGGTCTGTTCCACGTGCTGCGCTGGTTCTCCGAGCACGACACGGTCTACGTGTTCGGTGAGGCCGAGGTCCAGTCGTTCCGGGCCGCTACTCTCTTCGGCGCCCCGCTGTCGGCCTCGATCTCCAACCCGGTGCTCGGTGCGAGCATCACGAGCATCGCGCTGGTCGCGATCCCGCTCGCGATCATCGCCAGCATCGCGACCCACTTCACTGCGCGGCACTCGGTGCAGCGACAGGCGATGAACCCGACCGCCACGTCGAACTCGCAGACCGCGATCATGAACAAGCTGATGCTGTGGATCTTCCCGCTCTTCGTGCTGTTCGGTGGTCCCTTCTTCCCCATCGCGATCCTGCTGTACTGGCTGAGCAACAACAGCTGGACGCTGGCCCAGCAGCACCTGGTCTATCAGCGCATCGATCGCGAGGAGTCGAAGAAGAAGGCGGAGGCCGACGCGAAGGCGGAGGCGACGCGGCAGGCGCTGGCACCCAAGCCGGGACAGAAGCCCAAGACCGCGCCCAAGAAGCGCCCGGCCGAAGCCCCGAAGACGCAGGCTCCGAAGACGCAGGCCCCGAAGTCTCAGTCCTCGAACGGGGTGGAGCCTGCCGCCTCCGACACGGGTAAGAAGAAGACGGACACCTCCTCGGCCACCAGTGCGTCAGACCAGTCCGGGACGGCAGAACCCAGCCGGAACGGGGTGACCGATCCGGTGCGTCAGCGCCCCGCGAACAAGAAGTCCAAGAAGCGTCGTTGAGGCGACTTCGTCGTGCGGTAGGCGCTGCCGCAGACACAACTCGTCTGCTGGACATACTCACGGAGAGGAGAGGCCGGTGTCGGACACCGCGCAGGTGACCGGCGTCGACCAGGAGGTCGACGCGGCCGAACAGAATGGCGACGCGGCTCCCCGCGCCGCAGAGAACAGCGAGGAGCTGCTCGTCCGCGAGGGCGACATCGCGGGCGATTACCTGGAGCGCCTGCTCGACCTGCTCGACTATGACGGGGACATCGACCTCGACGTCGAGGCGGGCCGTGCCGTGGTCAGCATCGAGGGCGGCGAGGATCTCGAACGTCTCGTCGGTACGAAGGGCGTCGTGCTGGAGGCGTTGCAGGAACTGACGCGGCTCTCCGTCCAGCAGTCCACCGGCGTTCGCAGCAGGCTGATGCTCGACGTCGCGGGTTGGCGCGCCGAGCGGCGTGCCGAGCTGGCCGAGTTGGGCCGCACCAGTGCCGAGCAGGTCCGTGACTCGGGCAAGGCGATTCGTCTCCACCCGATGACGCCCTTCGAGCGCAAGGTGGTGCATGACGCGGTTGCGGCCGTGTCCGGCACCCGGAGCGAGAGCGAGGGCGAGGAGCCGCAGCGGCGCGTGGTGGTGCTGCCCGCCGACTGACCTCGAGCGGCGCGTTTCACGTGAAACATGCGAATGGCCTCGTCGAGAGACGAGGCCATTCGCATGTCCGGGAAGTGGTCGAAGCCGGTGGGAGCGAGGCAGGCGGCCCCGACCGGTGGCGGTCCGGCTCGCCCGAGTCTGGCCGGTGGGGTCGAATCGGTGGGGTCGGTCCGGGTGGGGTCGGTCCGGTGGGGTCGGTCCGGTGGGGTCGGATCGGTTTCCGGCAGCCTCACGCCGCTGCCTGCGGAGCCCGGGGCCCGACTGCGGGGCCGAGCACCGACGGTCCACCCTCCTGCCTACCGGACTGAGGATGAGCACCACCGGGGTCTGGGGCCGACTGGACTCGACCGGGCCGGGGGTGCGCGACGGCCGCCTGCGAGGCGGGCTGCCGTGGGACGGCCGCGATCGACGTCGGACCGAACACGACGCTGCACGGCTGTCGCACGTCGACCGCGCGACCGCGTCGGTCCCCTTGGCACTCTGCGAACGTCGCGCCGGGCCGCCGCTGCCGTCACAGCTTCCGAAGTCGCACCCGATGGATCGAGTGGTCCGCTCCCTTCTGGAGGACCAGCGTGGCTCGGGCGCGGGTGGGTGCGATGTTCTCGACGAGGTTCGGCTCGTTGATCTCGGTCCAGAGTTCAGTGGCGATGGTTCTTGCCTCCGCGTCGTCCAGGCTGGCGTACCGATGGAAGTGCGAGTCCCGCCGGGCGAACGCCGTGCGGCGCAGGGTCAGGAAGCGGTCGACGTACCAGCTTCGGAGGTCGCCGATGCGGGCATTGACGTAGATGGAGAAGTCGAAGAAGTCGGAGACGGTGAGACTCGGACCGGTCTGCAGGACGTTGAGTCCTTCCAACAACAGGATGTCGGGCTGGCGGACCAGCTGATGCTCGCCCGGGACGATGTCGTAGCTCAGGTGGGAGTACACCGGGGCGCGTACCTCGGGGCGTCCGGACTTGACGTCCACGAGGAACCGGAGGAGCCCGCGCCGGTCATAGCTCTCGGGAAATCCCTTGCGCTTCAGTAGATTCCGTCGCTTGAGTTCGGCGGTCGGCAACAGGAATCCGTCCGTGGTCACCAGGTCGACGCGCGGATGATCCGGCCACCGGGCGAGCAGCGCCTGGAGGATGCGCGCGGTGGTGCTCTTGCCCACCGCCACGCTGCCCGCGATGCCGATGACGAACGGGGTACGGATGCTGGGTTCGCGAAGGAACTGGGTGGTGGTCGTGTGCAGCGCCTGGTGCGCGGCCACCTGGAGGTTGATGAGCCGAGAGAGCGGGAGGTAGATGTCGGCCACCTCTTCGAGAGAGATCGCGTCGCCGAGGCTGCGCATGCCCGCGAGTTCGTCGTCGGTCAGCGGCAGCGGTGTCGCATCGCGGAGGCCCCGCCACAGGTCGCGGTTCAGCTCGACGTAGGGCGAGGTGTCTAAGGTCGTCGATCGCACCTGTGCAGTGTGCGTTCCGGGATCGTCTGATGCGACATGATGTGAGCTATCGGCGCGGTGCGTGCTGTGTCGACTGCGTCATGCGGGACACTGTTCCCGTCGACCCCGAACAGGGCCGACGACGGTGTTTCACGTGAAACAGGCGCCAGGCGACTTCGGCGCCGGTTCGTCGCCGGTCGACCCGGTGACCTCGAGACCACGTTTCACGTGAAACGTCAGATGATGGATAGGCGGCATGGCGAACTCCAGCGCGGACCCCTCCACGACGAACTCTCCCGATTCCTCCTCGGCCAACTCCCCGGCGGGTTCCGTCCCGACGGACTCGTCCTCGGCAGGCGGTTCCGGGACGCACTCCCCCGCGACGCCGTCCGCAGGCGTGCCCTCGTCGGGCTCCGACGCGGTGGCCGATGCGGCGGCGCGGGTGTTCGGTGATCGCCTGCCCGCGGCCCGGCGCTATGTCGAGCTGCTGGCCGAGCACGGCGTGGAGCGGGGTCTGATCGGCCCCCGCGAGGTCGATCGGCTCTGGAGCAGACACGTGCTGAATTCGGCCGTGGTCGGTGAGCTGATGCCGACGAACTGTCGAGTGGTGGATGTCGGCTCGGGCGCAGGGCTGCCGGGCATTCCGCTTCAGCTCGCGCGCCCGGACCTCCGGCTGACCCTGCTGGAGCCGATGGCCCGGCGGGTCGCCTGGCTGGAAGAGGTGGTGTCCGAGCTGGGGCTGTCGACCACTGTGGTGCGGGGTCGCGCGGAGGAGCTGACCGTGCGGCGCAGGCTACGGGATTTCGACGTGGTGACCGCCCGGGCGGTCGCGCCACTGGCGAAGCTGGCGGGGTGGGGACTTCCGCTGCTTCGGCCGGGGGGCATGTTGCTGGCGCTGAAGGGGGCGTCGGCGGCGGAGGAGATGGCAAGGGACGCGGTGGCGGTCGCTGCCGTAGGGGGCTCTCGGCAGGAGCTCGTCTCCTGCGGGGAGGGATTCGTGACGGAGCCGACGACGGTGATCCTGGTCGAGCGGGGGAATGCCGCTCAAGGCCGTGACACTCGACGGAACTCCAGGAAAGATCGGTGACGGATTTCCAGGTCGATCGACCCGACCCGTTTCAGGCGTGGGGACGAGCGGGCGCGACGACCTCTGGCGCAGATCGGAGCACGGCATGTTCCACGTGAAACAACGCCGAACAGGGATGTCCACGGCTTTCGGGGGAGGCTCGCACCGGTGAATCGTCCGCAGAATCAGCAGATCTCCTCATGGACGCCGATCGCGGAGGAGGCGGAGCGAGCCACCAAGGTTCTGCATCCGAGTGAGACTCTGCCGCGACCGTCGCGACGAAGAATCCTCACCGTCGCGAACCAGAAGGGCGGCGTCGGCAAGACGACCAGCACGGTGAACCTGGCCGCAGGCCTGGCGCTGCGCGGGTTGAAGGTGCTCGTCATCGACCTCGACCCACAGGGCAATGCGAGCACCGCGCTCGGTGTCGACCACCGGTCCGGGACTCCGTCGGTCTACGAGGTGCTGCTCGGCGAGATCAGCATCGGCGACGCGGCCGCGGTGAGCACCCAGTCGGACAATCTCGTCTGTGTGCCCGCCACGATCGACCTGGCCGGTTCCGAGATCGAACTCGTGTCCATGGCCTCCCGGGAGTCGCGGCTGAAGGAGGCGCTCTCCCCCGAGGCACTGGACCAGCTTGAAGCGGACTACGTGTTCATCGACTGCCCGCCGTCGCTGGGGCTGCTCACGTTGAACGCGTTGGTCGCGGCGCCCGAGGTGTTGATCCCCATCCAGTGCGAGTACTACGCGCTGGAGGGTCTCGGGCAGCTGTTGAACAACATCGACCTGGTGCGCGCGCACCTCAATCCCTCGCTATGGGTGTCGACGATCCTGCTCACGATGTACGACGGCCGGACGAAGCTCGCCGACCAGGTGTCGGCCGAGGTGCGCAAGCACTTCGGCGATCTCGTGTTGCGTACGGTCATCCCCCGGAGCGTCAAGGTTTCCGAAGCGCCGGGCTTCGGACAGACGGTGCTGACCTACGATCCGGGTTCTCGTGGCGCGATGAGCTACCTGGACGCGGCTCGGGAGATGGCCGTCAAGGGAGCCGAGTTGGAGATCAGATGACGGAACGCAGGGGGGGACTCGGCCGCGGGCTTGCCGCGCTGATTCCCAGTGGGCCGCCCCCGGCCGATGCCGGGGCCGCGACCGACGCACCGCATCGCGGGGACCGGCTTGCCGGTCCCCCGGCGGCACAGGCAGGCTCCACCGAGGCGAAGCTGGAGGCATTGCTGCGCGAGGAGACCGCGAGCGCGGTCTACCGCGAGCTGCCGATCGCCTCGATCACGCCCAACCCGAAGCAGCCTCGACAGGTCTTCGACGAGCCGGCGCTGGAGGAGCTGGAGCATTCGATTCGAGAGTTCGGTCTGCTCCAGCCGATCGTGGTGCGCGAGCTTGGCGACGGCAAGTACGAGCTGATCATGGGCGAGCGCCGTTGGCGAGCGGCGCAGCGAGCCAGACTCCCCCACATCCCGGCCATCGTCCGGCGCACCAAGGACGATGCGATGCTCCGGGATGCACTGCTGGAGAACATCCACCGGGTGCAGCTCAATCCCCTGGAGGAGGCTGCGGCGTATCAGCAGCTCCTCGAGGAGTTTCACGTGACACATGAGGAGCTGGCAGCACGGATCGGCCGAAGTCGTCCGGTCATCACGAACACGATCCGACTGCTGAACCTGCCGCTGCCCGTGCAGCGCCGGGTGGCGGCGAACATCCTGTCGGCAGGTCACGCCAGGGCGTTGCTGAGTCTGGACGACGCGGAGTCGCAGGAGGACCTGGCGGCCCGGATCGTTCGGGAGGGCATGTCCGTGCGCTCGACCGAGGAGGCGGTCCGGTTGACGCGGCTGGAGGAGCCTGCCAAGCCCAAGGCCGCTCCCCGGAAGCAGATGCAGGCACCGGGGCTCCAGGACGTGGCCGATCGGTTGTCCAACGCCTTCGACACCCGAGTCAAGGTCGAACTCGGACGTCGGAAGGGACGAATCGTCGTGGAGTTCGGGTCGGTCGATGATCTGGAACGCATCGTGACGATGATGGCGGAAAATCGGACTATTCAGACATAGAAAAGTCGCATCCCGCCACACCGACCCCTTTCGTCACGGTGACGTTTCCTTTTCGGCTTGCCGGCGACTCGATCAGCCACCCGAACCGCCGGCGAGCCGAGATCATCAGGCGCGAGCGATCGCCCGCTCGATCAATTCGGCGAACACCTTCCCGAACGAGCGGTCCGCCGCCTCGATCGCCATCGGCAGCAGCGACGTCTCGGTGAGCCCCGGCGACACGTTCACCTCCAGGAAGTGCACTCGGCCGTCGGTGCCCACCACGGCGTCGGTCCGCGAGACGTCGCGAAGGCCGAGTAGCCGATGTGCGGCGACTGCCAACTCCCCCACCTCCGCCGCCTGCGCCTCGGGCAACCGGGCAGGCGTGTGAAAGGTCGTGAGCCCGGCGGTGTACCGCGCCGTGTAGTCGTAGACCCCGCCTGCCGGATCGATCTCCACGGCGGGCAACGCGATCGGACCGTCGGCGGTGTCGATCACGCCCACCGCCACCTCGGTGCCCTCGACGAAGCGCTCGACCAGAACCGCATCGCCATAGGCCAGCACCCCCACCATCGCGGCGGGCAGTTCCTCTGCGGTGCGCACCACCCGCGCACCCAACGCTGACCCGCCCTGATCCGGCTTGAGCATCAGCGGCAGACCGAGCCGTTCGACCATGGCGTCCAGCACGGCTTGCGCGCCCAGCGAACGGAAGGTGCTGTGCGGCAGCACGATCCAGTCCGGTGTGGTCAGTCCGGCGGCGGCGATCTCCGCCTTGGCGGACGGCTTGTCCCAAGCACGGCGGCAGGAGCGTGAGTCGGTGCCGACGAAGGGAATGCCCCGCATCTCCAGGACGGCCTGGACCGCGCCGTTCTCTCCTTCACCGCCGTGCAGCGCGACCACCACGGCGTCCGGTCGGTCCGCACCCAGTCGCGACAGCAGCTCGGCATCGGCGTCCCACTCCTCCACCGTCACGCCCGCCGAGCGCAGCGCGGCGGACAGCCTGCGACCGGAACGCAACGAGACGTCCCGTTCGTGGGAGAGCCCTCCCGACAGCACCGCCACCCAACGATCTGACACTTGCTACTCCCTTGACTGTTGTTCGAGCCCTCGGACGTCGCGGGGCCGGGCAGACAGGCGAGCCGAGACCGGCGGTACCGCCTGCCCACGGCGAGGACCGGCGTCGTCGGCGAGCGGCGAGAAGGAGAAGACGACTCCTCGCCGCCATGCGGGACACGCACTGCACAGCCCCCGGCCAAGGGATCATGGCCCGGTCGCCGAGTCACACCATGGCAGGAGACCTCTCCCGCGTCGACAACCACCCTGGCGCGGCGCGTCTGCCCGCAGTCGATGAGAACCCGTGCTCCGGGGCGGCGGTCCGGTCACACCGTCCCTGCATCGTCGGACGGTGCAGCCGGGAGATCCACGCGTCACGGACATCCCGGCCGCCGTCGTCGTGCCGCCGCCACCCGGACATCGCAGGCGGGGGTGCGATCAGGCGGTGTCCGGGCCCGGCGAGTCGGCGCCGATGCGGGGACGCTGGGGAACGCTGCCGAAGGTCGCCAGCAACTCCAGTTCGTCCTGGAGCACTCCCCCGAGCCTGCGCACGCCCTCCTGGATTCGCTCCGGCGTCGGGTAGCAGAAGGACAGGCGCATCTGCCTGCTGCCGAAGCCGTCCGCATGGAACGCGGTCCCGGAGACATAGGCCACCCGCTGGGTGATCGCTCGCGGCAGCATCGCCTTGGTGTCGACGCCTTCGGGGACCGTCAGCCAGACGTAGAACCCGCCGTCGGGTCGGGTCCAGGTGCAGCCGGCCGGCAGGTGCTGCTCCAACGCGGAGAGCATCGCGTCCCTGCGCTCCCTGTAGACCTCCCGATACGTCTTGACCTGGCCTTTCCAGTCGTGGGTCGAGAGATAACGGGAGACGAGGAGCTGGTTGAACGTGGGTGGGCAGAGGGTCGCCGACTCCGAGGCCAGCACGAGCTTCTCGCGCACGGCGTGCGGTGCCAGTGCCCAGCCGACCCGGAGACCGGAGGCGAAGGTCTTGGAGAAGGACCCGAGGTAGACCACGTTCTCCTCGTCCATCGACCGCAGCGCGGGATAGATCTGGTTGTCGAAGCCCAGCAGTCCGTACGGGTTGTCCTCGATGACCAGCACGCCGTGACGGGCGCAGATGTCCAGTACCTCGGCACGGCGGGACACGGCCATCGTCACGCCTGCCGGGTTGTGGAAGTTGGGGATCGTGTAGAGGAACTTGACCCGTTTCCCCGCCGCCTGGACGGCGTCGAGCGCCGCGCGCAGCGCCGCCGGGATCAGCCCCGACTCGTCCATCGCGACATGCACGACCTCCGCCTGATACGCGGTGAAGCTGCCGAGCGCGCCGACGTAGGAGGGTGCCTCGGCCAGCACCACGTCGCCGGGGTCGCAGAAGATCCGGGTGACGGTGTCCAAGGCCATCTGCGAGCCGACGGTGACCACGACGTCGTCCGGGTGCGCGCTGATGCCCTCCAGCGCCATCACCTCGGTGATCTGCTCGCGCAGTTCGGGGACGCCCTGGGCGGAGCCGTACTGGAAGGCGACCTGGCCTTCATCGGCGACCAGCCGGGCGACCTCGCCCGCGAGTGACTCCATCGGCAGCGCCGACAGGTTCGGCATGCCGCCTGCCAGCGAGACCACCTCCGGTCTGCTGGCCACGGAGAACAGTGCCCGGATCTCCGACGCCGTCATCCCTGCCGTCCGTGCCGCATAGCGGCTCAGATGCGCGTCAAGACTGCGCGCGCGACTGCGCGGCGCCGGCTGCGACTCCTGGCTGGTCATTCGGCACTCCGAACTGTGTCTCGTCACGTCCCGGTGGGTTCGACCGAAGGTGATCCGACTTCGGTGATCGGATGGATCACCGAACGGGCATTCGGCCGAACGAGAGGCGCGTCTGACCCCTCAGTGTAACTTCGGCAGCGAACGAGCACCGTTACCCTGTACTGGTACAGGCGGCCTCCCGTGGCTGCGCCCGAGGCTCGTGCTGAGGAGGTCAGGTGTCGAGAAGCGTGGTCGGCATCACGCTGGACAACCTGCATGAGCTGCCGAAACAGTGTCGGCGCTGCGTGTTCTGGGAGTTGGCGCCGCACATCAGGGAGCAGGCTGAGGAGTTCGGCCAGACCGAGTTCGAGAAGGAGGCCTGGATCTCCAGCGTGCTGCTGGAGTGGGGCTCCTGCGGGCGACTGGTCCGGGTCGGCGGCGTACCCGCCGGATACGCCCTCTACGCCCCGCCCTCGGCGGTGCCTCGGTCCGGCACCTTCCCGACCTCCCCGGTCAGCGCGGACGCCGTGCTCCTCACGACCCTCAAAGTGATGCCGGAGTTCGCCGACACGGGCCTGGGACGCCTTCTCGTGCAGGCAGTGGCCAAGGACCTCACTCGACGCGGTGTGAAGGCCGTGGAGGCCTTCGGCTACTCGGACGGCGAATCCGACGGTCACTGCGTGATCCCGGCGGAGTTCCTGCGTCAGGTTGGCTTCAAGACGGTGCGGCCGCATCCGCGGTGGCCCCGACTCCGCCTCGAACTCCGGTCGGCGTTCACCTGGAAGGAAGACGTGGAGGCGGCCCTCGAACGCCTGCTCGAACCGATGACGGTGTCCACGGACTCGGCGTCGTCCACGTCGGTCGGGGTCCCCGCTCGCTGACCGGCCGGTCGGTCGCCTGCGCGGCGGCGCCCGACCGATGCGGCCGGGCGGCTGGTCTGCCGGTCGCGCCTCGGGCAGGAGATGCGACCGGGCCGGATCGGCCGTTCCCCCTCGACCGAGGCGCGATGACGAGCGGCCGAGGGGGACCAGGAGCCTGATCAGTCGATCTTGGCCAGTTCGTGACGCAGCAGGTCGTCGAAGGTGAACGTCCCGGTCGGCTGGTCGTTCTCGCCGAGCAGGTAGAGCCGCTTCACCGCGACCAGGATTCGCTCGGCGAGGATGTCGCGGAACGTGGGGTCCATCAGCCGTCGCCGGTCGGTGGCGTTGGTGAGGTAGCCGACCTCGATGTGCACGGCGGGCATCCGGGTCAGACGCAGGACCTCCCACGTCTTGGGATGTGCGCCGCAGTCGACCATGCCGGTCTTGGCGACGACCTCGCGCTGGATGTAGCCGGCGAGTGCCTCTCCGACGGTCGAGGTCGTGCCGTTGCCCGTGCCGAAGTGGTACGACGCGATGCCCTGCGCGGCAGGCGAGGGGTTCGTGTCGGTGTGCAGCGAGAGGAAGAGGTCGGCGCCTGCGTCGTTGGCGAACGCGGCCCGTTCTGCCTCCGGCGGACAGGTGTCCGGGCCTCGTACCAGCAGGGCCTCCATGCCGGTGGCGACCATCCGGCCTTCGAGCCTGCGGGCGAGGTCCCAGGCCAGCTCCGCCTCGGCGGCGTCCTCCACGACCGCGCCGCGATCAGAGCCGCCGTGCCCCGGATCGAGCACGATGCGTTTGCCGCGCAGCCGGGGCCCTGCGGTGCGGACCCGCTCCTGCTCGCGCAGCAGCACCGGCCTGCCGCCTCGGACCTTGGGCATGAGCTGTCGGAGCGACCGCAGCGTCTCCGGGCCGAACACGCCGTCGGCGGTGATCCCGTAGTCGCGCTGGAAGCTCTTCAACGCATGCTCGGTCTGCGAGCCGAAGACCTTGTTGGGCCTGCCCGCGTCGTAGCCGAGCTCCAGCAGGCGTTCCTGGAGGGCGAAGACGTCGTCACCGGTGATCGACTGACTGATCTGGTAGGCCAGCGGGCGGTCGCCAAGATTCCACCGGGCGTCACGCAGCGCCCGATAGGTGGCAGTGCCCACCACCCCGTCGGTGATCAGGCCACGCTGTTGCTGGAAGGCTCGAACTGCGTGCTCGACGAGCCCGTCGAAGACCTGCTCGTGGTCGTCGCCGATGTGGCCGTTCGACGGCGGAAGCAGGCCTTGCGATGTGAGAATGGCCTTGATCTCGGCAACAGCCGGACCGAAGTCACCGCGGTGGAGCAGTTGCATGTACTCCTCGCTTGACTAGAGCGCCGATGGACGACGCGAGGGGAAGCAGACAACCTATTGTGCCCTGCTGGTGACATGGCGACACTTCGGGCTGCGCGCCGAGGCATCCTCACTGGTAGTGCTTGGTTCTCCACCTATTTGGGCGCTTCAGCACTCGAAAGGATGAAGTCGGGTGGCGTCGGCTTGGTACCGGGGTGCCGTGCCAGGACGAGCCAGGCGTGGGCCGGGATGGCCCCGCCCCGCCGATTCCTTCACCGCACCGCGCGGCCACGGGCCACGCGGTGCGGAGATCGACAGGGCCGGGCGAGTCCGACCTGTCAGTCGAGGTGCTTGGAGATCTCGCTCATCAGCGCCGCCTTCGGCTTCGCCCCGACGATCTGCGTCACCGGCTTGCCGTCCTTGAACAGGATCAGCGTCGGGATCGACATGACCTGATAGTCGCGCTGGGTCGACGGGTTCGCGTCGACGTCGAGCTTGGCGATGGTCAGCTTCTCGGCGTGCTCCGCAGCGATCTCCTCCAGCACGGGGGCGACCATCTTGCACGGTCCGCACCAGGTCGCCCAGAAGTCGACGAGCACCGGCTTGCTGCTGTCGAGCACCTCCGACTTGAAGGTCTTGTCGGTGATGGTGACGGTTGTGCCTGTCATGGTCTCTCCTAGCGTGTGTGCTGGTCGCGGCCGGGCGAAGCAGCCCTGCCGGTGCCGTTGTCGATCACGTCGTGTCGCGTGGTCCGCCGGGTGCGGTCGATCAGACCGTGGGGACCGGGTCGCCGAGTCCGTAGCCGCCGCCGACGGACTCCGGCGTCGTCTCGTGGTGGGCGAGCCAGCGCTCGGCGTCGATGGCCGAGGAACAGCCGGACCCCGCTGCGGTGATGGCCTGCCGGTAGGTGTGGTCGACGAGGTCGCCTGCGGCGAACACCCCGGTCAGGTTGGTGCTCGTGCTGCGCTCCATGACCCGCACGTAGCCCGCCTCGTCCATTTCGACCTGTCCCTTGACCAGCTCACTGCGCGGGTCGTGTCCGATCGCCACGAACATGGCCGTCACGTCGAGGGTGGACTCTTCGCCGGTCACCGTGTCGACGAGGCGGAGCCCGCTCACCGAGGTCTCGCCGAGCACCTCGGTGACCGAGGCGTTGGTCCGCCAGCGGATCTTCTCGTTGGCCCTGGCGCGTTCCAGCATGATGCGGGAGGCACGGAACTCCTCGCGGCGGTGCACGATCGTCACCGACTTCGCGAAGCGGGTGAGGAAGGTCGCCTCCTCCATGGCGGAGTCGCCGCCGCCCACCACCGCGATGTCCTGATCGCGGAAGAAGAAGCCGTCGCAGGTCGCGCAGGAGGACACGCCACGGCCGAGGAGACGTTCCTCACCCGGCACGTTCACATAACGCGCGGCGGCGCCCATCGCGAGGATGACCGCCTTGGCCCGGTACTCGGTGCCGTCGACCACCACCGTCTTCACCGGGCCGTCCAGCGACACGGACTCGACGTCCTCCGGCCGCAGCTCCGCACCGAAGCGCTCGGCCTGGGCGCGCATCTGCTCCATCAGCTCAGGGCCCATGATGCCGTTGCGGAAGCCTGGGTAGTTCTCGACCTCGGTGGTCGTCATCAGGGCACCGCCGAACTGCGTGCCCTCGAAGATCAGGGGTTCGAGTTGAGCCCGTGCCGCGTACACCGCAGCCGTGTACCCCGCCGGTCCCGAGCCGATGATGATCAGATTTCTCACGTCGGACAACTTCGCCGCCTCCGCCGACTCGCGTGTACACCGTTCTCACTGGCGAGCCTGTCCTCGCCCGCCCCCGGCTCCCCGAAAGTCGAGTGAGCCCGGCATCCGGTGCAACACGATCCTAGGCGCGGCTGTTCCCCGACACGGACGTGTCAGGCCGGTTCGTCGGCTGCGTCTCACCTGACGCAGCCCAGGCGCACGGCGCAGGCAGCCACGGCGCAGGCGTGCCGAGAAGGACCCGACGCCTGCGCATCGATGTCCCCTCGTGCCGGTGCCGTGGCTGTCGTTCCGCTCATCGGTACGTCGCGCCGCTGCCCCGTGTGCCCGGGAGCACGCGGACGGTCGCCTGCGCCGCTCTGTCCGCCGCCTGGAGCCCGCTTGCGGAACCGAGCCGGGTCAGCCTCCGATCGTGGTGTCCCCGAGGAACTCGGAGTCGCCCTGCGCGCAGTCTTCCGAGACCACCACGACGCGGAACTGGTTGAAGCCTTCGCCGAGGATGACCATCAAGCCCGCCTGCCCGCCCAGCTCCGCCGCACGCGAGCCGAGGACGTTGGCGTCGGGAATGCCGCCCGCCGCCAGGCACGACAGCAGCGCGTCCTCGTCACCGAGCGAGCCGTACTCCTCGACCTCGAGCAGTCCCGCGATGTCGCCCGTGCCGAGCGCGTTCAGGTCGTCCTGCCCGCCCAGTGCCAGCGGCGGCTGCGCGGACCCCGGCGGTGCCTCGCCCTGGGTCTCATCCGCCATCGGCGTGCCGGGCGAGGTGTTCGACGGCAGATTGATCGCGACCACGCTCACCACCGCTGCCGCCGCCACCAGCAGGCCCGCACCCCAGCCCGCGTTGCGTCGTCGGCGTCGCCGGACCGCATCGAGGTCGACGATCGGCGCAGGCTGGCCCTGCGGCGCCTCCGTCTGCGCAGAGCCTCGTTCCGGCGGAGCGGACGGTAGTTCCGTCACCGTCGCCGGAACGGCCCGAGTCGGGCCGAACATGGCGGCGGCCTCGCGGGCCAGGGCCGCGTCCAGCCGGTCTGCGAAGGCCGCGGGCATCGGCGGCACGGGCGGCAGGTCACGCAGCTCCGCCTGGGTGGCGTCCAACGCCGCGAACAGGGCCGTCGCATCGGAATCGGACTCGGCGCGCGGTCTCAGCCGTGCCGCGGTCTCGTCGTCGAGTGCTCCGGCGTGCAGATCCGCCAAGAGGTCGAGTGACCACGCGGCTCCGTCGTCCGGATCGGGCCGTGACCCGCTGGTGGGGTCGAGCCCACGCCCTTCCCACTCACTGCCGGTCATCGTCCCTCCCGAGTGCGTCGCTGCTGGCGAGCGATGTCATCAGATGGGACGTTCGCAACTGCATCGGGGTTCCTGAGATGCCCGAGAAGTTTCGCCAGGCGGGTGCGACCCCGGGCACAGCGGCTCTTCACCGTGCCCTCGGCGATCCCGAGGATCTGGGCGGTCTCCGCCACGGAGTAACCCTCCACGTCCACCAGCACGATCGCGGAGCGCTGCTCCACGGGCAATTCGGCGAGGGCATCGTTCACCGCGAGCCTGGTCTCCTGCTCGGCTATGGCGTCCCGTGTGATGGCGGGCTCGTTGGGGCCCGCCTCCGGCAGCGGGACGACCGGTCTGCTCTGTTTACGTCTGATGCGGTCCAGACACGCATTCACCACGATGCGGTGTAACCACGTGGTCACCTTGGACTCGGCGCGGAACGAGGATGCTGCCCGGAAGGCGGAGATCAGGGCGTCCTGAAGGGCGTCGGCGGCGTCCTCCGGGTCTCGCATGGTGCGCAGCGCCACCGCCCACAGGCGGTCACGGTGCCGCCGGACCAGCTCAGTGAATGCGTGTGGATCCCCGCTTGCGTGGGCCGCTATGAGGTCGGCGTCCGAACTTGCTGGGGCTGTCACACGCCGAGGATAGCGGCAGTCACCTCACGGCCCCTTGTGCGCACGGTCGGTCGATTTCCGTCGCAGCGGCGATCCTTGTCCTCTTCCCTCGGTTCGCCGAAGGCCTACCGACTCACTCGGCTGTCTGGAAGGTCACCTCGTTGATTCGCGTCTGATAGCCGCCGTCGACCGGCACGATCCCGGTGACCCAGAGCAAGATGTGCTGACCTTCGACGACCTCGTCGAAGTCGAGGCTGGTGTCGCCGCCGGAAAGGCTCAGCGTGCCGAGCAGCGTCGTCTCGTCGACGCTGCCCGGTGTGGCGGTCGGTGAGCTGCGGATCTCGATGACCCCGCCGGCACTCGGGGAATTCACGGTCGCCTGAGCTAGTCGAGTGGCCTCAGAGAAGGAGACCATCAGACCAACGCCCGGCTTATAGGCGCGGTCGCTGTCGAAGGATTCGAAGTATGCCGAAGTGGTCCACGCCGTCGATGCGTCGCCGTCGATCGCATCGCCCGCTCGATTCGGATGGTCCAGGGTCGCACCGGGCGGCTGCCACTCCGCCGCACCGGCCGGGGTGATCGGCCCCGCCGCGACCGGCGGACCGCTGTCCGGCTCCTCCTCGTCGTCCCCGCCCTCGCCGTCCTCGCTGACGCCACTGGGGAGGATCGAGTTCTGCGCGCTGCTGCTGCCGCCGGGGGCGAACATCTGCGCGACCTGGAAGCCGAGCCAGCCGACGATCAGCAGCGTGGCGACGCCCAGAATCGCCATGCCCACGCTCAGCTTGCGTTTGCGGGCCTGGTCCGGCTCGGGATCGCGCTCCCGCCAGACGTCGTTCTCGGGAGCGGGGTTGCCGATCGGCGACTGGTGCATCACGTTCGTGCCGGAGTCCTCGGTCGCTGCGGCGCGCTCCAGGACCGGGATCATCGCGGCTGCGGTGCGGATGCCGCCGGTGTTGATCGTGCTGTCCGGGCCTGCCAGCGCCTTCACCGCCGCGTTCGACAGCTCCAGCGGCACGATCGGGCGCAGCGACCGCGGTGTGACGGGCACGCCGTCCTTCTGCATCTGCACCGTCGGGACGCCTTCCGGCGCTTCTGCCAGCGGCCACCGGCCGGTGAGCAGGTAGAACAGCACCGCGCCGAGACCTCGGACGTCGTCGGTGGCGCTCGCCTCCGGCCGGACGCCGGGGAAGGCGAACCGCAGCTCGCCGTCGGCGCTCACCCGGATGCGCTGCGGGTGGTCGATGCCGAGCACGAGGCCGACGTGATGCGCGGTCTCCACGGCCACGGCCAGCGACTGAAGCAGCCGGGCTGCGGTGGCGGGCGGCACGGGGTTGTCCTTGACCAGCTCGGCGAGGTCCGTGCCGTGCGTCCACTCGGCCACCACGATGCCGAGGACGCGATCCGACTCGGCGAGTCCGTGTTTGGCGCTGATCACGTCGAGCACGCGGGCCGCGCCGACGCAGTGGAAGCTCGCCGCATGCATCGCGCGTTCCAACGCCCGTCTGGCCCGCGCGTTGACCTGCGTGTCACTTCGATCGCCGACCAGGATGGTCAGCGCGACGTCGCGGCCGAGCGCGGAGTCCTTGGCCCGCCACAGCTGCGCGCCACCCCGCACGTCCTGCCCTACGTTGCCGATCAGGCGGTAGCGGCCGTCGCCGAGCACGGTGCCCGGGGCCAGCCCAGCATCCTCAACGCCCTGACCGATGTCCTTCCGGTTCGGTGCGATGTACTCCGTCGGCTTGCCGCTCACGGTCATTTCTCCTGGTCCACCCACTCCCCGGACAGCGGAGGCCTCGGCAGGCGCGCCTTGGAGAGACTCGCGTCCGAGAGTACGGGAAGTCGGCTGTCATCGAGTTGCCACCAGCACGTCATTGTTCGGAGTACACCCGTGTGGCGAAGGGCGGTTCCAACACTGGGAGGGACGTACTGAAGGGGGTGCGAGGTTGCTTCCCCGTCCCATATACGTGTGAGGCAGGTCAATCGTTACCGTCCTGCCATCCTTCGTACTCGCGTCATCAGCGGATCGAGTTCCCGCACCTTCAGCAACAGCATGAAGCCGACGGTGACGATCAGACAGAGCACGGAACCGGCGATGAGCTGAACCCAGGCCGTGCCTGCGCCGTCCGCCTGCGGCATCAGCGCGCCGACGCCCTGCGCGGCGAGCAGCGCGGCGCCGCCGCCCCAGATCGATGCCATCGCCGCCTTGCCCAGCGTGATCCACAACGCCCGGTTGCCCAGCTTGCCGATCCTGCTGCGCAGCCAGATCTCGCCGATGACCCAGCCGATGACGAAGGTGAAGGAGTTGACGAAGGTGATGCCGAGGACGACCTGTTCGTCGTCCAGCAGCACCGGGCAGAGATAGAGCAGCGGCACCTTGATCGCCGTCATGATGGCGAGGATCAGGGTGGGGGTTCGCGAGTCCTTCATCGCGTAGAACACCCGAAGCTGGAGCATCGTGATCGCGTAGGGCAGCAGGCCGAACGCCGAGACGACCAGGGCCTGCCCCAGCCTGCCCGCACCGCCGGCTCCCTCGCCGAGCGAGAACAGCGAGATGCCGATCTGGGTGCCGAACACCGTCATCAAGACGCTCATCGGCAGCAGGATCAGCGTGCAGAGCCGGGCGCCCAGCGAGAGGTCTGCCTTGAGTCGGTCGTAGTCCTCGTCGGCGGCGGCCCTGCTCATTCTGGGCAGCACCGCCGTCATGATCGAGAACCCGATGACGCCGTAGGGCAGCTGCAACAGCAGCCACGCGTTCTGGTAGATCGCCAGGCTGCCCTCGTAGGCGGTGGCCACCCTGGTCAGCGCGATGACGCCGAGCATCCCGACCAGCGCGTAGCCGATCACCCAGGCCGCCAGGCCGCCGAACTCGCTGAGCCGAGAGTCCCAGCCCCACCGCCACGCGGGCCGGAAGCCGCTGCGGCGGAGCGCGGGGATCAGGATGGCGGCCTGTGCGACCACGCCCAGGGTGACGCCGATGCCCAGCACGAGCAGATGCGCGTCGGTCATCCGAACCGGATTGACCACGATGTCACCGGGCAGCATCCAGTACACCAGGATGGTTCCGATGATCACGACGTTGTTCACCACCGGGGCCCAGGCAGGCGGTCCGAACACCTGCTTGGACTGGAGGATCGCCATCAGCAGCGCGCTCAGCCCGTAGAACAGGATCTGGGGCAGCAGCAGGTAGGCGAACGCCGTGACCAGGGCACGGTTGGCCTGGGTCTCGCCGCCGCTGACGTAGACGGCGGTCAGCAGGGGCGCGGCGATCACCGAGAGCAGGGTGCCGACGCCCAGGATGACGGTCGCCAGTGTCACCAGCCGCTGGGTGTAGGCCAGTCCGCCGTCCGAGTCCTCCTTCTGCGCCCGCACCAGCACCGGCACGACGATGCTGGTCAGCACCCCGCCGAGCAGCAGCTCGGTGATGATGGTCGGCAGGTTGTTGGCCACGGTGAACGAGTCGTTGATCAGACCGAGGCCGACGACCCACGCCAGCATCGCCTTCCACAGGAAGCCGGTGATCCGGCTGATCAGGGTGGCGATCGCCATCGTGCCGCTTGCCTTGAGCAGCGACTTCCCGGCCTTCTTCTGCGGCTCGTCGGTCGCGGTCACGTCCGTGACGGCTTCGCCCGCCTCCCGATCCGCGACCACCGCGACCGGCGACATCTGCGTCGTCTGCTCCGGGTCGACGGGGTCGACCGGATCGACCACCGGAATCGCCCTGGTTCGGTCCAGGTCGGCGCCTCGGGCACCGCGCGGGCCGCCGGGTGCGGCAGCGCGTGCCGCGCCCGCAGCGGCCCGACGAGCGGCGTCAGAGGCGGCCTGTCGCGTGCGCTCCTGGTCGAGACCGCCCGCCTGCCCGAGGTCGTGGGTCGTCGCCGGGTCCTGTCGAGCGTGCGTGCCCGGCGGCAGATCACGACGGATGTTCGGCTGTGATCCCGGCGCATGGTGCGCCGATGCCGAGGTCGGCTGTGCTGGTCCAGGCGCCGGGCGCCCCTGGTGCTCCGGCCGCAAAGCGGGCTCCGATGCGTGGTCGGGTCGCAGCCGAGGCTGCGACGGGGGTACAGGTGGTGGTCGTCGCTGACTTCTGAACGGTTCGGGCGGCGTCGCCCGCAGGTCAGGTCGCGAGGAGTGCTCCGGCGGCGGGCCCGGCCTGCCTCGCCGCCGAGGACCACCCGGCGGATACAGCGGACCGTCGAACCGGGTGGTCTCCTCGTCGTCCTGGTTCACCACGTCTCCTCGCCGGACGGCCCGGCGGCCCGTCTGCCGTCGCGAGCCGTCAGTTCACCATGCTCGCGCTCGGCGGTCAGGAGAACCAGTCGATCGGCGTGGTCACTCACCGGATCTCTTGCCGCTCGTCGCCCCGCGCCGCGTGCCCGGCTCGTCCGAACCGACCCCGGCCCGTTCGGCCGAGAGCCAGGTCTCGGTCGTCGAGCGCGACTCGTCCTCGTTCGCTGCGGCCGAGTCGGCGGACGCGGCATCCGATGCCTGCGGATCCGATGAGGTCGCGTCAGCCGAGTGGACGCCTGCCGATCCCGGCTCGGACGGCCTGCTCACGGACGACCCGGCGTCTGCCGATCGTCCCTGGTGCCTCCCATCGGACGTCTCCTCGGCTGATCCGCCGGTGTCTAATCCCTCGGTGTCTAATCCCTTGGTGTCTGACTCATCGGCGGCCGATCCGTCGCTGTGCGACCGGGGAGCGGCCGATCCATCGGCATCCGATCCCCGGGCATCCGACTCGTGGGCATCCGATCCGTCGGGACGTGCATCGTCGGTGTCCGATGACGTCCCGGACTCCGAAGGTCCGCGGTCGCTCTCGGACCCCGCAGACTCCTCGGCCCCTTCTGGCGGCTTTCGGGCGTTCGCGTCCTCCGTGTCGACCGGGCCTCCTGCTCGACCGGCGCGGATGCGACGGACGAGACGGTAGGTGACCAGGAGGATCAGCGTGGCGCCCGCGACGATGGTGAGGATCAGCGTCAGCGTGCCGTAGGCGGTCGACATGACGACGAAGCGCACCGGGCTGCCCAGTTCGGTGCCGTCGGGGGTGCGCAGCGCGACGTCGGTGGTGAACTGCCCGGAGCGGCTGACCTCGGCGGGGACCCGGATGGCCCGGGAGTTGTGCGCGGGGACGGCGAATTCCTGCACGCTCGCCGCGCGAAGTCCCGGCGAGTTCTCCAGCGTCACCTGGACCCGGATGTCCACCGGCAGGTCGTTGGTGACCGACAACGGCAGCGGACTGTCGGAGGCGGCGAGGGACAGCGGGATGCCGGGGTCGTTGACCTGGACCCGGTCCCGCAGCCTGCTCAGCTCGTCGACCGCACGATTCACGACGTTCATCGCAGCCTGCTCGTTGCCGCGCAGGCTGCTGGACATGCCGCGCAGCAGGCCGAGTTCGACGGGTTGCACGAGGTCCACCGGCTCGGTGCGGGACTCCGGCGGGACGGAGGGGTCCGCGCTCATCGCCGACTCGAACTCCTGGACCAGCGTCGCCGCGCGGGACACCTCGGCCGACACCGACGGCTGAAGCTCCGCTGCGCCCGCCTCCGGCGGGTAGCTCAGCGCACTGGTGCCCTCCGGGGCGTCGAGGCCCTCGGCCAGCGGTGCGGGCACCGCCAGTCCCGACTCGAACAGCCTGCCCAGCTCGCCGATCAGGATCGACAGATCCTCGGCCTCCGGTTGCCAGCGACGTGGCGGTGCGATCACCATGCGGGTCGCGGGTGCTGCGCTGCTGTCGCCGATGGCGCGGAACGCCAGCATGCTCAGCACGTCCTGAAGCGGATCGCGCACGCCGGGCGGCACGGTGGAACCGGCTGCCGCCACCATGCTCTGCGGACGCCACCCCGTGGTGGTCGAGCCCGCGAGCACGTCGCCGACGAGGGGATCGAGCTGTATCGCGACGGGCGGGGTCTCCGTCTCGACCGTCGTCTGGACGCTCGTGCTGGTGAGCTGCGGTGGTGCCTCGGCGAGGCTGCGCGGATGCAGCAGCGTCGAGGTGACGCCCGCCTCGACCAGCGTGTCGAGGGTCTGCTCGTCCAACACGCCGTCGGCAGGCCAGACGAGGTTCTCCATCGGCCGGGTGCCCACGACCTCTTCCACCACGGTCGCGCCTCGGTCCAACGCCAGCTCGATCAGGTCGGGACGGTCGGCCCTGGACAGGGCGACCAGATCGGCGTCGGCGTAGGGCATCGCCACCAGGCATCGGCCCTGTGCGACGTCCCGCAGGCGATGCAGCCAGACGCCTGCCGCAGCGGCCCCCACGCCGTCCACCAGCTCGCCCGTGCCCGAGCGGACCTGATACCCGTCCTGCATGGCGTCGACCGTCACCAGCAGGTCGGGGTCGACCGCGAAACAGATCGATCGCGACAGCTCGGAGGCGGGTGGGACGGAGTCGCTCATCGCGTTCAGCAGCATGGCGAGCCTGCCGTCCCCGACCAGCGAGGAGGCGAGCTCGTCGTCGGTGAGAACCGTCTCGCCGTCGGCGCCGTTGCGAATCACCCTCGGCTCGTCGGCCAGTGGCCAGATCAGCGTCGTCGCAGGCTGCACCGACGGCTCCGCCGACGCACCGCCGGGCACGCCCAGCACGGGCAGCAGCAGATCAGCGGTCGCGATGCGGGCCTGATTCCCATAGTCCGGCATCCCGTTGACGTTCATCAGCAGCGGATAGACGCCGGGTTCGCTGATCTGCAGCCCGTCCGCTCCGCTGACGGGGACGCTCACGGTGAACTCGGTGCTCTCTCCTGAATCCAACGGCGAGGCGACGGGCATGAACTCCGAGGAGCCGCTGTTGGTCTCGGAACCGCCTCGGAGCGAGGCCAGCGTCTCGTCGGTCGTGCGCAGCGGTTCACCGCGCTGTGCCCGGACCGAGATCTCCG
Source organism: Actinoalloteichus sp. GBA129-24 (assembly GCF_001941645.1). Lineage (NCBI taxonomy): Bacteria > Bacillati > Actinomycetota > Actinomycetes > Pseudonocardiales > Pseudonocardiaceae > Actinoalloteichus > Actinoalloteichus sp. GBA129-24. The sequence goes on along the minus strand of NZ_CP016077.1, from coordinate 7,192,642 downwards.
CGATGCTTCGGTCACTGGTGTTCGTGAGGGTTCCGGTGATCCGGAGCAGCTGGTCGCCGTCCTCGACGACCACTCGGGGCTCCAGCGCGTCGATGTGGAGTTCGGCGAGCGTCTCGTCGGGCTGAGCCGCTGCGGGGCGCACGGCGCCTGCCAACACCAGCGGCGCCGTGACGAGCGCGGCCAACGCGGCGCGCAGGAGTCGAGTCCCGCCTCTGCGGTGGTCGATGTGTCGTCTCACCCTTGCTCCGTGCCTGCCGGACGGATCGACCACGACCGGTCGGTCGCGGCGTCCAGCTCGGTCAGTACCTGGTCGAGCCTGCGGACCAGCTTGCGCTCATCGGCGTATGCCAGTCGTTCATTCAGCTCACCAAGCGGCACCCATGCCACCTCGGTGACCTCCACGTCCTCGTCGGAAAGCTCACCACCGACGGCCTCGATCACGAAGTGATGCACCGTCTTGTGCACGCGTCGATCCTCGGCGACGAACCAGTAGTCGATCGTCCCCAGCGGAGCCAGGACCGTGCCACGGATGCCCGTCTCCTCGGCCACTTCCCGGATGGCGGCCTGTTGCGAGGTCTCGCCCGCCTCAAGATGCCCCTTGGGAAGCGACCAGAGCAGTCTGCCCCGTCGATCCAGCCGTCCAATGATCGCAGCGTTCGCTTTCGCCGCGTCGAGCACCAGCCCGCCTGCGGACGTCTCGTCCACGGTATGGAGGCGCCGACGTCGCCTCCGGTTCCGGCGTCGCGGCTTCGCACCGCCGGAACGACCGGATGACGTGGGCATACCTGGATGGTAATCCGACTGGTCGATGCCCGTCTGGTTCTGTTGCCACATCACCGACCCACCGACGAGCCCGACGTGCGGGTCTTCGGGAGGCGATACCCTCGCTCACCGTGTCTCGTTCCGTGCCCGACCCCCAGCCGCTGACCGCCGCCGTCGACGCCGCCCGCGTCGTCCCACAGGACGCCGTGGCGACGCTGCTGCGAACGACCCCGGTCGCCGCCGAGCTCGCCGCTCGCTTCGCCGAGGCGGGGCACCGGCTGTACCTGGTCGGCGGCAGCGTCCGCGATGCGCTGCTCGGCAGGCTCGGCACCGATCTCGACTTCACCACCGACGCACGCCCGGCCGAGGTGATGCAGCTGGTCAGAGGCTGGGCGGAGGCGGTCTGGGACACCGGCATCGAGTTCGGCACGATCGGCGCCACCCGGCACGGCGCGATGCTGGAGATCACGACCTTCCGTGCCGATCGGTACGACAGGGTGGGTCGCAACCCCGAGGTCGTCTACGGCGACGACATCGAGGGCGATCTCATCCGTCGGGACTTCACCGTCAACGCGATGGCCGTCGACCTCGTCGCCGCAGGCTCCCTCGACGGCGACCGGGACGCCGTCGATCCGGTGGAGTGGTTCGTCGATCCACACGGCGGACTGGATGCACTGGTCACTCGCAGGCTGGACACTCCCGCCACGCCGCAGGAGTCGTTCGCCGACGATCCGCTGCGGATGCTGCGTGCCGCCCGGTTCGTCGCCCAGCTCGAGTTCACGCCCGCGCCGAGGGTGGTCGAGGCGATGACGACGATGGCGGTCGAGATCGAGCGGATCACCGTCGAGCGGGTCCAGGCCGAACTCGCCAAGCTGATGTGCGGCGCCACGCCACGACAGGGGATCGAGCTGCTGGTGGACACCGGGCTCGCCGATCGCGTGCTGCCGGAGGTTCCCGCGATGCGGCTGGAGATCGACGAGCATCACCAGCACAAGGACGTCTACCAGCATTCGCTGGTCGTGCTCGACCAGGCCGTGGAGCTGGAACGCGCCGACGCCCCGGACGCGAAGGCCGACCTCGTGCTGCGGCTCGCGGCCCTGCTCCACGACATCGGCAAGCCGGACACGCGTCGATTCGAGTCCGGCGGCGGGGTGAGCTTCCATCACCATGAGGTCGTCGGGGCCAAGATGACCAGGCGGCGGCTTCGGGAGCTGCGGTTTCCCAAGGACGTCGTCGAGCAGGTCTCCCAGCTCGTCTACCTCCACCTGCGCTTCCACGGCTACGGCACCGGCGAGTGGACCGATTCCGCGGTGCGTCGCTATGTGACCGACGCAGGCCCGATGCTGTCCCGGCTGCACAAGCTGGTCCGAGCCGACTGCACGACCCGGAATCGACGCAAGGCCAATGCTCTGCAGCGGTCCTACGACGATCTGGAGGCCCGGATCGCCCGGCTGCTCGCCGAGGAGGACCTCAAACGGGTCCGGCCGGATCTCGACGGCAACGCGATCATGGAGCTGCTCGGCGTGCCGCCGGGTCCCGTGGTGGGCAGGGCGTGGAAGCACCTCAAGGAGCTTCGACTCGATCGCGGGCCGCTGAGCAGGGCAGACGCCGAGGCAGAGCTGTTGCGCTGGGCAGCGGACCAGGACATCCACCCGCCCGCGCGCCCCTGACTCCGATGATCACTCCACCGGGCGGTCGGGCGACCGGCCCGTGGTGTCGATGGTGAGGTGTGTCCGAGGCGGAGTGGGGCGTGGTTCCCGATGGTGCGGTGCAGTACTCCTTCGGGACGGGAACCGGTCCGCCGACGGTCTGGACGAGCGCCGCCGACGTGACCGTGAGCGGGCACGGGGCGCCGGACGCGGTGCGCCTCGACTTCACGGGTGACGGCCGTGCCGTCGACCTGCTCTGGGACTCCGATGCCGACGGGATCGCCGACACGGCGCTGCTGGATCTCGACGGGGACGGCGTCGTGGACGCCGCCTTCACCGATCCCGAGGGGCTCGGTGTCTGGAATGCGCCGGGAGAGCTTCCCGCGACGGCGGAGGCCGAGGACGAGGACCGGTCCGCGGCGGTGGAGCTGCACTGGACGGACGCACGGGGTGACGAACAGGTCAGCGTCGCCGAGATCGACGTGGACGGTGACGGGGTGCTCGACACGGCGTGGGCGGACTACGACGGCGACGGGGACGCGGGCGAGGTGATCGTGGACACCGACGGCGACGGCGTCGTCGACGAGGTCTATCTCGACGGTGACCACGGCATCCTGGGCGGCATGCTGCTGGACCTGGACGGCGACGGGGTGATGGACGTGCGGCTGGTCGACACCGACGGCGACGGCGAGCTGGACGAGGTGATCAGGCGAGGCGAGCCGGGCTTCTAGCCGGGCAGGCAGCCCGCCCCGCGAGGTGTTCCGCGCAACGCGCGGCCGTGTTCGTCACACGCGTCGTTCGCCCGCCGCGTCGGCGTCCCGACGTGAACCCGCAGGTCCGGTGTCCGCCAGAGCGGTAGGGACGTCCGAGCGCCTGGAACGGCGAATTCGGCGGCGCGCACCGGCATCCGGGCGCCTTGGGACCGGTGGCGGATTCGAATGCGGGCGCGAATGGGATCATGTCCGGCGTGCAACCCGACGTCGAGGTGGGACCGGGCAGCCTGCTGGTGGCGTCGCCTGGGCTGGCTGACCCCAATTTCCGTCGCACGGTGGTCTACATCATCGAGCACCGGGACGAGGGGACGCTGGGAGTCGTGCTCAACCGGCCAGGCGAGACCGCGGTAGAAGACGTGCTGCCCGAATGGGGCCCGTACGCGAGCAGCCCGCAGGCGGTGTTCGTCGGCGGACCGGTCGAGCAGAAGGTGGCGCTGTGCCTGGCAGCCCTCCGCACCGGAGTGGACACCACCGACCTGGCCGGTGTCGTCGGCGTCCGCAATCCGATCGCGATCATCGCGTTGGACACCGATCCCGAGCTGCTGGCGCCGCGACTTCGGGGACTGCGGGTGTTTGTCGGCTATTCGGGCTGGGATCGGCGACAGCTGGCAGGCGAGATCGAGCGCGGCGACTGGTTCGTGGTTCCGGGGCTGCCGGACGACGTGGTGTGCCCGCCGGGAACCGACCTGTGGGGACTGGTGTTGCGCAGACAGCCGCTGCCCCTGGCGTTATTGGCGACTCACCCGCTTGACCTGCGAAGAAATTAGTTCACGCAGCACACTCGTGCTTATTCGCCGTCATTGATTGGGGGCGAAGAACGGCTTCTCCGCAGGCTGTGTTCATCGGCCTGCGCGTTCTCAGGCGATGCCGCAGGCCCCGTTGCCGCAGCACTGGCCCGCGCAGCCGAGAGTGCGGGCGGGTTTGTCCTTCACTGTCGCCGCAGCCCGGGTGCCGAGCACGCCGCCCGCGACGGTCAGGCCGAGAAGGCCGACGACGCCGACGCCGAGGGCGATCAACTGGGCGGGTCCGGACAGGCCGAGGAGCCCGACGGCCGTCAGCACGCCGATCGCGCCGGACACCAGCGTCGGCAGGCCTGCGGCACGGTTGCCGACCCGGAAGGCCTCGTCGCTGCGCAGCGTCGCCGCGGTGCGCACCCCGGCGAAGCGGTTCCTGGGCAGTGTCTCCTTCATTCCGCGCCAGCCGATGACCAGCAGGGCAGCACCTGCCAGCAGAAGCACCACGGACAGCACGACGGCGACCGCGAGCGGCAGTGCGCTCGGCTCGGCTGTCGTCGCCTGCGCGAACTCTCGGGCAGCACCCTGGACAGACCGCTGGATCGACCCGTGGATGGACTCCGCATTCGTCACTCCAGCAGGGTAAGCGCTGATCGGAGCACGCCGGAGGTCACCCTCGTCATGCCGTGGTCGCCGTCACGCGCGCGCGGTGTCCAGCGACCGACACGGCTCGTCGGCACCGGGGCGGCCCCGGTATGCTTGGCCGATGAGCACGGGTCGCCTGCTCCTTAGTACGCCGCGTTGACCAGCTAGGAAGGGTCGACGCGGCAGCCCCTCTCGTCCCATCTGGGCGGAGGGGTTTCGTCTTGTTCGGGGCGCACACGTGGCTGCCGAGGCGACCAAGAGGAAGGAACGGACCCATGGGTGAGGGCAATCCCCATCCCGTCACGCAGGACGAGACCCCGCCGTTCCGCTACACGGCGGAACTGGCCGCGCAGGTCGAGAGCCGCTGGCGGACGCACTGGGAGCAGCACGGCACGTTCCACGCGCCGAACCCGGTCGGCACGCTGGCCGAGGAGACGCTCCCGTCGGACAAGCTCTTCGTGCAGGACATGTTCCCCTACCCCTCCGGTGAGGGGCTGCACGTCGGCCACCCGCTCGGCTTCATCGGCACCGACGTCTTCGCCCGCTATCACCGTATGCAGGGCCGGAACGTGCTGCACACGATGGGCTTCGATGCATTCGGGCTGCCTGCGGAGCAGTACGCCGTCCAGACCGGCCAGCATCCGAGGATCACCACCGAGAAGAACATCGAGCGGTATCTGGATCAGATCCGCAGGCTGGGTCTCGGGCATGACGAGCGCCGCCGGGCCAGGACGATCGACGTCGAGTACTACCGCTGGACGCAGTGGATCTTCCTGCGCATCTTCAACTCCTGGTACGACCCCTCCGCGCGGGACGGCCAGGGCGGGGCCCGTCCGATCGACGAGCTGATCGAGCAGTTCACCTCGGGCGACCGGGCCACACCGGACGGCAGGTCCTGGTCCGAGCTGAGCAGCAGCGAGCAGCGTGGCGTGATCAACGATCATCGGCTCGTGTACCTGTCCGAGGCGCCGGTGAACTGGTGTCCCGGGCTGGGCACCGTGCTGGCGAACGAGGAGGTCACTCCCGACGGACGCAGCGAGCGGGGCAACTTCCCGGTCTTCCGTCGCAATCTGCGGCAGTGGATGATGCGGATCACCGCGTACTCCGACCGGTTGATCGACGATCTGGACCGGCTCGACTGGCCGGACAAGATCAAGACCATGCAGCGCAACTGGATCGGGCGGTCGCACGGCGCTCGGGTCCGGTTCCCCGTGCCGGTGGCCGACGGTTCCGAGGAGGTCGTCGAGGTCTTCACGACCCGACCGGACACGCTGTTCGGCGCGACGTACATGGTGCTGGCGCCCGAGCACCCGCTCGTGGACGTGCTGGGCTCGCGGAGCTGGGCACCGGACGTCGACTCCCGGTGGACCGGCGGTGCGGCGACTCCCGCCGAGGCGGTCGCCGAGTACCGCGCGCGGACCGCGCGGAAGTCGGAGATGGACCGCCAGGAGAGCAAGGACAAGACCGGCGTCTTCATCGGCGCCCATGCCACGAACCCGGTGAACGGCGAACGGATTCCGGTGTTCATCGCGGACTACGTGCTGATGGGCTACGGCACCGGCGCCATCATGGCGGTCCCCGGCCAGGACCAGCGTGACTGGGACTTCGCCACCGCGTTCGGCCTGCCCGTCATCAGGACGGTCCAGCCGCCTGAGGGATTCGAGGGCGAGGCGTTCGCGGGCGAGGGCCCCGCGATCAACTCCGCCAACCTGTTCTCGGTGAACCTGGACGGGATGGACATCGCCGAGGCGAAGAAGACGACCATCGACTGGCTGGAGGCCAACGGCCGAGGCGAGGGCACCGTCCAGTACAAGCTGCGCGACTGGCTGTTCTCGCGACAGCGCTACTGGGGCGAGCCCTTCCCGATCGTCTACGACTCCGACGACCAGCCGATCGCGCTGCCCGACGACCAGCTCCCGGTCGAGCTGCCGGAGGTCGACGACTATTCGCCGAAGACCTTCGACCCCGACGACGCCGAGACCGAGCCGTTCGCTCCCCTCGGCCGCGCCGAGGACTGGCTGACGGTCGAGCTCGACCTGGGCGACGGCGTCAAGACCTACCGCCGCGACACGAACACGATGCCGCAGTGGGCCGGTTCATGTTGGTACCAGCTCCGCTACGTGGACCCGACCAACGACAAGGCGTTCGTCGACCCGGAGAACGAGCGGTACTGGATGGGTCCGAGGCCCGAGATCCACGGCGAGTCCGACCCCGGCGGGCTGGACCTGTACATCGGCGGCGTCGAGCACGGCGTGCTGCACCTGCTGTACAGCCGGTTCTGGCAGAAGGTGCTGTACGACCTCGGCGAGCTCTCGGCGGCGGAGCCGTATCGACGGCTCTTCAACCAGGGCTACATCCAGGCCTTCGCCTACAAGGACGCGCGCGGCGTCTACGTGCCTGCGGCCGAGGTCGAGGAGCGGGACGGGAAGTTCTTCTTCAACGACGAAGAGGTCGTCCAGGAGTACGGGAAGATGGGCAAGAGCCTGAAGAACTCCGTCGCCCCGGACGAGATCTGTGACGAGTACGGCGCGGACACCCTCCGGCTGTACGAGATGTCGATGGGTCCGATGGACGTCTCCCGCCCCTGGGCGACCAAGGACGTCGTCGGCGCATACCGGTTCCTTCAGCGGCTGTGGCGCAACGTGGTCGACGAGACCACCGGTGAACTGCGGATCAGCGAGGACGCCCCGTCGGAGCAGACGCTGAAGCTGCTGCACCGGACGATCGCGGGAGTGCATGAGGACTACGCGTCCTTCCGCTACAACACCGCCGCCGCGAAGCTGATCGAGCTGAACAACCACCTGACCAAGACCTACGCGAACGAGTCCGGCACACCTCGGTCGGTGGTCGAGCCGCTGGTCCAGCTGCTGGCACCCCTGTGTCCGCACATCGCCGAGGAGCTGTGGTCGCGGCTGGAACACGGCGAGTCGCTGGCGCACGGGCCCTTCCCGGTCGCCGACGAGGCCTACCTGGTCGACGACACCGTGGAGTACCCGATCCAGGTCAACGGCAAGGTCCGTTCGCGGATCACCGTCGCGGCCGACGCGGCGGGCGACGTGGTGAAGGCGGCCGCGCTGGCGGAGGAGAAGATCGTCGCCGCGCTGGAGGGGCGGGAACCGCGCAAGGTAATCGTCGTTCCCGGCAGGCTGGTCAACGTGGTCGTCTAAAGCCCTGCGGGCGGCGGATGACGCGCCGGTCGAACCGACACACGACGCCTCGCCCTCACCCCGCATCGGGGTGGCGGCGAGGCGTCGTGCATGACTGCGCAATGTTTCACGTGAAACATTGCGGTTCACGTGACACATTGCGGTTCACGTGACACATTGCGGGCGGCCGGGTGATCGGCGGGGCGCGTCCAGAGTCGAGACGATCCGGTCTGGTCGAGGCCGTCGCAAGCTCGGCACAGCGCAGGACCCGACCCGCCGCTAGTCGGCGAACGCGAGACCTCGCAGGGTCAGCTCCTCGTCCAGGATTCGGATTCCCTTGGGGCCGATGCCGTGGAGTCTGAGCAGTTCCGCCCGCGTCACGCCGGTCAGCTGCGCATAGCGGGTGTAGCCGTTCAGCGCCAAGACGCGACGCGCGGTCTTGCCGATCCGCTGGGGGAACTCGGTCGGCTCGGGGGCGTCCGGCGTCGCCATCGCGCACCTCCAGGCCTCGGCGGCTCGATGAGCTCGTGCGCCGTCAAGAGTAGGTGTTCTGGTACGGGCCGCACCCCGATCGGCTGCGGCCCGTCCCGGTGTGGCGGGTCAGGAGCCGAGACTGTGCGGGCGGGTCGCACCGGCTCAGTGCCCGCAGACGCCCGTGTCCTCGGCGAGCTCGGCCAGCATCGCCTCGTACAGCCGCTCGGCGTTGCGCACGTCGAAGGGGAACCGGCCGAACACCTCCAGGGCGATGTGTCCGTACACCCGCACCCACCAGCGCAGCAGCGAGTGCAGAGCCTCCAGCTGGAGCAGCTGCGGCGGCAGGATGATGTCGAGCGAGGACATGCTGGCGACCAGGGCATCGCGGGCGGCGACCAGATCGGCCTCCAGGTCGGGCGGGAAGGCCTCGGCCTGCGGCATCGGCGTGTCCTTGGCGAGGATGTCGCCGAGCAGCGCGAGGAAGATCTGCCCGAAGCGGTCCGGGAGCGGGCCGTCCCGGCCCGGGCGTTCCCGGACGTCACGCGATGCGAAGACGAGTTCGAACTCGTTCGGATGGTCCAGCGCCCAGGTGCGCAGCCGCCTGCAGACGGTGAACACCCTGCCCGGCAGGTCCGCCTGATCGAGTTCGGCCGTCGCGCCGGTCAGCTCCGCCGCCAGTCGCATGCAGATGTCGTCGCCGACGTGACGCAGTAGGTCCTCGCGCGAGTCGTAATACCGGTATAGCGCGGGAGCGGTCACGCCGAGTTCTCGGGCTATTGCACGGAGAGTGACCGCGTGTTGCCCCTGTTCAACAAGGAGCTGCCTTGCGTGTTCGCGGATCTCCAACTCAGTGGCAGCCCGTAGCCGTTCTCGGCGCGTGATCTCTGTCATGCCTCCCTCTTCAAGGGTTGTAAACGCCGTTTACTGGCTCGTACAGTATCCGGCTGCGGGTGAACGATATTCACCTCGGTTCACGTTGTTCACACAACCTAGCCCGGCCGTCGCCGGTGACCAAGATGTGGAGGCCGCCAGGTGTTCGCCAGATGGGGGGCCGCGGTACACCGTGCTCGGTGGACCGTGCTCATCTCAACGCTCGTGCTCACGATCCTCGGCGGCTTCTGGGGCATCGGCGTCTTCGACCGCCTCACCCAGGGCGGCTACGACGATCCCAACAGTGAGGCCGCCGCCGCCGCGGAGGTCGCCGCAGGCGCCATGGAGGGCCAGGCGGGCGACGTCGTGGTGATGTACCGCGCCTCGGAGGGTCAGTCGCTGGACGACCCCGAGCTGGCGGCCGCGGTCACCGAGAACCTCGCGGCCCTGCCTGCGGAGCAGGTCGAGAGCGCCATCTCGTACTGGCACACGGGAATGCCGGAGTTCGTCTCGGACGACGGCACCGTGGGACTCGCGGTGATCGGGCTGGTGGGCGACGGCGACGACGAGAAGCTGACCGCCTACGACGAGATCGCGGACGACCTGATCATCGACGGCGTCTCGACGCAGGTCGCGGGCGGTGTCGTCGCCGAGCACGCCATCGGTCACCGTGCCGAGCAGGACCTCATCGCGGCCGAGATCGTGTCGCTGCCGATCGTGCTCATCCTGCTGGTGGTCATCTTCGGCGGACTGGTCGCCGCATCGCTGCCCGTGGTGGTCGGCGGGCTCGCCGTCTTCGGCGCCCTGGGGCTGCTGCACCTGATCGCCCTGTTCACCACGGTGAACGTCTTCGCGGTGAACGTCGCCAGCATGCTCGGGCTCGGGTTGGCGATCGACTACGGACTCTTCGTGGTGGGCCGCTTCCGCGAGGAGATGGACTCGGGTCGCGACCCCGCCTCCGCAGTGCGGCGCAGTGTCGCCACGGCGGGCCGGACCGTCGCTTTCTCCGCCGTGCTGCTGATCATCGCGCTGTCCGGGCTGATGCTGTTCCCGCAGGAGTTCCTGCGCTCGCTGGCCTACGGCGGGATGAGCGCGGTCGGCCTGGCCGCGCTGCTGTCGCTCACCGTGCTGCCCGCGCTGCTCGGCCTGCTCGGCCACCGGGTGGACAAGCTGTCCCTGCCCTGGCTGCGTCGTCGTCGGCAGCGGGCGACCGGCGAGGGCTGGCGACGGCTGGCCGACGGCGTGATGAAGCGGCCCGGCCTGATCGCGCTGCCGATCATCGCGGGACTGGTACTGCTTGGCTCCCCCTTCCTCAGCGCCCAGTTCGGCATGCCGGATGAACGGGTACTGCCCGCCGACGATCCCGCTCGCATCGCGACCGAGGCGTTGAAGGCCGACTTCCCGGAGATGGGCGGCGACGGCATCCAGATCGTGCTCCAGGGTGACGGCACCCCGCCGGACGAGGCCGCCCTCGGTGGTTACCTCGCCGAGGTGGACCAGCTGGCAGGCGTCGACTCCGTCGCGCCGACCGGCGGGGCGGACGACGTGGTCGTCCTGGAGGCACAGGTCGACGGTGATCCGTTCGGCGACGTCGCCAACCAGACCGTTCGAGACATCCGGGCACTGGACGCACCGGCGGACACCGAGGTGCTCGTCGGCGGAGTCACTGCAGCCAACCTGGACAGTCTCGACGCGACGGCCGAGATGCTGCCGTGGATGGCGGTGCTGCTGGTCGGGGCCACCCTGATCCTGATCTTCCTCGCCTTCGGCTCCGTGCTGCTGCCGATCAAGGCGGTGATCCTGAGCTTCCTCAGCCTCTCCGCGACCTTCGGCGCGCTGACCTGGCTGTTCGTCGACGGGCACGGTTCAGGGCTGTTGGGCGTGACGCCGATGCCGATGGAGGCGGGGATCATCGTCCTGATCGCCGCGATCGTGTTCGGCCTCTCCACCGACTACGAGGTCTTCCTGCTCTCCCGGATGGTGGAGGCGCGGGCGGGCGGCGCCACGACCGAGGAGGCGGTGCGCACCGGACTCGTGCGGACCGGCCGGGTCATCAGCGCCGCCGCGCTGCTGCTGGTCGTGGTGACGGGCGCGTTCGCCTTCTCCGGCATCCAGATGATGCGGTTCATCGGCGTCGGCATGATCATCGCGCTGATCCTGGACGCGACGATCGTCCGGATGCTCCTCGTGCCTGCGGTGATGAAGCTCTTCGGCGACGCGATCTGGTGGGCGCCCGGTCCGCTGCGCAGGCTGCAGGAGCGGGTCGGCCTCTCCGAGGTGGAGAAGCCGGAGTCGGGGTCCGATTCGACTCCTCCCGAGTCGGAGTCGGGGTCCGATTCGACTCCTCCCGAGTCGGAGGGGGAAGCCCAGGAGCGAGCGGCGGTGGCCGCCGGTGGGAATAAGTCGACGGAGCGAGGATCCTCGACGCCATGAGTGAAGTCGTCTTCTACGCTCGGCCTGGTTGTCCGTTCTGCACGATGCTGCGGGCCGATCTGCAACGTCGGGGCCTGCCCTTCCGCGAGCGAGACATCTGGAAGGACCCGGAGGCCGCCGCTGCGGTCCGGGCGGCGGCAGGGGGGAACGAGACCGTTCCCACGGTGAACGTCGGTTCCCGCTGGATGGTCAACCCGCCTGCCGAGGACGTGCTGGCGGCGGTGGCCGAGCAGGCGCCGGAGCTGTTGCCGAAGGGATAGCGCGGCCGGGCCGTGAGTGCTCGTGAGCGGGGTCGGGGAGTCTTCCCTGGCCCCGCTTTCTCGGTCCTCGCCTCGGACCGGCCTGCTTCGTGCGCCGGGCCGCAGCGAGCGGGTGCTCGGTGTGCGCGGACGTGCGGGCGAGCCGGGCGGGCGTCCTGCGCCGAGGGGAATCGGGCGAGGGACGGTGCCGACCGCGTCGGGGGGCTCCACGACCGGCACCGCCGACCAGGCCTGCTCGCCCGAGGGCGAGAAGTGCACCGGTCGAAGGAACCGACGCGGCGAACGGTCGTCCGGATCCCTTCTATTGCAAACAACTTCGTTGATCGGGCGAGTTCTGTGTCACGGCGATGCAACCACTCGTCGGGGAGATCACGTCTGCGCGTTTCCGCTCACGCAGAGATCATCGAGGATGCCGGTCCCGGCCGGTCCCGAAGATCGACTCGGCTAGCGTTGTCGATCAACGCTGTGATCGAACTTCGGATGACGGATTGGTCTTCGCCCGGTAAACGTCCCGATACTTGACCGATCAAGCATCCGGAAGGGCTTGTGTATTCGATTAACCATCCCCTGTAATCGTTACCAGGGCGACGGAGCCATGACACACCGTGCGGACGTCTCGACCCGACAGTTGATCTCTTGAGTTCGTTGGCGACGTGGAACGGGGAGTGCGCGGTGGCCACCATGAAGGACGTGGCGCAGGCGGCGGGCGTGTCCACCGCCACGTGTCGCGCGTCCTCAACGGGCATCCCGCCCCCACCGAGCAGACCCGTGAGCGGGTCCTCGCCGCGATCGACGCGCTCGGCTACCGGCCCAACACCCTGGCCCGTTCTCTGCGGCTGCACACGACCCACACCCTCGGACTGGTCATCTCCGACCTGACCAATCCGTTCTTCGCCGAGGTCGCCCGCGCCGTCGAGAACGAGGCCAGGGAACACGACTACTCCGTCATCGTCGGCAACGCCAACGAGAGCGTCGAGCAGCAGCGGCGATACGTCCACACCCTGCTCGACCGGCAGGTGGACGGCCTGCTGGTGTGCCCGGCGACCGACGAGGGCAGCTGGCTGGGCGAGGCGGCGGAGACCGGAGTCCCGCTGGTGCTCCTCGACCGACGGATAGCGGGCTCGGTCAAGGTCCCCGTGGTGCGCGTCGACGGCACGGCGGCGTTGGAGTGCCTCGCCGCGCACCTGGTCGAGTTAGGGCACCGCCGCATCGGCGTGATCGCAGGCCCCGCCGAGGCCAGCACCGGCCGGGAACGGCTGGATGCGTTCGCCGCGGCGCTGGGCTCCCGAGGCGCACCGCTCGCCGAGCGGATGGTCGTCTACGGCGACTTCCAACAGCAGAGCGGCGCCACTGCGGCCCGGACCCTGATGTCCGGAGCGAACCGGCCGACGGCGCTGGTGGCGATGGACAACCTGATGGGACTCGGTGCGCTGGAACAGCTTCGCGCCATGGGCTTCTCGGTGCCCGGTGACGTCGGGCTGGCCGTGTACGACGATCTGCCCTGGTTCTCGCTGCTCGAACCGGCGATCACCGCCATCGCCCAGCCCACCGACGACCTCGGGCGTGCGGCGGTTCGAGCCCTGCTCGACCTCATCGGGCAGGGCAACGCGGAGAACGTGGTGCTGAACGCGGAATTGGTCATCCGCAGTTCCTGCGGAGAACGGGCCGAATCCGGCCGAGGAGAAGGTGTATGACCTCGCACGACCCCATGCAGCACCCGGCAGGCCGAGTCCTGCTCGAAGTGCGCGACATCAGCAAGCGGTTCACCGGAGCGCTGGCGCTGGACCAGGTGAGCCTCCAGGTGCGTGCCGGTGAGGTGCACGTCCTGCTCGGTGAGAACGGCGCGGGCAAGAGCACCCTCGTCAAGGTCCTCGGCGGAGTGCACAGCCCGGATCGCGGCCAGATCCTCGTCGACGGCAGACCGGCGACGATCCGTTCGCCTCGACAGGCGCGCCAGCACGGCATCGCCGTCATCCACCAGGAGTTGACCCTGGTGCCCCGGCTCTCGGTCGCGGAGAACCTCTTCCTCGGCCGGGCGCCGCGACGGCTGGGTATGGTCGATCGAGCCAGGATGCTGCGGGAGGCGGTCCCGCTTCTCGACCGGGTCGGCCTGCGGGTCGATCCCAGCGCTCCGGTCGACTCCTTGGGCATCGCCCAGCAGCAGATGGTGGAGATCGCCAGGGCGCTGGACGAGGACGCGACGGTGCTGGTGCTCGACGAGCCGACCTCGGCGCTCACCGGGACCGAGACCGATCGGTTGTTGGAGATCATGGACGACCTGCGGGAACAGCAGGTCGGACTGGTCTTCATCACCCATCACCTCGACGAGATCCAGCGCATCGCGGATCGGATCACGGTGCTGCGGGACGGACGAGGCGCGGGCATTCTGCCCGGCCGCGCCTCGATCGACGAGATGGTGCGCACCATGGTCGGCCGTGACATCGACGACCAGTTCCCGAGGCATCGCACCAGGACGGGCGAGCCGCTGTTGCGCGTGTCCGGACTGACCCGTAAGGGCGTCTTCTCCGACATCGGCTTCGAGGTCCGCGCGGGCGAGGTGGTCGGCATCTCCGGCCTCGTCGGCTCCGGTCGCACCGAGGTGGTGCGGGCCGTGTTCGGCGCCGACCCCTACGACTCGGGAACGGTCGAGGTCGCGGGCCGCGTCGTGCGCGGCGGCGACATCTCCGCCGCGATGCGCGCGGGGATCGGCCTGGTCCCGGAGGATCGCAAGGGACAAGGGCTGGTGCTGAACTCCTCGGTCGGGGAGAACATGGGCCTGGTGACGCTGCGGTCCGCCACATCCGGCGGACTCGTGGATCGCCGAGGCCAGGCGCGCCGGGCGGCGGAGATGGCAGGCAGGCTGCGCGTCAAGCACTCCGACGCGGGCCAGACCATCCGCGAGCTCTCCGGCGGCAACCAGCAGAAGGTCGCCATCGGCAAATGGCTGCTGGCCGACCCCAAGGTGCTGATGCTCGACGAGCCGACCAGGGGAATCGACGTCGGCGCCAAGGTCGAGATCTACGAACTCATCAATCAGCTCACCGAGTCTGGCCATGCGGTCCTGCTGGTCTCCAGCGAACTGCCCGAGGTCATCGGCATGAGTGACCGGATTCTCGTGATGGCGCATGGACGCATCACGGGCGAGCTGTCCACCGACGGCGTCACCCAGGAACAGGTGATGGCGCTCGCGGTGGCGGCCAGGGAAGAGGAGGACCTGGCGTCATGACCAGTGTCGAGAAGACCGGACGCCGTTCCCGAGGCGGTTTCGACATGAACAAGCTGCTCGGGGAGAACGGCGCCCTGCTGGGCCTCGTCGTGCTCTCCGTGGCGCTGTGGATCATGGTGCCGAGCTTCGGCTCGCCGCAGAACCTCCTCAACATCGGCGTGCAGGCCGCCGTCGTCGCCGTGATGGCCTTCGGCGTCACGTTCGTGATCATCTCCGGCGGCATCGACCTGTCGGTGGGCAGCGTCGCGGCGCTGTCCGCGATGGTCGGAGCCTGGTCGGCCGCCGATCTCGGGCTGCCCGGCGGACTCGCCCTGATCGTGGGCCTGCTCACCGGCGTCGCGGCCGGACTCGTCAACGGGCTGATGGTGAGCTTCGGCAAGCTGCCCGCCTTCATCGCCACCCTCGCCATGCTGAGCATCGCCAGGGGCTTGACGCTGGTCGTCTCGCAGGGGAGGCCCGCCGCCACGCCGGACGAGATCAGCTTCTTCGGATCGACCATCGAAGCGGGGCCGATCCAGCTTCCGATGCCGGTCCTCATCCTGGTCGGGATGTTCCTCGTGACGGGGTTCATCCTCACCCGCACCTACTCGGGCCGGGCGATGTACGCGATCGGCGGCAACGAGGAGGCCGCGCGACTGTCCGGGATCAGCGTGCGCAACCAGAAGCTGGTGGTCTACGCCCTGTCCGGTCTGTTCGCGGCGATGGCGGGCATGATGCTCGCCGGCCGCCTGTCCTCGGCAGGCCCGCAGGCCGCCGTGGGATACGAACTCGATGCGATCGCCGCGGTCGTCATCGGCGGGGCTTCGCTGTCCGGCGGGATCGGACGGGCCACCGGGACTCTGGTGGGCTCGCTGGTGCTGGCCGTCCTGCGCAACGGCCTGAACCAGCTGCAGGTCTCGCCGTTCTGGCAGCAGGTCGTGATCGGTGTCGTGATCGCGCTGGCAGTACTGGTGGACACCGTCCGCAGACGCGGCAAGTGAGTCGTCCCGGCTCGTGCCGGGCGGGGAACTCGGGGCGACCCGAGGAAGGAGAGAAGTACAGATGCGAGGGGTATACAGGACGGGCACGACCGTCCTCGCCGTCGCCGCTCTCGGGTTCGCCGCAGGTTGCGGCAGCGCCGACGAGACCAACGGCGGAGGCGGCAACGGCGACGCGGAGTTCACCATCGGACTGTCGGTCTCCACGTTGAACAACCCGTTCTTCGTCGACATTCAGGACGGCGCACAGGAGGCGGCTGCCGAACTCGGCGTCGACCTCATCGTGCAGGACGCCCAGAACGACCCGGCGACCCAGATCAACCACGTCGACACCTTCGTCACTCAGGGCGTCGACCTGATCATCATCAACGCGGTCGACTCCGACCAGGCGACTCCGGCCGCCGCCGCAGCAGCCAACGCGAACATTCCGGTGATCGCGCTCGACCGGTCGATCACTGACGCCGAGGTGGCGCAGGAGATCGTCTCCGACAACGTCCAGGGCGGCGAGCTGGCTGCGGATGCGCTGGTGGAGGCGGGCGTCGACGGCGACGTCGTCGTGATCCAGGGCATCCCCGGCTCCTCGGCCAGCCGGGACCGCGGCGAGGGCTTCGGCAACGGCGTCGAGGCGAACTCCGCGCTGAATGTCGTCGCCGAGCAGCCCGCGAACTTCGACCGGACCGAGGGCATGGATGTGATGGAGAACATCCTGCAGTCCAACGGCGACATCGCGGGCGTGTTCGCGGAGAACGACGAGATGGCACTGGGCGCGATCCGGGCGCTCGGCGACCGGGCGGGCGAGGACGTGCTCGTCTTCGGCTTCGACGGCACGCCGGACGGGCTCGACGCGATCGTCTCCGGGACGCTGGCGGGCACCATCGCCCAGCAGCCGGAGGAGATGGGCCGTCAGGCGGTGGAGCAGGCCCTCGAGCTGCTCGACGGCGGCGAGATCGAGCCCGTCATCCAGGTCGAGGTTCAGGCGGTCACGCCGCAGAACGTCGAGCAGTACACCTCCTGATCCGGTGATGAACAGGCGAGCAGACGTGGTGGTGGTCGGGTCGGCCAACGCCGATCTCGTGGTCACGGTCGCCCGGCGACCCTCGGCGGGCGAGACGGTGCTGGGTGACGACGTGACCACGATCCCCGGTGGTAAGGGCGCGAATCAGGCGGTGGCGGCAGGCAGGCTCGGCGCTTCGGTCGCCCTGCTGGGTGCCGTCGGTGCCGATCAGTACGGCGAGCTTCTTCGCGAGTCGCTGCGGTCGGCGAACGTCGACACCGGCCTGCTGCGCACGGCGGATCGTCCCACCGGGAACGCCTTCATCACGCTGACGCCCGACGGCGAGAACACCATCGTGGTCTCGCCGGGGGCGAACGCCTCGGTGCTGCCCGCCGATGTGGCGGCGGCCTCTTCTGAGGTCGCCGCCGCCAAGGTGGTCGTCCTGTCGTTGGAGATCCCGCTGGAGACGGTGCGTCATGCCGTCGAGGCGGCCTCCTCGGCGGGAGTCCGGGTGTTGCTGAACCTCTCGCCGGTCGCCTCGCTCGACGAGGAGACGCTGGGCCGCCTCGATCCGCTGGTGGTGAACGAGCACGAGGCGGCGTGGCTGCTCACCGCGCGGGACTCGGCGCAGGAGGACTCAGCGCAGGACTCGGCGCAGGAGGACTCAGCGCAGGACTCGGCGCAGGAGGACTTAGCGCAGGACTCGGCGCGGGAGGTCTCGGCGCAGGACTCCGCTGACGCCGCGCGCTACGTGGAGATCGCACGCAGGCTGCGGGCGCTCGGCCCGCGCTCGGTGGTGGTCACGTTGGGCGCCAAGGGAGCGGTGACCTCCGACGAGAACGGAACGACGGTGATCGCCGCACCCGAGGTGCGGGCGGTGGACAGCACCGGCGCCGGTGACGCCTTCGCCGGTGCCCTCGCGGTGGGACTGGCGGCGGACCGGCCGCTGGCGGACGCGGCTGCCTTCGCGGCACGGGTCGCGGCGACCGCCGTGACGAGAGTGGGCGCGCAGCCCTCGTATCCGACGTCGAATGAGGTGATCTCGTGAAGCGAGACGGCATTCTTCATGCCGGACTGAGCGGAGCGCTCGCCCGGCTCGGACACACCGATCGGGTCGTGGTGGCCGACTGTGGGCTGCCCATTCCCGACGGACCAGAACTGATCGACCTGGCCTTCCGTTTCGGTGTGCCGTCTTTCCTCGAGGTCGTAGACGGGCTGCTCGCCGAGGCGGTCTTCGAGAGCGCGCTGGTGGCAGGCGAGATGGACAGCGGGAATCCGATGATCGCCAAGGCGCTGATCGAGCGGCTGGGCGAGCCGGAACGAGTGCAGCACGAGGAGTTCAAGAGCCTGGTCGCGGACTCGCGTCTGGTGATCCGCACCGGCGAGGCGACGCCCTATGCGAACGTCATCCTTCGCTGTGGAGTCCCGTTCTGAACTCACCAGGACAGCCGAACGAACACGGTCGGCACGCCCATGCCGACCTCGCCCGCCGCAGCGGTCGGCACGCCGACCGTGTTCCTCGCAGTCGTGACGACCTGGTCGGTGCCCCAGTAGGGTCTCAAGACCATGGCGGTCACGGGTCTGCAAGGGGTAGGGGTCAGCGCCGGGCGAGCGGCCGGGCCGATGGTGCGGGTGGCCGATCCGCTGCCGCCGCCGGAGTCCGGCCCCGCCCCTGCTGATCCTGCCGAGGAGGCCGCCCGGATCCGCCCCGTCGCCGAGGCGGTGGCGGCCGAGCTGTCCGCCCGCGCAGGCCGGGCCGACGGCGAGCCGAGAGCGGTGCTGGAGACCACGGCGGCCATGGCCGCCGACCCGGCGCTCATCGCCTCGGCGGAGACACTGGTCGTGCAGCGCGGGCTGCCCGCCCCTCGTGCGGTGTACGAGGCGGCAGGCACGTTCGCCGACGACCTGCGTGCGCTGGGCGGCTATCTCGGCGAGCGGGCGCGCGACGTGCTCGACGTCCGAGATCGGCTGGTGGCCGAGCTGTCCGGGGTGCGGCCGCCCGGCGTGCCCGTCCTCGAGGCGCCCGGCGTGCTGGTGGCCCGCGACCTGGCCCCGGCCGACACCGCAGACCTCGATCCCGCGCTGGTCTTGGCGCTGGTCACCGAGGAGGGCGGCCCCACCAGCCACACCGCGATCCTGGCCAGGGCACTGCGCATCCCCGCCGTCGTCGGCTGCCGGGGCGCCCTGGAACTCGCCGAGCCGGTCGGACTGATCGTCGACGGCGACACGGGTCTGGTCCAGGTGCAGACCGGCGAGATCTCGGTGCAGGCGGTCGATCGGGCGGCAGAGCCGTCCTGGACCGGACCGGGGCACACCTCGGACGGCGATCCGATCCCGTTGCTGGCCAACGTCGGCTCCGTGACGGATGCCGCCACTGCCGTCGCGGCAGGCGCGGAGGGCGTCGGCCTGTTCCGCACCGAGTTCTGCTACCTCGACGCGGAGACCGAGCCGACCGAGGCGGCCCAGCGAGCCGCCTACGCGGAGGTGCTGGCGGCGTTCGCAGGCCTGCCCGTGGTGGTCCGCACCCTCGATGCCGGATCGGACAAGCCACTGCCCTTCCTGTCGGGCTCCTCGGCCGAGCCGAACCCGGCTCTCGGCGTGCGCGGCCTGCGGATCGGCCGCGAGGAGGTCGGCGTGCTCGATCGGCAGCTCGCGGCCATCGCGGGCGCCCAGGCCGACTCCGGGGCATCGGTCTCGGTCATGGCGCCGATGGTGGCCACCGCCGAGGAGGCCGACTGGTTCGCGACGCGGGCGCGGGCGGCGGGCCTGAATCGCGTCGGCGTCATGATCGAGGTTCCTGCCGCGGTGCTGACCGCACAGGAGGTCTTCGGTTCGGTCGACTTCGTCAGCGTGGGGACCAACGATCTGGCGCAGTACGTCTTCGCGGCGGATCGGATGCTGGGCTCGCTGGCCGGGCTCAACGATCCGTGGCAGCCCGCCCTGCTGCGGCTGCTCGCCCTGTTGGGGCGGGCCGCGCGGGAGACCGGCACCCCGGTGGGCGTCTGCGGCGAGGCGGCAGGCGATCCGCTGCTTGCTGCGGTGTTGGTGGGGCTGGGCGCCACCAGCCTCTCCATGGCGGCAGGGTCGTTGGCCTCGGTCGGCAATCGACTGGCGTCGATCAGCAGGGCGCACTGCATCGCGGCAGGGCAGGCGGCGCTCCTCGGGACTGATCCGGCCTCGGTCCGGGCTGCCGTCGTCGAGTCGATCAGCGCAGCGTTCGACGGCGCGCCGAGGCACGAGGGGGATCGGCCCGCGGCAGAGCGCTAACGTCGGGAGTTGCGGACCCGGATGGAACTGGCCTTGGCCGTCCCGTCGAGCCGCAGCCGCCGTTCCGGCTCCGCGCTCGGTGATCGCGTCTGATCCCGGAAGAAGCCGAAGCGGTTGTCGAGATCGATCGACTCGACCAGCGTCGTCCGCGACACGGTGATCTCCACATTGGACCCTTTGACGTCGAACTCGATCTCGACGGTCCGCGAGGCGAACTCGGCCTCGCTGAAGTCCAGCCGGACGTCGCCCGCGAGCGCGTCGATGCAGATCGCCGAGGGCACGGCCCACGGGCCGTTGCGCACGAGGCTGGAGCGAGAGACCTTCAGATGCAGCGGTCGACGAGCAGGCAGCGGGGTGACGACCAGCCCGGGCAGGTCGATCAGAAGGACGTTCAGCTCTTCCCTGGTCCGGGAGGCCAGGGCCTGATCGGTACGTTCGCTGAACTCGTCGAGGTCGATGAGGCCGAGCCCGATCGCCTTCTGCAGCAGTCCGATGACATGCTCACGTTCTGCGTGGGACACACGGAGACGCCGTGGCGGTACCGGATCTGCGGCTGTCACGACGTCCACGGTAAGACATCCCGGCCGTCGATGAGAGCGATTCGACGCCTTTCCACCCCGACGCCCGTCAGTCGTCGTCGAGGCCGTGTTCGATGGCGTATCTGGTCAGCTCCACGCGATTGTGCAACTGGAGTTTTCGCAGCGTGGACTGGACATGGTTCTCGACGGTCCGATGCGAGAGCGACAGCCGAGTGGCGATCATCCGTGCCGACAGACCCTTCGCGACCAGCCGGAGCACCTCGGTCTCCCGCTCGGTGATCCTCGGGGTGTCGGCCGCTCCCTCGGACACCGACGCCATCCGCCGGAACTCTCCGAGCACCAGGCCTGCCAGGCCTGCGGTGAACACCGCATCGCCTGCCGCGGTCTGCCGCACCGCGTCCACCAGTTCCGTCACCGACGCCGACTTCAACAGGTAGCCGGAGGCGCCCGCCTTCACCGCCTCCAGGACGTCGGCGTGTGCGCCGCTGGCGGAGAGCACCAGCACGCGGGTTCGCGGCAGCGCGGCACCGAGCCCGATGATCGCCTGTACTCCGGAGACCTCGCCCAGATGGAGGTCCATCAACACGACGTCGGGACGCACCGTCGAGGCGATGCGCACTGCGCTCTCGGCATCCGATGCGGTCGCCACCACGGAATAGCCGCGTTCGGACAGATCGCGGGCCACACCGTCCCGCCAGATCGGGTGGTCGTCGACGACCATCACCGAGATGGCTGGCTCATTCATCGCCGTCGTCTCCTTTCTCGCTCGACCGTTCTGGGCACGCGTGCCTCCCATTCGGTACCTGCGCCGGGCGCCGTCTCCAGGGTGAGGGTGCCACCGAGGGCAGTCACGCGGGCCCGCATCGACAGACACACCCCCATTCGGCCTGCGGCCTCGGCCTCCGCGAGCCTGCCCGCCGGAATGCCGTCGCCGTCATCGCGCACGCTGAGGATCACGGCGTCGCCGAGGTCTTCCAGCAGGACCCATGCCGAGGCCGACGGGCCGGCATGTTCGTCCACATTGGCCAAAGCCTCCTTTGCCACCGCCAGGAGTTCGATCGCCATCGCCGAGGGCAGCGGCACCGGGGTGGCGGGCACGGAGACCTCGACGCGGGACGTCGCGAGCAGTCGGAGGCCGACGCCGAGGTCGATCTCGTCGGACTCGGCGGGCTCCTGCGGCGCGGTGCTGACCAGGGTGCGCAGGGCGATCTCCTGTTCGCCCGCCATCCTGGCCAGCTCCGCCGCCTCACCACCTAGCTCCGCACCCCGTCTGCGGACCCGCGCCAACACCTGGAGCACGCTGTCGTGGACCATCCTGGCGAGCCGCTCCCGCTCCGTGGTCGCGGCGTCGAGGCGGACCGCCCTGCGAAGCTGTTCCTCGGAATGCCGTGCCGTGACGGCGACCAGCCCGAGGACCAGGCCGACGCCGATCAGCAGCACCGCGTCCCTGGCGAGGTCGACGTTGAGATAACCCCTGGGCAGGATGTTGGTCACCGAGGCGACGAATCCCGCGAGCACGCCCGCCACCGGGCCGCGCTGCACGGCGACGACGATCACCGCTCCCGGCGCCCAGATCGTCGTCACCAGGGGGGTGGTCGAGACGTCGAGCTGGCTAGGGCTGAGCACGTATTCGGAGGCGAGCACCAGCACCTGGGTGAGGACGAGATCGCCGAGTACCAGGCCGTTCCCGCGCCTGGCGGGCTGGAGGTAGAGGACGGAGGTGAGCGCGGTCCACGCCGTCATCACGAGGAGGACGGCCAGCCCCAGTTCCGGCCGACTGTATCGATCGATATTCACCAGCACCCCGACTGCAGCGAACAGCAGAGTGACGATCCGTAGGACGACAGCGCCTCTCCAGAGCGGAGTCGTCGTGTCTATTCGACTTCGGGTAACTGAATCGGGTGTATCTGATCGCTCCACGTATTCCTCCTCCGGTGCCATTGTTGTTCCGTTCGTGTTTGTGTCGACCCCCAGGTGGCGGTCTTCTGCTGTCTCGTCTGGTGTGTCAGGCTGACTTGAAGACCAGGGGGAGGGCCGACGGAGTGGGGAGCAGTCCGTCGGAGAGGGATTTCTGAGGTGATGTCGCTCTCGGCAGAGCGCCGCCTCGGACGGTTTCGCGTCGGCCCTCAACCCGTACACGCGGGGAGGCAGCGTGCGGCAGTGGTCCTTGTGGACGCTCCCTCTGAGTGCCCTGTGCTACTGGCTGGTCATCGATGCGGCGGCCCTGACCACCTCGGCCGTCGTGGTCATCAACGCGGAACCGCCGTTTGATCTGGACATCGCGCGATTCGCGGGCATCGCCGTCACGGCCACCGCCGTCATCGTCGGAACCTCGGTCTTCATCCACCTGTCTCGAGACACCAAGCGAAACCCGTGGTCGGTGCACGCGTGCTATCTGGTCGCCGGGATCATGGTGCTGCCGCCGAATCTGCTGATCCTGCTGCTGCTCGGACCGGCTCTCTACGGCGTGATCGGTGCGAGGATGCAGCCGCATCGCTGGGTCTTCACCACGGCGGGCACCGTGCTGGCCACGCTCGCCGCGCGGCTGATCCTCGGCTGGGAGACGCCGAGCTGGCATCCCGCCATGCTGCTGGCGGCAGGCGCCGTGCTCGTGCTGGCCAGAGCCGCGATCATCGCGCTGGGCCTGCGGCTGCGCAGACCGAAGGCGACGGGCTCGGAGATCCTCGGCGATCCGATCGACGTCACCCTGGGCATCGTCGCCGTCAGCGTGGGCGTGCTGATGGCCCGGGTCGTCGTCGATGAGCCGGTGATGGCGCTGCTGGCGGGAGCGCCGATGGTGCTGCTCGAACAGGTCGGGCACCTGCCGCAGTGGCGGCGTTCCGCACAGCGCGACGCCAAGACCGGGCTGGCCAACTCGATGCACTGGGACCGGCTCGCCGTCGACGAGCTGCGTCGCGCCGAGAGCAGGAAGAACCCGACCGCCGTGCTCCTGCTGGACCTCGATCACTTCAAACGGGTCAACGACGATCTCGGGCACCTGGCCGGGGACTCGGTGCTGGCCGCCGTCGCGCTCCTGCTGCGTACCAACATCCGACGCGGCGATCTCGTCGGCCGATTCGGTGGCGAGGAGTTCGTGATCCTGCTCCCCGCCACCGGCTCCTCGGAGGCCGAGGCCATCGCGCAGCGCGTCCGTCGCTCCGTCGCCGCCCTCCGGGTGCCGCTGACGACGGCGGACGGCAGCCCGCACGAACTCGTCGGTCTGACGGTGAGCATCGGCGTCGCGACCACGCAGCGCTTCGGCTATGAGCTGCCGGATCTGCTGGCCGCAGCGGACTCCGCGCTGCTGGCGGCCAAGGGGTCCGGCCGCAACCTCGTCACCATGGCCTGACCGGGGCCGACGGCGGCTCGACGAGCGCGGGTTCGGCGCCCAGCCGGGGATCCCGACGGTGTTCGGCGGGCCGGGACGGCCGGACCCCGCCGAACACGATCATCGGTCAGCCCGCGTCCGGCTCGACGTTCTTGGGCTGCCTGCGTCGGGCGCCGGGCTTGCGGATCTTGGGCAGCACGGCGCGTGCCTTGCCCGGATTCAGCCGGTTCAGTTTGGGCAGGCTGAGCCGAGGACGCTGCGGCTCCTCCTCCGGTTCGTTCGCCGCGTCCTGCCGCAGCGACTTGACGGCGGCGTTGAGCACGGCGAGCAGCGGCACCACCAGCAGTGCGCCCGCGATGCCCGCCTGCACGACGCCGACGGCGATGGCGAGGACCACCGCGAGGGGATGCAGCCGGACGGCCCTGCCGAGCAGGAGCGGCTGAAGCACGTGGCCTTCGAGCTGCTGCACCAGCAGGACGACCAGCAGCACCAACAGCGCGGTCACCGGGTTCACCGTCACCAGTGCGACCAGCACGGCAACCGAACCGGAGAGCACGGCGCCGATGATCGGCACGAAGGCGGCGAGGAACACCAGCGCCGCCAGCGGGATCGCCAGCGGGACGTCGAGGATCAACAGGCCGATGCCGATGCCCAGCGCGTCGACGACGGCGACCAGCGCGGTCGCCCGCACGTAGCCGACCAGCGTGCGGAACGAACGGGTGCCCGCCGTGTGCACGCGGGTGCGGACGTTCGCGGGCACGATCTTGACCAGGAAGGACCAGATCTTCTCACCGTCGTAGAGGAAGAAGATCAGGGTGAACAGCGTCAGCAGGATGCCTGCCAGCAGCTCGCCCACGGTGGCCGCGGTCGACAGCGCACCGGAGGTGATGATCTCCTGGTTCTCCTGAAGCATGTCGATGAACCCGGCCAGGAACTGGTCGATCTGATCCTGTTCCAGGCTGAGCGGTCCGTTGATCAGCCAGTTGCGGATCGTCTCCACGCTCGTCGTCAGCCGGACGACCATCTCGGGGAGGCCGTTGGTGAAGGCGCTGATCACGAATGTCAGCACGCCTGCCACGATCGCGAGACCCGCGATCAGCACGAAACCCGCCGCCAAGCCCCGGGGCACTCCTGACTTGGTCAGTCGATTGACTGCGGGCGCCATTAACGCGGAGAGCAGCAGTGCCACCGCGATCGGGATCACGACCACTCTGGTCGCCACCACGATCAACGTCAACACCCACAGTGCTGCCGCGATGATGAGCAGTCGCCAACACACCGCACTGGCAACCTGCAGACCGCGTGGTACCGACGAATCCACCGGATCTTGGCTGGTCTGCTTCATCTCAGTCACATACTTACGGTAGCTCGCCGATCCGGGCGTCCCGCACGGATCGGCATCTCGCCGCGATGGGGGCTCGATGGCGGATCACGTCAGGCACGCTGATCTCACCGATTCGGAACTGGCAGTGCTGAACTGCTTCGCGGGCGGTGACGTCCACCGGCTGCCGGACGCCGACGGCGCCCGCTCGCTTCGCGGCGGGTTCCTCAGCGGGCTGCTCACCGGACTCTATCGGGTCAGGCCGAGGGGAATCCCGGCCCTACGGCTGATCGGCGCGCGGGTGACCGGGCGGCTGAACCTGGAGGCGGCGGAGGTCAAGCATCTCGTCGACCTGCGCGACTGTCACTTCGACGAACCCGTCGAACTCCAGATGTCGAAGATCACCGGTCTGCGGATGACCGGCTGCCGAGTGCCCGCGCTGTCGGGCCGGAATCTGTGCGTCGACAGCGATCTCGTGCTGGAGGGCGGTTTTCGCAGCGACGGCGTGGTCGATCTCACCGACGGGGAGGTGCGCGGCACCCTGCGGCTGACGAACGCAGTCCTCCGCGGCAATCCCGATCACGCTCTCCTCGCAGGCAGGCTGAAGGTCTCCGGCTCGGTACAGGCCACCGGACTGCGCGCCCTCGGCGAGGTCCGACTGCGCGGCGCCGAGATCGGAGGCAGTCTGCATCTGACCGGTGCTCGGATCGGCAATGCAGGCGGCAATGCGTTGGAGGCGTCGGGACTGGTGGTGGCGGGCAACCTGTTCTGCGACTCCGGACCGTTGGTCTCCGGACGAGGAGTCTCCGGACGGGGCGACAGCGGACGGATCCGCTTCTTCTCTCACGGCCGGATCCTCTTGCCCGGGGCCCGCATCGGCGGCGACGCGGTGTTCTCCGGCGCGAGGATGGAGATTCCGGCGGTCCCGGATCGGCACACGACGGTCATTCCCAGCGGGGTGCTGGACACGAACGCGGCGCTGATCGCCGATCGAATCCGGATCGAGGGCAACCTGGAGTTGGACGACGACCTGCGAGTGATCGGCTCCATTCGGCTCCCCTCCGCACAGATCGGGGGGCACCTGCATCTCTCCGGTGCCACGCTGGGACGTCCGGCCAGCGTGTCCACGCTGCCCGTTGTCGGCGCGGCGGCCGACTCGCCCCGCATCCCGGTGGCCCTGCTGGCCGACGGAGCGCACATCGGCGGCGACCTGGAGGCCAGGGCCCGCGTCGGCGCGCGGAACGGCAACGAGGCGCCGCTCACGGCCTACGGCCAGGTCCGACTCGTCGACGCGAGCATCAGGGGCAACGCCAGGCTCACCGGCGGTCGGCTGCACGGGCGGGGACTGGATGTGCTGTTGGCCGACCGCATTCACGTCGGCGGCACCCTGTTCTTGCAGTACCTCGTGGCGGAGGGCTCGCTGCGACTGCAGAACGCGCAGATCGGTTCGAGCCTCGACTGCACCGGCGCACGGCTGACCATGCCCCGATGCAGGCAGGACGGCACGATCAAGCCGTCGCTGGACGCCAGGGTCGCCGTGGTGGGCAAGGACCTGTTGTGCAGCCGAGGCTTCGTCGCGACCGGCGGCGTTCGGGTTCGTCTCGTCGAGGCTGGCAAGCTGGTCAGCTTTCATGAGGCGACGTTGGGCGGTGCCTCGGATCGGGGCGGTGCAGGCACCGCGACGCCCGCTCTGAACGCCTACGGCCTCTCCGCACCGAGGTTCGTGTTCCGTTTCGGCGTGCCGCCGAAGGGGTCGGTCGTCCTGACCAGGGCCAAGGCCGCCTCGGTTTCCGACGCCGCCGAGTTGTGGGAGGCCGAGGGCGGGGTGGAGCTGGAGGACTTCGCCTTCGAGAGCATCGCCGCCGCCCCGCCCGTGATGGTCCGGACCCGGCTTCGATGGCTGCGCCGGGTGCTGCCCAACTACCTGCCCTGGCCTTATGAACAGCTGGCCAGGGCCTATCGGGAGGCCGGGGACGACGAACAGGCCGACCGGGTGCTGCTTGCCAAGCAGAAGCGTCGATTCGCCGCGCTGGGGCCGATCGGCCGCGTGTGGGGCAGGCTGCAGGAGTTCACCGTCGGGTACGGCTATCGGCCTTGGCTGGCGGGCTGCTGGCTGGTGCTGTTCTGGCTAGGCGGTGCCTGGTGGTTCCGAGGCCACGAGATGCAGAATCTCGACGACGGGCAGAATCCGGTGTGGAATCCGTGGCTGTTGTCGGCGGATCTGCTGTTACCCGTGGTGAATCTGGGACATGACGGTGTCTGGCGGATAGACGAGTCCTCCCAGTGGATAGCGGGTGTGTTGACCGCCGCCGGGTGGATTCTCGCCTCCACCGCCGCGGCGGGAAC
Organism: Actinoalloteichus sp. GBA129-24; assembly: GCF_001941645.1. NCBI lineage: Bacteria > Bacillati > Actinomycetota > Actinomycetes > Pseudonocardiales > Pseudonocardiaceae > Actinoalloteichus > Actinoalloteichus sp. GBA129-24. The sequence continues at coordinate 7,164,898 of NZ_CP016077.1, read as the reverse complement.
CACCCGAGTGTTGAAGCGCGGCTGACATGATGATCGAGCAGGTCTGGCTGCCAGGATGTCGGCTACGAGTCACAACAACCGGGTGCGCCACTCATCCAGGGGTGCTTGCGGACACATTCTTTCCCGATAACGCGAACATCAGGTGATCTCTACTGCTTGCCGTTCATCCGGTCCGGTGATCTTCTCCGCTGGGCCTAACGCCGAGGCTTTCCTGCTGGGTACTGTGATCACCACAGCACGGGAGCAGACGTTCCCTGGATTCACGAGAATCCGTTGTGCGCAGGGATTTCGCTGATTGCGAGAGGTGAACCGGTGTCCGGATCAGATCGGCAGCCACAGACAGGAGCACGCCGTCTGCGGCATGTCCTGTCTCGTGCCCTGCTGGTCCTGGGCGGCACCGCAGCCTGTACTGCGGCAGCGTGGAGCTTCTCCGGCGCGGCCAGTGCGGACACCACCTCGTCGCACCCTTCGTCTTACCCGGAGTCGGGCAGGCCTGCTGGCCTGCTGGGCGGTCTCACCGACGGCGGCGTCTCTCGACTCACCGAGCTGGAGCTGATCGACACGGTCGATCAGGTCGTCGAGGTTCCTCTCGAGGGCGCCGGTCGGCTCCTCTCCGTCCCGCACGAGGACGAGCCCGTCGCGCAGGAGTCGGGGAACGACAGGGAAGACGGCCCGCTTCGCACCGTCATCCGGCCGATCGGCGAGGCTGCCGACGGCATCACCGGACTGGTGCGATCGGATTCGGAATCCGACGGCGGGCTGCTGCCGGAGTCGCCCTCCCTGCTTCCGCTGATCGGTCTCGGCGGCTCGGGAGGCGGTGGCGACGCGGCGACCGATCCCGGTCTCATCGGAAGCCCTCCCGCCTCGGGCCCGCTGCGGCCCTTCGACCGGCCCACCGGGCAGTCGTCGGATGAGCAGGGCGAACACGGACCGGAATCCGACGAGGAGGACTCGGCGGCCGAGGCAGAACGGGATGACGCGTCGGACGAGGTCGCCGCCGGTGGTCCCACCCCGATCTTCGTCGTGATCCCGCAGTCGGTTCCGCTGCCCGCCGTCGACACGGCCTCGATCGACGCCGCCTCCGACGCGACCCCGCACGGGACGTCTGCTGTGGGTCGCCTGCCGAGTGCGGGCATCGCGCCGCATTCCGCTTCATCAGCGCATTCCGGCGCCAACCTCGCGGGCGGGGTCATTCCCGGTTACGTGGTTCCAGCCGCGCACTCCCCGCTGCGCACGGCCGGTTCGGCTGTGCGGTCCGCCGCCGTCGGCGCCTCGGCTGAATTCGCCGAGCAGCCCGGCACCACTCCTGACTGAATCCCGCGCGCGGTATCGGCCTTCGGGCTCGTCGCTGCGGGTGATTCCCCTGCGTGCCTGAGTTCTCTTCGCCGATGCCGTTCCTGCCCATCCTCGGGTGTCGCCGCTTCAGCGCGGCCGCCCGTCCCTGAACAGGGTGGTCGGGTCCGCAGCGTGATCAGTCCGCTTCCACTCGGACCGGCTCGGCCATCCCCTCCTCATCGCTCTCGGGCCATGAAAGACGGAAGGAGAACTCCCATGCAGACTTGGGCGAAGCACCGCAGAGATGAGCTTCCCGCCGGAGGTGCAGGCGGAGACCACAGCCAGGCCGCTCCCGACGCTCTTCCCGTATCGGACGAGTGCCGCACTCGGCGCGAAGACCGTTCCCGCTCCACCGGCACTCACGCCCGGCGTGATGAACAGCCCCCCATCGGCGCCCATTCCCGCCGCGACTCCTTCTCCGGTCGCGGCGCGGAGGCGAGTCCGTACCGCGACGCATTCTCCTTCCGTCACGGAATTCATCGAGGCGTGCGGGCCGCACTCATGACCGGCGGGCTGCTGATCGCCGGTCCGGGAATGGCGTCGGCGGAGATCGAACCCCCCGTCACCGAGACGGTCTCCGGCCCACTCGAATGCTGCCCGGAGCGTCCGGCGGAGTCCGCCCGCTCCGAGTCGTCCGGCTTCTTCACCGGATTCCTTGTCCCCTCCACCGCACCGTCCGCCGGAGCCACCGCCGAGGTGCCCGGTTCCGAGACCAGATCGACCGCCGCCCTCCCCCGTACCAGCGGCTCCCCCGACCTCCCCGTTCAGCAGGAAAGCAGGAACACCATGACGATGCCTGCGGCCGACGACGCGGCGCTTCCCACATACGACCAGCCTCGATACAGCCAGCACCGTGAGATCGCCGAGTACTGGGATGTCTGGGCGGACGTCAACTCCTCCACTCGGACGCTGTCGGCCGAGGCCCTCGATCGGCTCCCCGCCGGCCCGCTCTTCCACGGCCTGCACCGGGTGATGACGGGGCAGATCCTCACCGAGCCCGTCCAGTCGGCGCACCGGGTCGTGGACCCGACGGCGGTGACGGCCGAGTTCTCCCTCGGCGAGTTGAACGGTCGGCTGCACCAGGCGAAGACCGATGCCTCGAACGTCGGTCCGAAGCTCGCGGTGCCCACGTCGCCCTCGGTTCTCGACGCCTCGGTGACGGCGGAGCTGCCGAGGATCACGGAGCTCACAAAGGACGCGGACACCGCCCAGGACGGCGAATTCGCGACGACGGCGGAGAGTTCCCACACCGCTCGGTCGACGGACCAGGTGCAGGTGCCCGGATACACCGAGAGCGTCCTGCCCGACGGGTCGATGCTCCGGCTGGCATCCGTGCCCACCGAGGTGATTCGCGCGAGCCTGAGCCGAGGTCCGCTGCCGAGCGCTCCTACTGCCGAGGACGTCGACCCGCTTGCCGTGTGGGGCGAGTTCCTGCCCGGCGCGGGCGAACTGCCACGCATCCCGGAACTGACCGCAGTCGTCCGCAGCGCGGCGCTCTCTCCCGCGAGCGTGCTGCCGGAGATGGGCAGGCTCGGCGGCCTCGGCGTGGCCGTGCCCCTGCCGGTCGCACTGCCTGCTCCCGGCTCCGAGTCGGCAGGTTCCGACGTCGCGGCAGGCTCCGAGGTCGAGTCCGCTGCCTTCCAGCGGGTCGAGGGCGACGACCGTCCGACGGTGGAGCTGCCCAGGGTGTGGGCGATCGCCGAGGACCCCGCCGACCTGCCCATGCTTCCCGCGATTCAGTCCAAGTCGTGGGGACTGCTCGGCGCTACCGATCTGCCGGAGATCCCCGAGCTGGCCGACGCCTTCGGCGCGGTGTCGCTGAGCGACCCGGCCGTGGTGATGGTCAGCCTGCCCACGCCGACGGCGCAGGGAGCAGGCACGACGGCCGAGCACGGCGTCGTCGTGGTGAGCCTGCCCGCGAGCACCACCTCGACCGATGCCGCCGGGGCCGATGCTCCGCAGGCGGATGTCTCCGAGGCAGGCGTGACCGAGCCCCGTGTTCTGGTCGCCGCCGAACAGCGCGCCGACGACGAGCAGGCGGAGCCGCTGCCGCAGGGCGCGTCGACTGCGGCGGTTGCAGGCGGCTCGGTCGCTCGGCAGCGTGGTCTCGAAGGGCTCGGCCTCGGCGGCGGCCTGCCGCTCGACGGGCCGACGGGCTCGCTGCAGTTCGACGCGCTCAACGACATGAACGGACTTCCGCTGCTCGGCCGTCCCGAGGTTCCCGCCCTGAGCACGCTGGACACCGCTGTGCTGCTGCGCGCTGTCACCAGTGAGGAGACCGGAGACCTCGCAGCCCGGAATTGAGCGACTGAACGGGTCAGATCAGCTGGACCAGGAGCGGGTCGACGGCGGCGAGAGCCTCCGTCGACCCGCTCTCGTCGTCGAGGCCCGCGGTCTGAGTATCGGTGCGGCTGCCAGCTGAGGTGCCGGTGGGCGAGGCCCGGACTGCCGGGTGGGAAGTGCGCGGAGGGGCCAAGGCCGGAGCGGAGATCGGCGTGTTCCGCCGACCGACCCGTCGAAGCCTTGACGCACCGGCCGGCGGGGCACTCCGGTCCCTCTCGTCGACGCCGAACCGGCTGGTCCCTCTCGCTGGTGGTGTGGTCGTCGGACGAGTCGCGGGCCCGTGTGGCCTGCGGCCGGGCTCGGCGCGGTCGGCAGACCTTCGCCGGGATCGCACCGCACCTCGGCGCGTGGCGGACCGCCGTGATCGGTGGTTCGGTGGTCGAGTCCGGCCCGAACTCGGTGTGAATCACGGCGGGTCGATCCAGGGGATGCGGACTGATTACCGATCAGCCGCGGCGACGCAGGATCGCCTCGGCGCGGTCGAGCATCGCGACCGACGGCGCGGTCCCGTCGTTGGTCACCCATGCGGTCCGCAGTTCGGGCCGCAGCCTGACGCGGCCGAGGAGCACGGGTCGGCCGGCGACCTCGTTCACCTTCGCGGCGATGGCGCAGCCGCTCCCCCTGGGATGCTCCGCGACGACCGCGAACTCGTCGCTGCCGTAGCGGGCGACGGTGTAGTCAGCACGGAGACCGACCTTGAGACGGTCGGCCAGCGTCATGAGCAGTTCGTCGCCGCGCTCGAAGCCATGAACGGCGTTCACCTGGGCGAGGCGACAGATGTCCATCAACACCAGGGTGACCATGGTGCCCCTGGTGTCCGCCCGGACGAGGCTCTCCTGGAGTCGGTCGAGCAGCAGCACCCGGTTCGGCAGGCCGGTCAGTGGATCGATCACGCCAGCCCGGCGCGCGGGTTCGCCGTCCACAGGTTGCAGGATCGACAGCAGCGCGGGCGCTCCGTGCAGGCTGGTCACATGGAAGCCGACCCACAGCCTAGTCTCGACGTGGCTTGCGTCGACTCGGAGCACGGGAAGCTGGAGGACACCCGCCCGGCGGGTCAGCTGGTCGATGAGCTCGTTCGTTCCGGGCAGCGGCGCGCCGGACTCGTCTCGCAGTACCCGTTCGACCCGCAGGCCGCCCGCGAGCAGCTCCGCCCTGGACAGGCCGAGCAGCATCGCTGCGAGTTCGTTCGCGGCGAGCACCTCGCCGCCCGCATTCTGTAGCAGCACTCCGACCGGCAGCTCCGCGACGACATCGCCCCAGACCGAGCCGGTTTCTCGTCGTGCCGCCGTCCCCACGGCACTCATTTGGCCCCATACCTTCCGCCGAACGGAGCACTGGAGCTGAGCCTCCCCTGCGGTTCGCCCCAGTTCAAGTCCACCGGGGGCCTCAGATGGGTGGTTTCTCTATCGATCTATGAACGCTGAGTGAAGTGGCCAGTGACCGAGTAGGCCCGACCCGGTGGTGGGACTCCTTCGGAGCGGAGGCCGCCAAGTGCGATCCGCCGGTATGCGAGCGGCCGTGCCGCAGCCGTGGACGGGGCCCGCGAGTAGAAGCGGAGGTCTCTCGCAGTCAGATGACCTCCTCGGCAAGGAGCGCGGTCGCAGCGACCTTCCTTCGACGATGGTTGGAACGGCATCCCGCGTTCACGTCCTCGTCGACTTGCGTCGTTAACGTCCGCCCATGGACAGCCTGCCTACTCACCTTCGCCAGGCCTCTCGCCGGGCGGTACTCGGCGCTGCGCTCGGCACCGGTGCCATCCTGCTCAGCGGGGCCGCCGCGACAGCCGATCCCGATCCGGCCTCCTTCGGGCCGTGGAGACCGCCGGGCTCCCGTCGCCGACGCGTGTTGTTCGCAACGAACGAACCGTGGGGCACGTATCACGTGAAACCGCTGCTCACCGAGGCGCGTCGACGCGGCTGGGAACTGACTCAGCTGGTGCCGGACCTGTCGAACATCGCGCCGGACGATCCGGTCGAGGCCGTCACACTGGAGAACGCGCCCGACGCAGACCTTTTGGTGGTCAACGGGGCGGAGGACTGGCCGGCTGACTGCGCCCGTCGACTGCGTCGACTGCCGCTGGCAGCCGCCTCCCTCGCCTATCTGCCTGCCGAGGAGACGGCCCGCGCACGCGAACTGCGTGGGCGAGTGCGGTGGGCTTCGGCCGGCTCCCCTGCCGAGGCGCGGGCGTTCCGGGAGTACCTGGGGTATCGGGGATGGGTCTGGCCGGTCGGGTCGCCGCAGACTGATGACCTGCCCGTCCGGCGGCCTGAACCTGACACGGTGCTCATTCTGACGAGCGTCACGCACGCGGACGAGACCGGCGGTGCCGCGCCGGGTGCCGAGCTGCTGGCTGGTTCCGCTGCGCGGTTGGCCGAGTCTGGGAAGCGGATCATCGTCGGGCTGCATCCGCGTGAAGACCCGGCGTTATGGGACGACTACGAGATCACCCCGTTGCCTTCCGTTGACGCCTCCGCACTGGTCGAGACGGCCGTCGGTATCCCCGGCTCGGTGTTTCCCCTGGTCGCCGCCGTAGGAACACCCCTTGTCGGCTGTGTCGATCCCGCGCTGGCGGTACCGGAGCATCTGTTGCGCGTGTGCTCGTCGATCATTCGTGATCCGGCGGACATCGTGACCTCGGTCGAGCAGGCGCAGCCGGTCGACGCGTCGACCCGTCGCGACGTGGTGGGACCGGTTGGTGGATCCGCCCGACGACTCTTCGACGGCTGGGAGCGGATCATCCGACGCCCTTGGTGATAGACGCTCCCCGGATGCCGGATGCCGGATGCCGGATGCCGGATGCGAGGTGATCCTCGGCCTGCGGCGATCGTCGCAGGTCCGCGACGAGACAGTCAGGCCGGGCATCGCGAGTCGCAGACTGCTGCGGATCGACCGGCCCGCCGTGCTAGCTTTATTTAGCGATCGATAAACAAAGGTGGCTCACCGAGGCGCGCGATCGCCGACGGGATGGTGCGGATGCTCGGGCAGCACACGGCGGGAGTCGGGCGGACGGTGCCGTTGCTGGTGCTCACGGCGGGCGTGTTCGTCATCGGCACGGCGGAGTACGTCGTCGTGGGGCTGCTTCCCCAGCTCTCCGTCGATCTCGACGTCTCGGTACCGACGGCAGGAATGCTCATCACCTGGTACGCGCTCACCGTCACGGTGGGCGGGCCGCTCATCACCCTCGCGACACTCCGGCTGCCACGGCGTCTGTTGCTGTCCTGCGCCGCACTCCTCTTCGCGCTCGGCAATCTCGTCGCGGCGACGGCGGACACGTACGGCCTGCTGGTCGCAGCGCGGGTGGTGACGGCGTTGACGCACAGCACCTTCTTCGCCGTCGCGCTGGTCACCGCCGTGGCGCTGGTGCCTGCCCACCGCCGTGGTCTCGCCGTAGCCATGGTGTCGGCCGGTTTCAACCTCGCCACCGTCCTCGGTGCTCCGGCGGGGACCTGGCTCGGCGCGGTTCACGGTTGGCGCGCCACATTCTGGGCGATCACGATCCTCGCCGTGACGGTGGCGATCGCGCTTCCGCTCGCGGTCCGGGGCACGGTGTCGTCCTCGCCCGGCCTTCGCAGTGAGGTCCGTGCCCTCCTCGACGGTCGAGTCGCGACCATGTTGGCGATCACCGTTCTCACCCAGGCCGGGCTGTTCACGCTGTACACCTATATCGCTCCGCTGCTCACCGAGGTCAGCGGATTCGACGGGCAGACGGTGGCTCCGCTGCTCATGCTCTTCGGCGCGGGCGCGCTCGTCGGGAATCTGTTCGGCGGCAGCCTGGCCGACCGAAGTCCATGGGGCTCTCTCGTCGCGCTGATCGCCGCGCTTGCGGCGACCTCGGCGGTCTTCCTCGTGACCGCCACCAGCCGGCCGGGCGTCACCGTGGCCTTGGTGCTGCTCGGAACGGCGGCGTTCGCGTTGGTCCCGGTTCTGCAGACTCGGGTCGCCGCGCTGGCCGCCTCGGCACCGACGCTCGCGATCGCGACCAACACCTCCGGCTTCAACCTGGGCATTGCCGCGGGCTCCTGGCTCGGCGGCAGGCAGCTGGACGCGGGCTTCGGGCTGATCAGCCTGCCCGTGACGGCGGCACTGCTGGTCATGGGCGGACTCGTTCTCGCGTGTCTGCTCGCCCGTCGAATGCGGGCCCGATCCACTGAGGTGCCGATCGGCCCTCCACGTCGCCCGGCAGCAGGAGCACCGTCGGCGTCGTCACCGGCCGGATCGATCGAAAACCCTTGACCTGCCGCGATCACCGGCAGCCGTCGTCGTGACGGAACATTTCTCGCCAGCAGAAGGAGTGCAGATGACGTCCATCTCCCGATCGGACACCCCCGCGCTGACCCGGCTCGTGCGCGGCACCGGCCCCGGTGTGCTTCTCGCCCACGGAGGGGGCGGCGGCGCCGAGGCCAACTTCGGCCCGCTTCTCGACGGCCTGGCTGCGGAGTACACGGTCGTCGGCCCCGACTACCCCGGTGCGGGGCGGACGCCGAGGTCGACTCGACCACTGGACATCGACGTCCTGGCCGATCAGCTGGTCGCCGCCGCCGTCGAGGAGGGCCTGGACACCTTCGCCGTCGTCGGCTACTCGATGGGTGCGCCGTTGGCGGTCCGAGCGGCACGCAGGCATCCGGATCGAGTGCGGGCTCTCGTGCTGACCGCAGGCTTCGCGGTGGCCGGGCCTCGCCTGCGGCACGCCGTACGGCTGTGGAAGGGCCTGCTGGAGCACGGTGACGAGGCCCTTCTCGGCAGCTTCCTGACGATCATCGCGGGCGGCGTCCCCTACCTGGACGGGTTGTCCGGGGAGCAGATCGACGGGATCGCGGCACACACGGCGCGCACCGTCCCGTCAGGGACGCCCGAGCATGTCGACCTGGCCGGTCGGATGGACGTCCGGGCGGACCTGCCCCACATCGCGGTGCCCACGCTGGTCATCTCGACCACCGAGGACCTGCTGGCGACCCCGGCGAGTCAGCGCGAACTCGCCGAGGGCATCCCCGCCGCCCGGCTGGTCGACATCGACACCGGGCACCTGCCGTTCGTCGAGCAGCCCGAGCAGTGGTCGAAGCTGATCCACGGGTTCCTCGGCGAGGTGCATCGCCGCTGAGCGGCGATGCACGTTACGCCCGTCGAGCCCAGAACTATGCCTTGGCGGCGGAGCGGATCGGCTCGCCGATCTCGTGCATGTGCTTCAGCGCCATCACATACGAGGTGATCAGACTGGTCTCCTGGTAAGAGACGCCGAGTTCCCGGCAGTAGTCCTGAACGATCGGCTTGGCCTTGCGCAGATTCGGGCTCGGCATATGCGGGAACAGATGATGCTCGATCTGATAGTTCAGACCGCCCAGCGCCACGTCGGTCACCAGGCCACCGGTGACGTTGCGCGAGGTGAGCACCTGGCGACGGAGGAAGTCGAGCTCGTCCTCCTTGGTGAGGGTCGGCATTCCCTTGTGGTTGGGCGCGAAGATGCTGCCGAGGTAGACGCCGAACAGGGCCTGGTGGACGAGCATGAAGACGATCGCCTTGCCCACCGGCAGCACGGTGAACAGCGCCGCGAGGTAGAGCACGAAGTGACTGATCAGGGTCACCGCCTCCAGGCCTCGACCGCGCAGGTCACGGCGGAAGAGGGCGCGGACGCTGGAGACGTGGAGGTTGAAGCCCTCCAGCGTGAGCAGCGGGAAGAAGAGGAAGGCCTGCCTGCGGCCGATGAACTTGGCGATCCCGCTGCTCACCCGCGCCTGGCGCTTCGACCAGATGAGCAGCTCCGGCGAGACGTCCGGGTCCAGCTCCTCGTGGTTGGGGTTGGCGTGGTGGCGGGTGTGCTTGTCCATCCACCAGCCGTAGCTCATCCCGATGCCGAGATTGCCCGCGAGTCGGCCGCTGAACGCGCTGATCTTCCGCTTCCGGAAGACCTGACGATGCGCGAGGTCATGGGCGACCAACGCCACCTGACCGAACACGATCGCGAGGTAGACCGCGATGGCGATCTGCCACCAGGAGTCGCCGACGAGGAAGAACGCGACCCAACCGCCGATGAGCAACGTCGCGACGATGCTCAGGCGGATGGCGTAGTAGACGGGCCGTCGATCGAGCAGGCCCGCGTCGTTGATCCGCCGAGCGAGCTGGGCGAAGTCGTTGGCCGACTTCTCCTCGGTCGACTCCTGCGCCTCCGGTCGGGCCGCCATCAGGGCTGTCGAGGACCCGTCGTTCGAGTCGCTCCGCGCGGCTGCCCCGCCAGAAGGGGCTGCGTTATTCATGTGGGCTGATTCTACGGAGATGCCAGGCGGATACAGTCGTGGTAGGCGTCTGGACTTCTGCGCGGATTCATGCATCACCGCTCGGAGAGACCGAGGTCACCGGCGGAAAGTCCGTTTCCTCCCACTATGAGGCCCCGGCTCGCCGCGAAGCCGATGCCCTCGGAAGAGTCCTCGGTCAGATGACCCGGTTCATCGAATGCCCGGCGGGTCAGTCCGCCGAGTTCGGGGACCAGAGTCCCACGGCCGTTCCCTCGCGAACATGCCGTTCGTAGGTGACCACCTTGCCGTGGATGATCCCCAGGCTTGCGGTCAGGGCGTCGATCCTGGCCTGCACGCTGCGTTCATGCTCCTGCAACAGCGCCAGGCGAGCCTGCTCGTTACCCGGGCCGGACCGGACGAGCCCGGCGAACTTCCTGAGCGTGGCGATCGACATGCCGGAGTCGCGCAGCCTGCCGCACAACATCAGCCAGTCCACATCCGCCTGGTCATAGACCCGCTGCCCGCCGTTGGTGCGGGGGATCTCCCGCAGGAACAGCCCTTCACGCTCGAAGTACCGCAGCGCGTGCACGCCCAGCCCGGTCCGTTCGGCGACCGTCCCGATGGACAGGCCGCTCGACTCTCCGCTCACGGGACCGAACGATACCTTGACCTAGGGTGCACTCTAGATCCTAGCGTCGCGCTGTGACCACGAGACAGCAGAAGATCGGCACCGGCCTCGGTGCCCACAGCACGGCCGACGACGTCCTCGCCCAGATCGACCTGACCGGCACCACCGCGCTGGTCACCGGCGGGTATTCCGGGCTCGGCCTGGCGACCAGCCGTGCGCTGGTCCGCGCCGGAGCACACGTCATCGTTCCCGCTCGTCGACCGGCTGCGGCCGAGGCCGCGCTGCGCGACCTGCCCAGAACCGAGGTGCACGCACTCGATCTGGCAGACCTGGACAGCGTGCGAGTCTTCGCTGAGCGAGTCCTCGAGTCCGGTCGTCCGTTGGACCTGCTCATCAACGGCGCGGGCGTGATGGCCTGTCCGCAGTCGAGCGTCGGCGCCGGCTGGGAGGCACACTTCGCGATCAATCACCTGGGGCACTTCGCTCTCGTCAACCGCCTGCGGCCCGCGCTGACCTCATCCGGGTCGCGGGTGGTCACGGTGGCCTCGTCCGGGCACTTCCTGTCCGACATCCGCTGGACGGACCTCCACTTCCGTGCCGGCTACGACCGGTGGCTGGCATACGCCCAGTCCAAGACCGCCAACGCCCTGTTCGCCGTGCATCTCGACCGCCTCGGCAGCGACCTGGGCCTGAACTCCTTCGCCGTGCACCCGGGCAGCATCCTGACGCCGTTGCAACGCCACATCCCTCGCTCGCAATGGTTCGAGCAGGGCTGGGTGACGTCCGACGGCGAGCCCGTCGCAGGCTTCAAGACCCCCGAACAGGGCGCGGCGACCGCCGTGTGGGCGGCGACGTCACCCCTGCTGGGCGACCGGGGCGGTGCCTACTGCCAGGACTGCGATGTCGCCGAGCCCGCCACCTCGGACGACATGCTGGTCGGCGGCGTCAAGCCGTGGGCGATCGACCCGGCTGCGGCGGAGCGGCTCTGGACGCTCTCCAGCGAGCTCACCGGGCTGGACGCCTTCTGATCAGGACGGCTGTCGGGCATGGCGCTGGAGCAGCGTGCTGAGCGATCACGGAGGTCACCTCGCTCGACAAGGACCGCCTGGTGCCGGCGGGCACCGTGCCCACGACCTGGGATCCCTCGCCCGGCGTTGGTGTGACTGCACGGCGGCGGCGAGACGAACGCCGCCGCCGACTCCAGCGCGTACCGACTCACCGTCACCAGCGGCGTCCTCGTCGTGGCATAGGCGCGCCTGTCACGACCGGCAGGCCTGTAGGTCAACCGGCCACCTGTGACGCAGACTCCTCCTCACCGCTCTGGGGCGAGTTCCGTACGCGGCTGGGGCGACGCGAAGTGCGTGAGTACGGCAGAGATCCACGCCTCATTCGCGTCGGCGTCCGTCGGGTCCGGCTGCGGCGATCCGCTGATCGTCGCGGTCAGCGCCAGATACCGGTCGAGTACACCGGTGAAGCGGGAGACGAACTCCTGGGCGCGTTCGTATGACTCGGTCGTGGTGTCCGGCCCCGAAGCCAGGTAGCGGCGCGTCTCGTCGGCGTCGTACTCGCCGGTGATCTCGGCAGTGAACTCGGTCGTGGCTTTCACGAGCCGCTCGGCGAGCTCACGGGCGCGGGGCGAGTCCACCGGGAGCCCGGACGTGCGGGCTGCCCCGATCTCCTGCTCGATCGCCCCCTGTTCCTCCAGCCGCTTCAGCATCTCCGGCGAGGTCACCTGTAGTGCCTTGTCACCGGCGAAGCTGTCGTGGAAGAACCGGCGGACCTCGCGTCGGAAGTCGGCGTCCCGGACCATGTCGGCCAATTCGATCCAGGCTTCGAGTTGTTCAGTGGTGGGTTCCTCCGGAAGCTTCGGGCGCATCTGATGCAGCAGCCTGGTGTAGGCGGGGTGTACCGGGAGGCCGTCACTGACCTCATCCCAGAACTCGTCGATGAGCTGATCTCGGTCGTCGTCGGACATGGCCGCGAGCTTGTGCATGAGAGCAATCCGTTCGGTCGCGCTGTCTTGTCTCACGATGGTGCGGAGGACGGCCCGTCTGGCCTGGAGCCGACGCGTCTGGCGCTCGACGAGCGCCAGATGCGTCCTGGCCAACTCGTGCAGCGTGGTCTCCTCGGCGAGCAGACTCCGGATGTCATTCAGGCTGGCGCCCAGTTCGCGGAGCGTGCGGACGAGTTCCAGTCGGGCGATGGAGCCGACGTCGTACAGCCGGTAGCCCACGCTCGTATGGCCGTCGGGCGGAACGAGCCCGGCATCGGAGTAGAACCGGACGGCGCTGACGCTCAGGCCAGTCCGCCGGGCCACATCCCCGATGGGGTACAGCTCCTTGTCGTCCACGGCGCCCACTATGGCGCCTCAAGCAGCGTGAGACTCAAGCCCGTTTTGCGGCCCTCGGACCAGTTGCGGCGGGCGAACTCGGGCCGCACCGCGTGCGGTGTCCCCCTCCGACGACATGTCGACGTCGTCCCGCAGCGTGTTCTTCTTCTGCCGACGTCGTCGTCGAGTCGAGGCCAGCCGGAATCAGCAGAGGACTCCCGCGTCCCCTCGTCCCCTCGGTGCCGACGGCCTGCCGTCGCCGAGAAGCGGTCGAATGTCCGAGCGAATGGTCTAGCCGGGTTTCATCCCCTCCCCTGATCCCAGGTGACCGGCAGTTCATGGACGCCGTAGATGTTCATGTCGGTCTTGAGCCGCACCGCATCGGCGGGGACGGCGAGTTTCAAGGTCGGGAAGCGATGCAGGAGTCCCTCGAAACCGGCGCGCATCTCGATGCGGGCCAGCTGTTGGCCGAGACACTGGTGGATGCCGTGGCCGAAGGAGAGATGACCGCGGGCCCGGCGGCGGATGTCCAGGGCGTCGGGGTCTTCGAAGCGTCGGGGGTCCCGGTTGGCGGCCAGCATCGAGATGATGACGCTCGATCCTCTGCTGATCGTCTCCCCGCCGAGCTCGATGTCCTCCGTGGCATAGCGGAGAAGGATGTCGACGACGGACAGCGAGCGCAGGAGTTCCTCGACGGCATCGGGTAACAGCTCGGGACGGGCCCGCAGTTCGTCGGCCTGCTCGGGATCTTCTAAGAGTGCGAAGGTGCCCAGCCCCAGCATGTTGGCGGTGGTCTCGTGGCCCGCGAGCAGCAGCAGGAAGGCGATGCCGGTCAGTTCGTCGATGGTGAGGTCCTCCTGGCGGGCCAGGTCGGACAGGATGTTCTCGCCGGGAGCGGTGCGAGTGCGCGTGATCAGTTCGGTCAGGTAGGTGTTGAGTGCGCCGTGCACGGCCATCTTCTCCTCGAGCGGCAGGTCCTTGACGAGGAATCTCGCGGAGCGGGCCTGAAATTCCTGCCGGTCCGCGTAGGGGACGCCGAGGAGCTCACAGATCACCAGCAACGGCACCGGAACCGCGAATTCCGCCACCAGGTCGACCGGCGGAGTAAGGCGAGCCATCGCGGCCAGCCGATGCTCGACGATTTCGGCGATGTGTGCTTCGAGCTGCTTCATCCGTCTGACGGTGAAGGCTCCGGTGAGCCTGCGTCGCAGTCGGGTGTGGTCCGGCGGGTCCATGGCGATGAACATGCCCGGCGGCTGCGGGGACGGTTCGGTGAAGGTGGGCATGCCGGGGATCTCCCACGGTACGTGGAGGACGCCGATGTCCTGGCGGGAGCTGAATCGGGTGTCGGCCATGGCCTTGCGGACGGCGTCGTAACCGGTGATGAGCCAGCCCTCGTGACCGTCGGGGAAGACCATGGGGCTGACGGGACGAGCCTCCCGGAGTCGGGTGATGGCGCGGGGCGGATCGAAGGGGCCCGCATCGCGTTCCATGGGGAGGCCGTGCGGAATGGAGATCGGGTGGTTCATGAATTTCCTCTCGTGGCGATGGTGCCAGGCGTAATCGCTGTCGTTTCTGCTCGCCGACTGACTCGGACAACGGCGATGCCGGAGGCATGGTTGATCAGGGCGCGTTGTGGCGATGGTTGATATCGGCAGGAATGCCGGGATGGGGCGATAAATGTCGCGCGGCCGATGATGATGCAGCCGTCGCCGATCGGGGTCATTCGTGATGACCCGTGCGCGATCAGCACATGGTGATCACCATGAACTGGGAAAGGTCGTTTTTCCTACTGCCGGGACAGCTGTCCTCTCGGGGGTGATCACCGAAAGTCTGTGCCGCATCGTTCATTCGGTTACGGGATCAACGCGAATCCTCGCGATTGAACAGCTTCTTCGACCACAGGTATCCGCCGAATGCGATGACCGCGCACCAGGCGAGGGCGATCCACGCATTGTTGCCGATCGGTCCGCCCGTCAGCAGGCCGCGTAGGGTCTCGATGATCGACGTGAACGGCTGATATTCGGCGAACCAGCGCAGCCCGTCGGGCATGGAGTCAGTGGGGACGAAGCCACTGCCGAAGAATGGCAGGAGCATCAGCGGCATGGGCAGGTTGCTCGCGGTCTCCACGCTCTTGCTCACCTGGCCCAGTGCGACGCAGAGCCAGACGAGCGCGAACGTCAACGCCAGGAGAAGCCCGGCTGTGGCCAGCCACTCGACCACTCCCGCAGTGGATCGGAAGCCGATCAGCATTGCCACGCCGATCAGGACCGCCACGCTGAGCATGGCCTGGATGACGCTGCCCAACACGTGCCCGGTGAGCACCGAGACCCGGGCGATGTGCATGGTGCGGAATCGGGCGATGATGCCCTCGGCCATGTCCATGGCAATCGATATCGCGGTCCCCTGCACCGTGGCCGTGACGGTCAGCAGGATGATCGCGGGGGTGACGTACTCGAGGTACTCGGCGCGTCCGCCCGATCCGCCGCTGAGCCCGGCGCCCAGCGTTCCGCCGAACACGGACACGAACAGCAGCAGCATGACGATCGGCATCCCGATGAGCAGCACGGTCATCGACGGGTATCGCAGCAGATGCTTGAGGTTGCGGCGCAGCATCGTCGCCGAGTCGCGCAGCGGATGGAGACGGATGCTCGCCGGTGCCTGCCCGGTGAGGGCATGGGCGGAGTCGCTCATCGGGAGGTCGCCTTCGTGTCGGAGGAGTCGCTGGTGAGGGCGAGGAAAACGTCGTCGAGATCGGTGGTGTGCACCGACAGTTCGTCGACCTCGACCGCACCGGCTGCTAGTTGGTCGATCAGGGTCTGCAGCGAGCGCAGGCTGCCGTCGCCGGGGACCCGCAGGCTGAGCGGGTCGCCGTCGGGAGAGACCTGACCCAGCATGCGTGCGGCTGCGTCGAGGCTGCGCTGATCGCCGAACCGCAGACGGACATGGCTGCCGGGGATGCGACGCTTCAACTCGTCCGGGGTGCCCTCGGCGACCAGCCGACCGTGGTCGAGGACCGCGATCCGATCGGCCAGCTCATCGGCCTCCGCCAGGTACTGCGTGGTCAGGAAGATGGTGACGCCCTCGGCCACCAGCTCTCGGACGATCTGCCACATGCCCAGGCGGCTGCGCGGATCCAGGCCGGTCGTCGGCTCATCGAGGAAGATCACTCGCGGGCTGCCGACCAGGGTCATCGCCAGGTCGAGCCGACGCCGCATCCCCCCGGAGTACGTCGAGACCGGCTTCTCTGCCGCCCCGACCAGGTCGAACCGTTCCAGCAGTCCGGCGACGCGCTGCCTGCCCTCGCCTTTGGCGAGGTGGTGCAGGTCCGCCATCAGGAGCAGGTTCTCCCGGCCGGTGAGCAGGTTGTCCACCGCCGAGAACTGGCCGGTGACACCGATAGCGGCGCGCACCGCACCGGGTTCGCCTGCCAGGTCGTGGCCTGCGATGCGGACGTCACCGGCATCGGCACTGATCAACGTGGCCAGGATCTTGACCGTGGTGGTCTTCCCTGCGCCGTTCGCCCCGAGCAGTGCGTAGACCGTTCCCGGTGGGATGGTGAGGTCGATGCCGTCGAGTACGACCTGGTCGCCGAACGACTTGCGCAACCCGGTCACCACGATTGCAGGCGTAGATCGTGTGGTGGTCATGGCTCTCCTTACGAACGTCGGATCGTGATGCCGCCGAACGAGGTACGCGCGCGCACCTCGACGGTCTCGTCGGACTCCTCGGGCCGGGCGGCGGTGTCCAGCAGGTTGTGCACCTGCCCGAACTTGGTGTGCACCTCGAGCCACGCGGCGGTGCCCTCGGCGATGCCGATGTCCAGATCGCCCATCGCGGAGCCGAGTTCGACGGAGCCTCGGGCCACCTCGCCGACGCGAACGCTGCCGTTGGACGTCTTCGCATCGACACCCCCGCCTGCCCGCTCGATGGAGATGCCGCCGTTGGCCGAGCGCACCCGCACGTCGCCGTCGGCGGCCTCGATCTCGGTATCGCCGTTGGAGTTCTTGACGGCCACGGAGCCTTCGACCTTGCCGATGCGGACCTTCCCTGATCCGGTGTGGATCTCGACGTCGCCCGCGACGCGGGTTGCGGTGACGTGACCGGCTGCGGTGTCCACCCGCAGCGGACCGGTCCGCTCCAGCCGGACGTCTCCGGCGGAGGTCTTGAACCGGCACTTCCCCAGCAGACCGGTGCCGTTGAGGCTGCCCACCTGGACGTCACCGGAGAGCTGCGAGCCGCTGGGCAGCACGATGGACACGTCCACCGACCTGGTCTTGCGGGAGAAGTCGAAGAGGGGCGCTTTCGGCCCGGTGATGCGGAGCACGCCGTTCGCGTAGTCCACCCGGACGTCGCGGGCGGCCTGCACGTCCGACTCATCGGATTCATCGCTCGGACGCACGTCGACGATGGTGTCGGCGCGGTCGCTCGCGCTGATCCGCACGGTGCCGACGCCCAGTTCGAGCGTGGCGGAGATCGGTTCGGGTGTGGCGAATTCAGGCATGGCTGTCCCCTCGTCATGGATCGGTGAAGCATCCCCGCAGTTCAGGGGCGTGATGTGGTGGAAGGTGGTGCGTCAGCGCACCCAGCCGGTGAGGTGCTGCCTGCTCCGTCGGCCGCCGGTGTGCTGCTCGGCGAACTGGTCGCGGTCGGAACGCTGTAGGGCGGTCGAGGCCGCGCGGACCAGCCAGGCGTTGACCGAGCGGCCCTCCTTGGCTGCGGCCTCCTCGATCGCGGCCTTGAGCTGCTCCGGGAGTCGCACGTTGATCCGCGAGCTGGGGCCGTCCTCGGCGATCAGCGCGCCGCCGTCGGCCGCCGGATCGTCCTGGGCGGCGGCGGGCGGCGGCTCGGCGGGCGGTGCGGTCACGACGAAGTTCGGATCGCGGCCGCGCAGGCGCAGCTCCACCGAGCCGGGGGCCAGGTCGCTGGTGATCTCGTCGGCGGCTGCGGACAGCGCGTCCAGCAACGTCATCCGGATGGCCGACTCGAGTGGCCCGCTCAGGCGCTCGACCAGCGCACGAGCCTCGTCGCCGCCTACTTCGGCCAGCGCGGCGAATTCCCGTCCGAGGTTGCTCACCTGCGAGGTCAAGTCCATGGCACAACAATGACACTAAAGTGGCTCCAGTACAAGGAAAACTGGCTCACACGTGATGCCAAGTTGGCTCAGCATGCCGTCGTTGGTGGAAAAGTGCTGGTCAGCCTCGCGTCGGAAGTCGGGAGGAAGTCGGCGGTGCGAAGCCGAAGTCAGCAGCGAGACCTACGGCTTCATCTCAGCTCTGGGCCATGTCGACGAAGCGGCTGTAGTGGAGCTGATGGGCCAGCGTGACGGTCGCGGTGGGTCCCGCACGATGCTTGGCCAGGATCAGGTCCGCCTCGCCCATCCTGGGGTCGTCGCGCTCGAAGGCATCCGGTCGGTGGATCAGCAGCACCATGTCCGCGTCCTGCTCCAGCGAGCCGGACTCACGAAGGTCGGAGAGCATCGGCCGCTTGTCGGTGCGCTGTTCCGGGCCTCGGTTCAGCTGGCTGATCGCCACCACCGGCACCTCCAGCTCCTTGGCGAGGAGCTTGAGGTGCCGGGAGAACTCGGAGACCTCCTGCTGGCGTGACTCGACGCGCTTGCCGGAGCTCATCAGCTGGAGGTAGTCGACCACCACGAGCTTGAGGTCGTTGCGCTGCTTGAGCCTTCTCGCCTTGGCACGGATCTCCATCATCGTGAGGTTCGGCGAGTCGTCGACGAACAACGGGGCCTCGCTGACCTCGCCCATTCGTCTGGCCAGTCTGGTCCAGTCGTCGTCGGTCATCTTCCCGCCGCGCATGTCGCCGAGGCGGATGCGTGCCTCGGCCGAGAGCATCCGCATCACGATCTCGGTCTTGCTCATCTCCAGCGAGAAGATGACGCTGCTGAACCCGTGCTTGATCGAGCACGAGCGCGCGAAGTCCAGTCCGAGGGTCGACTTGCCGACACCCGGCCGCGCCGCGACGATGATCATCTGGCCCGGATGCAGGCCGTTGGTGACGGCGTCGAGATCGACGAAGCCGGTCGGCACGCCCAGCGACTGGCCGTCACGGGAGGCGATGGCGTCGATCTCGTCCATCGTCGGTTGGAGCAGATGTTCGAGGGCGACGTAGTCTTCGCTCGTCCGGCGCTCGGTGACCTCGTAGATGGCTGCCTGCGCCCGGTCGACGACCTCATCGATCGCGGCACCCTCCGAGCCGTGGTAGCCGAGCTGGACGATCCGGGTGCCCGCCTCGACGAGGCGTCGCAGCACCGCCTT
Organism: Actinoalloteichus sp. GBA129-24; assembly: GCF_001941645.1. Classification (NCBI taxonomy): domain Bacteria; kingdom Bacillati; phylum Actinomycetota; class Actinomycetes; order Pseudonocardiales; family Pseudonocardiaceae; genus Actinoalloteichus; species Actinoalloteichus sp. GBA129-24. The sequence goes on along the minus strand of NZ_CP016077.1, from coordinate 7,145,761 downwards.
CTCCGCGACGATCTCGGCGTAGTACCCGGCGTTGGCCGCCGTGGGCACGGTGGCGATCAGGGTGTGCATGTACGGGGCCCCGCCGATCCGAGGCAGCTCGGAGCGTCGCTCCAGCTCGGCCGACACCGTGATGGCGTCGGCGGGCTCGCCTCGGCCGTACAGGTCCAGGATGCAGTCGTAGATCGCCTGGTGCGCCGGTCGGTAGAAGTCGTCCGGGCGGACCACCTCGACGACATCGGCGATGGCGTCCTTGCTGAGCAGCATCCCGCCGAGAACGGACTGCTCGGCGGCCAGATCCTGCGGCGGCTGGCGGTCGAACGCGTTCTCCGTCGCCGCTCCGCGATCGTCGGTCAGAGCCACCTGTTCCCTCCGGTCCTTGCTCCGCGATTCACTGCCGCCGCTTCTCGACTCGACCGAGCCGGGTTCGACCGAGCCGAATCGCCTGGCCGATGCGTCTGGGCCGATATGCCCGAGGACGTCCCGCCTGCCCGCTTGATCCGGCCGATTCTGCCGTCTGCCGGGCCGTCGACACCGGCTCCTGGAGACCGAACGCTAGATCCCTCTTCTGGAGCAGGCAAACACTCCTGTGGACGTGCCTGTGGATAACCTGGGGATGTGGGTGGTGAACTGACCACAGCCTGCGGCAAGCCTGGGGACAACCTGTGGATAACTTGGGTAGGCTTGATGAGAAGAGCAGGTCAGGCCTTGTGGACAAAATGTGTGGAAACTACTCGCGACACCCTTCGGCGTGTCGCGAAAAGCGCCCCTTCGGCGTGTCGTTCGAGCCGGTCGGGCGAAATGATCCACAGGGACCGGGCCAGCTGTCCACTAGTGCTTCTGAGTGATAACACTGAGCCGAGCGACCCGCCTGGGGCGGGCTGTTCGGCACTCGATTCGTCACCCTCGGCAAGGCGATCGACCCGCACGAGGCACAGCGGATCACGCGACCGAGTGTCGGCTCCGCGTGGTCTTCACGCTCCGATCGGGCCTGAAACAGACGGCCGCGGCGCCGCCCTGTCGAGACAGGAGCGACGCCGCGGCCGAATGCAGCAGTCGTCTTAGCCGATCACTCGGCCGGGGCGACCTCAAGGTTGATCGCGACGGTGACCTCCGGGTGGAGCCGGATGTTCACCGGGTGCCTGCCGGTCTTCTTGATGTGACCGGGAAGCTGGATCGCCCTCTTGTCGAGCAGCGGGCCGCCTGCGGCCTTGACCGCGGTGACCACGTCGGCCGTGGTCACCGAGCCGAACAGCTTGCCGCTGTCCTGCGAGGCGCGGACCCGGTGCCGGACGGCCCCGAGGCCCTCCAGGCTCGACTTGATCTCCTTGGCGTGGTCGAGGTCGCGGATCCGCCTGCCCTCTTGCGAGCGGCGGATCGTGGCGACCTGCTTCTCCGCGCCACGCGTGGCCAGGATGGCCAGGCCGCGCGGCACCAGGAAGTTGCGGCCGTAGCCGTCCTTGACCTCGACGATGTCGCCGGGGCCGCCGAGACCGCTGACGTCAGCGGTGAGGATGAGCTTCATCTTCGCTCCTTACCCTCTCAGCGAGCGGTCGAGGTGTAGGGCAGCAGCGCCATCTCTCGCGAGTTCTTCACCGCGACGGCGACGTCCCGCTGATGCTGGCTGCAGTTGCCGGTCACTCGACGAGCCCGGATCTTGCCGCGGTCGGAGATGTACTTCCGAAGCAGCGTGGTGTCCTTGTAGTCGATGTTCTGCGGGTGGCCCTTCCGGGCGTCCTTGCAGAAGACGCAGACCTTCTTCTTCGGCTTGCGTACGGGTGGCTTAGCCATTGGTCTTACTCCTGGTTGTCATCCTCATCGGCCGCGAATCGTCCCTCGTCGGCCGGAACCGCCGGTGGCCGTGCCGTCTAGAACGGAGGCTCGTCGCTGTATCCGCCGCCGGAGCCGCCACTCGGGCCCGCCGGGGGCGCGGAGCCCCACGGGTCGTCGGCGGGAGCGCTGCCGCCACCGCCGCCTGCTCCGTAGCCGCCGCCTCCGCCGCCACTGCCCCGGCTCACCTTGTTGACCTTGGCGGTCGCGTACCGCAGCGAGGGGCCGATCTCGTCGACCTCAAGCTCGACGACGGTCCGGTCCTCGCCTTCCTTGGTCTTGAAGGAGCGCTGGCGCAGCCTGCCCTGCACGACGACGCGCATACCCCGGCTCAGGGACTCGGCCGCGTTCTCGGCCGCCTGACGCCAGAGGCTGCAACGAAGGAACAGCGCTTCGCCGTCCTTCCACTCGCCCGACTGCCTGTCGAAGGTGCGTGGGGTGGAGGCCACGGTGAAGTTCGCCACCGCCGCACCTGATGAGGTGAAGCGGAGGTCTGGATCTGCGGTCAGGTTCCCGACCACGGTGATTGTCGTCTCACCAGCCATCAGTGCACCTCCGCCCGATCACTTCGAGACGGCGTCGCGCCGCAGGACCTTGGTGCGCAGCACCGTCTCCTGCAGCGAGAGCTGACGGTCGAGTTCCTTCACCGTGTCCGGCTCGGCGTGCACGTTGAGCAGGGCGTAGATGCCCTCGGCGTGCTTGTCGATCTCGAAGGCCAACCGGCGCCTGCCCCAGACGTCGACGTTCTCCACATTGCCGCCCGCAGTGCGGATGACGTTGAGGAACGTGTCCAGGGACGGAGCGACGGTGCGCTCGTCGAGACTGGGGTCGAGGATGACCATTACCTCGTAATGACGCATGACAGACCTCACCTCCTGTGGTCTCATCGGCCACGGGCTGTCCGTGGCAGGAGGGTCGTCGCGTCGACAACGGAACTACGTTAGCAGCGTCGGGTCCGATCGCCGTTCGGCCCCTGCCGCCAGCTCACATGAGGCCACCGCAGACCTCACTTGCACGCCGTCTGTTGGTTACCCTCACCGCTATGCCTATCGGTGCGCACGTCGACGCCGACGATCCGCTCGGCACCGCCCGTGAACGAGGGGCGGAGGTCGTGCAGTTCTTCCTGTCCGACCCGCAGACCTGGAAGTCCCCCACCCCCCATCCGCAGGCGGCAGAACTGCGTGCGGCGGGCGTCGCGGTCTTCATCCATGCCCCTTACGTGCTCAACGTGGCATCCACCAACAACCGGATTCGCATCCCGTCGCGCAAGGCCGTGATCGCGCAGGCGAAGGCCGCCGCCGAGACGAACGCTCTCGGGCTGATCGTGCACGGTGGTCACGTCCGGCAGGGCGAGGACCCGGCGGTCGGCGTGGCCAACTGGCACAAGTTCCTCTCCCGGCAGGCCGCCGAGGGCGGCTTCGGCGTGCCGGTGCTGATCGAGAACACCGCAGGCGGCGACGGCGCGATGGCCCGAGGCCTGGACGCACTCGACCGGCTGTGGGACGCCATCGGCGAGTTCGACCCCGGCTTCTGCCTGGACACCTGCCATGCCTTCGCCTCCGGCGAGGACCTCGTGGGTCTCGTCGAGCGCGCGCGGGCGATCACCGGCCGCATCGACCTGGTGCATCTGAACAGCTCGCGGGACGCCTTCGGCTCCTCCCGTGATCGACATGCCAACATCGCCGACGGCACCATCGACGCCGCCCAGCTCGTCGCGGTCTGCGCGGAGGCCAGGGCGCCCGTGGTGGTCGAGACCCCAGCGACGGGCCAGGCGGCCGACATCAGCCATCTACGCCGCGAACTGGGAGTCTGATCCACCGTGCCGAGCGATGATCGGGACACCGTGCAGGCATGGGATCAGGAAGGCCACTCGTCGGAGGCTCCGCCACAGTCTGGTGGCGCAGGGTCTCCGCCACGATCCGGCGGCGCAGGCCGGGTGCGCGCGCTGACGAGGTACGCGCTCGCGTTCCTGGTGCTCCTCAGCGGGGTGACCCTCTTCCTCGGGTACGCGAACAAGGCGCGCTGCACCGGCCCGGAGTTCGATCAGTTCGGTCGCAGCCAGCCTGATTACAAGGAACGGATCGACGGCGACGTCTGCTATTCCGACATCCAGCACCTCTGGCTCGGCCGGGACATCGACCAGCACGTCTTCCCCTATCTCAGCGGCGGCATCACCGAGGACGGGCAGCTGGTCGGCGGGGTCGTGGAGTACCCGGTCCTGAGCGGGCTGTTGATCTGGGCAGGCGCATTGTTCGCGTCCAACGACGCGCAGTTCCTGCTGGGCTCCGCCCTGGTGATGGCGCCGTTCGGCCTGGTCACGGCGTGGCTGCTCGGGCAGCTCGCCCGTTGGAGGGCACTCGTCTGGGCCTTAGGGCCGCCCATCGTGCTCTATGCCTTCCACAACTGGGATCTGCCGGTCGTCGCCTGCGCGGTCGCCGCCGTCTACGTCTTGCAGCGGGGTTGGGGCCGGGCCGGGCCCGATCGGCCGTTGATCGACCGAGCGGTGGCCGCCTCGGTACTGCTCGGCCTGGGGTTCGCGTTCAAGGTCTATCCGGGCATCTTCGTGCTGCCGTTGGCGCTGTACGTGTTCTCCGGCGGGTACCGGGGGCGTGAGCTGCCTGCCGACGTGGCCGCGCGCGGGTCTCGGTGGGACGTCGTCGGCGCGGTGAAGGTGGGCCTGGCCGCCGTGGTGACGGTGGTCGCGGTGAATCTGCCGTTCGCCGTGCTCGGCTACGAGGGCTGGCTGGCCTCCTTCGAGTTCCAGGGCAACCGGTTCGTCGACGTGACGACGAACTCGATCTGGTACTGGGGCTTCCGGCCGTGGTCGAACTCCGACAACGCGGGCTTCCAGGGCGCGATGGACGTCATCTCCCCTGCCGCAGTGCTCCTGTCGTTCATCCTGGCCTGCTGGCTTGGCTGGCGGCGGATGCAGCGGGACGGCACGTTCCCGTGGATCCAGGTCTCGGCGGCGATGCTCTGCGGGTTCCTCCTGCTGCACAAGGTGCACTCGCCCCAGTACGCCCTCTGGCTGCTGCCGTTCTTCGTGCTGCTGCGGATTCGCTGGGAGTGGATCGCCGCGTACTTCGTCGCCGATCTCGCAATCGGGATCGGGATCTTCCGCTGGCTCTACATCACCAATCAGGGACTGCCGTCGACGGTCTACGACGGCTTCGCTCCGCAGGCGCTGATGATCGGCGTCTGGGGGCGGGCGGCGCTGTTGGTGGCGTTGTTCTTCGTCTTCCTGGCCGCGCGTTCCACCGTCGATCACGAGGTGCCGCCCAGAGTGCGGCGACCTCGCCGAGGTGCGACGCCGTCGATGGCGGGTTAGCGTCCGGCACGAGTCGAGGGCGGCGGCGAATTGGTCGGGGGGCGTACCAACCCGCCGCCGCCGATGCTCAGTGTTGACTATCCGACCCGTTTCCGTAAGGGGTTCTCGCCCTCGACACCGGCGATTGGGTGAATTTCTCCCGACCATCCGCTTTCGTGCTGCCGGACTCGCAGGGTGGGCCCACGCTCTAGTTCGAACATGATTCAGGTTTGTGAGGGTGAGCGTGCGGCCGAGGGCCCACCGGGGGCGGTGACGTGATGCGTGATCAGAGTCGACGTGGCATTCGAGTGCTCTTCGGAGACGGCGTCATCGGGGTGCAGGACAGGAAGAAGGTGCGCGGCCCGTCGATACTGGTCACCACGGACGTCTGGCTGCGGTTCGTCCGCGCGGTCCGCCGCGACGAGTTCTTCGACTTCGACGTGCCCGACGAGATCCTGGCCAGGATGGACTCCCTCGTGACGCCCGACGTCCTCGACCTGCCTGATCAGCGCACCCCGCTCGGCGGGGAGTCCGTCGAGGCCGAGCCCGCGGTGCTGGAGGGCTCGGTGATCATCGGTTCGGCGCGTCGAGTCAGGTTCCAGCGCACCACGTCAGGTGCCCCGTCGAGCACACCGCCTGCGGGGTCGTCCTCGCCGGAGGATCTGACGCGGTCTCCCTCCGGCCGATAGACGTCGCGCAGCACCAGCACGCACAGCATGATCACCGCGAGGTCCCGAAGCACCACGGTGCCGAGGAACCACTCGACGGGCAGGCCCTTGTTGTCCTCGCCGAGGTAGAAGAACATCCTCGGCACCCAGACCAGGGCGTCCAACGCCATCCAGGCGAGCAGCGGACGCCAGCGCGGCAGCGCCAGCACGGCGAGCGGCACCAGCCACAACGAGTACTGCGGACTCCACACCTTGTTGGTCAACAGGAACACGGCCACGACCAGGAAGGCAAGCTGAGCCACTCGCGGCCTGCGGGCGGCGGTGAGCCCGACGAAGGCGATGCCGAGGCAGCCGAGCAGGAACAGCACGGCCGTCACCGTGTTCAACACCACCGGCGTCTGACCGGGCTCCAACGGCCCGTCGAAGCCAGCCCAGCCCGTGAACCGGCTGATCACGTTGTAGATCGAGTCCGGATCGGCGATGCGTTCGCTGTTCAGCCGGTAGAACTCGCGCCAGCCATCCGGGTACAGCACCGCGATCGGCAGATTGACGGCCGTCCACGTCGCGACGGCGGCGCCCGCGGCCCGCAGCCAGGGCACGAGCCGACCCGCCCGGAGACACAGGATCAGCAGCGGACCGAGCAGGAACAGCGGGTACAGCTTCGCGGCGGCGCCGAGGCCGATCAGCACGCCCGCGAGCACCGGCCGTCGACGGGCCCAGGCCAGCATGCCCGCCGTGGCGAAGGCGGTGGCGATCGTGTCGAAGTTCGTGAACGCGTGGACCAGGACCAGCGGCGAGATCGCGACCAGCGCGGCGTCCCACGGCCTGCGGCGGGCCAGCAGCGTGACCGCCCAGACCGTGACGAGCCAGCCTGCGGCCAGCCACAGCGAGGTGATGGTGAAGTAGACCGCGACCGGCAGCGCGGTGGGCACCAGCCCGGTCTCGGCGACGCCGAGCCACGCCCTGGCCAGCTCGGCGTTGAGCCACTGGAACATCCCGGTGATCACCGGGTACTCCATGTACCGGACCTGCTCCTGGTCGGTGCCCTCGTTCTCGACCCAGGAGTCGCGGTACGGGAAGGCGCCGATGTCGAGGTGCTCGGCCGAGTAGAGCGGCACGATGTCCGAGTAGCACATCGCGACGTACTGTCGGTTGCCGCTCCAGTCGAGCTGTGCCACGCCCTGATCGTCGACGTACTGCTGGATGCAGGGCGCCTTGAGGCCCCAGCCGAGCGCGAGCGCGAGGACCGCCAGGAGCAGGCCGACCCGCAGCGGGCTCCAGAACCAGTGCCGCCCCACCACGGCGTGTCTGCCCAGCGGGCCGCCGAACAGCCGACTGGCGGTGCGGGCGAGGCCCTCCGTCCGGGTGGGGGCGATGCGCTGCTCGGGCCGCAGCGTCTCGGTGTCGACCCGATGGCCGGGACCGATCCGATCGGCGTCCTGCGCCAGCGGGCTTCGGTCGGCAGCCGGTCGATCGGTCGACCCGCCTCCCGCGCCGTCGTCGGCCGTCGACACCGCATCGGAGCCTGCGCCGGGCGAAGTCGGCAGGCCTGCCCCGTCAGCGGCGGCGGGCCCGGCGGAGTCCGGTGCGTCGTCGGCCGACGCTGCGGATCGTGTCTCCCGCTCACTGGGCACGCCGCGGATCGTACGTGCTCATGCCGGGGCCGAGGAGATCGCCCGTGAGCCCGAGGTCTGGTGTCGAGGTGTGCCGAGACGACGAACGGGGCGCCCTCGGTGGAGGACGCCCCGTCGGCTGGCGATCATTCGACTGATCGGTAGTTCACGTGGTCAGTTGGGCAACGGCACATCTCCGGTAGGAGCCACCTCTGGCCTGCTGTCGTCCCGGCTGAAACCGAATCCCGTGGTACCTCGATCGCCGGGCCGACCATCGCCGGGCCGACCGTCGCCTTCGCCCTCACACTGCCCCGGCCACAAGCAGGAGTCGTCTGGCCCGGTCGGAGTGGGCTCAGTCGTATCCGTGGGAGGGTTCGGGGTCGATTCGTCGTCACCTTCCCCTCCCTCGCCGTTCTCGTCCCCCTCGTCGCCTTCCTCGTCCTCGTCCCGGCCGTCCTCCTCGTCGCGGTCTCTGTCGCGATCGTCGTCCCAGTCCGGCGACGGGGGCGGAGGCGGAGGCGCGGGCCGCGGCTGCTCGGGGAAGATGCCGATCTGGGTGATGTCGGTCGGGAAGCTCGCGGCCTCCTTGTCACCGAGGTAGGCCTCCATGAACGCCTTCCAGGAGAAGGCCGGGACATTTCGTCCCCAGAGCTGCTCGGTGGAAGGATTCGTCGCGGTCGCATTGACCGTCAGTGGTGCGGGCACCTCGGAGCCGACCCAGACCGCCACCGAGATCTGCGGTGTGTAGCCGACCATCCACCCCGCCTGGTTGCCTGCGCTCTGGGCGAACTGGTGGGTGCCGGTCTTGGCCGCCACCTCCCGGCCGGGCAGGTCGTGTCCGCTGTTCGCGGCCACCGGCTTGAGCACCTCGGTGATGTTGTCCGCGACGGCCTTGCTCTGCGGACCGAAGGCCTGGACGCCCTCGTGCCCTTCCTCGGCGCGGTTGATCAGGACCTCATCGTCGGGCCCGTCGCCCTCATGGCCGACGAACTCGACGAAGTACGGATCGTGCCGGACTCCGCCGCTGGCGAAGGTGGCGTAGGCGGCGGCCATGTCGATGGTGCGGACCTCGTACTGGCCCAGTGCGATGCCCGCAGCGGTGAAGCCTTCGGTGTTCACCAGCGTGGGCTCGCCGTTGATCTCTTCGGGGATGCCCGCCTCCCAGGCGGCCTCCGCCACCGAGCCGGGCCCGAACTGATGCGCCATGTCGATGAACGGGGTGTTGGCGGACACCAGCATCGCGTTGCGCACCGAACAGTGTTCGTTGGCCCCGGTGGGACACTGGGCCGTGTTGCTGAACGTGGTGCCCTCGATGTCGATCGATTCCCGGCCGTCGTAGAACTCACCGAGGCCCTGACCACGCTTCAGCCCGGCGGCGACCACGAACGGCTTGAACGAGGAGCCCGGCGGCTGCTTGGCCGCCGCGAAGTCGATGCCCGCGCTCCACTCGCCGCCGTTGTAGGCCCGCACCGCTCCGTTGGCGGGATCCACGGCGACCAGCGCGCCGCGCAGCTCGTCCGGCTGACCGGCGAAGTGTTCCGCCATCACGGCCTCGGACTGCTCCTGGGCTGTCTTGTCGATGGTGGTCCGGATGACCATGCCCTCTCGGCGGACCTGGTCCATCTCGATGCCTCGGGCGGTGAGCTCGTTCTCGATCTGCGTCTGGACGTGCACGTCGGTGATGCTGCGCCCGGTCCCGCCGCCAGCGCCCCTTGGCAGGTAGTCGGGGAACTCGACGGCGTCGGCCTCGGCCTGGGACAGGTGGTCCCGCTCCACCATCTTGTTCACGACATAGGCGAAGCGGTTCTCCATGCCGTCCCGGTTGTTGTCCGGGTCGAAGAGTGTCGGTGCGTTGAGGATGCCCGCCAGGAACAGCGATTCGTTGAGCTCCAGCTCCGAGGCCGACTTGCCGAACCAGGTCTGCGCGCCCGCTTCCAGCCCGTAGGTGTTGCGGCCGAAGGAGGTGAGGTTCGCATAGGACTCGAAGATGTAGTCCTTATCCTGCTGCTGGGTGAGCTTGAATGCCATCACCACTTCTTGGAACTTCCGGGCGTAGGTCCCGTCGTCGTTGCCGGTGGAGAGCTTGACGTACTGCTGGGTGATGGTGGAACCGCCGCCGGTGCCGGTGACGGCTGCTCGGACGATGCCGACCGGCGAGAATCCCATGTTGTCTCTGAACGTGGGGTCCTCAGTGGCCGTGACGCCGTTGTAGAAGTCCTCGGGGATGTCCTCGTAGTCCAGGAAGCGCCGGTCGCCCTCGCCTTCGCCGTTCGGGACGATCCGCAGCATCTCGCTGCCGTCGGCGTAGGTCACCGTGACGGTCTTGTCGAGGTCGGCGAGGATCGCCTCTGGTGACTGGACGTCCCACATCTGGTAGCCGACGGCGAAGGCCACCACCGGCGTGAGGATGCCGAGGCCTGCCATCACGTAACAGGTCCGCCGGACGCGTCGCCAGATCTTCTTGCGCTTCGCCTTCTTCACCGCCTCCGGGGACTCCTCCGCATCGTCCTCGTCGTCGTAGTAGTCGTCCTCGTCGTAGCCGTCCTCGAGTTGCGCGGGCTCCCGATGCGTCAGCAGCGCGGGTTCCATCTGCGTCGTCGGCTGCTCGTCGCCGGGCTGCATCATCTGCGTCGACGGCTCGCCGGGTCGGCGGGGTCCGGTGCCTGCGCCCTGTCTTAGTGCCTGGGTGTGCGCGGGCGGGGCTCCGTTGGCCGGGCCGGGTCCGCCGGGTGCTCCCGCACCGGGAACGCCGCCGGGCGGAGTGCCCATGCCGGGCGGGGCGCCTGCGTTCATGCCCGCAGCGGCGGCAGCGCCGCCCGCCGCGCCGAGGGCCGCGCCCGCCGCTGCCGCGCCGAGTGCTGACGGCCCGCCCTGCCGAGGCGGGCGACGATCACCGTTCTGCGGCGGCGGGGACTGCATGCCCGCCGGGCCGGGGCCTGGCCTGCCGTCGGCCGGGGTGCCGTTCGTGCCGGGCCTGCCGTCGGGACGAGCCGCGCCCGGTTCGCCGGGACGACCGCCCGCGCTCGGTCCGGGCGGGGCGCCGTTCGGCGGCCGGCCCGGACCAGGGTGGCCACCCGGCCCGGTGCCGTTCTGGGCGGCGCCGTTCGGCTGGTGGCCTCCCGGGCCGCTGGCTCCGGGGGGGACTCCGTTCGCGCCGTCCGGACGCTGGCCGGGCGCTGCCTGCCTGCCCGGCTGTCCGCCTGCTCCCGGGCCACCGGGGGCAGGTGCGTCGCCTGCGCCGAGGCGGTCGCTCAGCGGGGAGACCGCGCCGGTCGGAGCCGCAGCGCCGTGCGGTCCTGCCGGTCCGTTCGGCCCGGCGGGTCCGTTCGGGGCGCCGGTTCCATTCGGGCCGCCCCGCTGCTGTCCGTTGGGCGCGTGCCCGTTGGCCGGCCGTCCGTTCCGCGCGTGCCCGTTCGCGGGCTGTCCGTTGGCCGCGTGCCCGTTTGCGGGCCTGCCGTCGGGGGCATGTCCAGGGGGAGCCTGGCCGTTGCGCGGCGCGCCGTTCGGGCCGGTCCCGTTCGGTCCGGGGTGTCCGTTCGGGCCCGGATGACCGTTCGGCCCCGGTCCGGGATGCCCGTTCGGGCCCGCCGGGGCGCCTGCGCCGTTGGCCTGCGGCGGGCCTGCCGGGCCGCGACGGCCGTCCGGTGTTGAACCGTCGGCGCCGTTCGGGCCGGGCCTGCTCGCGGGCGGTCGGCCGCCGTTCTCTGGCGCACCGGGGAATCCCGACGGCGGCGTGGCGGGACGTTCCTGGACCCGCGTCGCGCCGGGCCGGGCGGTCTCGGGCGAGCCTGCGGGACTGTGTGATCCGTCACGCGGCACGCCTCGGTTGGCCGGATTGCCTGAATCGCCCGGATTGTTGGCGTCGTGGCGAGGTGGTCCCGCGCCGTTCGGCGGGGGGGTGAAGGAGCCGCCCGGCGGCGGCTGATCCGGCCTGGCCGCACCACGCGGCGCCGAGCCGCCCGGCGGCGGTCCGTGCCGTGGGGCGCCCGGTGGGCCTGGCGGCCCTTCCGGCCATGGCGATGGTTCACCCGTCGGTCGAGGACGAGCACCGCTCGCCTCGCCTGGGACATGCGACATCTGGCCCTCCACCTGCGGCCTCGGGGTGTGGCCGGCAGGCGGCCTGCCGTTGTGTGCGTCGTTCACGAGTGGGCCTCCCACACCGACGTGCCCGGTGGGCACGCAGTCCGGTGATCGTCTGTGCTCTGGCGCTCCCGCGCCCGCGCACGCACTGGCGACGGACTCACTCGGAGGCCGTCCTCCGCCGTGGGTGTCCGTCATCCATGCCGCGCGTTCCCAAGACGTATGACTGCACCAGGTGGTTCCAACTACAGGTGCGGCAGACCTCCACCACGTAGACGGTGAACTCCTCGAAGAGGGTTGCCATCCTGGCGAGTTCGTCATCGGTCCTGGCTGATCCCGCCGCGTGCTTCAGCTCGTCACCGTAGATCCAGGACACCTGGGTCAACGGCTCCTTGCGGCACACCGGGCAGGTCACATCGCTCGGCTGACCATGAAATTTCGCCGCCCGCAGCAGGTACGGGCTCGCGTCGCAGACCTCCATCACCCCGACCCGACCGGAGTGGACACCGGCGAGCAACGCCTTGCGCTGCAACGCGTAGTCGACCACCTGTCGTTGGGTCCGCACGTTGACAGGGTACGTGTCGGAGACCGACCGGCGATGGGCCGTTCGGGGAGCGCCGCCTCGTCGTCGGTCACTCACCGCGCCCGGGATGAGTGAGATGTATCGGACCGATATAGTGGGGTAATCCATCGCAGTGCTGCGGTGGAGCGGTGGGTCGTCGGAGGCCATGACTGGTGCTAGGAGGTGCGACGTGCTCGAACTGGCGGTGCTCGGTCTGCTGCACGAGGCGCCGATGCACGGTTACGAGCTGCGTAAACGACTGCACAACCTGCTGGGCGCCTTCCGGGCCTTCTCCTACGGCTCGCTCTACCCGACGCTGCGCAGGCTGCAGGTCGCCGGGCTGATCACCGACGAGTCCGCGGAGGACGCGGTGCAGCGGACCTGGAACCGACGGGCCAAGACGGTCTACAAGCTGACGGCCGACGGCAAGGAGCGCTTCGCCGAATTAGTCGTCGACGTGGGCCCGCAGACGTGGGACGACGGGTCGTTCGGCATCCACCTGGCGTTCTTCTCGCGCACCCCGGCGGAAGCGCGGATGCGAATCCTCGAGGGACGACGGCGTCATGTCGAGGAACGGCGAGAGGGATTCCGCTCCACCCTCGGTCGGGCGAGCGAGCAGATCGACCGCTACACGCTCGAACTGCACCGGATGGGTCTGGAGAGTTCCGAGCGCGAGGTTCGCTGGCTCAACGAGTTGATCGCGCATGAACAGGCCGAGCGCGAGGACCCGCCGTCGTCGGGGAGGCCGCGTGACTAGAGGAAGCAAGGACCACCGCGTCCAGCCGGCGACGACTGGCAGTCGTTCCCCGGTACCTGAGGATTCGAAGAAGGAGGACCCGGCAATGGGCGTAGATCGTCGTAGCGTGCGGGTGGCAATCGTCGGCGTCGGCAACTGTGCGGCATCGCTGGTGCAGGGTGTCCAGTACTACCAGGACGCTGCTCCAGACACCCAGGTCCCGGGCCTGATGCACGTTGAGTTCGGCGAGTACCACGTCCGCGACATCGAGTTCGTCGCCGCGTTCGACGTGGACGCCAAGAAGGTCGGCCGCGACCTCTCGGAGGCGATCGTCGCCAGCGAGAACAACACCATCAAGATCTGTGACGTGCCCCCGCTGGGCGTGCCGGTGCAGCGCGGCACGACGCTGGACGGCCTGGGCCGCTACTACCGCGAGATGATCGAGGAGTCCGACGAGGCCCCGGTCGACGTGGTCGCGGCGCTGCGGGAGAGCGCGGCGGACGTGCTGGTGTGCTACCTGCCCGTCGGCTCCGAGGACGCCGCCCGGCATTACGCCGCCGCCGCGCTGGAGGCCGGTGTCGCCTTCGTCAACGCACTGCCGGTGTTCATCGCCTCCGACCCGGTGTGGGCTGAGCGGTTCCGCGAGGCGGGCGTGCCGATCATCGGCGACGACATCAAGTCGCAGGTCGGCGCGACGATCACCCACCGCGTGATGGCCAGGCTCTTCGAGGACCGGGGCGTGCTGCTGGACCGCACCATGCAGCTCAACGTGGGCGGCAACATGGACTTCAAGAACATGTTGGAGCGGGACCGGCTGGAGTCGAAGAAGGTCTCCAAGACGCAGGCGGTGACCTCACAGGTCGATCGCGACCTCGGCAAGCGCAACGTCCACATCGGACCGTCGGACTACGTGCAGTGGCTCGACGACCGCAAGTGGGCCTACGTCCGGCTTGAGGGACGCGCATTCGGCGACGTCCCGTTGAGCCTGGAGTACAAGCTCGAGGTCTGGGACTCGCCGAACTCGGCGGGCATCATCATCGACGCGGTGCGCGCGGCGAAGATCGCGAAGGACCGAGGTATCGGCGGTCCGATCCTGTCGGCGGCCTCGTACTTCATGAAGTCCCCGCCGGAGCAGTACTCGGACTCGGTGGCGCGGGAGCGGGTCGAGGAGTTCATTCGCGGCGACGTCGAGCGTTGACCTCGTGTGGGCGGGCCGCCGGCTTCGCCCGCACCACCTCGGCATGAGGCGTGCCCGCCGACGTGGAGTAGCACTGATACCGCAGGCTGCCGTGCCCGCCCTGTCTGGACCGGGGCGGGCCGGTCGCCGGCTGAGGACCTCGGAGGTCGTTCGACCATGATCCTCTTCGGCATAGTGCTCGTCCTGGCCGGGCTGTTCTCCTACTTCGCCGGGACCGCCGAGGTTTTCGGCCTCGATCCGGACGCGCTCGGCCTGTCCCTTCTCATCCTCGGCGGCGTGGTGCTGGCCGTCGCCCTGATGCGGCGAGCCAGGGCGCGTCGTGACTCCCCGGAGACCGAGCCGGTCGGCGGCCCGGTGCGCAGACTGCGTGCCGTCCCTCGGCTGATCCGGTCGGCGGGACGCGAGTATCCGGGCATGCGGCGTCGCCACCTGGCGCTGTGGGCGCTGGCGGGCGTCTATCTGATCTCGCCCATCGACCTCATCCCCGAGATCCTGCCGATCATCGGCTTCACCGATGATGCGGCGCTGCTGTTCTGGCTGGTCGGTGACGTCTCCACCAACTCGGGGCGCTTCCTGAACTGGGAGCGTCGCGGTGGCGCGGCGTCGGCGATCTCGGCGGACTCGACACCCGAGGCCAGCCGGGACGAGCCCGAACCGCCGTCGTCCTGATCCGACCGCACACCCGCCCGTCCAGCAGCTGTCGCGCGGCTGCTCCTGACCGGCGCGGGGTCTTCTTCACCTGACGAAGGCCTCGACGGATCTGCCTGCGGCCATCGGATGCCCGACGGTGTCGGCGCCTGCCGCCGACACCGCGCCGCTGCCGACCGAGGCTAGTCGCGGGAACGCCTCGTCGGTGGTGGCAGTGGGACTGGACACGACGGCGTCGAAGGCCTCGATCAGCGGGGTCTTGATGATCGCGGACTGGGTGCGGATGCCGGTCAGCGCACGCCCGCTCGCGGTGGCGCCACGCGAGGCCCGGAGGTCGGTCAGGCTCAGCTCCTCACCTCGGCCCGCCGCGATGAGCGCCGCTTCGATGCTGCCCTCGACGGGCGGGTCGAGGCGGGTGCCTGCCACCGTGAACCCGAGTTCGGCCGCCTCGTCGGGATACATCTCCGGGGGCGTGGTCGGCGGTGTGGGTGAGTGCGATCGCCCGATAGTCCTCGCCGAGCAGGCGGTGCAGGTGCAGACCCATCGGCAGGCCGGTGAGTGCACCGTCGAAGCTGACCGAGGTCTTCTGCACATGGTTGTTGTGGGCGGCGAGCACGATGCGTGCGTCGGGGCCGGACCGGTCGAGATGCCAGCGCACCGACTCGGCCATGAACGACTCTCGCACCGACGAAGTGTGCGTTCTCGCCGACGGACACGACGCGGGCGTCGCCGATGATCGCGCGCTAGGGCTCCAGATCATCCAGCGGCGCGTCGGGGTCCAGGGTGGCCAGGGGCGTCGTGTGGCGACGAGACCAGTCGAGAAACAGTTCGTCGGCAGCACGGTCGGCCATGGAGTCTCTCGATTCCCGTCTTCGTCGAGGGCAGCGCATGGTTACCGAGGCGGGCCTCGCATGGTTGCCGAGGCGGGCCTCGCATGGTTGCCGAGGCGGGCCTCGGCGGTATCGCCAACCTAACAGCGTCGAACGCCGCAGCCTGCGCGTGATCGGCCCGGCGGCGACGTGTCCCCGCCGCGATCTTCTCTGGATCGGCGTAACGCCCGCATCGCATCGGCGACCGGTCGGCGGCTCCGCCCACGACGTTTCCCGGTGACGTCCCCCTGACCGGCCGTGAGCTGCGGTGCCTCGGCGGCGTGCCGTGCCGGCTGCCTGCGTCGATCGATGCCGGACCGCCGGACACTCCGGTGCGGTTGTTCGGCTCGCGTTCACCTCAGGGTAGGAATCCGCTCCTACGGTCAGCGCGTTCCCACCAACCAGATCCTGGAGGTCTGCGTGCCGACTCCACCCGCCGAAGACGGACGCATCATTCCACTGACACTGCTCCCCACCGACCGCCACGGCAGTCGCGCCTCGATCACCTGCCGGTACCGATGCGGCGACGCCTGCGGACATGAGGCGCCCAACACCTCCTCGAATCCCTACTTCGGGGACGTCGTCACGCAGGTGATGAGCCGACGGGGTGCGTTGCGGGCCGCCGCCGTCGTCACCATCGCGGGTGGCGCCCTCGGCGCGCTGAGCGGAACGGCCGCCGCCGAGACGACCTCGACGCAGGGACGAGGACCCGGCTCAGGACACGGCGGTGGCCCCGGCAGACCGGGCAGGCCGATCCCCGGCACCGACTACTCGCCCGTCGAGCCGAACACCGAGGACGCGGTGGTGGTGCCCGAGGGCTATCGCCAGAACGTCGTCATCCGCTGGGGCGACCCGGTGGTCGACGGTGCGCCGGAGTTCGACTTCGAGAACCAGACGGCGGCTGCACAGGCGCTTCAGTTCGGCTACAACTGCGACTTCGCCGGGCTGATCCCGTTGGACGGACGCGGACGACGAAACCTGCTCGTGGTCAACCACGAGTACAGCACCGAGCCGTTCATGTTCCGCGGCTACGACGAGGCGAACCCCACCGAGGAGCAGGTCAAGATCGCCTGGGCCGCCCACGGGCTCAGCGTCGTGCTCGCCGAGCGGGACGATCGCCGCGGCGGCCTGAGCACCCGGGCCAGTCGCTACAACCGGCGGATCACCGCCACCACCGAGTTCGAGGTTCGTGGTCCGGTGGCGGGCAGCGATCTGCTCAAGACGGCGGCGGACCCCTCCGGGACCAGGGTTCTCGGCACGCTGAACAACTGCGCGGGCAGCGTCACGCCGTGGGGCACGGTGCTCTCTGGTGAGGAGAACTTCAACCAGTACTTCGGCAACGCGGATCAGATCACGGATCCCGACCAGGCGGCGAAGCTCGCCAGGTACGGCATCTCCGGCGGGGCCAGCGAACGCCGGTGGGAGCGATTCGACTCTCGCTTCGACGTCGCCCAGGAGCTGAACGAGACGCATCGGTTCGGCTGGGTGGTGGAGATCGACCCGCACGACCCGGACTCGACCCCGGTCAAGCACACGGCGCTGGGCCGGTTCAAGCACGAGGGCGCCGCCATCCGGGTCGCAGGCGACGGGCGGGTGGTCGCCTACTCCGGCGACGACGAGCGTTTCGACTACATCTACAAGTTCGTGTCGAAGGGCCGGGTGAAGAAGGGCGAGAGCAGGCACGCCCGCAGGCACAACATGCGGCTCCTTGACGAGGGCACGCTGTACGTGGCCCGGTTCACCGGCGACAGCCCGGCGGAGGAGATCGACGGCTCCGGCACGCTGCCCTCCGACGGCGAGTTCGGCGGGGCGGGCGAGTGGATCGCGCTCGCCGAGGGCGATCGGTCCTTCGTGCCGGGGATGACGGCCGAGGAGGTCTACGTCTACACCCGGATCGCCGGAGACAAGGTCGGCGCCACGAAGATGGACCGGCCGGAGGACATCGAGCCCAATCCGGTGACCGGCAGCGTCTACGCGGCGCTGACCAACAACACCAACCGGGGGGCGACGGGCGCGGCGACGGCGGACGAGGCCAACCCGAGGAACAACAACAAGCACGGCCACGTCCTGGAGTGGACCGAGCGCCGCAACGACCCGACGGCGACCCGCTTCACCTGGAACCTCCTGCTGGTCTGCGGCGACCCGGAATCGCCGGACACCTACTTCGGCGGCTTCGACAAGAGCCAGGTCAGCCCGATCACCAGCCCGGACAACGTCGCCTTCGACCGGCACGGCAACCTGTGGATCTCCACCGACTCCACGGGCGCGCTCGGCATCAACGACGGCCTGTACTCGGTGCCCGTGCAGGGCAGCGAGCGCGGACACCTCAAGCTGTTCCTCACCGTGCCGCGCGGTGGCGAGACCTGCGGCCCGGTCATCACCGAAGACCTGGTCACGGTGTGCGTGCAGCATCCCGGCGAGGTCGACGGCGCGAGCGTGGAGAATCCCGCGTCGAACTGGCCGGACCGGGGCGACTCCCAGCCTCGTCCGTCGGTGGTCAGCGTCTGGCGCACCGGCCGGGGCGGTCGGGGAGTGGGACGCATCGGCGAGTGAGAGGTGTCGACCGGACGGCGGGGGCGCGTCGCGCGACTCGGACGCCCTCGCCTGCCGGTCGGGGCCTTCGGCCTGCGAGGCGTCGTTCGTGCGGCGCCTAGGCCCGGTTAGGGCTGCGTCCTTCCCTCGGCTGGACCGCTCGGCCCGGCCGCGCTGCCTGCGGCCCGGCCGCTGCCCGCCGCAGGGCCCCGGCGGCATGCACTCGCCGGAGCGAGCGGCGGAGACCTGGACGACGGGGCATCGCGGCTAGGCTCGCGCGCATGACTTCACGACCTCTCGCCCTGGTCACCGGCGCCTCTCGCGGGGTGGGAGCCGCCGTCGCCAGGGCGCTGGCGCCGACGCACGACCTGCTCTTGGGCGGGCGTGATCCGCAGACGCTGCTTCCGCTCGTGGAAGAGCTGCCCACCGCCAGCCCGTGGGCCGTCGAGCTGACCGACGAGCAGGCCGTGGCCGCCGCGACCGCCGACGTCGAGCGGCTGGACGTCCTCGTGCACAGCGCGGGCGTCGTCGAACTGGGCTCGGTCGCGGAGACGTCTGCCGCGTCCTGGCGCCGCACCCTCGAGGTGAACGTGGTCGCCGTTGCCGAGCTGACCCGGCTGCTCCTGCCCGCGCTGCGGGCCGCGCGCGGTCACGTCGTGCTCATCAACTCCGGTGCCGGACTGCGAGCAGGTCCCGGCTGGGGCTCGTACGCGGCGAGCAAGTTCGCGCTGCGTGCCTTCGCCGACGTGCTGCGGGCGGAGGAGGCGGAGTCCGGGATTCGGGTGACCTCGGTGCATCCGGGGCGGGTGGCCACGGACATGCAGCGAGAGGTGCGCGCTGCCGAGGGCGGTGACTTCGAGCCGGAGCGGTACCTGCGGCCGCAGACGGTCGCCGACGTGGTCGCGACGGCCGTGCGGCTGCCTGCCGACGGCCAGATCAACGAGCTCGTCCTCCGCCCGCGTTCGTAGTCGCGGGGGCGTTCCTCGAGTCTGCCGGACGTCAGCGGGCGGGGAGTGCCCGCGGAACCCGTCGTCATGGGCTCGGCCGCTTGCCTGCACCGGTCGGGCCGAGACTGACCGAGACGTCGGCGGCGCCCGGGCCGTGCATCGCGTCCGGCGGCGGTTGGTCGCCACGGCGTCGCCTGCGGTCACGCAGCGCGCGCTGTGCCCGCCGTTCGCCGGGGGAGACCCGGCTCGGCTGCCTCCGGTGAGCGACGGAAGGGCCGGTTACGGAGCGGCGGTAGAGACGCGAGAAGCCTCATCCACATGGGTGAGGCTTCGGGCTCTGAGATTGGAAAACCCCGCAGTGCTGCCAGGTCGGGGGTCCGCCAGCACCGCAGGGTCACTTGGTTCATCGCCAATGCATCCAAACGTGTTACACCCCGTCTGAATGTGACGCGCACCACCGTGACTGCCTGTGCGGTGCTTGCCTGCTCAGCGGTTCAGCAGGTTGTGACGCTGAGCGATGATCAGCAGCTCGTCACGAAGCGCCGGGCTCGATGCCGAGTCGATCGCTTCCTGGAGGGCCTTGTTGGTCCGGGGGCGGGTGCTGCTGTTCCTGCGGAGGCGCAGGCGGGCGGCGAGATTCATCGGGTGTCCATCACCTTCGTTTTCTTGACTTCTCGGTACGACTCAAGTATGCCCCATTGATCGCGAGATTGCACCCGATTGTCCGGTGAGGAGCGGCACACGCCGATGATTGTCCGGTGGCTAACGTCTTCTGCCGCTGAAGCGATGGAACTTGAAATAGGCAGTCGGACATCCCCTCGACGCGTGGCCGTCATCGAGGCGCAAACTGAATCGGTACGGTCGGTCACGAATCGGCAACACGGAGCCCACCGCGGATTCATCGGGGCGCGGGCATCGGATGCTGCACCCGCGATCCCGCCGGTGGCAGGCGGCCGGGCTGCCTACTCGGCTGATTCGTGGCGGCAGGCGGGCACCGGCTGCGGCGCCACGAGAGACGGCACCGCAGGCCCGCTCGGCGATCGGGCGTCCTTGCCACCGGACATTCCACGGGGTTGGCTGGGCCGCGTGACCGAAGTCGTGACACAGGGGACAGGCCGGGCAGCGGCACGGGCCGATCAGGCGGTGCTGCGGGTGACGTTCAGCAGCGCGGCTCAGACGCGTGCCGAGGCGGTGGCAGCGCTGGGGGAGCAGGTGGACGACGTCGAGCCGCTGCTGAACCGCGAGGGCGTGGTGGTGAAGTCTCGGCGGCTCGCCGTGCATGCCGACTGGCACAGACAGCGGCAGGTCGGCTGCCGGGCCGAGCAGCACTACAGCCTGGAGGTGACCGACCCTGAGGTGCTCGCCGAGATCGCCGGGGCGCTGCTCGCCGTCGAACCGGAACGACTGGACGGCCCCACCTGGTCGCTACGGGATGACACCGAGGCGAGGAAGTCCGCTCAGCGGGCCGCCGTCGCCGATGCGAGGTCCAAGGCCGTCGGGTACGCCGATGCCCTCGGGCGCACCCTCGGTCCGCTGCTGCGGATCAGCGACGCGGAGGCGAACGGCCCGGCCGCGCGCGGTGCCTACGGCGCGGAGGCGGCGGGCATCGCGCCCGCAGGCCGGAGCAGCGCTGCGGACGTCCGCAGACTCAATCTCGAACCGCAGGACATCGTCAGCACCGTCCGCTGCGTGACTCATTGGAAGCTGGCGGAGTAGGCCCGCCCGGCACACCGGGCGTCTGCCCGGCGCGCGAGGGCGCCGGGCAGACGAGCGTGGCTCAGTACGTCATCGCCAGGCCGGGCTCGGCGAGCAGGGCGCCGATGTCGGCGAGGAACTGCGAACCCTGCTGACCGTCGACCACTCGGTGGTCGAAGCTCAGCGCCAGCTGACACACCTTGCGGGGCACGACCTGACCGTCGACCACCCACGGCATGTCCCGGATGGCGCCGAGGGCCAGGATCGCCGACTCGCCGGGATTGAGGATCGGCGTCCCGGTGTCCACGCCGAACACCCCGACGTTGGTGATCGTGATGGTGCCGTCGACCATGTCCGCCGGTGTGGTGCGGCCTTCCCGTGCGGTCGTGGCCAGCGAGTCCAGCGCCTCGGCCAGCTCGCGCAGCGACATGTCCTGTGCCTCACGGACCTTCGGCACCACCAGACCACGCGGGGTGGCCGCGGCGATGCCCAGATGCACATAGGACTTGTAGACGATCTCGCCTGCCTGTTCGTCCCAGGCCGCGTTGACGTCCGGCGTCCGGCGCACCGCGAGACACAGCGCCTTCGCGGCGAAGGCCAGTGGCGTGATCTTCACGCCTTGGAACGCCGGGTGCGTCTTCAGCCTGGCTCGCAACTCCATCATCGGCGTGACGTCGATGGTGAGGAACTCGGTGACGTGCGGTGCGGTGAAGGCGCTGTGCACCATCGCCTGCGCGGTGGCGCGGCGAACGCCCCGGATCGGCACCCGCTCCTCGCGGGGTCGCTGCCCGGCGATCGGTCCGGCAGGCGCCGCTGCCGCCGCGACGGCACTGGTCACGTCGTCGCGGGTGATCACGCCGTCCGCGCCGCTGCCGATGATCGTGCGAAGGTCGATCCCGGCGTCCTTGGCGAGTTTGCGCACCGGCGGCTTGGCGAGAGGCACCCGACCGGTGGTGCGAGCCTGCTCACCGGCGGCCGGGGCCGCTGCCCGCGCCGGGACCACCGACGGGGCAGGCACGACGGGCGGTGCGGGTGCTGCCTGCGGTGCGGGTGCCTGCGCCTGCGGTGTCGAGGAACCGGACTGCTTGCGCGGCCTGCGAGTCGCCGCCCCGGTGCGAGGTCCGTACCCGACCAGGTTCGCCACCCGGCCCTCGGCCTCCTCCGGCGGCTTCGACCCGTTGACGGTCTGCCCGTCCGCCGATGCTCCGGCCCCCGCCGGGCCGTTCGGATCGATGTCGATGGCGATGATCGGCACGCCGACCTCGACGGTCTGCCCGACGTCGACCAGCAGCTGTGAGACCTGCCCCGCGAACGGGCAGGGCAGCTCCACCACGGCCTTCGCCGTCTCGATCTCGACGATGATCTGGTTGACCGTCACCGTGTCGCCTGCGGCGACGTGCCAGGTGATGATCTCCGCTTCGGTGAGTCCCTCGCCCGTGTCAGGCAGCGGGAAGTGCTTCAGTTGTGGCATCTCGGCGTCCTCCCCTACCAGCGCAGCGAACGTTCGACGGCATCCAGCACCCGGTCCAGGTCGGGGAGGAACTCCTCCTCCAGCTTGGCAGGCGGGTAGGGAGTGTCGAAGCCGGTGACGCGAAGGACCGGCGCCTCCAGCGAGTAGAAGCACTCCTGCTGGACCTGGCTGGCGATCTCCGCCGCGATCGACGACTCGCCGGGAGCCTCGCTGACCACGATCAGCCTGCCGGTGCGCCGCACCGACTCGAAGACCGGTGCGAGGTCCAGCGGCGACAGCGACCGCAGGTCGATCAGCTCCAGCCGATGCCCGTCCTCCGCCGCGACCCGGACCGCGTCGGTGCAGGTCCGCACCATCGGTCCGTAGCAGACGACGGTGGCGTCGGAGCCCTCCTGAAGCACCCGGGAGGCGTGCAGCGGACCCGGCGTCGCGCTCGTGTCGAGTTCGGCCTTCTCCTGGTAGCGCCGCTTGGGCTCGAAGAACAGGATCGGGTCGTCGGAGGCGATGGCCTGCTGGATCATCCAATAGGCGTCCACCGGATTGCCGCAGGCCACGACCTTCAGACCTGCGGTGTGTGCGAAGTAGGACTCGGGGGACTCCGAGTGGTGCTCGACCGCGCCGATGCCGCCGCCGAAGGGGACCCGGATCACCACGGGCACCTTGACCCGGCCCTGGGTGCGGAAGTGCAGCTTCGCGAGCTGACTCACGATCTGGTCGAAACCCGGGAAGATGAAGCCGTCGAACTGGATCTCGCAGACCGGCCGGTAGCCGCGGATGGCCAGGCCGATCGCCGTGCCGATGATGCCCGACTCGGCCAGCGGGGTGTCCATCACCCGCTGCTCGCCGAAGTCCTTCTGGAGTCCGTCGGTGATGCGGAAGACGCCGCCGAGCTTGCCGATGTCCTCGCCGAGCAGGAGCACCTTGGGATCACGTTCCATCGCCGCGCGCAGGCCGAGGTTGAGTGCCTTGGCGATGGTGATCTTCTGGGTCGCGCCTGCGGAGCCGCCTGCTGTCGCCGCAGCGCCGCCTGCATCCGGCCGCGCCGGTCTGCTGGTGTTCGCGTCGGGGCCCTGTGCCGTCGTCCGGGATCTCGTCTCGGCCATCAGTGCGCACCCCCCGAGTGGTCGAAGTCGGACAGGTAGGTGAGGAACTCGTCGCGCTGCCGATCCAGCGGCGGGCTGCCTTCGGCGTAGACCTGGGAGAAGATCCGCTCGGGGGGCGGCGTCGGCATGTCGACGCAGTAGGCGCGCAGTCGCTCGGCGAGGGCATCGGACTCGGCGTCGACCTGAGCGAAGAACTCCGCGTCGGCGAACTGGCTGCGCACCAGGTGCACCCGGACCCGCTCGATGGGGTCCTTGAGCTTCCACGCCTCCAGTTCGTCGGAGAGGCGATACCGGGTCGGGTCGTCCGAGGTGGTGTGGGCGTCCATCCGATACGTGAAGGCCTCGATCAGGATGGGGCCGTTGCCGCTGCGGCACTCCTCCAACGCCCATCGGGTGACCGCGAGGGTGGCGAGCACGTCGTTGCCGTCCACCCGGATGCCGGGGAAGCCGAAGCCGTTCGCACGCTGATACAGCGGGATGCGGCTCTGGCGCTCCATCGGCTCGGAGATGGCCCACTGGTTGTTCTGGCAGAAGAACACGACCGGTGCGTCATAGACCGCGCCCCAGACGAAGGCCTCGTTCACGTCGCCCTGGCTGGTGGCTCCGTCGCCGAAGAAGACGATGGTCGCCTCGGCGTCGTCCTGCTGCCCGTCGCCCACCTTGCCGTCGAGTCGCTGGCCCATCGCGTAGCCGGTCGCATTGAGGACCTGGTTGCCGATGACGATCGTGTAGGGGTGGAATCGCTTCTCCAGCGGGTCCCACGTGCCGTGGTCGGTGCCACGGAAGATGCCCAGCAACTCCGTCGGGTCGATGCCTCGACACCAGGCGACCCCGTGTTCGCGGTAGCTGGGGAACGCCATGTCGGCGGGGCGCATCGCCCGACCCGCGCCGATCTGTGCGGCCTCCTGGCCGAGGAGCGGCACCCAGATGCCGAGCTGTCCCTGGCGCTGGAGTGCGTTGCACTCACGGTCGGCGCGTCGGACCAGGACCATGTCCCGGTAGAGGTCGCGCAGGCCCTCCGGAGGGATGTCGAGGTCGAAGTGCGGGTGCGTGACTCGCTCACCCTCAGGGGTGAGGAGCTGCACCAGGTCGGGGCCACCTTCCGAGGTGGCGCGCAGTCCAGCGATCACCTGCTCCGCCGTGGGTCGAGCCGCCACGGCGGCGGGGGCGCTCTCCGATGGCGGCGGTATGTCGGCCGAGGAACTCGGCCAAGGCTTGGTCCAGTATTCGGGCGACGACATGCCTGTCTCCTCAGTCTTGAGGCCCGCGCTCACCACTTGTGATGGCGGAGCACGGACGCACCGCCGGGCGCCGCCACCGTCCTTTGGGACTGCGACATCGACCGTCGGCACTGACGGTTCGCTCCAGCCATACTTGCATGGTCGCTGGGCGGGCAAGAGTATCGATGGTCGCTAAAGATGCCCCTGGTTTGTGGTGGAGACCGTCCCTAGCTGCACGTTCGGCGACACACTGTGCTCGTCCGTCACCGGGGGTCATGGTTTCCGCGGTTGCGGGCGATGGTCTCGCGTCCGTAGTGGATCAAGGCTGTTGCTGGTTCGCGCGGGGAGGTGCCCGGCGGCGGTTCGGCTGCCGTCGTGCCTTCGGGCGGCTCGGCCGCTGTGGTCTCTAGGCGGCTCGGTCGCCGTGTCTTCTGGGCGGCTCGGCCGCCGTGTCTTCTGGGCGGCTCAGCCGCCGTGGCCCGCTCGCATCCCGGCATCCCGCATCCCCTCGGTCGCCAGACCCTCCGATGACAGGATGCGGTCGTGACGCACGCAGAGCTGATGACGACGGTGCAACGACAGTGGGACTCGGCAGTCCTCCCGAGCCTGGAGCGGCTGGTCGAGATCCCGGCCCTCTCGCCTGCCTTCGACCCGGACTGGGCCTCCTCCGGGCACTTAGACGCGGCGATCGCGCATGTCGAGTCCTGGATCTCCGACCGGGGACTGACCGGCGCGACCACCCGAGTCCTGCGGGGGCCAGGACGTACGCCGTTACTGGTGGTGGACGTCCCGGCGACGCCGGGAGCCGAGGACGCGGGGACCGTTCTGCTGTACGGACATCTCGACAAGCAGCCGCCCGTCGGCGGCTGGTCCGAGGGCCTCGGCCCGTGGACGCCGGTCGTCCGGGACGGCAGGCTCTACGGGCGCGGTGCGGCCGACGACGGCTACGCGGCCTATGCGGCGACGACGGCCGTGGAGGCACTGCGGTCCACCGGCGGCGCCCATGCCAGGGCCGTCGTGCTGTTGGAGACCGGTGAGGAGTCCGGTTCGCCGGACCTGCCCGCCTATCTGGCGGAGCTGAGCGACGACCTCGGCGAGGTCACCCTGGTGGTCTGCCTCGACTCCGGGGCCGGCGACTACGAGCGGATGTGGCTGACGACCTCGCTGCGGGGGATGGCTCAGATCCGGGTGCGGGTGACGGTGCTCGACGCCGGACAGCACTCCGGCATGGCCAGCGGTGTCGTGCCCAGTTCCTTCCGCGTCCTGCGGGTGCTGCTCGACCGGATCGAGGACGCCGAGACCGGGGAGCTGCTGCTGCCCGAACTGTCGGTCGAGGTGCCTGCGAATCGGATCGACGAGGTCCGGGCGGCGATCGAGGCGGTGCCGGGCCTGGTGTCCGACGGCATCCCGCTGCCCGCCGACATCCGGCCGGTCGTCGACGACCCGGTGGAGCAGGCGTTGAACAACACCTGGCGGCCGACCCTGTCGGTGATCGGTGCGGCGGGCCTGCCGGACCCCGACGAGGCGGGCAACGTGCTGCGCCCGTCGACGACCCTGGCGCTGAGCTTCCGTCTCCCGCCGACCGCCGACCCGGATGCCGCGCTCGCGGCACTGCGGACGGTGCTGACCACGGATGTGCCGTACGGGGCGCGCGTCGAGTTGGACCGCAGTGAGTGCGCCCCCGGCTGGAACGCACCCGAGGTGGCGCCCTGGCTGGGGGCCGCGTTGGCGACCGCGAGTGACGAGGTCTTCGCCTCGCCGTGGCGGACGATGGGCATCGGCGGCTCGATCCCCTTCATGGGCCTGCTGCATGCCGCCTATCCCGCCGCTCAGTTCGTGGTGACCGGAGCACTCGGTCCGGGCAGCAACGCACACGTCCCGGACGAGTCGCTACAGCTGGACTATGCGGCGAAGGTCACTTCGGCGGTGGCCGTGGTGCTCGACGCGCACGCCCGCCGAGGCTGAGGGATCGCTCTCCTGCGGTGATTGACCCGTCACCGCAGGTGAGCCCTCCCGGCGTGCCCGACCCGCCGGTTCCCGGCGACGGCTCACCGAATTCGCCGTGATCTTGTGACTCGCGAACGTCCTAGTCCACCTGGCGGATCAATTGCACCCACATGCGTCACATCTCTACTCGTGGTTGAGTCCCTTAATCCAATGGTTACCTTAAATTTCGCCCAGTAGTGGAATGATGCCTTCCGTTCGATACGGATAGTGATCGGAGGGCGACGTTTTGGTGCAGCGGACTCGACCGCAGGCCCTGGTCGCGGCCTGCGTACTGGCCGCGTCCCTCGGACTCGCGGGTTGTGGATCGACCCCGGAGGCGGAGTCGCCAGAGGAAGACCGCGTCATCCCCGACGTCGAGCTCGTCTCCGAGGGCAGGCTGTTGACCTGCACCCATCTCCCGTATCCGCCCTTCCAGTACGAGGAGGACGGCGAGGTCGTCGGCTTCGACGTCGACATCGTCGACCTGATCGCCGACGAACTGGCCGTCGATCAGGCGATCGTCGACATGCCCTTCGACGGCATTCAGAACGGCGCGGCGCTCGACGGGGGCGAATGCGACATCGCGGCAGCCGCGATGACGATCACCGAGCCGCGCGGCGAGGTGGTCGACTTCGCCTATCCCTATTTCAACGCCGCGCAGGCATTGCTGGTCGAGCGCGCCTCCCCCGTCCGGGGCCTGGAGGGGATGCACGGCATGCGCCTCGCCATTCAGGAAGGCACGACCGGTGCCGCGTTCGTCGAGGAGTACAACGCCGAGCACGGCAACCCGATCGAGCTCGTCTATTACACCAACCTCAGCGCACTGACCCAGAGTCTGCGCTCCGACGAGACCGACGGCGTGGTCTCCGACAACGGGCCGCTGCACCAGTTCGCCGAGGTCTACCGAGACACCGAGGTCGTCGCCGAGTTCGACACCGACGAGCAGTACGGGCTCGCGGTCCGCAAGGGCAACACCGAGCTCCTCGACGTCGTGAACCGGGTGCTCGAAGAGGCTCGCACCGACGGCAGGTATGAAGAGATTCATCTGAGGTGGTTCGGTGTGACGCCGAACCAGTGGTGATCTCGCAGGTCAGCAACCGTCCTCGACGGCATCTCCATGGACACCGGCTACGGTGCCCATTCGCCCCCCGCTCACCGGAATCGAAGGAACGAGACATTGGAACGGCGTAGTAGAAGGATCTTCCACCCGGCCGTCGTGCTGGCCCCCGCCCTCGCGTTGACCCTCGCGGCCTGTGGTGGTGACAGCGAGGGTGCTGGCACGGACTCGGGCGCGGCGACGGTCGACGGCATCGAGCTGATCGCCGAGGGCACGCTGACCACCTGCACCCACCTGCCGTACGAGCCGTTCCAGTTCCGGGAGGGTGACGAGGTCGTCGGCTTCGACGTCGACCTCGTGGACCTGGTGGCCGAGGACCTCGGCGTCGAGCAGGCGATCATCGACACCCCGTTCGACACGATCCAGTCGGGTGCCGACCTGGATACCGGCAAGTGCGATGTAGCTGCGGCGGCGATGACTATCACGCCGGAACGAGATGAGAACATCGACTTCTCGGACCCGTATTTTGATGCCAACCAGGCTCTTATGGTTCCTGCCGACTCGGATGTTGCGGGTTTGGATGACCTGTCCGGCCTTCGAGTGGCGGTCCAGGCGAGCACGACCGGCAAGGATTACGCAGAGGAGAACATCGCAGACGCCGAACTGGTCACCTACGAGGACTCGGGCTTGTTGACCGCCGCCGTCCAGACGGGCGAGGTCGACGCTGCCATTAATGACAACGGCATCCTCTATGATTTCGCGGCGAATAACGATGACGTCGTAGTGGTGACGGAATTCCCCACGGGAGACCAGTACGGACTCGGCGTGCAGAGCGACAATGACGTCCTCCGTGAGCGGATCAACGAGGTCCTGGCTGCGGCCCAGGAGGACGGTCGGTACGACGCAATCTACGAGAAGTGGTTCGGTACGGTGCCTGGGGATTCCGAGGACGCCGACTCTGACGACGCCGAGGGTGATGACGCGGGGGCCGACGAGACAGACGAGGAGTCCGAGGTGGAGTCGACCGAGACCTCGGAGAACTGACCGATCTGATCTGACGGGGCCGGCGTGCTAGAGCGCGCCGGCCCCTCGCATTCGCCACCGGCAGCCGACGTCGTGCCTGCCGCAGTCGACCTTCGTAGAACACATTCCAGGAGTACGAGAGACCATGGCGGGAAACAACACGGCAGGCCGGGTCGCCGGGGACGATCCCCCAGCTGCGCCGCCTCGGCCTGCGGTCGGGGAGACACCCGGCAGGCAGCCCCGACGGCGGATCAGCAAGCGACAGCGGGCCAGGCTGTTCCGAGGCGTGCAGTACCTGATCCTCATCGCCGCACTCGTCGCTTTGGCGTTGGCGGCCGACTGGGGACAGATCCAGCGGGCCTTCTTCAACATGGAGGTGGCGGCCAACCTGTTCCCCTCCGTGATCACGGTCGCGCTGGGCAACACCATCTTCTACTCGGTGCTGGGCTTCGGCCTCGGCCTCGGCCTCGGCCTCGTGCTGGCGCTGATGCGGCTCTCGTCGGTGGGGCCCTATCGGTGGATCGCGGGCATCTACATCGAGTTCTTCCGAGGCCTGCCCGCGATGCTGGTCTTCCTCGCCGTCGGCGTGGGCATCCCCTACGCGTTCGACACTCGGCTGGACCGCAACGTCCAGGTCATGGTGGCCCTCGGCCTCGTCGGCGCCGCCTACATCGCCGAGACCATCCGCGCGGGCATCCAGGCGGTGCCGAAGGGACAGATCGAGGCGGCCCGCTCGCTGGGCATGTCGCCCGCCAGAACGATGATCACGGTGATCATCCCGCAGGCGTTCCGCATCATCCTGCCGCCGCTGACCAACGAGCTGATCCTGCTCACGAAGGACTCCTCGCTCGCCTTCTTCCTGGGCAGCACCCTGGCTCAGCAGGAGCTGGCGCAGTTCGGTCGGGAGGCGCTGAACACCAACCAGAGCATGACCCCGGTGCTGGTGGTCGGGTTGTGCTATCTGATCATCACCATTCCGTTGTCGTTCGTCTCCCGAGGTCTGGAGAAGCGATTCGGCAAGGGAGTGGCCAGGAAACCGGTCAAACCCGGTGCGACTCGCAGCGGAGGGCAGTGACATGAGCGAGGCCAAGACCGACGACGCGAATGTCGCCGATCACCGGGCTGACGGCTCGAAGGTGATCGAGGTCCTCGACCTGCACAAGTCCTTCGGTGATCTCCAGGTGCTCAAGGGCGTCGATCTGAGCGTGCGTCGGGGCGAGGTGGTCTGCGTGATCGGGCCGTCCGGTTCCGGCAAGTCGACGCTGCTGCGCTGCGTGAATCTGCTGGAGGAGCCCAGCGGCGGGCGCATCCTCGTCAACGGCACGGAGCTGACCGACCCCGACTGCGACATCGACGCGGCGCGGACCGGGATCGGCATGGTGTTCCAGCAGTTCAACCTGTTCGCCCACCTCTCGGTGCTGGACAACCTCACCATCGCCCAGCGCAAGGTGCTCCGCCGCGACAAGACCGAGGCGGAGCGCATCGCCCGGGCCAACCTCGACCGGGTCGGGCTCGCGGACAAGGCCTCGGCGATGCCCGCTCAGCTCTCCGGCGGCCAGCAGCAGCGGGCCGCGATCGCCAGGGCCCTGTCGATGAATCCGGACGTGATGCTCTTCGACGAGCCCACCTCGGCGCTGGACCCGGAGCTGGTCGGGGACGTCCTCGGCGTGATGCGCGGGCTGGCCGAGGAGGGGATGACCATGCTCGTGGTCACCCACGAGATGCAGTTCGCCCGCGAGGTCGCCGACACGGTCCTGTTCATGGACGGCGGCGTCGTCGTCGAGCAGGGCGACCCGGCCCAGGTCATCGGCGCGCCGAGGGAGACCCGTACCCAGGAGTTCCTGGCACGCGTGCTGGACCCGACGCATCACGGTCCGCGCGATCCGGCGATCTGAGTTCCGCAGGCGAGCACTCGGCTGAGGCGGGCGTGAGGCAGGCTCCGGTGGACGGAGTCGGCCTCACACCCGCCGGAGTGAATTCGGGCGGCGGCTGCTCACCGTCGCCTGGCGCCGGGGACGGCCGTGGCGGGACGATCTTCCGGCCGCTTCGCGCCGATCTCCCCGCTCAGGCCGTCGACCGCCGGTTCCCACTCTGTGGGCGGCGGGTTTTCTTGCGTGTTAAACGTCGTGGTCGCGTGTGACGAGCCCTTCGCAGGCTGCTCCTTTCGAGTTAGGGTGCCGCCCGTGAGCACCACTGATGACGTTGACACGACCCGGCCGACGACGCCCGACGCCGCCTACCTGCGGTCGATGACCGACGCGACTGCCCGCGCGGTCGCGTCGGCCGAACCGCTCGGCTCGGCACACGGGGGAGTCGCGGAAGACGTCCGCGCGGCGATCACGGCGGCCTCGGCTCAGGCAGGCACGGACCTGGTCGCCTTGAGCCGAGACCTGCATGCCCACCCCGAGGAGGGCTTCGCCGAGCACCGGTCGGTTCGGGCGGTCGCCGAGCTGCTCACCGCACACGGCCACCGGGCCCAGGTCGGCGTCGGCGGGCTGGACACGGCACTGGTGGCCACCAGCGGCTCCGCCGACGGGCCGCACGTGGCGGTGCTCGCCGAATACGACGCGCTGCCCGGCATCGGCCACGGCTGCGGACACAACGTCATCTGCGCCGCGGGTGTTGGCGGATTCCTCGGCGCCGCCTCGGCGATCGACGTACTCGGCGGCCGGGTCTCGCTGATCGGCACGCCTGCCGAAGAGGGCGGCGGCGGCAAGGAGATCCTGGCCAGGCAGGGCGTGTTCGACGACGTCGACGCCGTGGTCATGCTGCATCCCTTCACGCACGACCTCGCCATGCACCCCTTCCTGGGCAGGCGCCAGCTGGAGATGGTCTTCCACGGGGTCGCCGCGCATGCCTCGGCCCAGCCCTTCATGGGCCGCAATGCCCTGGACGCGGCGGTCGCCGCCTACCAGGGGGTGGCCGCACTGCGGCAGCACATCCCGCCGGGCGACCGGGTGCACGGGGTCTTCACCGACGGCGGTGCCCGCCCCAACGTGGTGCCCGACCGGGCCGCCGTCCTGTTCTATCTGCGCTCCGCCGAGCCCGAGACCCTGCGCGACCTGGCCGCCCGCCTGGCACGGATCGCCGAGGGCGCCGCCGAGCTGACCGGCTGCGGCGTCGAGCTGCGCTGGGACGCGCAGGTGCCCTACCTGCCGATCCGGCATAACGCCACGCTGGCCGGTCGGTGGGCGGTCAACCAGGAGCCGTGCGGGCGCAGGCCGCTGGCTCCCGGTGTGGTGCCGGACTTCATCACCGGCTCGACCGACCTGGGCAATCTGAGCTTCCGGATGCCCGCCATCCATCCGATGATCGCCGTCGCCGAACCGACCGGCGCGCTGCACACCACCGACTTCGCCGCCGCAGCAGGCAGCCCGGCAGGCGACAAGGCGGTGCTCGATGGTGCGCTCGGACTGGCACTGACGGCAGCCGACTACCTCGGCGATGCCGAACTGCGCACGGCCGTGCACGCCGAGTTCGAGGCGGCAGGCGGCCCCGTCGACGTGCCCGCGTACTTCGACTGAGCCCCGCGCCTCGACGAACCCGCCTACTGCGACGAACCCACCTACGGCGGCGAACCCGGTCGTCGCACCGACCACTCGATCGACGGCCGACTGCCAGGCCAGGCCAGACCGCACACCCGACCGCCGGTCGGCGCTGACGCGACATCGGCCGGGTGACATCGACACCGACGAGCCGCCCGGCTGGTCGGCATCCGATTCATTCGACAGCGGATCGCAGGAGGTGGCCACGGTGACCGACACCGCGACCTCGGCAAAGGGAAACCGGCTCGACCGGGTGTTGAACTGGATCGAACGGGCGGGCAACCGGCTGCCGGAGCCCTTCATCCTCTTCGTGCTGCTCACGCTCGTCGTCGCCGTGGTGTCCACGCTGATGGCAGGCTTCGGGATCACGGTCCTGATCCCCGGCGAGGAGGAGGCCACCCCGGTTCGCGGCGCCTTCACCGGCGAGGGCGTCGAGTTCATGTTCACCGGGCTGGCCTCGAACTTCATCGAGTTCCCGCCGCTGCAGACGGTGGTCACGATCATGCTCGGCGTCGGCCTCGCGGAGCGGACCGGGCTGCTCGCCGCATTGATCAAGCTGGCCTTCGGCAACGCGCCGAAGTGGATGCTGCCCTACGCCTTGGGCTTCATCGGCGTCACCGGCAGCATCATGTCCGACAGCGCGTTCATCATCATCCCGCCGCTCGCGGCGATGGTCTTCAAGGCAGCAGGCAGGCATCCGGTGGCAGGCCTGCTGGGCGGCTTCGCGGCAGCAGGCGCGGGCTACTCGACGTCGATGCTGGTCACGAGCCTGGACGCGTTGTTCTCCGGCATCACCAACTCGGTGGCGGCGACCCTGCCCTTCTCGGGCACCGAGGTCACCCCGGTGTCGAACTACTTCTTCAACCTCGTCTCCGCGATCGTGCTGAGCCTGATCGCGGGCCTCATCATCGCCAAGGTGGTCGAGCCCGGCCTGGAACGATCGAACTTCCCCCGCGAGGAGGTCGGCGCGGCGACCGCGCCCGTCGCGATGTCGAGCGGCGGGCAGGCGCCGCGCACCGTGGAGGCGGCCGAGGCCGCCGAGGAGTTCGGGGAGTCCCAGCGGTCCGAGACGGGCGAGCTGACCGCCGAGGTGTCCGCCCGGGAGCGTCGCGGGCTGCGGTGGTCCGGTGTCACGCTGCTGGTCCTGACCGCCGCGATCCTCACGCTCGCGCTGGTCCCCGGCTCGCCGCTGCGGAACGAGGACGGCGGCTACCTGCCCTCCTCGCCGCTGCTCAGCTCGGTCACCACCCTGGTCTTCCTGGCGTTCTTCGTGCCCGCCCTGGTCTACGGGATGGTCGTCGGGGTGATCCGCAAGGGCGCCGACGTGCCGCTGCTGATGGGCCGGGCGCTCAAGGACCTGTCCGGGTTCATCGTGCTGGCCTTCGTGCTCGGCCAGTTCATCGCCCTGTTCGCCTGGACCAACATCGGCGCCTGGCTCGCGGTGTCGGGCGCGAGCCTGCTGGAGAGCATCGGCCTCACCGGGTATCCGGCGATCCTCGGCTTCATCATGCTGGCCTCGCTGCTGAACCTGTTCATCATCTCGGGATCGAGCCTGTGGACGCTGATGGCCAGCGTGTTCGTGCCGATGTTCCTGTTGATCGGCTTCGAACCCGGCTTCACCCAGGCCGCGTTCCGGGTCGGGGACTCGGCCACCCAGGTGATCACGCCGCTGAACCCGTACATGATCGTGTTGCTGACCTTCGTCCGGCGCTACCAGCCGAGCGCGGGACTGGGCACGCTGATCGCGAAGATGCTGCCGTTCGTGGTGCCGTTCTGGCTGTTCTGGGCAGGCATCCTGACGATCTTCTACTTCTTCGACCTGCCGCTGGGACCGGGGATGGGCATCCATCTGGCCGACTGAGTCGGCGAGTCGTCGGCTCGGCGACCGAGCCTGTCCTCGGGCGCCGTGCACCGCAGGCGGCGATGCACGGTCGATGCGAGGACAGGCTCCGCCCGGTGGCCGTCGGCTCAGAGCCTGTCTTTAATCCCCGCTTTCGGAGTTGCGCGGGGCCAGCGCGGCGATCTGCGGCGTTGTCGTCAGTCGACATAACTCCGTTATGCCTCTTTCCTCCGCCTTGCAGCTCATCCACGCTGATCCCCGCTCACGACTGAGGGGGATCAAAGACAGGCTCTCAGGCGTCGGTCTCTGGCTCCGTGTCGGCGTCGAGGGCTTGGGCGATCAGCTCGTCGGAGAGGATGCGCAGCCTGCGTCGAGCGTCGGGATCGTAGGCCTGCGAGTCCGCGCGATCCTCCTGCGTCGTGTTGAAGTAGCAGCCGCTGACCTCGTCGAATCGATCCTCGGTGATCAGCCGGAGCGTCGCCTCGCCGCCTTCCTCGATGGTGCTGACCGGGGTGATGCCCCATTCCCGGACCATCTTGGTGTCCATGAAGGTCGCGGGATGGACCGCGTTGACGGTGACGCCCTGGTCGCCGAGTTGATCGGCGAGATCGAGGGTGAACATGATCTGCGCGAGCTTGCTCTGCCGGTAGGCACGGGCACCGCTGTAGGCGTGGGTGAGGAGCGGATCGTCGAAGTCGATCGCGGACTGACCCGCGGAGGCGATGTTGACGATCCTGGCGGGCGCCGCGCGGGTGATCAGCGGGGTCAGTCGGTGTCCGAGGTAGTAGCCGGCCAGGTAGTTCACCGCGAAGCGCAGTTCGATGCCGTCGGCGCTCTCCTCACGTGCCTCGGCATCTGAACCGGCGCCGATGCCCGCGTTGTTGACCAGGACGTCCAGCCGGGGCAGGCGCAGATCGAGTTCGGTCGCCAGTGAGTCCACCTCCTTCAGGCTGGAGAGGTCGGCCAGCACCGTCTCGATCTTCTCGTTGCCGGTGGCGGTGACGACCTCGTCTCGGGCCTGCGCGGTTCGCTGCGCGTCCCTTCCGTGCATGACGACCCGAGCACCGGCCGCCGCGAGTCGCTCGGCCAGGTATCGGCCCAGCCCGACGGTCGCTCCGGTGATCAGGATCGTCTGTTCGCTCAACGGTCGCATCGGCGACGCTTCTCCTTCGTAGTCCGTTGACGGCTGAAAGGCGGAGTCACTGTGCCCGGCAGACCTCGCGGGCGAGGGTGCCCGGCGGTTGTGCTGGAGTCGTCGGCGGAGGCCGGGCGCCTGGTGCGTGATCGGGGGCGGACCTCGGCGACTCCGGGGGCAGCCGGTCGGCGGCCGGTCGCCGGTGGCAGTCGATCCTGATCGACGTGGGCCGAGACGTCCTCGGCAGGGGAGGAGGTCCGACCCGGTAGCGCGTGCGTCGGCGTCGTCGCGGAGCCTGCGTCGATCCCCGATCTCACCCTCGAGCCGGCCAGGGCAGCGACCGGTGTGGCGCTCGTCGGTCCGATGTCGGACGCCTGCTGACATGCGGCACTGTGGCAACGCCGCAGGGAGAGTGTGCCCGGTGCGCGGCGATCGGCGCCGCCGGGGACGTTCCGGTGCGGCGCCGAGTGCGCGAGACCATCGGGTCGGACCTGCTGGTCGACCTTGCCTGCCGCTTCCGCAGGCCCCGGCCGTCGAATCGGCGGCATGTCGGCGATTCGACGGCAGGCGGGCCCGCGAGACCACCGTCGTCGGCAGGCTCGTCGCGGCCTGCTGCCGTCGTGGTCCGTCCGGACCCGAGATCATCCGCCCAGTCCCCTCGTGAACAATGAGTCGTGAAGATCAACAAACTGGTGCCGCTGCTCCTCATCGCCCTTGCGCTGTATGCGGTGCTCGTGGACCCGGACTGGGCTTCCGGTCTGGTGCTGTGCCTGTTGTCGTGGTTGCGGATGGTCGCAGAGTCCATCGCGACGTTTCTCCACGGCCTCGGGCAGTAGACCGAACGGCGGAGTGTGGCCTGCGGCTCCGAACCGGCGCTCACCTCTGCCTGCGACCCGAGATCGGTCGGTGGAGTCCGTACCGAGGACTGCCCGTCGACCGCCGGGTCGCCGAGCAGGCGACGCCGCGCCGCATGGTGTCGGGCGGGACCCGACGCGACGGCGGGCTCCGTGTCCTCGTCGGGACGATAGATCGTGAACATGATCCATCATCGCGCGTTATGTCTGGATTATGGTCGTATCGTCTCCATCGTCGAAGCTGGCGGGTCGGTGGCCTCACATAGACGGCCGCCCCGCCGCCGTCTCCTCCTCGTCGAAAGGGTGCGAACACCCGGCATCGTGCCGTCACACCGGGACCGCCGTCGAGTCCGTCATACCGTGGCGGGGCCACCCGCCGCCGCGATCGGAGCCGAGGCTTTCGCCTGTTCCGACAGATAGTCGCTCGCGGCAGTCTGATCCGGTCCCATCGGCACCTTCAGCCTGCGGCATAGCAGCGTCACCAGGATCGCCACCACGAGGTTGGCCGCCAGCGCGACGAAGCCGACGAAGATCTGCGTGTCCGATCCTGTGAACGGATGCCAGCCCAACAGCGACAGTTCGCCGAGCCGCAGCGCCGAACCGCCGAAGTGCTCGCGCCCGGTCACCGGATTCGGGATGGAGTAGAGCATCAGGAATCCCCAGAGCATGCCCGTCGCCCAGCCCGCGATCAACGCCCAGCGGTGGAACCACCGCGTGTAGAGGGCGATCGCGACGGCAGGCAGTGTCTGCAGGATGATCACGCCGCCGATGAGCTGGAGGTCGATGGAGAACTGCGGGTCGACGAACACGATGAAGCCGAGCGCACCGAACTTGACCACCAGCGAGGCGATCTTGGCCTGCCGGGTCTCCTGCGCCGGGGTGGCGTCGCGACGCAGGTACTCCTTGTAGACGTTGCGGGTCCACAGATTCGCGGCGGCGATGGACATGATCGCCGCAGGAACCAGTGCACCGATGCCGATGGCGGCGAACGCCAGTCCGGTGAACCAGCTGGGGAACTGCTCGGAGAACAGCACCGGGATCACCGTGTTCACGTCCGGTCGACCCGTCGCGGCGTTCGTCACCGGTTCGGCACCCGTGGCCAAGGCGGCATAGCCGAGCAGCAGCAACAGCCCCAGCATCAGCGAGTACGCGGGCAGCGCAACCATGTTGCGCCGCACGACCTTTCCGCTCCTGGCCGCCAGGATGCCGGTGAGCGCGTGCGGATAGAGGAACAGCGCGAGCGCCGAACCCAGGGCGAGCGTGGCGTATTGCAGTTGATTGCTCGGCCCGAGCAGCAGGGAGCCACGCGCGTCGCCGGTGGGTCCCGGCTGGGCCAGCGCGGCGCCTGCGGAGTCGAAGATCGTGTCCCAGCCGCCCAGCTTGATCGGTAGATAGATGATCGCGACGATCACCACGATGTAGATCAGGCTGTCCTTGACGAACGCGATCAGCGCGGGCGCCCGCAGTCCCGACTGGTAGGTGTAGACGGCCAGGATCACGAACGCGATCAGCAGCGGGAGATGGCCGAGGAAGCCGCCGCCGTTCAGACCCATTGTGCGCAGCACCGCCTCCAGGCCGACGAGCTGCAGCGCGATGTAGGGCATGGTCGCGAGCAGCCCGGTCAATGCGATGAGCAGCGCCAGCAGCGGCGAGCCGTACCGACCGCGTACGAAGTCGGCCGGTGTCACGAACCCGTGCACCTTCGACACGCTCCACATGCGCACCAGGGGAAGCAGCGCCAGCGGGAACGCGATGATCGTGTACGGCAGCGCGTAGAAGCCGAGCGCCCCCGCACTGAAGAGCAGCGCCGGAACGGCGACGAAGGTGTACGCCGTGTAGAGGTCGCCGCCGATCAGGAACCAGGTGATCCAGGAGCCGAACCGACGGCCGCCCAGTCCCCACTCGTCGAGATGGTCCATGGTGTGACCGGACTTCCACCTCGCGGCGAGGAAGCCCATCACAGTGACCGCGAAGAACAGCACGCCGAAGACGGACAGCTCGACCCAGTGCAGATCGCTCATCGCGATTCGCCCCCGTCCGTGCCGCCGTCCGCAGGGACCTCGCCCGTGCCGACGGCGAGGCGTGGCCGCGTCCGGTTCACCACGATCGCCGTGCATGCCACGCCGAGCGGGATGAACAAGAACTGCGACCAGTAGAAGAACGGCAGACCGAGCAGGCTCGGCTCCATCCGGTTGAAGAACGGCGTGACCAGGACCAGTAGGGGAACCAGCAGCAGCAGGCTCCAGGCGTTCCAACGGCTGGTCCGACCTCGTCGTCGAGGCAGTCCTGTCATGGCTCTCCCCAGTAGGGCGGCGGCATCGGCCGATTCGCGCCTGCGACGGCGGTCCGGGCGGCGGCTGATCAAGGCAGGTGTGCCCCCAGGACAGCCGCCGCCTCGGCGATCGTTCGACCGGCGTGACGAGGATGTCAGTGCGACCTCCGCGGACACGAACGCCGAATGGGTGATCACGGAGCGTGCCGATCAGCGCTCTGTGATCGGCCGACATGACGGCCCGCCTCCCGGTGGCTTGTTCACCTGCTCGATGAGCTCCGCCCCTCGGACATCGCGGTGACCCAAGCGGCGATCGGGCATCGATCGACGAGTACGTGAGTCCGGCATGGACGATGCTCGGTACCGTGTCGAGTGACGACAGTCCGATCGAGAGGCGGAGGCCGTGTCGCGACGCTCGTCGGTGATCGGCGTGCTGCTTGCCGCCGCCGTGCTCCTCAGCGCCTGCACTCAGTCGAGTGATGAGTCGACGAACGACGAGTCCCCGAAGCCGCCCTCCAGAATCGAGCTGCCGCCCTCGGCCGAGACCGGCATCGCCGATGGCGACGGGATGTCGATCGAGCCCGAGATCGTGCCCGCCGAAGGTCTTCCCGCGTCTGGGGACTGCATGGTGCTGACCGACTTCCGGTCCGTCGACTGCGCCGAGCCGCACACGATGGAGGTCGCCGCGATCACCGAGCTGCCCGGCGACCTGCCTCGGATGCGCCCCGAGGACGACGAGATGCTGCGGTTGACGTCGGTCGAGTGCGCCGAGCCGGTGGCCGACTACGTGGGCAGCGGCGACATCAACGCCACCCGGCTGCATCCCTGGACGGTGTGGCCCTCGCAGGACGGCTGGGCCAGGGACGAACGATGGCTGGTCTGCGGACTCGCCGAGCTCGGCACCGACCTGGTGCCCACCGGCCGAACGGGATCGGTGCGCGACGCGCTGGTCGGCGAGCCCTTCTACGACTTCCAGGCCTGTCTGCCCGATTCCCCGACCGAGGCGACCGAACTGCGCTACGTGCCGTGCGACGAGCCGCATCGTGCGGAGGCGCTGCCTGGTGTGCTGCCGCTGCCGGGCCGCCCGAATGATCCGATGCCCTCAGCCGAGGAGATCGAGGAGCTGGCCGCGCCGCACTGTGAGCAGGCGCGGGCGGCGTATCTCGGTGGTGCCGAACGGGACGACATCGCGCTGAGCTGGCGGGTTCCCGAACTGGCCGACTGGCGACGCGGCTCGAACACGGTCGTCTGTTATGTCTCGACCGAGGAGCCGGTGGGTGAACTGCTGTTGGGCATCGGAGACCGTCCACTGCCGGAGTGATCGGACCGATCGGCCCCACCCCGGCAGTCCCTCGTTCGTCCGTTCGTCACTGCGTCACCCGAGTGTGGTTCTCGGTATCGAATGAGCCGTCACCCGCAGGCGCCTGTAGCGCGTTCTGTTCTTCCACGCGGACCTGTTCCGCATTCTCCTGCGTGCTATTGAGTCTCCCGGTGAGGACCGCGACCAGCACCGTCCCCATCGCGAGCGCCGTCATCGCCACTCCCGCATACATCATCATCACCCCCGTTCCCCCGGAACTGTGATCTACGTTACTAGGACGCGGGGGTGTGCGGGTCGGTTCCGGGAAAGACGGCAGGCGTGCGGGGGGACAACGGCTTCATCATCGGGCGTCCCGGCACACCAGTGACTCTCCGCCGCGCCAGGCATCGCCGACACCGCCGCCGTCGAATGCTCCGGTGGCCGTGAGCGTCGAACTGCACGCCACGGAGGACCACGACCGACCTGCTTCGTCGAAGGCCGGTCGGTGGTCCCCCGCAGTGCCCTGCCTGCGAGCGCTCACGCGGCAGACCGGGTGATGCCCTCGCATCACCCCAGGGGGCAGGCGGCCGTCCTGTCGATCGGCCGCCGTCGGGCAGGCACGTCGGTCAGCCCAGCCGCTGCCGCAGCGCCGCCAGCTCGTCGCGCATCGTGCTCGGCAGTGCCGGGCCGATGGTGTCGAACCACTCCTCGATGAGCGGCAGCTCGGCCCGCCACTCGTCGGCGTCGATCGCCAGTGCGGCCTCGACGTCCGCCTGATCCACGTCCAGGCCGCTCAGATCCAGGGCATCGGCGGCGGGGACCAGCCCCACGGCGGTCTCGGCCGCCGCCGCGTCGCCGTCGAGTCGCTCCACGATCCACTTGAGCACCCGGGAGTTCTCGCCGAATCCCGGCCACAGGAACCGGCCGTCCTCGCCACGGCGGAACCAGTTCACGTAGAAGATCGACGGCAGCGCGGCGGCGTCGGCCTGCTTGCCGAGGTCGACCCAGTGCTGGAAGTAGTCGCCCGCGTTGTATCCGATGAAGGGCAGCATCGCCATCGGATCACGGCGCACCTGTCCGACGGCGCCGGTCGCCGCAGCGGTCTTCTCGCTGGACAGCGTGGCGCCGAGGAACACGCCGTGCTGCCAGTCCCGTGCCTGGGCGACCAGCGGGACGGTGGTGGCCCGCCTGCCGCCGAAGAGGATCGCCGAGATCGGCACGCCCTGCGGGTCGTCCCACTCGGGCGCCAGCACCGGACACTGGTTCATCGGCGTGCAGTACCGCGAGTTCGGATGCGCGGCGGGCTCGCCTGCCGCGCCGTCGGCGGGCGTCCAGGCCTGCTTCTTCCAGGAGGTCAAGTTCTCCGGAGAACCCTCCATTCCCTCCCACCAGACGTCGCCGTCTGCGGTGCGGGCCACGTTGGTGAAGATGGAGTTGCCCTGTTCCAGGGTGCGCATCGCGTTCGGGTTGGTCTTCCAGTTGGTTCCCGGCGCCACGCCGAAGAAGCCGTTCTCCGGATTGACGGCGTACAGCCTGCCGTCCTTGCCGAACCGCATCCATGCGATGTCGTCGCCGAGCGTCTCCACCCGCCAACCGGGAATCGTCGGCTCCAGCATGGCGAGGTTCGTCTTGCCGCAGGCCGAGGGGAAGGCGGCTGCCACATAGTGGACCCGGTCGGCAGGCGAGGTGAGTTTGAGGATCAGCATGTGCTCGGCCAGCCAGCCCTCCTCCCTGGCCAGCGCGGATGCGATCCGCAGCGAGTAGCACTTCTTGCCGAGTAGCGCGTTGCCGCCGTAGCCGGAGCCGAAGCTCCAGATCGTCTTCTCCTCGGGGAAGTGGGTGATGTACTTGGTCTCGTTGCACGGCCACGGCACGTCGTCGGCGCCCTCGGCCAGCGGCGCTCCCACGGAATGCAGACAGGGCACGAAATCGGCGTCCGAACCCATTCGCTCGATTACTCGTCGACCCACCCTGGTCATGATGTGCATGGAGACGACCACGTATTCCGAGTCGGTGATCTCCACGCCGAACATGGGTTTATCGGCGGCCAGCGGACCCATGCAGAACGGGATGACGTACATCGTCCGACCACGCATCGAGCCGCGGTACAAATCGGTCATCACCGACTTCATCTCAGCGGGGTCCAGCCAGTTGTTCGTCGCGCCCGCGTCGGCCGGGTCTCGCGAGCAGATGAAGGTCCGCTCCTCGACGCGGGCGACGTCGTCCGGGTCCGAGGCGCACCAGAACGAGTTCGGCCGCTTCGGCAGCGGCACGAAGGTTCCGGCGTCGACGAGTCGCCCGGTCAGGCGATCCCACTCCTCCTGCGTGCCGTCACACCAGACCACCTCGTCTGGGCTGGTCAGCTCGGCGACTTCGTGCACCCACGAGAGCAGCCTCTCGTGGGTGGTCGGTGCGTGATCGAGGCCGGGGATCGCCAATGCGGTCATCGTCTCGTCTCCTGACTGGGCGGCGGCCCTAGGGGAGTCGCCTCGGCGGTGCCGCGGGTGGTCGTCGCCATTCACCGGGAATGGCTCGGTCCGCCCGGTGCGATCGACGGGCGTGGGGAAAAAGGGATGTCGTCGAGGCTAGCGCTCTTGACCAACACTGCTCTACGAGAACGTTGTCACATCGCTCACACGACCGATCAGGTTATCGATTCAGCACTCCAGTGGGTCACGCGTGTCGGAAACAATGCAGAAATATGAAAGACCCCGTATCCCGGCAAACGGGATACGGGGTCTTTCGGTTCAGTGGCGGGTCAGCCCCACTGCGCCTGGGCGTCCGCGCCCGCGTCCGCTGCGGGTTGGCTGAAGATTGCGGAGACGTCGTAGGAGCGCCGATCCGCGGCGCCGGTGTCGTCGTCATCGTCGTCGGCCCAGGCGTCGTCTGCCCAGGCGGCGTCGTCGGATGCCGCCGAGGAGAACGAGCCGCCCCTCCCGTCGGGCTCGCCGCCGAGGTCGATGCCGGACCCGCCGTCGGTGTCGAAGCCTTCGTCCGGGACGAAGTTGCCCTCGGCGTCGAGCCTGCCCGACTCGGTGATGATCCACTCGCCGTCGCCGACGTGCTCGGAGACGACCACCCGGCCGTCCGCGCCGAACTCGCCGATCATGTCGGCCTCTCCGTCGCCGTCCACGTCGCTGACCACC
Source organism: Actinoalloteichus sp. GBA129-24 (assembly GCF_001941645.1). Lineage (NCBI taxonomy): Bacteria > Bacillati > Actinomycetota > Actinomycetes > Pseudonocardiales > Pseudonocardiaceae > Actinoalloteichus > Actinoalloteichus sp. GBA129-24. Next base: position 7,103,127 of record NZ_CP016077.1, on the reverse strand, counting down.
AGGATCGTGCCGTCGTCACCGGTGACCACTGCGGTGTCCAGCACTCCGTCGCCGTCGAGGTCCTCGGTGGGCGGACCTGCTTCGACGCCCCCGCTCGGCGTCTCGACGATCATCGGCGCACCGTCTGCGGTCACGTCGACGTCGTCGCCGGTCCTGCTGTAGTCGTCCTGGCCGTCGGTGGGGACGCCCGTCCCCGATCCGCCGATCGCGTCCTCGACGTCGGTGCCCACCCAGTCACCGGCCGCCTCGTCGTAACCGGCGGCCGACGTGACATCGCCGTTCTCGTCGAGCTTGACGAGCAGATCGGCGTCCCCGTCGCCGTCGACATCGGAGAAGACGGCATACCCCTCGTCCGACTCGATGACGACCGAGTCGTTGATGCCGTCGCCGTTCATGTCGTAGTTGGCCTCGGCGGTGTACTCCTCGCCGTCCACGGTGACCTTCAGATCGGTATCGGCCGTCGCGGTCGTGTCGGCCGAGCCGTCCGCGTCCTCGATGTACACAACGTCCCCCTCATCCTGGTTCCGCGAACCGCTCGGCTCTGCGAACTGTGTCGACGTTCTCGGGTTGGACTCGACGGGAGGCCGGTCGGTTCCGCGCCGTCGGCAGATCGTTTTCGTCGCCGCAGGTACGGCGGCTGCGGATGCCGTCGGCGTGCGAGGGTAGACACGGGTGCGACCTCGGTTCCAGCGCCGGGTTGTTCGTGGAGGCGGCGGCCGCCTGGACGAGCCGACGGGCTCAGCCGCCGACGCGCAGGGCGCTCAGCAGCCGGTCCAGGGATCGGCCGACCGCCACGAGGTCGCGCTCGGGGTCGTCCGAGCGCGCGAGCCACAGCGCCGCCTCGTTCATCGCGCCCGAGAGCAGCCGAGTGAGCGGTTCGACGGGCTGCGCCTCGATGACTCCCTGCTCGACGAGGCCGGTCAGGGCCTCGGCGAGATGGGCCCCGGAGGCCGCCTCGTCCAGCGCCCGCCAGTCGTGCCAGCCGAGGACGGCGGGCCCGTCGACGAGCAGGATGCGTCCTCTGGCGGGCGCGGCGCCTGCGGTCAGAAAGGCTTGACAGCCTGCGAGAAGCTGCTCCCACGGGGTGTCTGCGGCATCGGCGGCGGCGGCCACCTCGGCGGCGACCTCGTGCGCGACGTCGTCGACCACCGCGTGGAAGAGACCTGTCTTGCTGCCGAAGTGGTGGTAGAGCGCGCCCTTGGTGAGGCAGGCGGTCGTGGCGATCTCGGCGAGCCCGACGGCGTGATAACCCCGCTCGGCGAACAGGTCCCGGCTGATCGAGATCAGTGTTCTCCGGGTCTCCGCCCGCTGTCGGGCCTTGCTGCCTCCGGGGCTCATCGCCGCCGCCCTTCCTTGGAACACCTTGACATACCGAGGGTACGTGACTAGTTTTCGCTGGCATACCTACCGAAGGTATGTATCTGAGAGGACGTGTCTCGTGGCCCTGACCAGCTTCTATCCCGTCGTCTGCACGCACGACATTCCGACGTCGCACGCCTTCTACACCCGATGGCTCGGCTTCGAGACCACCTTCGAGTCGGACTGGTACGTGAGCCTGCGCCGGATCGAATCGCCGCACCAGGAGTTGGCGATGCTCGATCCCCGCCATGGCAGCGTTCCGGCGGGCCATCGCGAACCCGTGCGCGGCGTGCTGCTCAACTTCGAGGTCACCGACGTCGATGCCGAACATGATCGACTGGTGACCAGGGGTGGTCTGGTGCCGGTCCTGCCGTTGCGCAGCGAGGAGTTCGGCCAGCGCCACTTCATCATCGAGGGTCCCGACGGCGTCCTGATCGACGTCATCACCCCCATTCCGCCGTCGGAGTCCTTCCTCGCGCAGTACCGCGAGCCGTCGAGCTGAGGCGGGCCGGGCGGAAGCCAGACAGGGAGGAGGTGCGGCAACACTCGGCGGATGGCGGCCGATCGCGTGATCGGACCCCGACCGCCCTGGTCAGGCGGTCGCCATGTCGGCCGCTCGCTGCCGGGCGTCGGCGAGATCCCCGGCCGTGGGCGCGTCATCCTGCGTCCGGCCGAGTCGCCAATACCCCGCGAACTCGACACATCGGCCTGACAGGCCTCGGTCGGCGACCAGATGGCGGCGCAGCCTCCGCACGGTGGCGGCCTCGGCGGCCAGCCAGGCGACCGTCCGCTCGGGTGCGAACTCGGCCGCCCGTAGCGCCGGAAGCAGGAGGTCGCCGGTCCCCGGCCGCGTCTCCGCTCGGTGCAGCCACCGCACGGTCACCTCGCCGCGAGTCGCGAGCCGCTGCTCGTCGGCGGGGTCGGCGACCTCGATCAAGGCCAGCGCGCGAGTCTGCGCGGGCAGCGACTCGATCATCGTGCCGATGCCGGGCAGCGCCGACTCGTCGCCCACGAGCAGGAGTAGGCCGTCGACGTCGATCGACGCGCTGATCGGGCGGGCTCTGGCGAAGAGCGGCGACGGGCCGACCATGCCGATCACCGCGCCGATGCGGGCGGTCCGTGCCCACCGGGTCGCCGGGCCCGCGTCGGGACGGAGGGCGAAGTCGACGTCGATCACGCCCTGCTCGGCGCGATGTGCGCGGACGGTGTAGCTGCGCATCCAGGGCCGTTCCTGCTCCGGCAGCGCGAGGTAGGCCTGGTACCAGGGCAGCGGATCGCCGTCCGGAGTGGGGGCGGGCAGGCGTGGCGCGGAGTCGCCCGCCCGGGGGAAGCACAGTTTCACCTGCTGATCGGGAGCGAAGACGAAGTCCGCGAGCTCCGACCCGCCGAAGGTGATGCGGATCGTCCTCGGGGTCGGCTGGTGGCAGCCGACGACCTGGATGAATCGGACCGGGAGTTCTGTCATGGAAGTCCTCTCGCTCGGCGGTCGCGAGCCATCGGGCCCGACGGCGACAGCCCGACCCATCGCGCGGCGGTCCGAACGTCCGCCGACGTCGGGTCTGTCGATATCGAGACGCTCGACGGGCGGAGTCGAGGGCCTGCCGGAAGCCGGCTCTCGGCCTGCTCCCACGGTGCGCAGCCGCGTCGCGAGAATACTTTACGATGTAAGTAGATTCACGGTCGCATGGCGTGGCGGCGTCCGGGCCGACCAGAAGATCGGTTACGGCGCAGCCGCGCCGCCTTGAGCGCGGCGCGGGCGGGCAGTGCGACCGCTCTCGCGGCACCGAGGAGCCGACAGGAACGCGGTCGGATATCCGGGCGAGGAGTCAGGCCCGCGCTCGGACGTCGCGGATGCGGCGCAGCAGCTCCTCCACGCGATCACGGCCCGCCGTCACCTCGGCGAGCCTGCGATGGGTGGCCTGCAACTCGCGCTTGCGCTCGGCGACGTCCATCCGCAGCGCCTTCTCCACGTCGCGCAGCTCCTCCTCGATCGCCGAGATCCGCCGCGCCAGCGCGTCGTCCAGCGCGAGCGAGAGCTGGAGTTCCGCCTCGATGAGCTGTTCGGAGATGAGCTGATCCAGCGTCGAGCGCGACTCGGCGATCGCCTCGGTCAGCCACTGCTTCACATGCTGCTTGTCCGCGGTGTGCTTCCTGGTCTTGCCGATCCACCAGCCCGCGCCGAGACCCAGCACGATCGCGGGCACCGCGAGCAGCGGCGCGGCGATGGCCAACGGCGCCAACGGCAGGGTGGCCAGCTTGCCTGCACCCAGCCCGCCGGAGAGCCCCATGAACACGAGCAGTTTGTCCTCGGCGGTCGCAGGCCGTTTCTCCGGGAGCCGGACGACGACCGGCGGCCGAGTCGCCCTGGCGACCTGGTTCCGCAGCACCGCGAGCTCCTCGGCGGAGAACAGCTCGGACAGGGAGGTGTCCGCCACCTTGGCCAGCCGATCGCTGAGCATGCCGCTGATCCGGGAGGACAGCATCTGCAATGCGGCGTCCACATGGTGCGGCAGTTCGACCAGCTTCTCCTTGCCCGCGATGTCGATGGCCTTGCGGAACCAGGACTGGAGGTCGCGCACCTGCCTGCCGACCTCGTGGGCGCATTCGACCCTCGCCCGGTTGATCTCGCCGCGCAGCCGCAGCTGCCAGCCTCGGTTGTTCGCCCGTCGCTCGCCTGCGAGCTCGTCGCGCCGGGCGCGCAGCACCTCGGCCTCGTCCTCCCCGACGGTCAGCGCCCGCTGCTCGGCCTCCAGCCGGACCACCAGCGCGTCGAGCGAGCTCGACAGCGCCCGCATGGTGTTGGCCTCGCCGAGCATGTTCGCCCGCCCGCCGACCAGCTGCGACAGCGACTCGGCGAGCTGTCCGACGCCGGAGCGCTCGCGCAGCATCCCGCTCGCGCCCTCGTTCGACGCCTGCGCGGCGAGTTGGAACATCCGAGCCGACACCGGGTGGAACTCGGTGTCGGCGAACCTCGGCGCATGTTCGGAGAGCAGTGCCCGGTTCGCCTCCAGGATCTCCCGCCAGCCCCGATACTGATCGGTCTTGGTCAGCGCGAACAGGACCGTCTCGACCCGATCGGACACGGTGGTGAGAAAGGCCAGCTCGCTTTGGGTGAACGGCGCCGAGGCGTCCACCACGAAGAGTAGGGCGGTGGCGTTGGCGGCGGCCTCCGCGGCCAGTTCACCGTGCACCTCGCTGAGCCCGCCGACCCCGGGGGTGTCGACCACCCGGAGGTTGGACAACAACGGAATCGGGCCGTCGACCTCGACGTAGCGGGGCGGCAGGGCGCCTGCGGGCAGCTCGTGATTCGCCGAGACCCAGGACGGGATCGACTCCATCGAAATGTCGACGGGCTCGACCCCGACTCCGTAGCAGGCCCGCGCGGACCACTGCTCGGCATGGCCGAAGGCCAGATAGGCGGCGGTCGCGACGTCGGCGTCGACGGGAGAGAGGTCCTGCCTGCTCAGCAATGCGTTGACCAGCGAACTCTTGCCCCGATTGGTCTCCCCGACGACGACCACCGACGGCGTGGCGACCTTCCCGGCCCGGACCTTCTCCACCCAGTCGGCCGACTCGGAGTCGATGTCCTTGAGCAGCTCGACGAGCCGTTCCCTGGTCTGCCGGACCAGCTTCGGCAGCGGCAGCTTCTTGGCGTTCTCCGCGGTCATCGCTCGGCACGCGGGGTGTAGACGATCACCACGGGCGGGCGTAGCGGCGTTCCGCGATCGGCGAAGCCGACGATCTCCGTCTCGGCCACCGTGCCTGCCAGCGCGGGTGCATCCGAGGCGACGACGCCGCCCGCCTCGTGGTGGGCGGGGTCGAACTGCTCGCCGTCCGGGCGCAGCGCTCGGACACCGACCGAGGCCAATCCCTCCTCCAGCCGCTCCGCGACGCCTGCGCTGCGCGCACGATCCAGCGCGTAGAGACAGAGCCGGATCAGTTCTCGCCGCTCGCGGAGCGCCTGTTCGAGCAGTTCGGCATCGGTGCCGGACACTGCGGACGACTCCGGTGCGGCCGGAGGATCAGCATGAGAGCCCACGTCGGGCTTCGACGGATGCGAGCCGGAGCCGGTTCCCGGTGATTTCGCGGCGGGTCCGAGGTTCGCGGCGGTCGGCGACGCCGTGCCGCCGGGACCGACAGCAGGCAGAACACCGGCCGATGATCGGCCGTCCGACGCGCTCGAATCCCCCGCCTGCCCCTGCCCCGGCGGCCGCTGCCCGATCGGCACCGACGTGTCGGCGTGCTCGACCGAGAGCGGTCTGGCGGCACTCACGGCGGTCCGACTCCCTGCTGACGGCGACCTGCGACCGTCCCAGGGTAGGTCCGAGGAGTATCACGAGGCGGCCGCCCACTATGCCGAGGTGCCGGGTTTCGCCGGGCCGAGGCGGGCAGGCCCGCCGCAGCCGATCAGCGAGTGCCCTCGCGAAGCTGCTGCCAGATCAGGAAGTAGGCCCGATGGACGACATGGGCGACCCGGCTCTGCGCAGGCGTGGCGCCGAACGAGGCGAAGGACCGCCACCAGCCCGCACGCTCCAACGCGTAGGCGGCCCATTCCATCGGCGGCCTGCCCACCATGCCGAGCTGCTCCCCGACCGAGCTGGTGCTGCCCACCCGCAGCACCTCCTCCGCGAGGTCCTCCGGCATGGACACGGCACCCGCCGCCACCAGGGTCAGCGCCTCCAACAGTCGGAGCTGGTGTGCCTCGGGCTTCGCGAGCAGCACCTCGATGGCGTCGTGCACCCGTTGCCGCTCGCCCGGATCTCCGGAGGCATGGGCCAACGCGCTCACCGACGCCATCGCCGCTGCGGCCTTGATGCCGTCGGCGCGGGCCCGGAACACACTTTCCAGCCTGCCGCGCACGGCGGCCAGTCCGGAGGAGTCCAGTAGTTCCCGGCGCAGCGCTCCGGCGGTGATGTCGGGCTTGCGGCTGACGGCACGCACGCCGCAGCGGATGCCGTAGAGGTCGAGCCGTTCCAGCAGCCGGGTCCGGTCGGCGGCGGGCACCTCGCAGTCCCAGGTGGTGAAGAGGTCGGCGGAGATCAGCATCGTCTCCAGGGTCGCCTCGTCGAGATCGGCGAGCCTGCGCAGCGCGTCGGCGTCGCTGGAGGTGAAGCCGCCCGCTTCCGAGGTCTCCGCGAGCAGCCCGATGACGGGGAGCACGTCGGCGACCCTCGGCTTGAGGCTGCCTGCCTGCCGTTCGGAGAGCAGCGTGGCGGCCCGCCAGAGATCGCCGCCCGAGCCCGCCACGGAATCCGGCTCGATGGTGTCGGCCTTGTTCAGCACGGCGATGGCGTTCACCGGTCCGGCCTCCCGGCTCGCCGTCGCCGCCGTGAAGGCCGCGAGGGCCTGCTCGTCATCGGCGCGGACCGACTGCGTGAGCACGTAGAGCACCGCCTCCGCGCCCGCCACAGCATTCCGGGACACCGGATCAAGCTCGTCGGCGGCCGGGTCCGATCCGCTCGAGGCAGCGGCGTCCCGGGGTGTCGTCCAGGAGTCCGCTCGGCCTGCGCCTGCCTGCTCGGCGTCCGCTGAGCCCGCGTCCCCGTCCGGTCGAGCCGTGCCCGCGCCGAGCAACTCCTCGGTCCGCTTCACCGAGGCGGCGTCCAGCGATCCGAGGCCGGGGGTGTCGATGACCGTGAGGTCACGCAGCACGGCGTTGGTGAGGAAGGCCTCGATGTGGGAGACCTTGTCGATGTCCACGCCCAGCGACGCCGGGATCATCCCGTCGGTGTCGAAGGGCAGCACCTGTTTGCCGCCGTCGGCGAACACCACCTCGATCCGGTCCACGGTCCCGTACTGGAACCGGGTGACCAGCCGGGTGCACTCACCGACGTCGGTGGGTGCGACCCGGCGGCCGATCAAAGCGTTGACCAGCGTCGACTTGCCCGATTTGATCCGGCCCGCCACCGCAAGCTGCAACGGGGCGTCCAGCCTGCGCAGCACCTCGCGGAAACCCGCGGCGGTGCGCGGACTCACCTGGGGCTGGAGCCGATGACACAGACTGGCGACGGCGGCGGACAGCGGCCCGGCCACGGGCTGTCGTCCACCTGCTGCCGCCACCCCTGACCCCTTGCGCCGTCCTGCACCGTCGACCCACTGTGACCAGATGGTGTCATGACCGAGAGTGCCGTCTCGACCCGCAGGGTTCGCCGAAGCCCATCGGCCGGCTCAGAAGGCCCCTTCGGGCAGATCCATCAGCGCGTTGTCCGTCGCCTCCAGGCTGCGCCTGCGCGCGGCCAGCTCCGGCAGCACCGTCGTGGCGAAGAATCGCGCTGCGCCGACCTTGCCCTCGTAGAACAGCCGGTCCTTCTCGCCGGGGCTGCCGTCGAGCGCCGCCATGGCGATCTCCGACTGCCGCAGCAGCGTCCAGCCGATGAGCAGGTCGCCCGCGCTCATCAGCAGTCGGACCGTGTTCTGCCCGACCTTGTGGATGTTGGCCTGGTCCTCCTGGGCGGAGGTGAGGAAGCCGACCATCGCCCCGAGCATGCCCTGGAAGTCCTCCAGCGCCTGCTTGAGCAGCTCGCGCTCCTCTTTCAGCCTGCCGTTGCCCGACTCCGTCGCGAGGAAGGACTGGATCTCGGTGGCAATGTGCAGCAGGCCCTGGCCATTGTCGCGGATGATCTTGCGGAAGAAGAAGTCCATCGACTGGATCGCCGTGGTGCCCTCGTAGAGGCTGTCGATCTTGGCGTCCCGGATGTACTGCTCGATCGGGTAGTCCTGGAGATAGCCGGAGCCGCCGAGCGTCTGCAGCGAGAGCGTCAGCATCTCGTAGGCCCGCTCGGAGCCGACGCCCTTGACGATCGGCAGCAGAAGGTCGTTGATCCGCTCGGGAAGCGAGACGTCCTCGCCCGCCGCCTTACCGGCCAGGATTCGGTCCTGGAAGCTCGCCGTGTAGAGGTAGAGGCCGCGCATCCCCTCCGCGTAGGCCTTCTGCAGCATGAGCAGCCTGCGGACGTCGGCGTGCCGGGTGATCGGCACGCGCGGTGCGTTCTTGTCGGTCATCTGCGGCAGGTCGGCGCCCTGCACGCGCTCCTTGGCGTAGTCCAACGCGTTGAGGTAGCCGGTGGAGAGCGTGCCGATCGCCTTGGTGCCGACCATCATCCGGGCGTACTCGATGACCTGGAACATCTGGGCGATGCCGTTGTGCACCTCGCCGAGCAGCCAGCCCTTGGCCGGGGTGCCGTTCTGACCGAAGGTCAACTCGCAGGTGGCGGAGGCGTTGAGCCCCATCTTGTGCTCGACGCCGGTGACGAAGGCGCCGTTGCGCTCGCCGAGTTCGCCGGTCTCGCCGTCGAAGTGGAACTTCGGCACCAGGAACAGGCTGAGGCCCTTGGTGCCGGGTCGCGTCTCGATGCCGGGGCCCTCTGGCCGCGCCAGCACCAGATGCATGATGTTGTCGGACAGGTCGTGGTCGCCGGAGGTGATGAAGCGCTTGACGCCCTCCAGGTGCCAGGAGCCGTCGTCCTGCTGGACGGCCTTGGTGCGGCCCGCGCCCACGTCCGAGCCCGCGTCGGGCTCGGTGAGGACCATGGTGGCGCCCCAGCCCTTGTCGATCATCACCTGAGCCCAGTTCCGCTGCTCCTCGGTGCCCTCGCGCCAGATGACCGTCGCGAAGTTCGGGCCAGCCAGGTACATGTAGGTGGCGGGGTTGGAGCCGAGGATCAGCTCAGAGGCCGCCCACTGCACGGTCGGGGGAATGCCGTAGCCGCCGAGTTCGACCGGCAGGCTCAGGCGGTACCACTCGCCGTCCCACAGCGCCTGATACGCGCGCTTGAAGGGCTCGGGAAGGGTGACCGAGTGCGTCGCCGGGTCGAAGGTCGTGCCCGCGCGGTCGGCCTCGGCGAAGGACTCCGCCAGCGGGCCGGACGCGAGCTTCTCCAGCTCGGCGAGGACGCCTCTGGCGGTCTCCTCGTCGGCCTGGTCGAAGGGTCCGGTGCCGAGGTTCTCCTGCACGCCCAGGACCTCGAAGAGGTTGAACTCCAGGTCCCGGAGGTTGCTCTTGTAGTGGCCCATCGTGTGCTCCCCGCGTCGTGCCGTGTGCAGCGGACGTATCCCCTACCAGTCGGTAACAACACTATATTACCCGCTGGTAACCATCGGCAAGAGATGAACGGCGACGAGACCGCCGAGTCGATCCCGAGGGAGCTTGCGGGCATCGGCTCGCAGGCCTGTCCGGCCGGTCACGGCACGACGCTCTCTTGGTGACGGACCTCGACGAAGCGGGTGTTCACACCGGCCGAGGCCGCTGCGGCACACAGCGCCGCCTGCTCGGTCCCGGCCCTGTTCGGTCGGCGGCGGGTCGACGTCATCGACGAGCATCGCGGCAGGCGCCACCCTCGGCGGTCGTCGCAGGCCGGACAGGCGCACCGCGTGCGGCCTGCCCGGTGACGCCCGCTGGCGAGAACACGCCGGACGGTTCTCCGGCGGGGCCGCTGATCGCGGCGTTCACGGCGTCGTCCACCTGGCCGCTCGTCGGGCTCTCGCCTGCGTCAGGACGCCGCAGGCCTGCCAACGAGGCCGCGACCGACACGGCCTCGCTACGGAGTCGTTACCCGAACGACGCTATCCGGGCCGTTGATCAACTGCGACAATCCATTCCGATGAGCACCGACAGCGGGCGTCCGCTCTACTACCTGGTCGGCACCACCGGCTTCCCGAACTACGGGGACGAGATCATCGCGGCCACCTGGCTGCGGCATCTCGCCCAGACGGCCCCGGACGCCGAGGTGTGGCTCGACTGCCCGAGCCCGGGCCCGGCGCAGGTGATGCTCGGCGACCTGCACCCGAGGGTCCGCTTCACCGACACGCTGTGGCGGTTGTGCTGGGAGGCGCCGACCGACGAGCCGTGGGGCGTCGCCGACTTCGCGCAGCGTTGCGTGGACTTCCCCGGCATCGCCCCTCGCTGGGTGGCGGGCGTCGAGCTGCTCGCTCGCGCCGACGTCGTGCACATCATCGGCGGCGGCTACGTGAACCGCATCTGGCCCCGCCACGTCGGACTGCTCGCGGGCGCCGTCGCCGCCGTGCGTCGTTCCGGCGGGCGGGCGGCGATGACCGGCATCGGCCTCTACCCCGCGCCCGCCCACTGCGAGCCCCTGCTGCGCGAACTCGCCCAGCGATTCGAGGTCGTCGACGTCCGCGACGCCCCGTCGGCAGACATGCTCAGCAAGACCGTCTCCGTCACCCACACCTGTGACGACGTGTTCTTCGGCCTCGGCCCGCAGCTCTACCGGCAGGACGACGACGTCCGCGAGGTCATGGTGTGCATGCAGTCCGACCTGGTGGAACTCGGCGTGCCGCGTCTGGCGGGCTTCGTGCTGGACACCCTGCGCGACTGGGGCGTCGACTCGACGCAGCTGGGCGTGGTGGAGTGCATTCCGCGCGTCGACCGCGAGGTGTTCTCCCTGATCGAGCATGAGCTGCCCGATGCCCGCTTCTACCCGTTGTCCGAGTTGATGGACACCGGCCTGCCTGCCGCGCCGGGCCAGACGTGGATCTCCAGCCGCTTCCACCCGCACCTGATCGCCTCGGCGGTGGGTGCCAGTGGCGTCGCGGTGAGCGTCAGTCCGGACTACTACGCCACCAAGCACCGCTCGTTGATCGACCTCGGCAGCGGCTGGACGATGGTGGAGGACGTCACGGAGACGCCCGCCCGTCCCACCGACGGCGGCTACAGCCCGGAGGCGCTGCGCGAGTACCGGATGCGCAAGGACCAGATCGCTCGGCAGGTGTACGCCCGCTGATCGTCATCCCATCTCCTCCAAGGTCTTGCCCTTCGTCTCCGGCACGAACTTGAGCACGAAGAAGAACGACAGCAGTGCGAAGGTCGTGTACAACCCGTAGGCGAAGGTCAGGCTGAACTCCGAGAGACTCGGGAAGCTCATCGACACCACCCAGTTGGACATCCACTGGGCGGCAGCGGCGACCGACAGCGCTGCGGCGCGGATCCGGTTGGGGAACATCTCGCCGAGCAGTACCCACACCAGCGGGCCCCACGACGCCGCGAAGAAGAACACGAACGCGTTGGCGGCGATGAACGCGATCTGGCCCTGCGGGTCGGGAAGCACCGTGGCGCCGTCGATGACCTCGGAGTAGCCGAAGCACCAGGCGGCGATGCCCAACGAGGTCGACATCCCGATCGAGCCTGCGAACAGGATCGGCCTGCGACCCACCCGGTCGATCAGAGCGATGGCCAGGAAGGTGCCGAGGATGTTCACCACGGCGCTGACCACACTGTTCAGCAGCGCCGCGTCCTCGCCGATGCCTACCGACTGCCATAGCGTGGCCGAGTAGTAGAAGATCACGTTGATGCCGACGAACTGCTGCAGCATGGACAGGCCGATGCCCACCCACACGATCGGCAGCAGGGTTCGACGGCCGCCGAACAGGTGTCGTAACCTCGGCTTCGGCTCGTGCTCGAGCGAACGACGAATCTCACCCAATCGTTCCTCGGCGGCGCCCGGTTCTATCCGATCGAGTACCTCTCGTGCCTGGGTGAATCGATTCTTCGACACCAGATGGCGTGGTGACTCCGGAATTCGCGAGACGAGGATTCCGAAGATTGCGGCGGGGACGACGGCGATTCCCAGCATCCATTGCCAGGCGCCGAACGGACCGAGGGGATTCGCGCTTCCGCCCGCGACGGCGACGATCCCGTAGTTCAGCAGCGCAGCGCTGGCGATCCCGGTGACCATCCCGAGCTGTTGCAGCGAACCGAGCCTGCCGCGATAGGCCGCAGGCGAGATCTCCGCGATGTAGGCGGGCCCGGTGACCGAGGCCAGCCCGATGCCCAGACCGCAGGTCACCCGCCAGAACACCAGGTCGACGGCGGAGAAGGACATCGCCGCCGCCAACGCGCCGATGCCGTAGAGCAGCGCCGCGAACTGCATGGTCCTGACCCGACCGAACCGGTCGGCCAGCGAACCCGCGAACCACGCGCCGACCGCGCAGCCGATCAGCGCCGAGGACACGATCAGTCCGGTCGCGCCCGCGCCGATCGAGAATCGATCCTGAACTCCGGTGATCGCGCTGTTGATCACCGCCGTGTCGAATCCGAACAGGAAACCGCCCAGCGCCGCACTTCCGGCGATGAGCGCGACATACAGCAACCGATCAGATGAGGGGGGTAGGGATGCGCCGGCTGAGTTTGATGTCGTATATGAACCTGTTTCGACCATCGAGACGTCACCTCCAATGGATCAGACGAACTCCTGGCCGAAACTACGGTCTGAACTCGATGTCAGATGAGCGTCGAAAGGCAAGATCAGCCGATCGGTTTTACCGTGAGAGTGAGTGAACGGCTGCCGAGGCGGGGGAGAGCATGACGACTGCGGAGCCGGCGCGACCCGAGAGCGGCAGCGGCGTGACCGTGGTGATCGCTCTGCTCGTGAATGCGGGGATCGCGGTGCTCAAGGCCTTCGCGGGCCTGGTCACGGGATCGGCCGCGCTCTTCGCGGAGGCGGCCCACTCGGTCGCGGACACGATCACCGAGATCCTGCTCCTGACCGCCCTCCGCAGGTCCCGCAGACCCGCCGATCGCAGACACCCGTTCGGGTATGGCAAGGAACGCTATTTCTGGTCGCTGATGGCGGCGGTCAGCATCTTCGCGTCCGGTTCCGTGCTCGCGATCGCCGAGGGCATCCGCGCGCTCACCGGGGACGGCCGGGAGCAGACGAGCCCCGAGGTGGCCTATGTGGTGCTCGGGCTGGCCTTCGTGCTGGAGAGCGTCTCGTGGCTGCGGGCCGTGCGCCAGATCCGTTCGGAGGCCGAGGAGGAGCGGACGCCGTTCTTCCACTACCTGCGGTCCGTCGACGATCCGACGGCCAAGACGGTGCTGTTGGAGGACAGCGCCGCGTTGATCGGGCTGATGCTGGCGTTCCTCGGCGTCGGCCTGCACCAGCTCACCGGTTCGGCCGTCTGGGACGCCTCGGCCTCCCTGGCCATCGGCGTGCTGCTCGCCGTCGTCGCCTACGTCCTCGGCCGCAGCAACCTCGACCTGCTGATCGGCCAACAGGCCTCTCGCAAGCTGATCGACCGGATTCGGGCCCGGCTGCGCGAGGTGCCGGAGATCGACGTGGTGGTGGACCTGCTCACCATGAGCACGGGCGCCGATCGAGTCCTGCTCTGCGTGCGGCTGGACTTCGACGACGCGTTGTCGGTGGCCGAGCTGGAGCGTGCCTGCGTCCGGATCGACGGCGAGCTGCGTGCCGAGTTCGTCGAACTCGACGAGATCTTCCTGGAACCGGTGCCCCGATCGGACGAGGAGCTACGAGCCAGGGTCTTCTCGCGGTACGGCCGCATCACCTGACCGGGTTGGTGGCTGGAAGGACTCGCCTGCCATCGGTTCGAGCGCCGAGACCATTCGCAGGGCGCGAGACGGTGGCTTGACGACCAGCCGATCCCACGGCGTGCTGGGCCTCGGCGGAAGGCGCCCCCGGCGAGGCTGGCACTCGGCGGCGGTCGACGACGGCGCGGGCCGGGCGGGCCGAGGGTGCGCAAGGTCATGCCGTCCGCCTGCTGGACATCCACTCCGATGGTCTGCACGGTGTAGGTCATGGCGACGGGAACGAGCGGACCCACGACGGAACCCACGAGAGAGACCCGACCGGCCGAGGACGGCTTCGTCGTCGCTGCCGTCCTGTTCGACCTCGACGGGACTCTCATCGACTCGACGCCTGCGGTGACCCGTTGCTGGCACGGCTGGTGCGAAGAGCACGGGATCGCGCCGTCGGCGCTGGTGAACAGCCACGGGCGTCGGGCCGTCGAGATCATCGGCGAACTGCTGCCCACGAGCGAGGTGGCCGAGGCCGTCCGCAGGCTGGACGAACTGGAGCTGGCGGATCTCGACGGGGTCACCGCTCTTCCCGGCGCGGCGACGGCGCTGGCCTCGCTGGCCGAGGGGCAGGGGGCGATCGTCACGTCGGCCGTCCGAGCCCTGGCACTGGCCAGACTCGCGGCGGGCGGCCTGGTGCCGCCCACGACCGTGGTCACCGCCGATGACGTGCAGGTCGGCAAGCCCGATCCGGAGCCCTACCTCACCGCCGCCCGACGCCTCGGCGTGAACCCGGCCGACTGTCTGGTGGTCGAGGACGCGGCGGCCGGAGTCGCCTCGGCCAAGGCAGCGGGCATGCAGGTGTTGGGGGTGCTGACCAACCCACACGTCACGGGGCTGGCCGCCGATCTCGTGGTGCGCAGTCTGGACGAGGTGAGCTGGGACAGGCAGAACGGAGCGGTCGCGGTACGCGTGCGGGGCTGACGGGTGCGCGTGGGCCGGGGCGGCCCCGGCCCCACGGATGCCCGCGCGGCCGGACGCCGCGAACAGACCGCCACGATCAGCGCTTCGTGTCGGTCCGCCGGAAGTTCAGGTAGGCCCGCGACGGCGTCGGACCCCGCTGACCCTGGTACCGGGAGCCGGTCGAGCTGGAGCCGTACGGGTTCTCGGCAGGGCTGGAGAGCCGGAAGATGCAGAGCTGCCCGATCTTCATCCCCGGCCACAGGGTGATCGGCAGATTGGCCACGTTGGACAGCTCGAGCGTGATGTGCCCCGAGAAGCCGGGGTCGATGAAGCCTGCGGTGGAGTGCGTGAGCAGGCCCAGCCTGCCCAACGACGACTTGCCCTCCAACCGGCCCGCGAGATCCGCGGGCAGCCCCACGGTTTCGAAGGTGGAGCCCAACACGAACTCGCCGGGGTGCAGGACGAACGGGTCCTCGCCCTCGGTCTCGACCAGGGAGGTCAGCTCGTCCTGCTGAAGCGAGGGGTCGATGTGGGTGTACTTCGTGTTGTCGAACACCCGGAAGAAGCGGTCCAGTCGGACGTCGATGCTCGACGGCTGCACCATGTCGGGCTCGAAGGGGTCGAGCGAGAGCCGACCTCCGTCGATCTCTTTGCGCAGGTCCAGATCACTGAGGAGCACGGGACCACCCTAACGGCAGGGCACCTGCTGACCCCGGCGCGGGCGGCGTGTAGCATGTGATCTGCTGCGGATGTAGTTCAATGGTAGAACATCAGCTTCCCAAGCTGAATACGCGGGTTCGATTCCCGTCATCCGCTCGTTGAACGAAGGCCCAGGTCAGGGGGTGTGTCCTCTGGTCCTGGGCCTTCGTCGTCTCTTGATTGACTTGTCTGTCGTACTGTCTACGTGCGGTTGATCCTCGACCTCGGATTCCGTGCTGTCCCGCTCGTCTTGTGAGGTCGTGGTTCTGTGCTCGTCGACGAGCGCACTGAGGTTGTCTGAGATCCGCCGCTCGGCCAGGTCGGTGGCCCGCCGGCCCAGCGACTTCGGCGGACCCACCGCGATCCCGCTGACTGGTGATCTCGGTATGCGCCCGCGTCACCCGCATCCACGAGCCGTCTGAAGCGACGTCACACCGCCGCAACGCGGTCACCTCCCCCACCGCAACGCGCAGAACGCGCAAGCAGGATCAACACTCGGAACCGATGGCCATCCCGTGCCGCGCCGACGACCTCTCCGACAGCCTCGAGGTCCGTGCCCGCATGGGCCGGATCATGGAACGCCACACCTACGCGATCATCGACAACGTCACCGAACTCGGCAGGCTGGGCCTGGACACCGAGGTCACCGCCGAAGTCCGCGTGCACCGTGCCGCACCCCTGTTCACGCTCTATGGCTCAACGGCGAAGACGCCCTTCTTCGGCTTCTACCCGTCCAAGAACACGTCCTCTCCCTCGGCGGCGAGACGACCACCAGCTACGACCTCGCAGACAAGGACGCCATCCTCTTCCGCAACTCCACCACCTGGTTCACCAGCAGGTGGACCACCGTCGTAAGGAGCACATCCTGTGAAGCAGGTGCCAGTAGACGATTTCGACCTCTTTCGACGCCTGCTCGTTGATGCCGACGCGCTCTTGTTGGACTTCGACGGCCCGGTTTGTTCCGTTTTCGCGGGATACCCCGCACCCGTCATCGCCGCCGAACTCCGAACCCTCATCCACGATGCGGGAGAACTCCCACCACCCGAGGCTGACGCGAACGACCCGCACACCATCCTCGGCTACGCCGCAGAACTCTCACCCGCGCTAGGCCGCCAGATCGAGGCCGCGCTACAGGCGGGTGAGATCGAAGCCGCCAAGACCGCTACACCCACACCGGGTGCCGCCGAGCTCATGGCGACATGGCACGCAACCGATCGGCCGCTCGCCATCGTCAGCAATAACACGACAGAGGCAATTCGCGGTTACCTGGCTGCGCACGACCTCAGCACCTACGTCGATCACATCCAGGGGCGTGACCCGTACGACCCGACACTGATGAAGCCCAACGCCCATCTCCTTACCGAAGCTGCGAAAGCGCTCGACGTGGACGCTGCGTACTGCGTCCTGATCGGCGACTCCACCACCGACGTCCAGGCGGCGCACGCACTCGAGGTCCCTGCCATCGCGTATGCCGACAAACCCGGCAAGCATGATCGGTTGGTCCGAGCCGCCCCAGCGCTGCTGCTGACGACGTTCACGCCCTCCTGCTGACATGGGTGCCTGCCATAGGTGCTGGCCTGTGTATGCAGACCTACCGTCGTCCTTGCCGAAGCTGGCTCTAGGAGGAGGTTCAAGGCGCGCCGCGCGGCGACATCAACGGTACGTTCAGCGCCTCAGGCGGTCTTCAACACCGACATGTCGTGCGCACGGCACCTCCTGGGACACCCAGCGCTCCGACGGTGAGATCAGCCTGCCGAGTGCCCGCTGGGACAGCCCGGCGCCGACCCCGGTAGAACGCCACCTGCCGCCTGACGGCGTCCGGCCGGGTTCGCGTCAGCGGTCAGATCCCCTTGCCGTGCGGATCAGTCAGGAACTCCACGCGCGTCTCCGAGACGTACAGGTCCCGCTCCGCCAGGAATCGCCGCGTGTGCGGAGCCGCTTCATGGGCTTCGAACGCCGCCTTGTCGCGGTACAGCTCGTAGAACACCCGCGACAACGGGGCACCTTCCACCCCGCTCACCACGTACGACAGCGTCCCCGGCTCCGACTCCCTGATCCCCGGAGCCGTCTCCGAGACCAGCTGATCGAACCCCGCCGCTGCCTGCTCATCACGCAGGTCGAACCGAACCACCAACGAGAACATGTGCACCTCCAAGCCTGAAGCGAGTACAGATCGTGCTGGATGAACCGTGGCGCGCTACCTGCCGCAGCCGTTGATCCCGATCGATACCGTCAGAACCGTTTCGCCCACAACAGGCACGAGCCAGCACCCGACGCCATAGTCGGCGATCGGGCGCCGCGACGGCTCCGCCGCCGTGCCGTCGGTCTCGGGTGATCACGCTCATCGGGTCTGCGCGACTGCTCGTCGGCAAGGTCCAGCCTGCTCGGGACACGTCAGCCGCGCGGTCGCCTGCGGTCGTGGTGGGTGATGTCGCCGCCTGCCTGTTGAACCACCGCGTTGCCTGCGGCCTCGGCGTGCTGGTGCACCGTCCGGGGCGTGTCGTTGACGACGATGCCGCCCTCGATGTCCCGACCCTGGACGACCGATCCGCCGACCTCCCCGGAGATCGAGTTCTGCACGGGCGCCGGAGCCTGCGGTGCGGCGTCGGGGCTTTCCTGCCCGGCCGAGGCTGCCCGGTCCCGACCGGAGTCCCGTTGCGTCCAGAGTGTCACGCCGGCACCGGCGAGCGTCAGTACGACGACGGCCACCCAGGCCAGCACGTTGTCCAGTGACTCCGTCGCCACGTTCACGGCGATGCCGCCGCCCGTCACCACCAGGGCCGTCGCCAGCGCCTGCCACCATCGCCTCATGCCCGACCCCTTCGGCTCCCGGTCACCGTCACCTTCAGTATCCGGTTGACGGCCGCGACGCGTCATCGGCCGGGCGTCAGCCGTCGGATCTGCGCGCTGCCAGCCCATCCGAGGTGTCCTAGGAGGACTGTGCCCGGGACGAACACATCCGCGGCCGGTGGCGGCTCGCCGATCAGGTCCAGCGGCGGAACCCGCCTTCGGAGTTGATGACCTGGCCGGTGATCCAGCGCGCCTCGTCGGTGACCAGCCATGAGATCAGCCGTGCGGGGTCGTCGGGCTCGCCCCAGCGGCCGCCGGGGAATCGGCAGGCCACGGCGGCGCGCGCCTCGGGGCTGGCATATCCGGTGTCCACCGGTCCCGGATTCACCGCGTTCACCGTGATGCCCCGGTCCGCGAGCTGGTCCGCGATGGTGAGGGTGATCGCGGCCAACGCTCCCTTGGCGGCCGCGTAGGCGACCTCGCCGGGCATCGGGCCCTGGTCCTGCCCTGAGGTCATGAACACGATGCGTCCGCCGTCGCCTCCGTCGTGCCGGGCGGCGAACTCGCGGGCCAGCAGGATGCTCGACCTGGTGTCCACTGCCCAGTGGCCGTCCAGGATCTCGGCGGTCATCGCCCCCAGATCGCCGTCCGGCTCGGAGCGGGCGTGATTGCACACCAGGATGTCGAGCCTGCCTGCGGCGGCGACCGCCTCGACCAGCGCGGCGGGTGCGGTGGGGTCGGCCAGGTCCGCCGCGAGGTTCGAGACCTCGACTGTCGGCCCCGCCTCCTGGATGCCTGCCGCAATCGCCTCGATGCCTGCCGGGTCGGCGCCCCAGGCCTGTGCGGCGTCGTGGGGAACGTGGTGGTGGAAGACGATGTCGGCCCCGTAAGCGGCGAGCCTGCGGGCCACGGCGTACCCGATGCCCTGTCGCCTGCTGACGCCAGTGATCAGGGCTCGGCGACCGCGCAGGGGATGTGGATCGCGGCCTGGCGGATCGGACCTCGGCCCCAGCGGGGAATCGCTCATCAGCCGATGTTGATCCGCTGCGCCCCGGAAGTCCACTCGATTCCGTTCGCCGGCGCCTCTCGCGTCGGGTGGCCTCTCTACAGGGCTGCGCCGGGATCAGGGCTCTGAACAGGCAAGAAAGCCGTTGTCACCTCGTGAGGTCAGTCGTCTTTGGGAGCGCTCCCGTGGCTAGCGGGACATCGAAGCCGCTCGATGGCGGTCGCACGGCCGCCTGCCGCTTTCGACCCCGCCGAACGCCCGTCGGGCACCGCCGGACGGGCGTCGACCGTCGCCTGCGGACGGGTGCCGTCGGTCCTGCCTTCCGAGACAGCCGCACGCCGGGGGTTTACAGCGTGTTTCCCTCCCGTTACCCTTTCAATATTGGGAGCGCTCCCAGTTTCGACCGGGAACGCTTCGATGAAGCTCCGGTCTAGGGCGTGCTGCGCGCCCTCACGTCCTGGACCGGTCTCCAACCAGTTCCGTGTTCCGTCGCACTGCTGAATCGTGGCAACGGAATACGCCTGCCGATAACCTCGTAGGCAGGCGTGTGACCTGTCCGAGCAGCGGGCTTCCGGCTCGCGCTCGGCTAATACCGTTGTCGGCGGTGGGTTCGCAGGGGAACCCACCGCCGACAACGGACCACGGTCAGCTGATCGCGCGTCGACGTCGCGAGAGGAACAGCGTCAGGCCGCCCGCGCCGACGAGGAGCGCCGCGCCCAACGAGATCGGCAGGATGCCGTCGGCACCGGTCGAGGCCAGGTTGCGCACGCCCGCTGCGTTCGGGCCCGCACCGCCCGGATTCTGCGATCCCCCGTTCGGGCCGGGAGCACCGTCGGGGCCGTTGCCGTCCGGGCCTGCGCCGTCGGGGCCAGAGCCGTCCGGCCCCGAACCGTCCGGGCCGCTGCCGTCCGGACCGGAACCGCCGGGGCCGGAACCGTCGGCCCAGGTCACCGGAATCCTGGTGTCCTGCGAGCGGTCGCCGCCCGCCTGGTGGTCCCGTCGGGTGATCACCGAGCATGCGGTCTCACGGCAGTCGACGAACTCGTCCGCCGCCGTCACGTTGAGGGTGACGTCGAACGAGCCGCCCGAGCCCCACGGAGTCGTCAGCCCGGAGCCGTACGGGTCGGTGCCGATCCACTTCGACGAGCCTGCCTCGCCGCTCATGTCCACGCCGCCGACACACGGGGTGGGCTGCGCGCCGGGTCCGTTGTCCACGCACAGCGCGACGTAGATGTTCTTGTCGGTGTCGAAGCCGCTGCCGGTGACCCGGATGTCGGCGCCCTCGGGGTCGAGGTCGTTCACGGGCGTGGCCTCGACCTGCTGGCCTTCCGGGCCGGTCGCCGAGCCGGTGCCGCCCGGCTCCTGTCGCGCCTGCTCGGCGAAGGTGACGGGCACCCAGACGTCCTGAGAGCGGTCGTCGATCGCGGTGTGGTCGTTGAAGGCCGCGACGAAGCACGTCTGTGCCGCGCAGTCCACCGTCTGTCCCTCGGACTCGAAGGTGGGCAGCAGTTCGATCGTCTCGGTGAACTCGCCCGAGTCGTCGACGGCCTGGAGCCAGCTCGCCGAGGTGTAGGTCTGCGGATACCCGGCTTCGCCGAGTTCTATGGTCTGCGCGAGGTAGATCCCCCGACCGGGCGCGAAGCCCCGGCCGACGACCTCGACCGCCTCGCCGTCCGCCGCCAATGACTCCGTCTTGGAGACGGTCAGCGTCGGGATCGCCTCCGCCGCGGCGAAGGACAGCGGGGTGAAGGTGTCCAGGCTGCGGTCGGTGGCGCCGTGCGCGGCGAAGGTGAGCACCTCGCAGCCGTCGGCGACGCAGTCGACCGGGCCCGCACCGGTCTCATATTCGGCGATCACGTCGAGGTCCGCCTCGAAGGTGCCCGTGGCGAGATCGCCTGCCGGGATGAACGTCGCCGAGTGATAGACGCTCGCGTCCGTCCAGTAGGCGTCGGTGCGCGGGCCGAAGACCGCGTAGATGCCGGATACCCCGGCGGGCGGGTGGAACCCCTCGCCCGAGACGGTCACGGTCTCGCCTGCCGGGTCGAGGTCGGCGGTCTTGGAGACCGTCACCACCGGGTCGGCGACGGGGCGCGGCTCGGCGAAGGTCACCGGAACCCGGACGTCCTGCGAGCGGTCGCCCGCCCTGGTGTGGTCGGCGCGGGTGATCACCGAACAGACCGTGCCCTCGGCCAGACAGTCGGTGTACTCGTCGGCGGCCGCGATGCGCAGGTCGAACTCGAAGCCGCCGCGTCCGTCGCCCTCGTCCACATAGGGCTTGGCCAGGTCGGCGCCGTACGGCGGCGGATTCGAGGAGATCCAGACCGAGCCGCCGCTCTCGCCGGTCATGTCCACCCCGCCGATGCACGGGCTCGGCGTGACGCCGGGTCCGTTGTCCACGCAGAAGGCCAGGTAGATGCCCTTCGCGATGTCGAAGCCGGTTCCGCTGACCGTGATCGTCTCGCCTGCGGGGTCGAGATCGACGTTCTTGCTGACGGTGATCTGCTGCCCCTCCGGACCGGGGTCCGACTCCGAGGTCGCCAGTGCCGGGACGGCGGCGCCGAGGGCCATGGTCGCCGCCACGGCGGCGGCGACCGGCCATCTCAGGCGGTGCGCGAATCGTCTTCCACTCGTCCTCATCTGCTGCGTCACTCCTGAAGGTCGCATGGTTGATCGGGTGTCCGGCGACGAGTGGTGGGCTCGGGAACTGCTCGTGGGAACAGGAGGAGAACGCGTCGTCGGTGTCGACGGCGACGGTTCTCGGCCTGCTCGGGCGGTCCGCTAGTACTGCTGGCTATTACTAGCCATTGCGGACGATCGGCGTCGGTCGGGTGGATCGAGATGTCGCCCTGGGTAGCGGCGCATCGGACCAGTCCGGCTGGCGCGTAACCCTTTCGTGACAAGTTTGGTTAGCCTTGCCTGTGTCAATTTTGGGCAGCCTAACCTACTCTTGCGGAGGTCAACAAGGCCCTTCGAGCCGAGTGCTCGTCGGGTGCTGCGGCCTTGACCAGGTGCGATGTTGATCGGCCGCTGCTCGTGTTGTCGAGACTTCTCAGGCGCCACGGGCTGCACGTCCCCGATCGCTCGAACCGCAGGCCGCTTCACCCGGAGGACGCCGCTTCACCCGAGTGCGTCGAACAGCGACTCACGAAGACATCAGGCAGGGGTGCGATGGACACGAAGAGTGCCCGCGAGGTGGGCTTCGCGGAGCGGTTGAGAGATCGTGGTCGGGACTGGCATGAGGCCGCTCGGCACACCGCGTATCTGGATGCGTTGCTCGCGGGCGGGCTGTCTCGAGAGAGCTATGCGGGGCTCGTCGGTCAGCACTTCCTGCTGTACCGACGGCTGGAGGCGGCGGCGGAGGCGATGCGCCCCCATCCGGTCGCGGGCCGTTTCGTCTTCGACGAGCTGTCGCGTACCACCGCGCTCGAGGCCGACCTCCGCCACCTGCACGGTCCACAGTGGCGCGACCGCATCGAGCCGACGTCCGCGACCGTGCGCTATCTCGATCGGGTCGACGAGGTCTGCTTCGACTGGCCGGGCGGATTCGTCGCACATCACTACACCCGCTACCTGGGCGATCTCTCCGGCGGTCGCATCGTCGCTCGTCGGCTCCACGAGATCTACGGCTTCGACGGCGACGGCGCCCGCTTCTACGCCTTCGACGCGATCCCCCGGCCGCCCAGGTTCAAGGCGGCCTATCGGGCGCTGCTCGACGGCACGGAGTGGGACGCGGCCGAGCAGGACCGGGTGATCGAGGAATCCCTCCTGGCCTACCGGCTGAACACCGAGATGCTCGCCGATCTGGCCTCGGTGCATCTGCCGCACATCCCCCGCCCCGCCGCGTATTCGATCGAGACCGAGGACGTCGCCTGATGCGCGATGCCGCTGAGGGCACCGGGAAGCCGCCGCTGCGGTTCTTCGCGTTGACGGTCCTGTCGATGCTGGCGTTGTCGGTGCCGGGGCTCTCGCTGCCGGGCCTGGCCGGTCCCGTCGCGCACGCCGAATCCGCGCAGGCCGAGTCGGTCGAGGCTACGGGCGAGGCAGGGCAGACACTGATCCTCTCCCGCGCCGACGGGCTCGATCCGGCGGGCGAACAGGTCACCGTCGTCGGTCGGGGATTCGACGAGAACAAGGGGATCTACGTCGCGCTGTGCGTCCTGCCCGAGCCGGGCGGGCAGCCGGGTCCCTGTCTCGGCGGCGTCGACATGGAGGGGGAGAGCGGCGCGTCGAGCTGGATCTCCTCCACTCCGCCGCCGTACGGGGAGGGACTGGCCACGCCCTATGCGGACGACGGCTCGTTCACGGTCGAGCTGAGCGTGCAGGCGCAGGACCAGTTCACCGACTGCCTGGACACGCCGTGCGGAGTCGTCACCCGCGCCGACCACCTGCGCACGGGCGACCGAAGCCAGGACGTGCTTATTCCGGTCAGCTTCGCCGAGTCGTCGGGGGGCGACCCGGCGGACGCCTCGGCTGACGCGGCCGCTGCGGGCGAGGGCGACGATCCGGTCACCGATGCCGCCCAGCCCGCAGCCGAGCCCGAGGGCCCGTCGACCGGCCTCGTCGTCGGCGGAGTGGCGGCGGCCGTGGTGGTGCTGCTCGCCGTCGTGCTCGTGATGATCCGCCGCCGAGCTGCCACGAACCCGACTGCCACGAACCCCGCTGCTGCGAACAAGACCGCCACGGGCACGACTCCCACGGATGGAGGGCCCGCAGGCGATGCGTCTCGCTGATCGGGGTCGCCTGACCCTCGCGGTCCTCGGGATCGGCTGCCTCACGGCCTGCGGCCTGCCCGTCGACTCCGAGGCCGAGGCAGGCGGCACGTTCACCTGTCTGCCCGCGCCCGACTCGGCGGGTGCGGTCGTCGTCGATCCGCTCCGGTCGCCGAGCCCGGAACTGCCGGTGACGGTCACCTCGTCGGACGGCGCCGAGGTGACGGTCACCGACGTGAGTCGGATCGTGGCGGTGAATCTGAACGGCTCACTCGCCGAGATCGTCTTCAGTCTCGGGCTCGGGGACAACGTGGTCGGCCGCGACGTCTCGACCACCTTCGCGCAGGCCGAGCAGCTGCCGGTGGTCACGCAGGCACACGACTTGTCGGCCGAGGGCGTGCTCGATCTGGACCCGAGCCTGGTGCTGATCGATACCAGCATCGGCCCGCCCGAGGTGATCACCCAGCTCCGGGAGTCCGGCGTGCCGGTGGTCTCCTTCGAGGAGTCCTGGTCGATCGAGGAGATCGCCCCGCGCATCGAGGCGGTGGCCGGCGCGCTCGGGGTGGCCGAGGCCGGGGACCGTCTCGTCGAGCGCACCGAGGCGGAACTGACCGAGGCGCTGGACCGGGTGCGGTCCGACGGGCCGAGTCCGCGCATCGCGTTCCTCTATATGCGCGGCACCGCCGGGGTGTATCTGATGGCGGGCGAGGGCTCCGGCGCTGACTCGATGATCGAGGCGATCGGCGGCGTCGACGCGGGCAGTGACATCGGCATCGAGCGCTTCCGGCCGATCACCAGCGAGGCGCTGATCAACGCGGCGCCCGACGTCATCCTGATGATGTCCGGCGGTCTGGAGTCGGTCGGCGGCATCGACGGGCTGGTCGACGTGCCGGGCGTCGCGCAGACGCCCGCAGGTCGGGACCGATGTGTGGTGGACGTCGAGGACGGCACCCTGCTCAGCTTCGGACCACGCACCGGGCAGATCGTCCTCGACCTGGCGGCCAGGATCGAGCGCGCGGAATGACCAGCACGACGCGTGACTCCTCGGCCGAGGGCGGCTCGCCGGGCACCTCGGAGACGCCGAGCACGTCGGAGACGCCGGACTCGGAGGTGCCGAGCTCGGCCGATGCCTCGGCGAGCCAGCAGGCCGCCGGGCCCGTGACGACGTCGTCCGCCGCCTCGGCCGAGGTGCCCCGGCACACCGGTCGTCGCAGGCTGGTCCGTGGCGGGCTGCTCGTGCTGCTCTCCGGCGGCCTGCTCGCGGTGTGCGTGGTGGCGGCAGGCGTCGGTCAGGTCCGCGTGCCGCCTGCCGAGGTGCTCGGCTCGCTGCTGCACTGGCTCGGGATCGAACTCGGTCCGCTGCCCGCTCACCCGCAGGGCCAGAGTGCCTTGTGGAACGTGCGATTCCCCCGGGTGCTGCTCGGCGTGCTGGTCGGCGCCGCGCTCGGCTGCGCGGGCGCCGTGATGCAGGGCGTCTTCGGCAATCCGCTCGCCGAGCCCAGTGTCATCGGCGTGTCCTCCGGCGCGGCGGTGGGTGCGTTCACCGTGATCGTGTTCGGTCTGACCACGTTCGGCAACGCGACCATGGCCGTGGCGGCGTTCATCGGGGGACTGCTCACCACGCTCCTCGTCTACAGCCTCTCCCGTACCGAAGGGCGCACCGACGTCGTCACGATGATCCTCACCGGCATCTCGGTGAACGCCCTGGCAGGCGCGGTGATCGGCTTCTTCACCTTCCTCGCCGACGACGACGTCCGCACCGCGATGGCCTTCTGGAATCTCGGCAGCCTCAACCGGGCGCTGTGGCCTGCGGTGTGGGTGGTGGCCTGCTGCGTGGCGCTGGGGCTCTCGGTGTCGTTCCGTCATGCGCGGCGCCTGGATCTGCTCGCGCTCGGCGAGCGGTCCGCGCGGCACCTCGGTGTGGACGTGGAACGGCTGCGGCTGCGGCTCGTGATCACGGCGGCCCTGCTCACGGCGGCGGGCGTCGCGTTCACCGGGGTCATCGGCTTCGTCGGTCTGGTGGTGCCGCACGTGATCCGGCTGATCGCGGGCCCTGGTCATCGGCTTCTGCTGCCCGCGAGCGCGTTGGGCGGGGCGCTGGTCGTGGTCGCGGCGGATCTGTTGGCCCGCAACCTGATCGAGCATCAGGAACTTCCGCTCGGCGTGCTGACCGCGCTGGTCGGCGGACCGTTCTTCCTGTGGCTGATCAGGCGGACGCGCTCCAGGCCGGGGGGTTGGGCATGAGCCGAGGACCGCGCTGGAGCCGATTCCGGGTGCCCGCCGCTCCCTCGGCGCGCATCCCTGGGACGTCCGCGCTGCGAGCCGAGGGCGTCGGCGTGCGTCTCGGCGGCAGCACGGTGCTCGACGGTGTCGATCTGACCACGACGGCGGGCCGGGTGACCGCGCTCGTCGGGCCCAACGGCGCGGGAAAGTCGACGTTGTTGGCGGTGCTCGCGGGCGACCGACGTCCCGACGAGGGCAGAGTGCTGCTGGACTCCCGGTCGCTGACCGAGTTCTCGGTGCGCGAGCTGGCGCTGCGGCGGGCCGTGCTGCCGCAGCGGGTCACCCTGTCCTTTCCGTTCAGCGTGCTCGACGTCGTGCGCATGGGCCGCGCACCCTGGCAGGGCGTGGAGTCCGATGTGGACGACGAATCGGCTGTGCACGAGGCGATGGCGGCGGCCCAGGTGACGGAGTTCGCCGCTCGTCCGTTCTTCTCGCTCTCCGGCGGGGAACGGGCGCGGGTCGCCCTGGCCAGGGTGCTCGCGCAGCGCACGGGACTGCTGCTGCTCGACGAGCCGACGGCCGCACTCGACCTCCGGCACCAGGAGTCCGTCCTGCGCGTCGCGGTGGATCGGGCCGCCGCCGGAGACGCGGTGGTGGTGGTCCTGCACGATCTCGGGCTCGCCGCCGCCTACGCCGATCGCGTCGCCGTCCTCGCCTGCGGGCGGCTGATCGCGGCGGGTCCGCCGTTGGAGGTGTTGACCTCGCGACTGTTGTCCGAGGTCTACCGGCATGACGTCGAAGTCCTGCCACATCCTCGCACCGGTGCCCCGCTGATCCTGCCGCGTCGAGACTGACCCGCCGCGCTCAGGTCCTGTGCGGCCGAGGTCGGGGCGGCCACGCGGCGTTCGAGTCCCAGGTGATGTCGGGGCAGGCTCCGTCTGCGGTGTCTCCGCCGCAGGAGAGGGCATCGGGCCCGGCGCATCCTGGGCGGGAGCAGGCTCGATCAGTGCGCCTGCGAGGCCGATTCCGACGGCGACGACGAGTCCGAGGAGCCGGACCCGCGATGCTCGCCGCCGGGCGACATCGTGGTCGGCAGCCACCCGCGCGCGGCGGCCATGACGACGAACGCCCCCCGCCGAGGCCGGCGAAGGGCGTTCGAACAGCCGGGACAGACGCTAGCGGGTCGAGCCCTGCGCGTCGGGCAACGGCGTCCCGGTGGCGGTCTCGTCGGTGGGGACATCGGCACGGGCATCCGATCCGACCGCGCCGACCGCCTGCGTCTGGCCGCGTCGGACCGCACTGAGCAGCAGCTGGGCGACGTCCACGACCTCCACGTTCTCGCCCTGGCCCTCACTCTGCTTCGCGGTCACGCCGTCGGTGAGCATCACGCGGCAGAACGGACAGCCGGTGGCGATCTTCGTCGGCGCGGTCCCGAGCGCCTCGTCGACCCGTTCGACGTTGATCCGCTTGCCGACCCGCTCCTCCATCCACATCCGTGCACCGCCCGCGCCGCAGCACATCGAGCGGTCCCCGTGCCGGGGCATCTCCCGCATGGCCGCGCCGGAGGCGCCGATCAGCTCGCGCGGCGGGCTGTAGACCTGGTTGTGCCTGCCGAGGTAGCAGGGGTCGTGATACGTGACGTCCTCGGCGACGGCGGCCACCGGGACCAGCCGCCGCTCGCGGACGAGCCGATTCAGCAGTTGGGTGTGGTGGACGACCTCGTACTCCCCGCCGAGCTGGGAGTACTCGTTGGCCAGGCTGTTGAAGCAGTGCGCGCAGGTCGCCACGATCTTGCGCTTGTGCTTCTCCCTGCCCTCGAAGACGGCGTTGAGCGTCTCCACGTTCTGCTGGGCCAGCATCTGGAACAGGAACTCGTTGCCCGCGCGTCGGGCCGGGTCGCCGGTGCAGGTCTCGTCCGGGCCCAGCACCGTGTACTTGACGTCGGCCAGGTGGAGCAGCTCGGCGACGGCCTGGGTGGTCTTGCGGGCTCGATCCTCGAAGGCGCCCGCACAGCCGACCCAGTACAGGTACTCGACGTCCTCGGCCAGCTCGCCGTCGAAGACGGGGACCTCGAAGTCCAGCTCCTGGGTCCAGGCCAGCCGGTCCTTGGCGTTCTGGCCCCAGGGGTTGCCCTTGTTCTCCAGGTTCTTGAACATCCCGCCGAGTTCGCTGGGGAAGTTCGACTCGATGAGCACCTGGTAGCGCCGCATGTCGATGATGTGGTCGACGTGCTCGATGTCCACCGGGCACTGCTCGACGCAGGCGCCGCAGGTGGTGCACGACCACAGGACCTCGGGGTCGATGACGCCGAGTTCGTCGAGCCCGCCGACCAGCGGACGTTCCGCCTCGGCGAGCACGTCGCGGTGGATCGCCGCGATCCTCGCCTCCGCGTCGTCGCCGGTGATGCCGACCTCGTCGCCCGCCATGTCCTTGCTGCCGCCCGCGAGCAGGTACGGGGCCTTCGCGTAGGCGTGATCACGCAGCGAGGTGATCAGCAGCTTCGGCGACAGCGGCTTGGCGGTGTTCCACGCGGGGCACTGCGACTGGCAACGGCCGCACTCGGTGCAGGTGGAGAAGTCCAGCCAGCCCTTCCAGCTGAAGTCCTCGATCTTGCCCGCACCGAAGACGTCCTTGTCGGGGTCGGCCTCCTCGAAGTCCAGCGGCTTGCCGCCGCTCATCATCGGCTTCACGGCGCCCAGCGCGACGGCGCCGTCGGCCTCGCGCTTGAAGTAGATGTTGAAGAAGGCGCTGAAGCGGTGCCAGGCGACGCCCATGGTGAGGTTCCTGGCGATGACGATCGCCCAGGTCATCGAGATCAGGACCTTCACCGTCGCGACGATCGAGATGCCGAGGGCGGAGGCGGGGAGGATCGCACCCAGCGCGTGCGAGATCGGCGCCGCCCACACCGGGTAGGCCAGGTGATCGGTGGCCGCCTTGAAGCCCCTGATGAGCAGGATGCAGACACCGACACCGAGGATGACGGCCTCGACGAAGTAGGCCTGCCAGAAGTTCGAGCCCGCGAAGCGGGACTGGAGGTCGGCGCGGCGGGGGTGACTGCGCTGCCGGATGACGATCAGGACCAGGATGCCCAGCACCGTGGTGGTCGCCATGATCTCGACGAACAGGCCCCACAGGCTCCAGGAACCCAGGATCGGCAGGCTGAAGAACGGATTCCAGGTCTCGCCGTAGGCCTCGACGAGGGTCAGGATCAGCGTGATGAAGCCGACCATCACGAACCAGTGCGCGACCCCGACGATGCCCCATTTGAGCATCCGGGTGTGGCCGACGATCTCGACCAGCATCGTCTTCAGCCTGCGCGGGAGCGGGCCGTTGCGGGTCGGGTCCGGCTGACCCAGCCGGACGGTGCGCACGATGCTCACTGCCGCCTTGATCAACAGGACGAGCGCGACCGCGGTCACCGCATAGCTGATCGCCGCCAGGGCCAGGTGCAGGACGTCCATCCCCGAAGCCTCCAGTCCGAACTTTCGAGTGTGGGCAGCGTACGTCAAGTTAC
The DNA here is from genome assembly GCF_001941645.1 of Actinoalloteichus sp. GBA129-24. NCBI lineage: Bacteria > Bacillati > Actinomycetota > Actinomycetes > Pseudonocardiales > Pseudonocardiaceae > Actinoalloteichus > Actinoalloteichus sp. GBA129-24. The sequence continues at coordinate 7,073,596 of NZ_CP016077.1, read as the reverse complement.
CGGTCGGTAACCACCGTGGTGTCGGCGGTACGACGAGTGTCCCCTGCCCGGACCACGCGACTTCGAGCGCGTTGACGTTCGACAGGATCACCGCGCGATCGTGTCCGTGTTCCCAGGGACGTCCGCCGGTCCCGCCGTTCTGGTGCGCCTGCGGCGGCTTCGGGCCTTGCAGTCTTCGTCGTCGGCGAGCCTGTCGTGGGAGGCGGCGAGCAGGCGGCGGTGCCTTGCCCAGGCCGGATTCGAGCAGGCAGCCGAGCGAGCGGACTAGGGTGACGGCCCGCGCGTGTCGGTCGGTCCGAAGTCCCGAGCCGTGCCGGAGCTGCCCGTGAGCCCGGTCCAGTGTGGACCGCCGGCGGCGAACCGCCGCGCCCGGCTCGGCGTGGAGCAGGCCGGGGTCGCCGTTCTCGGCCCGTCCCTCGTGCGAAGAAGACGTGACGGGTAGTCGTGCGTCGACATCGGCCCGGACGGCCCGGACGCGAGAGAGGGCGGCCACTCCGATCTGGAGTGGCCGCCCTCTCGGTCGTTCAGCGGTTCATCGAACCGGTATCACCGGGTATCAGGCGATGCCGTCGGTGCCCGCGGCGTTGCGACGCCGGAACTTGAGCGCCATGAAGGTTCCGCCTGCGAGTGCCACGCCGCCGATGATGATCAGCGGGAGGATGAAGTTCGCACCGGTGTCAGCCAGGTCGTCCTCGTCCTCGTCCGGAGCACCGGCACCCGGGCCTTCCCCGTCACCGTCGCCGGGCGGCGTGGTGGGGGGCGGGACCTCGCCGTCTTCGTCCAGCACGATGTAGGTCACGCTGGCGGTCGCGGAGTCGACACCGTCGATGACCTGCACGGCGGTGATGGTGTGCGAGCCCGCGGGCAGCGCGTCGACGACGTTGACGGACCAGTTGCCATCGGCGTCGGCGTCGGAGCTGCCGATCTCCTTGTCGTCGACCGAGACGGTGACGATCGCACCGGCCTCAGCGGTACCGCTGACGGTCGGCGTGGCGTTGTCGCTCTCGGCGCCGTCGGCGGGCTCCAGGATGGCCGGAGCGGCCGGGGCGACGAAGAAGGTGAGGCTGGTCTCCTCGGAGGTCCAGCTCTCGCCGCCCACCGTCAGCGACTGCGTCGCGGTGACCGAGTATTCGCCGACCGGCAGCGCGTCGTTGGGACGAAGCTCCCAGGCACCGTCAGCGTCGGCCTGAACCTCGGCGGTCTGGTCGTTGATCTGCACGGAGAGCGTGGCGAACGGGTTCGCGGTACCGCTGATGACCTGCTCGTCCTCGCCGACGCGCTGGCCGTCCTCGGGGGACTCGATGACCGGCGCGTTGACCTCGGTGAGAACGGCGACGCCGTCCAGGTGGGGCAGCACGTCGGAGGTCAGCGAGACGCCGAGCGAGATCGGGTCGATCGGGTTGCCCTGACCGTCCGTGATCTCGCAGCCGCCGTCGGCGTTGCCCGCGGCAGCGGAGGTGATGCCGACGGCGAGGGAGCCCGCGACGATGGCACCGCCACTGTCACCGCCCTCGGTGCAGGCGCTGTGCTCGAAGCCGTCGATGTCGACGAGGTTTCCGTTGCCGTCGTTCACGCCCTCCCAGGTGGTCGCGGCGTGTGTGATCTCGCCACAGGTGTACTGGGTGGTGCGGCCCGACTTGCAGACCTCCATGCCCTCGATCGGCGCGACGACCCCGGTGAGGGTGGTCGTGGAGCCGTCCCAGGTGTTGACGGCCGGGGCGATGGTGTCGCCGGTGACGTTGATGGTCGCGAAGTCGGTGTTGTTCTCACCGAAGGACACGACGTCGAAGTCGCCGAGGCGCTCCAGCGGCAGCGTCGGCTCCTGGCCGGGGGTCTCCCGGTAGGCGACGCTGTAGTCCTCGTCGCCGTAGCAGTGCCCGGCGGTCAGGTACAGGGGGCTGCCTGCGGCGTTGTACGCCGGGAAGCCGAAGGAGCAGATGCCGAGGAGCTGGTCCTCGGCCTGGTTGCCGGTGAAGTAGCCGTCGCCCGCGTTGATCTCGACGAGCCTGCGCTCGGCGGTCTCCTGCTGGGTCGTGACGTCGACACCGACGTTCGGGACCTGGCCTGCGAGGCCTGCGGCCTCTTCGCCATTGGCGAGGGTCACGACGACCGAGCTGCTCTGGACGTCGACCGAGACGCCTGCGACGAGGCCGCCCTGGCCGGACGCCCACGAGGCGAGTTCTGCGCTCGCGGCGTCGAGCTGGCTGAGGCTGGGTCCACCGACCTCGACCTCGGCACCGAGATCGACGGCGACCTGCGCCGCCGCGTTGTCGGTGACCTTGACGTGGAGCGAGTTCGTGTCCGAGTTGAACCACGAGCCGCCGAAGCTGTCGCCCAGTTCACCGGCGAGCCGGGTGCTGGTGATCGACGCGTTGCCTGCCGCCGTGGCCTGCTCTGCGTATGCCTCGGCGCTGATGCCGAGGTCACGCTCGATGGCGACCTGCATCTCGGAGGGGATCGACTCGACGTTCACGTCGGCGCTGCTCAGCGGGGACGCATCCTCGGTCTGGGCGCTTGCGACGCCCCCGAAGGCCCCCAGAGTGACAACACCGGCGGACAACGCCGCGGCGAGCAGCCCCCGACTGGGACTTGCCTTGCTCATTTAGCTCCTTCCCCAGTGCCCCAGCCCCCCGGTTGGGATCACACGTTCAGGTGACGAGGGGACCGTAACCTCACGGAAGGTTGGCACGGGTGGTGCTCGTGAAAATAGGCACGAAGTTGACCTGTTCGTTATATACGCAGCGTGCGGGTTCGTTGACCGTGCGTCTGGCTTTGGGTGATGCGTCCGAAATGTGCGTGTACCCTGCGAAGCCGCCAGTCAGCTGCCCCGCTTAGCTCCATGGAGTGATCGCATTGTCACTTCAGGTGAGATTCGTGCGTGGCAATGGGGCGGCTGGGGCACGCGAGCGCGACGAGGCAGAGCGATTTCCCTGGTGCGCCAGGGGTCCGAAGAGCGTCGCGGTCGATCTTCGAGTGATCGATCCGTGATCGGCTGCCGAGGGTGACGCCGATCGCCCCTTCGGCGGCCTGTCGATCCACCTGGTGGGACGGTGCGAGCGGCCTGCGCACTCGCTCGGCGGGCGGGCGTCCCCGATCCGCGGGCGTCGGCGACTCGGGCGGGCTCGGAGCGACTTCTCGGCGCGAGAGTCTGCGGGGCGATACGGGGCGATAGCGGCAGGCCGAGCCCGACCCCTCCGGTGGCGTGACCGGCCGGCCGGTGCCGGGCGACCCCCGCCTCGCCTGGCGTTGGGGTTGGATCGTGATCCGCGTCTCGTCGGGTCAGGCGAGGGCGGACTCGGGAACTTCTCCCCGATATCCTGCGTTCACAGGCAGGAAGGTTGAGTGGAACTCGCTCAAGTCGCCGTCGTGGGCCTGTAGGTCTGCCAGACTTGAGCGTGAGCCGCTCAGGCTCTGACACACACGTCTTTTAGCTGGAGGTTCCTCGATGTCGCGTGCGGTCGGTATCGACCTCGGTACGACCAACTCGGTTGTCGCCGTGTTGGAGGGTGGTGAACCGACGGTCATCGCGAACTCCGAGGGTTCGCGGACGACGCCGTCGGTCGTCGCGTTCGCGAAGAACGGCGAGGTGCTGGTCGGCCAGTCGGCCAAGAACCAGGCGGTCACCAACGTCGACCGGACGATCCGCTCGGTCAAGCGGTACATGGGTACCGACTGGACCGTGGAGATCGACGGCAAGAAGTACACCTCGCAGGAGATCAGCGCCAGGACCCTGCAGAAGCTGAAGCGGGACGCCGAGGCCTACCTCGGCGAGGAGATCACCGACGCTGTGATCACCGTGCCCGCCTACTTCGAGGACGCCCAGCGGCAGGCCACCAAGGAGGCCGGGACGATCGCGGGGCTCAACGTGCTCCGCATCGTCAACGAGCCGACGGCGGCCGCGCTGGCCTACGGCCTGGACAAGGGCGAGAAGGAACAGACGATCCTCGTCTTCGACCTCGGCGGCGGCACGTTCGACGTGTCCCTGCTGGAGATCGGCGACGGCGTCGTCGAGGTCCGCGCCACCTCGGGTGACAACCTCCTCGGCGGTGACGACTGGGACCAGCGGGTCGTGGACTGGCTGGTCGAGAAGTTCAAGTCCTCGCAGGGCATCGACCTGACCAAGGACAAGATGGCCATGCAGCGGCTGCGTGAGGCCGCCGAGAAGGCCAAGATCGAGCTGTCCTCCTCGTCGACGGCCGCGATCAACCTGCCGTACATCACGGTCGACTCCGAGAAGAACCCGCTGTTCCTGGACGAGACGCTCTCCCGCGCCGAGTTCCAGCGCATCACCTCGGACCTGCTCGACCGCTGCCGCGCGCCGTTCGCCAACGTCATCAAGGACGCGGGCGTCTCGATCTCGGCCATCGACCACGTCGTCCTGGTCGGCGGCTCCACCCGGATGCCCGCCGTCGGCGAGCTGATCACCGAGCTGACCGGCGGACGCGAGCCCAACAAGGGCGTGAACCCCGACGAGGTCGTCGCGGTCGGCGCCTCGTTGCAGGCGGGCGTCCTCAAGGGCGAGGTCAAGGACGTCCTGCTGCTCGACGTCACCCCGCTGTCCCTGGGCATCGAGACCAAGGGCGGCGTCATGACCAAGCTCATCGAGCGCAACACGACGATCCCGACCAAGCGCTCGGAGATCTTCACCACCGCCGACGACAACCAGCCCTCGGTGCAGATCCAGGTCTTCCAGGGTGAGCGCGAGATCGCCGCCTACAACAAGAAGCTCGGCATGTTCGAGCTGATCGGGCTGCCGCCGTCGCCGCGCGGCCTGCCGCAGATCGAGGTCACCTTCGACATCGACGCGAACGGCATCGTGCACGTGTCCGCGAAGGACCTGGGCACCGGCAACGAGCAGTCGATGACCATCACCGGCGGCTCGGCCCTGCCCAAGGACGAGATCGACCGGATGATGCAGGAAGCCGAGGCGCACGCCGAGGACGACAAGCAGCGTCGTGAGGAGGCGGAGGTCCGCAACCAGGCGGAGACCCTCGTCTACCAGACCGAGAAGTTCATCAAGGACAACGACGAGAAGCTGCCCGCCGAGGCCAAGGAGAAGGTGACGACGGCCGTCACCGAGGCCAAGGAAGCCCTCAAGGGCACCGACGTCGCGGCGATCCGCACCGCAGTGGAGAAGCTGGCCACCGAGTCGCAGACCCTGGGCCAGGCGCTCTACGCCGACGCGGGAGCTGCGGGCGCCCCCGGTGCCGAGGGCGCCGAGGCACCCGGCGGGGCAGGTGCCGGTGCTGGTGCCGGTGCGCAGAAGGACGACGTCGTGGACGCCGAGATCGTCGACGAGGACGACAAGGACAAGAAGTGAGTTCCTCGGACCGAGCGGAGAACGGGGAGAACGAGAGCGGGACGGAGCAGCCGCGGTTCGCGTTCCACGACCGCCGCCGCATCGACCCGCAGACCGGAGAGGTGCGTGTGTCCGAGCCCGCCGATGCGACGTCCGAGAAGCAGGCCGCCCCGTCCGAGAACTCCGCGGACACTGCTGCCGCCGGACCGGACGCGGTGATCGAAGCCGAGGAGACGGTGGACTCGGCCGCCGATCAGCCGGTCTTCCCGACCGAGGACGACGTCGCCGACCTGACGGCGGCGGCCGAGGCGGCAGCCGCGTCCCCCCCGTCGGGGGCGGCCGACCCGGTCCAGGCCGAGTGGGAGGACCTCACCCGGCAGCTCGCCGACCGCACGGCCGATCTGAAGCGGTTGAACGCCGAGTACGCGAACTACCGCAAGCGGGTCGACCGTGATCGGGAGGCCGTCGCGGTGGCGGGTCGGTCTCAGCTCGCCGCCGAGCTCCTCGTCGTCCTGGACGACCTGGAGCGGGCCGAGGCCCACGGTGATCTGACCGGTGCCTTCCGGTCGGTGGCGGACAAGCTGGTCGGGGCACTCACCAAGTCGGGCCTCGAGCCCTACGGTGAGGCGAACGAGCCGTTCGACCCGACGGCGCACGAAGCGGTGCAGCACGACACGTCTCCCGACGTGTCCGGGCCGACCGTGACGATGGTGCTCCGGCGCGGTTACCGGTTCGGCGACCGGATCCTGCGCCCGGCTCTGGTCGCGGTCACCGACTACGAGGCCGCCGCGCCCGCCTCCTCGGCGGCCGCGGCGGACGAGACGCCGTCGAGTGATCAGCAGGCAGGCTCGTCGACCGACGCTGTCGGCGAGTCGGCTGCCAAGGAAGACTGATCGTCAGAAGGGGGGACGTCCGAATGAGCGCGAGAGACTGGATCGAGAAGGACTTCTACGCGGAGTTGGGCGTCCCTCCTGACGCGTCCTCTGACGAGGTGAAGCGGTCCTACCGCAAGCTCGCCAGGGAACTGCATCCGGACGCGAACCCGGGCGACACCAAGGCCGAGTCCCGCTTCAAGGCGGTGTCCGAGGCCTATGGCGTGCTCTCTGACTCGGAGAAGCGCAAGCAGTACGACGAGGCGCGCAGACTCTTCGGCGGCTCGGGCGGTGGCGGCTTCCGTCCCAACAACTTCGAGGGCTTCGGCAACAGCACCTTCGACTTCAGCGACATGTTCGCCAACCGGGGTGGCGGTGCGGCAGGCGGTGCGGGCGGGATCGGCGACATCCTCGGCGGTCTCTTCGGCAAGCAGCGGGGCGCCCAACAGGGCGGTGCCCGACCGCAGCGCGGCGCGGACGTGGAGACCGAGATCCGTCTCGACTTCGTCGAGGCGATCCGGGGCGCCACCGTTCCGCTGCGGCTGTCCAGCCCGGCGGCCTGCACCACCTGTCACGGCTCCGGTGCCCGCCCCGGCACCTCGCCGAGGACGTGTCCGACGTGTTCCGGCGCGGGTCTGGTCACCCGCAGCCAGGGGGCCTTCGCGTTCAGCGAGCCGTGCCGTGACTGCCGGGGCACCGGAAAGCTGATCGACGATCCCTGCCCGGAATGCGGCGGTGACGGCGTCAGCACTCAGACCAGGACGCTGACGGTGCGCATCCCCAGCGGCGTCACCGACGGACAGCGCATTCGACTCTCCGGACAGGGCGAGCCGGGCAGGCGCGGCGCGGCCGCAGGCGATCTCTACGTCCGAGTGCACGTCACCCCGCACCCGGTGTTCGGCCGAGAGGGTGACGATCTGACCCTGGCGCTCCCGGTGACCTTTCCCGAGCTGACCCTGGGCGCCACACTGAGTGTGCCGACCCTGGACGGGCGGGTGTCGGTGAAGGTGGCGCCCGGTACGACCAGCGGCCGCGTGCTGCGTGTCCGTGGCCGGGGCATCGGCAAACGGGACGGTTCCACGGGCGATCTGCTCGTGACTCTCCAGGTCACCGTCCCGTCCCGGCTGGAGGGCAAGGCCGAGGAGGCCCTGCGTGCCTACGCGGAGGCCACCGAGGAGCACGATCCCCGTGCCGAGCTGACCAGACTGTTGGACGACGGACACCGGGGGTGACGCCGACGTGTTCCCCACTGCGGAGGTCGCGACGGTGAGGGCAGGGCTGCCCGGGAGCGTGGCGACGTCCCTCCCTGGGTACTTCGCAGCCGATACCGTCGATGCGATCGTCCCGGCGGCGTCGCGGGTGAGGTGCGTTCTCGCCCCGGTGGCGTGCGTGTCCTCGACAGGCGTGTCCGAGGTGCGCGCCCGCCCGATCCGGGGAGTTCCTCGGACGCCGGGCGACTCGGGGCGTCGGCCTGCTCATGGTCGCGGCCTGCTCCGGGGCCCCGTTCGTGGCGGGGTCGCGCGGCACGGCGCTCGCCAGGAGGACCCACGGCGACCGCAGTTCGATCGCCGTGCCGTGATCGCCGAGCCCGCTCGACGCGGTCGCGGCGACGACGTCGTGACAGCCGAGACCTGATCAGCCGAGTCCTGACAGCGTCAGACCTGAAGCGGAGGAGACGACATGACCGGAATTCCGTTTCCGCCAGGAGTCGACGAGGACACTCCGGTGTTCGTCATCTCGGTGGCCGCCCAGCTCTCCGGCCTGCACGCCCAGACGCTGCGTACCTACGACCGGCTCGGGCTGGTCTCGCCGGGACGCACGGCAGGCGGCGGACGTCGATACTCGGCGCGAGACATCGGCCTGCTACGCGAGGTGCAGCGACTCTCGCAGGACGAGGGTGTCAACCTCGCCGGGGTCAAGCGCATCATCGAGCTGGAGAACGAGGTCGAGGATCTGCGCGCGCAGGTGCTCGAATTGGCGCATGAGGTCGCTGCGGCGCACGTCGCCGCCGAGCAGGCCGCCGCCGCCGTGCACACCTCCTACCGGCGAGACCTGGTGCCGGTACGTCGGGAGACCGCGCTGGTCGTCTGGCGTCCGCAGTCCCGCTGACCGCGCTCGGCTCGGCCGGACGACGGCTCGCTCGTCGCGACTCGGCTCTGGGCGCAGGCTGGAACTCCGTCAGGGGTGGCGGTGCCGGGGCAGGCACCGGTCAGGCCTGCGAACCCGCCGGTTCAGGATCACCGTGACGTGGACCCGGCCAAGGCCGGTCGAGCCGCCCGGCCTGCACGCTCCGACCGTGCCTGCCATCCGTGCCGCGCGCGGAGGCCTGACATCCGCCTGCCGAGCAACGACGGCTCCCGACCAGCGACGCTGATCGGTCGCCTGACCTCGTTCCGTTGTCGGATCGGGCTCCACCCAGCCATCGGCGGGCGAGCGGGAACGGGAAAGCACGCAGTGCGCGATCCATAGCCGAGCCTGCCCGCCGAGGACGGCCCCTCCAGAACCCGCCATCCGAGTGGTGAACAAACCCGCCGCCGCACCGCCCGCCTGCCGCAGGCGAGAACGAGAACGGCCGGGTCGGAGCTGTCTCCCGACCCGGCCGCCTGCGCTCGATGACGCTATTCGGACGTCACTCGTCGCTGTCGTCGCCGCCACCGCAAACGATGCGGGGCTGCGGGTTGTAGGTGACCGAGCGGGGGCCGTCGCGCCGGACCTCGTTGCCGGAGAGATCGCGGAGGATCCGCGTGTCGGTGACGGTGAAGCCCCCGCCGCCGTTGCTGGGGCTGCACGGCTCGCCCTCGGGGATCTCCTTGGTCTGCGGCTCGGTGGGGTTGGTGCGCGGGCCGGTCACGGACTCGACCTCATAGCGCTTGGTTCCCCAGATCGTGACGGTGACCTCGCTGGGCGTCCAGTTCGTCTGGATCGCCACGCCGGTGTCGCTGTCGTTGACGAAGCCGACGTCGATGACGCTGCTGCCGTCCGGGTTCTGGAAGACGGTCGCCTCGCGGCCCTCGGGATAGCGGCTGATGTAGTAGCTGTGCTCCTGGTGGCCGTTGTCCTGGAGCCCCGCGAAGTAGTAGGCGTTGTAGAGCGTGGTGGCGAACTGGGAGATGCCGCCGCCGACCGCTCGGCCGGGCGCACCGTCCTGGATGATGCCCGCGTCCACGTAGCCCTCGGCCGCGCCACGCGGCCCGGTGTGGTTGTTCAGGGTGAACGTCTCGCCGGGCGGGACGATCGCGCCGTTGACCTCCTGAGCGGCCTGCCGGATGTTGATGCCGGAGTCGGGCGCGAACCCGCCGGTGGTGAAGCTGCTGATCACCTCGTTGATGCCGAGGCCTTCGACCTGTTCGGTGGTGATCTCGGCGGGCTGTTCCTCGTACTCCGCCGGGAGGGTGCGCTCGGCGGCGTCGGCGGAGCGCAGCACGTCGGGCAGCGTCTCCAGCGTCGTCTCCCAGTTGATGCCTCGGCCATCCACGGACGGCTCGATCGTCGGCGATCCGCCGGTGAAGAGGATCTCGGCGTCCTGGCCCTCTTCCTCGGTGTCGGCGAGCTGCGGCGCGAGCGACTCGGTCACCTTGCCCATGTCCAGCTCCGGAGTAAGACCGCCCTCGTCGTCCGGGGTGAAGGTGAGTGCCGAGGCGATGGCGCCCGGCTCCAGCATGGCGTTCTTCCCGTCGCCGGTGATGGTGACGGGCGAGGCCACGGCCGGTGCCGCGTAGTCGGTGATCGCCTGCTGGACGCCCTCGCTGGTCGTGCTCACCTCGACGACGTTGACCGGCAGGTCGAGGCGCCGCCCGTCGGCCCAGCCCGAGTACAGGACGTCGACCGAGCGACCGACGTCGAGATTCTGGCCGTTGACCGGCTCGACCGCGACGGGCGTGGCGCCCTCGAAGGTGATGGTGCCCTCGGCGGGCTCCCGGTTGACCTCGGGTGCCAGTGCCTCCACGGTGCTGGTGAGCGCGGCGCGGTCGGTGGCCGTGACGACGTCGACGTCCCGGCTCGTGAAGAAGGACGAGAGCCGGACGAAGGGGTTCAGCGGCTGATCCTGAACCTGGGTGAGCGTCCGGTCCCAGTCCAGGGTGAGCCCCGCCGACTCCGGGTCGATCTCGGTCTCGACGTCGCCCGCCTGCACGGCGACCGGGTCGTCCAGTCGCGGGCCGATCTCGGTGCGCAGCCGATCCTCGGCGGCGTCTCGCTCCATGCCGCCGATCTCGACCCCCGCGACGGTGACGCCCCGAGGGATGTGGTTGGAGGTGAGCATGAGGTCGGCGCCGTACAGCAGCCCGAGCACCCCGACGGCGGCCGCAGCGATCAGACCGCCACGCTTGACCTTGTCGAGCCTGCGGGCGTACTCGGCGTCGCTCATCGGATAATGAGAGTCCGGCTCGGCGCCGGCTTCACGGCGAGCGGATTCCTGCCGGGCGTGCTCCGCCGCCGCCTCGCTGCCGTCGAAGAGCGCGGTCAGGCCGCCCTGCGGCTCCTCGATCTGCATCGCAGGGCCTGCGGCGATCCGGGGGATCACCACCGTCTGCGGCTCGTCCGCGCCGGGGCTGCCGGGCGGCGGCAGCGTCACCGAGCCGAGCAGCGCGCCTTGGAACGCCGGATCGCCGTTGCGGCCCTGATCGCCTGCCGTGAAGTTCTCGGTGGGCCGGGACGCGTTCAGGTTCGTCGTGGCCTGCTGCGCGTTCTGCGGCAGCGCCGTGGTGGAGATGGCCTCGGTCTGCGCGGCGTATCCGTCGCGGTTCTGGAGTGAGCCCGCTGCGACGTGGGTGGTCGCCGACTCGTCGCCGAGCCTGCCCGTCAGCGAGGACTGGGACGACGGGGCGGGACTGCCGGTGCCCTCGAAGCGAGTGGTCTCGGCGTCTCGGATCGGGGAGAACGTGGTGGTGCGTTCCGGCTCGGCCTCGGCGGCGGGCGGTCGCGTTCCGGGTGCGTCAGGCGAGAGTGAGCCGGAGAGCCCACCGGACAGCGAGCCGCTCAGGGCGGAGCCGTCGCCCTGCTGCGGGCGAGTGCCCTGCGGTCCGGTCCGGTCGCCCGGCTGCGAGCCGTGTTCCGGAGCGCTGCCGCTCAGCGAGCCGGTGAGCGATCCGGAGAGCCCGGCGGTGCCCTGATCGGCCGGGCGGTCCGGTCTGTTCTGCCCAGGCCCGGTCTCCCCGGGCTGATGCTGACGCTGGGTCTGCTGATTCTGGTTCAGCGGCTGCTGCTGACCCGGCTGGCCCGGCTGCTGCTGACCCCCCTGGTGCGGGTTCGGCTGCTGTTGTCCCGGCTGCTGTTGGAACGGCTGGAAGAGCGAGGTGCGCTCCTGCCCGCCTGCCCCGCTCGGCTGGCCGCCCTGCTGTTGTGGCTGTCCGCCCGGTGACTGTCCACCGTGTGACTGAGCACCGTGCGGCTGCCCGGCGGCGGGCGGCTGCTGGATCGGCTGGAACAGGGAGGTGCTCTCCTGACCTGCCTGCTGCCTGCCCGGCTCCTGTCCCGACGACGGCCCCGCCTCGGTCGGCTGGACGGGACGGAACAGCGAGGTGCGTTCCTGGCCCGCCGGGGCCTGCCCGGTCTGCCGTTGTGGCGTCGGCGAAGGGTCGGTCCTGCTCTGATTCGGACCGTGATTCGGCGGGCCCTGCTGCGGTTGCGAGGTGCTCGCAGACCCGGCGGGAGCGGCGGCGGAGCCGTCCGATTCCTGGCTCGGCCGCACCGGCCGGAAGGGAGCGGTGTCTGCGTCTACCGGCGGACCCGCCTGCTGCGCGGGATGTGCCTGCGCGGCCTCGCGGGCGGCGTCGCCGTCGTTCCGCTCGGGCCGTGGGTGTGCTGGTACGTCTGACACGTCGTTAGACGCCGCAGCCTGCGGCGAGGTTGCCGCCGCCGTCGGCGAGTTCGTCTCCCTCGAGGTGAGGAAGGTGGTGTGCTCTGACTCCCCGTGCCGAGTGTTCCGCGGTTCAGACGGGCCAGTGCGCTCCGACACCGCTCCCCCAATCTTTCGTGCTCGATCGTGTGGGGCTTGCAGAGAGTGCCTACCTGCCCATCGTCACATCGGGGTCACGATCACAGATAGAGTCCGGTCCCGTGCTCGGCCTGCTCATGGGCGACCGCATGCAGGTCACGTTCCCGCATCACCAGGTGAGCCTGGCCCTGGATCTCGACCTCGAACTGCTCGTCAGGACTGAACAAGACGCGGTCGCCTGCCTTGACCGCGCGGACGTTGTTCCCGACTCCGACGACCTCGCCCCAGATCAGACGCTTCGCGACCTGGGCGGTGGCCGGAATCACGATCCCGCCACTGCTTCGGCGTTCCCCGTCCTCCGATGTGACACGGACCATGACCCGGTCGTGCAGCATCTGGATTTCGAGCTTCGCTACTGACACTCGCTGGAGTCTACTTGTCCCTCACCTGCTGACGTCACCGTCACGGGTGGCTGAACGCCGAGGAGCTCGGCTACCCGGCTGGGTGCGAGCCCAACGTTACACCGGGTGATCCAGCCCACTCGGCACTAGGGGTAGTCGTTCGGATGCTGAGCGCGCATAGGCGATCGGGGCTCCTCGGGCGCCCTGATGAGGCGGACCTGCGGCGATGTGGATCGTCCTGTGCAGTGCCGCTCATCCGCAGGCGTCGGACGTCCCGGTCCCCGACCGCGCGACCTCCCGGACGACCGCGCCGAGACAGGCCGTCAGAGCCTGTCTTTGATCCTCCTTCGTCGTGAGCGGGGATCAGCGTGGCTGAGCTGCCAGGCGGAGGAAGGAGGCATAACGGAGTTATGTTGACTGACGACAACGCCGCAGATCGCCGCGCTGGCCCCGCGCAACAGGAAAGTGGGGATCAAAGACAGGCTCTATAGACCCCGGCGAGGTCGAGCCCGCTGTGCCTTGCCTCTGACGGCCGGTCGGCCGGGCTCGGTCGGCGATTCAGCTCTCGTGATCCAGGCCGCCCATCATCAGCGGGAGGCGAGTGGCACCGGAGGGCACGACGCGGATCGGGATGCCCCAGTCCTGACGCGCGAGCCTGCATGCCGGGTGCTCCACGGCGGGATCGTCGTCGCAGGCCGCTGCCTGGGCCACCACGTGCAGCACGCCGCCCTCGACGTCGTCGGCGATGACGAGCTGCCGCGTCAGCGCCGTGTCGGTCCCGGCACCGGACACGAGCAGCTCCGGCGGCGACGAGGTGATCTCGACCCTGGTCGACGGGCCGTAGCGCTCGTCGAGCTTCTGACCGGGCGGCGGCGTGAACACCACGGCCAGCTCCACGGGGCCGGGAGCCAGCTCGCTCGGCGGACGCCGCACCTGATGGGCCTGCCCCGCGACCAGCGTGGCCGCGATTCCCGGCGGGATCGGCCGGTCGACGCGATGTGCCGCCGAGCTGACCACCACCAGTTCGTCGTCGAGCAGCGCTGCGCCGGAGGGTTCGGCGAGCCCGTCGACCAGCGTCGACACCGAGTCGGCCGCCGGGTCGTAGCGGCGGAGGGCACCGTTGTAGGTGTCGGCGACTGCGAGGCTGCCGTCGGCCAGCGCCGTCACGCCGAGCGGATGCTGGAACAGGGCCTGGGCCGCCGGGCCGTCGCGGTGGCCGAAGTCGAAGAGCCCGGTCCCCACGGCGGTGCGCACGGTGAACCGGCCTGCCTCCAGACCCACCCAGCGCAGCGCCGAGGTCTCCGAGTCGACGAACCAGAGCCGATCCTCGGTGGCCGCGAGGCCTGCGGGCTGGGCGAGGAAGGCCTCCTCGGCCGGGCCGTCCGACAGGCCCTCGACGGTCGTGCCCGCGAACCGGGACACCGTGCCGCGCCGAGGATCGAAGAGACCGAGGGTGTGATTGCCCGCCATCGCGACGATCACGGCGTCCGCCCGACCCCACCAGGCGACGTCCGTCGGGCTGGTCAGCGGGACCTCGGTCGCGGGTCCGGCGTCGACACCGGAGCGCCACTGCTCCCCGGTGCCCGCCACCGTCTGTACCCGGCCGGTGGTCAGGTTCACCCCGCGCAGCGTGTGGTTGACCGTGTCGGCGACCACCAGGTGATAGCCGACCTCGGCCGCGACGTCCTCGGGCAGCAGCGCCAGGCCCGACGGCTCGGAGAACTCGGCGGTCGCCGAGTCGCCGTCCCGGTCGCCTCGCGTTCCCCGGCCGATCCGACGGAGCACCGTCTCGCCGTCGGCGTCCAGTTCGACCACGCGATGGTGCCTCGTGTCGGCCACCAGCAAGGTTCCGGCCGCCGTCGCGATGGCCTTGCTCGGGAAGCGCAGCGTGGTCTCGGCGGGCTCCGGCGCGACGTACGGGCCCTCGCCTCGGTGCAGCGTCCCCTTCGACTCGTGCTCGGCGATCAGCTCGACGATGACCGCGCGCAGCGCCTCGACGTGGCCTTCGCCCGCCGCGACGTGCACGACGTAGCCCTCCGGGTCGATGACGACCAGCGTCGGCCAGGCCCGGACGGCGTGCGCCTGCCAGGTGATCAGCTCCGGGTCGTCCAACACCGGATGAGTGACCTCGTACCGTTCCACGGCCGCCGCGAGTGCGGCCGGGTCGGCCTCATGCACGAACTTCGGCGAGTGCACCCCGATGGTGACCAGCACGTCGGAGAACTCCTCCTCCAACGGCCGCAGCTCATCCAGGACGTGCAGGCAGTTGATGCAGCAGAAGGTCCAGAAGTCCAGGAGGACGATGCGTCCCCGGAAGTCCTTGATCGAGTAGGACTCGCCACCGGTGTTCAGCCAGCCACGGCCCGCCAGCTCGGGAGCCCGGACTCGGGAACGGCGCAGATTCGATACGGCCATAATGTCCTGAACATACCCGCTGACCAGCTTGTTCCCGGCCGTGTCCAGCATGTGGACCGGGGGCGGGCCTGCGGTGTCGACGGCGGGAAGACGCGGTCGACCGTGGCTACTCCTCGATCCGCCCGATGTCGAAAGGCCGCCGCCGAGCCTGCCCGGTCGTCAGGCCTCGTCAGGTCTCGTCGGGCCGGTCTCGGCGGCCCGGCTGCTGCGTGCGGAGGTCGTGCCGGGACACCGTCGAAGCGGCCTCCAACAGCATCCAGGCACTCAGCTGCACCGAGAGATCCCGCTCCGGCCGCCGGGCTCCGTCTCGATCGCGTGCCGAGCCGGTGGTGCCCGAGACCACGGAGGCCCTCGGAACGCTCGGGCCCGCCGGGACCACCGCCTTCGTCGACCAGTCCGGACCGAACAGCGGGCCGCCGTCGGCCGCCGCCCGGTTGCGCCAGGCGGCCTCGGCCGAGGCGAGCACCAGCCGTCGGGCGGTGCCAGCCGCGTCGGCGTGGTGCGTGGGCAGCGTCGTGACGGCGAGCGCCAGGTAACGGGCGAGGATGCCGCCGAACAGCCCGCCGTCCCCGCCGCCGTGGCCAGGTAGCACCCCGTCGCCGTCGGCGAGGTGCGTGTCGACGGCCTCGATCGTGCGCCTCGCCCGCTCCCACCACCGCTCCTCGTCGGTGTCGCTCCCGAGTTCGAGGAAGGAGCCCAGCAGCACGCCCTGGCAGTAGGTGTAGATCCGCTTCACGATCAGTCGGACTCCCGGCGCGACCGGCGGGCCGGACGGCTCGGCGCTCGGCTGCGCGCCCGGCGCGTCGGTGACGCGCAGGCCGTCCCAGGCCAGTCCGGTGTCCGGATCGACGAGCAGGCGGTCCATCCACTCCGCGGTGTCGACGGCCCGTGCCAGGTCCGAGCCGGGCCCGCCCGCCCGCGCGTTCCTGGCCAGCAGGATCGCGGCCGGTCCGTTGGACGGCACGTTCTTGAAGTCGTCGCGGTGACGTTCGGGCCGCCGCCACCAGATTCCGCCGCCCGCGTGGTCGGTCCACGCGCCGCGCAGCTCGGTGAGGAGCAGCCGCATCGCCCTCGGGCGGGCGATCTGGACCGAGTCCTCCGCCCGTTGCAGCGCCAGCCCCAGCCAGGCCATGTCGTCGAAGTAGTGATTCGTCCAGCCCGCGTTGCGCAGGGGGACGGCCCGGACGACGTCGTGGATCACCGCGCGGCGGCGCGGCGACGGGCTGCGCAGCCAGGCGTCGATCGCGCAGTCCAGCAGGTGCGCCTGCCACCAGTAGCCCCATGAGCCGACGCCGAGTCGTTCCAGTCGGCTCGGCGGCCAGTGCATCCGCCCGAGCCGCGCGCCGGGCAGCCCCCAGACCGGCCGCAGATGCCGGGTGCGTACCGCGTGCTCGGCGGCGCCCGCCCGATCCGCCCAGACCGCGGCGGTCCGCTCGGCGGCGTGCCTGCCTGCGGTGTCGTGGCCCGCGCCCGGCTGGTCGGAACTGCGTCCGTCGCTCTGGGAGTCCCGCGTCATCCCGCCATGGTGCTGGTTACCGGCCGGTGTCCGCAGCCGGAGGTGTGGAGTTCTCGCGTCGGGAGGTCCCCGGCTGCGGCCTGTTTCGAGGACGTAGTGCCGAGTCTGCTGCTCGGCAGGCGAGGAAGGCGACCCCTGCGCAGCCGTCGGCAGGGCCGAGTCGACGCCTGCGTCACGCAGGTCGAGCCGGCCCGGCGAGAAGCGGGCCTGGCGGAACCGGCGGGGGAGGGCGCGGCCGTCACCAGGCGGTCGAGAGGTCCGCGTGTCGGCTGACCCAGTCGTGCATGACGATGCCCGCCGCGACTCCGGCGTTGATCGAGCGGGTGGAGCCGAACTGCGCGATGGAGACCAGCAGGTCGGCGCCCTCGCGTGCCGCAGGCGAGACGCCCGCGCCCTCATGGCCGAACACGAGCACGCAGCGCCGGGGGAGCGCGGTCTCCTCCAGCCGGACCGAGCCCGCCGTGTTGTCCACTGCGACGACGCTCAGGTCCTGTTCGGCGGCGAAGGCCAGCAGCGCGGCGACATCGGGCTGATGCAGGACGTGCTGGTAGCGATCGGTCACCATCGCGCCGCGCCGATTCCAGCGCCGCCGCCCGACGATGTGCACGGCCTTGGCGGCGAAGGCATTGGCGGTGCGCACCACCGTGCCGATGTTGTGGTCATGCTGGAAGTTCTCGATGGCCACGTGGAAGTCGTGTCGACGCTCGTCCAGGTCGGCCACCACGGCCTCGCGCCGCCAGTAGCGGTAGGCGTCCATGACGTTGCGTCGGTCGCCCTCGGCCAGCAGCGTCGGGTCGTAGCGATCGTCCGATGGCGGCGGGCCCTGCCACGGCCCCACCCCCACCGGCTCGCCGAAGACCCACTCGGTCGGACCCGGCTCCTCGGCGGGCTGCGGCTCCTCGGCGGGCCTCGGCCGGTCGGTGCTCAGGACTGGCTCGGCGGCTGCGGGGGGCCTGCGGGGTGACCGCCCGGTGCGGGCTGTCCCTGCGGCTGCCAGCCCTGCGGGGCCTGCTGGCCGAAGCCCTGCTGGCCGAATGCCTGCTGCCCGAAGGTCTGCTGGCCGGGGCCCGCCTGCGGCAGCCCGGCGTGCGGAACCTGCCCTGGCTGCGGAGTCTGGCCGGGGCCAGTGGGCATCCCCGGCTGTCCCTGCCACGCCTGCTGGTACTGCCCCGGCTGGTGGAGCGAGTCGAACGCGCCGGACAGCGTCGGCGATGCCCGCACATACGGGTCGTCGACCTCGAAGTACTCGGCCTGGGTGATCTTCGCGATGCTCGCCACGATGCTGGACGGGATCGACTGCACGCGGGTGTTCAGCGCGCGCACGTTGCCGTTGTAGAACCGGCGGCCTGCGGCGATGCGGTCCTCGGTGTCGGCGAGCTGCTTCTGCAGATGCAGGAAGTTCTGGTTGGACTGGAGTTGCGGGTAGCTCTCGGCCAGGCCGAGGAAGCCGTGCAGGGCGCCGGTGAGCTGCTGCTCCGCGCGGCTCTGGTCGTGCACGCTCGCGTGCGCCTGCCTGGCCTGCATCGCGTGTGATCGCGCCGAGATCACCTGCTGCAGGGTGCTCTGCTCGAACTGGGCGGAGGCGCGCACCGTCTCCACCAGGTTCGGGATCAGGTCGTAGCGCCGCTGCAACTCGACGTCGACCTGTCGCCAGGACTCCTCGACGGTGTTGCGCTGCGCGACGAACCTGTTGTAACTGACGATGTAACCGACTCCGAGGAGTACGACCACGGCCAGTACGAGCAGCAGGATCAACAGCACGGGGTCCACTCTTGGAGGCTACCGGCTGTACACGCCGGGGTCACTGGCCCGCAGGAACCCGCCGCCGATCACGCCGGGAGCGGCTGACGGCTGGCGGCGCTGATGAGATGCCCAGTCGGCCAGGCTGCGGGCCAGACCTCTGACCACCTGAGCAGGCCGAGGTCAGAACACGCATTCTCCCCTTTCGAAATAGCCATCGTCCTGGTAGCCGACTCGGCCGGAATTCGGTAACTCTTCTTGATTCGCGCGGCGGCAAGTTCACCTCCAGCTTCTATCCATTCTCGGTGCTCTCTCTGAGATGAAGTCGGAGTCTTGCGGGGCGTTCATGTACAGCGTGTCCGAATACTCTTAGCCCCATCGATCAAGTGCCCGAATCGGGTCGCCGCTGCGGTGAAATAACCTGCCTACCTATCCTGGTGTGTGATTGAGTTTTCTCGCTCCCTGTTGTCAACGAGTACGGCCGCTGTCGATATCCGACAAGATTGTCTGGGAGTGTTCATGTCATGATTATCTTTCTCTTCGTCGGATAGAATGTGGCAATGTAACTGCTGCTGGCGACCGCGATGGTGGTGGGGCCTCTTTCTGTCGTCTTTGCATTCGACTTTGTAGACTTCTTCGTCACTGACCGTGCCGGTTTGTGTACCATTCTGAAGGCAGTCGGAGATCATCGGAATCCTTGCGTCTCGTCAGCGTGTTGTAAATCTTAACTAACGTTCTTGCGCAAGTCCTCAATCGGATCGTTCCCGTAAGTGCACTCTGATTTGAGGCGTCGCCTGTTCGGGCAGGGCGCCCCGCCCGAGCAGACTGCGTCGTCTCAGACGTCGTCGCCGTAGCCGAGAACGAAACGGCTGTGAGACTTGTCGATAACGGTGCCGGACAGGTCGATGCCCGAGGTGTCCGCGCGGTAAGCCGTCAGCTGCGGCTTCCGCCGGTCGCGTTCGACAGACCAGGCACGAACCTCACTGCACAGCCGTTCGGCGAGCTTCTCGGCCTCGGGTCCGTGGCCGTGCGCGCCAAGCTCCCAGCGGGTCGCCTCGCCGATTTCGCGACGGCGGGAGGCGAGGTAGGCCAGCGACTCGCCGTCGACGACGGCCGGTGAACGAAACGCCTGCACCGGATCGCACACCTCGGCCGGGATATCGGCAGCGGAGTTGATTCGGCACACCTGCGGTTCGGTGATGGTCAGCCGTAGCCATATCCCGTCGTGTGGTTCGTCTCCGGCGATGGTCACGTCAGACCACGCGGTGACACGTGGTTGGTCGAACACCCCGCCCAGTGCCGCGGGGTCGATGCGCTGGTCGTGGTCCCAGTGCAGCCGGATCGTGTCATCGGCGGTGATCGAGTCCGACAGTTCGCCGTCATCCTCGCCGACGAGATGCACGAACCCGCACAACTCGATGGAGTCGGCCACGAGCCGCCCGCCGGTGTAGGTAAACGCGACGCTGCGGGCCTGCCCGCGCCAGCGCAGCGGCGCGACCACGCGGGCGCCGGGAACGAGCTGGTCCCACCAGGCGTCGGGAATGTCCCACGGCGACACGGCGGCGATCAACCGGTCATACGGGGCATGCTCGGGCACCCCGCGCGCGCCGTCCCCTGTGACCACCCGCACGCCGTGATATCCAGCGGCGGCGAGTGCGCGGGACGCTTGCTCGGTCACGTCGGGGTCGATGTCGACCGTGGTCACAACGCCCGTGGGACCCGTCAGTCCAGCGAGTAGGGCGGCGTTGTACCCGGTTCCCGCGCCGATCTCCAACACCCGGTCGCCGGACTGCACGTCGAGCTGATCCAGCATCATCGCGACCACGAACGGCGCGGACGCGCAGGACAAGGACGACCCGTCGGAGAACCGGTGCGTGATCACCGCGTTATACGGGTCGTAGGCAGTTTCCAGGGTGGCCTCCGGCACGAACGCATGCCGGGGCGTATCCCGAAGAACGCGCTCCACCTCGGGACGCCGCGCCCACCCCATATCCTGCACTGTCGCGATCATGGCTGCGCGTAGTTCGTTCGGGTCGGCGGTATTGGTATCGGTGCCGGTCATAGTTTCCTTTCAGCGGTTAAGCACCTCTGAGGTGAAGCCGGAGTCTTGCGAGACGTTCATGTCCAGTGTGTCCTGATATTCTTAGTCCCATCGATCAAGCTCCTGAATCACGTCGTCGCTGGACTGAATGAGCTGCCGACCTATTCGAGCGTGTGGTTAAGTATTTCTCGCTCTCCGCCGTTAAAGAAGTAGGGCGGCTGACGATATCCGGCAAGAATCTCGAGGCTGACTAGATCGACGTCCATCGGATTGCCGTTTTCGCATTTGAGGTTGGGTGGGATTATTTCCCCTCTTACGCGATGCACGTGCCTTTGGGGATGCTGCCGTCGGCCTGGTAGTCGACACTGGTCACCAGTGGCGACTCGCGCTTGATCCGCACTGCCAGCTCCTTTCCTTTCTCGATCCAGTTGACCTCGGCCTCGGTGGATGGGAAATTCGACTCGCGGGGGTCGTCGGAATTGTAGATACTCTGGAACTCATTATCCCAATCTGTAAGATCGTTGATGAGGCTCATGCTAGGTCCGAGAAATTCTCCTGCGTCTTCGATAACGTGATTTGTTCCCCATGTATGTGCGTCGCCTGCATCGTAATAAAACGGACCCTGCGTGAATCCGGCTAGCATCGAGATTTTCATGTCATCCTCGCTCGCGATACCGTTTGAACTTTGCTTTCCGGCCTATTGGATAGGCGGTTACAATGTAACCATTGCTGCCGACGACTACACATATTGGTCTGACCTCGCCATTCACCTCGGTCTCGTATACTGCTCCGTCTTTGCCGCTCTGGCCGACTGGAACGTGATTCTCGATCAAATCGAAGATGAGGTCGATGACGTGGTCCGGAGACACTCCCATATTTTCGAAGCTGTCCTCCCGTTCGGGTCGGAATATATGTGCCTTGCCCGAACGGTTCCATATCCCCTCTTCGAGCCAGACAGGATGTCCTCGCGATGTCGGCCGACCCGAATGACCTCCGACGGGGTGATCTTTTTGCCCGCCCTCAGCAGTTCAGTGATCTGCGCGGCGTAACAGACCTCGGGATTCTCTGTGGGGTGACTGGTCGATGTGGGCAGGGGCGCGGTTGGCTCCTCGGAGCGCGACGCGACCGATGGCGCTGCGCCGCCTGCGATGCCGTGTCCGGCGACGGCGTGGCAGTAGACGTCGATGAGGGTCTGGGCTTGTTCGAAGAGTGCGTGGGCGGTGCGGACTTCTGTTCCGGCGGCAGTCGTGTGGTGTCGTGCCGCCTCGACACAGGGCTGTCCTGATCCGGCGGTGGCGGCGGCGAAGAGGTGTGCGCCGTCGGTGATCGCTTCGTCGGCGACCGCCGCCGCCCGTCGGGCGTCTTTGATGAGGGCGTGGGCTCGCTGCAACCGCGCGACCACTTCCATGACGGACACCGCTGGACTCCTCACGTTCAGTGATCATCTGAGGATGCCGGACGGTGCCGCGCCCCGGTCACGCGGGGTGACCGGAACGCGGGTGTGTGGGGTCAGTCGAGTCTGTGGGTCTTGATCGCCTTGAGGAAGCTGTCGAAGTCGGCGTGGCCGACGGTGAGTGTTCCGCCGTCGCGGTTCTTGGTGTCCCGGATGCCGACTAAGCCGGGGGAACGGCCGATCTCGACACAAGCTGTCGCTGTCTGTGATCGACGGGATTTCCGCCAGCCGTCCGGTGCGGTCATGGTGATGCCTCGTTCCTCGCGTGGCTGTCTGCGTACGTCGCGATGAGGCGGGCCGAATCAACTGGACTCATCGCGACGTCTTGCAGGCTACTGGCCGCCTCGACAAAGGATCTTGTGTCGGCTGGCTCATGCAGGAAGACCCCGCTGTCAAGGTGTTCGAGGTGAACGACGACGCCGTCCGGCATGTCCAAGATCATGAATCCGCCTGCCATCCCTCGGTGTGCGCCGATGCTCGTCGGGATGATCAGTACCTCGACATGGCCGGTATTGCTCCAGTCGAGTAGCGCCGTCATCTGCTCAGCCATCACGGCGTGACCACCGATCTGCCGCGTGAGCGCCCCTTCGTCGATGATCGCCGTCATCGCTCCGGCACGACGCCGCAACACCGATTGGCGTCCCATGCGGTAGATCACGCGATCTTCGATTCCGTCGTCAGGGATGTCGCCAGTCGACATGACCGCACGAACGTAGTTCTCCGTCTGCAACAGGCCGGGGATCAACACCGCGTTGACCTCGGTGATCGCTACCGCTTCACGCTCGTAGCGGACCAGAGTGGACAGCTGAGCCGGGACGGCATGTCCGACTGCCGACCATGCAGACCGGCCGACGTCCCGTACCAGTGCCAGCACTGCGGCACGCTCGTCGGCCGTGGCACCAAGGTGTGCCAGCCATGCCGCGATGTCGTCGGTGCTCAGTCGACGACGGCCCTCTTCCGTGCGCGTCACGGCGGTGTGATGCGTCTCCATGCGTCGGGAGACTTCGCGCACTGACAGGCCGGCACGTTCGCGAATAAGTCGCAGCGACTCTCCGACAGCGACGGCGATCGGGCTACGACGTGACGTGGACATGCGCAGACGGTACCGGCTCTGATCAGGCCCGTGGAGCACCCGACTGGGGCATTGACGCCTGTCGGAGCATCTGTCCTACTTGGGTGCGCCAATATGCTCCGAAGTGCTCCAATGTGCTCCATTGTTGAAGATGGAGCGGACGGGAGGCTGTTCGTGCCTCATGCAATCTTGACAATCGGCCTGATCGGCATGGTCGCGTTCCTCGCGACGATCTGGGCAATCTGGCCCGACCGCGACCTACGAGGCGGCATCGGTACGCCGAGTATCTCGTGGAATGGAACCCGCAGCGCGAGCTGTGCACGACCAGCGCAGCCCGTCGCCCCGCAGCGCCCCGGCGGCGTGTCGTGAGCCCGTTCCTGCCGGTCGGGTTGGTGCTGGTCGCGAGTGGTCTTCCGCTGACGATCTGGGGTTATCGCCCGCCGCCGCCCCGGCGCCGAAGCCACGTTCGCACGGTGGCCCTGTCGTCGATTCTGGCTCGGTTGGCCGAGGAGCGGCTGGCCGTGGCGGTGGGCCGATGAGCGGTCTGGATGCGTTGTTCCTCGTCCCCGACTCTTGTTCTCGGAGTAGCAGCATGTTCGTCACCAGCGGCGGGCACGGCGTGCTCGTCGAAGGCGCCCGACCCGGCGCCGATCCTGTTCGCGCCGCCATCAGTGCCACCGATGCCGTCGACGTCCTCGACGCGCTGCGCGCCGGAAGCGCGATCGACCTGCCCGCCGTCGACGATCGCACCGAGCTGCGGCGGCTCCTGCTGCGTCACCGGCCCGACGGCGTGGAGATCTCCCTGCGTACCCGCACCTGCGTGCTCGGCCGCTGGTTCGTCTATGCCGACCGCGTCCCCGAACTCGCCCACGCCCTCCGCCGCGCACTGGATGCCGTTCGCAGCACCGGAGCCCGGCGATGATCGGCCCGTGGTTCGTCCGCACCGTCGGCGACGGCGACACCCACCGCGCCCGCACCGAGCACTGGACCGCCGACGGCCGCGCCCAGATCCGCCCGATCTGCGACCCGACGACGCTGTTCACCGCGCTCAACCGCGAACCCGTCGCCGTGCCCTACTACGACGACCACCGCTGTCCCGGCTGCCTCGCCGCCGCCCACACCCGAGCGCCCTACCGGCCACGACACCTGGCACTCGTCCGATGAGAACTCTCACCGCGCAGAAGACCATCTCGGTCGTACACCGCCTGCGCGCCGCCCGAATCCGCCCGTACATCCTGGCGATCACCGGGAGTCGACGATGACCGGCGAGCGCGAGATCGCCGCCGAGCCGCTGCTCATCGAGCAGGACACCCCGCCAGCGGCAGGCCTGATCCCCGACCGCCATCTGGTGTTCCTCGACCTCGGCGACGCGATCCCCGTCGATGGTGACCAGGTCGCCGCACTCTGCGGTGCGACGGTGACCATCGGCCCGCCGCCCGCCGAGATGCTGCCCGGCATCCCCGCCGCACCCGCCGCCGACTGCGCGGACTGTCAGGCGGTCGTCACCGACACCGCACCGGCTGAGGCCTCGGACACCGAGCCCGCCGTCCGGTTGCTCGTGCGACGAGCGGGCACGGTGCCGGTGCACGTCGTCGAGATCCGCGAACCCGGCGCCGGGACCGAGCCGCCCGCCGTCCTGACCGCCTTGTGCGGGCAGCAGTTTCGCGGGGGCGACGAGCTGGACACCCTGGCGCCCGGTGACGGTGCTCCGTGCGTCCGCTGTCTGCTGCGCTCGTTATCGGCGCGGCATGGGGGTTTGCGCAGATCGGTCGGCCGGGCAGACGTTGAGCGTGCCGGGAGTCCCCGGCCTGCTCGATCAGTTCAGCCCGAGGTCCGGCAGGCCGAGCAGGTAGCGATAAGACAGTCCCTCGGCCTCCACGCGCTCGCGGGCTCCCGTATCCCGGTCGACGACGGTCGCCACGCCGACCACCTCGGCGCCCGCCTCGCGCAGTGCCTCGACGGCAGTGAGCACGCTGCCGCCGGTGGTGGAGGTGTCCTCCACGGCCAGCACCCGGCGGCCCGTGACGTCCGGTCCCTCGATCCGACGCTGCATCCCGTGCTGCTTGGTTGCCTTGCGCACCACGAAGGCGTCCAGCGCCACCTCGTCCCGCGCGGCGTCGTGCAACACCGACATCGCCAGGGGGTCGGCACCGAGGGTCAGTCCGCCCACGGCCGCGTAGTCCCAGTCGGCGGTCAGCTGCCGCAGCAGCCTGCCCAGCAGCGGCGCCGCCGCGTGATGCAGGGTCACCCGCCGCAGGTCGATGTAGTAGTCCGCCTCGGCGCCGGAGGAGAGCACCACCCGGCCGCGCACCACGGCCAGCTTCGAGACCAGCGCGGCCAGCTCACGCCGGGCCGCGTCGTCGACCGAGGGCAGCGCCGGGGTCACCTGAGAGTTCGATTCGCCTCGCACAAGGCCCCAGACTGGCACATCCGTCCCGAGCGCCGCGAGACGCCTCGGCCCCGCCCTCGAATCGATCAGATCCCCCGGGGGCCGGCGTCGCGCCGACGGGCGACGCGGGGTGCCTGTTGCACGGGAATCGGAGCGGGCGGCCTGCGTGAGACTGGGCGGCCCGTCTCGTGGCGCGGTCACCCCGCGAGCCTGCTCAGGTGCGGTTCTGCCAGACGTAGTCGGGCACTCGTTCCAGGATGTCGACCACGAACGTCGCCAGCGGCGCGATGTCCGCCGGGCGCAGCCTGCCCTGTCGCCAGCTCATCAGGTCACCGTTGTCGATGCGGAACGGCAGGGCCTTGAATCGCTCGTCGCCGAGCATCCATTCCATGGTCCTCGGGTGCAGGATGTCGTAGGCGAACCGGTCGTCCTCGGTCTGGATGCGGAAGGCGCGGTTGAACTCCTCGCTCTCCAGTTGAAGGTCCTTGACGCCGAAGACGCCCAACAACCGGTGTCCGACGTGTTCCCGGCTCACTTCCAGCGTCGGTCGCGGTGCTGGGGTGAACACCGAGGCCACGGCGAATCGGTAGGTGACGTTGCGGCGGTTCTTTCCCGACCCCTGCCGTTCCACGTAGAAGTACTCGAAGACCACGAGCCGCCTGCCGCGATGACTACCTTCCACGACGTGGTGCGCGCCCCGCCGATGGCCTCGGTGGAACAGCGGCGCCCGGAAGTGACCGGCCCACCGATCGTCACGGGGCCGATACGACCAGCCGTGGGCGTCCGCCCAGGCCTGGAACTCCGCGCGTTTCCGACGCTGTAAGTATCGGCCGAGGAGGAAGATGCCAAGGATCAGCAGCCCGAAGGCCAGGATCGTCAGAACCCCTAGCGCGTCCATCGGGCTCGCTCCTTCTCGGCCGTGCCTGCTGCTAGTTCGCCCGCGCGTTGACGCGCGAGGTGAGTCGACGTACCAATGCCCTCGGCAGCAGTCCGGCCAACGCGGTGATGGCCTTGTACTGCACTGCGGGGATCGACAGCACGCGATCGCGGCGCAGATCGCGGAGGCACTCGTGCACGACGCGATCGGCGTCGAGCTGAAGCCTGTCGGGGAATCTGGTCATGTCGATGCCCGCGCGCAGGTGAAACTCGGTCTTGGTGAAGCCGGGGCAGAGCGCCAGAACACGCACCTTGCTGCCTGCGGTCATGGCTGCCAGCCCCTCGGTGAACATCGTCACCCATGCCTTGCTGGCCGTATAGGTCGAGCCTCGGCCGGGCAGGAAGCCCGCCACGCTGGACACGTTGATCACCGCGCCGCCGTTCCTTGCGAGCATCGGTCCCAACGCGGCGTGGCTGAGCTGGAGCACTGCGGTGACGTTCACGTCGAGCTGGCCGCGCAACTGCTCGAAGTCCAGATCCAGGAACTTCTCGACGAAGCTGAACCCGGCGTTGTTGACCAGCAGATCCACCGGCCGGTCCTCGTCACGGAGTCGATCGGCCACTCGACCTCGGTCGGCGTCGATCGACAGGTCGGCGGCGATCACCTCGGCGTCGATACCGTGTCGCTCGCGCAGTTCCGCCGCCAACGCGGTCAGTCGGTCCTGATTCCGTGCGACCAGGATCAGGTCGTGGCCCTCGGCCGCGAGCCTCCGGGCGAACGCCCGGCCGATCCCTGCGGTCGGCCCGGTGATGAGAGCGGTGGTCATGACCCGCACGGTATCGGCAGACTCGAGGGCCTGTCACCGGAATCATCGACCCGGGGCGGCGCGGCGAACCGGTCTGCGGGGGCGCGACGCAGGCCGAACGGCTCCGCGATCCGCGCCCGGCGGGCCGGCGGGTGCGGCCTGCGAGGGCGGCGGGCCGCGCAGTGCCTGCCTGCGGCTTCTCGCCGCACGGCATCGCCGAGCAGGAGCAGACCCCCGTCAGGAGCAGACCGGGATCAGGACGACGACGGCCGGTAGACCTCGTCCTGTTCGCGCTTGTCTGCGGAGGGCGCGGCCTCCAACGCCGGGATCTCGTCCTCGACGACGTCCTCGGCGTCGGGATCGAAGGGGTCCACCAGGTCGGCGATCTCGCCGACGTCGCGCAGCAGCTGCTCCAGCCGGGCGGGCGTGGCGCTCGGCGGCGCGGCGGCCACCACCCACTCGTTCTCCAGCCACACCACGACGACGTCATCGCCGATCTCCTCGGCGGCCTCGACGAGGTCCGGGGTCATCAGGGCGCGGGCGGCGTTCAGGTTGGTGACGAAGGCGTAGCGGGAGCCGACGGGGCCGAGCAGGTCGAGGCCCGACTCCTGCGGAACCGGGACGCTGGGGAGCCACAGCTCGACCACGACGTCATGCTTGCGGCGGCAGCGGACGGCGATCAGCACCGAGCTGATCCGGCCGCCGGTCTCGTGGTCGAAGACGTAGACCTGACGCCTGCCGTCGGCGGTGAAGGTGGAACCGGCGACCACGTCCTTGGCGAGCCCGCTGCCGTGCGGAGCGAGCGCGCCGTGTTCCCACCTGGTCGGCAGAACCTGATCGACCTCGGCGAACTGCCAACCACGCAGTGCCGCCCACCGGCGACGCTCCCGGTTGCGCGCCGTGCGCTGGGCACGATCGGCAGCCAACAGGACGAAACCACCCACGGCGAAGAGCACGGCCACCGTGAACCAGACCCAAGTCGGCACGTTCACAGTGCGAAGGGTAGCGACGTGATCGGCGATTGGCGAAGATCGCGGTACCGATAAAGCCAGATCTGACGCAAAGTGACGCCGCTCGGCCTAGAGTCCGGTGGTCACGCGGGATGTTCGCGAAATTCGATCACGTTCGGTGATCACTCGTCGGGCTGTCAGCGGTCGTCGAACCGGCCGCGCTCGGGCGAGGCAGGGCCGGACCGGCGTCGAGCCGCCGGCAGACCGGACGTCCCGCCTGCGCAGGCCGCGTCCCGGCTCGCACGGCCTGACCACGCGACGAGGCCGGCCGGGGACCACCGGAGACCGTCTCGCGTCGGTGCACGGATGCGATCGATGATCCCCCGGCCGGTGTCGCCTTCGGCGTCTCGGACCGGCGCGCTGTCCGGTGCCGCGCGCCGCCCGATGCCCGCCGACCGCTGCGCGCGGTCGCCGAGCGCCGCCTGCCCTCGGCGACCGCCTGCGCGGCGGGGCCTCAGCCGTTCACGGGCTCACCTCGCAGCACCTGGAGTCCCTCGGCGTCCTCGGCCAGTTCGACGACCGCTCGGTCGCCGTCGCGGATCTCGCCAGCGAGCAGCTGCCGGGCCAGCTGGTCGCCGATCGCGGACTGGATGAGCCTGCGCAGCGGCCGGGCGCCGTAGACCGGGTCGAAGCCGTTGATCGCCAGCCATTCCTTGGCGGCCTCGCTGATCTCCAGTTCGAGCCTGCGCTGCGCCAGCCTGCGGGCCAGCCGGGCCACCTGGATGTCGACGATCCCGGTCAGTTCCTCGGTGGCCAGCGAGTGGAAGACCACCAGGTCGTCGAGTCGGTTCACGAACTCCGGCTTGAACCGCCTGCGCACCTCCGTGAGCACCGCGTCCCGCCGGTCGCGTTCGCTCAGGTTGAGGTCGGCGATGGCCTGCGAGCCGAGGTTCGAGGTCAGCACGAGGATCGCATTGCGGAAGTCGACCGTGCGCCCCTGGCCGTCGGTGAGCCTGCCGTCGTCGAGCACCTGGAGCAGCACGTCGAAGACGTCGGGATGCGCCTTCTCCACCTCGTCGAGCAGCACCACCGAGTACGGACGCCTGCGCACCGACTCGGTGAGCTGACCGCCCTGGTCGTAGCCGACGTATCCGGGCGGCGCACCGACGAGCCGCGCCACCGAGTGCTTCTCGCCGTACTCGCTCATGTCGATGCGGATCATCGCCCGCTCGTCGTCGAAGAGGAACTCGGCCAGCGCCTTGGCCAGTTCGGTCTTGCCGACGCCGGTGGGACCGAGGAACAGGAAGGAGCCGGTGGGGCGGTCCGGGTCGGCGACGCCCGCCCTGGCCCGGCGCACGGCGTCGGACACCGCCCGGACGGCCTCGGGCTGCCCGACGACCCGACTGCTCAGCATCTCCTCCATGCGCAGCAGCTTCGCCGTCTCGCCCTCCAGCAGCCTGCCAGCCGGGATGCCCGTCCAGGCGCCGACCACGTCGGCGACGTCGTCGGGAGTGACCTCCTCCTTGAGCATCACCTGTGACTGCGCGCCCGCCTCGGCCGCCGCCGCCAGCTCCTTCTCCAACGCGGGTATCCGGCCGTAGCGCAGTTCGGCGGCCCGGCCGAGGTCGCCGTCCCGCTCCGCCCGCTCCGATTCGCCCCGAAGCTGTTCGAGCTGTTCCTTGAGTTCGCGGGTGCGGTCGATGGAGCCCTTCTCGTTCTGCCAGCGGGCGGTGAGCCCGGCGAGCAGTTCCCGCCGTTCGGCGAGTTCGGCGCGCAGGGCGGCCAGCCGCTCCAGCGAGGCGGCGTCCTCCTCCTTGGCCAGCGCCATCTCCTCGATCTCCAGGCGACGCACCGCGCGCTCCACCTCGTCGACCTCCACCGGCCGCGAGTCAATCTCCATCCGCAGCCGGGACGCCGCCTCGTCGACCAGGTCGATGGCCTTGTCCGGCAGGAAGCGAGCGGTGATGTACCGGCTGGACAGCGTCGCCGCGGCGACCAGCGCGCCGTCGGTGATCCGCACGCCGTGATGGACCTCGTAGCGCTCCTTGAGGCCCCGGAGGATCGCGATGGTGTCCTCCTCGGTCGGCTCGCCGACCAGGACCTGCTGGAAGCGCCGTTCCAGGGCGGCATCGGACTCGATGTGACTGCGGTACTCGTCGAGCGTGGTCGCGCCGACCATCCGCAGTTCGCCCCTGGCGAGCATCGGCTTGATCATGTTGCCCGCGTCCATCGCGCCCTCGCCGGTGGCGCCCGCCCCGACGATGGTGTGCAGCTCGTCGATGAAGGTGACGACCTGGCCAGCCGAGTCGGTGATCTCCTTCAGCACCGCCTTGAGCCGCTCCTCGAACTCGCCTCGGTACTTGGCGCCAGCGACCATCGAGCCGAGGTCGAGACCGACGACGCGCTTGCCGCGCAGTGATTCCGGCACGTCGCCCGCGACGATCCGTTGCGCGAGGCCCTCGACGATGGCGGTCTTGCCGACTCCCGGCTCGCCGATGAGGACCGGGTTGTTCTTGGTCCGCCGGGACAGCACCTGCACGACCCGGCGGATCTCGGCGTCGCGGCCGATGACCGGGTCGAGTTCGCCGCGCCGGGCTCGGTCGGTGAGGTCGACGCCGTACTTCTCCAGGGCCTTGAAGCTGCCCTCCGGATCGGGACTGGTGATCCGCGCCGAGCCGCGCACCTGGGCGAAGGCCTCCCGGAGCGTCTCGGGCGTGGCGCCCTGCTCGCGCAGCAGATCGGCCACCCGGCCGCCCTCGGCGGCCAGCCCCACCAGCAGGTGCTCGGTGGAGACGTACTCGTCGCCCATCTCGGTGGCCAGCCGCTGGGCGTGCGTCATGGTCTTGAGGGCCTCGGCGTCGAACTGCGGGGCGTTGACCGTGGCGCCCACCGCAGAGGGCAGGACGGCGCTCAGCTTGTCGAGTCCGGTCCGCAGCGCGGTCGAGTCGGCGCCGACGGCGGACAGCAGCGGGACGGCCACCCCGTCGCTCTGCGACAGCAGGGCGCCGAGCAGGTGGGCCGGGGCCACGTTCGGGTTGCCCGCCACGGTGGCGGCCTGCGCCGCCGACGAGATCGCCTGTTGCACCTTCGTGGTCGGGTTGAAAGCGTCCATCCCTCACCTCATCGCAGTCGTCGCACAGTCGTTCCCGGCATCGGGAGTCCCGGCGTCTCTTCCGCAGACTTCCGCAGACTTCCGCAGGCGCGCTCGGCGCGCATCGGAGGCCTGTGCCTCTCGGAGACAACGTCAGGAAAGTTGAGTCAGTTCCACTCAAGTTACCCGTATCACCGATCGAATGACGCCGCAGGGGAGGGCGAGAAGCCTCGACAGGCGGGCCACCTGGGCGAACCGGGGTCGTCCTCCGGGCGCCTGAACTCGACGACGGTTCTTTTCGTGCGGCCCGGTCCGGCCGGCTGCGCAGGCTGCCTGCGGGGCAAAGGGTGAGCGCGGGTCACCGCCGATCGCAGACTTCGCACGACAGTGCCGGATCGCTCGGAGCCTGTCGACGCGGGCTCAACGCACCGGCCGATGCAGGTGTGCGCGGGCGACGGTCTGCTCGGCGTGGGGCAGCCGGGCTCAGGGCCGCCGCCGCGCGCCGTCTTCGTGCCGGGGACGGCCGACCGCGGAAACGGCCCGCGTCCGGTGCCTGCTCGACCGCGAGGGGGCAGGTCGAGGTACGACCCTCAGCTGCCGGGCGTTCCGAGACCGGGATCGACGTGAAGACACCGCTTCCGGCCCTGGGCGGAAGCAGAGGGCAGCCGGGCCGGGGCCGGCCGAGTGCCGTCCATCATCGGTTCTCCCGCCTGGCCTGCCGGATGCTCGGGAGTGGGGTCGACCGCAGGCCTGCCGAGCGAGATCGAACAGTCGGCGGGCCTTGCGCGCGGAAGCCCGCCCCGCGCCGATTCGCCTGCGCGGGACGGGCTGCCCGGCCGAGGCCGGGGCATCACCGTCGATCAATCACAGTGTCAGGCTGAAGACCAGTCCACCGAGGCCGTACATCGCTGCGGTGATGAGGACCACCGCGATGATGTTCAGCCAGATCCCCGCTCGCACCATCTGCCCGATGGCGACGTAACCGGAGCCGTAGGCGATGGCGTTCGGCGGCGTGGCCACCGGCAGCATGAAGGCACTGGTCGCTGCCAACGCCACGGGGATGGCGAGCACCATCGGGTCGAGTCCGAGGCCGATCGCGACCCCGCCGAGGATGGGCAGGAAGGTCGCGGCGGTCGCGGTGTTGCTCGTCAACTCGGTCAGGAACAGGACCAGCACCGCGACCAGCGCGATCAGCAGGATCAGCGGGAGCACGCCCAGCGCGGTCACTCGCTCGCCGATCCAGGTGCTCAGGCCGGTGGCGGTGAACTGGCCCGACAGGCTCAGCCCGCCGCCGAACAGCAGCAGGATGCCCCAGGGCAGTTCCTTGGCAGTCTCCCAGTCGAGCACGTTCGTCCCGGTGCGCGGCTCGACCGGCAGCAGGAAGAGCAGGATCGCGACGACCATCGCGATCACCCCGTCGCTGATGTTGGCCAGCCAGGGCAGGGTGGCGGCCACCGACTCCACATCGGCCAGCAGCGGAACGCCGATCCAGGAGAGCGCCGCGAAGACGAAGACCCCGAGCGTCAACTTCTCGCCCCGACTCAACGGGCCCAGCTCGTCGAGCTGCTGCTGGATCAGCTCGCGTCCGCCGGGCAGCTCGCGCAGCTTCGGCGGGTAGATGAAGCGGGTCAGGACGAGCCAGGCCAGGAAGAGGAACACCACCGCGATCGGGACGCCGAAGAGCATCCACTGACCGAAGCCGATGGAGATGTCGTGGTTGTCCGCGAGGTAGCCGACCAGCAGGGTGTTCGGCGGGGTGCCGATGATGGTGCCGAGCGAGCCGATGGACGCGGCGTAAGCGATGCCCAGCATCAGCGCCGTGCCGAAGTTCGGATCACCCTTGCCGTCGCCGAGCTGCTTGGTGAGGACGAGCACCGAGAGGCCGATGGGCAGCATCATGACGGCCGTCGCGGTGTTGCTCACCCACATGCTGACGAAGCCGGTGGCGATCATGAAGCCCGCGATCAGCATCTTCGGGCTGGTCCCGACGACGAGGACCGTTCGCAGCGCGATGCGCTTATGCAGGTTCCACCGCTGCATGGCCAGGGCCAGCATGAACCCGCCCATGAACAGGAAGATGATGTCGTTGGCGTAGGGCGGTGCGACGTCGGCCAGCGGGGCGACGTTCAAGATCGGAAACAGCACCAGGGGCAGCAGCGCCGTCGCCGGGATCGGGATGGCCTCGGTCATCCACCAGATCGCCATCAGCAGTGCGATCGCCGCCGTGGCCCTGCCCTCCACGGGCAGGGAGTCCGGGAGCAGGAACAACGCGGCGAGGAAGACGACCGGGCCGACGACCAGACCGATCCACCGACGTGATCCGCCGGAGGGCGTTGCCTTCGCCCCGGCAGCGGACGCCTGCTGATCGTTCGAACTCACCTTGCCACCGTTCGTCGGCTGTTCGTCGGCTTGAGTCACCGCTTCCCTCCCTGGACGCCACCGGCCGTGCCAACGCCGAGGTCATCCGATGGGCATCGGCGACGTCGACAGGCCCTGGGGAGCAGAAGCTATCTCATCGGTGACGCGTCTTACTACGAAAGTTTTTCTTGATCTTGTCGGGCAGGCTACGGGTCGTTGCCTTGTCACGAACTTGCCTCATCGCGTGGTGAAAGATGTCTTTTCGGCTACGGCAGGTCATTTCCTTGCGCCAGCCCTTGTCTCAGCGGCGCGAACCACGTCCACTACGGGGTCATGTCTTGGGACACACTTGCGCCGCCGGATCACGTGCCGTGGGCAGCCGGCTTCACTCAGTCAACGCCGATCGCCGCGGAAGGGGGAGGGCTCTCCGGCATTGAGGAGGGCATCAACAGCGGCTTCGCTCCCGTGGAGGAGTTCGCCGACCGACTGATCTTCGGCGAGATCACCATCTTCGGCATCGCCTTCCCCTGGATCGTCGGCTGGCTGGTCATCGCCGCCGCGATCTTCACCGTGTACTTCGGCCTCATCCAGTTCGGGAAGTTCCGGCTCGCCATCCGTATCGCGCGAGGTCAGTACACCCGGGACGACGAGCCCGGTGAGATCACCCACTTCCAGGCGCTGTCCTCGGCTCTGTCCGGGACAGTGGGTCTCGGCAACATCGCGGGCGTGGGCGTCGCGATGGTCATCGGTGGTGCAGGCGCGACCTTCTGGATGATCATCGCGGGCATCCTCGGCATGTGCACGAAGTTCGTCGAGTGCACGCTCGGGGTGAAGTACCGCGAGATCCATGCGGACGGCACCGTCTCCGGCGGCCCGATGTACTACCTGCGCAAGGGCATGGCGGAACGGTTCCCGAACGGCTTCGGACGTGCGGCGGGCAAGGTCATGGCGGTGGGCGCCTCGGTCTTCCTGCTGTTCTTCGCCCTCGCGGGCGGCAACATGTTCCAGGCCAACCAGACCTTCGCGCAGGTCCAGTCGGTTACCGGCGGTGACGAGGGCCTCTTCGGCGGCGACGGTGCTGCGCTGATCTTCGGCCTGGTGCTGGCGGGCGTGGTGGCGATGGTGATCATCGGCGGCATCAAGTCGATCGGCCGCGTCACCGAGAAGCTGGTGCCCGCGATGGGGATCGTGTACGTGCTGGCCTGTCTGACCGTCATCCTGGTCAACATCGATCAGGTGCCAGGGGCGGTGAACGCCATCATCTCCGGTGCCTTCAATCCGCAGGGCGTCGCAGGCGGCGTCGTCGGCGTCCTGATCGTCGGCTTCCAGCGTGCCGCGTTCTCCAACGAGGCGGGCGTGGGCTCCTCTCCCATCGCACACGCCGCCGTCAAGACGAAGCACCCGGTCACCGAGGGCTTCGTCGCGCTGCTGGAGCCCTTCGTCGACACGGTGATCGTCTGCACCATGACCGCGCTGACCATCATCATCGCCAACACCCAGTTCTGGCGGGACGGTCAGGCCGCCGTGATGGCGGGCGGCGATGCCCCGGACGGCGTCACGGTGACCTCGTCCTCCTTCGAGACGGTGCTGCCGTGGTTCCCCTACGTGCTGACGATTGCGGTGATCCTGTTCGCCGTCTCCACGATGATCACCTGGGCCTACTACGGTCAGAAGGCCTGGACGTTCCTGTTCGGCAAGAGCCGGGGCAGCGAGATCGCCTACAAGGCCGTGTACTGCTTCTTCATCGTCGTCGGCACCGTGCTCACCCTTGGACCGGTGCTGAACTTCGCCGACGCGACACTCTTCGTCGCGGCCCTCTTCAACATCGCCGGCCTGTACTTCCTGGCGCCGATCGTGAAGCGCGAGGTCAAGGACTACCTGGCCAGGCTGCGCTCGGGCGAGATCGTGCGCATCACCGGTAAGGGCGGTGACACCGGTGCGGGCGGGTCCGGCTCCGGTGAGGTGGAGCCGACGAAGGTGAACGACTGAGCCACTGGGCAGACCGAGTGGCAGCGGACCGCCGAGTAGGCAGGCACCCCGTCCTGTCCACAGTGCTGGTCAAGCTGTCCCGAGGTCGGAGCAACTAGTCCACCGGTTATCCCCACCTGCTCCCCGAGTTGTCCACACAGCCTGTGGATAACTCGGGGATGCCCTTGTTCTGGGCTCAAGTTATCCACAGGCTGTGGACCGTCTAGTTGATCTCTGTGTGGACCGCCTGCCCGTCCGGACCGTCCAGCTGAGCTCTAGAGCTCGGCTCATATTCGGTCAGACGTTGTTCACACGGTGGTGCGCAGCGGCACCTCTCGAATGAACAGCACCGCCACCAGTGTGACGACTGCTGCGACTGCGGAGATGCCGAAGACCAGGCCGGTCGCGTCGCCGTAGGCCGCGTGTACCACGTCTTGCAGCGGCTTGGGCAGCGTCGCGATGTCCAGCGAGGCGCCCGCCTCGCCCGCCGCACCGCCCGTCGCCGCCGCGACCCGAGCGGCCACCTGCCCGGAGAGCACCGCGCCCAGCACCGAGACCCCGGTGGCGCCACCGAGGGAGCGGAAGAAGGTGACGGTCGCGGTCGCGGCCCCCAGATCGCGGGCGTGCGTGTTGTTCTGCACGGCCAGCACGAGGTTCTGCATGCTCAGGCCCACTCCCGAGCCCAGCAGGGCGAGGTAGCAGCCGACCAGCCACAGCTGGGTGTCGTGGTCGATCGTCGCCAGCAGGCAGAGGCCGAGCAACAGACTGATGCTGCCTGCCGTCAGGAAGCCCTTCCAACGGCCCCAGCGCGAGATCAGCCAGCCGGACGCGGTCGAGG
Organism: Actinoalloteichus sp. GBA129-24; assembly: GCF_001941645.1. Lineage (NCBI taxonomy): Bacteria > Bacillati > Actinomycetota > Actinomycetes > Pseudonocardiales > Pseudonocardiaceae > Actinoalloteichus > Actinoalloteichus sp. GBA129-24. Next base: position 7,037,576 of record NZ_CP016077.1, on the reverse strand, counting down.
TGACGAACAGCGAGAGCACGAGCGGGAGGGTCAGCAGGCCCGCCGCCGTCGGGGAGTGCCCCCTGCCGAGCTGGAAGTACTGTCCGATGAACAGTGAGCCGCCGAACATCGCGATGCCCAGCCCGATCCCCGCGACGGTGGCCAGGGTGAACGTGCGGTCGCGGAACAGCCGCAACGGCACGACCGGCTCCGACACCCGCCGTTCCACCAGAACGGCCCCCGCGAGGCAGAGCAGCGCGGCGCCCAGCAGGACCAGACTGGTCGTCGAGGTCCAAGCGAAGGCATTGCCCGCGAACGACACCCAGACCAGCAGCAGGCAGACGCCGCCGACGATCAGCGTGGCGCCCAGCCAGTCGATGCTGACCTTCCGCTTGATCAGCGGCAGCCGCAAAGTCCGGCCCAGGACGATGAAGGCCGCGATCGCCACCGGGACGACGACGAAGAAGCACCACCGCCAGCCGAGCCACGAGGTGTCGACGATCAGCCCGCCGACCAGCGGACCGCTCACGGTCCCCACCGCGAAGACCGCGCCGAGGTAGCCGCTGTACCGGCCGCGTTCCCTCGGGCTGACCATCGCGGCGATGATCACGGCGGCCAGGGCCTGCACCCCGCCGAGGCCGAGGCCCTGAACGGCACGGAAGCCGATCAGCATCGGGACGGACGTGGCGAGCCCGCACAGGATCGAGCCGAGGGCGAAGAGGCTGATCGAGGCCTGCATCAGCACCTTCTTGCTGAACAGGTCGGCGAGCTTGCCCCAGACCGGGGTGGTCGCGGTGGCGGACAGCAGGGTCGCGGTGACCACCCAGGTGTACTGCGACTGGGTGCCGTTCAGCTCGGCCAGGATGGTCGGCAGCGCGTTGGTGACGATGGTCGAACTGAGGATCGCGACCAACAGGGCCAGCAGCAGCCCCGAGAGTGCCTCCAGGATCTGTCGGTGGGTCATCTGGTCATCGGCGACCGGAACGGGCGGCACGGGCGAAGCGGGCGGCGGTGGCGGGGCCTTGGTCGACGGAGCGGGCGCCCCGGAAGTCGAATGCCGCCCGACGGGTGTCGAAACGGGTGTTGAACCCGTCCTGTCGCGCAGCGCGGACCGCGACCGCATCACATCACTCCTCCGGCCTGGTTATTTAGTTGCCGAACACAACTTTACTGGCGCAGGGCGGCGCCCGTCACGGGAATCAGGGAGGCATCCCTCACACCGGGCGATGCGACGCCCGGCCGTCGGGCCGTTCGTGTCGTCTGCCGAGCCCGGCCGAGGGCGGATCTCGCGGGGAGCAGGCCATCGGCTCCTGAGCCGAGCGCGACGGCATCGGGCCGGGCGGGACAGACACTTCCTGCGCGCCGAGACGGCGATCTCGCCCTGGTCGCGCTGCCGCTGTGGGCCGCGTACCGACGCGCGCGCCGGGGCGGCAGGGCGAATTGCGGGGAGCCGGGGAGCCCGGCCTGCGCGGGGTCGGCGTCGGCCGGAACGCCCGGCCTGCGCGGGTCGAGCGCGAACGTGTCCGGTCGTGGTCAGCCCTGGTCGGTCGGACGCGACTCAGGCGGGCGCAGCCGGGCTCCCGGGGCGGGCCCCGCCAGTTCCGGCCCTGCCTGCTCGAGCGATGCCGAGCGGGGCCGTGCCGAGCCTGCCGCCGCCGAACCTCCCGCCGCCCAGCCGGGCCCGACCGGGTCCGGCCCGGCCGAGACGAATCGGCGAACGCAGGGCTGCCGGCCCGCGCCGACGCGCCGAGGGGATCAGAGCATCTCGTTGAGCAGCGGCAGCAGCCGCGCCAGTTCGTCGAGGTCGTCCGTCGACCAGGTGCTGAAGTGCTCGTGCAGCCGTTGTCGTCGGCGCTCCCGCAGTCCGCGCAGCCTGCGGTCGCCAACCTCGGTGATCCGTACGAGTCGGGCTCGTCCGTCGGTGGGGTCGGCGACCCGCGCCACGAGGTCCAGTTCGACGAGCTGGGCGATCTGCCTGCTGATCGTGGACTTGTCCAGGCCGAGCATCTCCACCAGTTCGGTGCCGCGCAGCGGCCCGGCGTCGGCGATCAGCGCGAGGGTCCCGTAGGCGGCGGGCTCCAGCGCAGGGTCGATCTGGGCGGCCAGGCTCAGCGAGATCCGCCTGGCACGCCGGAACAGCATCGAGAGCTCGCGTTCCACCGCCTCGGCGGCCACCCGCCGCCGAGGGTGCTCCTCGCCGTCCGAGGCGTCGATCACCGCGATCGAGTCATCGCCCGACTCCGCTCCCACCGAAGCTCCTACCCGAAACTCTCATAACGGTCTCCGGAGTCCAGTGTCGCACTCTCGGCGTCGGTCACCGACTCCCGTCCGACGGCATGTCGCTGCCCGGCACGGGCCGGCTGTCGTTGCCCGGCATCGGCAGGCCGCCGGAGAGCGCGGGCGGGCTCTGCGGCGGGCTCCACGGCCGAGGCATGCCCTTGGCGGCGAAGTAGTCCCCGCCCTTGCGTCGGGTGTCGTCCGTGCCCCAAGGTCGGTCCCTGGCGATCGGCATCAACCGAGGGATGTGCTTGCGGCAGTGGATGTAGGCCTCCTCGACGGAGACCACGACCCAGCGTTCCGGGGTCCGGCCTCGATCGAAGTCGGTCGGCAGACCCGCGTGCTCGGCGCGCAGATCGGCATCCTGGACGACCTTGGCCTTACCGTTGACGTGCAGCCCGATGAGGTCCTGTACGAAATCGACCATGAGGATGCCGACGTGAGGGTTCTCGCTGATGTTGCCGAGACTGGCCATCACCCCGTTGCCTCGGTACTCGGGGTAGGCCAGCGTGTACGGGTCGAGCACCCGGATGAAGCCTGCGGGCCCGGCGCGCAGCGACGCGTCGCACTCGCCGCCGGAGTCGGCCGAGGCGACGAACGCCATGTCCATCCGTCCGATGAACTCGATCATCATGTCGTTGAGCCGGTCCAGCACCTGATCGCGATAGAAGCGCTGGGCACGCTGCTCGCTGCCGAAGGCGGCCTGCAACCGGTGCTCGCCCGCCGAACCGGGAGCCGCGTGCGGATTCGGCGCGACGGGAGGGACCTGCCCTGGGGCGGTCTGCGGCGGCGTGGGCGGCCTGCCAGGTGCGGGAGCAGGGGCCGGCCGGAACCCGGTAGGCGGCGGTCCGAGGGGCTCGACACGGCGAGGGCCCGGACTGGAGATCGGTTCGGCGAGTTCGAGTTCGAGGAGCTCGGCTGCCGCAGTGCCGCTCGGTACCAGTGTCTGGTGGATCACGTGCCCCACCGTGTCATGCCCCACGTCGAAGTTCCACGCCTGTCCCTCTACCTTCATCCTTCTGCCACAGGCATCATCAACGGTGAGTCACTGGCCTACGCCCAAAGGTGGCATCAAGGAACCATTCTGTCCAATGAGGAGTTAGTGTCCCTCTCGGCAGGGACTGTGAACAGGAACGGCGCGTCTGACCGGGCGCGGCGAACTATTTGGAGAAGACTGCACCCGGACCATGACAGCCAACGCCGTGCTTAGCCCTGAGCCTCCCTCACGACGCGCGCCGTCGCCGGGGATCAGTGCCACCGTGCGCCTGATCCGAGACAGCTACGCGCTCATCGAGCCGCACGCCGACGAGGTCGCCAGATTCTTCTACGGGATGCTCTTCAGCCTCGCTCCTCAGACCAGGGAACTGTTCCCGGTCAACATGGAGGTGCAGCGAAGCAGGCTGCTCCGTGCGCTGGTGCACTTCGTCCAGATGGTCGACAGACCCGACGACCTGCTGCCCTTCCTCCGACAACTCGGCCGCGACCACCGCAAGTTCGGCGTGGTGGTCTCGCACTACGAGGCCGTCGGCACCGCACTGCTCTCCGCGATCAAGAAGTTCGCCGGTGACGCCTGGAACCCCAAGATCGAGCTGGCCTGGGCCGAGGCCTACACGATCATGGCCACGACCATGCAGCAGGCGGCCGACGCCGACGAGAACCCCGCCTGGTGGAACGCCCAGGTCATCGATCACCAGCGGCTGAGCTGGGATCTCGCCCTGGTGCGAGTGCAGCCGCAGCATCCGGTGCCCTACCGCGCCGGGCAGTACGTCAGCGTCGAGGTGCCGCAGCGCCCCCGGCTGTGGCGCTACCTGACCCCCGCGAACTCGCCCGGTCCGGACGGTTCCATCGAGTTCCACGTCCGGGCGGTCGACGGCGGCTGGGTCAGCCGCTCGATCGTCGGCCACACCCAGTACGGCGACCACTGGCGCATCGGCCCGCCCATGGGCCGGATGTCGGTGGATCGCGAGCAGGGCCGGGACGTCCTGATGGTGGCGGGCGGGACCGGTCTCGCGCCGATGCGCGCCGTCCTCGACGAGCTGGCCAGGTACGGGGAGAACCCGAGGGTGCACCTGTTCGTCGGCGGTCGCACCCTGGACGACCTTTACGACCTGGACAACCTGCATCGGCTGAGCATCACCAACCCGTGGTTGACCGTGGTCCCGGTGGTGGAGTCGGGGCCGCTCCGATCCGGTATGGAGCAGGGCACCCTGGCCGATGTGGTCACCCGGTACGGAGCCTGGACCGAGCGCGAGGTCCTCGTCTGCGGCTCGCCCTCGATGATCCGCGCGACCGTCTCGCGGATGCTGGTGGCGGGCACGCCGCTGGAACGCATCCGCTACGACCCCTTCACCCTCGACTGACCCTGCGTCCGCGACGGCCGCCTGGTCCGGCGGCCGTCGCGGTCCGCCGGCGAGCCGTACCACCGACTCCGCAGCTCGCACCGGATGGCGCGCCCGACCACACCGTCACGCGGCTGCGCTCACCTGTGCCACGCGACCGCGGTGTCGATCCGGTCCGGGGATGACCCGTAGGCGGGGCACCGGAACGCGAGGGTCGTCTCGGGGACGGGTTCAGGGCGATCACGGATCAGCGGGGCCTGCTGGTGCGGGACCGTGTCGGGGTGAGCCGATCTGGTACGCCCCAGGCCAACCGTGATGCAGCCCGCTTCGTGTCGGCGCCGACCGAGGAACGACGATGATCGAGTCCGTCGGCCTCACCCGGCGCTACGGCCGCGTCCTAGCGGTGAACGACCTCTCCTTCACCGTCCGATCCGGACGCGTCACCGGTCTGCTCGGCCCGCGTGGTGCGGGCAAGTCGACGATCATGCGGATGATCCTCGGCAAGGAACGACCGACGGCGGGCCGGGCGCTCGTCGACGGCAGGCCCTACCGCGAGCTCGACCGGCCGTTGCGCAAGATCGGCGGCCTGCTCGACACGAGTCGGATTCGATCCCGACGATCCGCACGAGCGCGGCTCGGCAGGCTGGCCAGCCGGAACGGACTGCCTGCCCGCCGGATCGACGAGGTGCTCGACCTCGTCGGACTCGCCGAGATGCGGGCGCACGGCGCCGGGCAGTTGTCGCCGCGCGACACCCGCAGGCTCGGGCTCGCAGGCGCACTGCTCGGCGATCCGGAGATCCTCGTGCTCGACGAACCGACCGTCGGCCTCGATTCCGACTGCGTCGGCTGGCTGCGCACGCTGTTACGACGACTGGCGGCCGAGGGGCGCACCGTGCTGATCTCGGGACATCGACTGTCCACCACGGCCGACGTCGCCGACGACCTGGTGGTCATCGGTCGCGGCGAGCTGATCACGCAGTGTCCCGCGGAGGAGTTCCTCGACACCGCGGGCGAGGCGACCATCCGGGTGCGGAGTCCACAGTGCGCGGTGTTCGCCGCCGAGCTGCGGCGTCGGGGGATCACCGTCCACGAGGATCTCGACGGCGAACACGCGGCGCTGCTGATCACCGGCTCGACGAGCCAGGAGATCGGCGAGCTGGCGGCCGCACTCGCCGTCGTGGTGCACGAGTTGTCGATCCACCGCACCTCGGTGGACCAGGCCTTCGCGCTGATCGCCGACCGGGCGCTGCACCGAAGCGACCTGCACCCGGCGGCGGTCGTCGCGGGAGACGCCGCGGTTCTGCACCGTCGCGCCGACGGCGGGCGTGGCTGAGGCGCGGCAGGCGGACCGAGTCTCAGCGGCTCGCAGCGGTCCTCCGCGCTCTTCCTGATCGACCACCTCGTTCGAGGGACGGCGAGAGACCTCGTCGAGCAACTGCGGCGCGAGGTCGAGACCGGCATCGAGCAGTGGTGGACCGAGCACCCCCCGAGCTTCAGCGCCTATCTCGTGCTCGCCGGGCGGGCGACCCCGATCGGGTTCCGCTCGCCGGACCGCCCGCATCCGACCGCCCGACTGCCGAGGCCCGGCCGCCCGGCCGCCCGGCCCGCAGGACATCGATCGCAGTCACCCCGGACGACGTCGGCTCGTCGGGCAATTTCGACGCCCACGCCGCACCTCTCGGCTGAAAAACGCACGTCAGAGACTCGCGCTAGGAATAACTGATATCACTTTGCTAGTCTTCTGATGTACGAGACAACTGGAGGGGACGATGATCGAAGCGAGTGGCCTGACCAAGCGATACGACAAGACCCTTGCTGTGGACGACCTCAGCTTCAGCATTCGTCCCGGCAAGGTCACCGGCTTCCTCGGGCCCAACGGCTCCGGCAAGTCCACGACGATGCGGATGATCCTGGGGCTGGACCGGCCGACCGAGGGCGACGTCCGCATCGACGGCAAGCACTACCGCGACCTGGCGCAGCCCCTGAGCAAGGTGGGGGCCATGCTCGATGCGAAGTGGACCCACCCGAACCGTTCGGCGCGAGCCCACCTGAGCTGGCTCGCCAAGTCCAACCGCCTCCCGGCGAGGCGAGCGGACGAGGTGCTGGAGATCGTCGGACTCAGTGCCGTCGCGCGGCGGCGGGCGGGCGGCTTCTCACTCGGGATGGCCCAGCGGCTCGGCATCGCGGCCGCACTGCTGGGCGACCCGGAGATCCTGCTCTTCGACGAGCCGGTCAACGGGCTCGACCCCGAGGGCATCCTCTGGATCAGGCAGCTCATGCAGCGGCTGGCCGCCGAGGGACGCACGATCCTGGTCTCCAGCCACCTGCTCTCCGAGATGGCGCTCACCGCACAGGAGCTGGTGGTGATCGGCCGAGGCAGGCTGATCGCCCAGTGCAGCACCGCCGAGTTCGTCGATCAGGCCAGCGACACGACGGTCCGAGTGCGCAGTCCGCAACGCGATCGGCTGCGGTCCGCGCTACGCGGCGAAGGGATCACGGCGGCCGTGTCGAGCACCGACGCGAACGAGCTGATCATCAGCGGCAGCACCAGCGAGCAGATCGGCGAACTCGCCGCGGCTGCGGGCGTGGTGCTCCACGAGCTGACGGCTCAACGAGCCTCGCTGGAGGAGGCGTTCCTCGCGCTCACCAACGAGTCGCTCGAATACCAGGCCCGTAGCGAACGCAAGGGCGAACTCGTCGGCGTGGGCACCGCCTCCGCCGCACGACAGGAGGAGAACCGATGACCCTGATCGCCGTCGAGCGCATCAAGCTGCTCTCCATCCGATCACCCTGGTGGTGCATCGCGGCCGGTGTCCTGGTGTCGGTCGCACTCGCGGGTCTCATCGCGGGCTTCTCCGACCCCGAGATGCTGTCGATCGGGCTCACTCAGACGACGAACCAGTTCGGTTTGATCCTCGTCATGGCGATGGCCGCCCTCAGCATCACCACCGAGTACCGCTTCGGTACGATCCGGGCGACCTTTCAGGCCGTGCCAGACCGGGGCTCGGTCCTGTTGGCCAAGGGCGTCGTGATCGCCTTCCTGGCCGGAATCACCGGCCTCGTCACAGCCTTCGGCTCGTGGGGCCTCGCGGTGCTGCTCTCCCCGGAGGCCCAGCTCGCCATCACCACGGCCGGGCAGTGGCGCACGGTCGCGGGCACGGGACTGGTCTACGCGATCGCGGGCGTCTTCGCCCTCGCCGTCGCCACGCTGGTCCGGCAGCCCGCCGCAGCCACCACCGCCGTGATCATGTGGCCGCTCGCGGTGGAGGCCCTGGTCCCGTTGATCCCGAGGGTCGGGCCGGCCGTGGAGCCGTGGCTCCCCTTCTACGCGGCCAACCACTTCCTCTTCGGCGGACAGGATGACTTGGCGGTGAGCATGAACGCGGCCGGGGTGCTGACCAGGTCTGACATGCCTTTCGGGCCGTGGGGCGGCCTCGGCTGGTTCGCGGCGATCTCGGCCGTGCTGCTGGTGCTGGCGGTGATCGTGACGAAGCGGCGCGACGCCTGAGGGGCCTGTCTTCGATCCCGGTCTTCCTGTTGCGCGGGGCAGGCGAGGCGATCTGCGGCAGCTCAGCCACGCCGATCCCCGCTCACGACTCCAGAGGGAGCAAAGGCGGATTCCGCGAACCACCAGATGACGACCGATCGGCAGATGTTTCGGGGACATGTCCGATCGGGTCGGGGGAGAGGTCCGGGCAGGCTCGGTGCGAGCCTGCCCGGACCTTTTTCACTCCACGTGCGGGTGGATCGGTCACTGTTCGTAACCAATCTCGTGATCTCCAACACAACTACATAATAATACTGTTAATTGGAAAGAGGGGTCCCGGCTCGGACGTTAACGTTGGTGATGCTGATAGTCCTACCTACCCCTAGGAGGCATGGATGCCAGCACTCCGCAGCAGGCCCGAGCCGAGCGAATCCGAACGGCCGGACCTCAACCCCGCTGAACGCGCCACGGCCGCAGGCACCTTGTCCGGTACCGGGCTGGCCGACCGAATCCCACTTCCCTCCGCCGACGGGTCGACTCGTCTGACTCTCACTCAGGCCAGATCCACCGGAGACTCCTTGTCCTGGTTGCAGCCCCTCCCCGAGCTCGAATGGTCCCTGGCGCTGGAGGGCAGCGGACCCAGCGTCGCCGACTCGCCGTCGGACGCCCGCAGCTCGTGGGTGCACTTCGGCGCCGAACAAGACGTCCTTGACCTCTACCGGCAGGCGCTCGTCGCAGGCGCCGACCCGGCCGCGCCATGGTGGCTGCGCGCCGTGCACCACGGTGTCCTGGCGTCTCGCGCGGCAGGCTATGCGGTCGAGGACGCTCTGCACGCCGTCCTCGTCGAGCGTCCCGGCTGGGTCTTCGTGCCCTGGGCGGGCAACGGTCGCAGCTGCTACTGGGAGTACACGCCGTCAGACGACGGTCGCGCCCTGCACCCGACCACGATCATCCTGAGTGAGAATCACCCTGGTCTGGTGCTCGTGCTCCCCGCACAGAGCAGCACCCCGGTCCCGCCGGTCCGGTTGGCGGGCGTGGACGAACTGCGTGACCGGCTCACCGAGATCGGAAGCTGGCGGGTGGCCTGAGCCATGGCCGGATCGCAGAAGACGATGGTCTCGGCAGGCGGGCGCGGTGGGCAGGTCCCTGCCGCGCCCGCCTGCCGAGGCGGAGGCGCGAACGCGTCGGGGGGCGAGCGCATTCGCCCCTCCTCGTCTTGATCTTGCCGCACGGGTCCCGGCTCGACAAGGTCGTCGCCCGCCGGAGCATCGACCGCGTTCCGGCTGAGAGCCTGTCTGTGATCCCTGCTGTCGGAGTTGCGCGGGGCAGGCACGGCGATCCGCGGCGTTGTCGTCGGTCCCCATGACTCCGTCCTGGCTCCCTCCTGTCGCCTGGCAGCTCAGCCACGCCGATCCCCGTTCACGACTCCAGCGGGATCACAGACGGACTCTGAGGTCGTCGGCCGAACGACCGTCCCGACTGGACTGATCCTCGGGGCCTGGGGCAGTCTCGGACACCGCGCCAGGTGGCGGAGCCGAACGACGATCTGCCGCGTCTCACCGGACGAGCCTGGCGAAGTGGTCCAGGCCGGAGTCCAGGGAGGCAGATCGGGTGCGAGAGCTCGCCGTGGACTTCGGCACCTCGAACACCGTCGCGGCCGTCCGTACCGGCCCAGAAGCCCCGGCCCGGCTGTTGGGCATCGACGGCAGGCCGGTACTGCCCTCCGCTGTCTGGCTGTCCCCCGACGGGACCCTGGTCGTCGGGCGCGATGCCGAGCGGCAGGCACGGCTCGACCCCAGCAGGTATGAGCCGAACCCGAAGCGACGGATCGACGACGTCGAGGTCCTGCTCGGCGACACGGTCGTTCCGGTGGTCGACCTGATCGCGGCCGTGCTGCGTCGGGTGGCGGAGGAGGCTCGCCGCCAGCTCGGCGCGAACCCGGACCTCGTCCTGCTGACCCATCCGGCCGACTGGCATCGCATCCGGTGCAACACCCTGCGCTCCGCCGCTCGGGCGGCGGGCTGGGCCGATTCGGTGCGGCTGCTCGCCGAGCCTGCCGCAGCGGCTGCACACTTCGCCGGTCTCGAGGATCAACAGCGCAGGCTTGCGCCCGGACATGCGCTGGCCGTCTTCGACATGGGCGGCGGCACCACGGACGCCGCGCTCGTGCTGCGCACCGGAGGCGATGACTGGCAGGTCCTCGCGGAGGCGGGCCTGTCCGATGTCGGCGGCACCGACATCGACCAGGCGCTCCTCGAACACGTGCGTCGGGCGGTGGGCGAGGGCAGACCGGAGTGGCCGGAGCTGCTGCGCCCGACGACGGCCGCGAGCCGCCGATCGGCGCGCGCGATGATCGACGACGTGCGAGAGGGCAAGGAGGCGCTGTCCCGCTACGCGCAGACCGACATCCCGCTGCCCGCCCCGCTCCCGGACGCGCATGTGACCCGCGAGGAGCTGGAGGCGCTGGTCCGACCGCAGCTGGAACGGGCCGTGGCGATGCTGTCCAGCACGATCAACAGCGCAGGCCTGGCTTCCGGTCAGCTCGCGGGCGTCTATCTGGTCGGCGGTGCGTCCAGGATGCCCGCCGTCGCGCAGTCGATCTCCGAGCGCCTCGGGCTGATTCCGGTGGCGGTGGAGTCGCCGGAGAACAGTGTGGTGCTCGGGGCCTTGTCCGCGCCGCCCGCTCGCGACTTCACCGATCCCAGGGAGCGGACTCCCGCGGGCGCGAGTCCGCTCGGCGGCGTGCCAGGGCAAGTTAGGCCTGGCCTCACCAGGCCGGTCTCCCCGGCGTCGGGCACTGCCGGGCCTGCCGTCGGTTCGCACCCCGCCGGGCCGCCGAACCTCGCAGGGCAGGGGCGGTCCCGACCGCCGTCGTCCGAGCCGGTCCCGGTGCAATCGCCAGCCGGGTGGCAGGCGACGAGGTGGCAGCCGATCGCCTCCGACCAGTCCACCGGGTCCTCGGGGCCCGACGAGCCGGTGGGTTCGCAGGTCCCCGAGGGGCCCACTCACGTGATGAACGCGCCGAAACGGCCTCGACGCTCGCCCGGCGCGCTGTGGATCGTTCTGACTGCGGTCGTCGCCGTCGCCGCTCTCGCCGTGGCGGGCGTGGCCGTGTGGTCGCTGAGCAACCGGGAGGACCCGATGGCGGGCGGCGACGGGCTGACGACGGGATCCGGAGCGGACGACCCGACGACCGGAGATCCCCGCCCGCCCGACCCGGACCCGGATTCGACGTCCTCCGGCGGCGAAGATCCCGCGGACGGGTCCGACGCGTTCGGTGACGCCGAGGAACTGCGGGAGTTCGCGGGGGTCGCGGTCGAGCGGGCGGACTCCTGCACCGACGTCAGCGACGACGAGACGTACTCCTACCTGGTCGACGCGGCCGTGCGCTGCGACTACGCGACGGCCGATGGCGACTTCGAGGCGTACTTCTACGACGGCTCGGCCTGCGATCTCATCTTCAGCCCCATCATGGGCTCCGGCGAGACCGGTGAGTGGTCCGGCGCGGGGATGACCGGCGACTGGGTACAGCAGCTGATGCCGACGGACGGCACCGAGCACCTGCTCTACCGGCCGGACGACGGCGGCACGATCTGCGGAGACGCCACCAACGCCGAGGACGACCCGCGCACGGCGGACGAGGTCGTGGCCTTCTGGGAGTCCACGATCCGGCCCGGGAGCTGACGGGCGCCGAGCCGCCTCGTTCGCCGCACCGGTCCGCGATGCGGCGCGGACACGCTCCGCAGTCCGGGCGGGTGCACAGCGTGGAGCGGTCGGATGGCACAGTCTCTTCCTCGGGAGAGGAGCGTGACCAGTCATGTCACCCACTGATCAGCAGGCGCACCACCGCACGGTGGTCAGCTATGTGCGTCGAGGCGAGCGGCTGACCGCAGGCCAGGAGCGTGCCTGGCGACAGCACTGGGGCACCCTGGGGCGCGATCTCGCGACGCTGGACGCAGGCGAGCTGCCGGTCGAGGACTGGTTCGGCAGGCAGGCGCCGCTGACGCTGGAGATCGGCTCCGGGATGGGCGAGACCACCGCACAGCTCGCTGCGGCGGAGCCTGCGGTGAACTACCTGGCGATCGAGGTCTACAAGCCGGGCCTGGCGCAGTTGCTGATGCGCAGCGTGGAACTCGGCGCGACCAACCTGCGTGCGCTGCGAGGCGACGCCGTCGACCTGCTCAACGCGCACCTGCCGCCAGCGTCGCTGGCCGGGGCACGAATCTTCTTTCCCGATCCCTGGCCCAAGACACGCCACCACAAGCGGCGGCTGATCCAGCCCGCCTTCGTTGCGCTGCTCGCCACCCGGCTGGCGCCGGGGGCGACCCTGCACCTGGCCACGGACTGGGCCGACTACGCCGATCAGATGGCGGAGGTCTGCTCGGCGGAGCCGACCCTGCGGAATCGGTACGCCGCCGAGCCGGGCGGCTGGGCACCGAGGCCGGACTGGCGACCGGTGACGAAGTTCGAGCAGCGCGCGAGAGCCGAGGGACGGATCTCGCGCGACCTGATCTTCGAACGCCGGGACTGAATACTCGCCGGCGGGCAGTAGGTTGTCCGGGCGGGATGCTCGATCGCGGTCCGCAGGCAGGCACCCGATCGCACGACACCGAGCGAGGACCCGGCCGGGCCCGACTATCGGAGCATCCACCCCACTCGTCCTCGACCGCAGCGAGCGGTCGCCGGTCGATGGGCGCAGAACGTAGGAAGCCCGCTTGGACGACTTCCGATCCTTGACGACCGTGGACAGCGGGGTGATCCCATCTCGATCGAGCAGAAGCAGGGCAGCACGGCGCGGACGACCGATCACGCCGCTGCCGAGGAGTTCGTCCGCGCCTTTCACGAGGCGCATCCGAGGGCGGGCTCGATGGCGGAACGGCTGGCGAGCGTGCACGCCGAGATCGATGCGACCGGGACCTACCGACATCTCCCCGCCGAACTGGCCTACGGGGCCAGGATCGCGCTGCGGGACAGCGGCTGGTGCGGCAGCGGCGTGCCATGGTGGGCCACCCAGGTTCGTGACCTTCGCGCCGTGCACACCGCCTCAGCGGTGGCGATGCAGTGCTTCGAGCATCTGCGACTCGTCGTCAACCAGACCGGCGTCACACCGATGGTCACGATCTTCGCCCCGGACACGCCGATGGGCTACGGCCCGAGGATCTGGAATCAACAGCTCGTCGGCTACGCCGGACACGTCGACGGCGACGGCAGGGTGCTCGGTGATCCCCGGCAGGCCGAGTTCACCGAGGCGGTTCGAGGACTCGGCTGGCAGCCGCCGGTCGGACGGACGAGGTTCGACCAGCTGCCCCTGGTCGTGGCGACCGAGCAGGAGGGACCCCGGCTGTTTCCGCTGCCTCGGGACGTCGTGGCGGAGATTCCGTTGGAGCACCCGGAACTGCCCTGGTTCGTGGAGTTCGGGCTTCGCTGGTACGCGGTCCCGGTGATCAGCGACATGCGATTGTGCGTCGGAGGCATCGACTATCCGGCCGCGCCGTTCAACACCTGGTTCATCGGCGGAACGGTCGGCAGCCGTGACCTCGGTGCCGAACAGGCCTACGCCATGGCGTTGCCGGTGGCCCGCCGAATGGGGCTGGACACCACGAGCGAGCACACCGGCTGGTACGAGCGGGCCTGTGCCGAGCTGGATCGCGCCGTGCTGCACTCCTTCGGCGCCGCAGGCATCCCGCTCTTCGATCAGGATGCCGAGGCCGCGCAGCGGATGGCCTGGCTGCGGGCCTGGCATCGGCCGGGTGGACGTCATGCCTGCTACGTCCGAGGCGGTTGAGGGCCTTCTCGTGCAGTCGGCGGTTGGCGCCGATGGTGGCAGCGGCGCCGGGGCGGTCGTGGCCGGTGACACCGCCGACCGGGGTGACGCAGGCCGTCCGAGGCTGCGTCGACGGCGCTGCCGTGGCGGCGGGGCCGGGCGGGTCGGGCCAGGCTCTGCCGCTACGGTCGGCCGCCTGCCTGGCCCGGTCGCGCCGGCGGCTCCGTGGCTCCGTCGCCGCGTCTCGTGCCACCGCCGGGCCTCACTGATGACGGACGGCGGCGGCGAGGCGGGGCTCGAACAGGCTCGAGCGGCGGGCGGTCCGCTGCGAAGTGCCCTGCGCGGTGACTCCCTCGGCCGCCGCCTTCCTGGCTGCGACGCGCGGACCCTCGGCTCGCCGCTCCGTGAGGTCGGGCAGCAGGGTGCTCAGCGCCATCAGCAGCAGCATGGTCAGTGCCAGCACGCCTGCGGTCCAGGTCAACACGATGTTCATCATCTTCGGCTCCCGAGTTCGTTGGGTCATCGTCGTGCTACGAGTCTCGCTCTCGAGGGGGCCGGTCCGGATCGGTCGGACGGCCGAGATCGACGGGCCGATCGGCTGGTCTGCACCCGACCGATCGGCCGGGGCCGAGCGACGACCTGTCCGGCGGGGCCTCGGCTGGGCCTCGGCAGGCAGCGTCCGGCGGCGCGGCACGGTCGTGCACTGTGGACGACGAAGCGCAGCGGCGGCGACCCCCGCCGTTCGGCGCGCGGGCACCGCAGCGGACGGCGGCGGCCTGCGACCGTGCCGTTCGCAAAGCCTGTCTTCAATCCCCACTTCCCTGTTGCGCGGGGCAGGCGGCGGCGATCTGTGGCGTTGTCGTCAGTGGACATGACTCCGTTATGCCTCTTTCCTCCGCCTGGCGGCTCGTCCACGCTGATCTCCGCTCACGACTCCAGGGGGATCAAAGACAGGCTCTAGAAGACGCGCCGCGATCCGGCTGCGGCATGGTCGTCGACCAGGCGGATCGGGCGGTCGTCCTCGCGAGTACGCGGGACGAGACGACGGGCTCGGCGCTCTCCCCGGCGATCAGGAGTCGCCCGCTTCCGCACGAGCCGTAGGGCGAAGCCGACGTCCGACTCGCAGGCCGCGCCTGCGAAGCGGGCGCACCGTGCGCTCCACGACGCAGGCGACTCTCGCGCCCTGCTATCCGCGATCGTGCCGAGACGCTGCCCACGGGACGACCGATCGTGCGGTCGCCTGTCCTGGCGGCCGGTGACACCCGCCGTCGTGTCGAACGATCAGCACCGGCCGCCTGCCGCCAGGACGGCGGTCACTCCTCGGCGAAGGGCTCGTCACTCACATTGCGCAGCACCCGGCCCGCCGCCCAGGCGGCCGACACGGCGACGGCGACACCGAGCGCCACCGGAACCGCCAGCGAGGGATGGATCACGAGTTCCAGGCCGAACAGCCGCACGAAGCCCGCGCCCACGCCGAAACCCGCGAGAGCCGCGCCGAGGGACGCCACCAATGCAGGCAGCGCGGCCTCGGTCCGCAAGGCCCGGGCCAGGACCTGCACCGAGGCCCCGGTGGCGGTCAGCGCGCCCAGAGTCCGGCGGCGGTCCAACACCGAGCCCGCCGAGGTGACGACGGTGCTCGCGCAGGCGAGCAGGGCCGCGATACTCAGACCGATGATCGTCACCCGGCGTAGATCGTCGAGCAGGATGCGGCTCTGGACCTCGGTCATGGCGACGCTGTCCACCTCGACTCCGGGCGCAGCCCGGCCGAACGCGGTGCGGACCACCTCGGTCCGGTCGGCGGGCGCACTGACCAGCACGGAGGTCTCGGCGATCGCGGCGGAGTCCTGGACGAGAGCGGGATCGACCAGCACCGACCCGGCCAGCTCCGCAGTCGATCCCGCCATGGCATGCACGGTGACCGGCTCCCCGTCGGCCAGCGGCACCCCCGGCACCGACTCGTCCTGCGCTGCGTCGTCGGGACTCGTCCCGGCCCCGTCTTCGGTTGCGGGCCCGGCCTGCTCCGGTTCTCGGGCGGTCCGAACGTTCTGGAGTCGCAGGCCGGTATCGGGCAGGAACAGTTCGCTGCCCACCCAGACCCCCGGCTCCTCGGCACAGCGGCCGATCGGCAGCCGAGTCAGTTCCGCCGCAGGCGCGCACGCCAGTACCAGCGCGGGGTACTCGTGGTTGCCGTCGCCGGTGCGGAGCCGCGCCCGGCCTGCGGTGACCACCTCGCCGGGCACCTCGTGCTCGGCGAGGCCGATGCGGAGCCGCTCGGCGATCTCCTTGGCGTCGGCGGTGGGCACGTCGGCGTACAGGACGTCGGACTGGAACGAACGTCCGACCGGACTGCTGTTCGCCAGGCTGGGCAGCACGGTCAACGCCAGCGCCCCGACGAACACGGCCAACACCACACCCGAGGACGACCGATAGGCCGCCTGCGGGTCGTCTCGCAGCCGTCGCCCCGCGAGCAGCGTCGACGGTCGGCGCCACAGCGTGGTGAAGAGCAGGCCGATCATCGAGGTCAGCCACGGGCCCACCGTCGAGGCGGACAGGACGATCGCGGCCATCGAGAGGATCAGCAGACCGGGGCCGCCGCCGTTCTGGGCGACGAGCAGGCCTGCGGCGAACAAGGCCCCCACCATGACCAGGACCACCAGTCGCCACGTGCTCGGTGCTCGGCGGCGTCGTGCGGCCACCGCACCGAGCGGGTTCGCCACCACCCGACGGAGGCCGAGAACGGCGGCGAGGACCACGAGCAGCGGGATGCCGAGTCCGACGAGCAGCAGCGTCGAGGCGGCGGGCGTGAAGTCGCCGGGCAGCCAGGTCCCGCCCTGCCAGGAGACCCGTGCGACCAGGCCCGGCACCGGGATGCCGAGCAACAGCCCGAGTGCGGTGCCCGCGACGGCGGCGATCCCGGACTCGACGGCGGTCAGGAACAGCACCTGCCCCGGGGCGGCACCCGCCAGCCGCATCGAGGCGAGCCTGCGTTCCCGGCGGGCGGCGGTCAGCCGGGCGGTCGAGGCGACCAGCACCAGGCTCGGTACCGCCAGGACGGCCAGGCCGATCATCGCGAGGGTGAGCAGGAAGATGTCCGGGCCGCCTCGGTCGCTGATCAGTCCCGAGATCGCATCGGCGTCCGCACTGAGATCAGCCTCGTGGTGTCCGACCACGGCCACCAGCTGTTCCGGAAAGGCGAGGGCCTCCTGACCGAGTTTCCCGACCACGACCCCGGGGAACCGGTCGGCGAGTTCCTCGGGCGGCAGCTGTGCCGCCAGATCGGCGAGGGCGGGAGAGAGCAGCACCTCGCCGGGAGCGGGGAAACCGGGGATCCCCGCCGTGACCGGGACGGTGTCCGGCGCCGCGTCGTCCTGCACCGCCACGTCGAGCCGGGTGATCGGCTGCGTTCCGACGACGTCGGAACTCTGATCGACCAGCGCGGCCGTCGAGGTCGGGGTGCCGTGCGAACCGACGTACTGCCAGGCAAAGCGCTCGCCGCGTGCCGCCGACGCGTCGGGCAGGGTCAGCAGCAGGACGACGAGTGCGGTGCCGACCGCGACGCCTGCCGAGGTCAGGGCGGCGGAGATCCGACTCCGCCGGTCGAAGCGAAGGATGCGCAGGGCGAGCCCGACGGGGTTCATGCCGAGGGCCGTCCGGCGACGAGGCCGTCGCGGATCTCCACCCGACGCCCGGTCCGATCCGCCACGGCGGGGTCATGGGTGACGATGACGACGGCCGCCCCGGTCGTGCTCGCGGCGTCGAGCAGGGCGGTGATCGTCTCCTGCCCGGTGTGCGTGTCCAACGCGCCGGTCGGCTCATCGGCGAAGATCACCTTTGGCTCATGCGCGAGCGCCCTGGCGATGGCGACCCGTTGAGCCTGGCCGCCGGATGCCTCGCCGGGCCTGCGCTGCTCCAGCGCGGCGAGCCCGAGCCGATGCAGCCAGGTCCGGGCCGTCGTCAGCGCGGCGGACCGGTTCGTGCCGCCCAGCAGCAGCGGCAGCGCCACGTTCTCCAGACAGGTCAGCTCCGGGACCAGCATCCCGGCCTGGAACACGAACCCGAAGGCGCTGCGCCGGAGTTCGCTGCGCTTGCGTTCTGGCAGCTTGTCGATCCGCTGATCAGCCAGGAGCACCTCGCCCCCGTCCGGCGGCAGGATGCCTGCCAGGACGTGGAGGAGGGTGGTCTTGCCGGACCCGGACGGCCCGACGATCGCGACGACCTCGCCCCGGTTCACGGTCAGGTCGACGCCCGCCAGGGCATGCTGCTCGCCGTAGCGCTTCGTCAGGCCGTTCCCGACGAGCAGCGTCGCCTCGCGGCCTCCTGGCGTGGAGGTCCCGTGATCTGCGGCCTCAGGTGCGGTGGTCATCGGTGGCACGGTCGGTTCACCTCGGGTTCGCGTCGGACGGAGGTCCCGGCGCCTGATCGACGCGGCGAGCGCGCATCGCCGTGGTGCGGGACCGGACATCACAGTGCCCGGGCGCACCTGCGGGACGCTTCGGTCCAACGGCCGGCGATCTCTGCCGCGCCTCAGCCGTTCGGTCGGCGAGCGCAGGCCGAACGGCCGAGGTCGACATCGACGGCCAGGACGTACGGTCACCGGCATGAAACGGGGGCTGTTGGCAGGGTGGATAGAGGGCATGCCGTCGCGATACCGGGCACTGGCCCGGCAACAGTGGCCGCTGGCCTTGGCGCTGGGACTGTTCCTGCTGCTCCAGCTGGGCGCGCTCGGCTTCGGGCCGTCGGCGCAGATGGGAGTGGGTCTCTCGGCGGTGCTCGTGGTCACGGCCGTGGTGGCGCCGTTGCGGCCCTTCCGGGCGGCGATGGTCACCTCGCTGCTGCTGGTGGGCTTCGCGGTCCTCATGACGGCGGTCGGCGGCCACTCGACCCTGCAGTACAGCCTCGCGGGGCTCTGCGGCGCGATGGCGGTCCTGGCGTACTCGGTGCGCTACCTGGAGAAGGCGCAGGCCCGGCTGAGCGTCGTGACGCTGATCGTCTCCCTCGAGATGAGCATGGCGCCGGAGCTGGTCAGGCATGCGTCCGATCTCGGAGACCTGGTGCGGGGATTCCTGGCCCTGCAACTCTTCGCCGGTCTGATGGTGGTGCCGTCCCTGATCACGGGCCTGTACTTCCGAGGTGCCGACCGGGAGCGTGATCAGCGCACCGGGCGGAAGGTCCTCGCCGCTCAGCAGGCGGAGCGGATGGCGTTGGCCAGGGAATTGCACGACGTGGTCGCGCATCACGTGACCGGCATCGTGGTGCAGTCGCAGGCCGCCAGGATCGTGGCGGCGAACAATCCGGAGGCGGTCGCCAAGGCGCTGGAGCTGATCGAGCACAGCGGAACCGAGGCGCTGACGGCCATGCGCAGGCTGGTGGGGACGATGCGGGAGGGCACCGCACCCGGCGACTCCGCCGCCACGCAGGCGACGATGGACCTCGACTCCGACCTGCGGGCGCTCGTCGATCGCGCCGGGCGCAGCGGCATTCCCGCCCGGCTGGACGCCGTGCCCGGCGGTGACGTGCCGCCCGAGGTGGGCCGCTCGGTGCTGAGGCTGGTGCAGGAGGCGTTGACCAACTCCGGCAAGCACGCCAGGAACATCACCCTGGCGCTGGTCGCGGTGTATCGCACCGAGTCGGGTCTGCGGATCCTGGTGACCGACGACGGCGACGGCGGGGTGCAGGAGCCGGTCGGCGGCTCGGGTGGCTACGGTCTCATCGGGATGCGCGAGCGGGTCGATCTGCTCGGCGGCGAGTTCAGCGCGGGGCCGGGACCACACCACGGATGGCGGGTGGAGGTCCTGCTGCCCATGCAGGATGTTGAAGCGGAGTAGAACATGACGATCAGAGTGCTGATCGCCGACGACCAGGAGATGGTCCGCGCCGGGTTCCGGATGATCCTCGAGGCCCAGCCCGACATCGAGGTGGTCGCGGACGTTCCCAACGGCGTCGAGGCACTGCGTCGTGCCCAGGAGTTGCGGCCCGACGTCTGTCTGCTGGACATCAGGATGCCGGAGCTGGACGGCCTCGAGGTGGCGCGCAGACTGGCCGGTCCCGACGTCGCCGATCCGCTCAAGGTCGTGATCGTGACGACCTTCGACCTCGACGAGTATGTCGCGGCGGCGCTGGCGGGCGGGGCGAGCGGCTTCCTGTTGAAGGACGCGGGCCCCGCGCTGCTGGTGGAGGCGATCAAGGCTGCGGTGCGTGGCGACGCGCTGGTGTCTCCGCAGATCACCGTGCGGCTGCTGAAGCATTTCAGCGCCCCGGCCAAGTCGACCGTCCGTCAGCCCGTCGACGCGCTGACGGAACGCGAGATCGACGTGGTGCGCGAGGTGGCACGGGGCTGTACGAACACCGAGATCGGCGGCGAGCTGTTCATGTCGTTGTCCACGGTGAAGACCCATCTGGCGGCCGTCCAGCAGAAGCTCGGCGCCCGTAACCGGGTGGAGATCGCCGCCTGGGCCTGGCGCTCCGGGATGATGGCGGACGACTGACCGCGCTGGTCGAGGGGATCGGCGGACTCCGGGTCGCCTGCGCGGCCCGGAGGGGGTTCTCGACCGATCGTGATGCGGTGCCTGCTGCGGCGTTGCCTGCCGATGCTCACCGAGCGCTAGCGAAATCCTCCGGCGGACCGTCGTCTGCGCCGCCGACGGACGTCGTGATCCGGCCGAGCGAACTCGACCTCGACGGTGCCCTCCTGACCGGTCTTTCGCCGCAGTCCGTTGATCTTCCACTTCGCTGCGGTCTCGGTCATCGCCGACGAAATCACTGTTCATAGAGCCCGTAGCCGTCGTCCGGTAGCGATCGTTCTGGCGTGAGCGATGACCAGGAATGGGGAGTCCCCTCGACCACCGACCGACTGACGACCCGTCGTCTGCGGCGGCCTGCCACTTCGGCCACCGCCATCCTGGTTGGTGGCTTGACACTGAGAGTGAGCGCCGAACATGATCGATCCTGTGAACAGTCCGGATCACGAGCAGGTGCCCTCGGCGGCGACCATACGGGCGTTGACCCGTCGGCTGGCCACCGAACAGCGGGACGGCCGGGTGCCCTCGGTGGTGGCCGGTCTCGTCCGGGACGAGACGACCGTCTGGACCGGCTCGCGGGGACGCGTGAACGACGCGACGCCCACGCCGCACACCCAGTACCGGATCGGCTCGATCACCAAGACCTTCATCGCCGTGCTGGTGCTGCGACTGCGTGACGAGGGCCTTCTGCAACTGTCGGACCCGGTCGAGAAGCACCTGCCCGGCACCACGTTCGGCGATCGCACCGTCGCGGCCCTGCTGGCGCACGCGGGCGGTCTGACCGCCGAGCCGCCCGGCCCGTGGTGGGAGCGGACCCAGGGCACCTCCTGGTCGGAGCTCGCCGACCGATTCAGCGCCGAGACCACCCCGCATCGAGCAGGCCGCAGGCACCACTACTCGAATCTCGGCTTCGCGGCGCTGGGCGAGATCGTGGCGCGTATCCGGGGCGAGGACTGGCTCGCCGCACTGGACCGCGAGATCCTCGTGCCGTTGGAGCTGACCCGCACCACGGCGATGCCCGTCGCCCCCCATGCACAGGGCTGGGCCGTGCACCCGTGGGCGGACGTGCTGCTGCCGGAGCCCGCGCACGACGGCGGCGCGATGGGACCGGCGGGCCAGCTCTGGTCGACGGTGACGGACATGCTCCGCTGGTCGACGTTCCTCGGCGGCGACACGGCCGAGGTCCTGCACCCGGACACCCTCGCCGAGATGTCCGACCCCGTGGTGGTCGAGGACGGGGACGGCTGGCGCTCCGGCCAGGGACTCGGACTCCAACTGCTGCGGCACCAGGGCAGGCGGCTCGTCGGACACGGCGGATCGATGCCAGGCTTCCTGTCCACGGTGTGGGCGGATCGCACCGAGAAGAGCGGCGTCGTGTTCCTGGCCAACGCCACCTCCGGCATCGGCGGCGCCCTGGCGATCGGCCTGCTCGACATCCTCGTCGAGCAGGAGCCGAGGGTGCCTGCCGAATGGCGGCCGCAGGCGACGCAGCCCGATCCGGAACTGCTGGCACTGACCGGCGAGTGGTACTGGGGCACTGCGGCGTACGTGCTCCGGCTGCTCCCCGACGGAATGCTGAACCTGACCCCGATGGGCGGCCGGGGACGCACCTCGCGGTTCCGGGCCGTCGACGACGGCTGGATCGGCCTGGACGGCTACTACGCGGGCGAACACCTGCGGGTGGTCCGTCGATCCGACGGCACGGTGAGCCACCTGGACCTGAACACGTTCATCTTCGCCAGGACGCCCTACGACCCGACGGCCCCGATCCCCGGTGACGTCGACCCGGGCGGCTGGCGCGGTTCGGCGACCTACTGAACCCCCGGGCGGCCCGCGCTCTAGGTCGTCGCGGCCTATAGGCCCGGTCGCCCGCCGGTCCGACGGCGGCACCCGCCTGCTGCGGATCGGCGAAGAACATCGAAACTCCGCGAGTCGTCGGACTCGCGTCTGGGGAGGAACCCGCGTCGTGTCGGCTCTGGACACACGACGCGGGTGACGGCGGGCTTGTCGCCACGATCAGATCTCGCACGGAGACCGCAGGGAGGTCTACCGTGACAGGCGTGAAGGTCACCGGACACGCGGCGTTACTGGCGGAGTTGCGTGCCGTGCTCGGGCGCGACGCCGTCCTGACCGATCCCGACGTCGTCGAGGGTTATCGACGGGACATGATGCCGCTCGCCTCGGCCGGGCACCCGTTGGCCGTGGTGCTGCCCGCCACCACCTCCGACGTGCAGCGCATCGTGCGAGCCGCTGCCGCCGCCGGGGTGTCCATCGTGCCGCGTGGCGCGGGCAGCGGGCTGTCGGGCGCCGCCAACGCGATCGACGGCTGTCTCGTGCTGTCCACCGCACGGATGCGGTCGATCGTGGAGATCGACGCGGACAATCGCGTGGCGGTGGTGGAACCGGGCGTGATCAATCTCCAACTGCGCGGTGCCGTCGAGAAGCACGGACTCTTCTATCCTCCCGACCCCTCCAGCTACGACTGGTGCACCATCGGCGGCAACCTGGCCACCAACGCGGGCGGGCTGTGCTGCGTCAAGTACGGCGTCACCACCGACTCCGTGCTGGGCCTGGAGGTGGTGCTCGCCGACGGCGAGCTGCTGCGCACCGGCCGACGCACCATGAAGGGCGTCGCGGGCTACGACCTCACCAAGCTGTTCGTCGGCAGCGAGGGCACGCTCGGCGTGATCACCAAGGCCACCCTCGCGCTGCGTCCGCTGCCCCAGGCACCCGCGACGCTGGTCGCGACCTTCGCCGCCACCGAGACGGCCGCCTCGGCGGTCAGCCGCATCGTCCGGGAGGGCATGGTGCCCTCGTTGTTGGAGATCATGGACGCCGTGTCGATCGACGCGGTGGAACGGCACTTGAACACCGAACTCGGCGCGGGAGCCGGCAGCGCCGCACTCCTGCTGGC
Organism: Actinoalloteichus sp. GBA129-24; assembly: GCF_001941645.1. NCBI lineage: Bacteria > Bacillati > Actinomycetota > Actinomycetes > Pseudonocardiales > Pseudonocardiaceae > Actinoalloteichus > Actinoalloteichus sp. GBA129-24. The sequence continues at coordinate 7,014,298 of NZ_CP016077.1, read as the reverse complement.
CCAGTCGGATGTCGGCGGCGACGCCGGACGCGCCGAGATCGAGGCGCTCGAACGGGTCTGCACTGACAGCGGAGCCGAGTTCACCTACAGCACCGCCGACCTGGCCGAGGGACGCCTGCTGCTGGCGGCCCGCCGAGCGGTGCTGCCCGCGCTGGAGCTGCTCGGCCGAGGCCTGACCGACGACGTCTGCGTCCCGCGCACCCGGATCGGCGAGCTGATCAGCGGCTGCGCGGCCATCGCCGATCGGATCGGGCTGACGATCGCCGTGGTCGGCCATGCGGGCGACGGCAACATGCATCCCACGATCGTCTACGACCCCGACTCGGCGGCCCAGGAGGCGGCGGCCCGTCAGGCGTTCGACGAGATCCTGGCGCTGGGCCTGTCACTCGGCGGCACGATCACCGGCGAGCACGGCGTCGGCAAGATCAAGCAGGACTGGCTGGCGACGGAGATCGGCCCCGTCGGCCTCCGTGCCCATCGCGCGGTGAAGCGGGCCCTCGATCCGGAGAACCTCTTCAACCCTGGCTCGATGTTCTCGATGGACTGATCGGCGGCGATCGGGTGACGCCTGCGCACCGGAGTTCCAGCGCACCCGGAGTCCGGTGCGGCACAGTGTCCTTGAGGTCGCGCAGTCGCTAGAGCAGCGACACCAGTCCCGCCAACGTGCCTGCCAGCAGCCCCACCAGCAGGATCAGCAGCCAGCCGGTCCACCGGAGCGGCCTCGGCTCGTGCCTGCGTCGGCGCGGCGGGGCGGCCTCGGCCGGATGCGTGCCGGAACCGCCGCTGACCGCCTGCGCACGCAGCGCCTGGGACAGCAGCTGTTCCGGATCGCGGGCGGTGCTCACCATGGCACCGTAACCGACCCCGACGACGGCCGGGACCGCCGGCCGACGCTCGCCGTCCGGCGATCCGGCGGTGTCTCGACCCGGGCCGGCGCCCGACCGGTGCCGGACGCCGACGCGACTCAGCGTTCGACCACCTCACCGCGACGCAGCACGTTCCGAACGTGCAGCTGCTCGTCAAGGACCACCAGGTCCGCCCGGTGACCGGGGGCGATCTGCCCGATCTCCTTGTCCATGCCGAGCACGGCGGCGGGCCGCGCCGAGGCCGCGGCGACCGCCTCCTCGACGGTCAGGCCGCAGACCTCCACCAGGTTGCGAAACGCGACGTCCATGGTGAGGCTGCTCCCCGCCAGCGTGCCGCCGTCCAGCAGCGGCACCCCGTCGGTGACGGTCACTCGCAGGCCGCCCAGCTCGTACTGGCCGTCGCCCATTCCCGTGGCGGAGATCGCATCGGTGACCAGCACCGTCCGTGCAGGCCCTGCGTGCCGGGCGGCCAGCCGCACGGTGGTGGGATGCAGGTGCACCAGATCGCAGATCAGCTCCACGGTGACCCGCTCGTCGTCGAGCAGCGCTCCGATCGGCCCCGGCTCGCGATGGTGCAGCGGGCGCATCGCATTGAACAGGTGAGTGGCGACGGTGGCGCCTGCGGCGACGGCGGGCAGCACCTGCTCCTCGACCGCATCGGTGTGTCCGAGCGCCGCGATCGCACCGCCGTCGACGAGCTGGCCGACCGCTCGGACGGCGCCGTCCAGTTCGGGCGCCAGCGTCACCATGCGCACCGACCCGCGCCCGGCCGTCAGCAGCCGGGCCACCGCGTCGCGGTCGGGCGGCAGCAGCAGCTCCGGCGCGTGCGCTCCGCAGCGGGCGGCGGACAGGAAGGGGCCTTCCAGATGGATGCCCGCGAGCAGGTCGTCCTCGACCAGCTCGGCGAGACTGCCGACCTGTCGGGCCAGCTCGGGCACCGAGGCCGAGACGAGGCTGCCGAGCATCGTGGTGGTGCCCCTGGCGCGGTGCGTGCGGATCGCCGTCTCGACCCGCTCCGCAGAGCCGCCGCTGAAGGACTCGCCTCCGCCGCCGTGGCAGTGGATGTCGACGAAACCCGGCACCACCCAGGCGCCGTCCACGGCCTCGGTGCGCGCCGCCGAGGGCGCGACACCCTGCCCGACCTCGACCAGTCGCCCGGCCGCGATGGCCACCCAGCCGTCGTCGAGCACTCCCTCGGCGGTGACGACGCGACCGCCGGACAGCACCAGGTCGACCTCGGTGCGGGGGGCGGTGGTGTGAGCCTGAGTCATCGGTCCTCCTGAATGCCTGCTGCCAACAGTGCCGCGCCGAGGCATCCCGCCTCGTCCCCGAGCTCGGCGGTGCGAAGCACGGGGACGCGCTGGAACGAGATCAACGCGGTGAGTCTCTCGCGCAGCGGGGCGACGAGCAGGTCGCCCGACAACGCGAGGCCGCCGCCCAGCACGATCACCTCCGGGGCGAGCAGCGTGACGAGCAGCAGAATCCCCCTGGCCAGCCCGTCCAGCGCGTCGTTCCACACTTCGACGGCCGCGGGATCGCCCGCCTCGACCTGGACGGCCACCTCGGCGGCGCCGGACACCGGCCGTCCGACCCGCTCGGCGTAGCGGCGGGTCAGGGCGGCGGAGGACGCCACCGCTTCGACGCAGCCGACGGCTCCGCAGGTGCAGCGTTCGTGGTGGCCGATGTCGACGTGGCCGATCTCCCCGGCGAAGCCGCCGCCGCGCAGCATCCTGCCGTCGACGAGCAGCGCCGCCGCGATGCCGGTGCCGATCGGCAGGACCACCGCGTCGCGACAGCCTCGGGCCGCGCCGAGCCGGACCTCGGCCAGGCCGCTCGCGCGAATGTCGTGACCGAAGGCGACCGGGAGATCGGTCCTGGCCCGCAGCAGCTCGCGCAGCGGCGCGTCTTGCCAGCCGAGATTCGCCGAGTAGACCGCGACGCCGCGATCCTCGTCGACGATGCCGGGCACCGCGACGCCCGCCGCGTGGACCGGGCCGTCGGCCTCGGCACGCAGCTCGTCGATCAGCTCGCTCACCGCCTCGATGACGAGTTCGGCCGTCCGAGCCCCGGCGGCGGCCCTGGCGTCGTCCGGGGCGTTCTCGTCGATCGCGGCGCGTGGCGTGCGTCGTCGTCGACGGAGGAGCGCGACGGCGCTCTCGGGGCCGACGGAGACGAGCGCGGCCTTGATGTCGGTGCCGCCGACGTCGACGGCGACCACCTGACGGGTGTCCTCACGGGTGATGCCCACGAGGAGGATCCTGCGGCACGTACCCCACATTGGTCTATACAACCCACGAAAGATCTGGGTTCGTCACCGAATCGGCAGGATGTCGCCTCCCGTCGGATTCGGCGGTCGAGCACACCGCAGGGAACGGCGGGTGAGCCGGATCAGACCCGGTGTCCGCGCGCCGTCCTCACGATTCCCCGCCGTCGGCGGACCGGGTGATCTGCCCTGTGAGCAGGCGCGATGTCCGGATCGCCCCGCTCGGCCGCCGACGAGGTCTGCTCAGGTCGACGGCCGGGCCCCGACCGATGGGGACCCCGTGCCGCCGGGCTCAGCGCCCGGAACGGATGATCGCCTGGAGGGCGTCCAGCGCGCGGGACGCGGTGGACTTCACGGTGCCTCGGGAGATGCCGGTCGCCTCGGCGATCTCGGCCTCGGAGAGGTCTCCGTAGTAGCGCAGCACCAGTACCTCGCGCTGTCTCGGCGGAAGCTGGGCGAGTGCGCGCACCACGGTCTGATGTTCGGCGGTCAGCATGGCCAGCGACTCGGCGGAGCGGGCGTTCGGGTTGTGGGGCGGTGTGTACTCCCGGGCGGTCTTACGCCTGCGCAGCACCGAGCGGCTGCCGTTGACCACGGCGGTGCGCAGGTAGCCCACTGCCGCGGTGGCGTCTCGCAGCCCGGACCAGTTGCGATGCAGGCCGGTGAAGGCCTCCTGGACCACGTCCTCCGCGGTGGAGATGTCGTCGACCAGCAGGATCGCCAGGCGCACCATGCGCATCCGGTGCTGTCGGTAGAGATCTTCGAGCGTCAGCGGCTGCTGTTCCCCGGAGCGTGGCAAGGGCGAGTCGAGCGTTCTGAGATGGCCGAACGTCCGTTCGACCGGGTTGTTCCTGCCATCGCCGACGCCTGGGTGGAATCTGTCCGCCGCCACTCGAGCAAGGTACCCAGGAGGCCGCTCCCCGTCGTAGGCAGTGCGAGCTCGTGCCCAGGACTGCCGGACTTCGTCACACCTTCGTCAGCTCCCCGTGACCGAATGGACACATGGTGTGGATGCTGTCAACAGGATCTCGGCCCTTTCGGGGCCGCACGACGGCGGGTTCGGCACGCCGAAAGGGTCTCTTTCGGGTCACTACTGCGCGGTAGCACCGCGTCGAGGTCCCGGCCGTCGCGTCGCAGGCGGCTGCCGCGACGGAGTCTGGCCGCTGATGACCTGGAGTTTGCCGATCGGCGGTCGAGATCATTTATTCGAGTCGGCTCATCCTGCCATTTCGGTGAATTCGCGCAACTCCGAGTCAGATTCACCTCGTGGAGCTAACTGGCATGGGTGGTGTGGCGGCGGTACCGGCGCGGGGTCAACATTGTGCTCGGTTGGGATTCGGGACCAGCCGGTCGGAGAAAATCAATACGGAGGTCAGACCGTGCAGATTCGTAAGATGCTCGCCAAGACGCTCATTGCAGGCGCCATCGTGGTGGCCCCCGTTCTTGCCGCGACCCCCGCCATGGCGGGCGAGTACGACAAGGGCCACGACGACAAGGGCAAGGGACAGGAGTTCCGCCTCGACGTCGGCGAGTGGAACACCTACAAGGTCTACAGCGACCTCGAGGTCAAGGTCGACTTCAAGACCGGCTTCGAGTTCGAGGGTGGCGACTTCGCGTTCGCCTCGATCGACTTCTGATCGATCTCATGGCGCGCTGAAAATGATCTCGATGAATCAGCACCTCGATTCATCGAGATCATTTTTTTATGCCGGCAGGTCGGCCTTCTGATCATTTTCTTCTGATCAATTCGATGCCGAACGACTGCCGCGTTCCAAGTGGTCTCCGGCGGCTCGATCCGGTTGATCGAATTACTGCTTCTCGGCTGCCGTCGGGTCTCCGGCGGCGATTGATCGACATTTTCTCCGCTGGTCGCGCACCCGCGTCAGGCTGCCCCGCCGGGTGCCGTCGTCTCTGGCGGCTCGCCATTCTCGGACCGTTTCCGGCGGCAGGCTCGGCACGCCCCAGATCCTCGGTCTGCGTCGGCTGCGGAGGCCCTCGGTTCCGGCCTGCCCGCGCGGCCTCGCACCGCCGACGCAGCGACGGCGGGCCTGCCGAGCGGCGGTAGCGTCGACTCCCGTCAGGACACGCTGTCGACATCGCGGGAGAGACAACGGCATGGCCAGATTCGCAGTCCAGCTCGTCTTCACCTCGGACACCGAGCGGCGGCTCGGCGTCCGCCCGGCGCATCGGGACTACCTCACCACGCTCGCGGAGAAGGGTTCGCTGCTCGTAGCGGGCCCTTGGGCGGACGACACCGGCGCGCTGCTCGTGTACGACGTGGCAGACGAGAACGAGCTGCAGCGACTGCTGCACGAGGACCCCTACTGGCCCGCCGAAGTGGTCGCCGAGGTGATCATCAGGGAGTGGACCCCGCTGATCGGGGCGTGGTTAACGGCTACCTGACGGCGTGTCGTTGTCGACGCGCCGAGGGAGCGGCGAGTCAGGGCTCGAATCAGGACAATCCCTGAGCCGACCGATGGTCACAGCGTCAACAATCGTCGGCATGCGTGACGCGACTGTGGCCGACACTGATCATTGGCCGGCTCCTGCCGTGCGAGCGGTGGCCGGGCTCTCCTTACTGGGAATCCTGCTCTCCGCCATCGCCTTCACCGCGATGCACGTCGGCTTCGGCGACGGTTTCGACGCCGTCAGTCAGACGCTCAGCGAACTCGTCTACGTCGAGGGCGGCGCGTCGCTGATCCCGATCAGCATGGTCACGCTGGGCCTCGGCTCGCTCGTGCTGCTGCCGCTGCTGCGCGGCAGCGGCGCGCTCGACGGCAGGCTGCTGCCGGTGCTGGTCGGCCTCTGGGGCGTCGGCCTCGTCCTCTGCGCGTTCTTCCCGGCCGACCTGCCCGACGCGGCACTCACCTTCTCCGGCTGGACGCATCGGCTCTCCGCCTGCATCGCGTTCCTGAGCCTGGCCGTCGCCGGGCTGATCATGTCGGAGCGCTTCCGCGACCATGCGATCTGGCGGCCGGTCGCGGGCTGGACCCGAGTGCTCGGGGGTCTGACCTTCGTCCAGTTCATCGTCTTCCTGCTCGCCTCGATGCCGATCGTCACGCCCCGGCTGTGGGGCGCACAGCTCTTCGCCGACTTCCTCGTCCGAGGCTTCGTCGAGCGCACCATGCTCGGTACCCAGGTCGCGATGCTGGTGCTCTGGATCGGCAGGCTGATCTACCTGACCCAGGCGCGTCGGGTGCCCGCCGCCTTCGTGACGGCCGCGCGGGCGCCGGAGCCGGGTCCCGAGTTCCTCGCCGCGTCCGACGCGGTGAAGCCCGAGCCGAGCCTCGTCGGCGCCGTCACCGCAGGTGCGGCGGCCGGAGCGGGGTCGGGCGTGCCTGCTGCGGAGGGCCAGGAGATCGAGCGGATCGCGCTGGATCGATCCACTCGGGAGGAGTTGCTGGTCGCGACGGGGGCGGATGATCCTCAGCCGGCAGGAGACCGCGAGCGGGTCTGATCGTAGGATGCTCACCGGGTAGCCGAACGACAGCCATCAGCGCGGACACGCTGCGCCGGGCACCACAGGAGGAAGACCGATGCCCATCGCAACCCCCGAGGTCTACGCGGAGATGCTTGACCGGGCCAAGGCGAACGAGTTCGCCTACCCGGCCATCAACGTCACCTCGTCCGAGACCCTCAACGCGGCATTGCGCGGACTCGCGGAAGCCGAGAGCGACGGCATCATCCAGGTGTCGACCGGCGGCGCGGAGTTCGCCTCCGGCACCAAGGTCAAGGACATGGTCACCGGTGCCACGGCCCTGGCCGAGTTCGCTCACGTCGTCGCCGCGAAGTATCCGGTGAACATCGCGTTGCACACCGACCACTGCCCCAAGGACAAGCTGGACGGCTTCGTCCGGCCGCTGCTGGCGATCAGCCAGGAGCGCGTCGACCGGGGCGAGAACCCGCTGTTCCAGTCGCACATGTGGGACGGCTCCGCGGTGCCGGTCGACGAGAACCTGGAGATCGCCGCCGACCTGCTCGCCCTCTCGGCGAAGGCCAAGATCGTCCTGGAGATCGAGGTCGGCGTCGTCGGCGGCGAAGAGGACGGCGTCGACAACGAGATCAACGACAAGCTGTACACCTCGCCGGAGGACTACCTCAAGACGCTCGACGCACTGGGCAGCGGCGACCGAGGCCGCTACCTGCTCGCGGCGACCTTCGGCAACGTGCACGGCGTCTACAAGCCGGGCAACGTGAAGCTGCGTCCGGAGATCCTCAAGCAGGGCCAGGACGTCGTCTCCGAGAAGCTCGGCCTGCCCGCGGGCTCGAAGCCGTTCGACCTGGTCTTCCACGGCGGCTCCGGCTCGCTGCTCTCGGAGATCCACGAGTCGCTGAGCTACGGCGTGGTGAAGATGAACATCGACACCGACACGCAGTACGCCTTCACCCGTCCGATCGTCAGCCACATGTTCGCCAACTACGACGGCGTGCTGAAGATCGACGGCGAGGTCGGGAACAAGAAGGTCTACGACCCGCGCAGCTACCTCAAGGCCGCCGAGCAGGGCATGGCGGCTCGGGTGGCGCACGCGTGCGAGAACCTGCGGTCCGCAGGCCGCATGCTCGCGGGCTGACCCGCACCGCATCGACGCAAGGCTTTTGACGGGGGCGTCTCGGCGAAACAGGCCGAGGCGCCCCCGCTCGCGTGTTCGGTCGGGGACCTGCCGACCGAGGCGGGAACGCCGCTGATCCTCGGTGGTGTCGAGCGGGACGTTGTGCGGCGTCCGCCCGGCGTCGAGCCGGTGACGGAGGCGACCGAGGGACGCCGAGGCGACCGTTGGCAGAATGAGGTCATGACCCACGCGAACCTGCTCGGCCCGGAGCCCACCCTGCTGCCCGACCTGCCGGGGCCGCAGCAGGAGTTGGACGCAGGCACCGACCCCGCGACGGTGGCCGCGCAGCACCCGACCTTCAGCGAGGCCTGGGCCGCGCTGGCCGAGGCGGCACTGGCCGCCGACGAGTCGGTGGCCGCTTACGCATACGCGCGCACCGGCTACCACCGGGGCCTCGACGCGCTGCGCCGAGCAGGCTGGAAGGGACACGGACCGGTGCCGTGGGAGCACCGACCCAATCAGGGCTTCCTCCGGTGCCTCGCCGCACTGGCCAGGGCCGCGGGCGCGATCGGCGAGGACGACGAGCACCAGCGCTGCCTGACGTTCCTCGCGGACTCCGACCCGAAGGCGCCCGCCGCCGTCGGACTGGCCTGAGTCGATGGCGGACAGCTCCTATGACTTCCACACCCGCTGGCTGATCCCGGCGCCGGTCGGGGAGGTGGCGGACACCCTCTTCGACCCGGCCGACCTGTCTCGATGGTGGCCGTCGGTCTATCTGGACGTCCAGACGCTGCGGCGCGCCGAGGACGGCGGGGTCGGCTCGTCCTATGAGCTGTTCACCACCGGCAGGCTGCCCTACACCCTGCGGTGGCAGCTCCACGTCGAGTCGGTCGCCGAGCACGGCTGCTCCTTCACCGCCACCGGCGACTTCGTCGGCCGAGGCGTGTGGCGGCTGGTCGAGCTCGGCGACGAGAAGACCCAGGTGGACTTCACCTGGAAGATCCGTGCGGACAAGCCCCTGTTACGGAGCAGCCCGAGCTGGCTGAAGCCGGTCTTCGAGGCCAACCACGACTGGGCGATGCGGATGGGCGAGGAGAGCCTGGTGCTCGAACTCCGGCGCCGGGCCGGGGACGCCGTTCCGCCGCCCCGCCCCCCGACTCCGACCTCGTCGGTGCTGATCGCCGCAGGGGGAGCGGTTGCACTGACGGCCTGCGCGGCCGTCCTCGTCAGACGAGCGGGGGCCCGACGCAGCGCGCGTCACCCGCGTTCCGGCGGCTAGTCGTCCTGCGGATCTTGCCAGGGGGCGGACAATCGACCCGTGGACCGGGTGAGTGTGGAGGCGACACGGCGGTTGCGCAGACTGCTGCGCAACCTGATCCCCGTGTTGCAGTGCTCCATCGCGGCGGGGATCGCCTGGTTCATCGCCTTCCACGTCATCGGACACGAACGGCCGTTCTTCGCCCCCATCGCGGCGGTGATCAGCCTGGGCGTGTCGCTGGGCGAGCGGCTGCGCCGGTCGGCCGAACTGGTCGTCGGGGTCAGCGTCGGCATCCTCGTCGGCGACCTGCTGATCTCGGTGATCGGTTCCGGAACCTGGCAGATCGCGTTGGTCGTCGCGCTGGCGATGTCGGTGGCCGTGCTGCTCGACAGTGGGACGGTCATCGCCATGCAGGCGGGCTCCTCCGCCGTGCTGATCGCCACTCTGCTGCCCCCCGGCGCCGTCGGCGGCTTCGACCGCTTCATCGACGCGCTGGTGGGCGGGCTGGTGGGCCTGGCGGTCGCGGCGCTGCTCCCCGCCAATCCGCTGGCCGTCGTCCACCAGAAGGGCCGGGTGGTCCTCGGCGTGCTCGCCGACGCGCTGCGCGCCACGGCGGTGGCGGTGTCCATCGGCGATCCGGCACGGGCGGGCGCCGTGCTGTCCAGCGCGCGGGACGCCCAGGACACCGTCGAGGAGTTCACCACCGCGCTCGCGGCGGGTACCGAGATCGCGAAGATCTCGCCGCTGCGCTGGCGACGTCGCGCGGACCTCGATCGGTACCAGAAGGCCGCAGTGCGGCTGGATCACGCGCTGCGCAACACCAGGGTGCTGGCGCGGCGCGCTCAGGCCGCGCTGCGCGACGGCGAACGGGTGCCGGAACGGCTGCCCATCCTCCTCGAACAGCTCGCGGGCGCCGTCGTCCTGCTCCGAGACGAGTTGTCGGCGGGCCGGGACCCCGTCCAGGCCAGGGCCGCCACTCGGGCGGTCGCCCGGCTGTCGGCGGCCGATCTCATCGGCGCGAGCGGCTTCTCCATGCGGGTCGTCATCGCCCAGTTGCGGTCGATCTCGGTGGACCTGTTGCAGGCAGGGGGTCTCAGCCGCGACGAGGCGGTGGCGGTGCTGCCGCCGCTGCGCAGTGGCCGCACTGACGAGTGACCTTGCGGGCGGGTTCGGAGCAGCAGCGGTGCGGGCCTGCGGCGGCAGTGGGCCTGTCGCCGGTGCAGGCTCGGCGCCGGAGCGGGCTTTCGGACCGCGATGACTGAGAGCGGCGATCCGGCGTTCGCGACCGGCCGCCGTCGGGCCTGAGCAGGACGCCGGGCCGATGAGGACGCCGGATCTCGGGCTGATGCCCAGGAGCGTCGTCGCGCCCGTCTCCGGCCGCCTGCCCCTTTCCGACCGGGCCACGCAGCGGGGCGACGACGTTCCGCGGCCGTAGTCCTCGGTGCACGCCCGCCGACGACACGCCAGGGCACGGCTGCGAGCGATGGGCTCATGAGCCGCCTCGGACGGCTACCGTGGCGTTCGACGTCCCGCGCGGCCGTGCGAGACGGACGAGACGTCGGGCAGCGGAGGAGACTCCCATGGCGGAACTGTGCACGAAGATCACGGTGGCTCGGGGCGGCGTGATGACCGACGAGGTCGGCGTGATCACCGGCGAGCTGGAACTCTGCACCTCGTGTGACGAGAACGGTCAGGTACGGGTCTCCGTGCGCTACCTGGGCGCCGACGAGTTGTACGCCCTCTCGGCGGCCGGCTGCACGCTGCACGATGCCCGCGATCACCAGGCCCTGCATCAGTCCCTCGTCGGCGTGTTGAATCGGCCCGAGGGCTGATCCGGCCGATTCCGCCGATGCGCCCGGCCTCGCGGGCGAAGCCGACGGGAGCGTGGTGCCGGGGTGCCGACGACTGCGGTGCCCTCCGGACGTCTCCCGCGAGGTCGGGCGACTTCGTGCCGGGACCCCTGCCGATGCTGATCCCGACCTGTCCGAGGAGGTGGGCCGGGCCCGCGACGGCATCGCGTGGCCCGGCCCCAACGTGCTCAGCAGGTCGAACTCAGCAGGTGTCGAGCAGACCGGTGAGTGCGGAGCGCTCGCTGGAGGTCACCGTCAGATCCCAGGCGTGCTTGCTGCCGATCCAGATCCGGGCGTAGGTGCAGTGATAGGCGGTGCGCGGCGGGACCCACTCGTCGGGCGTCTGGTCGCCCTTCGAGCTGTTCACGCTGCCGGTGACGGCGATCAGCTGCGGGTTGGTGAGGTCGTTGGCGAAGGCGGTCCGGCGGGAGGCGCTCCAGGAGGACGCCCCGGACCGCCACGCGGCGGCCAGCGGCACGACGTGATCGATGCTGATCTCCGAGGGCACGGTCCGCGTCTGGCCGTCGAACTCGCTGTACCAGCTGCCGGAGGTCGGGTAGCAGTCGTTGCCCACCTGCACGTTGTCACCGTCGCGCCGCAGCACCATCTCGCGGGTGTTGCAGTTGCCCTCCACGGCATTCCAGTGGGGGAACAGATCGCGGGAGTAACCGTCCATCGAGCCTTCCGGGGCCACGGTCAGCGAGGCGAGCTGACTGCGGGCGGTCGCCTCGCTCGGGATTCCCGGCGGTGCGGCGGAGGCGGGCCCCTGTAGGGCAAGCGACAGCAGAGAGGTCAGTAGGGCGAGCAGGCTCAGCCTGCGTAACCGGGTCGAACGGCGAGACGTCATCGGGCGCTCCTATCCCCGTCGTGGGAAGACCCGTCCACCGTTACCTGTCCACATTGATCTGGCAAGACCCGTGAATGAACAACGGATCACCGCGCGCGGAAGAGTCGTGCCGGGGTGGCAGGCAGCCGACGCGCCGGATCTCGCGGCGGTCGCCTGCCGGGCAGCGTCGATGTCGAGCGCACCGTCGAGGACCCTGGGAACCTCGCCGCCCGGCTCCGGTGGGGCTGCTCGGGTGCCGACGCGGGGCTCGGGGGCGCCGAGCGCCGCTACTGCGCGTCGATCACCGAACCGCTCCGCACCGGCACGAAGATCGGTCCCGAGCCGTGGAGTACGCCTCAGGTAGCCGCCCAAGGCAAGTTTTTTGATAGTTTCCGGGTGTCGGGTAGCGCAAAACTAAAGTTAGTTTGTAGTTGGCTGTCCATTCCCTGCTGGAGTGCCTGGTGCTCAGGGATCGGATCATCGGGCAAGGGAACCACCGCGCGAACCCGGCTTGAAACGACTACCCGAACACCTGGCGATCGGCCGAATGCCTCGGCGCGGTCGGGCTCCGATGAGAACGGCCGGTGGCGGATTGTTCGTTCACACTCCGGCGCCCCGCCCGCTCGTCGGTCGGATCAGGCGCTGCGCGCAGAGGGACGCTCCCAAGGCGAGCAGCGCGAGAGCGGCGGCCAAGAGGCTGACATACCGGCTGCCGAGGAGTTCGATTCCGGCGCCTCCGACGAGCCCGGACATCGCGATTGCCAGGTACAGCACGCTCTGGTTCAACGAGATCACGATCGGGGTGGCATCGGGCCGTAGGCCGATCAGCCGATGCTGCTGGGGGGTGGTGATCGCGAAGGCGCCCACCACGTAGAACCCGACGACCGCGAGCGCGGCGCCGAAATGCCCGACCGCCAAGGGCACTACGAGCAGCCCCGCCGTCAACCAGCTGAGCGCGACAGCGACCACACGAGCGCCGCCGAGACGATCGGTCAGGAATCCGGCGGCGAGATTGCCGACCGCACCGGCGATGCCGCCGGTGAGCATCAGCACCGCCAGTGCCACACCGCTGCCGCCGGTTGCCGGAGCGTAGATGACGCCGATGTAGGTGTAGGGGACGAATACTGCTGTGAAAGCCACCAATGTCGTCACCAGCAGCAACAAGACGCGACGGTCTCCCAGCGGGCGGAGTTGCGCACGAAGCCCACCGGCCGAGGGAACGTGCAGGTGCTTGGGCACGAGCACCCAGACGCCGACCAGACCGGTGACCGCCAAGGCGGCGGTGAACCACATGGTCGCCCGCCAGTCCAGCAGCCCGCCCAAAGCGGTGCCGATCGGAGCACCGAAAGCCACCGCGGCGGTGAAGCCGGTCACCACCAGCGCAATCGCCCGGCCCTGCAAGCGCGGCGCGACCAAGGTCGCGGCGGTCACCGAGGCGTTCGGGATGAACAACCCCACCCCGGCTGCGGCCACGATCTGGGCGGCGAGGATCTGACCGTAGGAACCGGCCAACGCCGTGCCGACCGCTCCGAGTAGATAGATGACCGTCGCCGTCACTAAGACGGTGCGACGCCGCCACGCCGCCGTCAGCGCGGTCAGCACCGGCGCGCTCACCGCGCACGTCAGCGCGAACACCGTCACGATCTGCCCCGCGCCTGCCACGGAGATCTCAAATGCCTCGACCAGCATCGGCAGCAGCCCGGCCAACACGAACTCGCCGGTGCCGACCGCGAACACACCCAGGGCCAGGACCGCCACCCGTCCCATTCCTCCGGAAGAGGTCTGCTCGCTCAGAGCCTGCGGAGGGTGCGTCATGCGCTGCGTCCTTCCCTGCGCGGAGTGGGTCGACACGACCATCCGCACTGCTAAAATGGTACCGATCGGTGCCGTTTTTGGACGGTACTGATCGGTACCGTCTGTGTCAAGGATGCATCCTGAAGGAGTCGAACGATGGCCACCAACGCTCGTCAGCGACTGTTGGACGCTGCGGAGAAGCTCTTCTATGCCGAAGGAATCCAGGCCGTTGGCCTGGAGCGGCTGCTCGCCGACTCCGGAGTCGGGCGCGCCTCGTTCTACCGTCACTTCGCCAGTAAGGACGACCTGGTCGTGACCATGCTGAGCAACTACGACCAGGCCTACCGAACGTGGCTGACCGAACGAACCACGGCCCTCGGCGGCACCCCGATCGCGGCCTTCGACGCGCTGATCGAACATGCCAAGACGTCTGGCTTCCGTGGCTGTGCCTTCATCAATGCCATCGCCGAGGTCGCCGAACCGGACAGCCAGATCCGTGCCATGGCCAATCAGCACAAGGAGGCCGTCGCCGACTACCTGCGCCTGCTGCTGGCCGAGGCCGGATACCCCGACGACACGGACCTGGCCCGGCAGCTCCTGCTCCTGATGGACGGCGCCGCGGTCACCGAACTCTATGAACGATCCGATCGAGCCGCCCGGCAGGCCAAGACCATGGCCTTGGCGCTCCTGGACCGGTGAACGCCACCGCAGCGGTTCAGTCCACTGTGGATGAGCCGACACGGTAATTGCAGGCGACGGCGACCGAGCTCTGACTTCTGTCGCAACGACAAGGGCAGCGCGCGAACGGACGCAGCGAAGATCAGCTCGGTGATCAGGTCTCATCGTGTACCCAAAGCCTCGAACTCGCCAGGCCCCTCGGCGAAGCATGTGGCCGAGCCCGGAGTCGCCGTTGCCGCGCTCCATCCGGACGGTGCGCCCGCCACGTAGGCGGTGACCGACACGTCTGCTCCTCGGGTTCGTCGTCATCTGTGCGCGGTGTTGCCGCGAAGAAGCTCGAATGTCACTGACGGTGCCGATCTGTGCGCGGTACGTTGATGTCCATCGGACATCACGTCACGGAAGGTCGCCTTTGTCTGTTACTGCCGTCGTGACGGCCCTCCGACGCGCTCACGCCCTCCTCGCCGAGGCCTACCGCGCCACGACCGACGCCGAGACGGCGATCGACGAGGGTGCCGCCCTGTTCGCCGCCGCCACCATCGGATCGACTCAGCCCGAGGTCGAGTGGATCGCGCACTGTGCCGCCGCGTCCGGTGACGACGTGCGCGCGGCACGGGCGCTCTTCGTCCAAGCCCAGGACCTCATCGACGGCTACTGCTGGACCATCGCCGGACACGGGATCGACGCCGCGTCCAGCACGCCGACCGCGACCGTCCCGACCATCGGGGCACCGGTCGCCGAAACGCCGCCCGAGAGCGTCGAGCGCCGCTACGGCGAGTGGATCGCCGAGCTTCTCCGTTCCGGCACTAAGATCAGTCCCGAACGGGTAGTACGTATGGGGCGGCACTTCGAGGGGCACTTGGTGTGGCTGGAAACCGGCGACATTGATGAATCTGGCCGTGCGCATATCATGCGACCGGAACGGAAGGGCAACTTCGATGACATCGGGATTCCGCCGGAACGAGTGGTAGACACGATATTTGAGTTGGTTGAGACCAGAAAGCCTGTTGGATACCTCGGCCGCAGCGGCGAAGTGTACGACGTAGAGATAGATGGTTGTCAAGGACGATTGCTGGTTGTCATCGGAAGTAACGGGTACATCGTCACGGCATACCCGATAAAACTAGGGCGCAAAATTCGACCGCACCGCAGAAAGTGACGTGATCGCCATGCTAGATGTGTCATTGCACGCCGGTTATGAAGAGGGGCCGTTCTTCTACGTGACAGGACGGCATGAGGGAACCAATCACTTCATTGATGAAGCCCAAGAATTTCTCGGGTTGAGTGATGATCTTGTGAAGGACCTCACGGAGTGGGATGACGAATACCAGTCGTACTACAATCCCGACGTGCCGCAAGATTCCGGATTCCCGTCTGTCGAGGTCAAGCGCGCTTGGGTGGAACGGGGTCGGAAGCTGGCCCCGCGAATCAAGCAGGAATCGTCCAAGGACATCACGGTTCACTACCAGGCGAACGGGTCCATTGAGCGGGGGGACTGTGTTTTCTGAGCTGCGGAAGGATGACTTCCGAGCACGGCAAGATTCTATTGGCCGAGTGATGGGCGCGATATTTGACGTGGTTGGGACCGGCGGCCTGAACGACGACAGTGTATCCGGTCGGCGAGCAGCGCGGAGCCCGATCGGGGACTAGTAGGAGATGAGTGACGTGCTCAACGTGTCCTTGCACGCCGGTTTCGTAGAAGGCCCATTCTTCTATGTGACGGGGAAGCATCGGGGAACGAATCATTTCATCGATAGCGCTCAAGAATTCCTCGGATTGAGTGATGGTCTGACGAAAGACCTCACCGACTGGGACGATGAATACCAGTCATACTACAATCCCGACGTCCCGCAGGATTCCGGGTTCCCCTCCGTCGAAATCGAACGTGCTTGGGTGGAGCGGGGGCGGGAGCTGGCTGCTCGGATCAAGCGGGAATCGCCCATGGACATCACCGTGCACTATCAGGCGAACGGGTCGATGGAGCGGGGGGAATGCGTATTCTGAACTGCGGAAAGAGGACTTCCGAGGGCATCGGGACTCCGTCGGATCGAGTGCCGTCACGGCTGGCGGGCGATGGGTGAGCGCCGCCATGCTGGTGGCCTGATGTCACCGGGTTATCGACGTAAGGAAGGCGATGAACGCCGCCCGGTCGACGAGGAGGGTGCCGCCGTCACGATTCTTCGTGTCGCGGATGCCCACCAGGCCGGGAGTCTGGCCGATCTCGACGCAGTTCCCCTCGCCTCCACTATGGGTTGACACTCGCCAGGCGGTGATGACGGGCACGCTCGTGTTCACTGATCCACCATCTCTGCTGCGACGTGATCGATCAGCCGGGCACCGTGTGCCGAACCGATCCCTTTGTCTGGGGCTGACAGGTTGACGGGGCATGAAGAGTCCCCGCCGCCGGTGCGCTGGTGGCGGGGACGTTGTCGTCAGGCCACTGCCCGCCGGGCCTGGTGGTCTCGTGTTGGTTGTGGGTATGCGCTCAGCGGTGGGCATCCTTCACGGACGCCACGAACGCGGCGAACACTCGGCGGTCGACGATGAGGGTGCCGCCGTCCCGGTTCTTGGTGTCTCGGATGCCGACCAGACCGGGAGCTTCACCGATCTCGACGCAGGTCGAGGATGTCTCGGTGTAGGTCGACGTCCGCCAGTGGCGGAGGTGATGGTTCATCCTGTCCTGCTCCCATCATGTGTATGCCTGGATCGTCGCTCGGGACTCGTCCGGCCCGAGCGTGATGTCCAGCAGGGCTGAGCGTGACTCGATCTGAGGTGCGGTGTCCCGCTGCTGGTGCAGCCACGTCCCTAGCCCTCTGTGCTCAAGATGCACGACGGGTGGTCCATTGTCGAACTCGAAGATCACATAGCCTCCGGCCAGGGATGGATACAGGCCCACGGTCTTCGGAATGATCCTGATGTCCACATGCGGTCGGTGCGACCACTCGATCAGGCGGAGCGCCTGGTGCTGCATTACTTCTGGTGCACCAGCAGGACGCATGAGGACGAACTCATCGATGATCGCGGTGTAGTTCGGCGGGCGACGTGATCTCAGGACTTCCTGTCTGGCCATCCTGTTAGCCACACGAGTCTGAATCTCCTGGGCTGGCAGCCTCCCACTGGCCATGATGGCGTGGGCATAGTCGTACGTCTGCAAGAGACCTGGGATGACCAGCGGGTTTATCTCCGTGATGCTCGCAGCGTCCTGCTCATACTTCACCAGCGCGGCCAGACTCCGGGGCAGGGACTTCGCGCCGGTTGCCGACCACGTCTCGCGGCCCACGTCGCGGGCGAGTGCGATCACGTGCTCGCGCTCGTCGGCTGGTGTCGCATAGATCCCGAGCAGGACGGCTGTCTCATCGACGGTGACCGTCCTCCCTGCTGCCTCGATGCGCCCAATCACCGCTTGGGAGACGCCGAACTTTTCGGCGGCACCCCGCTGCGTCAGCCCAGACGCATTGCGCGCATCGGCTAGCGCGGCCCCCAGCGCCAACGCTCGCGGTGACTTGTTGAGTCCAGTCATGGCCGACACCGTAGATCGCGGCGGCCTCGACGGATACACCCAATTAGGGGATTGCCATGCCGTGACTACGTAGTCGACTGTTGATTACGTAATCCAGACTCCGTGACTTTCAGCACGCGGGAGGCTAGCGGTGAGTAACCAATTCTTGATCATCGGCTTGCTTGGCGTCGTCGCCATGTCGGCGGCGCTCTGGGCGATATGGCCTGATCCCGGCCGCAGGCGCGATTGGACACTGGATGCGTCGGAGCACGGGTGCCGCAGTTTGAGCCGCTCGCAGCCCTCGCCGTCGGTTGCCGTCGCCGACACGGTGGCGATCACCGGAGCATTGCGTCGATGGGGCGGTGCCCTGTGATTGGCCTCGTTGCCCTCGCCCTGGCACTCATCGCCGCAGGCATCCCGCTCACGGTCTGCGGGTATCGGACCCCGCGCCCAGCGCGGTCCCGCACCGTGTCGGCGGTGTCGATCCTGGCGCGGTGTGCGGCGGAGGCGGCGTCGGTGCCTGCGGGTTTTCGCCCGGCGTGGCGGATGCAGGTTGTGGCGGGTCGGCGATGAGCGGGGCGCGGTCGGTGGCCGCGCAGTGGATCGTCCGCTGTGTCCGCCAGCCCGCCTTCGTGTCCGTGTCCCCGGCGGGGCGTTGCCTGCTGGTGGCCGGTGATCGCGGCGATCGGCCCGAGGTGGCGGCGGAGATCACCCGCTCGGACGCGCGGATTCTGCTCGCCGCGTTGGACGGCCGCCAGGACATCTCGCTGGCGGCGATGCACTACGGCGAGGATCGGCGGGTCCGGGTGCTGCACACGGCCGAGGTCGTGGAGCTGTCCATCATGGACTTCCGGGATCTGCTCGGCCGGTGGCTGCTGGACTCGGCACGGGTGCCGGAGCTGGCCGAGTCGATGCGGGCCGCGCTGGCCGAGGCGATGGCGTCGTGACCGGCGTCCGGATCGCCTCGGTGACGAGGCTGCGGCCCCGCCGGGCCGGCCGCCCGGCCGGCCACGACGCCGCCCGCACCGCCGAGCCGGTGGAGTGGTTCGTCCGGTCGGTCCGCCAGGCCGACACCCACCACGGGCGAACCGAGCATCGCGCAGGCTCGACCCTGGTCCGGCCCGCCTGCGGGGAACAGAGCTTCTCGGCGCTCAACCAGCAGCCGATTCTCCAGTGCTATTACGACGATCAGGAATGTCGGCGCTGCCTGGCCCTGCTCGGCATTCGCACCCTCGTCTCGGTGGCAGCGCCATGACCGCCGCAGGCCGACCGCGCAGCCGAGGCGGGCTGACCCTCAGCCGGCCGTTGCCGTCCCGACGCGCGGCACGAATCCGGCCCTATGTCCTGGCGATCACCGGGGGTAGGTAGTGACCGGCGGACGGAGGATCGCCGAGGAGTCGCTGCTGCTGGAGCAGTCCGCGCTGCCGGCGGCGGGATTGTTCCTGGACGTCCATCAGCTTCCGGTGCTCGCGGGCGAGCCGATCCCGGTCGACGGCGACCAGGTCGCCGCGTTGTGCGGGACCTCGGTGGTCATCGGGCCACCACCCGCTGAGGTGTTGCCGGGCATCCCCGCCACCCACACCGCCGCCTGCGCGGACTGCCAGGCCGTCATCGATGACGTCGACACGCCGTCGGTGCTGGTCGAGGACGGCGAACCCGTGGCACCGGCCTACCTCCGCCGAACCGGCACCGTCCTCGTGCACGTCATCGAACTCGCCGCCGCCGAGGTGCTGCCCGCCGTCCTCATCGCGCGATGCGGCGTGACGTTCCACCCCGGCGACCCCGTCGACCGAGTCGAGTTCGGCGACGGCGTCCCGTGCACCCGCTGCCTGCTGCGCTCGTCATCGAGCCTGCTCGGCAGGTCGGGTGCCTGCCTAGCCGAGGCACCCGAGAACGACACGACACACCATCCCGACCCGGCCAGAGGAGCGAACGACGAATGTCCGACACCAGCCCGACCGACACCGCCCGCCTTGTCCCGAATTCGCCCGGTTCGCGGGTCGGCGGCTCGTCCTCGACGGGATCGGCGACCCCGGCAGCGCGAACGGCCTCGCCGCCCCTCGTCGGCGGTCGGCCGACGGCCGCCGACCCGCCCACTCCACCGGTCGCACTGGACATCGCGGTGGGGGCGCGCACGGTTGCGGCCGAGCCCTGGGTGATGTGGGAGACGCTGATCGCCGCCGTCCAACGCTGGACCGTGCAACCCGCCGACGCCCTGCGCAACAACCACGGCATCACCGTCTACGACTACCGACTCCTGCGCCTGCTCGCCCGCGCACCCCGACCCATGCGCAAGGCCATCACCAACACCGCACTCGACCTCCCACCCCGCAGCCTCGACCACAGCGTCACCCGCCTCGCCGACCGCGGCTACCTCACCGTCACCGGCCGAGGCAACGAGAAACGACTGGCACTCACCGACCTCGGCATCGCCTTCCTCGAAGCGGTCATCGACACCCTTCGGACGGCGACGGCGGACAGCCTCCCCGCGAACGCCCTGTCACCCCGAGACCGAACGGTCCTCGTCACCCTCCTCAACCGACTACGCCGCTGAGTTCCACGCCGTGAGCAGCCCCGATGTGCCGTCGGGTCCGTTGGACGGGGGCTGAGGGCGCTGTGGCCGGTCGGCAGTCCGTCTCGCTGCGACGACGGCTCAGACCAGTCCTCGGACCAGCCGAAGGTCCTCGGTGTGCCGGTACCAGATCCACTTGTTGACCGGCCGGGGATGAGTGACGCCGTCGCGGACCACGCGCGTCGGCAGGCAGCCGATCTGCACCGCGCGGCCTGCCGCCGAGGCGCCTCGGCCGCCGAACAGGCTGCGGCGGACGGTCCGCACGACCAGGCCCTCGCCCGCGCCGGGGTCCGGGGTGACCTCGAGCCTGCCCGCCTGGCCGCGCAGCACCAACTCGTCGTCGCAGTAGGCGACCCCGCGCAGCGGCCCGAGGACGCCCCGGCCCAGCAGCACGCCGCCGACGTCGTCGCGGATCAACGGGACCCGGTCCGGATCGCCCGCCAAGGCCAGGTCCAGGGCGCGGCCGGGGTCGCGGGCAGGCAGGTCCCACAGGTCGGCCACCACCGAGGACGCCTCGGCGGGCACGTAGCCGACGGCGACCGAGTCGAGCAGTTCACGGCGCAGCAGTCGGAGCACCACGGCGGACAGGTCGGCGTCGGTGCCGTGGACCAGCAGCCTGCCGTCGGGAAGGTCCGTCAGCAGCGGATCGATCTCCGTCTTCCCCGGCGCAGGGCTCACTCGATGCAGTGAGATATCGCTACGCTGAGTGAGGCCGGGGAACTCGTTGTTTCCGCAGGCCAGTGCGACCACAGCCACCATTCGCTCCTGGTTTACCCTCGTTCACCGGCATTGCCCGTTCAGGCTGGTTGGAGAATCCATATGCCCGCGATCGTGCTGATCGGCGCCCAATGGGGCGACGAGGGCAAGGGTAAGGCCACCGACTTGCTCGGTGGGAGTGTGCAGTGGGTGGTGCGGTACCAGGGCGGTAACAACGCCGGGCACACCGTGGTCCTGCCCGATGGTCAGGACTTCGCCCTGCACCTCATCCCGTCCGGCATCCTCACCCCGCAGATCACGAACGTGATCGGCAACGGCGTGGTCATCGACCCCGCCGTGCTGCTCGAGGAGCTGGCCGGACTCGAAGGTCGCGGAGTGGACACCTCGAAGCTGCTCATCTCCGCCGACGCGCACCTGATCATGCCGTATCACGTCGCCATCGACCGGGTGACCGAGCGTTACCTCGGCAAGGCGAAGATCGGCACCACCGGCCGGGGCATCGGCCCCGCCTACCAGGACAAGGTCGCCAGGGTCGGCGTCCGGGTCCAGGACCTTCTCGACGAGAAGATCCTCCGGCAGAAGGTGGAGGCGGCCCTGGAGTTCAAGAACCAGGTGCTGGTCAAGGTCTACAACCGGCGCGCGCTCGACCTCGACGAGGTCGTGACCGACGCGCTGGAGTACGGCGCCCGCTTCGCGAGCCGGATCGCCGACACGCGGCTGCTGCTCAACCAGGCGTTGGAGCGCGGCGAGACGGTGCTGCTGGAGGGCTCGCAGGGCACGCTGCTCGACGTCGATCACGGCACGTATCCGTTCGTGACCTCCTCCAGCCCCACCTCGGGCGGGGCGTCGGTCGGCTCGGGCATCGGCCCGACGCGGATCGGCACGGTGATCGGCATCGTGAAGGCCTACACCACGCGCGTCGGCTCCGGTCCCTTCCCGACCGAGCTGAACGACGAGATGGGCGAGCGGCTCCGCAAGACCGGCGGCGAGGTGGGCGTGACCACCGGCCGGGCCCGCCGGACCGGCTGGTTCGACGCGGTGATCGCCCGGTACGCGCAGCGGGTCAACGGCATTACCGACTTCTTCCTCACCAAGCTCGACGTGCTCTCCGGGCTGGAGAAGGTGCCGGTGTGCGTCGGCTACGAGGTCGACGGCACGCGGGTCGACGACATGCCGATGACGCAGACCGACGTCCACCACGCCGTCCCGGTGTACGAGGAGCTGCCCGGCTGGTGGGAGGACATCTCCCAGTGCCGGACGTACGAGGAGCTGCCCGCCGCCGCCCGCGCCTACGTCGAGCGGCTGGAGGAGCTGTCCGGCGCCCGGATCTCGGCCATCGGCGTCGGACCGGGCCGGGAGCAGACCATCCAGCGGCACTCGCTCCTCGGCGGCTGACGACGACCCGACGGCACGGACCGGCGCCCGCCGGTTCGTGCCCCGGCGGCCGCCCGCCCGCCGCGCGGTGGGCGGCAGGGGTTCGGCGGCGATCATCGACGACGCCGGGCGGGCCGCGTCGAGTTCGACCGGCGGCGCGTCGTCGGTTCAGCGGTTGCGCCACGAGTTGGAGAGAGCCGCCTCCTCCAGATCCAGTTCCCGCAGCACCCGGCGCAGCACCTCCTCGTCGATCCGGCCGGTGTCCCGCTGGTTGATCAACTCGACCCGCTGGGCATCGATCAGCTCGCGTCGAAGTCGCGTGAACAGGCGCTGGGTGTTCTCCCGCCGTTCCGACTCGCTCTGCCCGAGCAGGCGGATGGCCTCGTCGCCCGCCAGCCGCACACTGGTGCGCAGCCTGCGGGCGACCTTCTCGGCCTCCGCCTCACTGGGGAAGTCCTCCTTGGCGATCAGCACGTCGAGTCTGCGCAGGGCGGCCTCCATGGCGCTGCGTCGTGCCTCGATCTCGCTCACCGCGTCCTGTTCGTCCTCCTGTGGATCGCTCATCCCGAGCCTTCTGATCAGCCACGGCAGGGTGAGCCCATGCACGAGCAGGGTGCCTACGGTGACCACGAAGGCGGCGAACTGGATCGATTCCCTGGCCGGGAACGGGCTGCCGTCCAGCGTGGTCAGCGGCACGGCTCCCGCCGCGGCGAGAGTGACGACGCCGCGCATGCCGGTCCAGGACAGCACCAGCACCTGGCGCCACGGTGGTCGATGTCGGCCGCTGGTCGGCCCGAACAGCGACGAGATCACGGGGATGTAGGTCGTGCCGAACAACCAGACCACCCGGATGAGGATGGCGGCCACCAGCAGGAGGAACGAGGCGCCGACCAGTTGGAGCAGGTCGCGGCCCTCGTCGCGGACCGAGGCGATGATGGTCCGCAGCGTCAGACCGATCAACGAGAACACCACGCACTCCAGCAGCAGGTTCACCGCTCGCCAGATCGTCTGCACTTCCAGCCGCTCCCGCGCGCTCAGCTTGTGGGAGTGGTGGCCGATATGCAGCCCGGCGGCGATGACGGCGAGCACCCCGGAGCCGTGGAACTCCTCGGCCAGGCCGTAGGCACCGAACGGCAGCACGATGCTCATCGCCGTGCCGACCCGGCCCGCCACGTCGCTCCCGGACATGCGTTCCCAGGCCAGTCGAACGCCGACGGCGAGCGCCATGCCGATGAGCAGCCCGATGACCACGGCCTGGGCGAAGATCAGGAATCCACCGGAGACCGACGTCGCGGCGCCCAGCGCTGCGGCGAGCGCGATCCGGTAGATCGTCAGCGCGACGGCGTCGTTGATCAGGCTCTCCCCGGTCACCACGGTCATCAGCCGCCGGGGCAGCCGCATCCTGCGGCCGACGGAGGCTGCGGTCACCGCGTCGGGTGGGGCCAGGACCGCGCCGAGCACGAGCGCCGCAGCCAAGGGCAGGTCCTGGATGAACAGGTCCGCGAGGAGCCCGAGGGAGACGGCCGTGACCACCACGAGCACGACCCCGAGCTGGAGGATCGGGCGGGCGCTGCCCCTGAGCCTGATCAGCGAGGAGTCCAGCGCGGCCGTGTACAGCAGGGGCGGGAGCACGACTGTCAGCAGTAGGTCCGGGTTGATCACGAACTCCGACAGGCCCGGAATGAGGGACACGATCAGACCGACCGCGACGAGCAGCAACGGTGCGATCAGGTTGTTCTTCTTCGCGAAGGCGGTCACCAGCAGGGCGCAGAAGAGCACCACGAGCAGCTGACCCACGTGCGCTCCCCGCCTCTCGACGCCGCGACGGATCGACCGTAAACGGGAACGGACGCCCCTGCCGGGTGGCTCGACACGCGTGGGTCCGGGGGCCGCAGGTCGCCCCGACCGAGGCGGAACTACGCTGCTCGGCGTGCGAATCCTGGTAATCGGAGCCGGTGCCCGCGAACACGCGATCCTGCTTGCGCTGTCGCAGGACCCTGCCGTCACGGCCCTGGCCGTCTCACCGGGCAACGCGGGTATCGCCGCGCTCGCCGAGACGCTGGGGATCGATGCGACCGACCCGACGGCCGTGGTGTCGGCGGCGACGAGCTGGGCGGCCGACCTCGTCGTCGTGGGCCCGGAGGTGCCGCTGGTGGCCGGGCTGGGCGACGCGCTGCGCACCGCAGGCATCGCCTGTTTCGGCCCGACGAAGGCCGCGGCGGCCATCGAGGGCTCCAAGGCCTTCGCCAAGGACGTCATGGCGGCGGCGAAGGTCCCGACCGCGCACAGCGAGGTGGTCGACAATCCCGCCCATCTGGACTCGGCGCTGGGCCGGTTCGGCCCGGTCTGGGTCGTCAAGGACGACGGGCTCGCTGCGGGCAAGGGCGTCGTGGTCACCCGTGACGTGGACGAGGCCCGAGCGCACGCGTTGACGCTGTTGGACGGCGGACACCCGGTGCTGCTCGAAGAGTTCCTCGACGGGCCGGAGGCGTCGCTGTTCTGCCTGGTCGACGGGACCACGGTGGTGCCGCTGCTGCCTGCTCAGGACTTCAAGCGCGTCGGCGACGGCGACACCGGGCCCAACACCGGCGGCATGGGCGCCTACGCGCCGCTGCCGTGGGCGGACGAGCACCTCGTGGACCGAGTGGTGGCCGAGGTCGTGCGCCCGACCGTCGAGGAGCTGAGCAGACGCGGGACGCCGTTCTCCGGCCTGTTGTACGCGGGGCTGGCCCTCACCGAGGCAGGCCCGCAGGTGATCGAGTTCAACTGCCGCTTCGGCGACCCCGAGACGCAGGCGGTGCTGGCCCTGCTGCGCACCCCGTTGAGCACCGTGCTGGCCTCGGTGGCGGGCGGCACCCTCGCGGACCTCGCGCCGCTGGACTGGGCGCCCGGTGCGGCCGTGACCGTGGTGATCGCCGCCGAGGGTTATCCGGGCAGGCCGCGCACCGGGGACGTCATCAGCGGCAGCGAGTCGGACGGCGTGCTGCACGCGGGCACCCGACGTCGGGAGGACGGCGCGGTGGTCTCCTCCGGCGGGCGCGTGCTCTCGATCGTCGGCACCGGCGGCGATCTGGCCGAGGCCAGGGCCGACGCCTACCGGCGCGTGGCGGGCGTGCACATCACCGGCTCCCACCATCGGGCGGACATCGCCGCCGCAGCCGTGCGTGGCGAGGTGGTCGACCCGGCGCAGTCGCACGCCTGAGCGCCCGGGAATCCCGTGCGGGACGTCCGGCGAAGACGGCAGACGGCCCAGGCCGCCCCTGTGGCGGAGTGATCCTGCCTGCCCCTCGACGCCGCATCGAACGACCGCATCGCCGAAAGCGGCCGTTCGAGCTGCGGTTGTTCACCTAAGGTGAATCCGACTTCAGCAGGACGACATCGAGGGACTCATGACACCAGGCAGCCGACCACGTCCAGCCGAGGCCTTGTTCCATGAGAAGAGGTACTCACCGCTGTGGAGCCAGCTGGTCGTCGTGTTCGGTGGACTGGCCGCGATCACGGCGGGTGTGGTCACCTACCTGAACGGTGAGGAAAGCCTGGCAGAAGCACTGGTCGCCGGGCTCGTCGGCCTGGCGATCATCGTCGTCCTCCTGCCGGTGGCAGGCACGGTGCTGGTCGCCGACGACTCGCTCATGCTCAGCCTGCGTCCGTTCAGCCGCCGGATCATCGCGGCCGAGGACATCAGCGACGTGCAGCAGCTCGATCAGGTCTCCGGCATGTACTACGGCGGCGTGGGCTGGCGCCGGAGTAGGGACGGACGGGTGCTGATCATGGGATCGGGGACCCGCGTCCAGATCCGGACGACCTCGGGCCCGACCTATGTCGTCGTCACCCGGCGCGCCGAGGAGCTGACGGACGCCCTGCACCGGATCGTGCGCTGACCAGCGGGCGCGACGCATCCGCCGGTACGCGGGATGCGCCGCGCCGACCGGGTGGTCAGCTGCGGCGGGCCAGCCACGGGCCCAGCCTGCGCAGGGCCTCGGCGACATCCTCCGTCGAACCGGCCACCGACATGCGCACGAAGCGGCCGCCGTCGATCGGGTCGAAGTCGATCCCCGGTACGACGGCCACCCCGGTGTCGGCCAGCAGGTGCTCGCAGAAGCCCATGCTGTCCTCGGTGAGGTGCGAGACGTCGGCGTAGACGTAGAACGCCCCGTCGGCCGGGGCGACTCGGGTGATGCCCAGCTCGCTCAGTCCGCGCAGCAGCAGGTCTCGATTCGTGCGATAGCGGACGACCTGTGCATCGGCCTCGGCATAGCTCTCCGGGGTGAACGCGGCGAGCGCCGCCTGCTGGGCCAGCGAGGACGGGCAGACGGTGAAGTTGCCCGCCAACGCCGAGACGGCCGACCGCAGGCCCTCGGGCACCAGTGCCCAGCCCAGCCGCCAGCCCGTCATCGACCAGTACTTCGAGAAGGAGTGCACGACGACGGCGTCCCGGCTGAACTGCCAGGCCGACGCGGTCTCGGCACCGTAGGAGATGCCGTGATAGATCTCGTCGCTGATCAGCCGGACGCCGTTGGCCCCGCACCAGTCGGACAGCGCGCCCAGTTCGGCGGGGCTCACCACGCTGCCGGTCGGATTGGCCGGGCTCGCCACGATCAGCCCGCGCACCGGCTCGTCCAGTGCCGCCAGCATGGCCGCCGTCGGCTGGAACCGGGTCTCGGGGCCGGTGGGCAGCTCGACGACCTCGCAGCCCAGGGCGCGGAGGATGTTGCGATAGGCCGGGTAGCCGGGTCGGGCCAGTGCCACTCGGTCGCCCGCCTCGAAACAGGCGAGGAACGCGAGCAGGAACGCGCCGGAGGCACCCGAGGTGACGACGACGTCCTGCGGGGCGACGGCCAGGTCGTAACGGGTCCGGTAATGGCCCGCGACGGCGGCCCGCAGCTCCTGCGTTCCCAGCTGCTCGGTGTAGCCGAGGGTGGTGGTGTTCAACGCCTCGGCGGCGGCGGCGCGAACGGCGGTGGGGGCGGGTGAGGAGGGCTGCCCCGCCACGAGTGACACCACGTCGCCGTGCTCTCTGGCCCGCTTCGCGGCGGCCGAGACGACGTTCATCACGTAGAAGGGTGCAACCTGCGCTCGGGTCGCGACGCGCAGTGGATCGAGTGCTGCTGGCATGACGCCAGATTAGGTCCGCAGGTTCGGCGGCGGGGTTGGGCGGGATGCGTCGTCGGCGCCTGCGGCGGAGGGGGTCCGGCGATGCGCGCCGGTCGGCGGCGGTCGGGAGGCTGCGGTTCCGTTCCTGACGCGGTATGCGACGCCCGCCTCGGCCTGCCCGCCCCGCCGCCTCGACCCTGCCCGGTCGAAGTCGCCGCCCCCGAAGTCGCCGCCCCCGAAGTCGCCGAGTCGGGCTGGGCAGTCCCGAGATCGACCGGCCTGATCGTGACGCGATTCGATCTCGTCCGGCGGCAGCCCCGCCCCGGGCACCGCCTGCCCGGTCCCGCCGGGTGCCGCTCCGCGTCGGCGCCGCGCCACTCGGGTCCCCTTGGCGACCTGGCACCCGTGGCCCCGCACCCGCCCGTCGGCGGCGGGTCGGGGATGCCCTGAGCTTTCCCTGATGTCTGGTGTCGACTTCTTGTCCCCGCACCAGCTCATGCGAAGCTGGGGGAGCGGTGCTCCCGCGCCGTGGAATGGAGGCTCTTTCGTGTCGACTGTGTGGAAGGTCGTCGGCGTACTGCTCGTCGTCTGGCTGGCACTCTCTGTCCTGGGCGCCGTCGTCAAGGGACTGTTCTGGCTGGCGATCGTGGGTGGCGTGCTGTTCGTGGTGACGGCGGCCGTTGGTGCGCTCAAGAGCGGCAACAAGAAGCAGCTTCCGTAGCCGGGTCCGGCTCGGCGGATCGCCGAGGCAGGCGCACCTCCCTTCGGCGCGAGCCTGCTCGGCGAGGACGGCCTGGGCGATCGACCGGGTGCGGACGGGCGAGGAAGGACGCTGTGCGGGGGAGGCGGCTCCGCCGAGCGCGGGTCGGTGGGCGACCCTGCTCGGCGATCGCCTCAGCCGAGTACGCCCAGCTCCGTCAACCGACGGCGGATGCTCGCCGCGTCGTTCCAGGCCTCGGCCCACAGACCGGCCGTCCTGGCGCCGACCACGTTCGTCTGACGGTCGTCGAGGAAGAGGCAGTGACCGGGCTCGGTGCCGAGCGTCTCGACGAGGCCGCGCCAGATCGCGGGGTCGGGCTTGGCGATGCCGAGGTCACCCGAGAACACGAGGGTGCGGAAGTGCCGGGTCCACGGCTGCTGCTCGGCGGTCCGCGCGAAGGTCGTCGGCGCGTTGGAGAGCAGCGCTAACGGCACGCCGCTCTCGTCCAGTTCCGCGAGCAGCGCCAGGGTCGCCGCATCCGTGTGCAGCCAGCCTGCGACGTCGATCCCGGTCAGCGTGGCGGAGACGTCCTCGTCCACCTCGACCCCCAGCTGGTCGCCCACGGATCGCCAGTAGTCGAGGTCCGCGCAACCCCGGTCGTACGGATCACGGACGGCCCAGTAGGCCTCTTCGAACCGCTGCGGGGTGACGCCGAGCGTGGCGGCCAGCTCGGGCAGGGCAGCCGTGCGGCGGCTGATCACCTCTCCGTAGTCGAATACCACCCAGCGGATGTCGGGTTCGGTCGTCGGCATGGCGTCCTCCAGGGGTCTCGGCACGATCTTGTTGAGCCTGCCGTCCATCCTTGCCGCCTGCTGCGGAGGCGGTCATCCGCGGACGAGGGGCGTCCGTTGCGGAAGTCGGCGGTCGGCGGCGGAGTCGGCAGGCGGTCGTCGCAGACGTCGCTTCAGCGGGCGATTCGGCGCAGCACTGTTCGCAGGTCGCTGCGGGTGACGTCTCGGTGAGTGACGAAGCGGACCCGGCCGGCCATGGGCGTTGCGAGGACTCCCTGGCTCGCGAGCCGCTCCAGCGTCGATCGGACGTCGGCTACCGAGGCGAGCACGATGTTGGTCTGCGGCAGATCGACCTCCCAGCCCAGTTCGACCAGGCCCTTGGCCAGGAAGGTCGCGTTCGCGTGGTCCTTGCCGAGCTGGTCGATCCGGTCCAGGGCGACCAGGCCCGCCGCTGCGAGGACGCCGCCCTGTCGGACGCCGCCGCCCAGCATCTTGCGGACGCGACGGGCCTCGGCGATGAACTCGACGGAACCGGCGATGACCGATCCGACGGGCGCCCCGAGCCCCTTGCTCAGGCAGACCTGGACGGTGTCGACGCCGACGGTCAGGGCGGCAGGCGGCACCTCCATCGCGATCGCGGCATGCCACAGCCGAGCCCCGTCCAGATGTACCCGCAGCCCGCCCGCCGAGGCGGCCGACACGAGCAGCGCGTGCTCGTCGGGCGGCGTCACGACCCCGCCCGCGGCGTTGTGCGTGTTCTCCAGGCACAGCAGCGTGGTGCGCAGCGAGTAGTACGGCCCCTCGGCGGCGGCGGCCTCGGCCACGTCCGACGGCGAGAGACGACCCGCTCCGTCGGTCCACGGCAGGGTGCGGGGCATCCCGCCCGCCAGCCAGGCGGCGGTGCCCAGCTCGTTGTGCAGGACGTGCGCGTGCTCGGCGGCGAGGAAGACGTCGCCCCGCCGGAGGTGGAGCATCAGCGCGATGGCGTTGCCCATGCATCCGGTCGGGACCCAGAGGGCGGCGGCCGTGCCGAGCAGGCCTGCCACGCGCTCCTCCAATGCGCGCATGGTGGGGTCGCCGTCGAGGACGTCGTCGCCGACCTCGGCATCGGCCATGGCGTTGCGCATGGTCTTGTCGGGGCGGGTGACGGTGTCGGATCGGAGATCGATAGGCGGTAGTTTGGTCACGAACAGATCACACCACAGTCGAGACGGCGGTGCGAAGACGGCGTTTCGTCGGGACTTCGCCGCCTGATCGAGAGGATTCTCCTGAAGGCATGTCTGACTTGTCCTGCACCGTCTGATTCGACCACGCCCGCTGGTCCGCCTGCTTCGCCCAGGCCGGCTCGGCGGGCCGAACGCGCACATGCAACCGTCTGGCGGGGATGTTCCGTCTGAAGACATAGAGACCAGGAGCGGAGAGTTCCGCGTGGACCAGCGTGAGGAGCAGGAGTTCGCGACGTACTTCGCGGCTCGGCGGGAGGCGGTGCGTCGGATGGCATATCTGCTGTGCGGCGACTGGCATCGTGCGGACGACCTCGCTCAGACTGCCTTCGTGACGCTGCATCGTCGGTGGCACAAGATCCGCGACCGTGAGGCGTTGGACGCCTATGTCCGCCGGGTCGTGGTCCGGGCGATGATCGACGAGACGCGGCGGCCGTGGCGACGAGAGCACTTCGTCGACCAGCTGCCCGACCAGCCGGACAGCGCGCCGGGGACGGCGGACCGGGTCGCCACCAGGCAGACCCTGTTGGCCGGGCTTCAGCAGGTCGCGCCCCGGCAGCGCGCCGTGCTGGTGCTGAGGTTCCTGGAGGGTCTGGACGTGTCGGGCGTGGCAGCGGTGCTGGGCTGCACGGAGGGCACGGTGAAGAGTCAGACCGCCCGAGGTCTGGAGTCGCTGCGGAGTGTTCTCGGCGACGCTTTGGATGATCTGAGGTCGGCATCATGAGCTGGATGGCCGCACAGTGCCGCGAGGAGGTGGGTTCGGATGGATGAGAAGAAGCTGTCCGGGCTGTTCCACGATGCGGTCGGCGACGCGCCACCCGCCTCGTTCGACGAGCAGGACGTCGTGCGCACGTCGCACCGGGTGACGGTGCGGCGCCGGATGACGGCGGCGGGCGGTTCGGTGCTCGGCGTGGCCGTGTTGACGGGCGGTCTCGTCTTGGGTGGACTGCTGCCGGGATTCGACGGACCAGGACCGAGCGGCGACCTGGCACAGACTGAGGCGCCCTCGGAGGACCAGCGGTCTCCCAGCGTCATGGTGCAACCCCTCCCCGAGTCCTCGCAGGAGTCCGGTCCGACCGCGAGCGAGGGATCGCCGATGAGCAGCGCGGAGACCGGATTCCAGGACGGCTGCGGCGAGGTGGACCCGGTGCTCGCCGATCTGTTGGCCCAGGAACTGCCCGAGACCGCCGACGAGACGCCGCAGCCCGCCGCTCTCAACTGCCTGCCCGGCGCCAGAGCGGTGAGCGTCGAGGTCCAGGACGACTCGGGCATCGGGGTGCTGTCGGTCGTGCTGGCCCCGGAGCCCGCCGGCAGCCCGACCGCCGCCGAGCTTCCCGAGGAGGGCGTGAACGCCTCCATCTCCACGGCGAACGGCGAGCTGCTGACCGTGACGGTGGAGCCGCGACAGGGCTCGGGCGACGCACCCCATGCCGATGAGGTCGGCGATCTCCTCAGTCGCCTCGCGGACCGGTTGTAGCGACGATCCGGGTCTGACGGCTCGCCGCTGACGGGGCGAGCCGGCCTCGGCGGTCCGGCCACGGCGGCGCGGGTGCCGAGACGCGCCGACGGCCGCACGGCCTGTCCATGGCGGCTCGGCTTCGCCGCTGCGCGCTTCCCGGTTTCGCGGTCGTCGCCGTCGGCTCGTCTCGCCTTGTCCTCCGTCGCCGTCGTCTCCGGTCGGCCCTTGCCCGTCTCGCGCCGCCCGACCCGTCGTCCCACGTCTCCCGCCGCCGCGCGGGCCTGCCGCCTGAGGTGGCAGGTCGCGCTCCGGCTGACGCCGCCGCGAATCGCTCAGATCGCCGAGTCATGGTCTCCTTCAGCTGCACTCTTCTCCTTCTTTCTCCGAGCGTCTCGCCGCCCAACGCCCTGGGACGAGCCCGTCGTGTCGTCGTCGGATACGCTCGGGTGCGAAATAGTGGTACGACCGTACAGGAATTGGAGAGGGTAACGATGGCGTGGCTGGTGTTGATCATCTCCGGGGTGTTCGAGGCGGGCTGGGCGATCTCGTTGAAGCTGTCGAACGGCTTCTCCCGGCTGTGGCCGACGGTGAGCTTCGCCGTCCTGGCGGCCGTCAGTTTCAGCGGCCTGGCCTGGGCGCTGCGCGAACTGCCGGTCGGCCCCGCCTACGCGGTCTGGACCGGCATCGGTGCGTCGCTCACCGCGATCATCGGGATGATCTGGCTCGGGGACTCTGTCTCGACCCTCAAGATCGTCTCGCTGGTGCTGATCGTCGCGGGAATCATCGGGCTGAATCTTGCAGGCGGCGGTCACTGATTGGCCCGTCGATCCCGGCTTTGATCGGTGAACCCGCCCCGGACCAGCGAGAACGGGTCCGACGGCGGTCAGCCGGTTCGGCGACGGCCACCCGCATGGCAGCATGGCCCTCTCGAGACGCATGTGTTCCGGCGGCGGAGGTCCGATGACGAGCGCGAGCACCCCCAAGGGGGAACGACGCAGGCAGGCCTTGGTCCAGGCGGCGGCCGACCTGCTGGTGGAGGGCGGCTTCGACGTCGTGCGGCATCGAGCGGTGGCCGAGCGGGCGGGCGTCCCCCTGGCCTCGACCACCTATTACTTCTCCTCACTGGATGACCTGCTCGCCGAGGCCGTCAAGCACACGGCACACGTCGAGCTGACCCGCGCCAGGGACCGCCTCGGCGAGCTGGCCGAGCGCCGACGCAGTGTGGACACGGTGGTGGAGCTGATGCTCGACCTGCTGCTCGGCTCCGCCACGCGCGGCAGCCAGTCGGAGTTGATCCTCGTTCGCTACGAGCGGCTGGTCACCACCGGACGCAGGCCCGCCCTCGCTCCGCTGATCAGGGAACTCGGTCAGGACCTGAGCGAGGTGCTCTCGGAGGCCTTCACCCGCTCGGCGATGCCCGTCGATCGTGCCGGGCTGGCTCGACTGATCGCGCTGGTCGACGGCGCCGTGGTCAACGCACTGATCGACAGCGATCCGGATCCCCGGTCGGCGGCCAGGGAGATGCTGCGAGCCGAGCTGGTCCGGCTCTACCCGGATTCCTGATCGGCCACCGCCGAACAGGGCATCGCCGTTCGACCCCGGACCTCATGGCGGGCGACGATCCCGACTGGCTGCGTCGACCGTGCAGCCGATCCCGCCCAGCGCCGCAGCGGGACCCGACCTCGGCTTCACCACGTCAGCGGGGTCCCGCCGTGATCGCCGAGTCGTCGATCGCCGGAGCACCCGGCCTCGGGCACAGTGCGGCCTCGGCCACCGATCGGCAGTTGCCCTGACGCTACGTCAGGGCGGCAGGCTGGCCTGCATGAATCGCATCGTCGTGTTCTTCCTCGGCGCGGACTTCGCCTCCCTGCTCGGCAACTCGGTGATCGCCGTCGCGCTGCCCTGGCTGGTCTTCCAGCGGACCGGCGATGCCGCCGCGACGGGCACGGTCGCCGCCGTCACCGCGATCCCCGCCCTGCTCGCCGCGTTCTTCGGCGGCCTGCTCATCGACAAGTTCGGGCGCAGGAGGATGAGCATCGTCGCCGACCTCGGCAGCGCGCTGAGCGTCGCGGCCCTCCCGGCCGTGGACGCCGTGTTCGGCCTGGACCTCGGCCTGTTCATCCTGCTGGGCGTCCTCGGGGCACTGTTCGACGTCCCCGGCCTGACGGCGCGGGACGCGCTGCTGCCGGACATCGCCTCGGCCGGGCGGATCGACCTCGATCGGCTGGCGGGCATCCGCGAGTCCCTGTTCGCGGTGTCGTTCCTGGCAGGCCCGGCGCTGGCCGGGCTCGCGCTGACCCTGTTCCCGATCGAGGCGGTGATCTGGTCGGCGGCGGTGATGCCCGCCCTGGCCGCCCTGTTCACCAGCCTGCTGCCCGCCGAGGTCGGTCGGGTGCGCCGCCTCTCGGCGAACGAGGCCAACGGAGCCGCCGATCCCGCCGAGCGCGGTACGAGGGGCCTGCTCGTCGGATTCCGCATCATCATCCGGTCGTCACTGCTGTCCGCCCTGACCATCCTGAGCATCGGATCGGTGCTGGTCATGGGTCCGCTGCAAGCCCTGGTGCTGCCCGTTTACTTTGCCGAGGCAGGCGCCCCCGACCTGCTGGGTTACACGGTGAGCGCGATGGCCCTCGGGATGCTCGGGGGCTCGGTGGCCTATGCGGTGCTGGCCGCGCGCATCAGTCGTCGCGCCGTCTTCCTGACCGCCCTCGCCTGCTGCTCGTTCGGACTCGCCATCGTGGCGTTCCTGCCGCCCTTCCTGCTGTTGGCCCTCGGCCTGCTCCTCGTCGGGATCGGCTCCGGACTGCTGGGTCCGCTCGTGCCGGTGTTGTTCGCCGAGCGGGTGCCCGAGGCCTCGCGAGGCCGGGTCATGGGCGTGCAGAATGCGGCGACGCTGGCCGTCATGCCCCTGGGCGTCATGGCCGCCGGGCTGCTGATCGAAGGGGCGAGCCTGCGGGTCGCCACGGCGGTGATCGCGGGTTCATGGCTGCTCGTCGGGGTCTACGCCATCCTGGCCAGGGGCATGCGCGACCTCGACACTGTGAAGGACGAGCCCGTGCTCGTCGGCGATGAGGGCGAAGGCATGCTCGTCGGACAGAAGGACGAGCCCCGGCTCGTCGACGACGCGACGGGAGGCGGGCGATGATGTTCACCATCGGGCGGCTGAGCGAGATCGCCGGGGTCTCGATCCGCACCATCCGCCACTACCACCAGATCGGCCTGCTGGCCGAGCCCGCCCGCGACGAATACGGACACCGACGCTACGGCTCCGCCGAGCTG
Organism: Actinoalloteichus sp. GBA129-24; assembly: GCF_001941645.1. Classification (NCBI taxonomy): domain Bacteria; kingdom Bacillati; phylum Actinomycetota; class Actinomycetes; order Pseudonocardiales; family Pseudonocardiaceae; genus Actinoalloteichus; species Actinoalloteichus sp. GBA129-24. The sequence goes on along the minus strand of NZ_CP016077.1, from coordinate 6,979,505 downwards.
ATCATGGTGCTGCGGGTGCGGCGCCTGGTCGAGATCGGCTTCGCCCTCCGCGAGATCGGCGACCTGCTCGACGCGCCCGCCGAGACGCTGCGGGCCTCGCTGGACGAACTCGACGCCGAGCTGGCGAGCAGGCAGGAACGGCTGGCGACGCGGCGGGCCGCCCTGGCGCGCTTCCGCGAGCTGGACCGAGACCCCCGACTCCCGGATGCGGTGGCGAACGCCCAGACGATGCTGGCTGCCTGGGGACTCTCGCCCACCGCCATCGAGGCGGAGCGAGACATCGTGCTCCTGGCCTCGGCGGTGCTGCGTCCCGCACTGGTCGATCGGTCGGGATCGGCCGAGCCCGGCGCGCGGTCCGGACCGATCGACGACGCCGAGACGTCGATGGCGAAAGCCCTGTTCGACGACGTCTACACCCGGCTGATCGGCGTGGACGGCGGCCGGGTGAGTCGAGCGATCTATGCGGAGATGGAGGCCGTCCGGGATCTGCCTGCGGACCATCCCCGCGTCGACGCGCTCATCGAAGCCTCCACCGCGTTCCTGCACCGGCATGCCGAGCTGCTGCGGCACTGGGGAGACAGCCAGTGGCAGGCTGCCCCCTCGCTCTCCGAGGCGATGGTCACCACCCTGTTCGAAGACTTCGTTGGCTCGTTGCCGCCCGCCCACGTCCGGCTCATCCGCTCCCTGCAACGGGTCTTCGCCGACCTGGACGCCGCGCCTGCGGACCCCGACACCATCTGATCCGCTCCGCTCGTCGGTCTGCCAGCGCAGGACGCGGCCGGTCCGCGCACCGCTTCGGCCCGGATCAGGCCGAGTCGGGGGATCTCTCGTGCAACCATCTCGCGCGCCTGCTCGTGAGAAAGGGCGGTACTGCGAGAGGAGAACGATGCGAGCCGAGGAAGAGGAACAGTTCCGCGTCTTCGCCAGAGAGAAGGCGGCGTCGTTACGTCGAATGGCCTACCTGGTGTGCGGTGACTGGCACCTCGCCGAGGATCTCGTCCAGACGACGCTGATCAAGCTGCACGGCGCATGGTCGCGAGTGCAGCGCAAGGACACCGTGCACCGGTACGTCCACACCGTGTTGATGCGCTGCTGGCTCGACGAGTTCCGGCGCCCGTGGCGGCGTCGAGAGCACCGCGACGGCGTCGTCCCGGAGGTCGTGGACCCGGCCGTCGACCCGGCCTCGGCCGGGCAGCGCGACTGGGCCAAGGGCGTCGTGCATCGCGCGCTGGCCAGCGTGCCACCGCGTCAGCGGGCGGTCCTGGTGCTGCGGTACTTCGAGGATCTCTCGGTCGCCGAGTCCGCCGCGATCCTGCGGTGCTCAGAGGGAACGGTCAAGAGCCAGACGTCCCGAGGGCTGACGGCCCTGCGGGCGGCGATGGAACGCCAGGACGAGGACCTGCCTCGGCTGGCCGTGGAAGGGATGGCGTGGTGAACGAGGACGAACTGCGGGCAGGCCTACGGGCCGCCGTGGCCGGGGAGCCGCCGATGCGGCTGGACCCGGATCGGATGGCGACGAAGGCGGAGGTCCACACCCGGCGACGGCGGTCCATGTTCGGCGCGGCCGTCGGCACCCTCGCGGTGTTCGGCGCGGTGGCGGTCGCCCCGGCGCTGACGGGGCAGGGCGGCGGGGACGGGATGTCGGCGGCGGCGATCTCCTCCTCGATGGCGCCGCCGCCCCCGGAAGCGGCCGAGCGGCTGCCCGACCTGACCGACATGGAGAAGCTGGCGATCCTGCCGGACGGGTTCGTCTTGGAGGAGCCGGAATTCGTCTGGCCGCCTGAGGGCGTGTCGGCGCCCGAATACTCGAGGGGAGAACTGTACGAGCGGAGCCAGGCGCTGCGGCCCTACCTGGACGAGCGAATCGATCAGGTGGTGCCGGAGGCGTCGGGGGCGTACTACACGGAGGCCTTCGGCACGGAGGGCGTCGGCGACATCGACGAGGACGCGCGGTCAGTGGGCGCGCCGATCTATTTCGAGGATTCGCTCGGCGACGGCATGGCCTTCGTCCAGGTGATGGCGGGCGGGCCGCCCGAGCGGGACATCCTGTGTCAGCCCGGCCAGTTCGCCTGCGGCTATCAGCTGCTCGACGACGGCTCGTTGCTGGTCGCCTACGCGCATGACGCGAGCCAGACCATGACGGCCGGGTTCGCCAGCGTCAACCATCTGCGACTGGACGGCGAGGTCGTGCGGTTCAGCGCCTATGACCACGGCCGGATCGTCGGGGACGAGGTACCGGACCTGCGAGACGGGCCCAGCCTGAACTGGGACCAGCTGATCGAGCTGGCCACCGACGAGTCGATCACCATCTTCTAGAACGTCATGGCGATGCAGCCGTGAACCAGCCAGGGGCAGACCCGATCGCGGGTGTGCCCCGGTGCTGTGCGTGGCACCGCCGAGGCCGCAGCGTGTCGGCGCCGCTGCCGCCGAACCCCACAGCCGCCCAGCCCGTCGCCGTCGAACCCGCAGCCGACGAGGCCTTAGGCTCTTCGGGTGACCGCCACGCCGCCCATCCCCAATGTCCTGGCCGCCCGCTACGCCTCGACGGACCTGGCCACCCTGTGGTCGCCCTCGCACAAGATCGTGCTGGAGCGCAGGCTGTGGCTCGCCGTGCTGAGTGCGCAGGCCGAGTTGGGCGTCGCCGTTCCCGAGACCGCCCTGGCCGACTACCAGCGGGTGCTGGAGCAGGTCGACCTCGCCTCGATCGCCGAGCGGGAGCGGATCAGCAGGCACGACGTGAAGGCCAGGATCGAGGAGTTCAACGCCCTGGCGGGCCACGAGCAGGTGCACAAGGGGATGACCTCTCGGGACCTCACCGAGAACGTCGAGCAGTTGCAGATCCGGCTCAGCCTGCTGCACGTCCGCGACCGCGTCGTCGCCCTGCTCGCCAGGCTGGGCAGCCTGGCCGCCCAGAACTCCGAGCTGGTGATGGCGGGCCGCTCGCACAACGTCGCCGCGCAGGCCACCACGCTGGGCAAGCGCTTCGCCAGCGCCGCCGACGAGCTGCTGTGTGCCTATGACCGGCTGGAGGACCTGCTCGGGCGCTACCCGCTGCGCGGGATCAAGGGACCGATGGGCACCGCCCAGGACATGCTCGACCTGCTCGACGGGGACGCCGACGCTCTGGCGACGCTGGAGAAGACCGTCGCGACCCACCTCGGCTTCGAGCGGGTGCTGACCAGCGTCGGCCAGGTGTATCCGCGTTCGCTGGACTTCGACGTCCTGACCTGCCTGGTGCAGCTGGCGGCGGCGCCGTCGAGCCTGGCCACGACGGTGCGGCTGATGGCGGGCCACGAGCTGGTCACCGAGGGCTTCAAGCCGGGACAGGTCGGCTCCAGCGCGATGCCGCACAAGATGAACACCCGGTCCTGCGAGCGGGTCAACGGGCTCGCCGTGGTGCTGCGCGGCTACTCGTCGATGGTGGGCGAGCTGGCGGGCGACCAGTGGAACGAGGGCGACGTCTCCTGTTCTGTCGTGCGGCGGGTCGCCCTGCCGGACGCCTTCTTCGCCTTCGACGGCCTGGTGGAGACCATGCTCACCGTGCTGGACGAGTTCGGCGCCTTCCCGGCCGTCGTCGACCGCGAACTGAACCGCTACCTGCCGTTCCTGGCCACCACCAAGGTGCTCATCGCGGCCGTGCGCGCCGGCGTGGGCCGCGAGACCGCGCACGAGGTCATCAAGGAGCACGCCGTGGCCGCCGCCCTCGCGATGCGGGAGCAGGGCGCCGAGCAGAACGACCTGCTCGACCGGCTGGCCGCCGACGAACGCCTGCCGCTTGATCGCGGCAGGCTGGCGGAGCTGCTCGCCGACCGGCTCTCCTTCACCGGCGCGGCCACCAGCCAGACCTCGGCCGTGCTCGCCCGGATCGGCGAGGTCGTCGAGCGTCATCCCGGCGCCGCGTCCTACTCGCCGGGCGCGATCCTCTGAGCCGAGCGCAGCCCGCCCGGGGCGTCGCTTCTGATCTGCCGGGCGGTGACGGCGAGGGCGGGCAACCTGCTCCGACACCCCGTCGCCGCGCACGTCCACCGGACGGCATCGACCCCTTCACCTGGGTTTTCCCAGGCAGGGTGCAGGGTGAACACCGGAGGTCGCCGCCGTGCTCACCGAGGCCGTCGGCGAATCGGCGAATCGAGCAGGGGAGTCGCGGCCATGGCCGGTCAAGTGAACATCACCGCCCCGCTGCCCGCCGCCCTTGCGAGCGCATCCGGCGCGGGCGAGGTGTCGTCGGCGGGATTTCAGATCGACATCGAGGCGGTGCCCGCCTTGCGTGAGCGGCTCCTCATCGCGATCGAGCACCTGCGCGAGGCGGGCAGTTCGGCCGAGGAGCTGACCGATCTCAGCGCGCCGGGCGACGATCCGGCCAGCACCGCAGCGGTGCCGGAGTTCGTCGGGCGGGCCACCGATCCGGCGGGTTCGCTGGCCACGACGGTGGCCGCCGCCGTCTCCGCGTTGCACGACGTGATCGCCCGGCTCGATCGGGCCGCAGTCCGCCACCAGGCGATGGACGAGGGGCAATCCGACCTCCGCACCACCTCGACTCACCACTCGGAGTGATTCATTCGTTATTGACCCGAGACTCACGGGGACCCTGCGATGATCGGCCCGTCGTACGAGCTGGGAGGCCCGGCGTTGCCGATCGTCTTGGAACGATCCGAACTGAATCTGCTGTGGCGACACCTTGAGCTGGGCACCAGACCGCTGACGCTGGCCACTCGCGAGTGCGGCGTGACCCTGGCGGAGGCTGCGGAGTTCGATCGGCGCAGCGCCGCGACCCTGCGCGAGCGCGGACTGCTGGACGGGCCGGCCGTCCACCCTGAGCTGGCGGCGGCGCTGCACTGCCTCGCCGCGCCACGTCATGCCGTCGACCTGCGGTGGACGGTGGAACCCGGCCGGGAGATCCGAGCCATGGCGGCCGAAGACGGCAGGCGCGGCGCCCGAGGCGTGCTCGACGAGGAGCGGCTCTTCGTCGACGATGTCCACCCGACGGACGTGATCCCCTCGGTGATCGCCGTGTTGGCCGAGATGCGGGCGGGCACCGGCCAGATGGTGCGCCTGCCCGCCCCGGTCGTCGAGGCCGCCGGGGCGGACGGGCCCCCATCCGACGCGCGGTTCGAGACCGCTTTGGTGGAGCACGGCATCCCGGCCGGTGAGGCCAAGGAGGTGCTCGGGATGCTTGGCACCGCCCGGCTGCGGGGCGGCCAGCTCGGCGTGACGAGCCGGGATCGGCTGGGCGTTCCTCACCGGGCGCCCTGGGTGATCGACGTCTACGACACCGTGCAGGGCCGATACGCCGTGCACCATCGGGACGACTGGATCACCGTCGCGCCTGCGGACTCCGCCCGGCTCGCCGAGATGCTCCGGGAACTGCTCGAGGCCGGGACCGAGGAGGCGTGATCCGGATGCCCGGACGGCGCGGCGAGCAGGACTCGGCGAAGAGACCCGGGTTCGGGTCCGGTCGGCTCGAGCGAGGTCGGCTCGAGGTGACCGACCGTCGGAGGTGCCACCCGGACGGCCCGCCAGATCGAGTCCAGGCCGGCGACCAGCGCATCCGGGCGGCCGACCCCGTGATCGCCGCCACCCGCACCCGTTCGGCATTCCGTCCACGTCGAGCCTTCGATCGCCCGCCGGGACTCGCCGACCTGCTGACGAACCCGCTATCGCCGACTTCGCTCGGGAGGCAGCCGACATGACCGCCACCAACTGGGACGGCATCGCCCACCAGCAGCTCGTCGACTGGTTCCGGGCGGGCTCGACCGACTCGGCCACCGCCTCGGCCGTCCGCTGGCGGGAGCATGTCGGCGGCAGTCTCGGCCGCGTCGCCGAACTCGTCGACGGCGCCCTCCGGGACGGCGGTGCGGTCTGGCACGGGGCGGCGGCGGAGGCGATGCGCGACGGCGTGTCGCCACTGGCGCGGTTCGCCCTCGACGCGCAGGACGCCTCGGTGCGCATCGGCACGGGCGTCGATCAGTGGGTGGCGGCCTTCGAACACGTCACACGGGAGCTGCCTGCGCCGATTCGCGTGACCGACGACGAGGCATGGCGTGACCAGCCGGTGGCGGCGCTCCTCGGCACGGTGACCGACCGCGAGGCCGTGGAAGGGCAGGCGCGCGAGGCCGAGGAACGCGCCAGGGCCCTGGCGCGAGCCTACGAACGCACCGTGGGCACGACCATCGACGAACTGCCGCTCTTCGCCCCGGCCCTGCCTGCGGGCGCGGCCGGGACCGACCGGCCGCCCGGCGCCTCGGCTCCGCACCCGCCCGCACCGGCGGCGGGACTGCCTGCACCTCTGGGCCAGCCGGACGCGCGACCTGGCTCGCACGCCGCGCCGATCAGCGGCCTCGGGGAGGCCGCCCGTCGAGCCGGGCCACCGAGCGGGCCGGGCCTGCCCGGCCGGTCGCCGCACACGCCGCAGGGCACCGTAACGCCGTACCAGTCCGCACCGCAGCACCCGGCCGCGCCGCATCCATCCCCGTCGTATTCGCCGCCGGGGATGCCGGTGCCCGGACACTCGTCACCGGCTCCCCCCGCTGCACGGACCCCGCAGGCCCAGCCGCCGCAGGGTCCGATCCCACCGGGTCCGGCTCCGCAGGGTCGGATTCCGCAGGCCGCGATCTGGCACGGCCGAGGTTCCCCCGGCGCGACTCCGCAGGCTCGGACCCACTCCGGCCCGGCGACACCTGCCCCGTCGCAGGCCGCACCCCCGTCGGCCGGCGTGGGCCCGACACCCGGCGGGGCGGTTCCGGGCCTGCCGCGTGCGGGGTCCGGCGGCTCGACACACACTGCTCCGGGCGCCCGGAATCGGGCGGTCGCACCACCCGCGACGGCCTCGCATCCCGGCACACCGCAGGCCACGTCGATCAATCCACCCGCACCAACAGGCTTCCACCCACCAGGTCCGAGCGTCGCCGGGCCTGCCTCCCGGCCGCCTGCGGCCCAGCCGCCTGAGCTCCAGGCACCCATGCCCCAGGCACCCGGTTCCCCGGCCGCCCCGCCGCCCACCCAGCCCTCGGCGGAGCCCACGCTCGCCCAGCAGTTCGGTCCCGAGGCCGTCCGGCAGTACGACATCGCCGACTCGGCGGGGGGCTCGGGAAGCGCGGGGAGTTCGGCGGCGCCGTTCCAGCCATCGGTGCTGGACCGCCCCGCCTGGGGGCCGGATGCGGGGCCGAGCCGGTCGGCGCCGAGGAGCTCCGGCCACGCCCACCAGCGGGAGCGCGATGCCCCGGAGTACCTGGAGCCGGTCGACGAGATGTGGGGCGACACCGGTCACGCCGCGCCTGCCGTCCTCGGCGACGAGCTGTTCGACCAACGCTGACCGGCGGCCGGACCCGTCATGAGTCCGGTACGGGTCCGGCGCGGTCAACGGTGCGAGCAACGGCCCGTCCGTGGTCTGGCCGCGAGTCGCCGCGTCGGAGTAGACGCTGACGCTGGAGACGAAGGTCCAGTGCCCGGCGTCGGCGGCAAGCGCCGCGCGTGCCTCGGCCACCCGGGGCAGCGAGGACGTCGCGACGTCCACCACGGCATCGAAGCGCTCGCCCGCCAGCTCGGCGAGCGCGTCCGGCCGGTCTCGGTCCACCACGACCGACCGTGCCCCCGCAGCGGCGATCCGCTGACCCCCTCGGTTGGCGCACACCACCTCATGCCCCCGGCGGACCGCCTCGGCGGCCGCGGCCTTCGAGAGGAACACGCCGCCCGACACCAGTACACGCACGAGAGGTGACTCTCCGCCGCCCGCCCGCTGCGGGGAAGACGCGTTCGCCGAGGCGTTGAGTCTCAGCCGGGGTGTGCCTGCGCCCACCCCGCCCGCGACGTCGGTCGAAAGCACTGCTCAGGTAGCCTCGGTGCCACATTCCGCCGACCTGAACAGCTGGAGCAGCAGCAGTGGCCCGAGTCGTCGTCGACGTCATGCCCAAGCAGGAGATCCTCGACCCCCAAGGCCAGGCGGTGGCAGGCGCGTTGCCCCGGTTGGGCTTTCAGGGAGTGACGAGCATCCGTCAAGGCAAGCACTTCGAGCTGGAGGTCGACGACTCCGTCGACGACGCCACGCTCGAACGCATCGCCGAGACGCTCCTCGCCAATCCGGTCATCGAGGACTGGGCGATCCGGAGGGAACAGTCATGAAGGTCGGGGTGATCACCTTCCCCGGCACCCTCGACGACGTCGATGCGGCGCGTGCCGTCCGCCTCGCGGGCGCGGAGGCGGTCTCGCTGTGGCATCGGGACGCCGACCTGCGCGGTGTCGACGCGGTGGTGGTGCCCGGCGGGTTCTCCTATGGCGACTATCTGCGCTGCGGTGCGATCGCCAGCTTCGCCCCGGTGATGACCGAGGTCGTCGCGGCTGCGGGCCGGGGAATGCCGGTGCTCGGCATCTGCAACGGCTTCCAGATCTTGTGCGAGGCCGGGCTGCTGCCCGGCGCGCTGGTGCGCAACGCCGGACTGCACTTCGTCTGCCGCGACCAGTGGCTGCGCGTCGAGCGCACCGACACGGCCTGGACCGGCCGCTACGAGGCAGGCGCGGAGATCATCGTCCCGCTGAAGTCCATGGAAGGTCGCTACGTCGCGGACGAGGCCACCCTCGACACGCTGGAGGGTGAGGGCCGGGTCGTCCTGCGGTACCTCGGCGACCCGCCCAACGGCGCGCTGCGCGAGATCGCGGGCATCAGCGATCCCAGCGGCCGGATCGTCGGCATGATGCCGCATCCGGAGCATGCCGTCGACGCGCTGACCGGCCCGAGTGACGACGGGCTCGGCGTGTTCCTGTCCCTCCTCGACGCGATGGTGAGCGTGTGACCGGCAACGAGCAGTCCGTAGACACGAACTCCGCCGACACGAACTCGGCAGCCACGAGCTTCGTCGACACGGTGGAGCACGCCCGGGCCACCCCCGACACGGCGCAGCCGCATCGGGAACTGGGCGTGAAGGACGACGAGTACCAGCGCATTCGCGAGATCCTGGGCAGGCGGCCCACGGACGCCGAGCTGGCCATGTACTCGGTGATGTGGAGCGAGCACTGCTCCTACAAGTCCTCCAAGGTGCACCTCGGCTACTTCGGCGAGACCACCACCGAGGAGATGCGCTCGACGATGCTCGCGGGCATCGGCGAGAACGCCGGTGTGATCGACATCGGCGACGGCTGGGCCGTCACCTTCAAGGTCGAGTCGCACAACCACCCGTCGTACGTGGAGCCCTACCAGGGTGCGGCGACCGGCGTGGGCGGCATCGTCCGGGACATCATGGCGATGGGTGCCCGGCCGGTCGCGATCGCGGACCCGCTGCGCTTCGGCCCGGCCGACGCACCCGACACGAAGCGGGTGCTGCCCGGTGTGGTGGCAGGCGTCGGCGGTTACGGCAACTGCCTCGGGCTGCCCAACATCGGCGGCGAGGTCGTCTTCGACGAGAGCTATGCGGGAAACCCGCTGGTCAACGCGCTCTGCATCGGCTCGATGCGTGTGGAGGACCTCCACCTGGCTCATGCGTCCGGGGTCGGTAACAAGATCATCCTCTTCGGTGCTCGGACGGGTCTGGACGGCATCGGCGGCGTGTCCGTGCTGGCCTCCGACAGCTTCGCCGGGGGCGACGCGGGCGGTGGTCGCAAGAAGCTGCCCGCCGTGCAGGTCGGGGACCCCTTCGCCGAGAAGGTCCTGATCGAGTGCTGTCTCGAGCTGTTCGGCAGCAGGCTGGTCGTGGGCATCCAGGACCTGGGCGGCGCGGGGCTGTCCTGCGCCACCTCCGAGCTGGCCTCGGCGGGCGACGGCGGAATGCGCGTCGAGCTGGACCGGGTCCCGCTGCGGGCTGCGGGCATGACCCCGGCGGAGGTCCTCTCCAGCGAGTCGCAGGAGCGCATGTGCGCCGTGGTGCGACCGGAGGACGTGGACGCCTTCCTGGCCGTGTGCGAGAAGTGGGACGTCACCGCGACGGTGATCGGCGAGGTCACCGAGGTCTCCGAGGAGGAGACCGCCCGAGGCGGCAGGCTGATCATCACCTGGAACGGCGAGGTCGTCGTCGACGTGCCGCCGCGTACCGTGGCCCACGAGGGCCCGGTGTATCGGCGTCCGGTGGCCCGGCCCGCCGATCAGGACGACCTCATCGCGAACGACACCTCCGGTCTCGCGCGGCCGAGCGGCCCCCAGGAGCTGAGTGACACGCTGCTGCGGATGATCGCCTCGCCGAACCTGGCCAGCCGGGCCTGGGTGACCGATCAGTACGACCGGTACGTGCAGGGCAACACGGTGCTGTCGCAGCCAGCCGACGCGGGAATGATCCGCATCGACGAGAAGACCGGTCTCGGCGTGGCGGTGGCCACCGACTGCAACGGGCGTTACTGCAGGCTCGATCCGTACACGGGCGCGCAGCTCGCGCTGGCCGAGGCGTATCGCAACGTCGCGGTGAGCGGTGCGGTTCCCGCTGCGGTGACGAACTGCCTGAACTTCGGCTCGCCGGAGGACCCTGGCGTGATGTGGCAGTTCGAGCAGGCGGTGCGCGGCCTGGCCGACGGCTGCCGTGAGCTGGGCATCCCCGTGACGGGCGGCAACGTCAGCTTCTACAACCAGACCGGCGCCACGGCGATCCTGCCGACGCCGGTGGTCGGCGTGCTCGGCGTCATCGACGACGTCCATCGGCGGATCCCCAGCGGGATCGGCAACGAGGCGGGCGAGTCGTTGCTGCTGCTCGGCACGACCGCCGACGAGTTCGACGGCTCGGAATGGGCCCGCGTCGTGCACGGTCACCTGGGCGGCAGGCCGCCGAAGGTGGACCTCGCCGCCGAGCGACTGCTCGCGGAGGTCCTCTTCGCAGGCTCCCGCGACGGCATGGTCTCGGCCGCACACGACCTCTCCGAGGGCGGCCTGGCTCAGGCCGTGATCGAGGCGGCGCTCACCGGGCAGACCGGCTGCCGCATCGTGCTCCCGGAGGACGCCGACCCGTTCGTCTGGCTCTTCTCGGAGTCGGCGGGCCGGGCGCTGGTGTCGGTCACCCGCACCGAGGAGCTGCGGTTCACCGACATGTGCACCATGCGCGGACTGCCGTGGACGAAGGTCGGCGTCGTGGACCCCGAGGCCGACGCCGTCGAGATCCAGGGCGTCGGCGACTTCCCGCTCGCCCGGCTGCGCGAGGCGTGGGAGGGCACGCTGCCTGCCCTGTTCGGCTGAGGTCGCACACACTGATCGATGGTCCGGGCCGTCGGCGTCCCATGCGGATGCCCGCGGCCCGGACTGCTTGGTGGTCCCTGCCTGGGGAGTGCCCGCGTCACGGCCTCGGCGGCGTCGTTCCGGCGGCCGCCGGAACAGCTGATGCGGCCGTAGACCGGTCGACGGCGATGGTGGCGGACGGCGGCGGGTCGTCGCGGGCAGGCTCGAGCCGTGCGGTTCCCGACCTGCCCTGATCGCCAGCCGGGGCCGCAGAGGCCGCCGGGGCCGCAGAGGGGCCGCCGGAATCCTGCGGCCCGCAGCGCGCGACATCGCCTGCCGATCATGATGGACTCGTCCGCCCACTGCCGACCGTCATGGATCGGGGTGCGCACCCGCCCACAGGTGCGCACCCCGGATGATCGTGGTCGTCGGAATCATCCGTTCGCGAGCGCCTGGAGCCGGTCGTGGGCGCCGTTGAACCAGTTCTGGTCGCCGGGGAAGATCCCGCTGTCCGCGTACTGCCAGATGGTGTGGAATCCCCAGCCGTTCGGCAGGGTGCCCACCGAACTCGCGTATCGGGCGATCCACAGCGGGTTCGTCGCACCGAATCCGCCGTTGTTCCCCGTGCAGGTCTGCCACCAGCTCGTACTGGTGTAGATCGTCGGGTAGCGAGTGGTCAGCCGGTGGACCTCATTGCTGAAGTCCCTGATCCAGGCCACCATCTGGGACTGGCTCAGCCCGTAGCAGGTCGCGCCGTAGGGGTTGTACTCGATGTCGAGTGTCGGAGGCAGCGTCCGGCCGTCCTTAGACCAGCCGCCGCCGTTGGCCACGAAGTACTTGGCCTGTGCCGCTCCTGTCGAGCGATCGGGCAGGGCGAAGTGGTAGGCGCCGCGGATCATGCCCACGTTGTAGGAGCCGTTGTACTGCTGGGCGAAGTCCGGGTTCCTGAACCCGGTGCCCTCCGTGGCCTTCACATAGGCGAACTTCGCCCCGTTCGCCCAGGCGTTGTCCCAGTTGACGCTGCCCTGCCAACCGCTGACGTCCATGCCATGGGTCTGGCTGGCCTGCTTCGTAGTCATGTCAGGACTGCCGTGTCGTCCTTCGTGCTTCACGATCTGAGAGCCCGCGTAGTGCTCGTTGGAGCCCTCGGGAAGTGGTGTCTCCTCGGTGGTCTGCTCGGTCTCGACGGCAGTCCGGCCCGCGATGGCGGGAGTGACCGCACCCAGAAGGAGCAGCGTGGTGGTGGCGGCGATGATGCCGACTCTGGCGCGTAGGCGATTCGTCTTGGTCAACTGGCACCCCTACGTGAATTCCTGTCGGAATATCCGACTGAGAGTGAGGGTCGGGTGAGTAGCCACGGAACATGAAGAGTGGCTCGTGATTTCCCGCTCACCGTAAGTCGGATACCGCCGTCCCGCCCGGAGACCGCACGCGACCGGGCGAGCCGAGTGAATCCGTCTCGAGATCGGGTTGCGAAGTCCCGGCGCGGCCCACTCCCACCGTCGAGAGTGGACCGACACGGACCGAGTCCGGTCGCTTCGACCCGAGCCGACCGGCGCCGAGTCGGGGGCCGTCGCGGGGCGCGCTCGCCGGGGACGCGCCGTTGACCAGCGTGATCCCCGTCGGTCCTCCGTTCTCGATCGAGCTGTGGCCGTCTCTCCGGGGCGCCGAGGTGGGATGTCGTCGGCCCCGCGTCGACCGGGTGTCGCCCGCTGGCGCAAGTGACCGGACAAAAGGACACGGAACGCGGTCCTGCGGTGACGGCGGGCGATCGACACCGCTTATGCTTATCGCCTGATCGAGTGGTCTTGGCGAACAGGAGTGCTTCCGTGGCAGGAGAACGTCCTTCTTGGGTGCCCAGCGAGGTCGACGTGGAGCGACCGAGCGCGGCTCGGATGTACGACTACTTCCTCGGCGGAGCCCACAACTTCGCCGTCGATCGGCAGATGGCCGACCAGGTGATCGCGACGTTCCCCGGCACCAGGCGGTTCGCTCAGCTCAACCGCTCGTTCCTCCGTTGGTCGGTGCGTCTGCTGCTCGACGCCGGGGTCCGCCAGTTCATCGACCTCGGTTCCGGCATCCCCACCGTCGGCAACGTCCACGAGACCGCGCAACGCATCGATCCGACCGCCAAGGTGGTCTACGTCGACAACGATCCGGTCGCCTATGCGCACAGCCGGTCGATCCTGGCGCACGACAAGCAGGCCGCCGTCGTCAACGCCGATCTCCGTGACGTCGACGCGGTGCTGACCGACCCGACCGTGGTCGACCTGCTCGACCTCAGCGAGCCGGTCGGTCTGCTCACCGTCGCCGTGCTGCACTTCATCCCGGACGCGGACGACCCGGCGGCCACCCTCGCGCAGTACTACGAGGCCGTCGCCGCAGGCAGTCACCTGGTGGTCTCGCACGGGCTCGCCGAGCCGGTGCACGAGGGCGAGCAGGAGGACGAACGCGCCACCACCGTCAAGAAGGTCTACAGCCGCAGCGCGACTCCGCTGACCCTGCGCACCGAGGCGCAGATCGCGGAGCTGTTCGGTGACTTCGCGATCATCGACCCGCCTGGGGTGGTCAACGCGGGACTGTTCAGCGGCGGCGACCTCTATGCGGGCCCGGACCCGGACTGGGCCCCGGGAGCGGTGGGCGTTGGACGGAAGGCGTGACCCCCGACCCGCGTCGGCCGAATCACCTTGCGTCGTATGCTGCTGACAACTGGTGATACTCCAGACGGGTGATGGGGGGAGGCTGTCGTGACAGTTCCTGCCCGTCGCCACGGCTGTCGGGATCACCCGCCGCCGCCGAACGGACGAGGCGGACGATGCCATGCGGGGCGAGGGATTCGGTCGGGCGTTACCCTCGAACTCGTGGTTGACGATCCGGCTGCGGCCGGGTGCCACGGAACGGTCCCCGGCGCGTCACGGCAAGTCGCGACGCCGCCCGCCGACCTGACGCGGCGGCCCGTGTCGTCGCCTCAGCGGTTCGAGACTGGTGAGCAGGCCTCATTGTGCGCATGACGGAGCGACCCGGCGACCCTGCGGGGGCCGGTGACCACGACGCGGATCACGCGATCGCGGCCCGACGACTCGCGCAGGGGTGGGCTGCGGCGATCAACGGCACGAGCTATGTGTCGATGTCCCAGGACGAGGTCGTGGAGTACCTCGTCGGGTTGGCGACTCGGATCCTCACGGCGCTGGCCGCAGAGCCGTTCAACGCCCGCGCCGCCTGGGAGGTCGGCGTCGACCTGGTCGACAGCCACTTCACCAGCTCCGCCACGTTGGAGCGCAGCATCACTCTGCTGGGTGAGGAGATCACGCAGGCCCTGCCCGACCTCGCCGCCGGGCGGGTGTCCGCGGTGCAGGGCGCGCTCGCGGGCGGTTACGGCTACGCGCTGCGGCAGCGCACCCTCCACGAGCAGGAGGCGATCCGCGAGGCGGTGCTCGACGCCCGCGAGCAGGCCGAGGCGGCGCTGCGCGCCAGTGAGGCCCGCTTTCGCGCGCTATTCACCGAGGCCGCCATCGGCATCGGGCTCGCCGACGTGGACGGCCGGATGCTCGACGCCAACCTTGCCCTGCAGCAGATGCTCGGCTACTCGCTGGAGGAGTTCCGGGGCTTCTCTCTTCAGGAGTTCCTGCATGCAGGCGACCCGGAGTCCACTCACGAGGCGTACCGGCAGCTGACCAGAGGCGATCGCGAGTACTTCCGGGCGGAGAAGCAGTTCTTCCGCAGCGACGGCGACTCCGTGTGGACCAACCTCACCGTCTCGCTGGTCCGTGGTCCCGACGGCGAGCCGCAGTATCAGCTCGCGATGATGGAGGACGTCACCGACCGCCATCAGCTTCAGGACCGGCTGCGCTATCAGGCGCTGCACGACCCGCTGACCGGGCTGGCCAACCGCGCGCTGTTCCTGGACCGGCTGGCACGCGTGTTCAACCGACCGGAGCGCGATCGACGAGTAGGCCTGTGCTTCATCGACCTCGACGGGTTCAAGGTCATCAATGACAGCCTCGGTCATCACGTCGGCGACGAACTGCTGGTCGCGGTCGCGAAACGGCTCGCGGCGAGCGTCGCCCTGAACGACTGTCTGGTGGCCCGCCTCGGCGGCGACGAGTTCGTGCTGCTGGCCGAACGCAGCTCCGGAACCGATCAGCTCATCGAACTGGGCAATCAGGTGCTGGACGTGCTCGCCGACCCGATCAGGATCGGCGGCCACCAGCTCTCGGTGTCGGCCAGCATCGGCATCGTCGAACGCCCGGTCGTCGCGGGCGGCTCCGGCGACCTGATCCGGGACGCCGACGTGACGCTGTACTGGGCGAAGTCCGAGGGCAAGAGCCGCTGGGCGCTGTTCGACCCGGAGCGCAACGCCCGCGAGGTCGCCAGGTTCCGGCTCTCCGCCACCATGCCTGCGGCGCTGGAACGCGAGGAGTTCTACGTCGACTATCAGCCGCTGGTGGCCTTGGCCGACGGACGGGTCATCGCCGTGGAGGCCCTCGTTCGCTGGCAGCATCCCGAACACGGCCTGCTCGCTCCGGACAAGTTCATCGGGCTGGCCGAGGAGACCGGACTCATCGTCCAACTCGGCCGGTGGGTGCTCGAACACACCTGCCGACAGGCGCGGCAGTGGAGCGACGAGTTCGGCGACGACGCACCCTTCGTCAGCGTCAACCTCGCCGCCCGGCAGTCGCGGGATCCGTCGCTGGTCAGCGACGTCGAGTCCATCCTGCGAGAGACCGGGCTGCGGGCAGGCCAGCTCCAGCTCGAACTCACCGAGAGCGCCGTGATGGGCACGGCCGAGGATCAGACCAGCGCGTTGCGCAAGCTCTATGACATGGGCGTCCGCATCGCCATCGACGACTTCGGCACCGGCTACTCCAATCTCGCCTACCTGCGACGGCTTCCCGTGCACGAGCTCAAGATCGCGGGATCGTTCGTGGAGGGGCTGCGGGTGGCGGGCAGGCCCGACCCCGTGGACGAACAGATCGTCGGCGCACTGGTCACACTCGCGCACGCCCTGGGCCTGACCGTCACGGCGGAGGGCGTCGAGACGGCGGCGCAGGCGGAACGACTGCGGGACATCGGCTGTGAGGCAGGTCAGGGCTGGTACTTCGCCCGGCCGGGGCCGCCTGCGGCGATCAACCGCCTGCTGACGGCCCAGCGGCGGCACTAGCGTCGAAGGGCGACCGCGGGCGGGGGATGCCCCGTGGCGGCCTCCGCGCGCATCCGACGTCCCGGACCGGCGACCGGACGGCCCGCGTGTCTTGCGAAACCGATCGATTCAGGAGCAGCCCGGATGCCCGTCGTCGGCGTGTCGACGGGCGTGGTGATGACGAGACACCTGGCCGTCCCTGCGGTCCTGCTCATGTCTGCGCGGTGTGTTCAATGCCAGCAGCGCCGCCGAGTCGACCATGGCGAGCTGGCTGAACGCCTGCGGGAAGTTGCCGGTGAACCGCCGGGTGTCGGAGTCGTACTCCTCGGAGTACAGCCCCACGTCGTTGGCCAGCGCCACGAGCCGGTGGAACATCGCCAGCGCCTCGTCACACCGTCCGGAGAGCTCCAGCGCGTTGACGAACCAGAACGAACAGGCGATGAACGAGCCCTCCCGGCCGCTCAGCCCGTCGACCGGCGAGATCCCGGGGTCCGTGGAGTAGCGGTCCACCAGGTCGCCGTGTCGCAGATCCCGGTCGATCGCCGCGATGGTGCCCAGGATCCGATCATCGGTGCCGGGCAGGAAGCCCAGCATGGGGAGCATCAGGGTGGCGGCGTCCAGCTCGGTCCCGCCGTAGTACTGCGTGAACGCGCCGAGCTGATCGTTCCAACCGTCCAGGAGCACCTCGGCATGCACCCGATCTCGCAGATCGCGCCAGCGCTCCACCGGCCCCGGCAGTCCGAACTCCTCGACGGCGTGCACCGCACGATCGAAGGCCACCCAGACCATCACCCTGGAATGGGTGAAGTGCCGTTCCGGTCCGCGCACCTCCCAGAGACCTCGGTCCGGCAGCCGCCAGATCCGCTCCAGGTCATGCAGGAGGGCGCGCTGCAGTGCCCAGGACTCGGCGGTCTCGGCGAGCCCGCGCTCCCTGGCCAGATGCAGGGCGTCCATCACCTCGCCGTAGACGTCGAGCTGCCGTTGCCGGAACGCGTTGTTGCCGACTCGCACCGGCCCCGCGCCGTGGTAGCCGGTCAGCCAGTCCGCCTCCCATTCGAGCAGGTGACGGCGACCGTCGATGGCATACATGATCTGCAGGTCGGCCGGATCGCCCGCCACCGCGCGCAGCAGCCAGTCCCGCCAGGCCGCCGCCTCCGCCCCGCAGCCCAGCGAGTCCAACGCGAGCAGGGTCAGCGTGGCGTCCCGCAGCCAGCAGTATCGGTAGTCCCAGTTGCGCGATCCGCCGAGCGCCTCCGGCAGTGACGTGGTCGGGGCCGCGACGATGCCGCCGCTCGGGGCGTAGATCAGTCCCTTGAGGGTGATCAACGACCGGCGGACGGACCCTTCACAGGGACCGGTGTACTGGATCTTCCCCGCCCACTCGCGCCAGAATCGTTCGGTCCGCCGCAGGCACTCGGCCGGGTCCACCCAGGCCGGGGGCGTCTGCGCGGTCCACGAGTACTGCATCACCCAGGCGCGGCTCTCGCCCGCACCGAGCGTGAAGATCGCCTCGTGGGCGCGCTGATGGGGCACCGGCTTGGGCAGCGGCTCCCCACGAAGCACCACGGCGTCGGGGCCCGCGACGGCGAAGATGCACTCCGTCGACTCCTCCTCCTGGACCCGGCGGACCCACGGGACCGAATCGGCATACGCGAAGCGCACCACCCAGTCGAGTCGCATCTGGACGGAGCCCGAGATCCCGTAGACGGTGCGGATCAGTCGGGTCGGCAGGTCTTCGTGATCGGGATGCGGCTCCATCGCGTCGACCAGGCGTACGACGCCGTGCGCGGTGTGGAAATCGGTCTCCAGGATCATCGTGTCGTCGCGATAGCGACGCCGCACCTCGACGACCTCCTCGACCGGCGTGATCCGCCAGTGGCCTGCCCGGTCGTCGCCGAGCAGCCGGGAGAAGCAGGACGACGAGTCGAACCGGGGCACGCACAGCCAGTCGATCGATCCGTCCTTGCCCACCAGGGCGGC
The DNA here is from genome assembly GCF_001941645.1 of Actinoalloteichus sp. GBA129-24. Taxonomy (NCBI): domain Bacteria; kingdom Bacillati; phylum Actinomycetota; class Actinomycetes; order Pseudonocardiales; family Pseudonocardiaceae; genus Actinoalloteichus; species Actinoalloteichus sp. GBA129-24. The sequence goes on along the minus strand of NZ_CP016077.1, from coordinate 6,961,263 downwards.
GGTACGCAGATCGGAGAGCATCGCGTAGTCCTCGATGAGACCGGGCAGGCCCGCGCCACTCGCGGGCGGCACCTCCGACGAGGGGATGTGTGGCTCTGCGGACAGCCCCATGGATCGAACGGTAAGCCCATCGACCCGCCGCTGCCTGCCGGCGGCCGGCTAGGCTGCACGGCATGGCTGCGCGACGTCGGCTCGATCCGCACGAGGTCAGGGCCGCCGTGACGGCGGTCCGAGGCTGGCTGGACGACGAGGCGGCCGCCCCGCCGGAGCGCACGGTGCTCGCCGCCGCGGTCCGGCTCAGCCTCCGAACCCTGGAGCAGATCGCGCCGGGTCACACCGTCGAGGTGCGGGTGCCGCCCTTCGCGGCGGTGCAGTGCGTGGCGGGCCCGCGACACACCAGGGGAACACCGCCGAACGTGGTGGAGACCGATCCGCGCACCTGGCTTGAACTCGCCACCGGCAGGCTGACCTGGTCCGATGCGCTGGACGAAGGCCGCGTCACCGCCTCCGGCTCACGCGCCGACGTCTCGCACTGGCTGCCGCTGTTCTGACGTCCTGCGCACCTCTCGACCCGCCCGGCGGCCCGCCCGCGATCACGACCGCACGAACCAGGCGCATCCGCCCGCCGTGGACGCCTCCTCGGCGACCTCGTCGCTGCCCCGCGTCTGGCCTGCCTGGCTGCGTCGTCCCGACGTTCGGACGCCGTCCCATGCGCCCCGAGGACCTCTTGCGCCTCTCCCGTCGCTCGACGCCCCGCCCCGGCCGGTGGGTCGCGCGACACGTCGGGGCCACCGGCATTCGGACTACACTCGGGCGGTATCCCGCCTTCCATCCATAGGGAGATCTCGGTGGTCGTCCACCAACCGGCGGCAGCAGGCGCCAACGGCACAGAGAAGGCAACCCTCGGCCCCACGGCAACCCCCGGCTCCGCACCGGCCGACATCGACAAGGACGTTCCTCGCGAGGAATGCGGTCTGTTCGGCGTGTGGGCCCCGGGCGAGGAGGTCGCGAAGATCACCTTCTACGGGATCTACGCACTTCAGCACCGCGGCCAGGAGGCGGCGGGCATCGCCGTCGGCGACGGCCGCAAGGTCGTGGTCTACAAGGACCTCGGCCTGGTCAGCCAGGTGTTCGACGAGCAGGTGCTCTCCTCGCTGCGAGGACATGTCGCCGTCGGACACACCAGATACTCCACCACCGGCTCCGGGAAGTGGGAGAACGCCCAGCCGACGTTTCGCACCACGGCGGCGGGCAGCGGCCTCGTGCTCGGCCACAACGGCAATCTGGTGAACACCGCCGAGCTGCTGAGCCGCGCCGTGGAACTCGGCGCGGTGGGCACCGGCGGCGCCGCCGACATGGCGGCCACCACCGACTCCGACCTCGTCTGCGGCCTGCTGGCCCATGCCGCAGCGGATCTCACGATCGAACAGGCCGCGCTGGACCTGCTGCCGACCGTCCGAGGCGGCTTCTCCCTCGTCTTCTCCGACGAGTCCACCCTCTACGCCGCCCGCGATCCGCAGGGCGTGCGACCGCTGTGTCTCGGCAGGCTCGAACGCGGCTGGGTCATCGCCAGCGAGACGGCGGCACTGGACATCGTCGGCGCGTCCTTCGTTCGAGAGATCGAACCGGGCGAGCTGCTGGCCATCGACTCCGACGGCCTGCGCAGCTCGCGCTTCGCATCCCCGGACCCCAAGGGCTGCCTGTTCGAGTACGTCTACCTGGCTCGTCCCGACACCACCATCTCCGGTCGTTCGGTCCATGCCACCCGCGTCGAGATCGGGCGCAAACTCGCGGCGGAACACCCGGTCGAGGCCGACCTGGTGATCCCGGTCCCCGAGTCGGGGACGCCCGCCGCGATCGGCTACGCGCAGGCCTCCGGCATCCCGTACGGGCAGGGTCTGGTCAAGAACTCCTACGTGGGTCGGACGTTCATCCAGCCCTCGCAGACCATCCGCCAGCTCGGCATCCGGCTGAAGCTCAACCCGTTGCGCGAGGTGATCAGGGGAAAGCGCCTGGTCGTCGTCGACGACTCGATCGTGCGAGGCAACACGCAGCGTGCCCTGGTTCGCATGTTGCGGGAGGCCGGGGCGTTGGAGGTTCACGTCCGGATCGCTTCGCCGCCCGTGCGGTGGCCGTGCTTCTACGGCATCGACTTCGCCTCCAGGGCAGAGTTGATCGCCAACGGCGTCGACATCGACGGCGTCCGCCGATCAGTGGGCGCGGACACATTGGGCTACGTCTCCCTGGAGAACCTGGTCGCGGCGTCCGAACAGCCGAGAACCCGCTTGTGCGCGGCGTGCTTCGACGGCGAGTACCCCATCGCCCTGCCCTCGGATGAGATGCTGGGCAAGAACCTGCTGGAGGCCTGGGACGCGGACGTCTCGGGTACGGCAGGGCCCGCCGAACCGGTGGTGCCGAGTTCGTACGGGGCACAGGATGCCGTGCAGCGCCCCTGACGCAGCGCAACGCGACTACCTCGACCACCTGGTCGAGGTGGTCGCCGTCCGGCGATGGTGCGACAACCGTTACGTTGTGGATCTAGATCAGCGCGTAGCGTGGTTGTCGAGAACGCTGGCAGGGCCCGCTTTCCGGCGGCGCCGGGCCTGACGAGGCCCTTCGACCCCTCAGATATGTCTTCGGATGACATGGAGCCTGTTGTGACTGCCCAGACCGAGATGTCAGGTGCCACCTATGCCGCTGCCGGAGTGGACATCTCCGCTGGTGACGAGGCGGTAGAGCGACTCAAGCCCTGGGCGGCCAGGGCGACTCGTCCTGAGGTGCTCGGCGGGCTCGGCGGTTTCGCCGGGCTCTTCAAGCTGAAGCTGGACCGCTGGCGTGAGCCGGTGATCGCATCCTCCACCGATGGCGTCGGCACGAAGATCGCCATTGCCCAGGCACTGGACCGGCACGACACGGTGGGCATCGACCTGGTCGCGATGGTGATGGACGACCTCGTGGTGTGCGGTGCCGAGCCGCTGTTCATGCAGGACTACATCGCGGTCGGCAAGGTCATCCCGGAGCGCATCGCCGAGCTGGTCAAGGGCATCTCCGAGGGCTGTGTGCAGGCGGGCTGCGCCCTGCTCGGCGGCGAGACCGCCGAGCACCCCGGGCTGATGGTCCAGGGCGACTACGACATCTCCGGCACCGGCGTCGGCGTCGTCGAAGCCGATTCCGTGCTGGGTCCGGACCGGGTCCGCCCCGGCGACGTGGTCCTGGCACTGGGCTCGTCCGGCCTGCACTCCAACGGATACTCGCTGGCCAGGCACGTGCTGCTGGACATCGCGCGGATGCCGCTGTCCGGGCACGTCGAGGAGTTCGGCCGCTCCCTGGGTGACGAACTGCTCGAGCCCACCCGCATCTACGCCAAGGACTGCCTGGCGCTGATCGCCGAGACCGATGTGCGGACGCTGTCCCACATCACCGGCGGCGGCCTGGCAGGCAACCTCACGCGCGTCATCCCCGACGGCCTGACCGCCGTGCTCGACCGGGGCACCTGGACGCCCTCGCCGGTGTTCTCGCTGATCGCCCAGCGTGGCCGGGTGGCCCGCGAGGAGATGGAGCGCACCTTCAACATGGGCGTCGGCATGGTCGCCGTGGTGGCCGCCGAGGACACCGACCGCGCGCTGGCGCTGCTCACCGCCCGCCACGTCCCCGCCTGGGTGCTCGGTGAGGTCGCCCGCTCCGGCGACGTCGCGGTGAACACCGACGGCACCGCCGCGCCGAGGGTGACGATGATCGGTCAGCACCCGCGCTTCTGACTCGACGGGCGTGGCCTTCGGCGATCCGAGCCGATCCTGGTGAGCCAAGAGGCGGCGAAGCCGATGGCGGCCGCCGGGAGCGTGGCGGCCTCCGTCCGCGTTTCCACGGCGCGGTCCGGGGCCCCGAACTTCCGTGCTCTGGTGCTTGTGCTCGGCATCGTCGACCTTCAGCGCCGTGGATTCGCGATCCGATAGCCGTCGATTCATCGCCGTCGACTGCTGATCAATGTCGTCGCGCTCCCCACGGTCGGTCGGCCCGGTGCTGCTCAGCGGCTCGGCTCTGTCGTTCGCGACGGCTGAGACCGGCCGGTGAACTGCGGCCCTGTGCCGACCGACGGCCGGTGTGGGCTGCCCGCGTCGAACGCGGGCAGCCCGGTGCTCGGGACCCGGAGCAGCGGCTCAGCGCCGCCGAGGCGCCACGGACTGCAGGACCTCGTCGAGCTGACCGGCGAAGCGACTGCGGTCGGTCGGCGTCATGGTGAACCAGCGGCCGCCGCTTCGATCGGGTTTGTGCTGGAGGAGGTACCGCCCCGCCACGGTGTCCAGGATGTCGGCGCGGAACTCCGACTTCCGCGTCCGCCCACTGAGCTGGTCGAAGCTGCGGGCACTGAACTCGCCGAATCGCACTCGCCTTGCCGAGAGCACCGTGGCCAGCATGTCCGCGTCGGCTGGTCGGATTCCCGACTGGATGAAGGCGTTGCGTGCCGCACCGGAATCGCGACCGATCAGCTTTCCCGCTGCCTCGATCTCGGCCGAGGAGCAGTTCACCGACCGACCGGGGCCTGCCTGATGCTCGGGAAGCAGCCCGGCCGCCGCCCACGGCAGTCCGGAGCCGCGTACCGGGTCCAGGTTCAGGTCACGATCATGAGGGTGGCGGTCCTTGTGCCCATGATGGGCGGCGAGCACGGCGAACTCCCCGCTTGCCGCGATCACGGCGTCGATCTCCTCCATACCGCCCAGCTGGATGAAGGCCCAGATCGACTGGGTGGGACGGGCGAGTACCCGGAAGGCGTTGACCAGGAACGGGTGGAGTTCGCCGCGTTCCACCAGGCCCTTGCGCTCCAGGCCCTGCCAAGCCTGTCGATGCAGCTGCCTGCGCTCGTCCTCGGTGTCCCCGAAACCGAGAAACTGGAACGCGGTGGGCAGTGCGGTCTTGAGTGTGGTGAGAATGCTGTCCACCTCTAGGGCGGACAGAGTGATGCGCCCCCTGACGTCCACTGTCACCCACCGTATCCGGGCGGGTTCTCGCCGAACACGGCCGGCGCGACCTTGATTCCGTCGCCGAAGACGTCCTCGGTCTCCAAGAGGTAGTCGGCGCGCTTGTGCTCCTTGTCCTCCTCGCCGGGTCCTCCCCGGCCGCCCGCGCCACCACCGGCCATGCCGCCGCCCGCAGCACCACCGCCACCGGGCCCGAAGCCGCCGCCCGCAGGCCCGAATCCGCCCGGCAGCCGGCCACCGGGACCGCCGACACCCGTCGTCCCGCCCGCACCGAGCCCACCAGCACCGGGGCCGCCGGGGCCGAACCCACCGGCGCCGCCCGGCCCGAAGCCGCCCGGCATTCGCCCACCGCCGCCGAAGCCGCCACCGGTACCGCCCGGACCGCCGCCGAATCCGCCAGGCATCCGCCCGCCGCCAGGACCGCCCAGACCGCCGGGCCCGCGTCCGCCGCCGGGACCGCCTGCGTGGCCGCCCGGCCCGCCTGCACCCCCGCCGGGAAGGAAGCCACCGGGCCCCGGCTGCCCGTAGCCGCCCCCGGGCGGTGTCGGACCGAGGTGTCCGGGCGGCACGTTCGGACCTGGGGCAGGTGCGACCGGTGTCGGGTTGGAGATGTGGTGATCGGGGCTGATGCCGGGCGCAGGACCACTGGGAGGAGGCCCGCCGTTCCCACCACCTGCAGGCGGGCTGACGCCTCCGCCGGGAGGAGTCCCGCCAGAGCCACCGCCGGGCACTTCATCCGGCGAGGCCCAGCCGCCCCCGGACCCGCCGGGAAGCCCGCCGAACCCGCCCCCGCCGCCGGACCCCGGCCCGCCGATACCGGACGGCGGTGTAGTGATCACATTGCCGCCACCTGGACTGACGTCGGTCGGCGTCGACCCCTTCGCCGAGTACTCGACCTGCGGCGGCTCCTCGAAGAGTGGGACTGCGCTGAGCCGCGCGTTCGTCTCGCTCTGATAGGCGTACATCGCATCGCGAGCCGCCTGATTCTCAGCCTCGTAGGCATCCATCCGGTCGCCATGCCCGGTCCACTGCGACGGCAGTACCTGCTCGAATCCCTCCTTCTGCGGCGGCGCAGCCTGGCCTGCTGGGGTCTCGTTCTCGACGGTGAGATGAGTCAGCTGTTGCGCACTGATCACGTCTCGGATGGCATCGGCTTGCGCCTGTCCCTGCCGGGCGTACTCGGAAAGCGGAGCGACTGCTCCCTGCGACGCATCCGCCGCCGCACCGGCGTGCGCACCCGCCGCCTTCCGCAATGCCGAGTCGATGTAGTCCCCGATATCGGCGAACTTCGTGCTGACGTCAGACCAGCCAGCGTAGGCGGTATTGAAACTGCCATTATGCCCGTCCGCATCGACCTCAGCCTTGATCTGATGCGCGGTCTTGCCGTCGAACGACTCGTTGGTGGTTCTCAGGACGAGTTCTGGCATTTATGCGACCTCCTTTTACGCCGTTGGAAGACTAGGTACGAGGGCTTCAGCGAAGGATTCTGCCTGTACGCAGGGATCGCCATCCTGGCCATATCCCTATACTGGAACCGAAGGAAACGAACTGAGTGTCGTAAATTCCAACGTGGATAAAGCATGAACTATCGGTTGATTCGCCAAGTGACGCTTGAACGGACGGGTATCCCGCTACCTCGAATTCTCGGAAATCGGGGTAGGTCTCTCGGGGAAGTCGGTACATTTCGCTGATCCCGTTCCGTTCGACATCGGCCCAGATTGTCACTCCGCCATCGCGTTGTCCCGATGGACGCCATGTGCAAGAAGCGTATTCTGTTCCAGCGGCGCCATCTTCGGGAATTCCGGCGGGATCATATCCCAGGCGGGAAGCGTCCTCGGTGGTGAAGAGCGTACAGGTGTCGACGTTGTCGACTTCTTTGGGTTCTTCGACCGGGGGCGCGAGGAGGTCCGCCGCTTGAGTCGTACTTCCTTCGCTGCTCTGATCGGCTGCCGGAGGAATGGAGGAAGGTGATTCATCGGGCATTCCCTGTCCGCCTTCAGTCTCATTGCAAGAAGTGAGGGCGACTGCGGCAATTATCATCGACGCGGTAAACGAGATAAAAGCGTTTTGTGCTGGCTTTGCGGTCTTCATGCCCATCTCCCGTCGTCCTTTAAACTGCCACATTCCCATTGCCGTGATGGTAGCCTTGCCTGGCGCGCTCTTGCTCGGCATAGCTGGGGCTCGATGAGTATGGCGTCGGTTCGCCCTCGAAGTCAGGTATCACTCGGCGGTTGGCAGTCCAGGAACTACGGATTCGGCCGTACGAACTGCTAGTTGGCATGGGTCGCCTTCTTCGTCGAATCCCAGCCCTGCACTAATGGTGATGAATTGATCTTCCGCGACTCCGATATGGATCTCGCAGGAGGTGTCAGTGGCGCCACCAAGCGACGCTTGTACCGCAGGATAGCCTGCGATCTCAAATTCGCGAAAGTCTGGATACGCGTCACCGCGTAGCAGGTACATCTCATTGAGTCCAGTGCGGTCGACGTCAGAGTATATGTAGACTCCCGAGCCGTCGTTCCTTCCAGTGGTTTCCCACGAGCAGGGATCTGAACTGGCATTAACGGCGCTTTCTTGCGGGATTCCCTCTGGATCGAACCCCAGCTCTGTGGCGCTTTCTGGGGCGAGAACCGTGCAGATATCTACGCCGCCGACATCTTTTGGATCCTCAACTGGAGGAGCCAGGCTGTCGTTGTTCGTGCCGGTAGATTCTGTGTCGTCGGTTGTCGTAGGTATTGCGGTTGTCTCGGTCGGATTGGCCTGCCCATCCTCGGTTGTGCTGCATGAAACGAGAATCAGGATTGTGAGTACTGCGACTATTGCCGTGCTGAATCGACGAAGCTTCTTCACGTGGTTACCGATTTCTTCTCGGGTTAGACTGCGATATTCCCATTGCCGTGATGGTAGCCTTGCCTGGCGCGCTCTTGCTCGGCATAGCTGGGGCTCGATGAGTATGGCGTCGGTTCGCCCTCGAAATCAGGTATCTGGTTAACGTCCTCCAGCTCAAGATATGATGCGAGCATTTGGCGGAAGTTTTCCAGGGTCGCGTCGATGGCCTCCTCGTACATATTCACGGTGTGGATGAGCGATCCACTTGATGCATCGCCTGCCACGCGCGAAAGTTCGGTCCCTGAATTGAGGCTGACCTGATCGGCGCCGCGCCCGGGTCGATTTCTGGCCAGTTCCTGTGCCTTTTGCCTCAGATCCCGCAACTGACTGCGCGCTTCGATCAGATCCGCGATCGCCTGCGGTAGCAGTTCCGGATCGACCTGATACGAATCCCCCATCGTCTCCTCCTCGTCGCTGCGGCTGGCGGTCGGCCGCTCACCCTGGGTCAAGGTTATCGGGGGGATATGACCGTTGTCTGCGGCTTGGGTGATCACCGGGAGGGGTGTGGCTCACGCTTGCGCCGAGCGGAGTAGCGGCCCGCGAGCTCGCAGGCTCCTCAGGATCTCCGGCGGCACCCGCCGGGCAGCCCCGGACAGAACGAGGCCCCACATCCGTGGCGGATGTGGGGCCTCGTTCGCTCGGATGGTGCGTCGAGTCGGATCTCACGCGCGCACCATGTGTTGTGGACAGGACAACTCATGCCGGGTCACGCCCGCTAGGGCGTAACCCGGCATCAGTCGTTCGAAGGCCCGAACTCAGGTACAGGGACCTTGACGATGACCAGGCTGAGGGCGCAGCCGTCAGACGAGAGACCCCCAGGGGAGGCGACCCGCCTGATCGTTCGGCTGAGTCAACCTCGATATTCGTCGTACCGGTCGTCGTACGAGTCTCCGGGTCGGTCATCATCGGACCGCTTGCCAGAGGACTCGCCGCCTGACAGCTCGCGCTGCAGAGCGTCGAAGTCCGTGGCATGGGTGCTGTACTTGAGCTCCCGGGCCACCTTCGTCTGCTTGGCCTTAGCTCGGCCGCGCCCCATGGCTCGACCCCCTCGCACAGGGACGGGGCGGCCGGGGGAACGGCGGCCCCGTATCGTCTCGACAACTCTTCCTGCCCCCACCGTACCGTGACAGGCAGGGTCGATGCGACGTGGCACCGCTTGTTTGAACGTGATGCCGACCGCTGTGCCGCCACAGCGCCGACCATGGCACGATTTCAGGGTGCCACGACCGTTCGTCGCCTACCTCAGGGTGTACGAGCCGCTGTCCTCCTTCGACGCTACGTCACGGGACCGACTGGAGCGCGCACTGCGTGCCGGACCGGTCGCTCCGTCGGTGGTGGCTGATCGCGAACGAGAAGTGTGGCTTCGGACACAGCTCGCCTCGCCGACCCGGTTGTTCCCCGGTGACGGAGTCCCGGCAGGCAGACGGCTGGAGGGCCTCACCGACGTTCTGGTGATCCGTCCGGAGGACGTCGTCTCCCTCGACACCCCTGGCGCGGACACCGGATCGACCGTCGCCGGGGATGACGAGGAGTCCTCGACGGCCCATGACCTGCTGGTCTGCCCGCTCGACATCCGGGCGCGAGCGGCGGCGGGCATGGTCGGATTCCTGTCCACCGCCTCACCGCCGCTGTTGGCCGAGGCCCTGCCGATGGCTCCGGACGCCGTGCGGTCCAGGGCGGCTGCCGTGGTGGCCGAGATGGCCGGTGGAGCGGTGCACGTGGTCAGCTCCACCTGGAGCGTGCCGTTGCCGTGGTTCTCGCTGGTCGACCCGGCTGCTCGTCGGCTCGTGCTCGCCCCGCTCGACGACCCGGAGCGACGGGTGAGCTGGCGGGTGCCCCTCGCCGACGCCCGCAGGCGTGCCGAGCACGCGCACGGTGTCGTGCGCGAGTCCATCGGACCGGAAGGGCCTGCGGCGCTGCTGCGGGACACGGGACGGTGGCTGGACCACTTTCACCCCGGGTCCGCCCTCGAACTCGACTACGGCGGCCTCGTGCAGCTCATGGACGACGAGGAGTTGTCCGAGGACACCTCGGCGCAGGACGTGCACCGGATGGTCGAGGCGTTCGAGGAGGGCGAGGCAGAGGTGATCGCTGAGCTCTACGAGAAGCTTCGCGACTTCTGGGCCGAGGTGGCTTCTCGGGAACGGTTCAGCTGAGCTGTCCGGCGAGGTCGAAGACGTCCGGCATCAGCCGGACGTCGCCGACCCGGCTGCCCGCGCCGAGGACCGGTTCCGTCGCGAGTGTGTCGAGCGCCTCGGACGGTGCGACGCCGAGTTCCCGCAGCGCGCCGACGAGGACCGGCAGCCTGGCTCGGGCGTGACCGTCCTCGATCTTGATCGCCGCGGCTCGTCCGTCCGGAAGCGCGACGGCGGCGACACCCTCCGCACCCGCCTTGCTCAGCACGCCGGGCACGGCGGTCATCATCAGGTTGTCCTCGCGTCCGGTGCCGGACACCAGGAACGGGTGCTTCCGCATCACGTCGGCGATCCGGCGCTGCGGCGTGCCGGGAGGTGCCTGCACGAGGCTTGCGAAGGCGCGAACCAGCCCGGTCAGCGAGAACGCCGCCAGCGGGGCGCCACAGCCGTCGACAGCGGTAGCCGCGACGGGTTCGCCCGTCAGCTCCTCGATCGTTCGGCGGATCTCCACCTGAAGCGGATGCGACGGTGCTCGATAGTCCTCGGTCGACCAGCCCGCGCGAACACAGGCGGCCAGCATCGCGGCGTGCTTGCCGGAGCAGTTCATCGCCAGCCTGCGGGGCCCGCCGCCCGATCGCAGCACCGCATGGCGGGTCTCTTCGTCACCCGGCAGGGCGGGCGGGCACTGGAGGTCGTCCTCGCCGAGGCCGTGCGTGCGGAGGACGGACTCGACGCGCCGAAGATGCTCGGGCTCCCCGCTGTGTGATGCGCAGGCCACGGCGAGGTCGGCATCCGACAGTTCGAGGCCGCAGCGCAGCATGGCCAGGGCCTGGAACGGCTTGTTAGAGGAACGGGGGAACATCGGAACGTCGACCGCCCCGACACTGCGCGCAGACAGCCTGCCGTCCGCCCACAGCGCCACCGAGCCGCGGTGCACACACTCGCGGAACCCGGAACGCACGACTTCGACCAGAGGGACGCTCATGCCGACGACCGTACGGCTGTCGGCTCGGAGAACGAAGTGCTAGCGCGGTTCGTCGTCCGCAGGCGTCCTCGGTGCGGGGCGTTCTCCCTCGCACGCCTCGGCCAGCAGTTCGTCCACCGAGGCGCGGCCTTCCCGATACCGACGGGCGATCTCCGCGTTGAGCAGATCCACCACGTCCTGCACCTCGCGTCGCCGCAGTGAGACCGACTCCTCCTCCTCGCCGTAACCGTTCGCGGCCTCGACGAGTTCCGCGTCCGAACGCGAGGTGACGTCGGAGAGGTCGACGTCGGAGACCAGCGCCTCGACGTGCCTGCGTCGCGCCTCGGCCCTCGACGGCTCCATCGTCTGGTAACGACCGGAGCCGGTGGCGGGCCCGACGGCATTGCGAGCCAGGATGTCGGTGAGCTGCTCGACCACCGAGAAGGGGCCGTTCTCCTCGCGTCGGATCTGCTCGGCGCGCACGATGTCGATCCGCGCATGCAGCAGCCTGCGCAGATAGGAGAGATCGGTCTCCTCCTGGGCCGCCTCGTCGCGCAGCGCCCGCACCTCGCTCAACGGCTTGGTCTGGACGCCGTCCAGATAGTCCGGGGCGAGTACCCGGTCTATCCGCCTTCGGCCGCCAGGTCGGACCTCGATCACGGCATTGTCCTCAACGACATCGGTCCGTCCCACTTCATCCGAGTCTCCGGCTGCGCGTCATGCGGTCTGTCGACGGCTCGTCGGCGCATCGGCTCGCCGCGAGCCGGTCAACCACCGATCCTTGCGTGAACACGCGTCGACGGGCAACCGCTTGCCTGATTCTTTCGCATTTCGGCCCGTCTTCGGGCGATGAGATGTCCCTGCTCCGCACGCGATCCTGACACAGGAGCAGACGTCAACCACGCAAACGCTGGGCAGCCACCCGACCGGGTGGTTCTCCGGTGTCGACCGGGACCGAGTCGGGGTCGATCGACCCGGCGATCTGTCGATCCTCGGCGCCCACCGTCAGCTCTGCGTCGATCGGCACGCTCCGTTTGATCAGCGCCAGCGCGACCGGGCCGAGCTCGTGGTGGCGGATGACACTGCCCACCCGACCGACGACACGATCACCGCTGGTCACCGGGTCGCCGGTCTCGGGAAGCACCTCCGAGGACCCGTCGAGGTGCAGGAGCAGCAGGCGCCTCGGCGGCTTGCCGACGTTGTGGACCTTCGACACCGTCTCCTGCCCTCGGTAACAGCCCTTGCTGACGTGGACCGCCGAGGGGATCCAGCCCAACTCGTGCGGAATCGACCGATTGTCGGTGTCCATGCCCTGCCGAGGTCGAAACGACTCCACCCGCAGTGCCTCGAACGCCCAGCTTCCCGCCCGACGTGCTCCCGCGTCGGTCAGCCGCTCCCACCACGAGACGAGTTCGGACCTCGGCACCAGTAGGTCGACCGCGTCCGGGCCGGGCCACGGCATCCGCCGAACCAGACCACCGCCCGCCAGCGCCGTCACCGCATACTTCTCCGCAGGCACCGGCACGCCCACCGAGGCCAGCACCCGGCCCGCGTCGGGTCCCAACACCGACAGCAGCGCCCAGTCGGCGCTCACGTCCTGCGGCTCGACCTTGGACCAGAAGCGCATTCCTTCGAGGTAGCCCAGCAGTGACTCGGTCCTGCCGCCGATCGCGCCCGTCACCGTGCTCGACGCCTCGGTGTCCAACCAGACCGTTCCGTCCAGGTGGGCGAGCACCATGTGGGCCTCCACCCGTCCCTGCCCGTCGAGGACCAGTGCCTCGGTTCCGGTCCCGTCCGGCAGTGCGGACACGTGCTGGGAGAGCAGCAGATGCAGCCAGCTCAGCCGTTCTTCGCCGGGGACCGCGAGCACGGTGCGGTGGGACCGATCGACGACCACCGCGCCGCGAGCAGCCGTCCGCTGTTCGGCGAACGGATCGCCGTAGTGCCACGGCACGCCGAGGTCGGGGGAGTCGTCCGGAGGCGGCACCGCGCCAGGCGCGGCGAGCAGCGGCGAGGAGATCGAGGTGGTCACTGGCAGTCCCTTCGTCTCGCGGCCGAAACGCTCCAGCACGATAGGAGGCGATCTCGCACGGCGCCACGTCTCGCCGAGGAGCGGTCCACCCCGCGCACGCCCGTCAGGCCACGATCCTCAATGGTAGACGTCGTCCGAGTGCGGTGACCGGGACCGATCCTGCGATGGCTGCCTCGCTTGAGTGACACCGCCCACGCCTGCGGCAGCGGGCGGCATACTGTCGAGCCATGACGGTGCTTGCGTTGCTGGATGGAACGATCGTCGACCACACCGCTCCGCTGCTTCGCGTGGACGACCTCGCGGTGCAGCGCGGCGACGGCGTGTTCGAGACGATCATGGTGGTCGACGGCCGCCCCCGAGAACTCGGTCCCCACCTGGAGAGGCTCGCGCGCTCGGCCGCGTTGCTCGACATGCCGCCGCCGGACCTCGCCGCATGGGAACGCTGTGCCCAGGTCGTCCTCGACGCCTGGCGGGGTGGTCGCGAGATGGCGCTCAAGCTCGTCTACTCCAGAGGAGTCGAGGGCGAGGGAAGGCCGACGGCGTTCGCGATGGGACTCCCGGTGGGGCCCGAGACGATTCGCAAGCGCAACGAGGGCCTCTCGGTGATCACCCTGGAACGCGGATACGCCGCTGACCTCCAGGAACGGGCTCCGTGGCTGCTCCTGGGCGCCAAGACGCTGTCCTACGCGGTCAACATGGCCGCATTGCGGCATGCCGAGCGCAACGACGCGCAAGAGGTCATCTTCACCGCGACCGACGGCACCGTCCTGGAGGGCCCGACCTCGACTGTGGTGATCGCCCAGGGCCGCACCCTGCGCACGCCGCCGCCGAGCAGCGGCATCCTGCCCGGCACCACCCAGGGAGCGCTGTTCCGCGCGGCGGAGGCCGCGGGCTGGAACACCAAGGTCGAGCCGCTTCGCATCGAGGAGCTGTGGGACACGGACGGCCTCTGGCTGGTCTCCAGTGTCCGGCTGATCACCCGGGTGCACACGCTCGACGGCAAGACCCTGCCGGACGATGAGCAACGAGCCGCGCTCCATCGGGAGATCACCGAGCTCTTCGAGTCGCAGTACGTCTGATACCGGCCATTCGGCAGGCGGCGATCGCCGCCCTGCCGGGCGACTCGGACCGGGTGATCGACGGGATGATCGACGACGGTCGTCCGCGGGTCGAAGCCGATCGGCGGGGCCGTCGAGAGGCGGATCGGCCGCGACCCGCCCCGCCGCGGGCGCGCCCGTCGCCCGTCGTCAGAGGACGCCCCGGTTATGGAGGCCGGTCCGGTCCGCACCATCCTCGGCCGCGCTCGGTGCGCAGGGTGGTTCGTCGTCTTTCCTGCCTGCCCGTGATGCTGCGGTGCCGGTATTCGATTTCGGCATGGTCCTTCAGTGCCCCCTCGACTCACTCGATCTGCCAGGGGGCATCGAGCGGTGGGAGAGGCTGGACGGCGGGGCAGGCCTGCGGCAGCTCGGGGAATCGCCATGCGGCCACGCGGGCGTGCCGAGGATGCAACGCGGTCGGCAGGCTGGCCGGAGCCGCCGGAGGACCGGCGACCTGGCTCTGTGACGACGCTATTCAGCCGACGACGCGACTCAGTTTCGCCGAGATGTGCGGTGCCAGGGGCTGGCCGCTCAGCGAGCGTTCCTCCACGTAGGCGAGATCGCCGTCGCCGACGACGCCGTACAGGCGTTGTGCCGCGCTGATCTCTTCGGCGGAACTCGTCCTGGCCACCGCATCGGTGCCCAGCTCCCAGGAGGTCTGATTGCGCGGCTTCCCGTAGAAGATCTCGACGACGCCGCCGGAATGCGCCAGGAGCAGCTCGATCGTGTCATCGGGTTGCGGTCGCCACCAGCCGACCTCGCGCGAGCCCGCACCGAGGACCTCGCCGTCCGCGTCGAGCAGCCAGGACCGTGCCTCGTAGTACAGGAACGGCCTGCCGTCGTGCGCGAAGGTGATCTGCTGGCCGTAGCGGTAGGGCTCGTCCAGCGACGGGTGCTCCGCGACTCCCTCGCCGCGCCAGACCCCCACCAGGGGCAGCAGGGCGAGACAGGCCGGATGGAGTTCGGGGCCCATCCGCAGATTCGCGGTGTCTGCCGGAATCGGCAGATCCTCGAACTGCGGCAGGTTCAGACCCCGCGTCGCCTCGGCGCGTTCGGCTGCCGCCTGCACTGCGGCGTCACCGCTGACGGTGTTCGGCTGCTCAGATGTCATATCGCAGACTCACTCAGCGCTGATCGCTGTACAGCCGGTAGACGACGTAGACGGCGAACCACAGGACCAACACCGTGGCCAGCACGAGAAGACCGGTAAAGAACAGTTCCACGCTCGGAGCATACCTTTCGACAGGCGGAACCGGTGGTGGGCAAGGCGTGGCCTCCCCCACCACCGATCACGTCGACGATCCTCCTTATCGAGGCCACGTCCCCGCCTCGTGGCGTTCCGCCCCGTTCGCGCGGAAACGTCAGGCAGGCGGCGGGGCGCGTCGGGAGGAGTGTCGTGATCGAACACGAGGACGATCAGGCCAGTGCGATGTCTGCCTGGTGGAGTCCGGCGCCCGCCGCGACGATCTCGGCCTGTCCACTGCCCGCCTTGTGCAGGGCACGCACCGTCCAGGTGCCCGAGGCGGCGTAGAAGCGGAAGTCGCCGGTCGGTGCGGACACCACCTCTGCGGTGAACTCGCCGTTCGCGTCCAGGAGACGGACGAACGCTCCGGAGACGCCCTCGTCGCCTGCCCGCACCCGGCCCGCCAGGACGACCTGATCGGTGCCTGCGACGTCCTCGGCACTGGTCGTCGTCTGTTCCGGGGCTCCGCATGTGCTCATGATCAAGGCTCCACTTCGCGTTCTCGCGTGTGATCGATTCCTGGCGGGAGGACGGATCAGCCGGACTGTGCCGCCGACGGGTTCGACACCGGAACGCCGATCAGGCTGCCGTACTCGGTCCAGGACCCGTCGTAGTTCTTGACGTCGGACTGACCGAGCAGCTCGTGCAGCACGAACCAGCTGTGCGAGGAGCGCTCGCCGATCCGGCAGTAGGCGATGGTGGCCTTGGTGCCGTCCAAGCCTGCTTCGGTGTAGATCTCCCGCAGCTCCTCCTCGGACTTGAAGGTGCCGTCCTCGTTGGCCGCCTTGCTCCAGGGCACGTTGACGGCGCCCGGGATGTGGCCGCCGCGCTGGGCCGCCTCCTGCGGGAGGTGCGCGGGGGCGAGCAGCCTGCCCGCGAACTCGTCTGGGGAGCGGACGTCGACCAGGTTCTTGGCGTCGATCGCCGCCACGACCTCGTCACGGAACGCCCGGATGGAGACGTCCTGCTCACTCGCGGTGTAGCTCGTCTCGGGGCGCTCGACCGCCTCGGGAGAGAGCGGCCTGCCGTCGAGCTCCCACTTCTTGCGGCCGCCGTCGATCAGCTTGACGGCCTGGTGGCCGTACAGCTTGAAGTACCAGTAGGCGTAGGCCGCGAACCAGTTGTTGTTGCCGCCGTAGAGGATCACGGTGTCGTCGTTGCCGATGCCCTTGCTGGACAGCAGTTTCTCGAAGCCGGATCGGTCCACGAAGTCGCGTCGGACGTGGTCCTGCAGATCGTTCTTCCAGTCGAGTTTCACGGCACCGGGGATGTGGCCGCCGTCGTATGCCGTGGTGTCCTCATCAACCTCGGCGAACACCACTCCAGGTGCGTCGAGGTTGGCCTCGGCCCATTCGGCGGTCACCAGGAAGTCTTCGCGGCTCATCTCGGGTGCTCCTCGTTGTTCTCATCGCCAGTGGTGATCGGATGTCGATGTCGGATCGATGTCTCGGGTTCTCGAGGTGACTGCTCGGTGCCGGGCACCTGAGCGCGGTGTCGACGTCGTCGCATCGTGACGTCAGACGAGATTGGACGGGCGGGGTGCCCGGAACCGCTGAATCAGCAGGTAGAGCTCACAGCCGACGCAGAGCCCGAACACCGCGTTGAGCAGGGCCGCCACCAGTGCCAGCGAGGTCGCGACGATGCCGAGAGCGGTGAGTCCGCTCGCATAGCCGATCACGCCGATCACGCTGAACACGAAGCCCACGCCCTGGGAGAACTGCACGGGTGCGACCGGTTCCTGTTCGCCACGTCCGCGAAGCCTGGGCCGGATCAGCCTTCGGTACACGAGGCCCCACGGGTTCAGCCGCAGACCGATGAAAGCGCATAATCCGAATAACAGCGCCTGTGCGCCGAGCAGCCGCCAGCTCTCGGTCAGCAGGACGACGGCGAGGATCAGACTGGTCATCGTGGCGGAGAACCGGGGCCCTCCCGCATCGATCAGCTGTGCGTCGGATTCACGTGCATCAGACATACGACCTCCATGACGGTTTCGCGGTGAGAGAAGTCCGTCCGAGGCGGGCCTGCGCAGTGCGGCGAGAGTGAGGCGGCATCAGCCGACAGCGCTACAGCCCGATCAGGAAGTGCGACACAGACTGCTCGCGAGGCGGCAGAGGTCTACCGCGCGGCGTCTGGTCAGCAGGAAGTGCACGCCTGCGACGGTACCGGAATGCCCGATGGTCGGGAAGCTCTCTCAGTCCTCGGAATCCGCAGCGAGCAGGTGCGGCCGCAGGGCGTTCAGGAGCGTCTCGCGGTGTGGGACGCCTCCGACGCGAAGCAGCTCTCGGCCGGCCGGATCGAAGGCGATCGTCGTGGGGACTCGGTGGACGCGCAGTGCCGTCACCACGTCAGGTCGATCCGTGACATCGAGATCCACGTGACGTACCGAGGTCAGCCCCGAGACCAGATCGGTCAGCAGCGCCCGAGTGTGCCTGCACGGCGCGCAGAACGTCGTGGACAACTGGAGCAGTGTCACCACGGGCCGGGGCTCCGCCGCTGAACCTGCGGTGGCGTCCGTGAGTGCTTCCTGCACCGCAAGGGGCAGTCCAGGCGATGTGACGGCGGACTCGCCTGCCTCGGCGGCGACGGAGACACGTCCCTGTGCCCGGCGATGCAGCGCGCCGATCAGCAGGGCGGCGACGATCGCCACGACCAGAGCCGACAGGCCCGCCATCTCCGCCTCCAGAGCTCTCGCCGGGCTCACGGCCGTCCCGCGCCGGGGCGCGGCGCGCTCGTCCGAGGACGTTCCGAGTACATGCTGCCTGTCAAGGTCCCACCGACCAGGACTCGCCGACGTCCCACCGACCCGGACTCGCCGACTGGAGTCACGCCGCGTCCAGCCGCCTGATCCGCTCGGCAGGCGCCCGGAGCGCCTAGTTCCGGATGACCACGTCACGTGCGGTGCCGCCCGCGATGAGTGCGCCGTGTTCGGCACGCACGGAGGTCGGCGTCACGTCCAGCGGCAGCCCGCCAGGGTCGATCCGGGCGGTGAAGGTGCTCAGCACCGCATCCTGGATCTCGGCGGGAAGTTCGAGCGCCCCGGTTCCGGGGTCGATCTCCAGCCGCCGAGGCTGGATCTCGATGATCCCGTCGGTCAAGGAGAGCGTGCCGACCACGGTGATCTCGGTCTTGTCTCCGCCGATGTCCTGACTGCCGGTGAGCTGAACGGTGGCCGTGGTGTCGTCGTCGGCCTGTTCGGCCTGAGCCGCGTCGGCGTTTTCCCCCTCGCCTGCCTCGTCACCCTCCACCGGCTCCACGAGCTCGCCGGTGAACGGTTCGATCCGGAGGTCCGGGATGTTGATCAGCCGACCGATGTCGCTCGCGGTCAGCCGTACCCGGCCTGCCACCTCGTCGACGCGCACCTCCCGGAGCGTGCCGCCCACGATGTCGGAGAACGGCACTCTGACGTGGCGCAGCGTCGCCTCGATGTGGACGTCTTGAAGCTCGCCGACCCGTACCCCCTGCGCCTGCACCTCGACCTCGCGGTAGTCGCCTGCCATCGCCTGGAAGGCGAAGGGGAAGCCGTTCACCCGGACAGCTGGATCATCACTGAGACCCAGTTCGTTACGCAGCCGCTTGGAGACCTGGTACTCGGCTGCGGCGGCAGCGCCGAAGTCGGCTGCGGTCAGCAGTCCCGCGATGATCACGAGGACGATCAGTAGTCTCTTCAACGCTCGGTTCCCGCCTTGATCAGCTGTCGTTGCCGGGTCACATGAAGGGCGTTTCGGTCAAGCCACTGTGCCATCCGATCCACCAGGGCCGGTGTCATGCCCGTCTCGGCATGACGGATCTCCGGTTCGATCCACAGCTCGCCTCGGGAGCTCGCGGCCGAGTGCAGCTGGCGTGCGTGATCGGGAGAGAAGTAGTCGTCCTGCTCGCCGTGTACGAGTAACAGCGGCGTGGGGTGGACGTGTTCGGCCGCCTCCAGCGGTGACATCGGGATGGTCTCCCAGGCCTGGTCCAGTCGGACGCCCACCAACGGAGCGACGAGCCTTCCGTGCGGCTGCTCCAGCAGCCAGTGGACCCGTCGCATCGGAGCCGTCTCCCTGATCCACCACCGGGACGGTCCGCTCACCGCCGCGACGGCCTCCGGCCGGTCGCCGGGCCCGGCCAGCGCGGCATGCCGGATCACGATCGAGGCGCCCATCGAGAAGCCGAGGGTCGCGACTCGCCGGAAGCCGCAGCGTCGCGCATACTCCACGGCCGCCGCCACGTCCAAGACCTCGCGGTCGCCGACGGTGGACAGCCCGCCGGACCTGCCGTGGCCCCGGAAGTCGAAGGCGAACACCGCCGCACGGCGAGACAGCCGGACGAGCGTGCGCATGACCGCCGGCTTCCGGACATGGTTGGTGAAGCCATGGCCGACGACGATGGCGAGATCGTCCGCCGTCGCGGAGCGTCGCTGCCGGGCGGCGGAGCCCGCCTGCCGAGGCAGGAGGACGCCGTGGATGGGCACGTCGTCGGCGGTGCGAGCTGTGATCTCCGCGATGAGTACTCGGTCAACGGTGGTCACAGGGGGTATCCTCCATCATGTCCGGAGGGCAACGGGGCCCGGTGTGCGGGCACGAGGGACTCACCTTCGATGCCCGGCAGGAAGGAGTCCCGACATGTCCAGCCTGGATCTCTTGCTTCTGACCTCCGCTTCGAACGCGGGAGCCGTGCTGCCCGCGCTGTCTCTGCTGCCGCACTCGGTTCATCTGGGTGCGCCGGAGGTCTCTGGTCTTCTCGAACGTCGTCCCCATGATGCCGTCCTCGTCGACGGCACCCAGGACCTCGTGGGCGCTCGCAGGCTCTGCGGCCTGCTCGCCGCCGCCGACGTCGAGGCGCCTGTCGTCGCGGTCATCGGCGAAGGCGGACTGGTGGCACTCAGCGCGGACTGGGGCGTGGCCGAGATCCTGCTCCCGACCGCAGGGCCCGCCGAGGTCGACGCCAGGCTGCGTCTGCTGCACGGGAGGGCCGAGCAGCAGGCACAGTCCGAAGGCGAGATCCTGACGTTCGGCGAGCTTGTGATCGAGGAGGCCACGTACACGGCGCGGCTTCGCGGCAAGCCGATGGAGCTGACCTACAAGGAGTTCGAACTCCTCAAGTACCTCGCCCAGCACGCGGGCCGCGTGTTCACCCGGTCGCAGCTCCTCCAGGAGGTGTGGGGCTACGACTTCTTCGGCGGAGCCAGGACGGTGGACGTCCACGTGCGGCGGCTGCGGGCGAAGCTCGGGCCGGAGCACGAGCAGCTGATCGGCACGGTCCGCAACGTCGGTTACAAGTTCGTTCGACCCGGCGGCACGACCCAGGCGCTCGCGGAGCACCGGGCCGAGCGCAGGCTCGTGCGTTACGGCGCGGACTCGGCCGACCTGCTCGCGGACAACGTGTCGGAGCTGATCGGCCGTACGACGGCGTCGCGGCACTGACGCCGTCGCCGTGAGCCGCGAATCGGTCTTCTCGTCCGGCGGCCACGGCCGTGCCTGCGGCAGGCGCCGGGCGGACGGTCTCCCTGGGCATGCGCTCACTCGAACTCATGTTCGAATAATGACGGAGTGGTGCGGAGTCCGGCAAGGAATCCGCAGGTGATCCACTCCAAGGTGTGAGCAGGTGTCCTAGGGCGGGTTTGCCCCCGTGGTCTGCCGCTTTTGGGCGGGCAGGGGGGTTACCGTGGACCTCGTGACGATCACGAGCTGGCACAACGGTCTTCTCGACGAGGTCGCCGACGAGGTGACCTCGCTGCTGGCCGAGGCGACGGAGGCAGACGGCAGGGCCCCCGTCTCCGAGCGCGGCCTGACCGCACTGCGTCGGCGCGGCCCGGCTGCCGTGCAGGTGGAACAGGTGCGGGCCGACGTCGGCGGCACCGAGCACTTCCTGGTCCGCGAGCCAGGGGGGCTGCTGGTGGGCTATGCACAGCTCGACACCGAGACCGACAGCGCGGGCAGGCTGGTCGCCGAACTGGCGGTCCGGCCGTCGGCACGGGGCCACGGAGTGGGCACCACCCTGGTCCGGGCGCTTCTCGAACGAGCCGAGCTGCCCGAGCAGCCTGCCGAGGTCGCGGCCGACGAACCATCTGCTCCGGCGGACGTCCTGCTCGTCTGGTCGCACAGCGGCCATCCCGCCGCGATCACGCTGGCTCGGCGGTTCGGGTTTCACACCGTCCGCGAGTTGCGACGCATGTGGGTCGACCTGGCCGAACACCCGCCCGGCGCGGCCACGCCGCCTTCGGATGTGCTGATCAGAACCTTCGACGTCGGGCAGGACGAGGCCGCCGTCGTCGACGTCAATCGGCGGGCCTTCTCCTGGCATCCGGAGCAGGGCGGGATGTCTGAGGCCGACGTCGTCGACAAGGAGTCCGAGAGCTGGTTCGATCCGGCGGGCTTCCTGCTGGCGGTCGACGCCGACGGCAGCCTGCTGGGCTTCCACTGGACCAAGGTGCACCCGCCGGGCTCGGCGGCAGCCGAGGCCGTCGGCGAGGTGTATGTGGTGGGTGTCGACCCCGACGCCCAGGGCAGGGGGCTCGGCGGCGTTCTCACCCAGGCGGGGTTGCGTCATCTGGCCGATCAGGGACTGCGCCACACGATGCTTTATGTCGAGGCGGACAACCCGGCCGCGATCCGCGTCTATGAGCGGCTGGGATTCACCCACCGTGACAGCGACATCCAGTTCGGTCGGTAGCAGCGGTACTGCCAGATCACATCACGGAGAGCGAACGCACAGGTCACGACCAGGCTACGCAGTACCGCCACTGGTGGTCGGTCTAGTCACTTCCCGTGTCATGTTCACCTCGCGTTCATCTCTTCAGCGGCCGTCGTCCACCCCGGCTGCCTACCTTCGCATCGGGCGGCGACCTGCCGCTCGATGAACGTGCAGGCTTCGCACTGGAGGAACACTGTGAAGATCAAGCGGCACTCTGCTGCTCTCGGGCTGGTGGCGGCGAGTGCGCTGCTGCTCTCGGCCTGTGGCTCCGACAACGCGGCCCAGGACGCGAACGGCGGCGGCTCGACCGGGGGAGAGCCGACGGCCGCGGAGTGCGGTGGCGTCGACCAGATCGTCGCCGAGGGAGCGTCCTCGCAGGCGAACGCCATCGACGAGTTCGCCGCGGTGTTCAGCGGGGAGTGCGCCGGGCAGAGCCTCGCCTACAACCCGAACGGCTCCGGCTCCGGCCGTCGGCAGTTCATTGCAGGCCAGGTGATGTTCGCGGGCTCCGACTCCGCGATGGACGAGGAGGAGCGCGCTCAGGCCGAGGAGCGGTGCGACAGCCCGGCCTGGCACCTCCCGCTGGTCTTCAGCCCCGTCGCGATCACGTACAACCTGCCGGGCGTCGACGAGCTCGTGCTGCCCAGCGAGGTCGTGGCCAACATCTTCAACGGCACCATCACGGAATGGAACGACGAGGCCATCGCCGCCGCCAACGAGGGCGCGGAGCTGCCGGAGACCCCGATCACGGTCTTCTACCGCAGCGACGAGTCCGGCACCACCGGCAACTTCCAGGAGTACCTGACCGTCGGCACCAACGGCGCATGGACCCAGGGCGACGGTGAGACCTTCGCGGGCGGCGTCGGCGAGGGCCGTGGCCAGTCCCAGGGCGTCTCGGAGGCGGTGTCCAGCACCGAGGGCGGCATCACCTACGTCGAGGTGTCCTTCGCCAACAACGCAGGCCTGGGCATCGCCCAGATCGACGCGGGCAGCGGCCCGGTTCCGCTGACCGACGAGACCGTTGGCGCGGCGATCACCGGTGCCGAGATCACCGGTGAGGGCAACGACCTGACCATCGACCTCGAGTCGGTGTTCGGCACCACCGAGGCGGGCGCGTACCCGATCACGATGGCGACCTACGAGATCGTCTGCTCCGCGTACGAGGACCCCGAGGTCGCCGCAGGCGTCAAGTCGTTCCTCAACGTGGCCGCCACCACCGGCCAGGAGAACCTCTCCGAGATCGGCTACACGCCGCTCCCGACCGAGTTCCAGGACCGCCTGCTGGCCGCGATCGACGAGATCGCCTGACCCGTCAGGCATTAGCCCGATCGGGTAAGAGAAACTGAGCGAGACGCAATGAGCGACTCGACGCGCCGGGGCCGCTCTCTGACGACAGGGAGCGGCTCCGCTCCGTCACCGGATGCTCCGGAGGATCTCATCAGCACGGCAGTCGACACCCCGAGCAAACCCGTCCGCCGTCCGGGCGACCGGATCTTCCGCGGCTTCGCGGTGGGCTCCGGCACGTTCGTCGTCGTCCTGATCGGCGCGATCGGCCTGTTCCTGCTGTTGCAGGCCATTCCGTCGCTCGCGGCCAATCAGACCAGCTTCCTCTTCTCCGGAGACTGGAACGCCTCCAACCCGAACGATCTCCGGTTCGGCATCCTCTACCTGCTGTACACGACCGTGTCGGTGTCCCTGCTGGCGCTGGTGCTGGCCATGCCGGTCTCGCTCGGCATCGCGCTGTTCCTGACCCAGTACGCGCCGAGAAGCCTGGCCAGGCCGTTCGCCTACATCGTCGACCTGCTCGCGGCGGTGCCGTCGGTGATCTTCGGTCTGTGGGGCATCCAGGTGATCGGCCCGGCGATGGTGCCGGTGGCCGACTGGCTGAACACCAATCTGTCGTTCATTCCGATCTTCGACCAGGGCAACGTCAGCATCGCGGGCGCGGGGAACATCTTCACCGCAGGCGTCGTGGTGGCCGTCATGTTGCTGCCGATCATCACGGCCATCAGCCGCGAGGTGTTCGAGCGGACGCCCCGCGAGCACATCGAGGGAGCGTTGGCGCTGGGCGCGACCAAGTGGGAGGTCGTGCGCACCACGGTCTGGCCCTTCGGCAAGTCCGGCTATGTCAGCGCCTCCATGCTCGGCCTCGGCAGGGCGCTCGGGGAGACGGTGGCGTTGTTCCTGATCCTGTCGTCCACCACGGCAGCCCCGTCGTTCAGCGTCTTCGACGGCGGCGCCACCATCGCCTCGCGTATCGCCGCCGCCTCCGCCGAGTTCAGCAATCCGCTGTCCATCGGCGCCTACATCGCGGCAGGCCTGGTTCTGTTCGTGCTCACGTTCCTGGTCAACGCGGTGGCCAGGTCGATCGTCGCTGGGAAGAAGGAACGGTCATGAGTCTCAGCACCTCGGAGCTGGACCGACCCGCGCAGCCGCCCGCCTTTCAGGGAGTCAGCACTGGGCGTCGTACCAAGGACGTCGTGGCCAGGGTCGTCGTGTGGCTCTGCTTCCTGATCGCGGTGATCCCGTTGATCTGGGTGCTCTACTCCGTCGTCTCCCGCGGCATCGCACCCTTTCTCCGGCCGGACTGGTGGCAGTACTCGTTGGCAGGCGTCCGGGCCACCGAGGACATCGGCGGGGCCAACCACGCGATCGTCGGTACCGTGCTCCAGGGCCTGGTCACCGGTGTGCTGTCGATCCCGATCGGCATCCTCGTCGGGATCTACCTCGTCGAGTACGGCGCGGGCTCCCGGTTCGCGAGGGTCACGACCTTCATGGTGGACATCCTCAGCGGGGTGCCGTCGATCGTCGCGGCGATGTTCGTCTACGCCGTCTGGATCACCATGTTCGGCTTCGACCGCAGCGCCTTCGCGATGTGTCTGGCATTGATGCTGCTGATGATCCCGATGGTGGTGCGCACCACCGAGGAGATGCTGCGGATCGTTCCGAACGAGCTGCGAGAGGCCTCCTACGCGCTCGGCATCCCCAAATGGAAGACGATCATGAAGGTCGTCCTGCCGACCGCGATGTCGGGCATCGTCACCGGCGCCATGCTCGGCATGGCCAGGGTGATGGGCGAGACGGCGCCCGCGCTGGTGCTCGTGGCGTACTCGCCGTCGATCAGCTACGACCTCTTCGCGGGGCCGATGGCCAACCTGCCACTGCTGATCACCAGTCAGTTCGCCAACCCGGAGGCTGCGGGCTTCAACCGCACCTGGGGCGCGGCGATGACCCTCATCTTCATCATCATGTTGTTCAACCTCGCGGCCACGATCATCTCGCGGCTGTCGTCGGTCAAGACCAAGTAGGCGGGGCACGGATTCAGATGGCCAAGCGCATCGACGTCAAGGACCTCAACATCTACTACGGCAAATTCCACGCCGTACAGGATGTGACCGTGGCCGTGCCGCCGCGCGGGGTGACGGCCTTCATCGGGCCGTCCGGCTGTGGCAAGTCCACCGTGCTGCGGTCGTTGAACCGGATGCACGAGGTGATCCCCGGCGCTCGCGTCGAGGGCCAGGTGCTGCTCGACGGCGAGGACGTCTACGCGAGCTCAGTCGACCCGGTGGCGGTGCGGCGGACCATCGGCATGGTTTTCCAGCGGCCGAACCCCTTTCCCACGATGTCGATCCGGGACAACGTGGTCGCGGGCCTGCGGCTCGCCGGGACCAAGAACAAGACGCAGCTCGACGAGGTCTGCGAGCGCTCCCTGCGCGGCGCGAACCTGTGGGAAGAGGTCAAGGACCGGCTGAACAAGCCGGGCGGCAGCCTCTCCGGCGGTCAGCAGCAGCGGCTGTGCATCGCCCGCGCCATCGCGATCCAGCCCGACGTCCTGCTGATGGACGAGCCGTGCTCCGCGCTGGACCCGATCTCGACGCTGGCGATCGAGGACCTGATCACCGAGCTCAAGCAGGACTTCACGATCGTCATCGTCACGCACAACATGCAGCAGGCCGCGCGGGTGAGCGATCAGACCGCGTTCTTCAACCTGCCCGGCGTCGGCCAGCCCGGCAGGCTGGTGGAGATCGACGAGACCAGCCGCATCTTCTCCAACCCGACGGAGAAGGCCACTGAGGACTACATCTCGGGACGGTTCGGCTGAGCCACAGGATCTTCGACGCACCGCCGAGGGCTGGGCGGCTCCCGCGAACCTGGTCCGGGTGACCGGGACACGGCTCGACGGCGGTCCTTGGCTGCCCGGGGCCGCACCGCGCTGGGTGCCCGACCGGTCTCCCCGCAGGGCAGCCGTGCCGCGCGGGCCTGCCGCGGCGGGAACGAACGGTCAGTCGGGAAGCGCGTCGGCGATCTCGGCGATCAGCCTGCCGGAGTCACGCGCGTCCAACGCCGAGTCGTCGAGCCTGCTGAACGCCGCGACGTATCGGCGGGTCTGGACGGGCTTGTCCAGATAGGTGCAGCTCGCGGAGTTCTGTAGGCACACGACGTTCGGTGCTGCTGGATCGGGCACCTCCACCAGCGAGACGTTGTCACCGACCAACGGGTGGGCGCCCGCGTCGAAGGGCAGTACCCGCACGCTCACATTGCGGCGGTAGGACATCAGCACCAGATGTTCCAGCTGGGCACGCAGCACCGCGACACCCCCGACGGCCCGGTGCAGTGTCGCCTCGTCGAGTAGGACGGAATACTCCAGCGGAGTACTGCCGATCAGCCGTTCCTGCCGCTTGTCGAGCGCGTCGAGCAGCAGGCCGATCGTCGCCGTCGACGCCGTTCCCGCGCCGAGCACGGCGCGGGCGTAGTCGTGGGTCTGCAACAGGGCGGGGATCAGATCCGAGTGGAAGGCGAGGACGCGCCGCGCGGCCGACTCCAGGCCGATGTAGGTGTCGAAGCCCGGTTGCATGACCTTCGTGTACGGCTGCCACCAGCCGGTCTTCTTCGATTCGACGGCGAGCCCTCGGAGTCGGTCGATCGACTCGTCCGGTGCGTCATAGAACTCCAGCATGAGTCGCACGTCCGAGGTCCGCACCGGAACCTTGCCCAGCTCGATCTGGCTGATCTTGCCCTGCGAGCAGTCGAGGTGATCGGCGACCTCGCGGTGTGTCCGGCCTGCGGCCTCTCGCAGTGCGCGCAGCTCGCCGCCCAGGAGCCGGCGATCCAGGGCCGAGTTGTGTCCCACGGCTGCCTCCAGACCTGCGCCCTACTTCGGCCGATGACGACCGGGCCGACGACGACCGGGCACAGCATCGCAGAGCTGATCCGCGCAGGCGGGGAGAAACGCCGGCAGCCCTTCCCGGTGCGGCAACGGCGGTGCCGGGAGGACCTCGAGGTCAGGAGCCGCTGTCGGCCTGCTGCGGGTGTTCCCCGGTGACGACGAAGACGACGCGCCTGGCCACCGAGACGGCGTGGTCGGCGAACCGCTCGTAGAAGCGCCCGAGCAGCGTGATGTCGACGGCGGCGGGCAGCCCATGCTTCCAGTCCTTCTGCATGAGGACGGTGAACAGGTGCCGATGCAGGTCGTCCATCTCATCGTCGGCATCCTCAAGCTGCCGGGCGAGGCTCACACTTCGGGTGCGGATCACCTGTTCGGCTTGTTTGCCCAGTTCCGACGCGACGCGGCCCATCTCGACGAAGTACGGTGCGACCTCGTCCGGCAGCACCGCCTGCGGGTGACGACGGCGCGCGGTCTTGGCGACGTGGAGCGCGAGGTCGCCCATCCGTTCCAGGCTTTCGGCCGCGTGCAGGGCGGCGACGACGTTGCGCAGGTCGCCCGCCACGGGGGCCTGCAGGGCGAGCAGCGCGAACGCGTGCTCCTCGCCCTGACTCCGTGCCTCGTCGAGCTTCGCGTCGTCGGCGATGACCTGCTCCGCGAGCGTGAGATCAGCGGTCAGCAGGGCCTGAGTGGCCAACTCGATCGCGGTCGTCGCCATGCCGCACATCTCGGCAAGGGCGTCGGCGAGCTGTCCCAGCTGGTCACGATAGGCCTCACGCATACCGACACCCTACGTGATCGTAGGTCGTCACATCCGCCACCTGGGTGAACAGCGGGTGAAGGCATGTCGTCAAGTGTTCCTCACCCGCCCTCCCAGAACCCGCATTCGGCGTTCTCCGCGTTGATGGTGTTGAGGTTGTCCGGCACGCCGGAGGGCTCGCCGTCCGCTCCGCCAGCTGCGCCTTCGGAGTCCTCGGTGCCTTCGCCGCCTTCTCCGCTGTCCGCTGCCGACAGCGAGGACGGGCCGATGCTCACGCCGCCCGCCGAGGTGCCGCGGCTCGGCGCCGACACGTCGCCGTCATAGTCGGGACCGATCACTAAGACGACTGCACCGCCCACAGAGGGGTCTTCCTCCAACACGGCGTTGTTCAGCGTCGCCGCGAGCGTGGCTGCCTCCGCCGCCCGCTGTGGGGCGTAGCGAACGGTGGTCTGGTCGACCGGCGCAGGCGCGTTGCCGTAGAACACCACGTCGAAGCCGAGCTCTCCCAGGGAGGCCGAGACGGTACGCGATGCCCCGCTCATCTCACTGCCGTTGAGAACCTGGATTCGGACGCCGTCGGGGGACACGAGGTCTGCAGAGTCGGCGGATCCCGCACCGTCGTCACCAGCTGCCGCGCCCGCGTTGTCGGAGTCCGCGCTCTCGTTCTCCTCGCCGGGCAGCGGTGCCTCATCCGGCAGCGGCTGGTCGTCGATGATCGCCTGGAAGAGCGCGTTCACGTCGTCCGGACGCATGACCTCGTTGTTCCGCTCGTTCGCGGTACCGACAGTGGGGAGGGTCACGAAGGTGATCCGCCCGGTCTGCAGCGACTGCAACGACTGCGCCAGGGTCATCAGGCCGTCCACCGACAGGTTCTCGCCGAAGGTGTTCCGAGCGAAGGCCTGGACGAAGCCGGTGAGCTGGCCGGGGTCGAGGAGGACCTCGGAGGACATCACCTTGCGCAGCAGGGAGGAGAGGAAGAGCTGCTGCCGGTACATCCGGCCGTAGTCCGAGGTGATATCGCCCTGCACGCTGCGGGCCCGGACGTAGTTGAGTGCGGCTGCGCCGTCGATGACCTGCTGACCGGCCGTGGGGATGACGGTGCCGAGCTCGTCATCGATCAGGGGAATGGGCGTGCAGATCTCGACGCCATCGACGGCGTCGACCATGTCGCGGAAGCCGTTGAAGTCGATGCCGACGAAGTGGCTGAAGCTCAGACCCGAGATGCTCTGCACGACCTTGCGCAGGCACTGCGGTCCTCCGATGCCGTACACCTCGTTGAGCTGGGCGTACTCCTCGGGAGGGATTTGCTCGCCGAGGTAGTCCCCGGTCGTGGAGTCCCAACGCTCGCATTCCGGCCGCGCCACCTCGAGGTCGCGGGCGAAGCTGACCACGACGACCCGTTCCCGGCTGGCGGGAATGTGCGCGACCATCACGGCGTCCGCCAGCGCGCCGTCGTGATCCTCGGTCGTGCCGACGTTGTCGCCCTCGCTCGCGCCTGCCCGACTGTCGGACCCGACGATCAGGAAGTTCTCGTCGCCGTACTGCTTCTCCGGTTCGTTGACCAGACCGGAGTCGTCGTCCAGCGCCGAGATCTCCCGGAACTGGTTGTCGACCCAACCGCGAGCGCCCCAGCCGAACCCCGTCACCAGGAAGATCATCGAGGCGAGGACGACGGCGACGGCACGGCCCGCCATGCGCGCGGGCGCTGGTTTCGCCGATGGCGCGGGCACGACCGTCTTCGCCTTGACCGAGGGCGGCGGCGGATCGTCGTCATCGTCACCGTGATCGAGCTTCGCGTCGAACTCGTCGTCCTCGTGCGGCTGCTCGGCCGACTCCGCGCCGTCCGCAGGGGTGGTGCGACGGGCGAACCGCCGTCGGGGGTTCGCATCCACACGGATCGTCGTCGTCGGCGGGTCGCCGTCGTCGAAGGGTTCATCGTCATCGTCGATGAACTTGTTGATGATCTTGCCGAGCTTGCCTCGGCGCCGTTCCTTCTCGGCCAGCTCGGCCTGCATCTCGTCGTGTACCGCCGAGAACCGGGCGAGGGTCTCATCGATGTTGCGGGTGTGCCGGGTGAGCGGGGTCTCCTCCGTCATCGGCCCGGGATCACGCCGCGCGTCGCTGACGGGCGGCATGCCCTGCTCCGCCTGCTGCGGTGGACGTGGTCGCGACTGCGGCGGGCCTGCGGGCGGCGCGGCCGCGCCGGGCGGCGGTGTCGGGCGGCCGGGCGGCATCGGCCTGCGGGTAGCGGCCGTCTCGGGGTTCGCCTGCGGTCCATCGTGGACGGCAGGTCCGGCGAGGTCTCGGCCGGGAGCCGGTGGGCGGGGCTGACGCCTGCGGACGTCGCCCGGCGCAGGCGCGGACTGTGCGTCGACACCGGGTTCCGATGGACGAGGTCGATGGGGCCGGGGCCGCTGCTCGGTCCCCGGGGGCGGTGCGGTCTCCGGCCGATCGGCCAGCGGGACGACGCCGAAATCGCGAGCCTCGCCGGTCGAAGCGGGCGGCGGCGCGGGTGCGGGCTGTGGTCGACGAGGCGGCCGCTGCCGCTGCGGCGGGCTCTGCCGTTGCCGAGGGTCCGGCTGTTGCGGCGGCCTCTGCGCTGCGGAGGTCTGCTGGTGCGGCGGTTCCGATGGTGGCGCGGCCCGATCGAACTCGGGCTCCACCTGCTCGGGCGCTCGCCTGCGGCCGGACTCGGCCCGACGACCGGGCCCGGGTGCCGGGCGACCGACCGGGTGCTGCGTCGTCGGCTCTTCGATCGGCGGCTCCGGCTCCCGTGATCCCCGAGCGGATCGCGGCGTCCGAGGCGGTGCGGCTCGCTCGGTGGGCCCGGGGTGCATCGGCGGCGGTGCGAAATCCGGGGCCGGGGTGTGCTCCGCCGACGCCATCTCGTCGTCGGGGTCCGGCGCGGCGCGGCGCCCTCGGCGCGGGCCGCCGTGTCGGGCGAGCAGGTCGGACACCGTCATGCCGCCGGGATCGTCGGTGGAACGCCTGCGACGTCCGGTCGGCGGCTCGCTGTATCGGCGGCGGCGTCCCTCATCGGCTTCGGCGTCCTCGCCGTGCGATGCGGTCGATCGGCGCGGGCGGGAACCGTCGGCACGATAATCGTCCGGCACCCGATCTCCTTCCTCGTGAACGCGCTCACTGCAGTGCACGTCGCGCAGCAAGCATCTGGTCCGATACGTGGGGTGACTGTCAAGCTGCCCGATTGGGTGATTAAGCGCGCCATGATATTACGGCTTGGTCACCACGTCGTCGATACTATTCGTGTTTCCTGCCACGTTCGGACGGGAGGAATCACGGACGGTTTACACGGTTTCTCAAGCCTTGTCGAGTGAGCGCCGATCTCTCAGTAGTAACCCACCACACGGGGAGCGACGACCGTTCGCCTGCCTGCTGCGGCGCCTGCGAGATGAGCGACGCCGTCCTCCTGATAGGCGACGGCGTTACGGCCGGACTGTTTCGCCGTGTAGAGCAGGCTGTCGGCGCGAAGCAGCTGCTCTTCGTGGCTGGTCGGCAGCCGTCCTGCGGCCTGTGCGACTCGCTGCTCATGAGCGAGACCGATGCTCACGGTCACCCGTAGACCCACGACGAGTTGTTGCCAGGCATGGCGCTCGATGCGGGCTCGGGTCGTCTCACACACCGCGACGGCGGTGGCGGCGTCGACGTCGGGCAGTACGAGGACGAACTCCTCGCCGCCGTAACGAGCACAGAACGCCCCGGCGGGCAGGCCCTCCTGCAGCAACTCCACGACACGTTGCAACACACGATCGCCGAGCAGATGTCCGTAGGTGTCGTTGACCTGCTTGAACCAGTCGAGGTCGACCAGCGCGACAGCGAGGCCTGCGCTGCGCTCGTCCATCTCGCCGGGAAGCGCGAGCAGCCGCTGATCGAGGTAGCGCCGGTTGTAGCTCGACGTGAGACTGTCCCGAAGACTCTGTTCCTGCACCTCGGCGTGCTCCTTGCGCAGCCGGTCGACCTCGCGTCGCAGCTGTTCGGGGACGTGGATCGGCTCGGAGCCCTTGGCGGAGGCGAGATCGAGTGCGGAACGCAGATGGTGATACGCCTGCCGCCACTGCCCGCGAGACGCGAGCAGTGCTGCGATCGACTCGTGCAGCCGCACCAGCCCCGAGCTGTCCGTCAGCTCGTCGGGGTGCCGTCGCGTCGTCATGGCTTCGGCAGACTCTCTCGGAGGCACTGGGGCAGCCGGCGACTCTGCTGTCGCCTCGCGTCGGACCGGATCGGACTCGCCGATGTCGGGTTGTAGTACGGTCACCGCACTCACCTCCCTACCTGTCTTAGTAGTCGTCTGCTTCGCCGTCGGGCTTGAGGCGGACGGCCCCGAGACGGTCGGTTTCGCTCATCTGGCTGACCGGGTAGTAGTCCATTCAACCCATTAGAGCTAGTCCATTCGTTGGAGCATCATTTACCCGAGTTGGACGCTCCGACCAAGCCGTTCGCCTGCGGGTGACCCGGTTGGAGCAGCGTTGTGGCGGATGATGCGCCCGGTCGAGTGAAACCAGTGACGTTCATCACGGAGGGGCCGATGCGTCGGCGGACCGACCGTCGAGCCCTCGGAGACTTACCGAGGACAGGGCGCGAAACCGTAGACCGTGTCGTCCGACACCACGAGATGCTGCCCGCTGATCTGGTTGCTCACCGTGCTGCCCCCCTGCCGCCAGACGGCTGACACGGCGACCACGTAGCTCACTCCGTCGGGAGACTGCCCGCCCGCGGGCTGCCAGTGCGGATCGGTGCGCAGCGTGGACAGGGTCGGCTCGATGCTGATCGTCAGTTCGCCGAGGTCACAGGGCGTGCCTTGCCCGGGATGCCCGGTGCGTTCGAAGAAGTCGCGCTGCGCCTCGCGGCCCGCCAGCCCGGCCGAGTTCAGGCCGGCGAAGTAGGCGCGGATCAGCTCGCGGTGTTCCTCTGCCTGCTCGTTCGGCGCCTCGTCTGCCGCGCCCTGGCGGCCTGCCGCGCCGCCATGCTCCACGTCCCGTGGCGGCGCGGGCGGGCCGCTGCATCCGGTCGACAACAGCAGGCTCAGCAGCACGGCGGCCGGGGCCGAGCGACCGCGTCCCATCGTCAGCCGCCGGAGCTGTCGACCTCGGCCGCATGCGGCACCGAGACGTCCTCCGGGTCGTCCAGCCAGCCCTCGGGAAGGGACACCCGGCCCGCCGAGCCCTGCCTTCCCCGAGGACCCTCGGCGTCCTCGGGGAAGGGCACGGATGGATCGAGTCGGGCCAGCAGGTCCTCCAGTTCACCGAGAACGGACACCATGCCGAAGGAACGCCGCAGATCCGATCCGATCGGAAAGCCCCGGAGGTACCACGCCATGTGCTTGCGAAGGTCCCGCAATCCCTTGTCGTGGCCCAGATGCTCGGCGAGCAGGACGGCGTGACGATGCATGACCTCGGCGACCTCGCCGAGATCGGGGCCCGCGGGCACCGGCCGTCCGGCAAACGCCTCCTGCAGGTCCCGGAACAACCATGGACGTCCGAGGCACCCGCGCCCGACCACGACGCCGTCGCAGCCGGTCGTCTCGACCATCCTCATCGCGTCCGCCGCACTGAAGATGTCACCGTTGCCGAGCACCGGAATGCTGCGGACCGCCGACTTCAACGCGGTGATCGCGGCCCAGTCCGCCGTTCCGGAATACCGCTGTGCGGCAGTCCTGGCGTGCAGCGCCACCGCAGCGGCGCCCTCCTGCTCGGCGATCCGACCTGCATCCAGGAACGTCGTGTGATCGTCGTCGATTCCGATTCGGAACTTGACCGTGACCGGAATTCCGGCGGGTGCGGCCTCGGTCACCGCGGCCCGAACGATCGCGGCGAACAACCGCCGCTTGTACGGCAATGCCGCGCCCCCGCCTTTTCGCGTGACTTTCGGCACGGGGCAGCCGAAGTTCATGTCGACGTGGTCGGCGAGATTCTCCTCGACGATCATCCGGACGGCTTTCGCCATCGTCTCGGGGTCGACGCCGTAGAGCTGCAGCGACCTCGGATGCTCCTCCGGATCGAAGCTGATCATGTGCATGGTCTGCGGGTGTCGTTCGACCAGTGCCCGCGTCGTGATCATCTCGCAGACGTAGAGCCCCGCCCCGTAGGTGCGGCACAGTCTGCGGAAGGCGACGTTGGTGATGCCCGCCATCGGGGCGAGCACCACCGGCGGGTCGACCGCGTAGGGGCCGACCTTGAGCGCAGGCCTGGAGAGGGTCTGAGATGACACGTCCGCCATTATCGCTGGTGGCGTCCACCGCACGCAGCCGACGGGTGCGAGGAGGGTCTTTCGCCCGCCGCGCCGTTCGGAGCCTGGCGGGCCCGCCACGCCTGGGTGTGCCGGGCCCGAGCCTCGCCGTCGCAGCTCCTCGAACGCGCCGGAATGATCCGGTCAGGCCCGGACGGTGACGCAGGCCAGTCTCTCGCCCGCAGTTCCCGCCTCTCCCTCGCCCGTCGCGGTGTGGTGGGCATGGATCACGACCGAACGCCGCTCGCTCCCGGTGGGACGCCAACCGACCGAGGTCATCGCGACGGCCTCGCCGTCGGCGTCGGGGGTGAAGTCCAGCCACACCTCGTTCTCCGGGTTTGCGTAGGCCGGATCGACGGACGGCTGAACCGGATCGACCTCGTTCTGATAGTGCGGTCCGGCATCCTCGGGTTCGTCGCCGCAGGGCTCCTGGTGCAGATGCGCGCCGTAGGCATGGCCGGGGGTGAGCCCCGTGACCCCGAGCACGATGTTCGTGCGGCCGTCCCAGAGCCCCCACGCGGTGACCGCGACCTTGGAGCCGGTCGGAACCATGACCGGGTCGTAGGTGACGGCGCTGGTCCGCGCGGGCGGCGCGACGAACGTCGAGGTGGTGATCCGCAGAAATGAGGAGGACACCTGGAATGAGGAGGATGCAGAGGAGGTCGAGGATGCAGAGGATGCAGAGGAGGTCGGAGAGGTCGGAGAGGTCGGAGAGGTCGAGGAGGGCGGAGAGGGCGGAGTAGGCGGAGTGGGGCCTGCGGCGGCGACTGGCGTGATGCCCAGCCCGCACACCGCCAGCACGGTGGTCAGCGCAGTCGTCGTCTTCTTCAACACGAGTCCCACCATCACCTACCGCACCCTGCGTCGCCATCCCGTCACGCATCGCCGAACGACGCCTGCCCGTGATGTTGGGCATGTGGAACATCACATCGGAAACAGCAGGTCGACCTGGGTTTCGGCTGATCACGACGGCCGATTCGAAAAGCCGTCGTGATTAGCTTGTTCGAGTGAATCGAACCGCAGTGAACAGTTCGTCGGGGACCGTTGCCGACCGAACGTGGCTGGTCGCCTGTGCGGCGGCGTTGTGGGGGACGGACGGCCTGCTTCGGCAGCCGCTCGCCGAGGCGCTGCCCGCGGCCTCGGTGGTCTTCTGGGAGCACCTGATCATCGTGCTGCTGGTGCTTCCCTTCCTGCCGAGGGCTCTTCGCGCGTTCGCCGCCTGCTCCTGGCGCGAGCGCCTCGCGCTGGTCGTCATCGGCGCGGGCGCGTCGGCCGTGGCCACGGCGTTGTTCACCGCGTCGTTCGCCGTCGGCGATGCGATCACGCCGCTGGTGCTCCAGAAGCTCCAGCCGCTGTTCGCCGTGCTCGCGGCCTACTGGCTGCTTGCCGAGCGGATCAGGGCGACGTACTGGTTCTTCGCGGTGCCCGCGTTGATCGGGGCCTGGCTGCTGAGCTTCCCGAATCCTCTCTCGGTGCAGGTCACGGCGGCGCAGTCCGCGTTCTTCGCCCTCGGGGCCGCCGTGTTGTGGGCGGCGGGCACCGTGCTGGGCAGGCTGGTGAGTGCGTCGATGTCGCCGAGAGACGTCACCGTGCTCCGGTTCAGCATCGGACTTCCCGCTGCCGCCGTCGTCCTGCTCTGGCAGGGCGACCCCGTTCTGGTCGGCTGGGACAACGCGCTCGGCCTAGTCCTGCTCGCGGTGGTCCCCGGTCTGCTCGGGCTGAGCCTGTACTACGTCGGCCTTCGTGCCACGCCCGCATCGCGCGCCACGCTCGCGGAGTTGGCGTTCCCGGCGACGGCCGCGCTGATCGGGGTCGGTCTGCTCGGGGTGGAACTGTCGCTGACGCAGTGGATCGGGTTCCTGGTCGTGGTGGGCTCGATCACGGGTCTCGGCTGGCACGAGAAGGTGCGTTCGAAGCCGGTGGTGGCGCCGCACTGAGCGGCGGCACCGTCCGCAGGTGCCCGCCCGTGGCGTGTCCGCCACGGAAGCCTCCTCGCGCGCGAGCTGTTGGTGGATACGGCCTGCTTCAGATGCGGCCCGGGCGGGTGTCGTGTGGTCTGTCCCGTGGAGGCCGGGCGGGGCGGACCATGCGGCGACGGCGTCGGGCGTCGGCCCGCCGACGAGGCTGCCGAGCCGCAGATCCGTGGCGGCGACAGACCCGAGACGCGGTTCGCCGAGACGCCTGCTCGCCGGGACCGTTCCCGCCGAGGTCTACGTCCCCCGGAAAACGACGGGAGATTATTGAATTAGCGCTGTTACATTGGCGCGGTGGATATGCCGGGACAGCCGCCGTGGCCCGCTGTCGGAGTGCCAGGGTGAGCCTTGCGAATCGATTGATCGACCTTCGGCCGCTGCGCTCCAGTCGCGCATTCCGGGAGTTATGGCTCGGATCACTGCTGTCCGGACTGGGGCAGCAGGTCGCCTCGGTGGCCGTGCTGCTCCAGGTGTGGCAGCTCACCCACGACCCGGTCTGGACGGGCGCGATCGGACTTGCCACCGCTGTTCCGCTGCTCGTCTTCACCTTTGTCGGTGGTTCGTTGGCCGACGCCCTGGATCGCCGCAGGCTCGTCCTGCTGACCTCCGTCGGGCAGTTCCTGGCGGCGCTGGGCCTGGCTGTGCAGGCGTTCTCCGACACGGCCTCGCTTGCCCTCGTGCTGGGTCTGGTCTCGGTCCAGGCAGCCTGCGGCGCGCTCGGCGCGCCAGCCCGTCGGACGATGCCGACCCGGCTGTTGGTCACCGGGCAGGTCGCCGCAGGAGTGGCCTTGCAGAACATCGCCTTCCAGGCATCGATGCTGCTCGGGCCCGCGCTGGCCGGGCTCATCCTCGCCGAGTGGGGCCTCACCGCCGCCTACCTGGGGCAGGCCGTTGCCTGTGGGGCGGCGCTGATCAGCATCGTCCGGCTGCCTGATCTGCCGCCGCTCGGCCGTCCGGATCGCCCCGGTCTGCGCGCGACGATCGACGGATGGCGTCTCGTCGCGCGCAGGCCAGAGTTGTGGGGCTGCTTCGCGACCGACCTCGCCGCCACGCTGCTGGCGATGCCGGTCGCGCTGTTCCCCCTCGTCAACGAGATCCGATTCGACGGCGACCCGCGCACCCTCGGCCTGTTCCTCACCGCTGTCGCCGTCGGCGGCATCGGAGCAGGCCTGATCTCGGGGACGGTGATCCGGCTTCGCCGCAGCGGCGTGGTGCAACTGGTCGCCGCGGGCACCTGGGGGATCGCCCTGGCGGTCTTCGGCCTGGCCGGACCCTTCTGGCTCGCCTTCGTCGCTCTGGTGGTCGCCGGTGCCGCCGACACGGTCTCCGTGGTCACCAGAGGGGCGATGGTCCAACTGACCACTCCGGACTCGCATCGCGGCCGCGTCTCCGCCGTCGAACACGTCATCGGCGCCGCGGGGCCCGAAGTCGGGAACTTCCGCGCCGGACTCGTCGCGGGGGGAACGTCCGCCCCGTTCGCCCTCGTCACCGGCGGCCTTGCCTGCGTGGTGGTCGTCGCGATAGTCGGAATGACCAACCGGCCGTACCGGAGATTCTGCCTTCCGACACCAGAGGAGTCGGGACACTGACCAGCCCACGCTGCTCTTGTGGCGGGCGCATTCACAATCAGACCGATGTCGGCGGCCTCGGCGCGGTCGATGCAACCGAAGCGACCAGCCGTTCCGCTCCGTCCTGAACCTGATCGGCCGCGCATGATAATCGCCCAGGCGCGTCCAGTGCAAGTGTTTCAGCACTACCCCTGAGTTGTCTCGAAGGCCGCCGTATCGAAGTCATCTACGCTGTCTTTGCAACCGTCGACCTACCTCGCGCCGGTCTTCAATAAGCCCGGAACAGGATTTTGAGCGACGGTTCGTCGAATCTCAGCGACGTGCGCCCAGAAATAGGAGACCCCATGCAACTGATGCGACTGTCGGACGGCCGAGATCTCGAGTACGAGATTTCGGGGCCGGAGGTCGGCCCAGTCGTTCTGGTCCACCATGGAATGCCGGGCTCGGCCGTGCCGATGGGAACAATTCTTGATCCATTGATTGAGCGCGGATACAGAATGCTCACCTATTCGCGGGCTGGTCACGGGGAGTCGACCCCCTCGCCTGGTCGGACGGTCGCCGACTCGGCGAGAGACTGTGGCCAGCTTCTCGACCGGTTGGGGATCTCTGAGTATCTCTCCTTTGGCTGGTCTGCGGGTGGCCCGCACGCGCTGGCGAGCGCGGCGGTAGACGCCGGGCGGGTGGTCGGGGTGCTCACCAGCGCGTCGTTCGCCCCGTTCAATGCTCCGGGTCTTGATTTCATCGGTGGAATGGGTGTGCAGAACCAGATATCATTCCGCAGCGTTGAACGAGGCGAGCAGGCCATGCGTGAGGTCATCGACTCCATGTCGGCGGCGATGCTGGGCACGCAGCCGGAAGGAGTGGCCGACGAACTGAACTCCGTTCTACCGGACGTGGATGTCGCTGCGATGCAGTCGGCCTTCGGGGTAGAGAATGCCGTGTCCGTGGATCACGCGCTCCGGTTGGGGAATGAAGGATGGGTGGCCGATCTCGCCGCCCTCACCCGTCCTTGGGGCTTTGACCTCGATGAGATCAAGGCCCCGGTAGAACTGTGGCATGGCGATCTGGACAAAATGGTCCCGTTGGCGCACGGAAAATGGCTCGCCAGCAATCTCAACAACGTTGTTTCTCATCTGGAGGCTGGGCATGGCCACCTTTCGTTGACCGTAGATAATCTTGGTCGGATGCTGGACCTCTTAGCTTCCAGGGCAAGGTAGCAAGTCGGCGCTCGCGTCGTCGTCGCTGTTGATGGCGGGGATGACGGCTTTGGCCGGGCGGACTGCCACCTGACTCGCTGCGGGCAGAACCTCGCGACGTCCGTCGTCGGTGAGGGCCTGCCCGCAGGAGTTCGAATCATGATCTTCGACGCCGCTGTGTGAGCTGCTGACCGAGACGATGCGGGGCGTAGTTCGGATCTGTCGGACCCGCATCCGGAAGGGTTCTCGGCCCTGGTCGGCACTCGCTCACAGCGGCTCATGGCTGCCGCTGCGGTGCCAGCCGAGCAGATCGCCGACACCGACTCGAAGGACCGCAGGCCTGCTGGTCGACTCTGCAGCGCAGAGCGACGCACCACGCTGCCGGACACCCGACCCCGTCCCGCTAGACTGCACTGTGCGGGCCGTTAGCTCAATCGGTAGAGCTGCTGACTTTTAATCAGTAGGTTCCGGGTTCGAGCCCCGGGCGGCCCACCAAGGTCAACATGCCGTTCACCAGCTCGGATGCAGCGATTCATGATCGTCTTGATGGTCGCTGCACTGGGCGCTGTCCAACTTCGTGTCCAATAGATCGGCGCTAACGTGCTGGTCATGTCCAGGACGAAGAAGACCAAGGACCTCACCGGCATCCGTCCACGAGGGACGCGCTACCAGGTACGAGTGTTCACCGGGTACGACCAGGACACCGGCAACCCGGTCATGGTCACCAGGTCGGCTGGGACCGAGGATGAGGCGATCGAGATTCGTGATCGCTTGCGCGCCGAGGTGCGGGACCACAAGACATCGAAGACCAACGCGACACTCAACCAACTCTTAGACGAGTGGCTGCGCAGTCATGAGGTGGCGAAGACCACGGCGAGTTCGTACACGTTGCTGGCACGCAACTTCATCCGTCCCGTGCTCGGCGAGAAGAGCCTGACGCGCCTGATGCAGCTCGGGCCGAAGATCTACGAGGACCTTGCCTCCGAGTTGAAGCGCTGTCGTCGCCGGTGCCGGAAGACGAAGACACGGGTCGATCACCGGGTGACGAAGCCTCATGAGTGCGATGCACGGTGCACGCCGCACGTGTGCAAGCCGCTGGCGGTCTCCTCGGTCCGACAGGTGCACGCCGTGCTGTCCGGCGCGCTGAACGCCGCTGTTCGGTGGGGATGGATCTCGTTCAATCCGGTGGAGGCTGCCCGCAAGCCGCGCGCACCACGTCCACAACCCCAACCTCCGACATCTGACGAGGCCGCCCTCATCGTCAATAAGGCATGGGAACA
The DNA here is from genome assembly GCF_001941645.1 of Actinoalloteichus sp. GBA129-24. Classification (NCBI taxonomy): domain Bacteria; kingdom Bacillati; phylum Actinomycetota; class Actinomycetes; order Pseudonocardiales; family Pseudonocardiaceae; genus Actinoalloteichus; species Actinoalloteichus sp. GBA129-24. Next base: position 6,921,068 of record NZ_CP016077.1, on the reverse strand, counting down.
GGGAGCAGGTTGGGGGATGCTGGTCTGGCTGGTGATGGTCACCGGAATGCGACGCGGCGAACTGGTTGCACTTCGGCCGTCCCGCGTGCTGTTCAATCATTCGGAAAAAGGTGAGCACGACTGTGTGGAGCATAGATGTCGCGCAGTCATCGAAGTGCGAACCAACCTCGTCAAAGCTGATGGCGTGCTCGCCGAGAAGGACACCAAGAGCCACCAGATGCGCAGGATCTCAGTGGATTCGACGACGACGGGCCTGTTGGCCGATCACATCGCCGACATCGAACAGCGTCGCATAGAACTCGACTCGCCCGTAGCTGACGATGTCTTCCTCTTCTCCTATTCTTCTGCGCATGATCGACCATGTGATGCGGACGGCATCACGCACCGGTATTCGAGGATGGTCGCCGACCTCGGGATCACCACGCACCTACATGCGCTCCGTCACTACAGCGCTACTGAGCTCATCACGGCAGGCGTCGATCTACGCACGGTGGCAGGGCGACTGGGCCATGGCGGCGGCGGAACTACCACGCTTCGGGTGTACGCGGCATGGGTTGCCGGGGCAGACGCGCAGGCAGCGGAGCTGATGGCGTCTCGGATGCCGAGTAGGCCTGTCGCCGACGGCGAGTAAGAGCTAAGCTCGGTGAGCCGATCCAATCGGCTCCCTAGAGGGACACCTGTTGATAAGAGTGCTCTTGTGGTCCACGCTGTGTCCGGACCTCATTGCGGCTCGTCAGTGGCAACCATAAAGGAGACGACTTCACTCTTGCGGCGTTCGTGTTGGGAAATCTCCCGATCTTGATTGCGGCTTTCCTGCCGGTTGTCTTCCTAACCGTCCTGGTGATCTCTTTTGCGGTGCGCTGTTCGGCAATGGTCGCGGCTCGGCTGAGTCGCGGTAGCCGACCTCGTTCGGCGTACGTGCATCCACGCCGGCTCAACGCGGTATCGAGCCATTCGATCGGGAATGTGGTGCAGGCAGGAAAGATATCCGGGGACATCGTGTTCGGATGCTGCGTTCGGTCTCCGAGTCAAGCTGTTGTCCGGTGCGATAGTTGCTATGCGGGAAATTTAGCGAGGGCAGGGTGTCAAGAATCTAGGTGAACCGAACCTTTGTCTCGGCTATGCGGTTGTTCGTACTGCGGCCGAGACGGCTCTTCTGCCGTACCGACCCGATCTGTTGTGCCAGCAGCCGCGCACGATCTCCGTGCGCGGCTGCCGCATCCAACTCGCCACGCGCAGTGTGAACGTGCGTGAGATCGACTCTCAGCGCCGTTTCCGCTCGGGTGAAGCTGGGATCGAGTCTGTCGAGCGCGGCGGAGAGCGCCCCGTATGCCTCGCCATGCCCTAGCCGCGCGAGCGCGCTTCCACGCCACCGTGCGAGGTGGGTGGCGTCGAAGACGAGGTAGGGCGTCTCTGCCGAGTCTTCCCCGACGCACAACGAATCTGACGCGGCATCGAACAGGGCAAGGCTCTTCACGTCTTCGCCACAGGTCGCCAGTGCCTCCCCGTGTCCCGCCGCGAGCCAGGCGGCCAGTAGCCGAGATGCCTTGCCGGTGGCGATCCGTCGCGCGTGGTCGGTGAGTTCGACGGCTTCGGCGGTCTCGCCGATGTCGAGCAGTACGACGGCCTGACTTGCGGAGGCGTAGGCCTCTAGCGACCGGCTCTCAGCCTCGCGTGCCGCCGCTCGTGCTCGGTTGTAGTGGTTCCATGCCTGCCCGGTCTCGCCTTGATCAAGCGACTGCCACGCGGCCAGCGTCGAGGCGTCCACAAGTAGCGCGGCGAGTTCGGATCGGGTGGGTTCGCGGAGTACGTCGGACAGCAGGCGTTCCAACTGGTCGATCTGGCCGCGTAGTTCGCCGAGCAGCGTCGTTCCGCCCAACCGGCGATCGAGTACCCGCGTGATGTCGAGTCGTTGGCGGAGCAGCGCCACCGTGTCGGCGTCCACGGTTCGCCCGGCTGCGATCCGGGCTCGCAGCTCGCGAACCACGTCGGCCGTCGTGGCGTCCTCGCTCGGTTCGACCTGTGCCGGTTGCAACAGCCGGTCGATCGGCACCCCGAACATCTCTTCGAGCAGGCGTCGGGTGACGGGCCGGACCTGTCCGAGTGGCTTGCCGTCTGCGCGGTGTCCCGATGCCAGTCGTTGGACATGCCGGACGCTCAACGTCGCATCCATGCCGTGTTCGCGGGCGAAGCGCTCGGCAGTCTCGCTGAACTCCTCGGCCGTCTGGCCACGCTGGCGGATCAGTTCGCCTAAGAGGGTGCGCGGTGGGTGTTCGCGAGGTGGTTCGCTCATCGGCTGCGCTCCGTATCACTGATGTCAGCGCCGATGAGTCTAGGTCGCAAATGGTCGCCATAGGTCGCTGTCAGGTCGTTCCTTCTGCATCTCACCCGATCGAAGCTGACTTCTGCTGTTGAACGTCAGCGGGAGGTGTCGGGGTGTCAGATGAGGGATTGTCGAAACAGAGAACCGGTCGGTTGTGGACGACGTGGCTGACGTCGACCGAACACGGCGTGGATCACGCGGTGACCGATGAGAGCGCGCAGGCAGGCCGCGCGTCCGGTGAGTACGTCGCGGTCTGCGGCGCGACGGTGCTTTCCGCGCCGTTGACCTGTGAGCCGTTGCCGCCGTGTCGGCAGTGCGCGGCCACGGTGCGAGCGGGTCACCCGTCGCGGCAGGCCGCCGAGCGAGCCCCGCGCGGCCCGGTCCGGCGCGGGTCGTGGCTGCTGTCCCGGCTGCTGCGGTGCGTCGGTGTGCCGGGTGGTGCCGAACGTGGCTGATCTCGTGACTGTGATCGTGCGGTTCCTACCGGGTGTCGTCGGTGAGACGTGGCGCACGAGTCACCTGGTGCCGGTCGACATCGAGGTGGGCATCCCCGAGACGGTGTCGACGTACTGCGGGGTGCGGATCGCGCGGGGAACGGCCGAGGTGTTGGAGGCCTACGCCGGAATGCCCTGTGAGCTGTGCCTGCTGAAGCAGCCGCGATCCGGGGCGGGTGCGTGATGGGGACCGGGGTGCCCGTGCCGCGCGACGGCCGAGACGAGCCGATGGGCCGACACCGGCACGACATCGGGCAGCCGGGGCGCCATCACGGCAGGCAGGCGGACGCCGTCCCGGTGCGGGACCTGTTGGCGCGTGCCATCCGATCCGGCGATGCCCTGGGGCTCGCGTGGAAGGACGTCGACCTTGACGCCGGGACCGGCATGGTCCGGCCGTACGTGCAATCCCAGTTTCCGACCGCCGTGCTGCCCGCCGTCACAGCGTGGCCCGACGACGTCGACACCGGCCCTGCCCGTTGACGTCCCGCCGAGTGTCCGCGTCCCGACGACGTGACGCGGTCGTCATCACCCACCATCGAACGAAAGGAAGCTCATGACCACTTCGACGATGCCCTTCGCTCCGTCACATCCGCCGCTGCCGGATGTGGTGATCGACGAAGAGTTGCGGTTGCGGCTGATCGGCCGCGTGTTGAAGGATGCCGAGTTCCGCGAGCGGTTCGGCACGGCCGATGACGCCGAGCAGCGATCGTGGGCGGAGCGGATCGTGACGGGAACCGTGACCTTCCTGCGGCTCTGCGCGGCTACCAGCCCTGGGAAGGGCTACAGCCCGTCGCCGCTGGTCGACATCGGTTGGCACTGCTTCATCCTCTACACCCGCGAGTACGCCGCGTTCTGTCGGCAGATCGCGGGTCGGGTCATCCATCACTCGCCGCACGACCGTCCGGGCGTCGATTACGGCACGGGCGACGGGACGAGGGACACCGTCGCGGCGTTGGCGGCACATGATCTGCCGATCGACTCGGCATTGTGGGCCGGTATCGGGGTCTGTGATGAGGAGATCAGGGACCACACCAAGGATGACGAGGAAGACGGGTCCTGACTGAGTCACTTGCCGCAGGCTCAGCCTTGAGTCGGTGACAATCTGCCCTTATGGCCGAGGAATAGTGACGGGTGACGGGTTCTCCCGTCACCCGTCACACCCGTCACGGCGGTCTGTTCGTGCAGCTAGCGCCCGGTCTTCGCCCCGTCACCACCGCTGTGACGGCGTGACGGGTCGCAGCGCTGCGCTGTGACGGGTCACGACTCATCCTCGATCACCTCGGCATCCCACACCGCCGAGTCGCGAGCCGCCTCGACTGCCGCCGCGATGTCCGCGAGGAGATACCCGCGTACCTGCCGGACCCCCTCGGCGGTCGCCACCCGTTCGCGGGTCGGTCGGCAGCCCAGTTCCCGCATCCGCGTACCGAACGCGGTCGGCTCGACTCCCAGTGCCGCCGTGAGTTCGGCGGTCGGCACGAACTCCCGTTGTCTCGTGTCGAGATCGTCCGCGAGGTAGGCCGCCACCGACGCCAACGGTTCCGGTGTCTCCGCCTGCTGGACCCGCTCGGCTTCGGCCCGTGCCATCCGGCTGCCGACCGCCCGTGCGGCGGCGGAGCGATCGACACTCGGCCCGGTGTCGCGTCCCGCCGCGTGACCGGTCAGTGTTCCGGCTGCCTCGCGGAGCGTCCGCCCGTGCCGACAGACGGCCTGCCAGTCCTCGTTCGGCATGTAGTAGGTCCGCACGGTCACGGCAAGAGCGTCCACACCGGCCTGTGTCTCACCGTCCGGTCGCAGGATGCCGACTCCCTTGTGGGAGGACAGCAGGCGGCTGCTGTCGTACCCGCGCGTGTTCATCTGCTCGCCTAAGACGATGTTGCTGTCCCGCCAGTCCATCACCCGCAGCGCGAACCGAGAGCCCAACACGGCCCGCAGACCGGAGGGGATCGTCTTCGTATCCGGCCGCTGGGTGGCGAGGATGAGAACGATGCCCGCCGCCGGTCCTTTCTTGGCAAGCCAGGTGAGTAGCTCCCCCACGTACTCGCCCGCAGTGAGGGTCCTGCCCGCCACGTCCACCGGCTCCCGATGTTCGAGCGGCACCTGCACTTCATCGACGATCACGGCCGTGATCGACATGTTCAGCGAGGGATCGCGGGACATCTCCGGAGTCACTTTCGACTCCGGACACGTCGCGTCGTCGAGGTCCCGCATCCGTCGATAGCGGCCCTGAACCTCGGCGACCAGCTCGGCAAGCCAGTCGATCAGCGCCACCACGTCGTCGGCATCGTCGCCGGACATGAAACGGTGGGCGACCTTCGCGGCGGCCTCCCAGTCCTTGCCCGCCTTGAAATCGGCCACGTACAGCCGGGTGTGTGGATCGAGGAGGAGACCGGCCGCCGCGAGCCGAGCGGCGAAGGTCTTGCCCTGCCGAGGAATCGCACCCATGAGTACCGACGTCCACACCAACGGCAGATCGATCCGCCGCCCGCGCGCGTCCCGGCCGAAGGGCACCGGCCGCCACGCATCCCAGCGCGACACGGTCAACAGCGGCGTCCGTACCGGTGGTGCGGCGTAGGGGTCGTCATCGGCGACCCACATCGCCACCCGACCGGCGTGGCCGCCGCTGCCGCGCACCCGTTCGACGACTAGTTGGATCTCGTCGACGGCCAGCGCGGAGGCCAACGCCTCCCGGTTCTTGATCACGTCGGCGGCCTTGCGGGTCGCGGGCAGGTCCACGGTGACCGCCCATCCGTCGCCCTGCCGGACGGCTCGTTCGACGAGTCGCAAGGTCTCGTCCTTGCCGATCAGCTTCGCGTCGCGGAAGGCGTCCACCAGGACTTGCGGGTCCATCGTCCACGTCAGCGTGCGCGGACCGGCCAACGTTGGTCTTCGCCCTGGGCTGCCGTCCTTGCGCCTGCCCAGCACCGCGAGTGCCACCGACACGAGGCCGCCCGCGATCCAGAAGGCACCCGGCCCCCAGACTAGACCGATCACCAGACCGGCCGCCGCCACCAGGACGGCGGCAACGCCGGTGACCTTCCATCGGAACAGGGTCAGCTCGCGGATCTCACGGAACTTGTCGGCCAGCTTCTCGGCCTGCTCGGCGGCCTCCCGGTAGTCCCGCACCCGAACCCATGACCGCCACCACCGCACAGCGGCGACCAGGCCGCGCACGACGGCACGCAGGTAGACCAGCGGCGAGCGCAGCAGCCGCACTATCGCGTCCTTGATCGCCTGGCCGAACTGGGCTCGATCCTTCAGCACCGCGGGGATTCGTGGGGAGCGCGTCCACCAGGCCCACACGCGCCGTGCCCAGCGGAACCGACTCGGCGGAGCGTCGGCCGTCGGTTCGTCGTCCACCGGGGCGTTCACCAGATCGGCTGGTGAACGGTGCGCGAGCGAGGCACCGGCCTCGGCCGTCTCGCCGTTCACGGGCTCCTCCCCGGATTCCGGGATTGGTCTGACGTCCTGCTCGGCGCTCATGACGGGTCACCCCCCGGTGTGTCGGTGGTGGTGTGCTCGGCGAGTTCGGCCGTCAGCGCGGCGGCCAGTCGCGAGGAGAGGCCCCGCGAGCAGCCGGTGGCCCCACGGACCCAGGCCGGACTGATCTGGACGTCGGGCGACCAGGCGTGCCGAGCACGGGCGAGGTAGTCCGCGAACGACGTCCGGCCGCCGTCGCGCCGCTGCCGTCTCGCTGATGACCGCTGGTCAGGTTCGTGAACGGCCGTCCGTTCAGCTGTTCGCGGGTTCACGGCGGCCGGTTCCGGTGCGTGGCGGGCAGCGTCGCCGACCGCCACGTTCACCGCTTCGGTGAGCTTGTCCCGCAGATCGGTGACCGCCTCGGCGGCCACGAACACCACGAGCGGCGGCACGGAGTGCAGCACCACGCCGGACACCGATCCCGCCGCGAACGACTCCCAGGTGTTCATGACGTAGGTGGCCGCGAGGGTGAACCACTTCGCCCGCCGCACCCACGGCCCGGTGCGGACGCGGTATCGGGCGGTCACCTGCTCGGCGCGCAGGATCGCGATCAACACCAGCGAGACCATCGGATCGAGCAGCCACGCCGCGAGCCACGGCAACGACCACGGCTCGGTTCCTGCCGCCGCGAAGTGCTGAACGTTGGTCATCGTGAACGCCAAGCCGAGCACGATCCCCGCCCAGCACAGCCGGTCCACCTGGGCTCGGACCCGCTCGACGCGCAAGGCGACGACATCCGGATGGGTCTGGTAGGCCCGGACCTCCCGCGCCTGTTCCGCGTCGCGGGCAAGCCGCTCGACTCGGCCGCCGTCCGTCCCGCCGCCGGGGGCGGGTGGCCGCCCGACGGCGGCCACCCTTTCCCATCCTCGCCCGGTCATCGCCGATCACCTCGGCGACGCTGGACGTCCGACGTGGTGACGGTCAGCGCCCGTGTCACCGTGTACGCGGCGAACAACGCGGGCAGGCCGAGCACCACGAGCAGGACCGGAGTACTCGCCCGGTAGGTGATCACGATCCACTGAACACCGACGATGACACCAGACATCGCCACCACCCGGCCCATGAGAGACAGCAGCCGACTTCCGCCGCGTGCCTTGTCCGCCGCCGCCCGCGCCCGCCGGGCACCCGCCCGCCAGACCAGGCCGAGCGTGAGAGCCACGCCGAGACCGGCGAGGAGATGCGTCGCGGTCAGATCAAGTTCCATCGTTCCCACCCCCGCGCCGTTCGTCGTTCTCCCGACGGGCCAGCCAGACGGGGAAGAGCGCGCGCCGGTCCTCATCGGTCAGCGCTCCCCACACACCGACCGTGGACGCGCCCGCCGTGCGCAACTCCGCTTCCAAACACGCCCGCTGCACCGGGCATCCCGCGCAGATCGACGCGGCCAACTCCCGATCGGTCGATGCCGTTCCGATCCACTCCGGACCGTCGCCCTCGGCCGCCATCGCCATGCAGACGCCATCGCGGGTGACCACCCGCCACAACACCTCATCGGGTACGCCCGCGTACCGGTCCAGCTCCGCCGCCATGACCTCGAAGCGCTCTTCGTTGCCCTCGAACCCGGTCACCACGCACCACCCCCGGCACGCTCGAAGTCCCGCGCCATCCGCCGCTGTGCGGCGAACTCCGCGACGTCCACCACCGAGCCCGACTCGGCCGCCCGCTCCGCCAACTCGGCCACCGCACGGGCCGGAATCACGTAGCGGGTCCGTACTCGCACCGCCGGAAAGGCGTCCTGCCGGATGGCGCGGTAGAGGGTGGCCGAATCGACGCGCAGAAGCCGAGCGGCTTCCGGCACGGTGTAGAAGGTCGGACGCTCGATTTCCTTGCGCTGAGTACTCGTGTCCGCACTCATCGCGAGATTGATAGGTCTGGTCATTGCTCGTTCACCTCGCCCATAAACGCTGAGATCAGCTTTGATTCACTGCGAATTACCGCTGATTCGCACTTTCTCCGCGTGTGCTGTTCCGCTTGGCCGCTAACGTCAGCGCTGAGGCGGAGCACGGAGGCGAACGTGAACGAGGACTGGACGGCAGTCGCCGAGGCGGTCAACGCTCGGGCGCGTGAGCTGTCCATGCGACAGAAGGAGATCGCGGACGCTTCCGGCGTCTCGCTGGCGATCGTGCGCGAGATTCAGCAGGCCCGAATTCAGCGGCGCCGCAATCCGCGCACCCTCGAAGCGCTCTCGCTCGCGCTCGGCTGGCACCCGCAGCACTTGACAGCCGTATTGCAGGGCCAGACTCCGCCGAGTTCGAATCCCGCTGCGAACCCGGTCGAAGATCCGATGATTCCGCTGTTGAACACGATCATTCGGGAGCTTCGCGGGCTTCGTGCGCAGGTAGGGACGCTGACCAGCCGACTCAACGAGGTAGAGAGGTCGGGAGGTGAGAAGCCGCCGAGAAAGAGCTAGCGAATTCTCAAGCTGTCCGGTCTTCGGTGCGTTTCGCATGGCACTAGAAGACCGCTCGGACAGGGTGATTCGTAATTGTCGGCGGTTAACCGGTGGGAGTTAAGTCGAGTTAACTTCGCAGCTCAGCGGGGTTGGGAGCGCCGAGGAATCGATGGCAGGACAGCGCGGGAAGCCACCAGCGACACGGCTCGCTGCCGTGCGTCGCGAGCAAGGTCGCACACAGGACAATGTCATCCGCATGATGCTCGGCCGCGCCCTCCGCCTGAACATCCCCGTAGCGTCGGAGAACGCATTGAAAGTGATGCTCTCCCGGTGGGAGAACGGGCGCGACGAGGTCAGCAGCCCCGACTACCAACGCCTGTTCCGCGAGGTCTACGGCCGGACTAACGAGGAACTCGGGTTCCCGCCGATGCCGGTGAACGAGGGAACCGAGGAACTACGGGATCGACTGCTGATCGCCCGGAATCTCGACACGGGCACCCTCGATCTGTTCCAACGCCAGATCAACGACCTACGCAGCTCGGATCTGAAATTCGGCGCCGTCGCGGTACTCGATCAGCTCAACAACCACATCGCGCAGATCGAGAACCTTCGCGACTTCACCGTGAGCACCACGCATCGACGACGGCTGTCCGCCCTCATCACCGACGCGCGCACCCTCGCGGGCTGGACAGCCCTGGACCGGGGCTCGGCCTTGCAGGCATGGCGCTACCACGAAGATGCGAAGGTCTCCGCCCGCGAGGCCGAGGCACCGCACCTGCTGGCACACGCCGCAGCGCAACAGGCCGTGATCCTCATCGACCTCGGCGAGACAGCCGCCGCCGTCGAGCTACTGGAGTTCGCCCGCGACGTCGCAGGCAACCGGGTTCCGCCGCTGCTGGCCGCGTGGCTCGCCGCCGCCCACGGCGAGGGACTGGCATCCGTCGGACGCCACGACGATGCCCTTCGTGCCTTCGACCAGGCCGCCGCGACGCTCCCCGACGACCCTGCCGACCCCTCGTTGCCCTTCCTACTGCTGGACGCCGGAAACCTCGCCCGCTGGCGCGGCAGCGCACTCCTACGACTCGGCAACCGCGAGGCGATCGAGCACCTGGAAGACGCCGTGCGCGAGCTGACCGCGTCACCCCGAGCGGCCGTGCGCGGCCAGACCGGGATGTACGTCGATCTCGCCTATGCTCACGCCGCCGCAGGCGACCGCGAGGCAGCCTTGAACTACGCCCGGCAGGCGAAGCGCCTCGCCGCACAGATCGGCTCCGACCGCCAACGCCAACGACTGGCCGCGCTAGAGCTACCGGGAACCGGCAGCACCGGAGTTGCGTGACGCGAGGTAGTACATGAGCGGCACGATCGCCCCAGCCCCCAACACCTCACCCCGCCCGACCAGCTCCACCATCCGCGTGATCGGTATCCACTCCAGCCGCGCGGCCTCCTCGGCGTCGGTCGGCTCGCCCACCTTCTCGACGTCCCGGATCACGAAGACGTCCACCGGTGAATCCACCATCCCCGGCAGCGGCTGAAACGAGATCAAGTGCTCCGGCTCCCCCACCGGCCGATACCCCGTCTCCTCCTCCACCTCCCGAGCCGCCGTCGTGGCCAACTCCTCTCCCTCCTCGACGAGACCACCGATCAGCTCATAGCCCCACTGATCGATCGCGAACCGATACCGCCACAGCGTCAACACCTCCTCACGCTCGTTGATCACGAGCGCGATCACCACGTGGTCCAGCTTCACCACGTGGTGTTCGAACCGGCGGCCGTCCGGCGGCTCCACGTCCACCAGCTTGAGCTTCACCCACCGGTTGTCGTAGACGGTGCGCTCACCGTGGGTCTTCCAGCTGAGCTTCGCGTCCGAAAACTTGTCCACCTGCATACTCTACTTAACCAGGTACACGACCGGTGGAGGACGACATGATGGAGTGGCATTACGTATGAACTTTTCGAAGGCAGTGTTGTCGATGGCTAATTTCTAGTCTTACGAGTCAGGTATGCGCTAGCATGTGAGTGTGGACGATCGAGAAGAAGAAAGCGTTTGGGGGCACTTTTCACCCCATATAAAGGACGTTTTTGAGTCGACGCTGAGGATTGGTGATCTGTCTGCTGAAGCGCTTGCTATGTACGCTAGGTGGTGGCAGTTCGAGCGATGGCTTAGGTCGATCACTTATGTGGAACTCCGGTCTAGGTCTGGGATTGATTGGGCACAACCATTAACCGAGGGTGAATTCGGGCGAGCCGGTTATCTTCGAGGTAAGGACAGTAGTGTCGAGTACATGGCTTCACCGGACTGGAATGACCCTCTCTGTTATCTAGATGCAAGTAAGCTTCTCGATCTTCTCGAAGAAAATTGGGAAGTATTTGAGCCGGTCATCATGGATCGAGGCGCATGGACAGGACGCAGGTCAGAGCTTCTCGCGATGCGTAATCGTATAGGGCACTTGCGACGTCCACACAAAGATGATATCCGGCGAATGGAGCAGGTCCTCCGGGATCTCGAAGTTGGAGCCGTCAGGGCAGTTGCAGCGTATAACCGAAATCTCGACATTTCTAAGGTAAATCGAAAAGATCCGGTTGTGGAGGCTTTCAGTAAGGACACGCTGCCTGAATGGAAGGGGATTCTAGCGCATCTGGAGCGAAAATACGATGCTTACGTACGTCTAAGCTACACGCGGCGCCCTTGGGTAAAATTACACGAGGACAAAGAGTGTCTTACCGGAAGAAGCGGTTTCTTCTGGAAGCTGACGATTCACCGTGCCTCGCGTCGGTACTGTCCTATGACTATTTGGAGGGAGTGCAGTTCTCTCACTCGCCAAGTGGTCGTACATCTCCTCTCGTCGGACCCTGGGAATATTTCTTTCACTTTTGCAACAGTAGACAGCTTCGAGCTGGTTGGCATCGGAATTGCGGATGCTGCAATGAGCGCGTTAAACTACAGTAAACCTGAAAACTTCTTAACCACGAATGAAGGTTCGATCAGTCAGTATTCTAACTCCGACCGCGAAACTGACCCACGCTTACAAATCGGAAGCCCCTGGTCTCTCTTTGACGAGAGCATGGTGCCTGTGTCCATGTTCGGTGCTTAACGTAAGTCTCGGGTGTGAGGAATTCCAGTTGGGAATATTGAACAGGACGAGCATGGAGAGGGGCTTAGGTTGAGCGAGGTCAGGCTTGCTAATTTGGCCGAGTTCGCGCGCCGTGAGGGCTGGGCTACAGGAGTCATGCCATTGCCGATCCTTCGGCTTGAGGCGAGCAAACTCGGTTGGACGCCAGTTCCGACTCGTAAGGGTGAGGAACCGGTTGTAGAGCTACGCCCGAAGACGTCAGATGAGGCCAGCCCAAGATCTTTAAGCGCCATTCATGGCCTGAATGCTCAGCCTCTTCATACCGATGGTGCGCATTTTCTCGACCCGCCGGATTTCGTAGTCTTGCATGCTGAGGATCCGAATGATGTCGCGACTCTCTTATGGAGTCCTTTAAATAAGAAGACAAATTCAAAGTATCCAGTAATTCCTGCGCCGGAGTATCTTCAGGGTGGTATGTTTGTTGTGGGGGGCGGCGCCGAAAAATTCTTGGCCTCTGCGGGCGCTGCGGGCGTCAGGTACCGCTATGACCCTGGCTGCATGATTCCGTGTGACGAACGCGCTCGGAAGGTTGTGCGTTACTTCGAAGAGGTTGCAAAAGACGCGTACATTCACGAATGGACGAAACCACAACAGTTTCTTCTCATTAGTAATCGAACAGCGCTGCATGCTCGCGCGGATGCAAATAACAGCAGCGATCGTATAATAACTCGTATTGCATACCAGGCGGAGATTTCACGGTGAATGAGGCTTACGACTCCGGTGCATTGTGGCAGAAGTCTCGGCTTTTCCTGAACCATGCTATGGACGTCGAAGAGTTTAGAACCTTCGATGAGAGAGCGTTATGGGCATCACTCGCGCTTGAACTGTTAGCCAAGGCAGCACTTGCGCGAGTGTCGCCTCTGCTAGTTGCGGCGCCGAACGAAGAAGGGTCTAATCTACTCGTGGCGGCAGGGCTGACACAAGGCAAGGGTGGATTTAATTCGGTGACGGCCTCAACGCTGTTCACGCGGTGCGCGAAGGCATTTAGGCCTTTCGATGTAGCTGAAGCAAAGGGAATATCGAGAGCGCGGAATGATTATCTACACGGGGGAGCGGCAGTTTTCAGTACGATTCCCGAAGAGGCTTGGTGGCCCAGGTACTGGGCTCAAGCTGCAATACTTATAAACGCGCAAGACAGGGATATCGATGAGTTGGTTGGCCCGGATCGGGTCGCAATAGTAGAAGATTATCTAGCCCGGAACAAGAGAAACATTGAACACCGCGTGGAGATGTTGATCGCGCGCGCCGCGCAGCGATTGAAGCAGTATCGTGATGGTGTTTTACCAGCTAAACTATTTTCTGAATGGAACAAAACATTCGACCACGGAGTAAGTCTTTCATACTCTGCGATCGAGAAATGCCCTGCTTGTGGTGAAGAGGGCGAGGTCGAAGGGGACATCGTCGAGTCGTCCGACGTGCAGTATGCGCAGGTCAATGACGATGAATGGGATGTTTGGGCAAATACTACTGTCCTGTCAGATCTATTTAGTTGCTCGACGTGCAAACTTGTACTCGATGGCTCCGACCTTCTCGCGGTCGCAGGTATATCGATGGAGTTTGTTGTGGTTGAAGATGTAGGGGATATGATCGAGCCTGAGTACGGAAACGATTGAAGTTTGCCGTAGGCGCAGCGTTCTAGCGTGAAGATGATGTTGGGCGGGAGGCGCATCGGAGGAGTTTGCTGTCCAACTTCTTGGCCAATAACTACCGTCCAACCCGGCCCCCAGGGCCTCCCCCGCCAACCTTTAGCCACCCATAGCCCCAGGTAGCCGTACTCCGACTGGGTGAACTTTGGACTTTTAATCAGTAGGTTCCGGGTTCGAGCCCCGGGCGGCCCACCATCCATAGCAGGTCAGACGCCATCTGACGCCGCGTCCCCGGTGGACTCCTCGGGGCCTGGTGGACGTTTACTGGTCGGAAACGCGGCAGGCAACGCCGCTTCGAGGATCTCGGCCGTTCGTCGGTCTGTGAGACCACGTCCGAGGTACACGTCTTGGGTCATGCCCCCTGTTTCTCGCGCGGTCTCGGACTCGCTGACCGAGTTCACCCGGGGCATCGCCGTCCCCTTCGCGGGATCGTGCCGACGGTCCGCGTCGACACTCGCGCACCGAACGCAGCTCGGTGCGCAGCGGGATCAGGGCAGGAGCGTGGCACAGAACACCGCGAACCAGGCCCAGCCGACGATGATCATGACCCGCTGAATGAGGCCGGTCCGAGGGGCGTCGTTCTCCCATGCCTGCCCGAACGAGGCGGACAGCGCGACGAGCGCCGCAGTGGTGGCTCCGGAGTAGACGGTCAGGAGCAGCTCGTCAGACTGCAGCGTCGCGATGAGCGCGGTGATCGGCAGCGAGACGAACACCGCGGCGCCTGCCCAGTCATGCCATTGGTGAGTCCTGCTCGTGGTCGACGGCGTGTCGTCCGGGGTTCCCGGCGGATAGCCGCGCATCGGATCCATCGGGAAGACGCCGGAGGCGACCAGCGACAGCCCGAACACCCCGGCCGCCGCCGCGAGCAACGGGTTGTCGGTCGCCAGCAGGATGCCGACGGCGGCGGCGGCGAGGAGAAGGCCGCACACGATGAAGTTCGCGGCCTGCACCCATCCCCTCGAGCCGAGCGCCAACGCACTGACCGGATGACGGACGGGGTGGTAACCCGGCCTGGTCAAGCCGTCAATCAGGAAGGTGACGACGAACAGCGAACTGCCGATGACACCACAGAGCAGGAGCACGGCCATGGCGGAACAGTAATGCCTCATCCGTTCGAGTGGATCTGTGGTTGTCCGGTTTGTCGGTCGACGGCAGTCAGGAAGCGGAGTCCGGCCGGGCCGGTGCGTCGACGCCTCCCCCGAACGTGCGAGTCCCGCGATGCGGTCGGCGTCCAAGCCGACGACCGATGACGGCCCCGATTCGGCACGCGGGCGATGTGCCCGGCCCGGCCGGGCTTGAGATCATCATCGGCATGACCGAAATCCCCGATGAGCCGCTGCCCGTGCTGACCAGGAGCGCGCTGATCGTTCCGGTTCCTTCGGCCGAGCCGGTGGTCGGCCGCCATCGACGGATCATGGACCGATCCGCCGTCGGAGGCGTTCCGGCCCACGTCACCGTGCTCTATCCGTTCCTGCCGCCTGCGGAGATCGATGACGCCGTCGTCGAGGCCGTGGCCGAGGTCCTTCGCGAGGTTCCGGCCTTCGACTGCACGTTCTCCGAGGTCGCCTGGTTCGGTGAGCACCTCGTCTGGCTGCGTCCCGATCCCGACCATCGGTTTCGGGCGCTCACGAACGCGGTCTGGGAACGGTTCCCCCTGCATCGTCCCTATGCGGGGGTCCATGACCCGGTCCCGCATCTCACCGTGGGGGACGCCCAGCTTGCGGACCTGCCGACGCTGCAGCGGGTCGCCGAGGAGATCGCGACCGAACTGCCTATCACGGCACACGTCGACGAGGTGCGGCTGATGGCGGGCGCCTACGAGCCCGACTCCTGGCGTTCTCTCGCGGTGTTCCCACTGGTCGCGCTGTAGAAGTCCGGTCCAGCCGAGGCCGAACGCGTGGCCGGGGTCGTCGATCCGTCTGCGCCGCGATGCGATGCCGCCGCACATTTTGCTTGACGAAGTGTGTCAAGTGCTTTACGTTCATCGTGAAGTAAGGGGGCGTGAATGACCGCGTATTCGACCGCCGAGCATGTTGCGCTGGCCGAGGATCTCCGACGACTGGTCGCGAGCCGGGTGCTCGACTCGGTGGAGATCCTGCTGCCGGTCGAGCCCGCCCACTCGGCGCTGCGAGATCGGCTGCGCATCGACGCCGAGGTGTGGGCGGCCCAGCTGCTGGGGCCGGATGATCGACTGGCTCGCGAGGTGTCGGCTCGGCTGATCGCCGCGCTGTATCCGGGCGACACGGTGTTCGATCCGCCTGCGGACTGGTGGCAGACGCCGTTGGGGCGGATCACCGCTCGGCGGGCGGGACATCCGACCGAGGAGAGCGTGTCGTTCGCCTTGGCGGGAGCCATGCTCGGCATCACTCGCCAGGGAGTCCACGATCTCGTCCGGCGCGGAAAGCTGGCCGGGCACTCGGCGGGCGGCGTCGTCGCCGATTCGATCCGCGACCGGCTCACCCGGCTGCACGCCCCCTCTGCCGACTGAGGACAAGGAGACTCCCATGCCTGACACGCCACGAGACCTGACCGTCGATGCGGCCGGAGTGCCGATCGCCGTTCGGGACCACGGCGGGGACGGTTCGCCGCTTCTGTTGGTCCACGGGTTGGGCGGCAACCTGCTCGCCTGGGAGCTGGTCGCTGCGCAACTGCTCGCCCGCCACCGCGTCGTCGCCGTCGACCTGCGCGGACACGGGGCATCGGGCGATGCCCCGTGGGACTGGGACGCCGCGCTCGACGATCTCGACGCGGTGATCACGACGCTCGAGCTGGACCAGCCTGCCGTCGTCGGTCACTCCCTCGGCGGGATGCTCGCGGGACGGTGGGCACGTCGGCATCCCGACCGCGTGGCGATCAGCCTGGACGGACATCGGTCTCAGGCGACCCACCCGGAGCACTATGCCGACATCGCACCGGACGAACTGCGCACCGCACTGGCCGCGCTCACCGCGATCTTCGATGCTCAGCTTGCGGGCATGGGCAGCCACCTCACGGTCGAGCAGGCCGACGCACTCGCCCAGCAGCAGGCCGACCACGCGGCGGCGACGGGCCTGCCCCCGGAATTGATCGTCGCGCAGTTCCGACGTTCACTTGCCGCCGACGGCGACGGATTCGTGACCCGTCCCAGCGCCGAGTTGGCTGCCGGTCTCCGGACCTCGCCCCAGATGCTGGACTCGCTGCCCGTCTTCGCCGAGGTCGTGAGTCCTTTCCTGCTCGTGCTCGCCACCCGTAACCTGCCGGGGCTGCCGCCGGACTTCGACGGGCTGGCCGCAGCCCATCGGGCGGGCCTGCGCCGAGACGTCGCGCCGCTGCTCGCCGCGAATCCGGCGCTGCGGGTGGTGGAGGCCGACGCCAGTCACGGGCTGGTCATGGAGCGTCCTGAGCTGGTCGCCGAGCTGATCGTCGGCTTCGTCGGCGAGCAGGGCGTCCGCCTGAGCGAGGCGCACTGACGCGAGGTCACACCTCGGCGTTGCCGCCCGAGGGCGCCTGCCGATCGGCCGACGCGGGCCCGCGGCTGGGGGCCCAGAGGGTCTCGCGCAATGCGGCGACCAGCACGGCCAGCTCCGGCCGTTGCTCGGCCTCGGTCAACGCCGCCGCCAGCGTCCGGTCGTGCACGGTCCTGGCCCTGGCCAACCGTGCGCGGCCTGCTTCGGTGACCTCGGTGTAGATGCCGCGTCGGTCGGTGGCGCAGATGTATCGAGACAGCAGGCCCTGGTCCTCCAGCCTGCTCACCAGGCGGGTGGTCGCGCTCTGGCTCAGCACCACGGTGTCGGCGAGCTGGTTCATTCGCAGGTGATGTTCGTCCTGGCGGTTGAGGACGTCTAGCACGGTGTACTCGGTGACGCTGAGCTGGTGTTCTGCCTGGAGGGAGCGTTCCAGCCGGTCCTCCAGGCGGGCGTGCAGGGCGGCCAGGGTCCGCCAGCCCTGTCCGCGCCCCTCGACGTCGTCATCGTGACTCGACACGAGTCCTCCTCCATCACTTGCGATGCACGATACCCAGGTGTAGGAATACAAGGCGTACGCAACTAACGGCTTGTGCAACTAAATGGGGGTCTTCGTGGCTGACGTGTTCGTGACCGGGGTGACCGGCTACATCGGCGGCTCGATCGCGGTAGGTCTGCTCGCCGCCGGTCATCAGGTGACCGGCCTGACACGTGACCCGGCCAAGGACGAGGCTCTCCGTGCGCTGGGCGTCGTGCCCGTGCACGGCAAGCTGGACGATCTCGACCTCCTCCGCGCCCAGGCGGCTCGGGCCGATGCCGTGGTGAACGCTGCGAGCAGTGACCACCGGCAGGCGGTGGACGCGCTCGTCGAGGGGCTGGCGGGTTCGGATCGGCCGCTGCTGCACACCAGTGGCACGAGCGTGGTCAGCGATCAGGCGGGCGGCGAGGCATCCGACCGGGTGTTCACCGAGGCCACGGAGTATCAGCCGGTGCCGGACAAGGTCGCGCGGGTCGAGCTCGATCGTGCGGTGGTGTCGGCGGCGGAGCGGGGGGTGCGCTCCGTGGTGCTGTGCAACTCGCTGATCTACGGCACCGGTCGCGGCCTCCGTCCGGACAGCCTCCAGGTGCCCGAGCTGATCAGGCAGGCGCGGGAGAGCGGCATCGCCCGGCATGTCGGTGCGGGCGCCAACGTCTGGTCGACGGTGCACATCGACGACCTCGTCGCCCTCTACCTCGCCGCCCTGGGCTCGGCGCCCGCGGGCTCCTTCTTCTATGTGGAGAACGGTGAGGTCTCCTTCGCCGCGCTGACCGCCGCCATCGCCGAGTCGCTCGGTCTCGGCGAGCCCGAGAGCTGGGACGAGGACAGTGCCGCAGCCGAATGGGGCGAGGAGGTGGCGCGACACGCCCTCGCCTCGAACAGCCGGGTCCGCTCCGATCTCGCGCGAACCGTCCTGGGATGGCGGCCTCGGCATTCCTCGGTGCTGGACTGGATTCGCACGGAGTCCACGCGGCCGAGTGCGGGTCAGCCGGCCGCCAATCGGTAACCAACAATCTTCGTACTACGTCAAACGGCCCTATCCGATGTCGATCGGTTGCGCTTGACTCCCGATGTCGTCGTCATTGACCAGCTGTGCTGGAGGACGTGCCATGGGGATGCGTAGAAGAATCACGAGGCTGATCGGCTCGCTGTCGCTGGCCGGGGTTCTGCTCGGCGGGGCACTGGTCGCACCGGCGCAGGCGGCCGCAGCGCAGGTGCCGACCCGACTGACCGAGATCAGCGCCGAGCCCTATTCGCTGGCCGAGAACGGCAGCTTCGAGACGTATGCGCCGCGCATCGCCTCGCTGAACGGCAGGCTGGCGGGTGCGGACGTCGCCGACGTGCTCGCCGACGCGAATCGAGCGGGTCGATCGCTGTGCCACAGCACCGGGGTGTCCGGCGCGACCGGCTTCTGCTGGGCGACAGGTGACGACAACACCCCCGACTGGTACCCGCAGGGACTGACCGGCTCCTGGGACGCCTCGGCGGGCGGTACCTACGCAGGCAGGCGCGTCATGCTCGCGAGCTGGTACGACGCCACCGGTGATCGCGGAGTGCGGATCTCCTTCGTCGACTACGACGACCCGAGCGACGTCCGCTACCGGCACGTGCTGCTGGTCGAGCCGACGAGCACCACGAACTTCCGCGCGGTGAACATCCACGCAGGCGGCGTGGCGTGGGCAGGCGACTACCTCTATGTGATGGACACCAACCGAGGCATCCGGGTGTTCGACCTGCGCACGCTCTGGCGCACGGCGGGCGACACGACGAAGTCGAGGATCGGCCTGGTCGACGGGCAGTACTACGCGCACGACTATCGCTACGTGCTGCCCCAGGTCGGCAGCTATACCCAGACCGGCTCGTGCAGCAGGCCGGTGTCTTCGGTGACCGCTCCGCTGTGCTTCTCCTACGGTGCCGTCGACCGCAGCACCTCGCCGGTGACGATCGTGACCGGCGAGTACTACGACGGCATCGGCGGCGCCCGGCTCGTTCGCTGGCCCGTCGCGGGTAACGGCCTGGCCACCGATTCGACCGGTGTCGTCGCACCGACCGCCGCCTACCAGAGCCCGCACACCAATCTGCAGGGCGTCGCGTCCTACGGCGGCGACTACCTGGTGGATCGAAGCCGGGGCAGTTCCACCAGGGGAATCCTCTACCGGTCCAGGGTGGGCGGCACCGCGACCTCGTCGAGCCTGCCGATCGGACCGGAGGATCTGTCCTACCAGGCGGCGGCGGGCCGTGCCTGGACCCAGTCGGAGTATCCGGGCAGTCGGATGGTCTTCAGCGTGCCGATCACGCTGGGCTGAAGCGGGGCCGCTCCGGCGACCGGGCACGGCGAAGCGGTGCGGATCAAGACCGTCGAGCGGCGGTCGAGGCGGTCGGCGCCGACGCGATTCACGGGCTGGACCGGCGTCGGGCGGCGGCCCCCGCGAACGTCGGGGACTCGGCCTAGCCTCGCCGCATGGCCGGGCCCGACGTGACCGCATTCATCAGCTACGCCCATGTCCGTGATCTCGGATGCTCGATCGACTTCTATCAGACTGTGGGACTCCCACTGGCGGAGTCGGTCGAGCGGGCAGGCCGCACCGTCTGGGCGCTGCTCGGGACCGGTGCCGCACGGCTCATGCTCGCGCAGGCCGACGAGCGCGTCGATCACCGGCGACAGGGCGTGCTCTTCTACCTGTACGTCACCGGGGCGGCCGAATTGCATCGCCGGCTCGTCGACGCCGGGCTCGATCCAGCTCCGATCACCTACCCGGAGCACATGCCCGCAGGCGAGTTCCGCCTAGCGGACCCGGACGGGTACGTCCTGCTCCTCGGCGACCCGACGGCGGCGGACCAGAACTGACGGACGCCCCGCCGTCTCCGCCCCCGAGCAGCGCCCGGCGGTCCCGCCCGGAATGCGTGGTCCACTTGGTGAGCACCCCGGCGGTGACGCCGTGTGTTCCTGCTCACTGTCACCCGATCGGCCGAGTGTCTTGATCTCGGTCGCGTCCTGTCGCCGCCGATCAACGGCCCGAGGTCGACGGCTGTTCCCGGTGCTGGTCGAGCCGCGCACCCGGCGGCCGAGCCTCGACTGCGACGGCTGTTCCGTCGAACGACGGCAGTCACGGATGGTATTCGCCGGTTTGCACTAGGTCGTCACTGTGCGAATGCGCGCGGTGTTAGTATTACCCAATGGCGCGTGATGAAGATAACGAGCTGATCCCGCTCCGCTTGTCTTTCGACGTCGTCTACCGCGGGTACAGCCGAGGTCAGGTCACTGAATATCTCCGCGGGATGGAGAATGACCTGCTCACCGTGGCCGCGGACCGGGATGCTGCGTTATCGCAATGCGCCGAGGTGCAGAATGTGCTGGAAGCGACCCGGAGCGAGCTGGAACGAACCCGGTCGCAGCTCGGTCGTCTCTCCCATGCGCCGGTGACCACCACCGGGCTCAGCGAGCGGCTCCAGCACATGCTCGCGCTGGCCGAGGACGAGGCTGAGTCGCTCAAGGCCCAGGCTGCGGAGTATGCCAGGAATGTCCGAGCCTCGGTCGATGCCGAGATCGCGGAGCAGAAGGCCCGCTACGAGGGCCTGATCGCCGAGCAGGAGCAGCTTCGACGACAGCTCGTCGCTGACTTCGAGGCACGTGACGCCGCATTGACGGCCGAGTACGAGCAGCGTTATGCCGCCAGGGAGACGGAGACCGCCCGGCGACTCGACGAGGGCAGGAAAGAAGCCGATCGACTGGTTCGCGAGGCGACAGAACGCGTGACGCGAATTGATGCGGCAGGCAAGGCACGCCGCAAACAGGTGGAAAAGGATTTCGAGTTGGCGATGTCGGCGCGGCGCGCCGAGGCGTCGCGCAGTCTGGCCGAACGCGAAGCAGGCGTGAATCGCGAATGCGAGCAGCGAGTGCGCGAGATCGACGAATATTCGGCGGCCCGGATTCGCGATCTGGAAGCCCGCAGTGGTGAATTGCACGATCAGCAACAATGGGCGCTCACCCGTATCGGGGATGCCCAGTCGGCATTGCACGCGGCGATGCGCAGTATCGAGGCGGCCGCAGAACCGCCGCCGGCTCGCGCGGACCGGTCCGAAGAACGCGGCGAGGGTGATTCCGAGGCAGGCCCCGCAGGCGCCGAGTCGGGCGGCATCGCCTCGGCAGCCGATGCCGATGCCGACGCCGCAGACGTCGTCGACGCTGCCGCCGCGACCGACGGGCGCGGCGCCGGATCGCGGGCGGACGACTCGGCGAAGGACACCGAGCGTGCGGCACCGGCCGCAGCGACACCGGGGCGCACCGCCGACCGTCCCACGGGGTCTCGCCAGCAACGCAAGCGGAGCGCGCGTCGTCAGCAGCCGAGGAACCAGTCGACTCCGCGTCGGGCGGGCTGAACTCGGCCGTGGCACGGTCGGCCGCCGTCGGCGCACGCTGAACTCGGTCGCCTGCCTTGACGTCGGTGCGTCGGCCGCCCGGTCGGTCGCGCTGATCGAGCAGGCCCGCCGCCTGCCGGTGTCGCCACAGGCCCCCGATGTCGAGCCGCCGTTCTCCGGCTGATCAGCCTGCGGTCACGTCCCGGCGCCCCGCCACTCGGGCCAGTGTCCTCGCGGCCCGCAGTGCGTCGGTGAATCCGACGTACAGCGGTGCGAAGCCGAAGCGCAGCACGTCCGGCGGGCGGTGGTCGCCGACGACCAGTGCGTCGGCGAGGCGGGGCAGCAACGCGGCGGCGTCGGGGGCGCTCAACGAGACCTGGCTGCCTCGATCGTCGCCTCGGGGCGTCAGCACCCGGAACCGTCCCGGTTCCGTCAACGCGTCCACGCACTCCATGAAGAACCCCGTCAGTGCCAGGCTCTTGGCCCGCACCTGTTCGATCTCGACGCCCTGCCAGACCTCCAGGGCGGCCTCCAGCGCCAGCAGCGACAGGATCTCCGGAGTGCCGCCCCGCGCTCGGACGATTCCAGGGGCAGGCCGATGGTCCGCCTCCATCGCGAAGGGCTCCGCATGCGAGGACCAGCCGGGCAGCGGCTGATCGAGCCGATCCTGCAGCTCGGATCGCACGTAGAGGTAGGACGGTGCCCCCGGACCGCCGTTGAGGAACTTGTAGCCGCATCCCACGGCGAGATCGACGCCGTGGCGGTCCAGGTCGACGGGCATGGCTCCCGCGCTGTGCGACAGGTCCCACACGATGCGTGCCCCCGCCCGCTGCGCCCGCGAGGTGACGGCGGGCAGATCCCAGCGGCGACCGGTGCGGTAGTCGACATGATTGATCAGCGCGACCGCCGTGTGCTCGTCGAAGGCGTTCACATCCGTCGGGTGTGCTCGTCGCACCCGCGCACCGAGAAGCCTGCCTGCGGATGCGGCGAGGTAGCCGTCGGTTGGGAAGGTGGTGTCGTCGACGACGATCTCGGTGCGTCCTGGGTCGTCCTGCTGCGCCAGCCGCCAACCCGCGACCACGGCGCGGAACACGTTCACGCTGGTCGAGTCGCCCACGACGACCTGGCCGGGTGCGGCTCCCAGCAACGGCGCGATCAGCTCGCCGACCCGTTGCGGCGCCTCCCACCAGCCTGCGTCCCACCACGAGGCGATGAGGCCCTGTCCCCAGTCCCGCCGGATCGTCTCCGCGACGCGTTCCGGGACCGCCGTGGGCAGCGCCCCGAGCGAGTTGCCGTCCAGGTAGATCAGCCCGGGCGGCAGCGAGAACCGTTCCCTGGTCGTCGCGAGCGGGTCGGATCGGTCCAGTAAGTGGGCACGTTCGGCCAGTTCGGCTGTCTCGGCCGATCCCGACCAGCCGTCCCGGTCGCCGTCGTTCGTACCGGCTGCACCGCGCTCAGACATCTGCTCGCACCGTCCACAGTTCGGGGAACACCAGTCTGCCCGCTCGCCGCTCCAGCCAGGCGACGCCCGCCGAGCCGCCGCTGCCCGGCCTGGTGCCCATCGCGCGGCGGGTGGCCATCAGGTGGTCCGACCGCCACCGCCAGAAGCCCTCGGCGATGTCGGTCAGCACCTCGCCGAGTTCCACCAGTCGATGGTCCGCACCCCGATACACCCGGGCCCAGGCCTGTTCGACGGCCGGATCAGCCGGATGGGTGCGAGTGCGGTCGCGCTCGCGCACCTCGGCGGGCAGCGGGCAGCCTCGGCGGTGCAGAAGTTCCAGGGCCGCGTCGTACAGGCTCGGCGCGTGCAGCGCCTCGGTGAGTTCGGCATGTGCCCTCGGCGTGCCCTCGTGCGGCTTGATCATGTTGGCGGACTTCTCGCCGAGGAGGAACTCCAGTTCGCGGTAGCGGGCGGACTGGAAGCCGGAGGCACTGCCCAGCGCGGGTCGGTAGGACTCGAACTGGGCGGGGGTCAGCCGGGCGATCGGCTGCCATGCCGCATTGAGCGCCGCCAGCTCGGGCAGACTGCGCCGCAGCGCGCTCAGCGCTCCCGAGAGGTCGTCGCGGCCGAGCAGGACGACTGCGGTCCGCCATTCATGGACGAGCAGGGCGAACCAGAGCTCCATGACCTGACTGGTCACCAGGAACGCCATCTCCGCCGGATCATCGGTCCTGGGCAGCGCGAGCCTGGTCAACGCGTCCGCTCGAACGTAGTCGTCATAGGGCGTCGTCGCCTCGAAGCCGAGCCGGGGTCCGGCAAGCGGGCAGGCGGTTGTCTCCATGGTGAACCCCCTTCGTGCGGTACGACTCAGATCCTTCGCCCGATCCTTCCCCGTCTTCGCCCCGTCAGGAATGGGCGATGCCTGCCGAACCATTCGATCGAGCGGTCGTTCGTAAGCGAAGTGATCTGCCGGCTTTACAGTCATGAGATGGAGCTGGATGACCTGGACTGGGCGCTGCTCGACCACCTGCAGGCCGACGCCCGGATGTCCTTCAACGCGCTGGCTCGACAGGTCGGCGCCTCAGCACCGACCGTCGCCGCGCGGGTGCGCAGGATGGAGGAGTCGGCGGTCATCACCGGCTATCGGGCCGAGGTGGACCTGGCCGGGGTCGGGCTCGGGGTCGAGGCCCTGGTGCGGATGAAGTGTTACGGGCCGCGGTGCATCACGCTGCGGCCGGAGCAGATCACGGACTGGCCTGAGGTGTTGGGCGTGCTGCGGCTCACCGGCGACATCTGCTCGCTCGTGCATGTCGCCACTCCGGACATCGCCGGGCTGGAACGGCTCCTGGAGCGACTGTGGCAGTACGGGGAGACCGCGAGCGCCATGATCCTGTCCTGGCCGATTCCGCTGCGTGGCGTCCGCCGCCCGCCGGGCTGGGGGAGCCTCCCGCCGGACGCGCCGGGTGCCGGGCAGCGGTCCTGATCGGTCGCCGAGGCATCGCCTGATCGGCGCGACGCGGCGCACGCGGTGAGCCCGGGCATGGCCCGGCGGCAGCAGGATGCACGAAGACTCGGACGACCGGCCCGGCTGGCAAGCCCCG
Organism: Actinoalloteichus sp. GBA129-24; assembly: GCF_001941645.1. Taxonomy (NCBI): domain Bacteria; kingdom Bacillati; phylum Actinomycetota; class Actinomycetes; order Pseudonocardiales; family Pseudonocardiaceae; genus Actinoalloteichus; species Actinoalloteichus sp. GBA129-24. The sequence continues at coordinate 6,896,223 of NZ_CP016077.1, read as the reverse complement.
GTCTCTGCCTGCCAGCCGGGCCCGTGCCTGTCACCCTCGTGCGGGCTCAGCGGAAGGCGGGAATCCCCGTCACCGCCGCGCCCAGCGACAGCGCATGCATCTCCTCGGTCCCCTCATAGGTCAGCACCGTCTCCAGGTTCGCCGCGTGCCGCATCACCGAGTACTCGACGGTGATGCCGTTCGCCCCGAGCACACTGCGGGCGGTGCGCGCCACGGTCAGCGCCTCGGAGACGTTGGCCAGCTTGCCGAAGCTGACCTGTGTGTGGTGCAGATTCCCGGAGTCCTTGAGTCGGCCGAGGTGCAGCGCCACCAGGGCGGCTCGGTCCGCCGCGACCAGCATGTCCGCCAGCTTGCGCTGGGTGAGCTGGAAGGCCGCGATCGGCTTGCCGAACTGCTCGCGCGACAGGCTGTACTCCAGGGCCGCCTGGTAGCACGCCCGCGCCGCCCCCGCCGCGCCCCAGACGATCCCGTATCGGGCCTCGTTCAGACAGCTCAGCGGCCCACGCAGCCCGACGACCTCGGGAAAGACCGCATCGGCAGGCAGCCGTACCCCGGTGAGGACCAGCTCGGCCGTCACCGAGGCCCGCAGCGAGAGCTTGCCGTGCACCTCGTTGGCGGTGAATCCCGGCGTGTCGGTCGGGACCACGAAGCCTCGGATGCCCTCCTCGGTCTGCGCCCAGACCACCGCCACGTCCGCCAACGTTCCGTTGGTGATCCACATCTTGCTTCCGTCGAGCACCCAGTCGGTGCCGTCCCGGCGGGCCCTGGTTCGCATCGATCCGGGGTCTGAGCCTGCATCGGCCTCGGTCAGGCCGAAACAGCCGATCGCCTCCCCTGCGGCCATCCGGGGCAGCCACGCCTGCTTCTGCTCCTCGGAGCCCCAGCGGTGGATCGCGAACATCGCGAGTGAACCCTGCACCGAGACGAAGCTGCGCAGCCCGGAGTCCACGGCCTCCAGCTCACGACAGGCCAGGCCGTAGGCGGTGGCGCTCGACCCCGCACAGCCGTAGCCGGTCAGGTGCATCCCCAGCAGACCCAGCGCGCCCAGCTCCTTGGCGAGGCCTGCAGGCAGGCTGCCGTCCTCGTACCACTGCGCCACGTTCGGGGTCAATCGATCGGCGGCGAAACGGCGGACCAGGTCACGGACGTCGCGCTCCTCGTCGGTGAGTTGACCGTCGACGTCGAGGAAATCGCGGGGATCTGGGGTGGTGGACCTGCTCATCTGCACTCCGTTCAGTTGTCGGCATGGAGGTTTTCATGCGGTGGCCCGGCATCGTCGGTGCTCACCGGGGTGCTCGCGACATGATCGGAGCTCGGGGTGATGATCGACCGGGCCCGTAATGCGGCTCGCTGTGCCGCGTCGACTCCGATCTCGGCGAGCACCTCGTCGGTGTGTTCGCCGAGCAGCGGCGGGGGTGCGACGGCGAGAGACCCCGACCCGGCGAGCGTGAAAGCGGGACGCACCGTCTCCAACGGCCCGACGACGGGGTGGCGCAGTGTCTCGATCGCGCTCGGGCCCGCGTCCCGCAGGGCGGCGAGCACGCCGTTGACCGGGCTCGCCGGGATACCGCCTGCTCGGAGCGCCGCAGTCCAGCCCGAGGTGTCCCTGGTGCGGAACTCCTCGGTCAGCTGGTCGATCAGCGCCTGCCGATGCCGGACGCGGTCGGAATTGGTGTCGAAGCGGGCGTCCTCGGCGAGGTCGGGACGGTTCAGGACCGCGCACAGCCGCCGATAGAGCTGGTCGTTGCCCGCCGCGACCATCACCGCGCCGTCACGAGTGGGGAAGGCCTGATACGGGACGATGCTGGGATGCGCGTTGCCGTGCCTGGTCGGCTCGGTGTCGGTGATCAGGGCGTTCTGTGCGACGTTGACCAGGCCCGACAGCGCCGAGCCGAGCAGGGAGACCGTGACGTGCTCGCCCTGTCCGGTCTGCTCGCGGCGCCGCAGCGCGGCCAGGATCGCGGTCGAGGCGTTGAGCCCGGCCAGCACGTCGACCAGGGCGACGCCGACCTTGGCGGGCGGTCCGTCCTGGTCGCCGGTGATCGCCATCAGACCGCTCTGGGCCTGGATCGCGGCGTCGAATCCGGCGTCGGCGGCCTGGGGATGTCCCGCCGGATAGGCGCTGATCGAGCAGTACACCAGGCTCGGAACGGCCGCACGCACCTGTTCGTGATCCAGGCCGAGCCGGGCCGCTCCGCCGGGGCGGAAGTTCTCCACCACGACATCGGCTCCGGCGCAGAGCCGCAGGGCGAGGTCGCGTCCCGGCGGGCTGGCGAGGTCGAGGCCGATGCTGCGCTTGCCCCGGTTGACGGCCAGGAAGTAGGCGGACTCGCCCGCTGCCTCAGGCGGCGTCCAGTACCGCGTGTCGTCGCCCCGGACCGGGTGCTCCACCTTGATCACCTCGGCGCCGAGATCGGCCAGCAGCATGGTGGCGTAGGGGCCCGCCAGCACTCGGGACAGATCAAGCACCCGAAGCCCCGCGAGTGGACCCGGCACGGGATCGGCGGACGGATCAGGCCTGGTCGTCACTGGTCTGCCCGGTCGAGGTCGCGAGGTGCACACAGTTCTCCATGCAGCGCTTGAGCGCGGTGAGCAGCGCGGGACCGGACTGGCCGTGGTAGCGCTCGCGCACGGTGTCGAGGATCGCCGCCGGTTCGGTGAACACCGAACGGTTCTCGACCAGTGCGCGGAAGAAGTCGGTGCCGAGGCGGGTGAGCAGCGTCGTGTCCGCGGCGGCGATCAGGCCGGTACGTCGATCGACGACCAGGACGACGCCGATCCGCTCGTACTGGGAATGACCTGCGACGCTGTCCGGCAGCCTGGCGTAGCCCGAGGTCAGGAGGAGATCGTCGCCGTCGAGCAAGGCCTGGCGCAGGCGGTCGGACAGCCGGTCATCGGACATGCACCCTCCACAACACGAATCGACCCGTCTCGAATGATCACGGGAATCGTGACCCTCGACAGGCTCGGTCGCTGGAGGACTCGCGCCACTGTCCGCATCGAGGCGTGCGACGTCCGACACCGACGGCGAGAGGGCAGCCGCGTCCAGGATGCCTGCTGCTCGGCCCGGCCGTCAACGCCGTCGCGGCCATCGGGTCGCCGGGGCGTCCACGGACGGATCTGCAGGCAGCGGCTGGCCAGCACCGACCCGACCTGCCACGAGACTGCAGGTGAGCACGGGTTCGCCGCGCCCGGCAGTGTGACAGGGGTGGACTGACGGGCAGAGATCGACAACCCTCGGTGATCGCGGAGGCAACCTCGTAGGCGAGGATGCGTCTTGTTGTGTAAGAGCCTGTCTCTGGTTCCGCTGGAGTCGTGAGCGGGGATCGGCGTGGCTGAGCTGTCCGGCGACAGGAGCGAGCCATGACTCCAGTCATGGTGACCGACGACGCCGCAGATCGCCGCGCCTGCCCCGCGCGACAGGACAACTAGGGATCAAGGACAGGCTCTAAGGGAGTCTCCGGTCGGCGACTCCTCCGCCGAAATCGACCGACGGATGCGAAACGCATGAGTGGCAGATGGGATGGCAGGCCCGAGCCGGGCCGACGACCTCCGATGGATCGCACCGCGATGATGCCGGAGGCGGGATCGCGGCAGGGGCCTTACTCGCGATCGCGACAGAACCAGTACTCGCAGCAGCGCCAGGGTCCTCAGACGCCCCCGTACGGGACCGCGCTGCCCCCGCGTGAGCGAGAGCGCGAGCCGATGAGGAGGCCGCCAGTGCGTCGGAAACCGAGATGGGGCCGTCGGATCGGCGTGTTCCTCCTCGTCATCCTGCTGGCGATAGGCGGACTCGTCTTCTGGATCGACTCCCAACTCACCCGCGAGGAGGCACTGACCGATTACCCGGGCAGGCCCGCCGAGACGGCGGGGACGAACTGGCTGATCGTCGGCTCCGACAGTCGGGAGGGCCTGGACGACGACCAGCAGGCGGATCTGGCGACCGGCCAGGCGGCAGGCAGGCGCACCGACACCATCATGCTGCTGCACATCCCGGACAACGACGTGGCGCCGACGCTGCTCAGCCTGCCGAGAGACTCGTTCGTCCCGATCGAGGGTTACGACGCCAACCGGATCAACGCGGCGTTCTCCTTCGGCGGGCCGCAGCTGCTGACCAGGACCGTCGAGACCGCCACCGGACTGCGCATCGATCACTACGCCGAGGTCGGCTTCGACGGCTTCGCAGGCATCGTCGAATCGGTCGGTGGCGTGGAGATGTGCATCGACGAGCCGATGCAGGACCCGCTGGCCGGTCTCGATCTGCAAGCAGGCTGTCAGGAACTCGACGGGGCGCAGGCGCTCGGCTACGTCCGTACCAGGGCCAGCGCGCTCGGCGACCTGGATCGCGTCGAGCGTCAGCGGGAGTTCCTCTCGGCTCTGATGCAGAAGGCGACCAGCCCCGGCGTGCTGTTCAACCCGTTCAGCAGCATCCCGCTGGCCCTGGACACCGCGGAGCTGGCGATCGTCGCCGAGGACGACCACATCTGGCATCTCGGTGGCCTGGCCTTCGCGATGCGCAGCTTCGTCAACGGCGAGGGCGTGACCACCACCGTGCCCTTCGGGGGCTTCGGCGACGAGCGTGGCATGTCGGTCGTCTACTGGGACGAGGCCAGGAGCCAGGAGCTGTTCAGCGCGTTGGCCGAGGACCGCCCGGTACCCGAGGATCTGATCGTCACCGAGTGATCCGGGCAGGCCGAGAACCGGCCCGGACAAGCAGGAAGGCCGTCACCACTGGTGACGGCCTTCGTCATTCTCGGGGGAGGAGAAGGGGGCTGATCGGGGCAGGCGAGCTTCGGGGGACGCCGTGAGCCCGACCTGGATCAGAGGCTGCCCTGCAGGGTCGCCTGCGGGGCGGGAACCCACCGTTGTTCCTGCTGGCGGGCCTCCCAGGCGAGTCGTTGCAGCAGCCAGTCCTGCAGCAGCTCGCGGGGCGAGGTCTCCAGTTCCTCGGCGAGGCTCTGGAGTTGTTCGTTGGCGTGGATCGGAAGTCGAAGCTGGTAGACCCCCGCACCGCCGAAACGGCTGCCGGTCGCCGTGGTCTCCAGATCGCTCTCTGGCGCGAGCGCGGCCAGGTAGGACTCCAGCTCGCTGTCCTGCTGCACGGCGGCTTCCTCAGCCGCGGGGCGGTGTCGACCGTTCTTGATTCGTCCAAAAGCCACGGCCGACACGATAACGAAACGGTTGCGGGCATGTGTCGAGATGTGATGGCGGCCACAGGGGGCGTCACTGGCGTACCGCGACACGGCCGCAGCCGGAAATGGAGAAGCCCCCGCGCCAGGGGGAGGAGCGCGGGGGCTTGGAGGGGGGAATCTCCACAGTTGCTGACTGGGGGTGTGTCAGCAACGAGATTCTTGCATGGTCCATAGCGGGATGGCACCCACTTCGCCGAAATTTCGTTACCTTTTGTTTATCCCGGCGGTCGGGTACGAGCGCGCGCGAAACCGGTCCCTGCCGGTGTGCCGCTGGTCGACTTCCGTGTTTCACCAGGTGGGAAGCGGCTGTCTGCGCGGCTGCCAGGCCGACGAGACCACTGCACCGACTCGTGCCTGCCCGTCGGCCGCCGAGGTGGATCTCGCTTCTGCTGCCGACCGTGTTGGGCGTGTCGGGCAGGCCCGCCGACACGGAGTCGCCGAGGTCGCGTCGCCCGGCGAACTCCGTCCGGTTTCCCGCATCTGATCGGAAAGTGTGTTCTTCCCTCGACGGGGGGCCTGCTGACTCCGGAATGCCTGGTGAGAGCGTCACCCATGGAGTGATCACTCCGTCCGTCGGGTGACGGCCCGTTGAACCGGAGTCGAACGAGGACCTCGGCTACGGGCCGACCGTTCCCCTCTCGAGAGGGGGCCGCCGAGGAGTTCGGCTCGGACGGCGTCGGGGGGTGGGAAACGACGGCGCGCCACCGGGATGCGCCCGGGGTCGCCAGCCGCCCGATGCCGGTCGTCGGGCCGTCGCGGGCCGCCTGCCGCGTCGAGGCCCGGGTCGGCTCGGTGTGGTGAAGCCGATCTTCAGAGGCAACCCGTCAGCGATCTTTGTGACCGAGAGTAGCGCTCTGCCGTGGTCGAATCACTCTGCGGGGGGCTGCGGGTGTCTGGACAGACAGATAATCTGCGGCCGAAGCCGAGTCGGGGAGGCACCATGAACGGGTCGCTTGACGTGCGAAAGTTCTTGTGGCAGACCGAAGATCAATTCGATCGGACGACTCCCGCAGTGCCCGCGCAGCGCAACGGAGAGTCACCGCGTATCTCCGAAGGTCAGGTGCATCGGGCGCGGGTCGCGGTGGCAAGAGGCGCCCACGGTGTCGAGGACTGTCGGATGCTGTTGGACATGCTCGGCCTCACGCCGGGCGAGGACGGCGTCCCGCCGGTGCGGCGCTAGCGGGCTCAGCTGATCTCGCGGACGCCGGAGGCAGATTTCGCTGGTTCCGGCGTGCCCGCGGGGGGCGGCCGTGTCGATCACCGACGGTGATCGACTTCAGCGGCGGCTCCGGCGTGGGCCGGAGCCTGCGACGTGTCGGTCGGCGGCGGCCGACCATCTCGTGGCCGAGCCCGATCAAGAGTGACGAGGGCCACTGTGTGCCGGTTGGTGGAGTCGTGGGCGGCGACCGTCCGGTGCCTCCTCGGCGAGATCGGCCGCTTTTCGGTGCAGTCAGTGCTCTGACCAGCGAGGATGTTCCCGACGTCTGGTCTCCCGCAGGTCGGGTCGGGAACGTCGTCCGGCGGTCGAAACCGCTGTGACCACCCGCTTTGTCATCTGTCGATGATGTGTTCTAAGCTATCGTCGCTCCCAACGAACACCGTTGGAAAGCGAGGTCGGGTCGGACCCGAGTCGGCCCCGCTCCCATCGTCTAGCGGCCTAGGACTCCGCCCTTTCAAGGCGGCAGCGCGGGTTCGAATCCCGTTGGGAGCACGCATTACACTAGGCCAGACAATGGCCCCGTGGCGCAGTTGGTTAGCGCGCCGCCCTGTCACGGCGGAGGTCGCGGGTTCGAGTCCCGTCGGGGTCGCAACAGCAAACGGCTGGTTCAGCCGGGAGCGAACGGCCAGGTAGCTCAGTTGGTACGAGCGTCCGCCTGAAAAGCGGAAGGTCGCCGGTTCGATCCCGGCCCTGGCCACCATGGTTGAGTCGCCTAGTCAAGCCCCTGCCCTGTCGGGTGGGGGCTTCGCCGTTGTCGGCTCCTGACAGCTCGGCTTCGAGATCACGGCGCAGAGTGCACGCCCTTCGCGGGCACCACGTCTCGGACACCTCGCCTGACCTCCTCCCTCGACCGGCCCGCTCTGCCGAGATGTCGACCGGCGAATCCGAGGGCACGCGTCGCGCGGACGCTGGGCTGTGTGAGTGATGTCCTGCGCGTCTGGGGGAGTCTTCCTGCGGCGTCAGTCTGCGGCTTCGCCCCGCCATCGAGCGGTGACGGCTGTCCGCCTGGCCGTGCGGTGGCGGCGACCGGCGGCGACGGACCTTCCGGTGATCGGAGCTCCCCGATCGACTCCGACGGCGTCCAGGTCATGCGCGGTGGCGGCAGGACCGTGGGAGCAGCGCCGCGAACCGGCGTGCGGTCGGGCTGCCGAATGTGAGCGGAGTTGCCTGTTCCTCACCCTGCCCGTCGCAGGGACTCGTGCGGGCTCGGTGTCCGGTGCGGGGAGTCGGCCCGGCGAAGACCTCGGGGCGTGCACCCCGACGTCGGCCTGTCGCGGCGATGGGCGGCGGCGACCTGGTCGGCACGGCCGGACGGACGGCTTCGTCGGGCGGCCGGTTCGCAGGCTTCCGGTCCCCCGATGAACGATCCATATTCGAGTTAGGCCAGGTGGTCCAGTGCGCTACGGTGCCATTCAGACTGCTTGCGATGACATCCCGTCTATTTCTGCACATGGGCAACATATCAATGCCGTAACACCTCGCCGTGTCGCGCCGGAAAGGTGATGATCACCGAAAGTCGACGCTGCTCAGGGCCATTGTCTCTTTCTCAGTCGAGTGTCGCAGGTCTGGTCCACATTAGTCGTCGAGATTGATTGCTATGCGTGACTAAAGTCGCTGAACAGTGTGATCTTAAACGAACCTAATGGATTAATCACGCTGCGGTTCTTCGGCCGTCAACTGCCCTCGACGGATGTTTCACTGCCTTCGCAGCACTAGAGCCCTCCGACAAGACGAAGGAATTCCCAGCCGTGATGGCGACCCGTACGGGGACGGGGTCCCAGCCGCTGTGCAGGGCACAGCCGCCACAGGGGGAGATGACGTCGAGGGCGTCGCAACCCTGGTGTCGGTTACCCGGTCGGCGTTCCCGCCGTGCTTCGTCGACGTGTTCGATCCTGCGGACAGAAACGGGTGAGAAGCCAGGTGAACGACAGACAGACGGTGACTGAGGCCCCGAGCGACCTCCGGCTGGACGTCATCCCCGCAGTGCTCCGACCATCCTCGAACGCCTGGGAACGGCGGCATCGACGCGACGTCGTCGTCGCCGATCATCTGACCACGCTGGTGGTGGTCGTCTCCGCCGCGGTCCTGATGGCGGGGGCGTCCGGCGCTGCCTCGATGTCCTGGAACGCGCTGTCGGTGTTCCTCGCAGCGGGCACGACGGCGGCCTGTGTGCTCGGCGCGCTGATGGCGGCTCGTGCCTGGGACCCGCGCGGCCTCGGACACGGCGCGGAGGAGTACCGCCGTGTCGGACGGGCGCTGCTCGGCACCATGCTCCTGTTGGCGTTGATCGGCTTCGCATTCCAGCTCGTCGTGCTCCGGCCCTGGATCTTCGCGGTCGTTCCGGCGATCGGGCTGGTGGCCTTTCCCGTGCGCTACGTCCTCCGTCAGGCGCTGCATCGCCGTAGGCGTGCGGGCCACTGTCTGCTGCCGGTGCTTGCCGCCGGGGGAGTCGAGGCGCTCGGCGAGCTGATCAGCCGGACCCGCCGTGAGCCGCACAACGGCTGGCGGATCGACGGGGTCTGCATCGCTCGCGACAGCTGGTCCGGATTGGCGGCCTGGGAACGCGGCGAGATCGACGGGGTTCCGGTCGTCGGCACGATCGACGAGCTGGCCGAGCGGATCGGCCTCGGCGACTACCGAGTGGTGGCCTTGGCACCGGATCCCTATTGGACGCCGGGACGGATTCAGCGCCTCGCCTGGCAGCTGGAAGGCAGTCAGGCCGAGATGGTCGTCGCGCCGATGCTGTTGGAGGTCACCGGCCCTCGGCTGAACGTCTCGCCGGTGTTCGGGCTGCCGCTTCTCTGGGTCAGCCAGCCCACCTTCACCGGGGTGAAGCGGGTGGTGAAGGACTGCGTCGACCGCGTCTTCGCCGTGCTCCTGCTACTGCTGGCCGCCCCGCTGCTCCTCGTCATCGCCGTCCTCGTCCTGCTCGACGGCGGCGGACCCGTGCTGTATCGCCAACGCCGCGTCGGTCGAGAGGGCCGCATGTTCACCATGATCAAGTTTCGTTCGATGGTCCGGGACGCGCATGTGCTGCGCACCGGCATGGCGCAGGGCAACCAGGGCGCCGGACCGCTGTTCAAGATGCGTCGCGATCCCAGGGTGACGAAGATCGGTGCCTTCCTGCGCCGCTATTCGATCGACGAGCTTCCCCAGCTGTTCAACGTGGTCGCCGGGACGATGTCGCTGGTCGGTCCGCGCCCGCCGCTGCCGGAGGAGGTCGAGCGCTACGACCCGGCGGCTCGCCGCCGTCTGCTGGTCAAGCCCGGCCTCACCGGGCTCTGGCAGGTCAGCGGGCGCAGCGATCTGTCCTGGGAGGAGTCCGTCCGGCTGGACCTGCGCTACGTGGAGAACTGGTCGCTCGCCCTCGACTTCGTGATCTTGTGGAAGACGGTCTGGGCCGTCATCCGGGGCCAGGGGGCGTACTGATGAGCTGTCGACTCTGCGGCCACCCCGGCCTGGTCAGCATGGTGGACCTCGGCGCGACGCCGCCCTGCGAGCGGTTCCTGACCAGCGCGGAGCTCTCGGAGCCCGAGCAGACCTATCCGCTGCACCTGCGGGTCTGCTCCTCGTGCCTGCTGGCGCAGCTGCCCGCGTTGATCACACCGGAGGAGACGTTCACCGAGTACGCCTACTTCTCCTCCTTCTCGACGTCCTGGGTGGCCCACGCGGAGCGCTTCGTCGCCGAGACCGTCGACCGGCTCGGGCTCGGCGCGCACTCCTATGTGGTCGAGGCGGCGAGCAATGACGGCTACCTGCTCTCGCACGTGGTCCGACGCGGCATCCGGTGTCTCGGCATCGAGCCGTCGGCCAACGTGGGCGCCGCCGCCCGGGAGAACGGCGTCCCGACGCTGACGGCCTTTTTGGACGAGGAACTCGGCCGTCGGCTTCGCACCGAGCACGGCCCGGCCGACCTGGTGGTGGCCAACAACGTCTATGCCCACATCCCGGATCTGCTCGGCTTCACGGCGGGGCTGCGCGGGCTGGTCGCCGACGACGGCTGGATCAGCATCGAGGTGCAGCACCTGCTCAGCCTCGTCCGGCATCGCCAGTTCGACACGATCTACCACGAGCACTTCCAGTACTACACGGTCCGCTCGGCGCAACAGGCGTTGGCGACCGGCGGCCTCGCGGTGGTCGACGTCGAGACGCTGTCGACGCACGGCGGATCGGTCCGGCTCTGGGTCAGGCCCGTCGAGGCCGCCGGGCCGCCGTCGGCTCGGATGCTGGCCGTGCTCGCCGCCGAGGCCGAGGCCGGGATGCACACGCTCGCCGGACACACCGGATTCGGCACCTCGGTGACCGCCCTCCGTCAGGAGCTGCTCGGCTTCCTGCTCGACGCGGCGCGAGAAGGCCGCACTGTCGTCGGCTACGGCGCTCCCGGCAAGGGAAACACCTTGTTGAACTACTGCGGGATTCGCACCGATCTGCTGAGGTACACCGTCGACCGAAATCCCTACAAACACGGCAGATTCACGCCGGGCATGCGGATTCCCGTCCTGCCACCAGAACAGATCGCCGTGGATCGGCCGGACTACGTGCTCGTCCTCCCGTGGAATCTGCGGACGGAGTTGACCGAGGCGCTGCAGTACGTCGGCGAGTGGGGCGGCCGACTCGTCTTCCCGATCCCGGAACTCGACGTGGTGGACGCGACCCCCCGAACGATGAGGAGTGTGCGGTGAAGGTCGTGCTGTTCTGCGGCGGCTACGGAATGCGGATGCGCAACGGGACCGCCGACGATCTCCCCAAGCCGATGCACGCGGTCGGCCCGCGTCCGCTGCTCTGGCATGTCATGCGGTACTACGCGCACTTCGGACACACCGAGTTCATCCTGTGCCTCGGCTACGGCGCGCGGCACATCAAGAACTTCTTCCTCAACTACGCCGAGACTGACTCGAACGACTTCGTGCTGCGCGACGGCACGGTGCGGCTCCGTTCCGCCGACATCAGCGGCTGGAGCATCGACTTCGTCCACACCGGGCTCGCCTCCAGCATCGGCGAGCGGCTGCGTCGAGTGCGTCACCTGGTGGCGGACGACGAGGTGTTCCTGGCCAACTACGCCGATGTGCTCACCGACGCGCCGCTGGACGGCCTCGTCGACCGGTTTCACACCGAGGGCGCCACCGCCGCGATGCTGGTGGTCCCGCCGCAGTCGTCGTTCCACTGTGTGGAGCTCGGCGAGCGGTCCATGGTCAGTGCCATCACCCCGGTGAGCAGCCTGCCCATCTGGGAGAACGGCGGCTACTTCGTCCTGCGACAGGACGTGTTCGATCACCTGCCGCCGGGCGGGGACCTGGTCGACGACGCCTGTGCCGAATTCGCCAAGCGCGGTGAGCTGCTCGCCTATCCCTATCGCGGCTTCTGGCAGCCTGCCGACACGGTGAAGGAGCGGGCGGCACTGGAGAACGCCTATCTCTTGGGCGAACGGCCGTGGATGCTCTGGGAGTCCGAGCACCCGTCGGGCCCCGATGCCTTCGCGGCGTCCGACTCCTTCGGACAGCCCGCCGCTCGAGCCGGGATCGAACGCTGATGCGCGGGCTGCGGCTTACCGACGTCCGTGAGATCGCGATCCTGGGTGCGCACTGCGACGACATCGCGATCGGCGCGGGCGGCACCCTGCTCAACCTGTGTCGTAGCGTGCCGGGTCTGCGGGTGACCGCGATGGTGCTCACCGGCGCCGACACCGCCAGAGAGGTCGAGGAGAAGTCGGCGCTCACCGCCTTCTGCCCCGGCGCGCGGCTCGACCTGCGCGTGTTGTCACTGCCGGACGGGCGGGTGCCCGCGCACTGGCAGGCGGTCAAGGACGCACTGGAGATCCTCCGGACGGACTGCGACCCGGATCTGGTGATCGGCCCGGCGCCGCATGACCAGCATCAGGACCATCGGGTGCTCGCGACGCTCGTCCCCACGGTGTTCCGGGACCACCTGGTCCTCGGCTACGAGATTCTCAAGTGGGACGCCGATCTGGCCCAGCCTTCCGTGTACCTCCCGATGACCGAGTCCGTGGCGAAGGCCAAGGCGGAGCTGCTCGTCGAGCACTACCCGTCTCAGGGCACGCGGTCGTGGTTCGACGCGGAGACCTTCCTCGCCCTGGCCAAGGTGCGTGGCGTGCAGAGCAGGAGCACCCACGCCGAGGCCTTCTTCACGAACAAGATCGTTGTGGAGGGAATCGACTCATGCGAGTTCTAGTCACCGGGCACCTCGGTTACCTGGGCGGAGTCCTCGTCCCGGTGCTGATGGGCGGCGGGCATGAGGTCGTCGGAATGGACTCCGGTCTCTTCGCCGACTGTCTGCTCGGCCCTGCGGTCGCCGATCCTGGCGGACACCGGATCGACATCCGCGACGCCACGGAGGAGCAGTTCCGGGGGGTGGACGCCGTCGTGCACCTCGCCGCGCTGTCCAACGACCCGCTGGGTCATCTCGCCCCCGACGTGACCTACGAGATCAACCACCACGCCTCGGTGCGGCTGGCCCGTCTGGCCAGGGCGGCGGGCGTCCGCCGATTCCTCTACGCCTCGACCTGCTCGGTCTACGGGGCGGCAGGCGACGAGCTGGTCACCGAGGACGCCGTTCTTCGGCCGGTCACCCCGTACGCGGAGAGCAAGGTGCGGGTCGAGGACGATCTGCGGGAGTTGGCCGACGACCACTTCAGTCCGGTCTTCCTGCGCAACGCCACCGCGTTCGGCGCCTCGCCCCGGCAGCGAGTGGACATCGTGCTCAACAACCTCGTCGGACACGCGATGCTCACCGGGAGCGTTCGAGTGCTCTCCGACGGGACGCCGTGGCGCCCGCTGGTCCACGTCCGTGACATCGCCGCGGCCTTCCTCGCCGCGCTGGAGGCACCGCGCCCCGCCGTGCACGCCGCCGCGTTCAACGTGGGGATGTCGAGCAACAACCTGACCGTCGCACAGATCGCCGAGCGGGTGGTGGCGGCCGTGCCGGGTTCGACGCTGCTGATCACCGGCGAGAACGGGCCGGACCCTCGTTCCTACCGGGTCGACTTCAGTCGGATTCGTGATCGGCTGCCCGCCTTCTGCCCGCGCTGGTCGGTCGGCGACGGAGCCGAGGAGCTGTACGCCACCTACCAGGCCTACGGCTTGACTTGGGCGGACTTCCATCAGCGCTTCACCAGGCTGGCCTGGCTCACGGGTCTCCGGGAGGCAGGCAGACTCGCGGAGGACCTGCGCCCCGCCAAGTTCGCCTCGGCGCGATGAGCGCCCGGTTCAGCGTGCTGCGGGGGTCGGGCCCGTGGTCACGGGGCCGAGGTCCGCAGGTTGTGCCGCTGCGGGCCGACTCAGTCGGCTGCGGGCCTGCGGACGCTTCGGCTTCGGATCTCCTGCTGGTGCATCGCCTGCTTGCCAAGGCCCCGGCTCCGACTCGCACGCACCTCGTCGCCGTGCCCGCGTCAGCCGAGGGCGACTCGCAGATCGGCCCAGGAGCCCGCCGCCCCATCGCGCTCGCTGAGCACGCTGATCGGCAGCGGCCAGTCGATGGCCAGTTGCGGGTCGTCGTAGCGCACGGCGAGATCCTCGGCCGGGTCGTGCTCGGCGTCGATCCGGTAGCAGACGTCGGCCTCGTCGGTCAGCGCCTGGAAGCCGTGGAGGAAGCCCGCCGGGACGAACAGGTGCGCGAAGTCCTGATCGTCGAGTCGGAACGCGACATGCCGTCCGAAGGTCGCCGAGTCGGGACGAGCGTCGACCAGCACGTCATGGACGGCGCCCCTGGCGCAGCGGACGAGCTTCGACTCGCCTCGGCCCGATCGGCCGTGCAGGCCGCGCAGCACGCCGCGCCGGGACCGCGACTGCGAGTCCTGCCGGAAGGTGCTCGCGTCGATGCCGTGCCGGGCGGCGACGGCGGTGTCGAAGGTCCGGGTGAACAGGCCGCGCCGGTCGTGTCGGGGCTCGGGCAGGAAAAGCAGGACGCCTCGCAGCTCGCTGGGGACTACACGCATCTCGTCATTGTCCAGGACCGGTGGTCACGATGAGTGCGCACTACTGTCGTTACTGTGATGCCGGTGGCGTCGAGATCGTGCTCGACCTCGGCGATCAACCCGCCTGTGACGACTTCCCGCCTGCCGACGATCCCCGGGCCGATCCGTTGTTCCCGTTGCGGATGGGCATGTGCACCGCATGCGGGCTGGCGCAGCTCCTCGAGGACGACACGGCCGCCGAGGAACCGCGCGGCATCGAGTCCCATGTGCTGATCAGGCAGGCCGAGCAGGCCGTGGCCAGGGCCGCCGCCGCAGGCCTCCTGCCTGCCTGCGGGCGATTCGTCGAGTTCGGCAGCCCGCATGGCGGCTCCTGGGCAGGCCTGCTGACCGATCGAGGGCTGACGCGGGCCGAGCCGGGCAGACCCGCCGATCTCGTGCTGGACTGCTTCGGCCTGATGCACGAGCCGGACCAGGCCGCGGCGCTGGCCCGTCGGGTCGACCGCCTCGCCGAGGGCGGGACGCTGCTCGTCCAGTTCCACTCCCTGGCGGCGATGCTCCGCGACGGCGAGTGGAACGCGCTGCGCCACGGGCATTACGCCTACTACTCGACGCCCGCGCTGGTGAACATGCTGGAGACGGTCGGGCTGGTGGCTCGGCGGGCCTGGACCTTCGACCTCTACGGCGGCACGGTGCTGCTCGCCTGCACTCGCGAGGGCAGGCAGTCCGACGGGGTCGCCGCGCTGGTCCGGGAGGAGCGGGCGTTCGGCGTGCTCGACGTCGGGCAGGTCAGCCGCCTGCAGCTCGCGATGGAGCGCGGCGCGTTGGAGCTGTGGTCCTGGCTGGAGCAGGCCTCGGGCAGCGGGCTGCGCGTCCTCGGATACGGCGCGGCGTCTCGGTCGGTCTCGCTGCTCTGTGCGGCGGGTGCCGGTCCCGGCCTGCTGCCCGCCGTCGTCGACGCCGCCGAGTCCAAGCGCGGCAGACGGCTGCCGGGCGTCGGCGTCCCGGTCGTGGGTCCCGAGTTGTTGCGCACCGACCGCCCTGACCTGGTGCTGTTGTTCGTTCCAGACCTGCTCGCCGAGGTCCGCGCCGCCTATCCGGAGGTCGAGGCAGGCGGCGGCCGGTGGGTGCGGGCCGACCACATCGGCCTCGGCATCCGAGTCCCGCTCGCGCGCGGCGCCGAGCCGTCGGTGCTGGAGATGAGGGAGACCTGATGCACCAGAAGCCACCCGTTCCTCGGACTCCAGGACTCATCGGGCGGGCCTGCCCGCCGGTCACCGTGGGACTGCCGGTGTACAACGGCGAGGACTACCTCGAGCGGGCTCTCGACTCGCTGATCGGACAGCAGGGCGTCGACTTCGAGATCCATGTGGCCGACAACCACTCGACCGACGCCACCGAGGAGATCTGTCGCGGGTACGCCGCGCGGGACGAACGCATCCGCTACATCCGACGCGGTCGGGACATCGGCGTGATGGCGAACCACAACCAGTTGGTCCAGCAGGCACGCAGCCCGTTCTTCGCGTGGTCCGGACACGACGACGTGTGGCTGCCGAACCGGCTCCGTCGCTGCCTCGACGCGCTGCTCGCCGAACCGGCAGCCGTGCTCGCGAGCACCTCGGCGACCGAGATCGACCCGGCCGACCAGCCCGTCGGCAGCTGGCACAACCGGTGTCGTGTCGACCATCCCGACCCGGTGACCAGGCTGTTCGATCTGCTCTCCGTACAGCATCACAACTACTACTGCTACGGGCTGATCCGCAGGACCGCGCTCGTCGAGACGATGCTCAATCCGCCGATCAAAGCGGGCGACCGCGTGCTGATCGCCGAGCTGGCCCTGCGTGGGCCGTTCGTCGACATCACCGAGGAGCTGCTGTTGCACCGCATGCATTCCGGACGTATCAGCCAGAGCGTCGGGCCACGCGAGTTCTACCGCAGCCAGTGCGGCGATCACGCCAGGACCATCGTGCTGCCCAACGTCGAGGAGGGCCGCTGGTTCCTCCGCGCGGTGCTGCGCTCGCCGCTGCCGCCCAGGGACCGGGCGAGGGCCCTCTACGCCCTGCGGCCCTGGCTGCGCAGCAATGCGGTGCCGATGGCGCGGAACCTGGCCCGAGCGGCGGTCGACGGCGCCCGGCTGCTCGCAGACGGCTCGCGAGGCGGGCCGAGGAGGTAGCACGTGATCAGGGAGGAACACGGAACCGTCTGTGCCGAGGCCAGGGCGGAGCGCATGGCCAGAGCGGCGCGGACGGCGACGGCGGTCGGCGGACGAGCGAGGCAGCCTGCCCTGCCCGACCCGGTGCCAGGGCCGGGCATGGACGCGGTGCAGGTCTTTCGAGTGCTGCGCAGGCAGTGGCGTCTGACGACGGCGCTGATCACGGTGCTGCTGGCCCTGTGCGCCGCGACCGTGTTGGTCGTGCCCGTCCAGCACCGGGTGACCGGGGTGCTGCTCGTCCTCACCCAGCCGGGTCCTGAGGGCGGCAACCCGTACGCGCAGGTCGACCGGGCCCAGGCTCAGGCCGCGGCGCTGGTGGTCACGGTGCTCAACGCGCCCAGGACGCGGGCGGAGCTGGCGGCGGCAGGCGCGACCGGTGACATCGAGGTGTCCAATGAGGACGGGCAGCTTGCCGAGGACAGTCCGTTCCTCACGGTGACCGTGACGGCGGTCGAGTCGGCTGCCGCCCTGCGGACCAGCGCGATCGTCATCGATCGGGCGCGGGAGGAGCTGGCGCGTCGACAGGACGCCTCCGGCGTCGCCCAAGGCGAGCGAGTCGAGTTCAGCGAGGTTCTGCCTGCCGACCTCGCGACCACGACCCGTGCCTCGCAGCTGCGTGCCGTGGTGCTCGTGTTCGGGCTCGGGCTGATCGCCGTGATCGGCGGCGTCGTGCTGGTGGACCGGGTGCGGGCGAGTCGTTCGACGACGGCGCCCGACGCGCGTCCGCAGCGGAATCAGTATTCGCGGTGACCCCTCGACTGCTCGCCCGTGCCGCCGGCGCGCCGACACCGGCGGGGCTGGTGGTCGTCCGGCCCGCACTGGTGCTCGCGGTGTTCGCCCTGGCACTGGCCCTGCCGCAGACTGCGGTGTTCGCCGGGGTGGGCGGGGCGCTGACCCCGGCGCGGCTGGTGGCCTGCGCGGCGCTCGGCTGGTGGCTGCTGGCCCGATTCGCGGGTGGACTCGGGCTGCGGACCGCGCGGAACGGCGTGCGCCGTGCCGCGTTGCTCTTCCTTCTCCTCGCCGCCCTCGCCCATGCCGGGGCGTCGGCGCGCGGCATCCCCGACGAGCTGCTCGCCGCCTCGGATCGGCAGGTGGTGTTGTTCCTGCTGGCGTTCGGGGTGCTTCTTCTCGCCTGCGACGGGCTCGGCGATCTCCGGGCGGTCCGGATCGTGCTCGGGGCGCTGGTTCTCGGCGTGGCGGCCTCGGCGGGCGTGGCGATCGTCCATTTCGGGCTCGGGGTCGATCTGCGTCCGGTGGTCGTTCCACCGGGACTGGTGATGCAGGGACTCTGGGACGCGGACCTGGCCCGAGGCGGCCTGCTCCGAGCCATGGGGCTGGCCAACCATCCGATCGAGCTCGCGGGGCTGTGCGCGCTGGTCCTGCCGCCTGCCCTGTATCTGACCTGGTACGCCCGGCATCGACTGGTGTGGCGGTGTTGCTGTGCCCTCCTCGTGCTGGGAGCGCTGACCACGATCTCGCGCACGGCGCTGCTCGGCATCGCGGTCGTGGCCGTGCTGCTGCTGCCCGTGCTGGGCCTGTTCCGGTGGGCGCTGTTCGGCACGGTGCTCGCGGCGCTGCTCGGCGTCGCGGCCCTGTCTTGGCCGAGGCTCAGCGCGGTGCTCCAGCGCACTGTTCTCGGCTCTCCCACCGACAACAGCGTGCAGGCCAGGCTGAACGACTACGCCTATGTCTCGGACCGGCTGGCCGGGGCCCCGCTCAGCGGGCAGGGCTTCGGGACGTATCTGGCCCCGCCGCAGCCCTATCTGGACAACCAGTACCTGCTGACCTCGGTGGAGTCCGGACTTCCCGGCCTGGTCGGCCTCGTCGCCCTGCTGGGGGCGACGGCCGTGGCGGCGGCGGGGACGGCATGGCGGTGGCGGGCCGGTCGTCGGCTGTTCCGGGGCGAGGCGGCGTCCATGCCTGCCGGGCGGGGAGTCGGTCGGCGGGGCGGGCTCGGCGCCTCGGAGATTCACGCGGCGGCCTGGGCGGTCTTCGCCTCGACGGTCGTCGGTGTGCTCTGCCTCGGCACCTTCGACGCCCTGGCCTTTCCACAGTTTCTCGGCTCGCTGTTCCTGCTGATCGGTGTGGCGGGAGCGCTGCTCGCGTTGCGCGAAGACTCGAATTCGATGACGGGGGGTCTGTCCGGTGCGCGTTGAGGTCGCGGACGGAACGGTGTTGGTCGCGGTGGTCACCTACAACTCGGAGCGTGACCTGCCCGCATTGCTGGGCAGCCTGCCCGCAGCCATGGACGGGCTGCGGGGGTGGCGACTGATCGTGGCGGACAACGGCTCCACGGACGACACCGTGGGGTTGGCACGCACACTGGCGCCGTACGCGCAGGTGGTGACGAACGAGGCGAACCTCGGGTACGCGGCCGGGGTGAACACCTGCCTCGCGCTCGCGCGAGAGGGCGAGGCCGTGCTCGTGCTCAACGCCGACGTCTACCTGACACCACGAGCGGTCCCCGCGCTGCTCGCGGCCTGTGCGGACCCGGAGGTCGGCATGGCCGTTCCCCTGGTTCGCCGACCCAACGGTGTTCGCGAGGCGACCCTGCGGCGGCGCCCCACCGTGCTCCGGCAGTGGGGTGAGGCGTTGCTGGGCGGCGCGGCGGGCCGGATTCCCGCCCTCGGCGAGCGGATCACTCCCGGCACGGCGATCGAGGCGGACTGGGCGAACGGCGCGGCCCTGCTGATGCCGTCCAGGGTGGTGTCGCGGATCGGCTGGTGGCGGGAGGACCTCTTCCTCTACTCCGAAGAGGTCGACTACTGCAGGCGGATCACCGACGCGGGATGGCGGATCAGACAGGTGCCCTCGGCCGTCGTCTATCACCGGGGAGGCGAGTCGACGACGGTGCCGGAGCTGTGGGCACAACTGGTCACCAACCGGGTGGTGCACCTGGCGAGGTGGGAGGGCAGGCGCGCTGCGCTGCTCGGGTGGCTCGCGCTGGTGGTCGGGGCGCTGTTGCGGACTCCGCTCGGCCGGGCCACGCATCGGCGTGCTCTCGGCGCTCTGCTCCGGGGCAGGTCGCGGCTGGTACGAGGCCTGCCGTCGCACCCGGCGACGGGCGGTCGGCTGCCCGCTCGCGCGCTCACCGACGAGTCTCGGGTGCGGACATGAGCGCCCGGCATCGTGCGCTGCCGAGGGTGGCCAAGGACGTCCTGCGTCGACTGATCGGTCGCCACGTGGTGGCCGAACGCTGGTGGCGGCTGCGCTTCGCGGCGCGGCGGCGGGCCGACCGACGGGCCGAGGAGGCCGAGGTGCGCAGGCTGCGCCCGACGCTCCCGCAGCTGCCCGCCGCGGAGGTCGTCGTGGTGATTCCGACGTATCGCAGGCCGGAGCGCCTCGCCCGCGCCGTGCACAGCGTGCTCGCCCAGACCGTCACCGACGTTGAGATCATGGTGATCGACGACGGGGGCGGCGAACCGGGTGTCCTGCCGGACGACCCGAGGCTGACGGTGCTGACGCTCTCGCGTAACCACGGGAGCTGCGGGCTTCCCCGGAACGTGGCGATGCGGCTCTCCCGATCGCCCTTCGTCGCTTTCCTGGACGACGACAACACCTGGCGCCCGGACCATCTGGAACGCACGCTGCGGGCACTGCACGCGGGATCGGGCCTGGTGTACACGGCGGTACGGCGCGTTCGCGAGGACGGTTCGCAGCTTGACGTGCTGGGCAGGGACTTCTCCCGTCGCGCGCACTCCGACGACTCCTGGGTGGACGCGAACTCGATCGTGGCGCGGCGGTCGGCCCGGCTGCGCTTCGACCCCTGGGCCAGGCCGAAGTGGGTCAATCCGAAGGAGGACTGGGAGTTGGTTCACCGGCTGTCTCGACGGGTCGCGGTGACCTATCTCCCGGTGGTGACCGTCGACTACGCGGTTCACGACGGGAGCTACTTCACCGAGTGGCATCGCGTGCCCGACGACGTGATCCGCGAGCACCAGCGCGACGAGCGGACTCCGTCGTGACCTCGGACGTCCCCGCGACCCCGGCGGCGAGGTCGTTGCTCACCGTCGAGGGGGCGGCCGCGCGGGACCCCGCGCGAATGAGGGGCAGACGATGACCGCCCAGGCGAGAGGCAGACCCTCGGCCCGCTCGGGGTCCGGCGGGTCCGGCCGGGCGGCCGAGAAGCCCGGGCGGGACGCAGGCTCGCTCGGCGGTCGATTCCGCCGAGGCCTGCGACTGAGCCTGCTGAACACGGTGCTGTCGCGGGCGGGCACCTTCGCGTTGGGCGTGCTGCTGGCCAGGGTGTTCGTCCCGGAACAGTTCGGTGTGTACGCCGCCGCGCTCGTTGTCCAACAGCTGTTGTTGACGGTGAACGACCTCGGCGCCGCGGCCGCGTTGGTACGTCGCCCGGAGACCGCGGCCGCAGGGGGCGCGGGCGAGGTGGCGGCGGGGGGAGCCGTGCGGGCCGACGCGGGGTCGCCGGGTGCCGGGCCCGGGGCTTTCCTGCCATCGGCGACGGGCTCGCCTGCTGCGTCCTCGCCGTCCTTGCCGCTCACGGAGCCCGGACCGGCTGCGGACCGGCCTTCCCCGGCGGGGCTGCCGACGGTGCTGCGCACCGTGTCCGGGCAGATCGCCGCTGGTGATCGCCCGGCAGGCGGCCCGGCCGCTGCGGCGGCCGATCCCGATCCCGCCGGGCGGACGAGCCGGGGCGAGCCGATCCGGGTGGACTCCGCCGACGGGATCGACGCCATGCTGCCGACCGCGTGGACGCTGTCGGTGCTGTGGGGCGCGGTGGGCGCGGTCATCTGCCTGGCCGGAGCGGGCGGGCTCGCCGACCTGCTGGGCAGCCCCGCCGCGACGGACCTCATCCGGGTCATGGCGGTGACGCTCCTGCTGGACGGGTTCGCCTCCGTTCCCGCCGCGATGTTGACCAGAGAGCTGCGGCAGGCCCGGCGGCTGGTGGCCGATGTGTCGGGCATGGCCGTGAACCTGACCCTGACCGCGCTGCTGGCCCTCGGCGGGCTGGGCCCGTGGGCGCTGGTGATCGGCAACGTGACCGGAACGGCTCTGACCGCCGTGCTGGTCATGGGGCTGGCGCGGGTCTGGCCTCGATTCGGCTTTGATCGCCGGTACGGCGCGGAGATCACGCGGTGCGGTGCCACGATGCTGGGCGCGTCGATCCTGCTGGTCGTCGTCCAGGCCACGCCCCAGGCGGTGACGGGCAGCCTGCTCGGGGCGAGCACCCTGGGCTTCTTCTATCTCGCGTCGAACATGGCGAACTGGCCCGCCGTCCTGGTGTCGGCCACCGTTGAACGGGTGGCCCTGGCCACCTTCTCCCGTGCCAGGGATGCCGGGAGAGACCTCTCCCATGCGGTCTCGACGGTGCTCGGGCTGGTGTGTGCCGTGGTGCTGCCCGGCGGGGTCGCCTTGGCGGTCCTGGCCGAGCCGCTGATCCAGGTGGTCTACGGGTCGAGGTGGTCGCTCGCGGCGGCGGCGCTGTCCGGACTGGCGCTGGCTGCGGTCGCCAGAGTGGTCGCGGAACTGGTGTTCTCGCTGCTGATCGCGGTGGACGCGATGTCCTCCTCCGTACTGCTGCTCGCCTGCTGGGCGGCGGCA
This sequence comes from Actinoalloteichus sp. GBA129-24, assembly GCF_001941645.1. Lineage (NCBI taxonomy): Bacteria > Bacillati > Actinomycetota > Actinomycetes > Pseudonocardiales > Pseudonocardiaceae > Actinoalloteichus > Actinoalloteichus sp. GBA129-24. Next base: position 6,874,114 of record NZ_CP016077.1, on the reverse strand, counting down.
TCCGTGCCCGCGACGATCTGGGCGGCCGGGGTCTGGGGCCTGCCGGGCGTCGCATGGGCGCAGGCCGCGGTGGCCCTGCTCGTCGCCCTGCCGGTGCACCTGCTGGCCCTGCGACGGGCGCGCGTCTCGCTGCTCACCGTGGTCGGCGGAGCGGCCGTCCCGCTGTTCTCCGCGCTTGGCTGTGGCGCGTTGCTACTCGGGCTGCGCGGCCTCGCGCTGCCTGCGGTGATCGAACTGGCCGTCGGCGGTCTGGTCGTCGGTGCGGTCGTCTTCGCGGGCGTCCTGCGTGCCCAGCGCAGGGTCGGTGCGGCCCTCGGTGATGTCGACCCGGCGGGCGGAGGACCCCTGCACGGCGATCCGCTGCACGGCGATCCGCTGGGCGGAGACACCGTGATCACCGACGCGGCGACCGACACCATGGCGGTCGGGGCCCCGGCAGAGACGGGCTCGGCGAACGCGCCCCGATCGGATGCGGTCCAGGGTGATGCCGCGCGGTGAACGACGGCCGTCCTCGGAGGATCGCCGAGCGATGGAAAGGCGAATGACCTTCACTCTGCGGAGTGATGTCGACGCAACCAGTGAGTTTCGATGGAAAGGTGGGGTACCAGAGGGGCAACGCCCGGCCGGGAGCGGTCGGCGGAGCGGGAGGTCCAGAATGGTTCGGTTTGCCAAGGCCTTGTTGGTGTTCGCCCCGATGCTGAGCCTGTTCGGCTGGTGGGACGACGATGTGCACCTTCCGAGACCGTCCTCGGTGCAGGAGACCCTCGAGTCGATCGAGATCGATCTCGACTTCGGCGGTTGGTGGCCCTTCAGCGACTCCTGGCCGTTCTTCAACCCCCGGCCCCCGGGCGGACCTTCCCCCGCCCCGCCGGACCCGCCTGCGACTGCTCCTGATGATCCGTCCCCGCCCGTAGCCGAGGAGCCGACGGAGCCGACCACTCCCGGCGTGCCCCCGCTGTCCGACTGGCCCGAGTGGCTGGCCTCCGGCGGGGACCCGGCGGATCTCGTCGGGTTCAACGGTTTCTACGGTGACCAGCGGACCGGGGTGCATCGATGGATCAGCCAGAACCCCCGTGACCCGCTGGCGGTACTGCTGACCAGGGAGATCGCCTCACAGCCGGTCGCATACTGGGTGGCCGACGGGGCAGGTGCCGAGCTGAGCGTCTTCGTCGAGACGGCGGCGGCCGAGAACATGGTTCCCGTCGTGGTCGCCTACAACATTCCGCATCGCGACTGCGGTCAGCACTCGTCGGGCGGTGCGGCCGACGCCGAGGCGTACCGGGACTGGGTCGACGAGGAACTCGTGCCCGCCTTCGGGGATCACGCGGCCATGCTGATTCTGGAGCCGGATTCGCTGATTCACCTCTCCTGCCTGTCCGGCGGGCTCCAGGACGAGCGCCTGTCGCTGCTGTCCTATGCCGTCGAGATGCTGGCCGAGCGGGCCCCTAACACCGCCGTGTACCTCGACGGCGGCGACGGCGTCCACAACTCGCCTGCGGAGATGGCGCCGCGACTCGCGGCGGCGGGCATCGAGAACGCGCGAGGGTTCGCGGTCAACGTCTCGAACTACAACACCGACGAGCAGACCGACGCCTTCGCCGCCGAGATGCGTCGGCTGTTGACCGAGGATCACGACGTCGACGCCGGTTATGTCGTGGACACGAGCCGCAACGGGGCAGGTCCCGGCGGCGACTGGTGCAACCCGCCCGACCGCAGGCTTGGCGAGCCGCCGAGGCTGGCGACCGAGGGCGAGGCCGCCGACGCACAACTCTGGATCAAGCACCCCGGCACCTCCGACGGCGACTGCGGCATCGGTCGCGGCACGGTCTCCGGCGAGTTCTATCCGGACATCGCGCGAGAACTGCTGTCGTTGAACTGATCCCGCCGGCGACGCCCGCCGGTCAGCACCACAGACCGGCGGGCGTCGTCCAGACCGCTCGGCTCTCGGCCCACGACAGGACGGGGGGGACGTGCTCGCCGCGCCGCCAGCGCAGGATCGCGTCCGCCGTCTGCACCGGGTCGTCCGCGATGAGCCATGGCCCGGCAGGGTCGATGGCCTCGGCCAGCGCCGCAGGCAGGACCGACGCCACACCGTGCTCGGCCGCCTCCAAGACCTTGACGCTGATGCCGGTGGCCGAACCGAAGCGGGGGATCACCGCCAGGCCGACTCGCCGGTAGAAGTCCGACACCGAGTCCACCGGACCTGCGGCCCGCACCCTCGGGTGATCGGCGAAGGCCTCGGTTCCCCGACCTGCCAACACGTAGTCCAGTCGGACGTCGAGTTCGCCGAGCCGGTCGTGGACCGGACCGAGCAGTGCCTCCAGCGCCCGCGCATTCGGCGGCCAGCCCGCCTTGCCGATGAAGCCGATCGTGGCGGGTACGTCCGAGGTTCGCGATCGACCCGGCTGCGGGCACAACGGCACGGAGATCGGCTGTGCAGGCACGCCCCAGGCGGCGAGACGCTCGGCATCGAGGCGGGACAGCGCGTAGACCCCGGCGGGCCGGGCGAGCAGCCGTCGTTCGGCGCGGCCGAGTCGGGCGGCCTCGCCGAGCAATCGCAGGGGCCGTGGCGAGTGCTCCCGTGCGATGACGGTCTCCACGTTGTGCGCGATGTGCGCCACGACGTCGACGTCTGCGTGCTCGGCGAGCAGCAGGCCCGGCCAGCCGCTGGTGATCACCCGACGGCCCTTGGCGCGTTCGCCGAGCAGCGACACCGCAGCGGACCAGCCGGGGAACGCGGTGAACTTGCGGCTCAGATAGGGCTCGCCGCTCACCAGCATCCCGAGTGCGATGCGCAGCAGCCTGCCGGGGTCGTCACGGACCTCCAACGGCACCCGGCCCGCTGACCTGATCGGGATGCCGGGCGTGCGGACGCCGGTGGCGGGCGCCGAGTCCGATCCGGTGGTCAGGGTCGCGGCAGGCGTGGTCTGGTCGATCGGCAGGCTGCGTTCGCCGGGCGGGCCGGTCACGCTGACGATCTCGATCTCGTGTCCCTCCGCCCGCAGCGCGGTGAGCAGCCGTCGGTCGACCCAGCCGCTGCCGCCCAACTCGGCACGGTCCGGGGGATAGGTGCAGACGAAGCAGACTCGCATCAGAGGTCCTCTCTGCGGCCGTCACCGCTCGCCGCGTGCGGCAGGCGGCCCGAGCGCGGATCGACCGGGCGCTCGTCAGTGCGGCGGACGACGTCGACGTGGTGTGTCGGGGCGGGCGCCATCGGTTCGCGGGCCGGGGCGAGGGAGTCCTGCGGGCGCCGCGCAGAGCGCACGCGTTCGCGGGCGACCCTGACGAGGAACAGCGGATTGCCGAGGACATAACGCCGAAACAGCCTGCGGGGTTCGCGACAGAGGCGGAAGAGCCATTCGACCCCGGTGCGGCGCATCCAGCTCGGCGCGCGGGACGTGCGTCCCGAGGCGAAGTCCAGAAAGGCGCCGACCGCCACTCCGAGCCGGACGCCGGTGGCGGGCAGGTGCCTCGCGAGCCACAGTTCCTGGCGCGGATTGCCCATTCCGACGACGAGGACGCCCGCGCCGCTCGCCTTGATCCTGGCGGCGACGGCGGGACCGTCGGCTGCGGAGAGATAGCCCGGCAGGCTTCCCGCCGATCGCAGGCCGGGAATGCGGTCGGCCAGGCGCGCCGCTGCCAGAACTCCGACCTCGTCCCGACCGCCGAGGAAGAAGACGCTCAGTTCTCGGTCGGCAGCCAGCCGAAGCACCTCCGGCGTGAAGTCGGTGCCGTTCAGATTCGTCGGGAAGGGAGTGCCGTGCCATCGGGCCGCCATCGCCATTCCCGATCCGTCGTTGAGCACGAGGTCGGCGTCCCGGAGGACCCGGTGGTAAGCGGGTTCGGTCGCCGCGAGGTTGGCGGAATGCGCGTTGACGTAACAGAGCAGCGCGGGGCCGGGCTGGTCGAGCAGCCTGCCCACCTCGTCACGCGCCTGGTCCAGCGTCAGCCGGGCCACCGGAATGCCGAGGATAGGTGCCGTGGGAATATCCGAGGGCATGGATGAATCGTGCCCGCATACGAGAAGTGCTGGCGTTCGCCGCCATTAATCAGATCAGGTGACTTCTTTCGGTCGAGCAGACCGAGAATTTTCAATGCTCTGGGTGTCGGCATTCCGGCATTAGGGTCGGATCTTCGGTCATCAGAGTAAGAGCCTGTCTTCAATCCCCACTTTCCTGTTGCGCGGGGTCAGCGCGGCGATCTGCGGCGTTGTCGTCAGTCAACATAACTCCGTTATGTCTCTTTCCTCCCCTGGCAGCTCAGCCACGCTGATCCCCGCTCACGACTCCAGGGGGATCAAAGACAGGCTCTAAGAGCGAGGATGACGACATGGCCTCACGAGAACGAGTCGAGCCGTCCTTCGCCCGATCGATGCAACTGCAACGACGGCTCCACGAGCTGGTGCCCGGCGGCGCTCACACCTACGCGCGCGGTTCCGATCAGTACCCGGAGCGAATGGCGCCGATCCTGGTGCGAGGAGCGGGCGCCCGAGTGTGGGATGCCGACGGAAACCGGTTCGTCGAGTACGGCATGGGCCTGCGGTCGGTGACCCTGGGCCACGCCTATCCGCCGGTGGTCGAGGCCGTTCGGCAGGCCGTGGCCGACGGCACCGGGTTCTCCCGCCCGACCACGCTGGAACTCGCCGCCGCCGAGGACTTCCTCACGCTCATTCCCGGCGCGGACATGGTCAAGTTCGCCAAGAACGGCTCCGACACGACGACCGCGGCCGTTCGGCTGGCCAGGGCGGCCACCGGGCGGGACCTGGTCGCCGTCTGTGCTGATCAGCCCTTCTTCTCCGCTGACGACTGGTTCATCGCAGGCGTCGGGATGAACGCGGGCATTCCGGCTGCCGTCCACGCCACGACGGTGCGATTCCGCTACAACGACCTCGATTCGCTGCGCGCGCTCTTCGACGCACACGACGGGCGGATCGCCTGTGTCCTGCTGGAGGCGGCCACCGCCTTGGCCGAGCCTGCCCCCGGCTTCCTCACCGGGGTGCGCGCGTTGTGCGACCGAACTGGCACGGTGCTGGTCTTCGACGAGATGATCACGGGTTTCCGCTGGTCGGCGGGCGGTGCGCAGGGCGTCTACGGGGTGACGCCCGACCTTTCCTGTTTCGGCAAGGCGATGGGGAACGGCCTGCCGATCTCGGCCTTGGCCGGGCGCCGCGAGCTGATGGAGCTGGGCGGGCTGGCCACCGACGCGCACCGGGTGTTCCTGCTCTCCACCACGCACGGCGCGGAGACCGTGTCGCTCGCCGCCTTCCGCGCCGTGGCGGCGGCCTATCGACGAGACGACCCCGTCGGAGTGATGGAGCGGCAGGGTACGGCACTGGCGGCCGGGGTGAACCAGGCAGCGGCAGAGCTGGACCTCGCCGACTTCGTCGCCGCCGTCGGCAGACCGAGCTGCCTGGTCTTCACCACGCGCGACGCATCGGGGCAGCCGAGCCAGGCTTTTCGCACCCTGTTCCTCCAGGAACTGCTCAAGAACGGTGTCCTCGGTCAGTCCTTCGTCGTCTCGGCAGCGCACACGGACGACGATGTCGCCGACACCGTCGAGGCGGTGACCCGCGCGCTGGACGTCTATCGAAAGGGGCTGGAGTCCGGTCTCGACGGTCTGCTGCACGGCAGACCGGTGGCCCCCGCACTGCGCAGCCATGCCGCGCCTCGGCGGCTCTGACGAGGCGGCGGTGGTCGGCGGAGCCGGTGAACGGAACTGATCCGGGGCTCTGCTCGACGGCTCTGGTCGGAGAGCGGGCCTCGAACGCGGCGCGGTCGGGCAGACCGGGCCGCGCGGCTCGGGGGTCGTTCGTCGGGCGGCCCACGGTGGGCGGTGACCTGAGCGATCCGGCAGGTCGGGGTCGCCGGACGCGGCGGGTTCCTTGTCGGATCGTCTCGGCGGTGCACACATCCGGCTAGGAACCCTCGGAGTCACTGCGTGGGCCGACGGTGTGATCGGGTCGGGCGGAGTACACCGGTCTGCTCCGGCCGTCCTGACTCCGTGTGCGCGGGGATCGTCTCGGACAGCCGGCAGGCGGCCGGGCCGTGCGAGGTGCTCGGGTGTGCCCCCTCAGCCCAGGACGACTCGGACGAGGCTCTGATCGTCATGCCGCTTGGCGCGCGGCCACCGCCGCCCGTCGGGGTCGGACTCCTCCGCGGCGCGGACGTCGTCGAGCACCGCCTGGACGCCCGCCGTCCTGGCCCGATCCGCCAGCGCGTTCCAGTCGGCGAAGAGGCCGTAGTCGTCGACCCCGCAGGAGACTCCGTCGCTGGCCAGGAGCACCTCACGGACCTCCGACCTCGGCCAGCTCGACACCACGGCCTCCCATGCCGCCGCAGGCAGGGCCTCGGCCACCCAGAACCCGCCGGGGACGTTGCGCAGCCGCGCCGTGCGACTCATCGCGGCTCCCAGCGCCTCTCGATGCCCCCCGTCAAAACCGCCGCCCGTGCGGAGGCGCTCCCGGAAACCTCGGGACGTCGAAGATTCCTCCGACGAGGCCGCCCCAGATGCGGCGGCTCCGACAGTCGCAGCCCTCGGCGGATCAGCGGATGTCGCGCCGCCTCTGCCTGCCTGGTCACCAGAATCGGGGGCGGACGACCTGCGGGACGAGCGCAGGCCTGCCAGCCGGTCGTCGGTCACCGGCCGGACTCCGGAATCGGTGAAGGCCACCACCGGACTGTCGGCGAGCACCAGGGCCTCCACGATCTCGTCGTCCCAACGCAGCAGTGCGACCGTGCTCGAGGGCGAGTCGCCGGGCGTGAGGTCGTGCCTGCTCACCAGGGTGGAGATCGCCTCGGCCAGAATCGCTCGCAGATCGTCGCCTCGGCCGGGGAGTCGGCGGGCGAGTTCGTTCGCGAGTCGCTCGGCGTACCAGCCGCCGTTCTGCTCCCTCGGCGTGAGCATGGTCGCTCCGTCCAGCAGGACGATCGCCTGCGGCAGCACGACCACGCGATCCTCGGATCGCACGGTGCCTGCCCGCTCGGCCACCTCGACAGTCGGCATCGACTCACCCTACGGGCGGCGGGCGTCGCCGCGAGCCGGACCGGATCAGGCGACGGCCCAGCCGCAGGGCATCGCCTCGGCCGGGCCACATCGGGTCAGCCGGTCGGCCCGTCAGTCGAGGGCCGTGCGACCGGGGCGGTCGGAGTCGGCGGGATCGTCGTCTCCGGTGCGTCGGGTGTCCCTGCCGATCGATGCTCGCAGGCAGCGGCCTCGGCCTGCGGCTCCGGTCGCGCGGCCGGACCGGAGGACTCCGGTCTGATCGATCGGTTGCGGACGGCGACGAGGGGCAGGAAGAACTGGGTGATCGGTCCGATCGCCACCGCGTAGCAGATCGTGCCGAGACCGAGCGTGCCGCCGAGGAGCCAGCCTGCGGTCAGCACGAAGATCTCGATGCCGGTGCGCACGAGCTGGACTGACCAGCCGGTGCGAGCGGCGAGGCCGGTCATGAGGCCGTCACGGGGGCCCGGACCCAGCCGAGCGCCGACATAGGTGGCGGTGGCCAGACCGTTCAACACGACCCCGGCGACGAGGAAGGCGAGCTGCGGAGCCGGCGTCTGCGGCGAGGGCAGGATCGCAAGTGCGGCATCCACGATCAGGGCGATGACGAGGACGTTCGCGACGGTCCCGATGCCGGGGCGTTGCCGCAGCGGAATCCAGGCCAACAGCACCAGGCCGCCGGTGATGGCGGTGACCTGGCCGAAGCTCAGTCCGAGCCGCCGAGTGAGACCCTCATGCAGCACATCCCACGGCGGCAGGCCCACGCCGCTGCGCACCATGATCGCCATACTCGCCGCGTAGAGGACGAGGCCCGGCACGAGCCTGCCGAACCTGGCGGTCGGCCGGTCGGCCAAGGGGAGCATGGAGAGATCGATACGAGGGCCATTCGCTGCCATGTCGTCATCCTGCGAGAACTTGGCCTGCTATATCTCGGGCCAATCTGGAACAATTGGCCTCATGTCAGCCGTGTTCCCGCTCGGTAGCCGCATCTCCGGGAGCCGGCTCGCCGAACTGCTCGGACCGTGGCGCGACGGCAGCGGCAGACAGGGCACGGCCCGGCTCGCCGCCGCACTACGCCAGCTCGTCCTCGAGGGCAGACTCGTGGCAGGCACCAGGCTTCCCTCGGAACGCGAATTGAGCGCCACGCTGGCGGTGAGCCGCACCATGGTGACCTCGGCCGTCGACCGGCTCCGCGAGGAGGGCCTGCTCGCCAGCAGACAGGGGGCGGGAACCTGGGTGACGCTCGAGGGGGCGGTTCGGGAGCCGGGCGGCTGGAGTGCGATGTCCGAGCCCGCCCCGTTGGACCTGGCCCTGGCGAGCCCGGCGGCGATACCGGAGTTCCCCGCCGCCGTCGAGCGGGCCGCTCGCAGACTGCCCCCGTTTCTCGCGGGCGGCGGACACCAACTGCAAGGCCTGCTGGAACTGCGCGAAGTGATCGCCGACCGCTTCACCCGGCGCGGCCTGGCCACCGGACCGGAGCAGATCCTCATCACCAACGGCGCTCAACATGCCTTCGCCCTGGTGCTGCGGATGCTCGTCGCCCCCGGTGACCGAGTGCTCATGGAACAGCCCGGCTATCCCAACGCCTATGAGGCCGTCCGCGCTGTCAACGGACGGATCGTCGTCGCCGCGCTTCGTGAGGACGGCTGGTGTCTGGCCGAGATCGAGGCCGCCGTCCGGCAGTCCGCGCCCCGCCTCGCCTACCTGATGCTCGACTTCCACAATCCCACCGGTTTTCGCATGGCGGCGCCGGAACGCGACCGGCTGGCAGGCTTGCTCCGACGCACCAAGACCATGGCCGTCATCGACGAGACCCTGGCGGAACTCGATTTCGACTTCGACCCCGCCGCCGTCCCACCGCCCCCGATGGCCGCCTTCGCTCCGGAGCAGGTCATCACCATCGGCTCGTCGAGCAAGCTGTTCTGGGGCGGTCTGCGGCTGGGCTGGATCAGGACGACCCCGGAGCTCGTGCACCGGTTGGGCGCCGCCCGACTCGGCATGGACCTGGGCTCGCCGATCACGGAACAGCTCGTGCTCACCGAGCTCTACACCGAGGCCTTCGCCGATGACTCCGCAGTCGTGGCGCGGCGGCTGGCTGGTTTCGCGCGCAGCCGCGACCTCGTGCTCGACCTCGTCGGGCAGCACTGTCCGGACTGGTCGGTGCGGCGGCCTACGGGCGGGCTCTCCCTCTGGTGTGACCTGGGTGCCCCGATCAGCGCCCGGCTGGCCGCCTCGGCGAGAGACCGGGGCGTCCGGATCGTGTCCGGGGACCGCTTCGCCGTGCACGGCGGCCTGCGGGATCGTCTCCGGCTGCCGTATGCGCTGCCGCCGGAGCAGCTCCGCGAAGCGATCCGAAGGCTCGGGATGGTGGCGGCCGGACTCTCCACACGGGGCGGTCCGGAGCAGGAAGGACCGGTTCTCCCCGTGACCTGAGCGGTGCGATCAGCGGGCACGAACGGGACTTCCGGCGGGCCTGATCGCGGGCTGATCCGGTTCGATGATCTCCCGGGATCGCGGGGCGGGCCGCCTGCCCGCCCCGCGACCTGCTCACCGGCACGGCCCCTCGACGTGCCGGGGAGGGCCGGCTGTACTGCCGGCTGTCCCAGGTGCCCGCTCGGTGGTACGCGGGTGGTCTGATCGATGTCCCTCCGACCAGTGGGCTGGTCGGAAATGCTGATGGGGCCGACTCCGGCGGGCGGGCGGCCCATCGGAGTCGGCGGTGAGCGGGTGGCTGCAACGCGCTCGATGCCGAGAGAACTCGAAGCGGGGAACAGAAGAGCCTGCGTGCGAGGGGCGGCGGGCGCCGGATCGGCTGTTCTGGCGAACTCGCGGGCCGTATGCGGCGGCAGCTGCCACCACGGCGGACGGCGGGACGAAGACGCCCGAGCCTGCGTCCGCGCCGGTCAGTCAGGAGTCGGCGCCGGGCGGCGACTGAGGTCGCCGGTCGGGCAGCCGACTTCGTCTTCCGGGACCGACGACAGCGTGGGCTCCGGCAGGTTCGCCTGACAGGTCAACACGCCCTGGAGGCTTCGCTGCGGTCCGTGATCTGTTCCGATCGACGCCGAGGACAGCGCTGCGGGATTGAGCGCAGGCTGCTCCGACCAGCGACGCAGGGGGCCGGACTCCTGTGCGGATGTAGAAGGCGGGGCGATCGTCGACGCGGCACCGGGCGCGGGCGCGCTCGCAACAGCTCGGTCGTCGTGACCGGTGGTCGAGTCGAGAAGAGCGGCTGCGGCCTTCTCGGCGGAGCGGCCTGCCACGGTCCCGGCAGAGCCCGCAGCTCGGTCGGTCTCCTGGTTCTGGTCGTCTCGCTCGTCGTGCCCGACAGCAGGCCCTGGCGGTCGTGGGCTGTCGTCCGGCGCTGCCTGCGGCGGAGTTGGGATGAACGGGGTCGCGACGAGTGGGGTCGGGACGAGTGGGGTCGGGACGAAGGGAGTCGGTATGAGCAGCGCCGGGACGTCGAGCACGGGCTCCGGCAGCAGCGGAGCAGTCTGCTGCATGTCGGGCCTGCCGACGAGGTCGGGCAGCAGGCCGGGTCCGGCAGAGCTGATCTGCTTGAACGGCGCCTCGACGAGCCCGCCCCGCACGGGTGCCACGACCTCGCCCGACGCGTCGATCTCCTGATCGCCGAGGTCGACGTCGGCGAGCGAACAGCAGATTGCGGCGATCCTGTCAGCGTGGCCGGGCAGACCTGGCTGGTCGTGCGGCAGCTCAGCAGCTTCTTCTGCGTGTGCGGCCTGCGACGCGGCCGGGAGTACGGCCTGTGAAGCGTCCTCGGCATCATGCTCGGTCGGCGCGGCCTCGGTGTCCTGCACTGCTGCGGACGCCGTCCCGGCTGGCGCCGTCCCCGTCGTCATCCCCGTCCCCGTCCCCGGTGTCGGTGCCGTTTCCGAGGTCGCGGCCGGAGACCGCACGGATGCCGTTCCGGCAGTGGCTTCCGAAGTCTCGGGCGCCGCAGCGATCGCCGAGGCTGCCGTCGTGGTCTCGGCAGTCGGGCTCGCCGTCGTCGGGGTCGGCGTCTCGCGAACTCGACGGTCTTCCTGATCAGCAGGACGAGGCGATACGGATGTCTGATTCCAGGATTCAGGCTGGGATGGGCTCTCCGCCGCGGCGCTCGCTTCGACCGGCCTGGCCGCCGCCAGCGCCGTGTCCGAAGGAGTCAGGTCGTTCGCACTCGCTGCCGGGCGCGGCTCGTCGGGTTGTCCGGCCCGCGGTGCGATGCCCGCGTTCGCCCCTGCCGACGCGTTGCCTGCGGATCTGCCGAGATCGCCGGAGCGGTCGGACGCCTCTGCCGTGCCGATCGATGCCGAGCCCACCAGCCAGACGGCTGCGATCATCCCCGCCACGACTGCCAGCCGCACCCCGATTCGGCACAGCCGTCGCCTGCCGCCGTGCTCTGTCGCGGTGCGGAGCACCCTCACCACCACCTGCGGATGACTGGCCTCGTCTCGACGATCACGCGTGATCAGTACGCCACCCCATAGTCGGTGGTTCGCCGTTCGATCACGAGAGGCACCGCCGCTAACCACTCGGAAAGGCGGCTGATCTATCACCGTACGAGTGATTCTCCGTTAACTGGTTACACAGTGTCATAGCCGATCTTGCGGTGCCCCGTCTCGTGGTCGCCCGCCGGGTGGACGGCGAGTTCTTCGCATTCTTCTGCCCATCGACACGGCGAGTTCGACAGCGGAAGGAAGATCGGTTTCAGCCGGTCGGCACGCCGGGCGATGCGCCGGTCGTCGCCTCCGGCCTCCGCGACAGGTCGGCGATGCCCTGGGGATTGAGGCCGGCGCGCCCGTCGATCTTCCTCATGAATCTCCCGACAGCGAAACTCCAGTGCGGAGAGGACTCGACACGTCAAATCGTCGATCGATCCGACTGGCTTGTCTTGTCGAGGCCGCTCAGCGGGTTGCCGGTCCGGTACATCCGGTCACCTGCCGGGCTGGAAGTGAGATCCGGCGGCTCAGGCTTCGAACCATCGACTCAGCTTGTGGTCCACACGCCAGAGGCACCTCGACGATGACTGCTGAGAAGATGCGTGTCGACCATTCCGACGGCCTCCATCAACGCGAACATCGTGGTGGGACCGACGAAGGAGAAACCTCTCTTGCGTAGAGCCTTCGACAGGGCGATCGACTCGGGCGAGGTCGTCGGGATCTCGGCGATCGTACGCGGCTCCGGAGTCACCTCGGGCTGGAAAGACCAGACGAAGGCGTCTAGGCCGCCGTCCGCACGAAGCGCCATCGTCGCCCGTGCATTGGCGATGGTGGCGAGGATCTTCGAGCGGTTCCGCACGATGCCTGCATCGGCCATCAGCCGTGCCACGTCGGCATCGGAGTACGCGGCGACCGTGTCCGGGTGGAAATCATGGAAGGCAGTGCGAAAAGCCGGTCGCTTCCGCAGGATCGTCACCCAGGACAGGCCTGCCTGGAACGCTTCGAGGCTGATCCGCTCGAAGAGCTCCTGCTCACCGTGAACCGGCATTCCCCACTCGTTGTCGTAGTAGTCACGCAGCAGCGGATCGTCGACGGCCCAGGGCGGGCGGGCCAGCCCGTCGGCACACAGCACGGTGCCGTCGACGGACGGAGTGCGGTCTGCGCGTGTCATCGGTTCTCATCCTCCCGCCGGGTCGTCGGTGATGTTCGACCCTGTCTGTCATGCGACATCCCGGTGACCCGCATGGTGATGTTCACTCTTCCGTTCGTCAGGCCGAGCTCGGGAGCCGCCGTGTTCGGATAGACCTTCGGAACGCCGTGATACGCAAAGCGCGCGGGGCCGCCGAAGACGAACAGATCACCAGAGGCCAGCGTGACATCGACGTACGGGCGGCCCCGTGTCTCGGCGTTGCCGAACCGGAAGAGACAGGCGTCTCCGAGACTCAACGACACCACCGGATCGGCGGACTGCTCGTCGGCGTCCCGATGCATCCCCATCCTCGCGTGCCCGTCGTAGAAGTTGACCAGTACGGCGTCCGGTTGATAGCTCGTACCGGCCGCCCGGTCTTCGAATGCAGTCGCCACCGCCACCTTGCCCAGCTGGATCAACCAGGGCGGCAGCCGGGCGACGCGTGCCCCGTTCACATCGCCTGCGGTGCGGGTGTAGCGGTAAGGCTGCCAATGCCAGCCCAGGCACACCGTGCGCACGGACATCCGATGGCCGCTCGGCAGCGTCGCCGCGCGCATCGGCACGGGCCCGCGTGCCCACTCACGACACGCCGTCAGCAGCCGTCGCTGCTGCGCAGGGTCGAGCCAGCCGGGTATGTGGACTGCGCCGTCGCCGATCTCACGGCGCCCAGGGGTGAAGAGGGTGTCCACTGCGATCGACCTCCTCGCTACGACGTTCGGGCGGATCGGGACTCCCTCGCCGCTCGATCTTCGACAAGCCGATGTATCGGCAGGCTGCCTGGCTCCTGGCGCCCGGCTCAGGTCGCCGAAGCTACCGGGCTTCATGACTCGGCGACGGTGCTGGTCGGCGTCTGGTCATCGAGAACCTGCGGTGCGCATCCTCGCCCGGCCGGTGGCCGGAGCCCGGTGGCGCGTCGGGCTTGATCACGCTGTCTGGCCGTCACGACGAACCAGGCGGCATCGGGTGAACTGTGCGTCAGGCCGTCGGCCGCAGGGCCACGGGGTCACCGACCTGCCGACCTGCCGCCTTACCGACCTGCCTGCCGCCTTACCGACCTGCCGACTTACCCGGTGGCTGACTCGCCGAGTAGCCGACTTGCCGAGCGCCGAGGCGCCGAACGCCCACCTACCGAACGCCGAGAACTCGAACGCTGAGGAGCCGAGCGCCGAGGAGCCGAACGCCGAACCGCCCTGGGTCGGCCCTCGCCCGCCTGCCCAACCAGGCTGATGAACCGGCCACCCGTGTGGGAGATCCGGACCTGGCCGCCGGATGCCTGGATGCGCCGTCGCCGTGGCTGACCGTTCTTCGCCGGTTCTTCGCAGAACCTGTGATCGACTGGTCGACACGAGCACCAGGCCGCCGGAGCTTCGGTCGGGTGCGACCAGGCACGACGGCTCCACCGCAGCGTGTGCGGTGAACTCGATGCCGGCCGTTCGTCCCGTCCGTCGGTGACCGCCGGCAGCGCGCCGTCTTGCCACCGTCGTCCCGGGCTTCGCCCTCCTCGCTGCCCTCGCCGGCGTGCCGCACCGTGTCGCCGTCGCCGGTCCGACAGCGCTCCGGCGTCATGCGGTCTCCAGCTCGAGCAGTGTGTGCTTGGCGTCGGCGCCGCCGACGTAGCCGCCCGGGGAACCGTCGGAACGGACCACGCGATGGCAGGGCACGACGACCGGCAGTGGATTGGTCGCACAGGCCGTCCCCACGGCGCGAACCGCTTTGGGGCTTCCAGCGGCGACCGCGACCTCGGCATAGCTCGCGGTGCGGCCGTAGTCGATCGCAGGCAGCTTGCGCAGCACCGTCTGCCGGAAGCCCTTCGACAGGCTCAGATCCAACGGAACGTCGAAGCGCCTACGGTTGCCTTCGAAGTACTCCTCGAGCTGTCTGATCACCTCTTCCAGGCGTGACGGGACGTGCAGGATGCGAGGACTGATCCGCTCGGCGAGGTTCGCCAGGACGTGCTCGTGGTCCTCAGAGTCGTACGCCACCCTGGCGAGTCCGTGCCTCGTGGCGGCGAGCAGCAGGACCCCGACCGGGGTGTCGACGGTGTGATAGACGATGTCGATCACACCGGCGGCGGCTGCTGCCGTGGCCAGGCGTGCGTGGAGGCGTTCCGTCGTCGTGGCGTCGACGGAGTCGAGGGGCGCGAGGAGCGTGTCGACCTCCGGCTCGGCATAGTTGTTCATCGGGTGTCTCCTCTCGGTCCGAGACTGCCTGCATATGTCCTGCGCAGCGTTCGGATGCCGTCGGCCGCGGCCCGGCGCGCGGCCTCGGTGGTCCCGCCCGTGATCTCGGCGATGCTCTTGTGCGGCAGGCCGCCCAGGTAGTGGTAGGCGACCGTCTGACGCTGCTTGGACGGCAGCTCCTGGAGCGCGGTCCAGAGATCGTGGTTCCAGGCTTCGGGCAGGCCGGTAGTGGCGGGACGATCCGGCAGGCTCTCGGCGGCGACCGTGA
Organism: Actinoalloteichus sp. GBA129-24; assembly: GCF_001941645.1. Lineage (NCBI taxonomy): Bacteria > Bacillati > Actinomycetota > Actinomycetes > Pseudonocardiales > Pseudonocardiaceae > Actinoalloteichus > Actinoalloteichus sp. GBA129-24. Next base: position 6,859,042 of record NZ_CP016077.1, on the reverse strand, counting down.
CCGGGTCTCTGGCGCGGGCTCGGGTGATGTCGACCGCCTTGCGGTGGGCGATGGTGACCAGCCATGCCTCCACGTTGACGGCGTCGTTGAGGTCGGGGTAGGCGCGCAGTGCGGCGAGGAAGGTCTCCGACCAGGCATCCTCGGCGTCTGCCTGACCGACGACGGCCCGGCACACCCGCAGCACCATGGAGCCGTGCTCGGTGACGATCTGTTCGAAGGGCTTCATGCTCACACCAGGTAGACGCGCGAGCGCCCTGGAACGTGAGGTGTCGATTTCGCAGATAGCTCTTTCGATACCAGGTTCGAATCGGAGCACCCGTTCGTGCTGCTGCGGCGCGCACCGGTCGCCCTGGCGAATCTCAGCTCGGGGGAGAGCCGACTGTCTGCGGCTTCGCCCCGCCGCCTGCGTCCGCACCCGACCGGTGCTGCGGGTGGAAGCGGCGGGCGCTTCGAAGCGCTGCCGGTGGTTCGCGGCCGGCGGGTTCGCGGTGATCGAGGTGCCCGGCGACGGCCGTCTCTCGGCAGGTGAGCCGCCTGCTCCGGAGTCGGACGGCCTTCGGGGGCAGCTCGATCCTGCGGCCTGCCCCGCGATCGGCAATCAATATGCAACACTGGGTATATAGCTAGCTCGGCATTAATGGGATTGGTTCGTAGGACGGGCCCACCGGCGACAACGAACGGAGTCGACATGCTCACCGCTTCGGGGATCACCGATGACGGACGCTTTCACCTGCGCTTCGAGCGCGAACTGGGACATCCTCCGGCCAAGGTCTGGCGGGCCCTCACCGAGATCGATGAGCTGCGCCGATGGTTCGTCGACATGCTCGACTACGAGCGAACCGTGTTCGAACCGCAGGCGGGTGCGGAGCTCCTGTTCGTGCCGCGAGCCGAGTATCAGGGGATGGCCGTCGGCCACGGGGTGATCACGGAGGTCGACCCGCCTCGGCTGCTCGAGTACACCTGGGGCGACGAGACCCTGCGCTGGGAGCTGGAGCCCGACTCGGCCGGGGGCAGCCTCCTGGTGTTCACGACCGTCTTCCCCGATCGCGCCGACGCGGCGCCGAACGCGGCGGGTTGGCACGTCGGTCTGGAACGGCTCGCCGCGCGCCTCGACGGCTTGGCGGCGGATCTCTCGAACCTCACAGAACTCGAGGACGAGTACGCCCGACTGCTCGCCTGACGGTAGATCCGCCGGACCAGGCATGTTCGGTCGGCCGACGAGGAATGAACGGGCCGGTCGGAGGTGCGGGCCGCGCCCGCCTCGCTCTTACGATGGACCGAACGGCCGAAGGGCGCGGGGTGCGGGGATCTGAAGGCGGGGTCGTGGTGAGGAGACCATTCGAATGCGGCATCGACGCAGCGGTCGACGTCATCGGTGGCAAATGGAAGGTGTTGATCCTCTGGGCACTGGATTCCGAGCCCAGGCGTTCCGGGGAGTTGAGGCGGATGCTGCCGGGGGTCAGCGAGAAGATGCTGATCCAGCATCTGCGTGAGTTGGAGACCGACGGGATCGTCCATCGCGAGGTCTATGCCGAGGTGCCG
>NZ_CP016077.1:6037500-6855000 GCF_001941645.1 Actinoalloteichus sp. GBA129-24 | reverse complement strand
GGTGGGGACTCATGGGAGACTGCCGGGGTCAACTCGGAGGAAGGTGGGGACGACGTCAAGTCATCATGCCCCTTATGTCCAGGGCTTCACACATGCTACAATGGCCGGTACAAAGGGCTGCTAAGCCGTGAGGTGGAGCGAATCCCAGAAAGCCGGTCTCAGTTCGGATCGGGGTCTGCAACTCGACCCCGTGAAGTCGGAGTCGCTAGTAATCGCAGATCAGCAACGCTGCGGTGAATACGTTCCCGGGCCTTGTACACACCGCCCGTCACGTCACGAAAGTCGGTAACACCCGAAGCCCATGGCCCAACCCGTGAGGGGGGGAGTGGTCGAAGGTGGGACTGGCGATTGGGACGAAGTCGTAACAAGGTAGCCGTACCGGAAGGTGCGGCTGGATCACCTCCTTTCTAAGGAGCATGACTCTCGCCGACCGGTCCATGAACGTCGAGTTTGTGGGTGGTGGGTGGGGTTGGGTCGTCGGACTGCCCGTTCGTGGTGGTGGCGGCCTGCTCAGTGGATGTGGACTGTTGGTTATCTCGGGATGGTCGTCTGGTTGTTCGGGTGAGTACTGTCTGCTGCTTCGGTGGTGGGCGTGGAAAGTTCGGGTGGCGGGGTGAGGGTTCCGGGTCGGCACGCTGTTGGGTCCTGAGGGAACACGCCGTGTGGTGTGTTGTCTTGGATGTGTGAACGGATGGACTGTTCGTCGCGATCAAACTGCTGTCGGGGATGTGAGTTCCTGGGGGTGTGTGGTGGCGGGTGGCGGGTGGTCTGGTTGTTCTTTGAGAACTACACAGTGGACGCGAGCATCTTTGTGGCAAGTTAGTAAGGGCATACGGTGGATGCCTAGGCATCAGGAGCCGATGAAGGACGTAGGAGACTGCGATAATCCTCGGGGAGCTGTCAACCGAGCTATGATCCGAGGGTGTCCGAATGGGGAAACCCGGCATCCGTCATGGGGTGTCACCCGCATCTGAATATATAGGGTGTGTGGAGGGAACGCGGGGAAGTGAAACATCTCAGTACCCGTAGGAAGAGAAAACAACCGTGATTCCGTGAGTAGTGGCGAGCGAAAGCGGAAGAGGCTAAACCGTGTACGTGTGATACCTGGCAGGGGTTGCGTATGCGGGGTCGTGGGACCGACTGGTCAGTGCTGCCATGCTGGCAAGGAGTGAGAAAACGTTGTGGTTAGCGGAAGGTGTCTGGAAAGCACCGGCGTAGAGGGTGATACTCCCGTACGCGAAAACCTGACGTCTCCTGGTCGTGTTCCCAAGTAGCAGCGAGCTCGTGAAATTTGCTGTGAATCTGGCGGGACCACCCGCTAAGCCTAAATACTTCCTGATGACCGATAGCGGACTAGTACCGTGAGGGAAAGGTGAAAAGTACCCCGGGAGGGGAGTGAAATAGTACCTGAACCCGTATGCCTACAAGCCGTCAGAGCCTTTTGGGGTGATGGCGTGCCTTTTGAAGAATGAGCCTGCGAGTTAGTGATGTGTGGCGAGGTTAACCCGGGTGGGGTAGCCGTAGCGAAAGCGAGTCCGAATAGGGCGTTCTGAGTCGCATGTCCTAGACCCGAAGCGGAGTGATCTACCCATGGCCAGGGTGAAGCGCGGGTAAGACCGTGTGGAGGCCCGAACCCACCAGGGTTGAAAACCTGGGGGATGAGCTGTGGGTAGGGGTGAAAGGCCAGTCAAACTCCGTGATAGCTGGTTCTCCCCGAAATGCATTTAGGTGCAGCGTCACGTGTTTCTCATTCGAGGTAGAGCACTGGATGGCTAATGGGCCCTACAAGGTTACTGACGTCAGCCAAACTCCGAATGCGGGTGAGTGAGAGCGTGGCAGTGAGACTGCGGGGGATAAGCTTCGTAGTCGAGAGGGAAACAGCCCAGAACACCAGCTAAGGCCCCCAAGTGTGCGCTAAGTGGGAAAGGATGTGGGGTCGCCCAGACAACCAGGAGGTTGGCTTAGAAGCAGCCATCCTTTAAAGAGTGCGTAATAGCTCACTGGTCAAGTGGTCCTGCGCCGATAATGTAGCGGGGCTCAAGCGCACCGCCGAAGCTGTGTCATTCACATGTGTGCCCGGCCTGCCTTTCGGGGTGGGTCTAGGTGTGTGGATGGGTAGGGGAGCGTCGTGCATCGGGTGAAGCGGCCGTGGAAACGAGTCGTGGACGGTGTGCGAGTGAGAATGCAGGCATGAGTAGCGAAAGCAGAGTGAGAAACTCTGCCGCCGTATGACCAAGGGTTCCTGGGCCAGGTTATTCCGCCCAGGGTAAGTCGGGACCTAAGGCGAGGCCGACAGGCGTAGTCGATGGACAACGGGTTGATATTCCCGTACCCGTGTAGATGCGCCCATGGCGAGGCTGGTGATACTAACCGCCCGGATTATTGTTGCCCTTTCGGGGGTGGTGGTGGTCTGCGCGGGATCTGAGCTGGTAGTAGTCAAGTGATGGGGTGACGCAGGAGGGTAGCTCCGCCAGTGAGTGGTAGTACTGGTGTAAGCGTGTAGCCTGCTCTGATAGGTAAATCCGTCGGGGCTTATAGGGTGAGACGTGATGCGTAGCCGAATGAGGCGAAGTAGAGTGATCCCATGCTGCCGAGAAAAGCCTCTAGCGAGTATCTTCGCGGCCCGTACCCCAAACCGACACAGGTGGTCAGGTAGAGTATACCGAGGCGATCGGGTGAACTGTGGTTAAGGAACTCGGCAAAATGCCCCCGTAACTTCGGGAGAAGGGGGGCCGTGTGGCGTGAAGCCCTTCGCGGGCTAGCGTTGTGTGGCCGCAGAGACCAGGGAGAAGCGACTGTTTATTAAAAACACAGGTCCGTGCGAAGTCGTAAGACGATGTATACGGACTGACGCCTGCCCGGTGCTGGAACGTTAAGGGGACCGCTTAGCTCTTCGGGGCGAAGGTGAGAACTTAAGCGCCAGTAAACGGCGGTGGTAACTATAACCATCCTAAGGTAGCGAAATTCCTTGTCGGGTAAGTTCCGACCTGCACGAATGGCGTAACGACTTCTCCGCTGTCTCAACCACAGGCCCGGCGAAATTGCACTACGAGTAAAGATGCTCGTTACGCGCGGCAGGACGGAAAGACCCCGGGACCTTTACTATAGCTTGGTATTGGTGTTCGGTTCGGCTTGTGTAGGATAGGTGGGAGACTGTGATGTGGTCACGCCAGTGGCTGCGGAGTCGTCGTTGAAATACCACTCTGGTCGTACTGGATGTCTAACCTCGGACCCTGATCGGGTTCAGGGACAGTGCCTGGTGGGTAGTTTAACTGGGGCGGTTGCCTCCCAAAGGGTAACGGAGGCGCCCAAAGGTTCCCTCAGCCTGGTTGGCAATCAGGTGTTGAGTGTAAGTGCACAAGGGAGCTTGACTGTGAGACTGACGGGTCGAGCAGGGACGAAAGTCGGGACTAGTGATCCGGCACTGGCTGGTGGAAGCGGTGTCGCTCAACGGATAAAAGGTACCCCGGGGATAACAGGCTGATCTTGCCCAAGAGTCCATATCGACGGCATGGTTTGGCACCTCGATGTCGGCTCGTCGCATCCTGGGGCTGGAGTAGGTCCCAAGGGTTGGGCTGTTCGCCCATTAAAGCGGCACGCGAGCTGGGTTTAGAACGTCGTGAGACAGTTCGGTCCCTATCCGCCGCGCGCGTAGGATACTTGCGGAAGGCTGTCCCTAGTACGAGAGGACCGGGATGGACGAACCTCTGGTGTGCCAGTTGTACCGCCAGGTGCATGGCTGGTTGGCTACGTTCGGGAGGGATAACCGCTGAAAGCATCTAAGCGGGAAGCCTGTTCCTAGATGAGGTGTCCCACCCCTTTGTGGGTTAAGGCCCCCAGCAGACCACTGGGTTGATAGGCCCGAGATGGAAGCCTGGTAACAGGTGGAGTTGACGGGTACTAATAGGCCGAGGACTTGCTCACGAAGATGCTACGCGTCCACTGTGTGGTTCTGAAGGAACAACTGTTCCCCTTCAGACACCGAAACTCTCCAGGTGGGGGGTGTGCCAGTCCCGACTACGGTCAGGGCACGGCACACCGGTCACCGTGGAGGGTGGGGTGTCCGGGGGTGGGGGTTGTTCGTTCGCTGGTGTGTCGGTGGTCATAGCGGTGGGGAAACGCCCGGTCCCATTCCGAACCCGGAAGCTAAGCCCTCCAGCGCCGATGGTACTGCACCCGTGGGGGTGTGGGAGAGTAGGACGCCGCCGACCTTTACCTCAACCGATGGGTGGAGGGGAGACTGGTTGTAGCACCCTTGTGTGTGGTGCTCCCGGTTTTCCCTCCACCCATTTTTTGTGCCCGAAACCCATGGCACGGCCTGCCCGGGGTCGACACCACCTCGACACCCCCAGCTACCGTGTGGTCTTGCCGGGTGCGAAGCAAGTCGGGGCACGTTGAGAACAGGGCGGCCCGGCTGTCGTCGCGAATGCGGGCGCTGATGGTGCTGGGTTGACCAGCCGGGATGTTCTGGAAGCGGGCTGCCTGCTTGCGCCGTTCTTCGTGGCGTCGCCGTGCGGATTCGTGCAGGGGGCATCCGCGTACGGTTCCGGCGGTGTGTCGGACGCGGGATCGAGAGCGGTGAGTGACATGACGGTGAGCGGGATCGAGGAGATCGAGCAGCAGGCGGGGGCCTCGGCTGCGGCGGCGTCGGGTATCGATCCGGAGCGCCTAGCCGCCTGTCTCGCGGTGCTCGCCGAGGTCCAGGAGCTGCCGACCGAGCATCCGGACGCCGTGGCGGTACGACGTGCCACCGCAGGCATCTACAAGACTGTCCGCAAACAACGGCGCAATGCCAAGCGGGACGCCCAGCGCGTGGCCGACGACGCGGTGATCGCCGCGACCGCGACCGGCGCCCCTGGACGCATCGACGACGAGACGCGGGGGCTTCCGCTGGTGTCGTCCGTGCAGGGCGCCACCGCAGGCACCTACCAGCGCGCCAGGTCGTGCTACACGTGCAAGAACCGGTATCGCGAGGTGGACGCCTTCTACCACCAGCTCTGCCCGTCCTGTGCCGAGCTGAATCGGAGCAGGCGCGACGCGCGCACGGACTTGAGCGGCAGGCGGGCGCTGCTCACCGGCGGCCGGGCGAAGATCGGCATGTACATCGCGTTGCGGCTGCTACGCGACGGCGCGCACACGACCATCACCACCCGGTTCCCTTCGGACGCGATCCGTCGGTTCACCTCGATGCCCGACAGTGCGGACTGGCTGCATCGGCTGCGCGTCGTCGGTGTCGACCTGCGCGACCCCGCCCAGGTGATTGCGCTGGCCGATTCGGTGCGCGAGCAGGGGCCGCTGGACATCCTGATCAACAATGCCGCGCAGACGGTTCGGCGTTCGCCGGGGTCCTACGCGCCCCTGGCCGCCGCCGAGTCGGCACCGTTGCCTGCCGGACCGCTGCCGGAGACCATCACCTTCGGGCATTCGGCCGCGGTGCACCCGGCGGCCCTGGTCGGCGCGATCAGCGAGTCGAGCGGGAGCGAGTCGCTGACCCCGGAGGTGGTGACGGCGCTGGCCTTGACCGCCGATCCGTCGGCGCCCGTCCGGCTGGCTTCGGGTGCCGTCGTCGATGCGGGGGGTCTCGTGCCGGACCTGGCGGAGCACAACAGTTGGACCCAGCACGTGCAGGAGGTCGAGCCGACGGAGCTGCTGGAAGTGCAGCTCTGCAACATGACAGCCCCCTTCATCCTGGTCAGCAGGCTGCGTCCCGCGATGGCCGCGTCGGCTGCCCGGCGAAAGTACGTCGTCAACGTATCGGCGATGGAGGGTCAGTTCAGCCGCGCCTACAAGGGGCCGGGCCATCCGCACACCAACATGGCCAAGGCTGCGCTGAACATGCTGACCAGGACCAGCGCCGAGGAGATGTTGACGGACGGCATCCTGATGACCAGTGTCGACACCGGCTGGATCACCGATGAGCGTCCGCACACTCTCAAGATGCGACTGGCGGACGAGGGCTTCCACGCGCCGCTCGACCTCGTGGACGGTGCGGCGAGGGTGTACGACCCCATCGTGCGTGGCGAGGCGGGCGAGGACCTCCGGGGCTGCTTCCTGAAGGACTACGCGCCCTCTCCCTGGTGACGGCCTGTGCCTCGGACGACGAGGTTGACGGGCCCGTTCGACGCCTTCGCTGCCGCTCCCACGGGCGAGGACGTCCGCGAAGGGGCAACCTGGTCTTGGTGACGTGCGTCTCTCATGGCAGAGGCGTAGGGAGCAGCTTTCGGGTCTCTGGCCCAGGGGCTGCCGGGGATCAGGGGAGCTACGGATGGGGAATCGATTCAGAAGCCGGGCCGTTGCGGCGTCGATGGGGTTGATGCTCGTATCGGGACTGGTGGCGTTGGGGCCCGTCGCTGTCGCGGCGGAGGGTGCTTCGAACACGTCGGCGGCGGCCACCACGGCACAGGACGTCCGGGACGTCGACTGGTACAACGCCACCTTCACGGTGTCGGAGGTGGGCGGCTGCCCGCCCGCGACCGTCACCTTCACCGACGGCGCCGGGGAGACCGAGGACCGGGTGTACCGGTTCGCCCCAGGTGCGGAGATCGTCTACGGCGACGTCATCGGGAGCGGTCGGGAGTCGGCGCTGCTGATCTTGCAGTGCGGCCCGCGCAATTCGGAGTACTCGACCGCAGTCGTGGGCGTCGATGTCAGCGAGGACGGGGTGATCTCCGGATTGGGAACCGTCGGCAACAAGGACTCCTGGGAGATCGTGCCCGTCGATGTCGCGATCTGGCACGGGGACGTCGCGGTGCGCTTCGAGGACTTCGGGACCGGTCAGTTCACGAACGAGTACTACCGCTTCTCCCCGCGAGAGGGCTTCGTGCGGATCTGACCCGCAGACATCGGTCGGCGGCGAGGGCCGACTGCCTCGGTACCGGGGTGGATGAGGCCGTCGGGCCGGGAGCTGGTCGAACTCGACTCGGGTGCCGTCGGAGCTGATGCGAGCAGAGCCGACCTGGCGCGCGGGGTGCGCCCTGGCGGTGCGAACGGCGTGGGACCTGACCCTGATCGACATGCCGCAGCCCTGTTCCCGGCGCCGCGTGGCGTGGCGGCGGCTGTCGTACCTGATCCTTGCCGCCGTGAACGCGATGGGCCTGCGCTCGGTCCCGTCGACAGGCCGACCGCAACGGATTACCGACGGGGCAGCCGTCACCCGATCTCCCGCCCGCCCTCACCCGTCCATCTGGTGATACTCGATGCGCTCACCATCGTGTCGGGGCACGCTTCGATCGGACGACCCGGTCGGGAGAACTGCTGGGCAGCCGGAGCGGGGCCGACCGGGTGGAGGTGAGTCGCGTGAGCGGACCGGAATCGAATCCACTGCGCATGTTCGGGACTGCGGCGTGCATTCTCGGATTGGCAATGGGCGCGTCGCCTGCCGCCGTTGGGCGGTCGGGAGCAACAGCTCGACGTGCTGTTCGTGCGGTGGACTGGCGCAACGCTCGGTTCGTCATGCCGGGGACCGGTCGATGTCCGGCCCGGCCGGTCCGCTTCGTCGACGGCATCGCGGAGAGCGAGGACGGCTGCTACCGATTCGAAACCGGTCCCGGCCTCGACAGGGAGATCGTCTACGCCGATCTCACCGGGGACGGGCACGAGGACGCCCTGCTGATGCTGCGATGTGGGCAGCCCGACGCGACGGCCCTCACGGTCGTCGTCGCCGTGACCGTCGACGCGCGGGGCGTGGTGCTGCCCTTGGGCACCGTCTTCCTCCCGGACGTCTGGACGTGGCAGCCGGTCGATCTCCTGGTCTGGCACGGCGACATCGCCCTGCGGGTGCTCGACCTGGACACCGGGCGCTGCTGGACTCGATATCACCGCTGGTCGGAGACCGCCAGGGACTTCGTGCGCCTCGACGGCGGCTGACGTCGTCCTGATCTCGGACGCCGCGTGTCCGGGCCACCGGCCAGCCGAGCATGATCGAGGCGGACACGGATCATCGAAGGCGGAGGAGATCGACATGGCCAGTGTGTTCGTGACCGGTTCCTCGGACGGGATCGGCAGGGAGACCGCAGCGACGCTCGCCCGAGCGGGACATCGCGTGACGCTGCACGCTCGCTCTGCGCATCGGGCGGAGCAGGCCCGCGAGGCGGTCCCCTCGGCCGTCGGCGTGCTGGTGGGCGACCTTGCCTCCTTGGCGGAGACGAGGGCGTTGGCGGCGGCTGCGACCGAGGCCGGTCCGTTCGACGTGGTGATCCACAACGCGGGTGTCTACACCTTCCCCGAGCGTGCCGAGACCCGCGACGGGCTCGAGCGCGTGTTCCAGATCAACGTGCTCGCTCCCTATCTGTTGACAGCCCTGCTGCCCCGGCCGAGGCGCCTCGTCTACCTGTCCTCGGGCGGACAGGCCTCGGGAGAGATCGCGCTGGAGGACCTCCAGTTTCGGCGGCGGCCCTGGTCGGGCCTGCAGGCCTACTGCGATTCGAAGCTGCACGACGTCCTGCTGGCCTTCGCCGTCGCCCGGCGGTGGCCCGAGGTGATCAGCAATGCGGTCGACCCCGGCTGGGTCCGCAGCAGGATGGGCGGGTCGGCCGCTCCCGACTCGGTGGCCGACGGCGCCGACACCCCGGTGTGGCTGGCCTCCTCAGACGAGCAGGCTGCCGTGGTCAGCGGCCGGTACCTGTCTGGACGTCGAGCGCGGACGCCGCACCACGCGGCGGCCGACCCGGCCGTCCAAGACGCCCTGCTGGCTGCCTGCGCAGCATTGACCGGGGTCGAACTGCCCTCGTGAGCGTGTGGTCGACGCTCACTGTGCGATCGAGGCGGTGGACACGTCGAGCGAGTCGGGCGACCGGCTCACATCGGTCTAGCGAGGCACGGGGAGGCCGCCCCGGACAGACCTGGACGACGGAGCACGTCGCGCCGGTCGAAGCTGGTCGTCCCGCAGCGCTCCGGCCGTCGGAGATCAGGTGAATCAAGGCTGTGTCCAGCGGCTCCGGCACTCTACTGTCGGTTCGTGCGCCGCATCGATCGTGCCGTCCTCATCTACAACCCGAACAGCACCGGCTCCGCGCCTGAACTGGCGGAGGGACTGCGCGCCGACCTGGCCGAGCGTCTGCCCGCGCTGCCCGTCACCCTGCGGCCCACCCGGCATGCTGGCCATGCCCGCGACCTGGCGGCGGAGGCCGCAGGCGAAGGCAGGCCGTTGATCGTCTCGGTCAGCGGCGACGGCGGGTACAACGAGGTCGTCGACGGGGTAATGCGGGCCGAGAGGACGCACGCCGTCTGTGCGGTCCTCGCCGCAGGCAATGCCAATGACCACCATCGCGTCCTGCGAGATCGTCCGCTGATCGAGTCGATCGTCGCAGATGAAGTCCGGCGGATCGACCTGCTGCGGCTGACGGTGGCCGACCGTGCGGGCGCCCACGTCCAGCACGCCCACTCCTATATCGGGCTCGGCCTGACTCCGATCGTCGCAGTGGACCTGGAGAAGGGCGGCAAGGGGTCCTTCCGTGAGATCGTGACGGCGGTGCGGACCTTCACCCGGTTCCGGCCGTTCACCATCGTCCGGCCGGACGGCACCCGACATCGTTTCGACAGCCTCGTCTTCGCCAACATCCCCGAGATGGCCAAGTACGCCACCCTCAGCGAGCACGGCCGCCCCGACGACGGGCTCTTCGAGGTCGTCGCCATCCCGCACACCGCGAAGTGGCGGGTGTTGGGCACCGCGTTGCGGGCGGCCGTGCGCGGCCTCGGGCCGCAGCCGGGCGTCCGGGAGTACGAGTTCACCACGGCGGCGCCGACGCCGATGCAGATCGACGGCGAGGTCATCCGGGTCCCCGAGGGCGCCACCGTGCGGGTCGAGGTGCTCCCCGGCGCCCTGACCACCCTGGTCTGACGGCGTTCGCCACCTGCGCGGCTGTAGGCGGCGAACGCCGAAGTCTGACGCCGTCCCGCTCAGCGGGGGGTGACTCGGCAACGCATCGGCCCGCGCACGCCGATGGTGACGCCCTGTTCCACCGGGACGTCGACGTCGACGGCCTCGATCTCGTGATCGCGCAGGATCATCGCGAGCGTCAACACCGACTCCAGCATGGAGAACCGCCTCCCGATGCACGCCCTGGGGCCGCCGCCGAACGGCATCCAGGCGTACCGGTGTCGGGCGGACTCGCGCTCCTCGGTGAACCGCGTCGGATCGAAGCGCTCGGGGTCCTCCCAGTGGTCGGGATGCCGGTGGATAGCCCATGGGACCAGGATCACGTCGGACCCGGCGGGGATACGGCGTCCGTCCACCTCGATGTCGACCTTGTTGCGGCGGCCGAGGGCGGGTGCGGGCGGGTACAGCCGCATCGCCTCCTTCAAGACCATCGTCAGGTAGGGCAGTCGATCGACGTCGGCGGCCTCGGGGTCTGCGCCGCCGAGAACCCGGTCGACCTCCGCCCTGGCCTCCGCCTGCTCTGCGGGATGGCGGGCCAGCAGATGCAGGGCGAAGGCGAGGGCGGTGGCCGTCGTCTCGTGGCCGGCGAGCAGGAAGATGAGGACCTGTTCGCGGATCTCCACGGCGTCGAGGCGGTCGCCGTCCTCGCCCACCGCCTCGCTGAGCAGGGCGAGAAGGTCGGTTCCGGTGCCGTCGGCGACGTCGTCCTGCCTGCCTCGGCTCGCGATGATCCGATCGCACACCTCGTACAGCTCGGCCTGTGCCGCGTTCGCCTTGATGTTCCCGGGCGTCGGCCAGGTCCTGGGGACGTTGACCGGGGCGAAGCCGCGTCGCCGGGTGTGTGCCGACAGGATCGGGAAGCCTCGGCGCACGGCGGGGATCATGTCGTCGGCGTCGGCGCCGAACAGCACCCGGGCCACGGTGCGCAGGGTGAAGCTGCCCGTCTCCTCTAATGCATCGATCGTCCCGTCCGGCGCGGCGCTCCAGCCGTCCGTCATCCGCCGGGTCTCCTCACGGATGGCGTCCGCATAGAGGTCGACCCTGCGCGGGGTGAACAGCGGCTGGATGAGACGACGTTGTCGCTGGTAGTCGTCGTGCTGGCTGGTCAGCAGTCCGTTGCCGAGGATCTGTCGCACCTCCTCGTAGAACTGGTTGTCCTTGCCGAAGTCGGCTGCCTTGGTCGCGAGCACCTCTTTCGCCCCCTGCGGGGAGAAGACGGCGTAGAACGTGGCCCGCAGGCCTGGCGGTCCGGCGATGAAGCGGACCACGTCGCCGTGCTCGGCGCGGGCCCGCTCGTAGGCCTGCAACGCGCCGCGTTGGAGATCGAGCATCGAGCCGATCAGCGGCAGCCCGCTCGCGCTCGGAATGTGGTCGACGGTCATGAGTCCTCCCGTGCGCGACTGTGTCGAGTCGAGGGTTCTCTGGTGCCGTGCCATGCGCAATGATCTAGAGACCGGAACACTGATTCGGACGATGGACGAGCGGACCGAAGGCTGCGGGTCGAGCGGGCGGCGCAGCGGCTGCCCGGATCATTCGGCGGTGTGCGGCACGGTCAGCAGCCTCGGCCAGGACCAGCCGATGCCGACGGTGCCGGGCCCGACGTCGAGTTCGACGGTGTGCACCGTGTGCATCGAGTTCACCGCCGGTGGTCTTCGGCGGCCTGCATCCCCTGGTTCGAGCGCGGTGCCGACGCGATGAACCCTCGTCGGCAGCCGTGCCGGGTGGAAGGCGATCTCCAGCAGGTACTCCCGCACCGGTGTCGGAATCGCCGCGAGCACTCCATGGCGGCGGCCTCGGCGGCCGAGCGGCCGCCGCCGACGAGCTGGTACTCGAGTACGGCCGTCTCCCCACGTGCCAACGGGTGCGGCAGGACGAGTTCCGCCACGACGAGATCGGTGTGATCAGAGGTCACGACCCTGCCGAGACGACAGCTCTGCAGCGGACGCAGAGTCGGGGCGGTCGTTCCGGTGCTCTCGCCGTCGAACACGGCCACGGCCCGATCGGGGCCGTCCTGGCGGGCCCGTAACACCTGTCTGACCCGCACGCCGACGAATTCCCCGTGTGCCCGAACACGTAATGATCATGTTGGCTGATCCGATCCAGCAGCATGTCTGATTCCACGTCGACGCCGCCCAGCAGCTCGACGACTCGGCGGTCGTCCTGCCACAACGAGACGGTGCTCGGTTCTTTTCGCTGAATTCTTCGACCCCGAGGTCGAGGTGGTCCGAGCAGCGTGTGCAGGGCCTGCGGCGGTAGTCGGAGTATTCCCTCCAAATGGCTCAGTGCGACCAGGGATTCGCGACGTTCTGGTCTGCTGCGGCCCGACTGCCAATAACTGAGGGTGGCGGCGCTCACGGGGTGCCTGTGCTGCCGCAGCCGATGACACACTCGGTCGAGGCTCAATCCGCTTGCCGCGATCGCGGCGCGCAGCGCATCGGAGAACGGGCCGGTCACCAGGAGTTCCGCCAGTGGCGGTACGTCCGATCCGGCGTTGAGGCGTGGCTCTCGGTCACTTCATGCGGCGCCGAGCATCTGTTCTCCCCGTAGCCGGTCGGTAGGCCGAGTTCGACGCTAGCGAGACCCTCCTGGCTTGTCATCAGCGCGGTGAACGGTTCCAGATGTCGGGATGTGGCGTTCGGAGTGCACTCTGTTAACTGACAATAAGACACGCTTCCGAATCGTTCGACGTCCCGTCACGAGCCGATGCCTCGTGCGACACGGACCCCGGCCTGCGGAGGCGACTCCGCCGGTCGGGGTCTTCGCCGTGGCGGGTCCCTCCCGGCGCGCGAGTGCCACGCGGCGCGGCCGGGTCCCGATGTGCGTGCCTGCTCTCCTCGGCTCCCGTTCCCGGGCGTCCCCTGCCCTCGCGCGGTCGGCGTGGGGGTGCGCCGAGAGCATCGAGGTCACCCTCCCGGCCGGGTACGTCCGCTGAGGGTCTTCGGGGCTCCGACCAGCGGCGGTGCTGGTCGGCAGCCTCTCGGCAGATGATCTCTGTACCCGATCAGGGCATTGAGGATCGTTTCGACGGCGACGATCACGTAGGTGAGAAGCGGCCTTTCCTGATCAGGAGGCACCATGGTGATCGACGAGGTGACCGCGACGGTGCTCGGTGGCTGCGGGCTGCTGATCGGCGGTTCGTTGCTGATCTGGTTCAGCATCGTCGGAATCGAGAAGACTGTTCGGCCGGGCAGGCCCGCCGTGCCGCAGGCCCCGGTGTCGCCGCAGGCCCCGGTGTCTAGGCTGCGCATGCGTTCCCGAGGTCCTGCCGAGCCGCCCGTTGAGGTGCCTGCCGGGGTGCCTGCGGGGGTGTCGGTCGACCAGGGGGAGGACGTCTTCGGCGTGGCGGCGATCCTCCGGCGGTGTGACGGCGGGTCGGCTCGGCTGTCGAAGAGCGCATCCCCCGCAACGGCCCGACACGCTGCCGACCATGCTTCGCTGCTCGCGTCTCCGGTTCGGGGCGGCTCGCCCGCACCGAGTGGGCGGGCGGTGGACGTCCCTCGGGCGGTGCATCCCCGATGACCGGCCCGATGCTCATCGAACAGGACACGCTCCCCGAGGCCGGGATCATCCTCGACCGGCATCTCGCACTGGTCGACGACGGTCCGCCCGAGGACGGTGCGGCGCTGACCGCCTTGTGCGGAGTCCGGCTGACGGTCGGCCCGCCGCCCGCCGAGGTGCTGCCCGGCGTGCCCGCCGCGTACACCGCCGACTGTCCGTTCTGCCAGGACGTCCTCACCGCGACACTGCTCGACACGCAGGCCGAGGACCTCGATCGGACGCCTGCGGACTCCTCGGCCGCCGGTGAATCGCACCGAAGCGCCGGGACGGCGCCTCCGTTGATGGCGGTGCGGCTCTCACCGGGTGAGCCGGTGCATCTCTGCCGACTGCCGCTGGCCGGGCCGACCCTCACCGCGTCCTGCGGTGCGGCGCTCCCTCGGACGATGGTCGAGATCGTCGATCCCGGTGACGGCGTGCCGTGCACCTGCTGCCTGTTGACGTCGTCGGGGTCCGACGCCCTGCTCGAATGCCACCGCGCGGAGGACCGCGAATTCGACGCCGCCCCTGCTCGCCCGAGCCTGCTCGTTCCTGGCAGGCTCTGCGACGACTGATGCGCTGAGTCGGCGCCGTGCGGCGCCGGATCGCGTGCGCACCAGACCCTCTTCACAGTCGTGGAGTTCGACCGCATGTCCGGCCGGAACCCGAGCCGCCTCGTCCGCGCTTCGCCGGCGAGGCAGCAGGCACCGGGCACGGACTCTCCAGCCGACGGGAAGGGCCCGAACGATGACGGTCGACGATCACGACGTCGACGCACCCCTGTGGGAGGCGCTGAGCGCGCTCTATCTCACGGCGACCGAAGCCCTCGATCAGCTCCTCGCCACCCGCTACCGCCTGACGACTCCGGAGTATCACCTGCTCGCCGCGTTGTTCGCCGCCCCGGAGCCCCAGGCCGTCGTGGCGCTGAAGGGCCGCGTGTCGCCCGTCGGGCTTCGCGACACACTGCGTGGCCTCGTCGACGCAGGCCTGGTGCTCGTCGAGGGCTGCGGCGTGGACGAGCGGGTTCGACTCACCATCAACGGTAGGGATCGGGTGGGCGCCGCGCGCCGCGATGTCCGTGATGTCACCGACGGTGTCGCCGCGCCGCTGACGGCGCAGGAGCGCGGCACCCTGGGCGGGCTGCTACGGCGGATGCGATGCACGACGCCGGGTTCGCGGGAGTCGGACCGACAGATCGTCGGTGTCGCTGAGCCGACGACAGCAGGCGGCAGCCCGGTGCCCGAGACCTGCGACGTCTGAGAGCCTGTCTGTGATCCCCCTGGCCCCGTGCAACAGGAAAGTGGGGATTAAAGACAGACTCCGAGGTCGCCCGGGGAGCCGGTCGCGGCGCCGGCGGGACGCGGCCGGATCGCCGACGCGGTGACGAGTGGCGGCCGTGACGACGAACACGGACCTCGGCTTCGGATGCCGAGACAGCGTGTTCGGTGCGTTCGCCCGGCGATCGGGCGCTGTTCGCGGCTCGCGCACGAGACGGCCGACCGGCCGGATCGGCGAAGGCGTGCTTGCGTGGCGACCCGGTGGCGCGAGCCGTCCGGAGCAGTGCGGCTCCGGACGCCCCGCCGACCTCACCGGTCGCCGCTGCCGTCCGGCCCGGCCCGGCCGCCGCCTCGGACGACGTCGAGCGCGGCAGCAACGCAGGCAGTCTCCCGTGCCAACCGGGATGTGCCGCTCACAGCAGCAGCTGCGAGATCGTGTGGATCGCCAGGCCAGCGAGCGCGCCGACGACCGTGCCGTTGATCCGGATGAACTGAAGATCCCTGCCGACCTGCAGTTCGATCTTGCGGGATGTCTCCTCGCCGTCCCAGCGTTCGACCGTGTCGCTGATCAAGGTGGTGATCTCTCCCTGGTAGTTCGTCACCACGTAGACGGCGGCGCCCTCCAGCCACCCGTCGGCCTTCGCCCGCAGCGCGTCGTCCTTGACCAGCCGCTCGCCGAGCGAGCGGATCCCGCCTTCCACCCGAAGACGCAGTTCGCTGGAGGGGTCCTCGGCGGCGTCCAGGATGAGCTGCTTGATCCTGCTCCAGACTGAGCCCGCGAGGTTCTGCACCGCCGGGTGGTCGAGGACCTGCTGCTTGAACTGCTCCGCCTTGTCCATCGCGACCGGATCGTTCTGCAGGTCGGAGGCGAACTCGGTGAGGAACTTGTCCAGCATCTGCCGGACCTCGTGGTTCTTGTCCGTCTTGACCGCCCAGGCGAAGGCGAGGATCTCGTTGTAGATCCGATCGCCGACCATGTCGTCGACGAATCTCGGCGACCAGGACGGCGCCCGTTTGCTCACCAGCCCGCGCAGGCTCTCCCGATTGCGCTCCACCCACTCGTACGCGCGGTCGCAGAGCATGTCCACCAGTCGGTGATGTGACCGCTCCTCCACGACCTGTTCGAGGACCTTGCCGATCGGCGGGCCCCACGGGCGGTCGACGAGCTTGCGGAGCAGCGCCTGCTCCAGCACGGCCTGGACGTCCTCGTCTCGCAGCACGGTCACCGCGCCCCGAGTGGCCGCCGCCAGCTCGGAGGTGAGCCGGGCGGCGTTCTCCGGCTTCGCCAGCCACGTCCCGACTCGCCTGGCGACCTCGGCGCGCTTCAGCTTCTCCCTGATCACCTGTTCGGAGAGGAAGTTGGAGCCCACGAAGTCGCCGAGGCTCTTGCCGAGAGCGTCCTTCCGGGTCGGAATGATCGCCGTGTGCGGGATCGGCAGGCCCAGCGGTCGGCGGAACAACGCCGTCACCGCGAACCAGTCGGCGAGCGCACCGACCATGCCCGCCTCGGCCGCGGCACGCACGTAGCCGACCCAGGCGGCGGCGCCCTGGTTCTCCTGCCATCGGGCGATCACGTAGATCACCGATGCGACCAGCAGTAACCCGGTGGCGGCCGCCTTCATCCGGCGCAGGCTGCTGCGCTTGTCCAACTCGCTCGCGGTAAGTGGCTGCACGGGTCGATTCTCGCTCACCAGGACGCCTGACAGGATCAGAACTTGTGCGCACACCTGCTCTCGTCTCCCGACTTCAGCCGTTCACGTCGACGATCTTCGCCGAGATGACCGCCTCGGCGGTGCGAACCGGCGCCATCAACCTCGGTCAGGGGTTCCCCGACACGGACGGGCCGATGGGAATGCTCCAGATGGCCCGTCGGGCGATCGCGGAGGGCGTGAACCAGTACCCGCCGGGTCTCGGCAGGCCAGAACTGCGGCAGGCGATCGCGGATCATCGGCTGACGCAGTACGGCACCGAGTACGACCCCGACACCCAGGTGCTGGTCACCACGGGTGCGACCGAGGCCATCGCCGCCGCCCTGTTGGCGCTGGTCGAGCCGGGTGAGGAGGTCATCGTCATCGAGCCGTACTACGACTCCTACGCGGCGGCCATCGCGATGGCGGGCGGGGTGCGACGGGCGGTGCCGTTGCGGGCGAACCCCGACACCGGGCGCTTCGAGCTGGACCTGGTCGCCCTTCGCGCCGCCGTCGGCCCCGCCACCAGGGCGATCCTGGTGAACTCACCGCACAACCCCACGGGAACGGTCTTCAGCAGCGCGGAGCTGGCCGGGATCGCCGAGGTGTGTCGTGAGCACGACCTCCTGGCCATCACGGACGAGGTGTACGAGCACCTGATCTTCGACGACGCCAGGGAAGGGCATCGACATCGTTCGCTGGCCGCCCTGCCGGGGATGTCGGAGCGCACGCTCGCGATCTCCAGCGCAGGCAAGACCTTCAGTGCCACCGGCTGGAAGATCGGCTGGGTCTGCGGCTCCGTCGAGCTGGTCCACGCGGTCAAGGCCGCCAAGCAGTTCCTCACCTTCACCGGGGGTGCGCCCTTCCAGCCTGCCGTCGCGCACGCCCTGCGGCACGAGCTCGACTGGGTGGAGCGGATGCGCAAGGACCTGGCCGCCAAGCGGGATCGGCTGAGCGAGGGACTGGCCACGGCGGGCTTTGGCGTGCTGCCCAGCGAGGGCACCTACTTCGTGTGTGCCGACGTCCGGCCGTTGGGTTTCACCGACGGTGCCGACCTGTGCCGGGCACTGCCCGAGCAGATCGGGGTGGCGGCGATTCCGGTGCAGGCGTTCTGTGACGAGCCCGACATGGCTCGTCACCTGGTGCGTTTCGCGTTCTGCAAGCGCAACGAGATCCTCGATGAGGCGCTGCGGAGGCTGCGGCGTCTCTGAGGTCGGTGTCGTGCCCGCATGACGGCGGGCATCGGTGCCTGCCGGGCCCGGGTGGTGCCCGACGACCGCAGGCGCGGCCGGATCGGCGGCTCGCTGGCTCGACCGGGTGTCGGCCGCCTGCCTGCTCGGGACCGGCGACTTGGCAGGTGCGCGGCCTGCCTGCCGCCGCAGGCCGACGAGGGAGAAGGCGGCCGCTGCCCGACGACCTACCGAGGGCGGCGGCGGGTCCAGCTCGTCGAAGAGGGCGGCGAGTCTGCTCAGCAGGCCCTGATCGCCCTCGTTCACTCGGACCGCACCGTGTCGGGCGCGACGGGGCCTGATCCCGGTCCCGGTGCTCCGAGGCCGACGGCGGTCCGGGCCGCATCGGGGGCGGGCGCCGGGTCGTCGTGTCGGACGAGACCGGGACGTCCTTCGCCTGCGTCCCCGGGAGCAGCTGCGTCGCGGTGGGGGACCCGCCCTCCTGCCGCAGACTCGCTCGAGCGGGCCGACCGTGCAGTGGCCGGGCCCACCAGCGCGCGAAGCCGGGCGAGACACCGGTTCCTGGTCGGACCGACGCTGTTGGCAGGCATGTTCATCGCCTCCCCGACCTGGGCGTACGTCCAGTCGGGATGAAAGGCCATCGCGCGCAGCAGCCTGCGGCATCGGGCGGGCAGCCTGTTGAACGCCTGCCACAGCGCGCGGTCCTGTTCGGCGAGCAGGACGACGTTCTCCGGCGTCTCCTCCATCGGCCGATCGGCCTGTCTCGGCTCTGCGGGGTGTTCTTCCCAGGTCTGTTCGCGACGTCGCAGGGCCACCATGCGCAGTGACTCGCGGCGGGCCGTGGTCATGAGCCAGCCGGGGAGCTTCTTCGGCTCCCGCAACGAGGCCAGCCGTTCGGTGAGCCGCAGCCAGGTGGCCTGGCAGACGTCCATGGCATCGGCGTTGGGCAGTCGGTGTGCTCTGGCGACCGCCCAGATCAGTCGCGAGTAGCGCCGAACCAGGTCCTGCCAGGCCGTCCGGTCGCCGTCCATGGCACGCAGCACCAGCCGCTCGACGTCTCCCGTCGATGAGTGGGGTCGCACGTCTCCTACCTCCGATGTCGTCGTCCGCTGAGTCCGCGCTTGGAGCCTTCGCAGGTGGGACGGGCTCCGTTGATCGACTGAGAACGCCCGAAGGGGTGAGCGGCGCCCGCGTGCGGATCACTGGGCCGGGTGATGGCTGCCCGCGTGCCGCCGGTCCACCGCACGACTGACCGCCGTCATGTGTCGAGGGGTCTCCCGTCAGGAGTCGAGGCGGACGACCTGATCGTCGAGCACGCGCGAGTGGTGGCGATCGGTGCGCGAGTCCTGGTGGCGGAGCCTTCCCGAGGCTGCCGCGTCGATGCCGATCCGGCCGGGCAGTGCTGCTGCCTTTACGCCTGCTGAGGCGGGTGCCTGCCTTCGTCCTCGGCGCGGGCCGCGCAAAGAACACCGGGTGTATAGCTCAGGTGTATACACCCGGTGTACTGTGTGACCATGTCAATCAGCCAGACCCTTCTCGGGTTGCTCGAGAACGGGCCGAGGCACGGGTACGACCTCAAGCGCGCTTATGACGAACGCTTCGGTCGGGACCGTGCGCTGCACTACGGGCAGGTCTACTCGACCCTCGCGCGGCTGCTCCGCGACGGCCTGGTGGAGATCGACGGCATCGAGGCGGGCGACGGGCCGGAACGTAAGCGCTACGCCATTACCGAGGCGGGCCTGGCGCAGGTCACCGCCTGGTTGGAGACGCCGGAGAAGCCGGACTCCTATCTCCAGAACAAGCTCTACACCAAGGTCGTCCTCGCCCTGATGTCCGGGCGGGACGCCACCCTTCTGCTGGACGCGCAGCGGGCCGCTCACCTGGCGGTGATGCGCGACCTCACCCGCCGGAAGCGCGGCGCGGAGGTCACGGACCACATCGTCCTCGACTTCGCGCTCCTGCACCTTGAAGCCGACCTGAAGTGGCTCGACCTCGCCGCTTCCCGTCTCGGGCCGCTGGCCAAGGAGATTCAGTCATGACCACCGCGTCCGACCAGCCCGATTCGACCTCGGGTGCACCGATCCTCACCGGCGCCGACCTGCACCTGGACTTCGGCCAGACCCGTGCCCTGCGGGGAGCGGGGCTGTCGGTCTGTCCCGGCGAGATCGTCGCCGTGATGGGCACGTCCGGTTCCGGCAAGTCCACCCTGCTGCACTGCCTGGCGGGCATTCTCAGCCCGAAGTCCGGGTCGGTGACCTTCGCCGGGCGTGAGGTGACCGCGATGACCGACGTCGAGCGCAGCGCGCTGCGGCGCAGCGAGTTCGGCTTCGTCTTCCAGTTCGGGCAGCTCGTGCCGGAGCTGTCGATCGTCGAGAACGTGGCGCTGCCGCTGCGGCTGTGCGGTGTCAAGGGCAGACAGGCCGCCGTCGACGCCAAGGGGTGGCTCGACCGTCTCGACGTCGCACACATCGCCGACCACCGGCCCGGTGAGATCTCCGGCGGCCAGGGGCAGCGGGTGGCGATCGCACGGGCGCTGGTCGCGCGTCCGAAGGTGATCTTCGCCGACGAGCCGACCGGCGCGCTCGACACGTTGCAGGGCGAGCAGGTCATGACCCTGCTCACCGAGACGGCACGGGAGACCGACGCCGCCGTGGTGCTGGTGACCCACGAACCCACCGTCGCCGCCTTCGCCGACCGCGAGGTCATCGTCCGCGACGGCATGACCCGGTCGGGGGAGATCAAGGCGGAGGAGTTCGCCCGATGAACGGTGACCGACGCGGCGTGCTGCGCCGATGGGCCCAAGACCTGGCCCTGGGGGTCCGACTGGCTGTCGGGGGCAGTCGGACCCCCTGGGGCCGCATCTCGCTGACCGCGATCGGCGCGGGCCTCGGCGTGGCGGTGCTGTTACTGCTGGCCTCGGCGGGCTCGGTGGTCGAGCAGCGTGCCGCGCGGGAGTCCGCACGGGCGGCCGACCGAGGCTTCGAGATCACCGATCCCAGCACGGCGCTTCACATCTATGAGAACCACATCGACCACGGTGGAACACAGTTTCGAGCCTTCTTCGTCGACGTCGCCGGAAACAGCCCGGAGCCGCCGCCCGGAGTCGAACGGCTTCCCGGACCGGGTGAGATCGTCGCCTCGCCCGCCCTCGCCGAACTGCTGAACTCGCCGGACGGCGCGGGACTGAGCCGGCGTCTCGGCGACGAGGTCGTCGGCGTGATCGGCCGCGACGGCCTGCTGGACCCGCATGAGGTCATCGCCTACGTCGGCACCGATCAGCTCAGCGACCGCAGTCCCGACACCGCTGTGCGTGGATTCAATCTCGACGGCTGGGTCGGCTTCGGTCAGATCACACCGACGGCGATGATCATCCTGCTGGTCGGCGTCGCCGTCATGGTGGTGCCCGTCGTCGTGTTCGTGGCGAGCAGCACCCGACTGGCCGAGGCCGCCCGCGACCGACGGCTGGCGGCGCTGCGTCTCGTCGGCGCGGACGCCGGGCAGGTCCGGCGGATCGCAGCAGGCGAAGCACTCCTCGGCGCCGTCGGCGGGTTGATCGTCGGCTTCCTGGCGTTCTTCCCTGCTCGCGTTCTGCTGGAGCAGATCAGCATCCTGGAGTTCGGGGTCTTCGCCTCGGACCTGGTCCCCGCCTGGTGGGCGGTGCTCGCCATCGTCATCGGGCTGCCTGCCGTCGCGGTGACGACGGCCGTCGCGGCGATGCGGCGGACGGTCATCGAACCGTTGGGGGTGGTCCGCCGGACCCGGCCCGTCCGCCGGAGGCTCTGGTGGCGCCTCGTGCCGGTCGTCGCAGGCGCGGTCGGCATGGTCTACGCCAACCCTCGATGGGCGTCCGATTCGGTCGAGTCGGCGGCGCTCTTCAGCCTGTCCGTGGCGTTGTTGCTCATCGGGGTGCCCGCCCTGCTTCCCTGGCTGGTGGAGCGGGCGGTCGCCCGGCTGCGCGGAGGCCCGCTGCCCTGGCAGCTCGCGGTGCGCAGGCTTCAGCTGGATTCCGGCACGGCGGCCCGCGCAGTCAGCGGAGTCGCGGTGATCCTGGCAGGCATGATCGGATTACAGACGATCGTGGCCACCTCGCAGGCGGAGGTCCGCGCGAACGAGGCGGCCCGCGCCGAGCGGCTCGAATCCGCTGATCACTCGGATCATCTGATTCCCCAGAGTGAACGAGGGCTCTTCTCCGTGTACTCGGACCTTGACGACTCCACCGAACCCAGCTTTCAGGACCTGGTCGCCGCCTTAGCAGCCGAACCTGCCGTCGACGACATGTTCGTCGGCTGGACGATCAACCTGATGCAGGACGTTGGTGGATATCAGCGACGGGACCAGGCTGTCGTCGCCGACTGCGAGCAGCTCGCGAAGCTGAACGCCCTGCCCTTCTGCGAGCCGGGGGATTCCTTCGTCTTGACTGACCAGGAAGGTCAGGACCGTCCTGACGGGGTTGCGCCGATCGTGGGGGAGCATTTCCAGGCGGAGAACAACCCGGACTACGGGCGCTCGGAATTCACCATTCCGGCGGATGCACAATCGATCCCCTGGAGTCAGGAACGCTTTTTCTGGATGGACTACGATGCCCCTGCAGTACTGCTCACTCCCGAGGCGGCAGGGGAACTGCCTCCCCTGGACCTCCTCCACCAACGTCTGATCATCGCCGTCGACCCCACTGACCGTGACGCCGCCGAGGCGGCCCTCATCGCGGTGTCCGATGTCGATGCCCTCGCGCAGGTCGCCGACCTCGGCCGGGCGCTGCCCACGACGAGCGTCAGTGCGGAACAGCAGACGCTCGACACCATTCTGCTTGCGCTACTGGTGGCCGGAGTGCTGACCTTCTCCCTGATCGGCAGCAGCCTGCTGGTGGTGGCGATCGAGCAGATCGGGGAGCGACGGAGGCCGTTGGCGGTGATCTCCGCAGTAGGAGCGCCGCGCCGAACCCTGGCGATCTCCGTGCTGCTGCAGACGGTGATCCCGGTGGCGGCCGGGCTGGTGATCGCAGCGGTGATCGGGGTCACGATGGCGGTGCTGACACTCCTGCCCTCTGAGCAGGTTCCGCGATTCAGCCTGACGGGAATCGGCTTGATGGCCTTGGCCGCCCTGATCGTCACGGTGATCGTGACCCTGTGCACGCTGTCCAGCCTGCGGCGGGCAACTCGGCCGGAAGAGCTGCGGACGGAGTAGTCCCTACCGCGATGGCCCGGCCCGCCAGGTCTGGTGGGTCGGGCCCCGGTCCTGGGCGTGGGGGCTGCTGCGGCAGGCGGTGTCGACTCTGGTCAGAGGACCGTGGCATAGGCCCGCACGGACTCGTCGAGCCGAACCAGGAGCAGGAACGCGGACTCCAACTCCTCGGCCGCCCGGCTCAGTGCACCGACGGCTTCCCACGCCCGTTCGTCCACACTGCCCTGCCAGGCCTCGCGAAGCTCCGCAGCGGCGCCGACGCCTGCCGTCCGGTTCGCCGTCAATCGGGGAACCGGCAGGTCCGAGGCCACGGTCGTCAGCCGATCGAGAAGGTAACCGGCGGAGTGCATGAGACCACCTGTTCGCGTGTTGTTCCTGCGGTCGGGAGTCAGTGGGCGGGGTCGTCACGTGCGGGGCGCCGCAGGGTCCTCTCCTGCCGCTCTCGCCGCGATACGCCAGGGGAGGTCGAACCAGGCGATCTCGCCGGGGTAGACGATTCTGTTCGGTTCGTCCCAGGATTCGGCTTCGGCGGTGATGCGTTGCGCGGATTCTTCCGGTGACATCTGCCAGGGAACGAGGCCGTCGTCGGTCAGGTCTCCCGGCGTTATCCGGCCAGCGCGAATAAGGTGGCTCGCGATGGCCGCTGCCATTCGTAGCGCCTCAGCTTGGCTGGCGGTCAGGCGATGGGTGAAATGCATGATATCGGTCAGGTCCAGGTAGTCGTCCTCGGCGGCCTCCATGACGCCCTCGATTATCTCGCTGTCGATCATCCTAGTGGGCTCCCGATTGTCCATATCCACGTGGATTTTGAGCTTGCCAGTGGCGGTGTTGATATCGATGTCGGGTCGATGGAGCTGTTCGACTGTGTGGTCGGGAGTCAGTTGAGAAGAGGTCACGCGCGCGGCGCAGCAGGATCGTCTCCTGCCGCTCTGGCCGCGACACGTCGGGGCAGGTCAAACCAGGCGATATCTCCCGGATACACCTCCCGTTCTTCGTCGGCTTGGGAATTCGCTTCCGCGACTATTCGCGCGGCCGAGTCTCGGGGTGAGGTCGGCCAGGGGATGAGGCCTTCGTCGGTGAGGTCGCCTGGTACGACTCTGCCGGTGATGACTACATGCTCGGCGACGATGGCGGCGATGCGTAGCAGGGAGGGAACGTCGTCGGTCTGCTCGCGGAGGAGCGACATGATGTCAGTCATGTCGAGGTAGTCGTCCTCGACGACTTCCATGACCCCTTCGAGAATTTCATCGTTGATTACAAACACCATTTCTCCCGGTTGACATGGATCTTCAACTTCTCCATCTTTTCTGTCGTGATGTCAATCGTTGGGTCGGGCGATGTCGAAGCCTTGGTTCGGTAACCGATCTTGGTCCCGTCGGGAAGCCTTGTCATCGTCCCCCTTGTAGGTGGGGGAGGTCAATTTTCTCACCGCTGCGGGAAAGCTCCATAAATATCTCGTCAAGCTCTGCCACGCTACGTACCTCCCGCGTCGCGTACTTCTTGGATCCAGGCGCCTTTCGACCGATGTCCTCGCCATTGGTCCGAGCATGTTCCGTGGCGGTCTTGCCCTTCCAGCGGCCTGGTTGGGCCGGGGCGGCCTTCTCGTGCGGTGGTGCGGACTCCGTCGTCCGGCCCGTTGCGGCGACGGAGATTGCGGGTTCGGTGTCGTGGTCGGCGATGTAGGAGTGGGTGAGGTGGGTGGCGTGGTCGTAGAGGTCGGCGGCGTTGCCGATGGCGGTGAGGGCGTTCGCGAGGAGTTCGGGGGTGGCGGCGAGGTCGGGGTTGGTGGTCTCGGTGGCGAGTTGGGTGAGGAGAGGTTGGAGGTTGTCGGTGAGGTGGTGGTGGATCTCGCGGAGTTCGTCGGGTCGTAGGCCGGTGAGGGCGGCGCGGAGTCGGGCGATGACCTCGGGCATAGAGGTCATGGGCGCCGTCCGGGCCTCGGCGGCGGTGGCGGCACGGTCACAGGGTCGCCCCCTTGGTGATCACGGTCAGTGATCCATGGTGGCTGGCCCGTTGCGGAGACCGTCAAGGAACTGCACCCGGACGGGTGAGGAGACACCCCGAAGCCCGACGTGCTGTCGGGGAGAGTCGCTCGCTAGACGATCGGCACCGCGACGATCAGCACCGAGACGACCGTGCCTGCGCGTCGACGCGGGCCGATCAACGTCAGCCGATCAGCTCCCCGGGATCGGCTTCAGCCGCCTCAGCCCCGGTCCGTCCCCACCGCGTCGCCGATGCTCGCCAGCCCGGCCGCCCGCACCTTCCTGGCCAGGTCCCGGTGGATCCGACGCGGCCACAGCGGGCCGCCGTAGATCAACCCGGTGTAGGACTGCGCCAGCGT
Organism: Actinoalloteichus sp. GBA129-24; assembly: GCF_001941645.1. NCBI lineage: Bacteria > Bacillati > Actinomycetota > Actinomycetes > Pseudonocardiales > Pseudonocardiaceae > Actinoalloteichus > Actinoalloteichus sp. GBA129-24. The sequence continues at coordinate 6,829,912 of NZ_CP016077.1, read as the reverse complement.
CGCTCCGGCGGTGATGCGCTCCCAGACGTCGTCGGCGGTCTCGATGCCGCCCACGGCGATCAACACCAGTCGATCGCCGACCTTCGCCCGGAGCCTGCGCAGCACCGCAAGGGATCGGGCCTTGACCGGCGCCCCGGAGAGACCGCCTGCGCCCAGCCTCGCGACCTCGGCCTCGGCGGTCCGCAGGCCCTCCCGCGAGATGGTCGTGTTGGTGGCGATGATCCCGTCCAGGCCTAGTTCCAACGCCAGTTCGGCCACCGCGTCGACGTCGGTGTCGGACAGGTCCGGGGCGATCTTCACCAGCAACGGGACTCGGCGCCGAGTCGTCTCGTCCAGCGCGGTGCGCACGGCGATCAGCAGCGGACGCAGTTGCTCCACCGCCTGGAGGTTCCGCAGGCCCGGTGTGTTCGGCGAACTGACGTTGACGACGACGTAATCCGCGAGGCCCCCGAGGCGTTGCGCGCTGCGCACGTAGTCGGCGGCGGCCTCGGCCTCCTCGACGACCTTGGTCTTGCCGATGTTGACGCCGACGACCGTCTCGTGTGGCGTCGGCCTGCGGCGAAGGGTGCCTGCCGCGACGTCGGAGCCCGCGTTGTTGAAGCCCATCCGGTTCACCAGTGCTCGATCCGCCGGGAGACGGAACAGCCGGGGTTCGGGATTGCCCGGCTGGGCCTGTCCGGTCACCGTGCCGATCTCGACGAATCCGAAGCCCAGCGCGCCCAGCGCGTCGGCTCCTCGCCCGTCCTTGTCGAAGCCTGCCGCCAGGCCGAGCGGGCCGGGCAGGTCGAGGCCGAGGGCGCGGACCCGCAATGCGGGATCACGGGGCGACAGCCACCGACGCAGCAGCGCACGGACGCCGGGCACGGCCGCCAGTATCCGCAGCGCACCGAAACTCAGCCGGTGGGCCGCCTCGGCGGGCACTCGGCTCAGGACCAGGGAATACAGGACTCGGTACATCAATCCGAGGACGCTACCCGGTGGCGGGCGCCTCGGATCGACCCGGCCTGCCGACGGGCGTGGATCCGTCGGGCTGCGCCGCCGCTGCGACGGCGCAGTCGAACGGGCCACGCCCACCGGGTCGGCCGGGCCTGCGGTCTCAGAGCCTGTCTTTGGTCCCCTGGCCCCGCGCAACAGGACAGTGGGGATCAAAGACAGGCTCTCAGTGCTGCGCTGCGGCGTACGCCTCCAGCGAGGCGAGCTGAGCCGGGTCCAGCGAGGGGCGGACGCCTTGGCGCGCCGTGTCCAGATGCGCCGAGGTCACCTCGGCGGCCGCGAGGTCCTCGCGCATCGCCGTCAAAGCGGCCTCGCGGATCAACGCCGTGCAGTCCGCCGCCGAGTATCCCGACAGCCCGGCCGCGAGCGCCGTGAGGTCGACGTCCTCGGCCAACGGCGTGTTCTTCGCCGCCGACTCGAGGATGGCCGTTCGCGCGTCGGCGTCCGGCGGCGGCACGTAGACCAGGCGCTCCAGTCTGCCGGGTCGCAGCAGCGCCGGGTCGATCAGCTCGGGCCGGTTCGTCGCCGCGACGACCACGACCTCCCGCATCGGCTCCACACCGTCGATCTCGGTCAGCAGCGCCGCCACCACCCGGTCGGCCACCCCGCTGTCTCCCGACTGCCCTCGGCGCGGGGCCAGTGCGTCGACCTCGTCGAGGAACACCAGCGCCGGGGCCGCCTCGGCCGCGCGGTGGAACAGCTCGCGCACGGCTCGTTCCGACTCGCCCACCCACTTGTCCAGCAGCTCGGCGCCCTTGACGGACAGCACGTTGAGCGCCCCGGTGCCCGCCAACGCCCGGACGAGGAAGGTCTTCCCGCACCCGGGCGGCCCGTACAGCAGCACGCCGCGCGGCGGCCGCACCCCGAGCCGGGCGAAGGAGTCCGGGTACTGCAACGGCCAGAGGACCGCCTCGGTCAGCGACTGCTTGGTCTCGGCCATGTCCCCGACGTCGTCCAGGGTCAGACCGCCGGTCTGGAGCGAGTCGGTGGTGGACATCGCGATGGGGCGGACCGTGCGCAGGGCGTCGAGCAGGTCCTGCTGCTCGATGCGCGGCCCGTCGTCCTCGCCGGAGTCGGCCTCCGGGTGCCGCAGCGCAGCCTGCACCGCCGCGTCTCGGCGCAGGGCGACCAGGTCGGCCGCCACGAACCCCGGGGTGCGTTCGGCGATCACCGACAGGTCGACGTCGTCGGACGAGGGGACGTCCCGCAGCAGCATCCGCAGCAGTTCGGTCCTGGTGCGCGCGTCGGGTGGCGCGAGGCTCAGTTCGCGGTCGAGCAGGTCGGCCGCCCGCAGCCGGGGGTCGACCGACTCGGGATGGGAGCTCGTCGCGATGAGCGTCACCTTGGGAAGCCCGCTGATGCCTCGGAGCGCGTCGAGGACGACCGTCGCCAGCGGCGGCGGGTCGGTCGCGGGCAGCAGCGACTCCGCGTCGGTGAGCAGCAGCACCACCGACCTGCCCTGCTGCGCCGCAGCACGGACCGCCGCCGTCGCGTCGTGCACCAGCTGCGAGGCCGCGCCTGCCTCGATCGCGACGACGCTCGGGGCGGCCAGCTCGACGAGATCGGCGTGCACGCTCGTGGTCACGGACCGCACCAGCGTGGCCTTGCCGACGCCCTCGGGACCGGTGACCAGGACGCCGAGCCGAGGTTGTGCGCCCAACTTCGCCAGCAGCTCCGGCCGGTTGATGGTCAGCCGAAGCCATTCGCCCAGCAGCTTCGCCGCGCTCTGGGCGCCGACGAGGTCGGCTATCGCGGGCGGTTGGGAACGTTCGCCGGACTCCTGTTCGGACGGGGAGACGACGACGCCGTCGATGGTCCCGTCCGCCGAACTCGACGTCCCGTTCCGGGCGGGCACCGTGCGCAGGCCGGGCGAGCCGACACCGGCGGGGGCGAACCCGGCGGCTGCGGCCACCGGCTGCGCGACGCCTGCGGCCGCGGCCGCGCCCGAACCGGCTCGCCAGGACACCACCGTCGAGGGCTGCACGGCGATCGCGCCGGGCGGATCGACCGAGGTGATGGTCAGCAGTTCGTTCGTCCAGGTCAGGCCGATGGCACCGGAGAGGCGGCGGCGTGCGTCACTGACGTTCGCCCCGGCGGGCGGCGCGAGGTCCTGCGGCAGCAGGGACACCGAGTCGCCCTGGCTGATCACCTTGCCGATGAGCGCGAGTCGGACCGTCTCCGGCGACAGCGCGGCCGTCGCGAGGCGCGAGCCCGCCACCGTGACCGACCGGCCCGCACTCACCTCGACCGGGGCCACCACCACCTCGGAGCCCTCGGTGAGTCCGAGGTTGGCCAAGGTCACGTCGTCGACCAGCACCACACCGGGCCCGGTGTTGCCCGCGGTCCCCGGCTCGATGGCGGCTGCCAGCGCGGCCGTCACCCTGGCGCCGGTGAGCCGGACGGCGTCCCAGGCGTGCAGGCCCAGCGCGTCGAGCACCTCGCGGTGCAGACGGACGACGCCTCGGCGGGTGTCCAACGCGGATGGCGAGAGTCTCGTGGTCAGCGTGATCACGGGTCCACCCTACGGTCGTCCGGCCGCAGGCGGGCCGCATCGTGGGCGAATGCGATGCGGCGACGGCGACTTCGGGTCCGGGCCTGCCGGTTGCCGCAGAGCTGAGGGCCGCGCACCGAGCGCGGCTGCCGCGTCGTGGCGATGTCCCTGCGGCGGGGTCCTTGTGCCCACAACCGAAAACGGACCGTGCACCCCCCGACGGCACACGGTCCATTCTCGGCTGTGACGGCCTGTTCTCGGCCGGTGAACATTCGGACGAGCAGCGGTGGTGCAACCCCGGTCACCACGTCGGATGAACGACGGCGACGATCCGGCCCGAGTGAACGATGCGGTGACAGGTCGATGTTCTCGGCTGGCTGCTCACCACGATCATTTCACGGTGATCCCGACCGCGGCTAGTGATCATTGCCGAGGCGTGATGGAACCGGTACGGCCGGTCATCGCCTCGTCGGGAAGTCGATCAATGCCGTCGGCCGCTGACCAGGCGAATCAGCACCAGAAGCACGATTGCGCCGAGAATGGCGACACCGAGACTCGCGAAGTTGAACTGGAAGCCGATCTCCTGCCCGGTGATCAACTGATAACCGAGCCCACCCAACGCCGCACCGACCACGCCGACCAGAACACTGACCAGACAGCCTTGCGGTCTGCGGTCCTTCCCGCCGACCACGACGTTGGCCGCCCAGCCCGCTATCGCACCGAAGAAGATCCAGGAGAGCACGCCCATGCGGCCGACTCTACTGTCCGGCGGACGGCGGCACCGCACTGTTCTGCGGCTCGTCGAGCAGCCACACCGTCACCTGGGCGCCCGGCTCCACCATGGTCGTCTCGGGCGGGATCTCCAACAGGCAGTTCGATGCCGCCATCGCGGACAGCAGATGCGAGCCGGGCGCGCCGAGCACCCGGACGGAACCGGTGTCGAAGTGATAGCGCCCTCGCCGATACTGCCGCTTGTCCGACGGGGATCGGAGCGCGGCGCCCTCCAGCGTCGCCGACGTCCTCGGCCGCAGCACCTCGCGGAAGCCCGCCGCAGCCAACAGCGCGGGCCGGACGAACACCTCGAAGGACACCAGCGCGCTCACCGGATTCCCCGGCAACGTGACCACGGGCACCCCGCGATACCGCCCGGCGCCCTGCGGCATCCCCGGCTGCATCGCGATCTTGCGGAACTCCACGCCCTGATCGGCCAGGGCGTCCTTCACCACCTCATAGGCCCCCGCGCTCACTCCGCCGGAGGTCAACAGCAGGTCGACGTCGCCGAGCCGGGGCTCCACCGCCGCCCGGAACTCGGCGACGTCGTCGGGCACGATGCGCAGTCGGGTGGGCTCGCCGCCCGCCTCCAGCACGGCAGCGGCCAGCATCACCCCGTTGGATTCGTAAATCCGGCCCGGAGCCAGCGGGCTGCCCGGCTCGGTCAACTCCGAACCGGTGGACAGCACCAGGACGCGGGGCCTGCGGTGCACCGACAACTCGGCGATGCCCAGGGCCGCCGCAACGCCGAGCCGGGCCGGGCTCAACCGATCACCGGCCCTGGCCACCACGTCTCCGACGCCGACGTCTTCGCCCGCTCGTCGCAGGTGTCTGCCCGTCGTGGTCGAGGAGAAGATCGTGACCTGGTCGACGCCCGCGTCAGTCGACTCCACCGGGATCACCGCGTTTGCACCGTCGGACAGCAGGGCCCCGGTCATGATCCGGTGTGCCTCGCCGCATCGCAGCGGCGGCGCGTCGCCCCGGCCCGCCGGGACGTCCTCGGCGACCGGCAGCGTCACCGGGCTCTCGGCGCCTGCCGAGGCGGCGTCGGCTGCGTGCACCGCATAGCCGTCCATCGCGGAGTTGTCGAACGGGGGCAGCGGGATCGGCGCGGTCAGGTCCTCGGCCAGCGCCAGTCCGAGACACTCGATGAGCGGACGGCGCCGAATCTCGGTCCTATCCATCAGGCTCGCCACCTCGGCCTGATGGGCGGAGACGGGCATCAGGCCGGACGTCCGGTTCGGTTGCGTCGTCACACCGGTCATCCTGCCGTCTGCCACATGCCACACTGCCAGCCGACCTGTCTGGCCGACGCCGGTGCCAGGTTCTGCGGCCGTCGAGGTGCGGTCGGCGTGGCGGGACCCGAGACGACGTCGCCGCGCCCGCCGGACGCCGCAGGGCCGAGGGCCTGCTCGCGGTGAACGGGTCGCGGGACCCCAACCGGCTGTACACAGGAGGTAAGCGGTGCAGGTCGTGACCCGCCACACGCCGTCGTTCGGGGTGGCGAGGCTCGTGCTCGGCCCCGGCGAGCAGATCAGGACCCGGGTCGGGGCGATGATGGCGACGAGCTACGGCATGGCCGTCCGGCCGAAGGTCGGTGCGGCCAAGCCCGCCAACAGACAGCTCGGCGGCGGGCCCGCTGCGGCGGAGTTCGCCGCCCCTGCCCTGGGCGGCTGGGTCGACGTCACGCCGAACAGAGCCGGGGAGCTGCACACGCTGGAACTGGCGGGTCCGCCCGGCTGGTGCGTCCATCGCGATGCCTGGCTTGCGACGTCGGCCACCGTCGGCCTCGCCGGGCAGTCGCCGCTACTGCGAGCGGTGCTCGGCTCGGACGACGGCTTCCTGCTGCACGCGCTCGGCGCGGGAACGCTGTTGTTGGCCTGCTTCGGGATGCTGGACGTGGTGAACCTGAAGGCGGGGGAGGCGGTGACCTTGGACACCGGACACATCGCGGCCTTCCGCGAAGGGACTCAGGTGCGAGTCCGTGCGCTCAGCCAATCCGGAACGCAGTCGATGCGCAGCGGTGAGGGACTGGTCGCGGATTTCGCCGGACCGGCACAGATTCTCACTCAGACCAGGAACGCGCGTACGGTGAGCCACTGACGGTCGGCCGTATCACCGTTGCCCTCTGCGAGGCTGCACGTCGATGGCGGTGATCGGCTTCGTCGACCGCCCACGAATCACATACACCGAGCGTTAGGCTGCGTTGCGTGTCGGAGGACCTCACCGGACGTCGTCTGGGCCATTATCGGATCACCGGCGTGCTAGGCCGTGGCGGCATGAGCGTGATGTATCGAGCGACCGATGAACGCCTGGGTCGCAAAGTCGCGCTGAAAGTGATCGCAGAGCATCTGTCAGGTGACGGCGAGTTCCGAGAACGCTTCGTCGACGAGGCTCGCAACACCTCCGCGATCGATCACGCGCACGTCGTTCCGCTGTACGACTTCGGCGAGGTCGACGGACTGCTCTACATCGCCATGCGCCTCGTCGACGGCGCCGATCTGGCCGAGAAGATCAAGGACGGTCCGCTCTCGCCCACGCGTTGTCTCGACCTGCTCGGCCAGGTCGCCGAGGCGCTGGACATGCTCAACGGTCGAGGGCTGGTGCACCTGGACATCAAGCCGGCCAACGTCCTGGTCACCAGCCGCGAGTCCTCCGGCGAGCACGTCTACCTCGCCGACTTCGGGCTGACGCGGCGCGGTGCGACGGGCCACCGCACCCAGGGCGGCGACTTCCTCGGCTCGCCGACCTACGCGGCGCCGGAGCACCTGCGGGGAGAGCCGGTCGACCCGAGGACCGACGCCTACTCGCTGGCCTGTGTGCTGTTCGCCTGCCTGACCGGAAGGCCGCCGTACCGGGGTCAGGTCTCCGAGGTCATCGAGGGCCACCTCGCCAAGCCGGTGCCCTCGGTCACGTCCGTGGTCGCGTTGCCGCCCGCCATCGACGAGGTGCTGCGCCGAGGGATGAACAAGGACCCCAAGCAGCGCTACGCGAACTGTCGCGAGCTGATCGCCACCGCGCGCACCGCGCTCGCGTCGACGCCGCGACCCGACCAACCGCCCGCGCCTGCGCAGCCCGACACCGGCTCGCGCCCCGCGCTGTCCGGCGCCGGACTTCCGCCGGGCGCCGCACCACAGGGTTCGGCACCGCAGGGTCTGACTTCACCGGGTCCGACTTCACAGGGCGCAGCCTGGGGCCAGCAGAGCTTCCCGGCGACGCCGGGGGCGGGCCAGCAGTACGTGGGCGGCGCGCCGATGGCCGAGCCGATGCGCCTGCGCCCGCCCTCGCCCGCCCAGTCGGCGGCGAGCTTCACCGGTCAGCGCGGCGGCGGCAACAGATGGGTGCTGCCGATCCTGGTCGGTGCGGTGGTGCTGGCGGTCACGGTGCTCGTCATCGTGTTGATCAACGGCGCCGAGGCAGACGATCAGGGGCTCCGCGCCGAGGCGGGCGTGGAGCGGACGGACGCCGTCGGCGGAGTCGTCGACCGTCAGGAGCAGGCAGCGCACCACCACGCCGCCGAACACTGAGAACTCCTCTGACGAGGTGCGATGCGTCTCGCGGCCGGGTGACCGACGATCAATCACCTTGCACTCGACCCCCCGGAGTGCTAAACACGGGTTGGCACTCATTACACTTGAGTGCCAGAGGTCGGGTCGGTGAGATCGAGTCGCGACAGTCCTGCCTGAGGGGCTGCCGTGCCGGTCGTCCGTCGCGGGCGCCGTGCCTGGCCGTGCATGTCCTTGCTGTGGGGGTGAAAGCGTCCGCAGCGACCAATTGCCGGAGGACGACACAGCAATGGCAAAGTTGATCGCGTTCAACGAGGATGCGCGTCGCGGCCTTGAGCGCGGCATGAACACCCTCGCCGACGCCGTGCGGGTGACGCTCGGCCCCAAGGGCCGCAACGTCGTGCTGGAGAAGAAGTGGGGCGCCCCCACGATCACCAACGACGGCGTCTCGATCGCCAAGGAGATCGAGCTGGAGGATCCCTGGGAGAAGATCGGCGCCGAGCTGGTCAAGGAGGTCGCCAAGAAGACCGACGACGTCGCGGGTGACGGCACCACCACCGCCACCGTGCTGGCCCAGGCCCTGGTTCGCGAGGGTCTGCGCAACGTCGCGGCAGGCGCCAACCCCCTCGGTCTCAAGCGGGGCATCGAGAAGGCCGTCGACGCCGTCGCCGAGCAGCTCCTCAAGACCGCCAAGGAGGTCGAGACCAAGGAGCAGATCGCTGCCACGGCAGGGATCTCCGCAGGCGACGCCAGCATCGGCGAGCTGATCGCCGAGGCGCTGGACAAGGTCGGCAAGGAAGGCGTCATCACCGTCGAGGAGAGCAACGCCTTCGGGCTGGAGCTCGAGCTCACCGAGGGTATGCGCTTCGACAAGGGCTACATCTCGGGCTACTTCGTCACCGACACCGACAGGCAGGAGACGGTCCTCGACGACCCGTACATCCTGCTGTACAGCTCCAAGATCTCCTCGGTCAAGGACCTGCTCCCGCTGCTGGAGAAGGTCATGCAGGCAGGCAAGCCGCTGCTGATCATCTCCGAGGACGTCGAGGCCGAGGCCCTGGCGACCCTGGTGCTGAACAAGATCCGCGGCACCTTCAAGTCGGTCGCCGTCAAGGCTCCCGGCTTCGGTGACCGCCGCAAGGCGATCCTCCAGGACATCGCGATCCTCACCGGCGGCCAGGTCATCAGCGAGGACGTGGGCCTCAAGCTCGAGACCGCCGACCTCTCCCTGCTCGGCCAGGCCCGCAAGGTCGTCGTCACCAAGGACGAGACGACCGTCGTCGAGGGCGTCGGCGAGTCGGACCAGATCGCGGGCCGCGTGAGCCAGATCCGTTCCGAGATCGAGCGCAGCGACTCCGACTACGACCGCGAGAAGCTCCAGGAGCGGCTGGCCAAGCTGGCAGGCGGCGTCGCGGTGATCAAGGTCGGCGCGGCCACCGAGGTCGAGCTGAAGGAGCGCAAGCACCGCATCGAGGACGCGGTGCGCAACGCCAAGGCCGCCGTCGAGGAGGGCATCGTCGCCGGTGGCGGCGTGGCTCTGCTCCAGGCTGCCGAGGCCGCCTTCAGCGGGCTGACCCTGGTGGGCGACGAGGCCACCGGTGCCAACATCGTCAAGGTCGCCGTCGAGGCCCCGCTCAAGCAGATCGCGGTCAACGCAGGCCTTGAGGGCGGCGTCGTGGTCGAGAAGGTCAAGGGTCTCAAGGCGGGCGAGGGCCTGGACGCCGCGACCGGCGAGTACAAGGACCTGGTCGCAGCCGGCATCACCGACCCGGTGAAGGTCACCCGCTCCGCGCTGCAGAATGCGGCGTCGATCGCGGCTCTGTTCCTCACCACCGAGGCCGTCGTCGCCGACAAGCCGGAGAAGGACAAGGCCCCGGCCGCTCCCGACGCCGGCGGCATGGACTTCTGATCCATCGCTGACGCGCACGACAGCACGACACGAAGAAGGCGGCTCCGCGTTTCGGCAGATTCGCGGGGCCGCCTTCTTGTCGGCTGTGTCCCCGTGACGTCCGAAAACCTCGCCGTCCCGCAGTGCATCGGCGGAGCTGCTCCAGGACGAGTCCGCCGAGGCTGACTCGCCGATCGGTTGATCGAGGAGCACTCGCGTGCCGCATCGGCAGTTCCGGAAGGCACTCACCCTGCTGCTCAGGCTCAGGTGCCGGAGCCTAGGCAGACGAAGGGGCGCCGCAGCGGCTCGCGGGCGACGGCCTCGGCCAGCGCCGCAGCGGGCGGGCGTCCCTGGACGAGCAGTCCGTGGAACTCGGCCATCGTGTCGGCGGCCGCCTGATCGCCGACCTTGCTCGTCGCGGCGATCACGGTGCGGGACCCGCTGGCCAGTAAGGCGCCCGCGAAGCCCAACGCCTCGTCGCCGGGCCGGATGCGGTTGAGCGCCAGCTCACAGGCGGCGAGCACCACCCGTTCCGGCGCACGGCGCAGCCGTGCCGTCTCATGCGCGAACAGCGACCCGTCGGTGAGTTCGAGCCGAGAGAACATCGCGTTCTCGGACTCGTGTGCACCATGCGCGGCCACATGGGCCAGCCGGGCTCCGTCGAGCGCTTCGAGGACCGCTCCGACGGTCGCCTGTCGACCCGCCAGCACCCGGGCGTCCGGATGGTGCGTGCGGAGCCCGGCGACCTCACCCACAGCGCCGAGCAGATCCGGGCCGCTGATCAGGACGACGTGACCGTCGTCCGTGCCGCCGCCGCGCGTCCCGTCGGCCCGACCGTTTCGGCTGCCCGGCGCGGCCTGCCAGCTCTGATCCACGGCTCGGCCTGCGCTCGGCCCGGCGGCGTGCCCGGCAGTCGTTTCGGTGACGTGGTCTTTCGGGACCTCGGAAGCCGCCCGTCCGGGGGGTACATGGTCGGGACCGTGCTCGGCTCTCTGGTCGGCAGTCAGCCATGCCGTCGCGGAGGGCGCCACCGTCAGGGACCGGCCGTGCATCGAAGGCAGCGTCCCCCACGCGACCGCGTACAGCGCCCCGGTGGGAATGATGATCAGCTCACGGTGTTGGAGAAGACCGACCAATGGGCTGAGCAGCTTCTCGTCCAGCCGTTCGGCGCGGCGGCGTGCCGAACCCGCGATCACCGCGACCAGGGGGCCGGACAGGTGGTCCGGAGCGAGCGCGTCGAGGTCGGCGTGCAGCTCACGGGCGGCGGCCATGATCTCCACTGCGGGCCCGAGCCGGACCAGCCGGGCTCGACCCTCGACGATCACCACCGCCACCGCATTCCCGTCGGAGACGGCGAAGCTCACCAACGCCCGATCACCGAGGTGCCGAGCCACGTCGGCGAGCGTGGCGATGGGGGTAGGGCTGCCCCACAGGTTCGACTGCCACCCGAGCCGGGTGATCTCCCGCTGGAGGGCGGCATGGCGAGTCGCCAGCTCGCCGGGGTTCCGGCCGTCCAGCCGGGCCTGCTGCAACTCCTTGCTCAGCACGCGATAGTCGTCGACTCGCTCGGCGAGCACCGGGTCCGCGATGGGCGGCTGCGGTTGATACCGGTACACCTGTGCTCGCGTCCGTTCCAACCAACTGAAGAGCCTGCCCGCATCGACCCGGCCACGGGTGGGGTCGAGGACCAGCCGGATCGCCAGTTCACCGAGTTCCCTGCCGTGCACGGCGGTGCCGCTGACCAGGTCGAGCCCGCCCATCCGGTCGCGAATCCGCCCCAACTCCGCCAGACCGGCGCGCGCCTGGGCGAGGGCCCGCCGTCGATCGCCCTGCATCACGGCCAGCTCGGCCCGCGAGAGCCGCAGGAGCATCCGGTGGTCGATCGGAGTGATCTGCCGGGGACGGGGAACCCGCGCCAGTTCTGCCGCCGCCACGTCGAGCCTGCCCAGTCGGAGTGCTGCCCGCACCGCCAACGATCGGGCCACCCCGGATTCGTCGGTGAGCTTCAGTTCCGTCAGCCGGTCAGCGAGCCGCAATGCGCGTCGGTGGAGCCCTGCACTGACCTGGCCGGTGCGGAAGGCTGTGGCGGTGTCGGCGCGTAGTCGCGTGAGAGCGGCCATTCGTGCCCAGCTGAGGTTGCCGCGCCGTAGCATTCGTCGTTCTGCAGAGGCCGCGAGCCTGCGGGCGGTGGTCGAATCGCCGAGTAGCAACGCTGCGATGGCGCGAAAACTCTCGGCTTCGCCGAGATTCTGTCGTACGCGGCCATGCGCCAGAACAGGTAAAGCCTCATCCAGGTATTTCGCCGCCTCCTCGGCGAGGCCGCCTGCCAACAGGGCCTCGGCCTGGTCCATCTGGATATGGGGAAGCAGGTTCGGAGCCACGTTGCTGTAGCTCAGGTTTGCCTGTTCGTAATAGCGGATCGATTCTGGGATCGATCCCATTCTCAACGACAGGGCGCCCAGGTTATGCTGGGCTTTCGCGATGATGAGTGGCAACCCGCTGGCTTCGGCCAAGGCCAGGCACCGTTCGAGATCCCTGACGGCGGATTTGGGGTCCTCTGCCCTGATGAAGGCAAGCGCGCGGTTGAGTAGGGCGCGAGGGAGGAGAGACACCTCTTCCAGGTCTGCGCTCTCCGTCTGTTCAAGGAGTGTGACAGCTTGATCGAGGCGGTCTATCGCCAGCTCGTTCTGGCCGGCCTGAGAAAGCATCGATCCGTGCTGGATGTCGACGATAGCTTGGAACAGAGCGCGTTGCCCGGCGTCGGGAAGGGCCTTTATCAAGGATTGCGCAGAGCGCAGAATGCTCAACCCGTGACGGTTGCTCCGTGTCGCGTCCTGAGAATATGCCAGACTGACTAGCAGCCGAATTCGCAGTCGGTTGAACGCTACTGTGAGATTCTCGTCGAGGCGGCCCTTCGCCTCGCCGCTGTCCAGGAGCCGCAGAGCATGGCGCAGGAGCCGACTGGCCTCGGCTGGGCGGTATGCCGACGCGGCAGACGCAGCAGCAGTCCGCAGCCCTTCGGCTCGGCGCAGGAGCCTGACTTGGTTGTCATGACCAGTCACCGTCTGCATTGCTCCGGTAGCAAGGACAAGGGCGAAGCGGACCCTACCAGTGTGGTGTGGCCCACCCGATCCCCGCGCCGCTTCGTCGGTGAGCCTGCGGTATCACGCCCACCGTGGTCATGTCACAAGACGATGCTGGGAGTAGCGATGGTTCGGCCGGGCCTGCCCTCGACCGTACTCAGATGGACCAGGATCTGAGTCGTTCCTTTCGGCACTATGTCGAGGGCGAACCGGCCCCCTTCGTCGGCTGCGATCCTGCTGGACTCGTACCCGGCGACGCGCACCTCCACGATGTGTGGACCGCCGGGCACGAGCCAGCCGTCGAAGCGATGACCTGAACCGCTGGGGGCAAGCGTCAACATCAGTGTGAGGTCGCCGACCGTGAAGGTCATCGTGCTGGGCTCCTCACCGCGCACCCCAGCAAGCGCCTTAGGGCGGACCCAACGGCCGACCTCCACGTCAAGGTTATCCAGTTCGATGGCGAACTGTGCCCGCTCGATCAGACCTGCAGGCACTGGTTCGGTGTAGTCCAAGAGTTGGCCCAGCTCGGCCAGCAGTACGTCTCCTTGATAAAACGAGTCAACTGGATCTTCGCCGCCCGGGGGGTGCCCGGAGCCGTACCCGGTCGGACTCATGGTGAGCCTCCTTCCACAGTGAGCAGAGACCGCAACTGCGTCAGACAGCGGCCTCTCGTCGGTCCCACACTTCCTCGAGGTATCTGCAGTGCGTCCGCGACGCCCTGGTACTCCACGCGGCCTGCCAACACCGTCAGGCTCAGCACCTCTTGGCAGCGCGCAGACAGCCGATGAAAGGCCGCCCAGAGCTGTCGATCACGATCGTGACGCAGCGCCTCAGGCTCTGGCAGGTGGTGCTGCGTGGGTAGGTCGTCGAGTACGTCGGCAGGCAATGAAGGGTCTCGGTCGCCACGGAGGGATCGGATGGCTTCCCGCCGGGTCGTCGTGATCAGCCAGGCTGCCAACGCTCGTGGGTCTTCCAGCGAGTGCAGGCTGCGGAGTAGCAGCAGCCAGACCGTCTGCACCACGTCTTCCGCCACCGGAGTACTGAGACCCCGTGCCCTGGCGACGCGCCAGACCAACGGGGTCAGATCGGTGACCAGCGCATTCAGCGCATCGCGGTCGCCCGCGCGTGCCGCGATCAGACAGGCCTCATGCCGTTCATAGCCGTCGAGTTCATGCCAGGACAGCTCTGACTGGCCCGCCCGCGTGTGGTTCACGCTGCTTCCCCCTTCCGACCCCCAGTCCGCCATCGTCTCAGCCAGGACGCCGCAAGGCCGGTTCCGGCCCGCAGTAGGGGCGGAACCGGCCTATGTAGATAAGAGCGACAACATCTCAACCAGATACATCGGCCACACGAATGGACTAGTGGCACTGATCACAGAAACCAGTTGGTCAGTTGAGCTTGCCGGGCTCGCTCACCGGGTCCTGAATGCCCCCGCCAGGGGTCGGCTTGCGGGGTGGCACCCGGCCGGGCCGCTCCTCGGTCTCGGTCGCCGCACCGGCCTCGCCTGCGGCGTCCTCCTGGACCGGCGGGAACTCCGCCTCGAACTCCTCGATGTCGACCTTCTGCTGCTTCTCGGAACTGGTCACGCTGTTTCTCCCTTGGTCGGCTGGCCGGTAAGACGCAGGCGATCTTGGAACGGTGCCCGTCCGGCGCAGCGCTACTGAACAGATGTCGTGCGTGATCATCAGTGCGAACTGCCCCCAGTACGCACGATCGTTCGGGAGATGTTCAGGCGGCTGCCGACGGGTGGGGCGTCCCCCGTGCGCCCCACCCGTCGGCAGCCGTGCCCCCCCCGCCCCTTCACACCCCCAGCCATCCGCGAAGGGACCGCGCCGCGGACCACGGCAGCCGAACGGCGTGTGGCATTCGCTCCCCCAAGCGAACTCCTGCCGCTCCCCCTGCCACCGCGATCCGCGGCTTCCCCCCACCGGCCGTGTGAACGACCTGTGAGACAGGAGGGAGCGACCGGCCGCCAGATACATCTGCGGGCAAACTTTTTTGAACTCTTTCCGTCGGAGGGTGGGTCCGATCTCGACGGTGGACCTGTCTGTCCAGTTCAGCCGGGGTTCCGGGGAGGTTGCCGGACTGTCGAGGATCACCGAGATTCTGCCGCGATGGGCACGATTCGCCTGCCCGTGAGACCGCCCCTCCCGGCTCGGCCGGGCAGCCGGACTCGGCCGACGCGGCTGCGACCCGACAGGGTGGGGATCGCGGTTCCCCGTCGGGTCCTCAGCCGCGACCGTCAGTCGGGAAGCAGGCCATGCCGTCGACCGTCGACTGCCACACCAGTCCTCGGGGGAACGGCGCTCGGCGGTCCGACCGCAGTCGCCGACGCGCCGTGTCCACCCGCCCATTCCGCCAAAGAGGTCTAGACCACACCGCTAGGCTGGTCGGTGGGCGGCGCACCCGCGCCAGAGCAGAGGGGACGAAGCGAGTGGCCGATGGACTGCTGGAGGTCATCGCGCTCGACGCGGTGGACGCGGAGGCTGCGCAGGCCGGGGGAGCCGACCGGCTGGAACTCGTCGCGAACATGGCGGCGGACGGGCTGACCCCCGACGTCGCCACGGTGCGCAGCGTGCTGGCCGCCACCGATCTGCCCGCGCGCGTGATGCTTCGGGACGCGGCAGGCTTCCTCCCGCACGACCTGGACGGGCTGCGTCGTTCGGCGGGTGAGCTGCGAGACGCGGGCGTGGAGGAGTTCGTGCTGGGCTTCCTCACGGTGCACGGCCGAGTGGACGAGGCCGCCTGTCTGACTCTGCTGGCCGAGCTGGACGGCTGCCGCTGGACCTTTCATCGCGCGGTGGACAACGCGACGGACCGGCGGGCCGCGTGGGCCCAGGCCGAGGCGCTCGGCTGCGACGCGGTGCTCACCGCAGGCGGCCCTGCCGGGGTCGAGCGGGACTGGCCGGAGCTGATCGACTTCGTCGACGCCTTGGCTCCCGCCGACGAGCTGCTGCTGGTGGGCGGCGGCCTGCGCGCCGCCCACGTCGCGCGGCTGCGGGAGCGAGGCGTCCGCCGCTTCCACGTCGGCGGTGCCGTCCGCCGGGACTGGCACTCGCCGATCGAGGCCGATGCCGTGCGTCGCTGGGTGGAGCTGGTGCACCAGTGACCGCGCCCGACGATCGCTGCGGCGCACTGGTGTCCCGGCCCCGACCGGCTCGGTCCGACGGCGGGACGCTCGTGCTCTCTCCGGAGGCCGCTCTCTCGTCCGGAGTGGGCACCGGGATCGTCCCCACGGGCTCAGCTCGGTGTTCGGGCAGACCCTTGGGCTCTCGCCGCCGTCGGCCCCGCCGGGTTCGGCCCCGGTAGGCGGGGCTGTTGCACGCCGCAGGATCTCGGGAGATCGGCACCTACGCGGCGACTCTGGCCACGCTCGCGATCGAGTGCACGGTCGCCGCCGCGCCCCGACCGCGCCTGTCCGGAGCCGGGAGTCGTCTGCGTTGGTCGGGGTGCGGACGAGCCGGGCTGCGGGCAACGGACGACAGCCTGCGGTTCGTCGAGAAACGGCTTCGAACAGTTGCCTGCTGTCGGGCCCGGTGAATGGATCTGCATCGGCGGCGACGAGGTGACCACCGAGCAGCGGGAGAACAGTGAGCGAGGTGCCGCGACTCGCGCTGTCCGGTGTTGACCGCACCGACCGGCAGAGTGCTTCGGGAGCCTGCCGCCCGCCTGCGTTCGCGGGGGCGGCGGGTGTTGGGCTGGGACGAGATCGTCGATGCCGGGCGCTCGACGAGTCAGTCGAGTTCATGGTTCATGGTGGTCGGGTCCTGGCGCGGCGAGGAGGCGGGCAGACTCGCCGCCGAGGCGGGCTTTCGACGTGGTGCTGTGCCCGGAGATGCGGTGGTACCTCGATCAACGGCAGTCGACGGACGAGCGGGAGCCGATTCCGGAGCGATGGGTGCACACCCTCGCGGACGTCTATCGCTACGAGCCGCTGCCCGCAGGACTGCCGATGGCCGATGCCGTCCGGATTCTCGGTGCACCGGCCCGGATCTGGTCGGAGATGTCTGGACGGTCCGCGTCGAGTCGACTACGCGGCGTTCCCGAGCCCGGCCGCAGCGGCCGAGGCGGTGTGGAGCGCAGCGGACCGGGACGGGCCGGAGTTCCTGATGCGGCGGGAACGAGATCGGCTGCCGAGCCAGGCCGCCGTGGGCGTGGAGCAGCGACCGCTGGACGGACCGCTTTCGCGGCGGACTCGCCCTGTGATCGTGGGTCTGCCGCGGGCGCGCACCTCGGCGGCGGGCCGAGACTCCGGCAGCGAGGCGGGCCGCATCAGTAGTCCTCCTCCGGGATGATCAGCCAGCAGACGGCGTAGGCGGCCACGCCGAGGCCGAGGCCGATGATGCTGAGCACGACGAAGCCGATGCGGACCAGCGCCGGGTCGACGCCGAGGGCCGTGCCGAGGCCGCCGCTCACGCCTGCGAGCATCCGATCCTGCCTGCTACGACGGATTCTTCGAAGCCGGGACTTCGCGTCGGTGACCAGTCTGTGTTCTGTCATGGCTCAAGCTTCGCTCGGCGGCGGCCCGAGGCCATCGGGCGGACACCCGAGATCGACCCCTAGCCCGCTCTGCGGACCCGTCAGGGTTTCTCCCCGTCACCCTGTCCGGGTTCCTTCGAGGTAGCGCATCCCGTTGCGCAGGTGATCCACCAGCTCGGCCAGCTCCCGCGAGTCGAAGACGACCGTGATGGGGCTGTCCTCGACGGTCAGCGAGAGCGCCATCTTCCGCTTGTAGACCTCGACCAGCAGGGCGATCGGTCCGTGTTCCTCGTGCACACAGGGCACGCCGAGCGTCGTGTCGGTCTCCAGCGCCTCGATCAGCGAGAACACCCCTCGCCAGTCGAGCGTCACGGCGAACCGCGCGGTGGAGGCCAGCCGCAGGTACAGCCTGCGGCGATCCTCGCTCAGCTCCACCTGATTCGTGCAGGGTCCGTAGACGGTGTCTCGTCCCCGGACTCGCCGGTAGAAGAGGAAGCTTCGAGTGGGCGCCATGGTCGCTCACCTCACTGGTGACTCAGTGTTAGCGGCGGCGTGGATCATGATAGTCGACTAGTCGATCTGGGCGATAGCCCGAATGGCCCTTCTGCTCGATTTGGGTGTTAGCGCTACTTTCAGTACATGTTTAGTGGCTTCGACGCTCGCGATCAACACTTTCGTGTGGCCACTGTGGTGGCCTTAGGCATGGTGGCGACGATGGCGGCCGGGTGCGTCGGGAGCCCGGTCGTGGCCACGCCGACGCGACCTGTGGGCGAGGCGCCCGGCGAGTCGGCACAGGAGTCGACATCGGACGCCGGGCCGCAGGACTCCTTCTCTCTGGTCGCGACCGGAGACGTCCTGATCCACCCCCCACTCACCGAACAGGCCGAGCTGGACGGTGCCGAGTCGGGCGGTGGACGGGACTTCGCCCCGTTGTTCGCCGGACTCGAACCGCTGCTGTCCGCCGCCGACGTGGGGTTATGTCACCTGGAGGTGCCGCTCGCGGCTCCAGAGGGCCCGTTCTTGGGCTGGCCGTTGTTCAGCGCGCCGCCCGAGGTCGCCGACGGCCTCGCCGCAGCGGGTTACGACGTCTGCACCACGGCGTCCAATCACACGGTGGATCAGGGGGAGGAGGGCGTCGTGCGCACCCTGGACCGGCTCGACGAGGTCGGCATCGATCAGACGGGCGCGGCCAGAACCGAGGAGGAGGCGACGACTCCGCTGGTCCGGGACGTCGACGGCGTGCAGGTCGGTCACGTGTCGCACACCTTCGGCTTCAACACCGGCACGAGCCTGCCGCCGGACAAGCCGTGGATGTCGAACCTGCTGGACGCCGACGAGATCCTGGCGGGCGCGCGGGCCGCCGAGGAGGCGGGCGCGGACGTGGTCGTCGCCAGCCTGCACTGGGGCGTGGAGTACCAGCACGAGCCGAGCGAGTCCCAGATCGAACTCGCCGAGCAGCTGGCGGGCGACCCGGCGATCGACCTGATCATCGGGCACCACGCCCACGTGGTGCAGCCCTTCGAGAAGATCGGGGACACCTGGGTCGCCTACGGGCTCGGCAACAGCGTGGCCCGGCATGCCGAGCCACGCGGCATCACCGAGGAGGGTGTGGCCGCCCACTTCACGTTCGAGCGGACTCCCGAGGACGACTGGGCCGTCGCGGAGGCGTCCTTCGTCCCGACGCTGGTCGATCTCGGACCGCCCGTCCGGCTGGTGGATCTCACCACCGCCGAGCCGAGCCCGGCCTACGACGCGGCCGCGACGCGGATCGAGGAGATCGTGCTCAGTCGGGGAGCGGCCGAGGACGGCCTGGTCCGTCACGACGGCTGACCGCCCGCCGCCCGCCGCTTCGGTCCGCGCCGCGCGGTCGTCGCCGGAGGTTCCCCGCCCGGTCCGCAGCCGTCAGGCGATGTCCGGCAGCGACGGCCCGAGCAGGTCGTCGGCGTCCACGATCCGATAGGCGTAGCCCTGCTCGGCGAGGAAGCGCTGCCGGTGTGCCGCGTAGTCGGTGTCCAGGGTGTCCCGCGAGATCACCGAGTAGAAGTGCGCCTGCCTGCCGTCCTCCTTCGGCCGCATGACCCGGCCGAGCCGCTGGGCCTCCTCCTGCCTCGAGCCGAACGTGCCGGAGACCTGAATAGCGACCGAGGCCTCGGGGAGGTCGATGGAGAAGTTGGCCACCTTGGACACGACCAGCGTGCGCAGCTCGCCCTTCCGGAACGCCTCGAACAGGGCCTCCCGCTCCTTGTTCTTGGTCGATCCCTGAATCACGGGCGCGTTCAACGCCTCGCCCAGCTCGTCGAGCTGATCGAGGTAGGCGCCGATGACCAGCGAGGGCTCGTCGGGATGCCGATCGAGGATCGCCTGCACGACCGGCACCTTGGTCCGCGCCGTGGCGCACACCTTGTAGCGCTCCTCCGGGTCCGCCGTGGCATAGGCCAGGCGCTCCGACTCGGTCAGCGTGACGCGGACCTCCGTGCAGTCGGCAGGCGCGATCCAGCCCTGCGCCTCGATGTCCTTCCACGGCGCGTCGTAGCGCTTCGGGCCGATCAGCGAGAAGACGTCGCCTTCGCGGCCGTCCTCTCGGACCAGGGTCGCGGTGAGCCCGAGCCTGCGACGGGACTGGAGGTCGGCGGTCATCCGGAAGACCGGCGCGGGCAGCAGGTGCACCTCGTCGTAGAGGACCAGGCCCCAGTCGCGGGAGTCGAACAGTTCCAGGTTCCGATACTCGCCCTTGGACTTGCGGGTGATCACCTGGTACGTGGCGATGGTGACCGGCCGGATCTCCTTGCGCTCCCCCGAGTACTCGCCGATCTCGTCCTCGGTCAGCGAGGTCCGCGCGATCAGCTCGCGCTTCCACTGCCTGCCCGCCACCGTGTTGGTGACCAGGATCAGCGTCGTGGCGCTTGCCTCGGCCATCGCCGCAGCGCCGACGAGCGTCTTGCCCGCTCCGCACGGCAGCACCACGACGCCCGATCCGCCCGCCCAGAAGGCGTCGACGGCCTGTCGCTGGTAGTCGCGAAGCTGCCAGCCGTCCTGGGCCAGCGAGATGGGATGGGCCTCGCCGTCGACGTAACCCGCGAGGTCCTCGGCGGGCCAGCCGATCTTGAGCAGGGCCTGCTTCAGCCTGCCGCGCTCGCTGGGATGCACGACGGTGACGTCGTCGTCGACCCGATCGCCGAGCATCGGAGCGATCTTCTTGTTCCGCAGGACCTCGGTGAGCACGGCTCGGTCGAGCGACTCCAGGACCAGGCCGTGCACCGGGCTGTTGACGAGCCGTAGCCTGCCGAACCGGCCCATCGTGTCGACGACGTCGACCAGCAGCGGCTGCGGAACGGGATACCGCGAGTATCGGACGAGGACGTCGACGACCTGCTCGGCGTCATGGCCCGCCGCCCTGGCGTTCCACAGCGCCAGCGGCGTGATCCGATACGTGTGCACGTGCTCCGGCGCGCGTTCCAACTCGGCGAAGGGCGCGATGGCGATCCGCGCGTCGTTCGATCGGGCGTGGTCGATCTCCAGCAGCAGCGTCTTGTCTGACTGGACGATCAGTGGGCCGTCGGTCACCGCGTTCGTGCTCCTTGCTCTGGCGGTCAGTGCGCTTGTCCAGTGTGCCTGTCCAGGCCCGTTCTTCCCGCTCGACTGTTCTCAGAGCCTGTCTTTGATCCCCGCTTTCCTGTTGCGCGGGGCAGGCAGCGGCGATCTGCGGCGTTGTCGTCGTCAGGAGACATGACTCCGTCATGTCTCCTGCTTCCGCCTGGCAGCTCATCCACGCTGATCCCCGCTCACGACTCCAGGGGGACCGAAGACAGGCTCTCAGGCCTGCTCCGCGTGGGGTCGGCCGCCTGCTCGCGGCGAGGGTGTCCGCAGGTGGCGGGCCGGTCCGAGTCCGGCCGTCGATCTCGATCCGTGCTCGGCCCGGCTGCCTCGCCCGAGTGTGCCAGGTGGCCACGCCGCCCGGAGCGTCCCAGCCGTGCGCCGAGCCGGGATCGGGCCTGGTCGACGTGCCGACGGCGCGCACGACGTCGGCTTCGAGGGCTGGGCCTGCCGACCGGTGTCGTGAATCGGAGCCGGGCGGCCGGTGTGCGTGACCGGGCCGGTCGCCGTGACGCCCGTGGCACCCGGTGGAGAGGCCCGTTCGTCGGCCGCGCAGGTGTGTGGTGCTGCGTCGAGGGACGCCCGCTACGGCGACGGACACTGCGATCCGTGTCACGTCGAGGCGCCGGGTCGGCGCGGCGAGGAATGCGAAGGCCCGGTGTGGCTGAGCACACCGGGCCTTCCTGCCTGGACGGCGGAGCACCCGCGCCTGGCCTGCGCGGACGACCGGCCCGGACCGTCACGACGTGTCGAGGAGCCTGCCGTGTCGAGCGGGCCGAACGGGCCTGCCGTGCTAGCCGCGTCGGGTCAGGACTTCGCCGCGACCACGGGCTCGACGTCGACCGAGTCGGCCGCGCCCTCGGCGTCCGCCACGACCGGCACGTTCTCGGGGCGGCGCAGCAGCCGCGCGACCTCGCCACGCAGCTCGATGAAGCGAGGGTCCTCCTTGGTGGTGATCTGATCCCGTTCCGGCGGGAGGTCGACCGGGAGGTCGGCGACCACCGACGCGGGCGCGGTGGACAGCACCAGGACCCGGTGCGCCAGGTACACGCTCTCGTCGATGTCGTGGGTGACCAGCAGCACCGTGGTGTCCTGTTCGCGCTGGACCTTCAACAGCAGGTCCTCCAGTTCGGCCCTGGTCTGGGCGTCCACCGAGGCGAAGGGCTCGTCCATCAGCAGCAGGGCGGGCCTGCACGCCAGTGCCCTGGCGATGGAGACCCGCTGCTGCATGCCGCCGGAGAGCTGCCGAGGGTACTTCGCCGCGGCGGCAGAGAGCCCGACGGCTTCGAGCGCCTCGGCGGCGCGCTCCTTGCGCTGTGCGGCCGGAATACCCCGGCTGCGCAGCGGGAACTCCACATTGCCCGCCACGGTCAGCCAGGGAAAGAGCGACCGGCTGTAGTCCTGGAACACGACGGCGAGGTCCTCGGGGACGCCGTTCACCGGGTCGTCCTGCAACCGCACCGTCCCTCGGCTGGGGCGGTGCAGCCCGGACACCGCGCGCAACAGCGTCGACTTGCCGCAGCCGGAAGGGCCGACGATGCAGACCAGTTCGCCGGTGTTCACCGTGAAGGAGAGGTCGTCGATGGCCGTGTAGCCCGCGTCGCCTCCATAGGTGTGACCGAGATCGGTCACCTGCAACATCGTCGTCATGTCACCCTCCTGTCCTGGCCAGGCTCGTGCCTGCGCCTTGCGCCTGCTGCCACCCCAGTACGCGGCGTTCCACCGCGAGGAGAACCGTGTTGAAGACGTAGCCGAGTACCCCGAGCAGGACGATCCACGCCCAGGTCTCGTCGAACCGGAACAGTCGTTGCGCGGCGATCAGCTGGTAACCGATGCCGTTGATCGCACCGACCAGCTCCGAGATGACCATCAGCACCAACGACAGTGACAGTGCGACCCGCAGCCCGGCGAAGATCTTGGGGCCTGCCGAGGGCAGCACGACCATGCCCATCCACTGCCAGTACGGGATGCGGAAGGACTTGGCCGTCTCGACCTTGGTCTTGTCCACTGCCTGCGCACCGTCGACGGCGTTGAGCAGCACGGGCCAGACGACGCCGAAGATGATCGTCGCCATCTGCATGGGCGTGCCGATCGAGAACAGGGCCAGGAACACCGGGACCAGCGCGGGCGAGGGAATCGCTCGCGCGAAGGAGAACAGCGGACCGACGTAGTCCATCGCGGTGCGCGACCGCCCGAGCACGAGGCCGAGCGACACCCCGATCACGCCCGCGACCAGCCAGGCGCTCAGCATCCGGACCACGCTGGGCACGATGTCGCCCAGCACGGTGTCACTGAGGAAGAGCTGGCCTGCGGGCCCGGAGAACCAGAGGCCGACCGCCGTCGCGCCGATCTCGGTCGGCGGCGGGAAGAAGACGCTCTCGCCGAGGCGGGCGGCGACCTCCCACACCAGGATGAGCCCGACGAAGACGACCCAGCGTTGGGCGAAGCCCTTGAGTGCGAGCGCCGACGCGGTCACCTGCTCACCTCCGCCTGCTGCGACGCCGACCATCGATGTGATGTCGGACTCGTGGGCGCCCTCATCGACCGGCCCTGCCTCTGCTCATCGCCGTCCCGGTCCGGCAGGCCTTCTCGAATCGTCGGAGAAGGCGAATTCGTGAATTGACGGTGAATTCCACTCTGCCCACGCCTCACCGGACGGCCTCGACGGTGTTGTCCCAGCCGAGCCAGCGTCGTTGGGCCCGCTCCAGCAGTTCATTCGTCAGATAGCCGACGGCGCCCGCGACCACGGTGCCCGCCAGGACGACGTCCATCCGACCCACGCTGGAACTCGCCTCGAGGATGAACACGCCGAGGCCTACCCTGCCGCCTGCGAGCAGTTCGGTACTGATGACCAGGATCAACGCGATGGAGGCCGCCACCCGGATGCCCGTCGCGATGAACGGCGCCGAGTTGGGCAGTGCCACCGTGGCCAGCGTGCGAAGCCTGCCCAGCCGGAACGACCGCGCGGTGTCGATCATCATCGAGTCCATCTCGTCCAGCGCGTAGATGGTGTTGAACATGATCGGCCAGATCGCGGCGTAGACCGCGAGAGCGATCTTCGTCTCCGGGCCGGTGCCCAGCAGGACCAGCGCCAGCGGGATCAACGCCACCGACGGGATGGGCCGCAGGAACTCGATGACCGAGCGAGTCGCGACCCGCACCGCCTTGACGCTGCCGAGCAGCAGTCCGGCGGGCACCGCGATGCCGACGGCGATGCCCATCGCGATCAGCCAGGCCAGCACGGTCGCGACGACGTGCATCAGGAAGCTCTGATCGACGAGCAGGCCGCCGAGCGTGGTGAGGACCACCGAGGGCGGGGGCAGATAGTACGAGGGGACCAGGCCGGACCGGCCGACGATCTCGCACAGGGCGAGAAAGCCGGCCAGCCCGACCAGGCCGCGAAGAACCGAACGCATCAGGTCAGTTTCGCGGCTGCGAGAGGATCATCGACTCGGCCTCGATCGGCTCGTCGATCAGTTCGTACTCCAGCATCAGGTTGGGGATGCGCTGCAGCCTGGACGCCTCCAGCGTCGTCGGCCAGCCGCCGAGGTTCAGCAGCGACGCGGTCTCCGGCTCGATGCTCGCGTACTCCTGAACCATCTGCTCGACGCGCTCGCGGTCGGAGCTGGCGACCTCCTGACCACGGGAGAAGGCGCGCTGGAAGGCCGCGACGGTCTGCGGGTTCTCCGCAGCCCACTCGTCCTTGGCCGCGAAGCCCGCGATCGGGATCTCCTCGGTGGGGCCGGAGGCGGCGTCGAAGACCGGCACCGCGCCGATCTCCAGCTCCGCGTTGGTGATGAAGGGCTCGGCCATCAGCGCCGCGTCGACCTGGCCCGAGTCCAGCGCCGCCGCCATGTCGGGGTAGCCCATCTCGACGAAGCTGACGTTGTCCGGGTCGAGGTCGTTGGCCCGCAGCACCGACTTGATGGTCACCTCGGCCAGGCTGCCCTGGCTGGTGACGCCGATGGTCCGGCCCATCAGGTCTTCCGGCTGGGTGAGCCCGCTGTCCGGGGTGGTCATGACCATCCAGGTGTTGGGCAGCGCGTAGTAGCTGTCGGCGACGAGCTTGATGTTGCCCAGTGCCGAATGCGCGGCGAAGATCGACACCCAGTTACCGAAGACGATGTCGAGTTCACCTGCCTCCAGACCGGGCATCGCCGCCGCGGCACCCTGAATGGACGTGAGCTCGATCTCGACGCCCTCTTCCTCGAAGAATCCGTCTTCGATGGCGATGTGCACAGAGGCGACATCGACGACCGGGAGTAGTCCCAGTCGGATGACCTCCTGCTCCACGACGCCGTTTCCGCCGTCGCCGCTGCTCTCCTCCTGACCAGCGGAACCATCGAGCAGTCCGCAGGCGCTGGTAGCGAACAGAGTTGCCGTCGCCATGATGGCGGTGGCGACTCTGGCGGGTCTGGCGAGTTTGGTGGCCGGCGCACCGGAGCCCACACGTGGGGCCATGCCCCCTCCTTAAGGAAGCCAACTCTATTGCTGAGTGGGGCCACCCTAAACGGCGGGAACAGCCTTAACAACCCGTGTGTGACCTGGTCTAAGTTACGATCTAGTACCGCCGAATGGGTGCATTTCCTTTACGGGCGGGGGACGCAATGGGTCGCGTTGTGTGAGTATAGTTTCGGCTGGCCGCCTGATGGGGTGGTCTGTTCGACCTTCCCGGCGGGCATGATCACGGCAGTCTGCTGAACTGACCAGGGAGCGTGATGGCGAGTCCGGTGGTGACGGCCAGGGCGAGGGCGGAGTCGATGACTTCGCTGTTCCAGGCCTTCGCTGTGATCGATGCGGGTCCGGCGAGTTCGACCGATGGTCGACCCGACCCGCGAGACGGCGGCTTGCGTCGAGAGTCCGATGCCGGGGACGCGGGGGCGTTCCTCCCCGGGCATCGGTCGGTCTCCGCGCCGTCGGGCACCAAGTCAAGGTCCGAGGTCGAACACTCGTTCGATTTCTCCGCCTGCCCGAGTTGGAGGGTCTGCTAGTCGTGGCACGCCCCGAAAAGCCTTCGCAGGGCAGAAAGCCCGCTCCGCTCGAACTGGAGAGCGAAGGAGTGGAAGACCGCCAGGAGACGGCGGCATCAAGTGAGGCCGCTGAGGCCTCCTCGCAGAGCAGTCAGGGGTCCGGCGGGACCCGCAGCGCCCGATGGCAGCTACGGAACTGGCGCCTGCGCACCAAGCTCGTCGCGGTTCTGCTGCTCCCGACGCTGGCCGCCCTCTTCTTAGGCCAGCTCCGAGTCTTCGACCAGATCGACGCGGCCGACGAGTACGCCCGCAACGTCCGGGGCTTCGACGTCGTCGAGCGCAGCACCGACCTGATCCACGAGCTCCAGCGCGAACGGGACGTCGCATCGTCCTACATCGCCAGGGGCAGGCAGGGCGGTGGTCAGCCGGTCGACGAGCAGGTCGTCCGGGTTGATCAGGAC
Organism: Actinoalloteichus sp. GBA129-24; assembly: GCF_001941645.1. Classification (NCBI taxonomy): domain Bacteria; kingdom Bacillati; phylum Actinomycetota; class Actinomycetes; order Pseudonocardiales; family Pseudonocardiaceae; genus Actinoalloteichus; species Actinoalloteichus sp. GBA129-24. The sequence continues at coordinate 6,803,676 of NZ_CP016077.1, read as the reverse complement.
GTCCAACGGCTGCGGGACAGCCTCGGGCAGCTCGACGACTTCGACACCCAGGTGATCACCAGTCGCACCAGGGCGCTGGAGCGCCTCGGCGGCCTGGCGGGCCTGCGTGGCGCCGTCCGGGAGACGGAGTACTCCGAGACGGCGGCGATCAAGACCTACACGAGCATCATCCAGTTCCTGTTGCAGATGAACCGGGACATCGTCGCGTCGATCACCGACAGCGCCGTCAGCGCTCCAGCGAGGGCGACGGAGGCACTGGCCAGGGCCAAGGAGGAGATCGCTCAGCAACGGGCGACCCTGTTGGCCGCCGGGCATCGGGACGAGCTGCGGGAGATCCAGTTCCAGCAGCTCCAGGCCTCCAACGCGCAGTTCTCGGCGGCGGTCAACGAGTTCTACGCCATCGCCAGCCCGAGTGAGGCCAACCTCTACAGCGACACCGTCGCAGGCCCTGCGGTCGACGACGTGAACAGCATCAAGGGGATCACCCTGGTCCGGCACCAGAACGGCATCCCGCTGGGGCTGAACTCGGTGCTGTGGGACCAGTCGGCCAGCACCACGATCGGCCTGACTCGTGAGGTCGAGCTGGATCTCCAGGAAGACCTGCGGGCGCGCGGAGAGTCGCTGGCCGACCAGGCCAGTATGACCGCCTTCCGGGACGCGGCCCTGGTGTTGGGCTTCCTCGTCGGCGCGCTGGTGCTGATGCTGCTCGTCGCCCGGTCGATGCTGCGTCCGCTGCGGGTGCTGCGGAAGACGGCGCTGGAAGTGGCGCACGAGCGACTGCCCTCGGTCATCGCCCAGATGCGCGAGACCGAGAACGACATTCCCAAGGTCACCGTGCAAAGCGTCGACATCCACACTCGCGAGGAGATCGGCCAGCTCGCGCGGGCCTTCGACGCGGTGCACAACGAAGCCGTCCGGTTGGCGGCCGAGCAGGCCCTGCTTCGCGCCAACGTCAACGCGATGTTCGTCAACCTCTCCCGCCGCAGCCAGACCCTGGTGGAACGGCAGCTCGGCCTGATCGACCGGCTGGAGCGCGACGAGCAGGACCCCGATCAGCTCGCGAACCTGTTCGAGCTGGACCACCTCGCCACCCGGATGCGGCGTAACAGTGAGAACCTGCTGGTTCTCGCGGGCACCGAGACGACGCGGCGGATGGCGCGGCCGGTTCCGGTCACCGACATCCTCGGTGCCTCGGTCTCCGAGGTCGAGCAGTACGCCCGTGTCACGGTCTCGGCCACGCCGGAGCTGATGGTGCAGGGTCGAGCGGTCAACGACCTCGTCCACCTCATCGCCGAGCTGCTCGACAACGCCACCGCGTTGTCGGACCCGCAGACCAAGGTCACGGTGCGCACCGCGCACAGCAGGAAGAACGAGCTGATCATCGAGATCACGGACCGAGGCGTCGGCATGGCCGACGACGAGCTCGCCGAGGTCAACGAACGGCTTGCCAACCCGCCGAGGGTCGACGTCGGCGTCTCCCGCCGCATGGGCCTGTACGTGGTCGCACAGCTCGCCAAGCGACACGAGATCCGCGTCCGACTGCGCAGCGAGTACCTGGAGGGCGGCATCATCGCCCTGGTCGTGGTGCCGTCGATCCTGGTGGTGCGGCCGACCTCGCTGCGCGGCGGCGGCCAGACCGGCACGCAGGCACTGGCGGCGCCGAGGGAGAACCTCGCGCTGCCGACCGTGGTCAACGATCACGGCGGACCCGCCTCCGGGGCAGGCTCGCTGCCTGCACTGCCGTCGGTGGCGCCCGAGCCCGGCCCGATGGAGCCGTTCGGCGAGCAGCTGCCGAGCGACCCGGCATTGAGCGACATCGCCAGGGCCGACTCCACGGACTACTTCGGCTTCTACGGCGAATCGGCCGAGTCGGAGCTGCGCGGCGGTTACCGAGACCCCGCCGAGGACGAGCAGCCGCAGCAGGGCAGGCCCGCCGGGCGACCGGCTCCCGAGGACACGGCGTACTTCACCGCCGCCGACATGGACGAGGCCCAGGAACCGGACGAGGACGAGTGGGAGGCTCAGTTCCCGCAGCAGGACCACCCGCAGGCCGAGGCCGCCCCGCCGCAGAACGACCGTTCGCAGGGCGGCGTGTCGCGTGCGGCCATCGCGGACGGTCGCTCCTCGGAGGCGTCGAAGGCGCAGACCGACTTCGATGCGCCGACGGAGCGACTGCCGATCTACGAGGCCGTCCTGTCCCAGTGGTTCCAGGCGGGCGACGGCGGCACTCCGCAGGACCAGCCCGCCAACGGTGCCGGTGCTCAGGCGGCGCGGCAGAAGGGCGCCGCGTCCAAGAGTTCGGCCAGGAACACCCCGGCCCCGGCGGCTCCGTCGAGGAACGGCGTTCCCCCGACTGCCCCGCCGCAGGCTCCGCCCCGACGCGAGGCGGCCACCCCGCCGCCGGTCGCCTCCCGCAGGCGTCCGCAGGCCGCCCAGGAGGAGCAGGCACCCCAGCGGCAGGCGGCGCCCGGTGCCGGGCGTACCCCGCCGGTCGCGGACTCGCAGCCTCCCGCCACCCCGCCGCCGTCTCCCACTCGCCGCCAGCCGGTGCGGCCGGAGCGGCCTGCGGCGGCGCCGTCGGAGGGCCAGGGCTGGCATTCCGCAGGTGACGATGGTTGGGAGGCTGCCAAGACGGTGCTCGCTCAGACTCCGGAAGGCGTGACGCAGGCAGGCTTGCCAAAGCGCGTGCCGAAGGCCAAGTTGATGCCCGGCTCGGTCGCGCCGCAGACTAAGACGCAGCGGCAGGCCGCACCCGAGCAGTCGGATGCGCCTCCCCGGTCGGCAGAGATGATTCGAGGCAAGATGTCGAACTTCCAACAAGGACTGCGGAAGGGCAGGCACCACAGGGTTGACGCCCTGGCCGGTCCCGGTAGTTCCACAGATCCATCCCATCAGTCCGCTAGCCGCCACGACGAGGAGCAGGAGTGACCGCGTCCGCCCAGCAACCAGGTTCCTTCGGTTGGTTGATCACTGACTTCGTTCGTCGCGTACCTGGTGTCGCGCACGCCGTGGTCGTCTCAGCAGACGGCCTGCTCCTTGCCGGATCCCACGGGCTTCCCCGGGATCGTGCGGAGCAGCTCTCTGCCGTCGCCTCCGGGCTGATCAGCCTCACCCAGGGTGCTGCCCGCGTGTTCGAGGCAGGCGAGGTCGCACAGACGGTGGTGGAGATGGAACGGGGGTTCCTGTTCCTGATGTCCATCAGCGACGGCTCCTGCCTGTCCGTCTTGGCCGCGCCGAACTGTGACATCGGACTCGTCGCGTACGAGATGACCTTGCTGGTCGAGCGCGTCGGCCAGCAGCTCACGCCGGAGCTACGTGCTCAACTACAGGGTGTGATTCGCCGGTGAACCCACAGGCGCACTTACCTCGACGGAGTGATGGGCAATGACCTCTGGACCTGGTTTCGGCGACGGCCGTGCCGGCGAGTGGGCAGGCCAGCTCGACTTCGACGGCTTCTACGGTCGAGGGCGGGATGGTCAGAGCGACCCGGACGCCGACTACCTGATGGGCGGCGCCGATCGGGCGCTGTTCGGCGGGCCCGGCGCCGATCTGCTCGGGACGAGCATGTCCGGCGACTTCGACGACTTCTCCTCGGCTCCGGTCCAGGAGGTCGAGCAGAGCTGGCCCGAGTACGAGCCAGACGACGACAGCAGCCGGGATCCGCTGGTGGAGACCGGGTCGCTGGTCCGTCCCTATGCCAGGACAGGCGGCCGAACCCGGCCGGATTATGATCTCCCCATCGAGGCGTTGATCTCCACGAGTGACCGTGGTCGAGAGCGGAACTCGATGTCGCTGGCCGAACACCGTTCCATCTGCGGTCTGTGCATCGAAACCCGTTCTGTCGCCGAGATCGCGGCGCATCTGCGTCTTCCTCTCGGCGTGGTTCGTGTGCTGATCGGCGACATGGCCAGTCTCGGCTTGGTTCTCGTCCACAACAGCGGTCTTGTGATGGGGGACGGGCCGTCACTCGCGTTCCTGGAAAGGGTGCTCAGTGGGCTTCGCAGGCTCTGAACCCCAGCGGACTCCGGCCGCCAGCAAGCACGCCACCACGTCGACGAAGATCGTCGTGGCGGGTGGCTTCGGGGTTGGTAAGACGACGTTCGTCGGCTCGGTCTCCGAGATCGTGCCGCTGACCACCGAGGCGGTGATGACCGAGGCCAGTGTGGGTGTCGACGACCTGAGCGCCACCCCTGGCAAGGTCACCACCACGGTGGCGATGGACTTCGGTCGTGTCTCGCTGGACAGCGACCTGATCCTTTATCTGTTCGGCACGCCCGGCCAGCACAGGTTCTGGTTCATGTGGGACGACTTGGTGAAGGGTGCGATCGGCGCCGTCGTGCTGGTGGACAGCAGAAGACTGGCCGACGCCTTCGCCTCGATCGACTTCTTCGACGACCGTGAGCTGCCGTACGTCGTGGCGTTGAACTGCTTCGACGGCGTGCTGCATCACCGGATCGAGGACGTCCGTGAGGCGTTGACGATCGATGAGAGCGTGCCGATCGTGGTGTGCGACGCACGGAATCGGGACTCGACCAAGCAGGCGTTGATCACGCTGGTCGAGCACGCGATGCGGCAGTGGATGGCGGTTCGCGCCACCGGATGACGATCGCAGGCCGGCGTGACGCCTGCTCCGCTCGTCGGAGCCGCCGTCACGCCGGCCCGCGCAGTGCCGAGGCGGTCCGCCGCTCGGGTCCACCCGGCTCGGGGCGACCCGGCTGGGGGCGGCGAGCCGCGCAGCCGGGACTGGCGTCCTCCCGGCCTTCGGGCCGTGCGTTCGTCGAGACGATCGGCGGGCGACGCACGATCGCCCAGCCTGATGCGGCCGACAGCCGCCACTGCGGCGGCGTGACACGGCCTCAGTCTGCGGCGCCCGCCGCGTCCGCCGAGCCTTCGACGAGGGCCGCCGTGCTGATGCGATGCAGCGGATAGCGCTGCACGGCTCCCACGCTCTGATCGAAGCCCTCCAGGAACCCGCCGCTGATGCTCACCGGATCGACGATCCGCTGGGTCGCGACGCCGTGTGAGTCGACGAAGCCGATCCACAGCCGGTGCCGGGAACTCACCGCGTCCTGCAACAGCGTGAAGGTCGGCGAGATCCGATGCCCCTCGGATGCGGTCGAGGCCGAGGCGCCACGCCGCACGCCCGAGGTCCGATCCCCGATCCGAATCCCGGTGACCACCTCGGCGAGGCGCTCCTCGTCGATCGGACCCGGCGACACGACCCGGCGGCCGGTCCCGGCGCGTCGGGAGAGCCTGCGGCCCGCCGGGCGTAGATCCAGCAGCCGCCCGTCCAGTCCCTCGGCCACCGGAGCCAGTCCCGCTCCGCGCAGACCGTCCAGCAGTTCGGCCAGCGGCAGCGGGCTCACCAGCACCGTCGGCGCGAGACGTCGCAGCTCGAACTGCGCGGCCTCCGGCCTGCCGAGCACCTCGGTGAGCAGCACCGGATCCTCGCAGCGCAGGAACGAGCCCGCCGAGCCGCCACGCAGCCTGCCGTGTCTGCGAGCCACGTCGTCGATCAGATAGGTCAACGACTGCGGAATCGGCGTTCTGGAGCGTTCCGCGAACAGATCGTGCAGTTCGGTGGCGCTGCGGCCCGCATCGAGCGCGCGTCGCACGCTTGCCTCGCCGACCCGGTACACGGTGGCGCTGCCCGCCGACTCCACGTCGGCGACCAGTGCCATGTCCGAGGCGAGGTCGGACTCCAGCGGGCCCGGCGCGATCACTGTCAGATCGGCCTGCACCAGGATGTGGTCCAGTGGCGGGGGCATCGCCGCGCCCATCAGTCTGGCCGCCTCCGCCTGCCCGTCGGAGAGCAGCGCCCGCCCTGCGGAGGAGAGCCTGCCCAACGCGCTGACGCCGACGGCCGCGGCCTCGCTGAGCGTCCACCGGACCTGCTCGTCTCGTAAGCGACCGCCCTGCCTGGGCGCCCGCCAGGCGAGCAGCTCGACGAGTGAGTCGTCGGACCGCAGGGCGGTGTTCGCGGGAAGCGTCCCCAGCTCGTCGAGGGCCCGCCTGCGGGCCAGCGGCGCACGAGGCCTGCGCAGCTCCTCGGCGAGCACCGAGAGCAGCCGCTCCCGGTCGTCCCGGCTGCCCGCCAGCGCGGGGAGCCGGGGCATGTCGAGCCAGGCGAGCGCCAGCGTGGCCCAGCGCTGCTCGGAGTGGGAGGCCGTCCAGGTGTCGGCGGCGACGGTGAGCAGCCAGTGCGGCTCCGTGTCGTCGCTCGCGGCGACGAGGCCTGCGGCGACCACCAGTTCGATGATCAAGGTGGCACGCGGCTCGGTGCACTCCAGGGCGCGGGCCGCTCGCCGCAGCTCGCGGACGCCGAGGCCGCCCGAGCGCAGCACCGGCGGCGGCTCGGTCGACCACAGGCGCAACAGCGTCTCGACATGGCGACACAGCTCCAGGGCCTCGCCCGCCGCAGCGGCGTCGGAGTCGGCGGCGCTGCGGCGCACCGTGTCGAGTTCCGGCTCGTCCAGTCGGACCGGGCCGAGGGGGTGCTCGCCACGCAGCAGGAGGCCGAGTTGCCTGGGCAGCTCCACCGTCTCGGCGTCGCGGCGCAGCAGCAGCCCGGCGGCCAGTAGCCGCTGGACCGGGGTGCGTGCCCGGTCGGGCGGCACCATCGTTCCGGCGTCCTTCGTCTGGCCCACCGGTGCCCCGGCGGCCAGGGCCTCCAACAGCCTGCGTTCTGCCTCGGACAGGCCCGCCACGACGGCGGGGAGGTCCTGGCGGTCCAGGTGTGGAGCAGACCTGCCCAGCCCGGCGGGGAACGGGCCGATCACCTCGCGTGCGGTCGGGACCACCGACAGCGTCGGGTCGGCTCCCCAGGCCAGCGCCCTGGCCCGCAGGACTGCCAGCCCCTCCCGGACCCGGTCCGCGGAGACTCCGCCGCCGAACAGCTCGAGGATCGACTTCTCCGGAACGGGCTGCTGGTCGGCGTCCGCGACGAGCAGCGCCTCCAGCACCGCGAGGCTGAAGGTGTCGAGTTCCTCGCAGGCTCGGGCCACGGAGATCCCGATGCCCGCGCGGGTGGCGAGGACCGTCGTGTCGGGCGGAGCCGGGGTGGCCAGGTCCGGTCGGGCGCGCAGCAGTGCGGCGAGCATCGAGTCGTCCTGGTCACGCAACCAGTCGGCCAGTGAGGTGCCGGGCATCCTCACCACGATACTTCGCGATGCGGCAGACTGAGGGGAGTCCTTTCCGACACTCCGCCCGGGCACGCCGCCGAGGCGGGGCCATGCCATGCGGATGCGTGCGGCAGGTCGGTGAGGTCGTCGGATCGAATCTCAGGAGGAGCCGTGGCCAAGGCAGCCCGTAAGGACCGCATCGACCCGAGCTGGCCGCAGGTGCCCGAGGGCGGGCATGCGGTGTCCGAGCTGAGGGCGGCGACGGCCGGAGCGCCGTCCCCCTTCGGCGAGACCGAGTTTCCGCTGGCTGAGGGCGCGGTGCACTACGAGCACCCGGTCACGGTGATCAACAGGTAGTTCGTCTCCACCGGCCGGGCTGTGGGCGCCGGGAATCGTCTGGTTAGGCTGTTCCCCCTGCTAGAACAGCGTTGACCAGGGAGGTCGTCATGCCGGTTCCCGGCCCCGGCTATGCCATCACGGTGCGCGTCGAGACCCCGCCGTCGTCCAGCGCGGCGGGTGACCTCACCAGCGCCGTCGGCCGGGTCGGCGGTGTGATCACCGCGCTGGACGTCGTCGAGTCGCACACCGACCGAGTCGTCATCGACATCACCTGCAACACCCTGTCGGCGGAGCACGTCACCGACATCACCTCCACGCTGGACGCGCTGCCCGGCGTCGCCGTGCGCAAGGTCTCCGACCGGACCTTCCTGATGCACCTCGGCGGCAAGCTGGAGGTGCGTTCGAAGGTCGCGCTGCGCAACCGAGACGACCTGTCCCGTGCCTACACGCCGGGCGTCGCCCGGATCTGCCAGGCCATCGCCGCCAATCCCGACGACGCCCGCAGGCTGACGATCAAGCGCAACACCGTCGCCGTGGTCACCGACGGCTCGGCGGTGCTGGGCCTGGGCAACATCGGTCCGGCGGCCGCGCTGCCCGTGATGGAGGGCAAGGCGGCGCTGTTCAAGAAGTTCGCCGACGTCGACGCCTGGCCGGTCTGCCTGGACACCCAGGACACCGAGGAGATCATCCGCACGGTGGAGCTGCTCGCTCCCGTGTACGGCGGCATCAACCTGGAGGACATCGCCGCGCCGAGGTGCTTCGAGATCGAGCGCAGGCTGCGCGAGAAGCTCGACATCCCCGTCTTCCACGACGACCAGCACGGCACGGCCATCGTCGTGCTGGGAGCCCTGCGCAACGCGCTGCGGGTCGTCGGCAAAGACCTCGGCGACTGCCGGGTGGTGGTCTGCGGCGTCGGAGCGGCGGGTTCGGCGATCATCCGGCTGCTCCTGCGGGACAAGCCGGGCGACGTGCTCGCGGTGGACATCGACGGCATTGTGCATCCGGAGCGGGAGGGGCTGGGCGACCACCTGCAGTGGATCGCCGAGCACACCAACACGGAGAACCGCAGCGGCTCGCTGCATGACGCGCTCGTCGGCGCCGACGTGTTCATCGGGGTGTCGGCACCGAACCTGTTCGGCGCGGAGCAGGTCGCGACGATGGCGGACTCGGCGATCGTCTTCGCCCTGGCCAACCCGGACCCGGAGATCGACCCGCTGGAGGCCCAGCAACACGCCGCCGTGGTGGCCACCGGCCGCAGCGACTACCCGAACCAGATCAACAACGTGCTGGCCTTCCCCGGCTTCTTCCGAGGGATGCTCGACGCCCAGGCACACAGCATCACCGACTCGATGCTGCTGGCCGCCGCCGACGCCATCGCCGACGTGGCCGACGGGGAGCGCCTGAACGCCTCCTTCATCGTGCCCAGCGTCTTCGACACGACGGTGGCCCCTGCGGTGGCCGAGGCGGTGCGGCGGGCGGCCGAGGAGGGCTGAGGGCGGACACCGGGGCGGGGCGATGCCGTCCCGCCCCGGCCGGTTCGCTGCTGGGTGACTCATTAGTGGGAGCGGCTGCTCTGTCATGCTCGTGACCGTGCTGAACCGGGTGCAGAACGGCTGCCATGGGCTTCCGGCAGACGGGATCGCGGACCAGCCGCTGACCGTCGACGACCTTCGAACGCTGTCGGACGACGGCGGCCGGTACGAGCTCGTCGACGGGCGGCTGGAGATGTCGCGGGCACCAGTCACCACACATTCGCTCATCGAGTCTCGATTGATGTTTCAGCTGGGGAGGCTCGCTCCTGACGAGCATGCGGTCCTCCGCGGCCTGGGGATCGACCTCAACGCCGATCGGACCCACCACCGCATCCCGGATCTGTCGGTGATTCGAGCGGACGACCTCGAGCACCCCGGTCTGACCCGTCCGCCGCTGCTCGCCGTCGAGGTCGTCTCGCCGGAGAGCGTGTTCCGAGACCATCACACCAAGCGCGTCGAGTACGCCCGGTTCGGCATCGAGTCCTACTGGATCGTGAGTCCCGACCCGGAGAAGCCCGGGATCGTGGAGCTTCGGCTGGCGGACGGCGGCTATCACGAGATCGCCCAGGTCTTCGGCACGGACGTCTTCGAGACCGACACGCCCTTCCCCATCCGGCTCGTCCCGCACTGGCTCGTGGCGACGGGACCGTGGCGGAAGCACATCGGCGGCGACTGACAGCCCGCAGGAGACACCGCCTGCCTCCTCCTTCGGGAGAAGGCCGACGCCTGCTGTTCGACGCCGTCTCATCGACGCCCGCCGGGTCGGCCCGTCGGCCGTGAGTCGTCGGAGCCCGGGCCGCCTGCGGCATCCGCCTCGTGGCGGGCTGTTCCGGTCCGCCACCGCCCTGCGGGCACGAGCACCCGACCAGCCCGCCTAGCATCACCGGGCATGGAGCTACCGCATCTGGATCGTGGCGGCGCGGCCCGCATGGTCGACGTCTCCGCCAAGGAGGTCTCCGCCAGGACCGCCACCGCCACCGGAGTGCTGCGCACCACCGAGGCGGTGGTGGACCTGCTCGCCAGCGGCACCCTGCCCAAGGGCGACGCGCTCGCCACCGCGCGCATCGCCGGGATCATGGGCGCCAAACGCACGCCGGACCTCGTTCCGCTCTGCCATCCGATCGCCCTGTCCGGGGTGACCGTGGAGCTGCAGCCTGCGGGTGTCGAGGTGCGCATCAGCGCGACGGTCCGCACCACGGACCGCACCGGAGTCGAGATGGAGGCCCTGACCGCCGTCGCCGTCGCGGGACTCGCCCTGCACGACATGATCAAGGCGGTCGACCCGGCCGCGGTGCTGGACCAGATCCGGGTGGAGCGCAAGGACGGCGGGAAGACGGGGACATGGACCAGACCGGAGTGACGGGCGAGACCAGGCAGGCCAGGGTGATCACCGCGTCCAACCGCGCGGCTGCGGGCGTGTACGCCGACACCACCGGGCCGATCATCGTGGCCTGGCTGCGCGAGCGGTCTTTCGAGACGCCGGACGCGGCGGTCGTGCCCGACGGTGCGCCGGTGGGTGCACAGATCCGGGCTGCCGTCGCGGCGGGCGTGGCGGTGGTCGTGACGACCGGCGGCACCGGCATCAGCCCCACCGACCGCACCCCCGAGGTCACCGGTGAACTGCTGGACTACGAGGTGCCCGGCGTAGCGGACGCGATCCGGTCGGCCGGGCTGCCCGCCGTGCCCACCGCCGTGCTCTCCCGGGGCGTGGTCGGGGTCGCGGGCCGGACGCTGATCGTCAACCTGCCCGGGTCGCGGGGCGGTGTTCGCGACGGGCTGGGCGTGCTGGCGGGTGTGCTCGACCACGCCGTGGACCAGCTCCGGGGCGGCGATCATCCGCAACCGGGACGGGCGGCGGGCGCGGCGTCGATCGTCGCGGGCACTGCTGCGGGAGACCAGGGGCCTGCTGCTCCTGCGGGGTCGGCCACGGCCGGGGGAGACCCGGCAGCGGCGGAGACCGTCGATGCAGGCTCCGCCGGACCGGTCGAACCCTCAGCCGCGCAGAAGCCGGGCGGGAACGTGCTGGTGGTGCGCGCCGAGGTCGTTGACGAGGACCTGGCCGCCGTCGATCACGAGGCCCTGGTGGGCGATGCCGCAGCGGGGGCGGTGGTGGGCTTCCGGGGCGTCGTGCGTGATCACGACGGCGGTCGGGGCGTGCGCGAACTGGAGTACGTGGGGCATCCGAGCGCTCCCGACACGGTGGGCCAGGTGGCGGCCGACGTGGCCGCCAGACATCCGGGTCTGCGGGCGATTGCCGTGACGCACCGGCTGGGCCTGTTGGGGATCGGCGACCTCGCCCTGGTCTGTGCGGTCTCGGCCGCGCATCGCGCCGAGGCGTTCACGGCCTGCGCCGATCTGGTCGACGAGATCAAGGCACGGCTGCCGATCTGGAAACGCCAGGTCTTCGTCGACGGCGAGGAGGAGTGGGTCGACTGCCCATGAGGCGGCCAGCGGGCGGCCAGGGGCGTGGTGACGGTGACGGGCTGCTGCACGGTCCGGCGTCGCGATGGCGCGCGGCAGGCGGAGCGGCTCGGTCACGATGCGACTCTACCGCCGTCGATCCGGCCTGCCTAGGTTCCGATGATCATCGATGCCGTTCGCCGCAGGTTCTGCGGTTCACGGCCGTGGCGAGGTCTGCTCGACGCTCGGCCGGTCGGGGAGACGGCTCTCGTCGAGACCGTGTGGGGCGGCGCGCCCCGCCGATGACGGGTGCTGACGCGGAGCCCTGATCGACTCGGGCGCGGGTGGCTGCTCGTCGGGTCCGGCCGTCGTCGTGACGGCCGAATCGGGCCCGCTCCCCGCCCCCCGGGGGATGGCGGCGGGGAGCGGACCCGGCAGGGATCACCCCACCAGGAGCTTCTGACCGGTGAAGATCAGATCCGGGTTGGCGACGACCTCTGCGTTCGCCTCGTGCAGCGACTGCCAGTCGGTGCCGTTCTCGTTCGCGATCTTGGACAGGGTGTCGCCTGCCTCGACCGTGTAGTCGCCCTCCGGGTGATCCAGGATCGGGCCGACGTGGCTCGGCGCCTGCTCCTGAACCTCCTGCGGGGCGGGCTGCGGCTCCGGCTCGGGCGCCGCGCTCTGCTCCGGAGCGGCCTCCGGGGCAGCCGGGGCGGGTGCCGCAGGCTGCGGAGCGGGCTCTTCCGTTCCGCCGCCGAGGTGCCAGCCCGTCTTGGCGCTGCATGCGGGCCATGCGCCCGGTCCCTGCTCGGCCAGGACCCGCTCTGCCACGGCGATCTGCTGCTCGCGGGTTGCCTGGTGTGCGTTGGGTGCGTACTCGGTGCCGCCGAAGGCGGCCCAGGTCTGCGGGTGGAACTGGAGTCCACCGCTGTAACCGTTTCCGGTGTTGATGGCCCAGTCGCCGGTGCTCTCGCACTGCGCGAGCGCGTCCCAGTCGGGCGCCGCGACGGCTGGTGTGGCCATTGCCAGGGGGGCGCCGACGAAGGCGCCTGCGACTGCGATTCGGGTGATGGTGCGGCTAGTGCTGGAAGGCTTGCGGTGCTTGCCTTGGTAGCGAGCCATGTCCCTCTCTCCCACCGCGCCGACTCCGTCCCCGCTTGCGCGGGGCCCCGATCGCCGTCGTCCCCGGTTCGCGGGGCCGTCGAAGATCGAGTTCTCGTCCCTGTCCGGTCTGTGATTCGGGGAAGGAATGCGCTGGACAGGGCTTGGCGCTGCGCACTCCCGGTTTTCTTGCGGCCGTTCGGGGCGACCGAGACGCGACGGTACGTAGCCGAGAGGGAATTCCCAAACGATACCAATGGTGACGCTCGTCACAGTAACGCGGGTGGGTGATCGGCGATCATACTGTTTCCGCAGGTCGGGGCACCGTTACCGGTCCGTTTCCGGTTCGATATCGATCACCCACCGTGAGGCATGGGTCACCATGCCCTGCTTACTGTGAGCGATTTTCTGATATGCGGGGAGTAGCTGTACAGCTTCGAGTGAGAGTAGGGACACCGGTGGGGGAGGCCGGGCCGGCTTTCGGTGACGGAGAGCAAGATATTGCGGCCAGCGCAAGATCCAATCGGGTCCGACGACTGTGTGCTACAGAGTGTGATGGATGATCGCTCTGCGAGATCAACTCGTGATCCATCGGGCCCGAAAGGCTGGCTTCGCTTCGCCGACAGAGCAGCGTGAAGGTCGGTCAGCCGCCTGCGAAGGGTGGCAGGACGTCCAGGACGACGGCCTCGGTGAGCGGTCGCTCCCGGTTCGTCACGGCCACGCCGTCCACGAGGAAGCTGCATGCGCTCAGGACCCGAGCCAGCCCGGCTCCCCGGCGGTCGGCGAGCAGCGCGAGCGTCTCGCGCACCGAGGCGCCTCGGTGCATCGACACCGACTCCTCGGCGACCTCGGCGGCGGCCCTCGCCCCGGCGAAGTACCGGACGTGCACGGTGATCTCGTCGGTGCTGTCCACCGATGTCCCTCCTCCGTTCGGCGACCGGCGTCCGTACTCGCCGACCGGCTTGTCTCCGCATCCTGACCACGAAGCGCCGAGAGCATCCGGTCGTCGGCGCCTCTTCGCCTGCGACGCCGACGCTCGCGGCCGATTCCGGTCAGCTCAGCCGCCGATGGCGCTCATCGGCCGCCGGGGCTGCGTGAAGCTCTCGTCGTCGATGCCGTGCCCGGCGGGTTTCCCCCACATCGCCGCCCGCCAGATCGTGGCGAGTTCCTCGTCGTCCGCCCCCGACCGCAGGGGGCCGCGCAGGTCGGTCTCGGTCTGGGAGAACAGGCAGCTTCGAAGTTGTCCGTCGGCCGTGAGCCTGGTGCGGTCACAGGCCGCGCAGAACGGCCGGGTCACCGAGCCGATGACGCCGACCGTGCCGGGCCCGCCGTCGACGGACCAGCGTTCGGCGGGCGCCGAGCCGCGCTCGGCCTGATGCGGGGTCAGGGTGAAACGCTCCTGTAGCAGCCGGAGGATCTCCTCGGCGGTGATCATCTCGGAGCGCTGCCAGCCGTGTTGGGCGTCCAACGGCATCTGCTCGATGAACCGGAGGTGATATCCGCCGTCCAGGGCGAAGCGCAGCAGGTCGGGTGCCTCGTCGTCGTTGACCCCGCGCAGCAGCACCGCGTTGATCTTCACCGGGTCCAGCCCCGCGGCACTGGCCGCCGCCAGCCCCGCCAGCACGTCGTCGAGCCGTCGCCTGCGGGTGATGGTGTGGAAGAGGTCCGGGCGCAGGGTGTCGAGCGAGACGTTGATGCGGTCGAGGCCTGCCTCGGCCAGTTCCACGGCCCGAGCCCTCAGCCCGATGCCGTTGGTCGTCAGGGAGATTCTCGGTCGCGGGCGCAGTCGGGCGGTATTGGCCACGATCGCCGTCAGGTCCTTGCGCAGCAGGGGTTCCCCGCCGGTGAAGCGCACGTCGCGGACGCCGAGCCGTTCGACGGCGATCCGCAGGAGTCGGCGAAGCTCCTCGGTGTCGAGCAGGCTGCTCTTGGCCAGCCAGTCGAGACCTTCGGCGGGCATGCAGTATGAACAGCGAAGATTGCAGCGGTCGATCAAGGACACTCGCAGATCGGTGGCCGTGCGTCCGTATCGGTCGATCAGGCCGTCGGCCGCCGGACGCGGCTCGCCGCCCGCCGTGCCGCCCGTCGCGCCGGGAACGACCGGGATGCCCAGCTCCACCGCACTCACGACTCGAGACTAACCACTCGTCGGCGTCGATTCCGCAGGCGTCGACGCCTATGCGGGCCTCGGCGGCGGCCGGGACCGTGGTGAAGATCATCTCTCGGCGGCTCCAGACCCGCCTCCCGCGGCCTGTCGTGACGTAAGGTCCGATCTCGTGCCCCGATACCGCATCACCGAGTCCGCCTCCCTGTTGGGGGTGAGCGACGACACGGTGCGCCGCTGGATCGAGCTCGGTCAGCTGTCCGCCGGTCGCGACGAGTCGGGTCGGATGGTGATCGAGGGAGCGGTGCTTGCCGCGTTCGCCGCGGGCCAGGCTCGCGAGACACCCGATCCCTCCGCTGTCGGCCGCTCCGCCCGCAACCGCTTCGTCGGCCTGGTCACCGAGGTGGTGGTCGACCGGGTGGCGGCGAAGGTCGAGATGGTCTGCGGGCCCCACCGGGTGGTGTCCCTGATGACGGCCGACGCGGTGGCCGAGCTCGGCCTCGAGCCGGGTGTGCTGGCGGTCGCCGTGGTCAAGTCGACCCATGTCGTCGTGGAGACCCCCCGCCAGAACGGCTAGGGAACCAGGCCGACACCGATGGCGCTTCCGCCGTCGGGCGGGCAGCATGAAGTGGTGATCGGATCAGCGGAGACTCGTCAGGAACGCTGGAACTACCTGTTGGACATGGACGGGGTCCTCGTGCACGAGGAGCACCCCATCCCCGGGGCCGATCAACTCCTCGCGGAGCTCGCCGAGCGTGAGATCGACTTCATGGTGCTGACCAACAACTCGATCTACACTCCGCGCGACCTGCGGGCGCGGTTGTCGGCCAACGGCCTCGAAGTGCCGGAGAAGTCGATCTGGACCTCGGCACTGGCCACCGCTCGCTTCCTCGACTCGCAACGCCCCGGCGGTTCGGCCTACGTGATCGGCGAGGCGGGCCTGACCACCGCGCTGCACGAGGTCGGTTACGTGCTGACGGATCGCGACCCCGACTACGTGGTGCTCGGGGAGACCCGTACCTACAGCTTCACCGCCATCACCAAGGCCGTTCGCCTGCTCGAGGCGGGCGCCCGCTTCATCGCGACCAATCCCGACGAGACCGGACCCAGCCGTGAAGGGAAGCTTCCCGCCACCGGAGCGGTGGCCGCGCTCATCGAGCGGGCGACCGGCCGGGCACCGTATTACGTCGGGAAGCCCAACCCGCTGATGATGCGGTCGGCGCTGCGGGCGCTGGGCGCCCATTCGGAGAACACGTTGATGGTGGGCGATCGGATGGACACCGACATCCGCGCGGGCATGGAGGCCGGGATGCAGACCATCCTGGTCATGACCGGGATCTCCGGGCCCGCGACCGCCGACAGCTTCCCGTTCCGGCCCACGCGGGTGATCGAGTCGATCTCGGAACTGGTCGGTGCGGCGCATCTGCCGTTCCCCGAGGACTCGCCTGCCAGGACGATCCTCAGCGCGGATCGCGGTCTGGGCGGCGGGGACGGCCCCGCCGACTGAGCCTGCTGGTCGGGCGGTCGGTCTTGGCCGGACGGACCGCGACGCCTCCGGCGGGCGGGTTCCGGCGGGCAGTGCCCGGCCGCTCAGCTGTAGAGACTGCCCCGCAGCACCGTCGTGGCGCGGCCCGAGATGCCGACCCGGTCGCCGCGCACGGCGACCCGGACCGTTCCGCCCCGCGCGGAGAGCTGCTCGGCGACCAGTTCCGTCAGCGCGAGCCGCTCGGACCACCAGGCCGCCAGGGTCCGATGCGCCGAGCCCGTCACCGGGTCCTCCTCAACGCCGACGCGCGGGAAGAAGCATCGACTGACGAAGTCGACGCCGTCGCGTCCTCCTGCCGCCGTCACGATCACGCCGCGATGCGGCAGCGCGCCCAGGGCGGCGAGGTCGGGGCGGACGGCCGCGACGGCTGCCGGGGAGTCGACCTCGACCAGCAGATCCGATGCGCCCGAGGCGACAGCGGTCACCCTCGCCCCGCCCAGCGCGGCGGACAGCTCCGAGGGCGGCTCGGCGATCACCGTCGTCGGATCGGCGGGGAAGTCCATGTCGATCCGGCCGTCCTCGGTGGCGACACAGGACAGTTCGCCGCTGCGGGTCGCGAAGACCTGATCGCCGCCGAGGACGTGCGCGGTGGCCAGCGTGGCGTGACCGCAGAGGTCGACCTCGACGGTGGGGGTGAACCAGCGCAGGGGCTTCGGCGCGTCGGCGGGGCCGTCGACCTCGACGAAGGCGGTCTCGGAATGCCTCAGTTCGGCGGCGACGGCCTGCATCCACTCCGGGTCCCGGAAACTCGGCAGCAGTACGACGCCCGCGGGGTTCCCCCCGAAGGGTCGATCGCTGAAAGCGTCCACGACGTACACGTCCACCGCCATGCGGAGAATGTAGAGCCCTCACTCAGCCAGGCGTCGCCCGGTGGCCGTCTCGGGGCGGCCGCCGCAGGTCATCGAGGCCGTAGGGGGCGAGGCTTCAGCTGGCCGATCGGGAGATGCGGGCTGAGGACGGCGGCGGCGATCGCGGTCACCGCGTCGGCGGCCTCGGCGGTGGTCGCGGTGGGGATGAGCAGGTGGCTGATGGTCAGCCGGACGACGGTGTCGGCGTAGAAGGTCGTCGAGGCGGGCGGTAGCTGCGGAAGCTGGGAGTGCAGCTGGCGGCTGATCAGCTCCGTCAACGCGCGCAGCGTCGGCAGATCGGGCACCGGGAGGAAGGGCAGCAGCGCCTCTCGGTCGATTCCGGTGAGCAATGAGGTGAGCAGCGGATCGTTCGCCGAGATCTCCAGTATCCGCCGGACGGCCGCGCGAATTCCGGCAACCGGATCATCAGCGCCCCTGATTGCCTGTCCTACCCGCTCCAGACAGATCCGCGCCTGGTTCAAGACCACGGTGTGGGCAAGAGTTTCCTTGCCGCCGAATTCGTTGTAGACGGTCTGTCTGCTCACACCCGCCATCGCTGCGACCTCACTCATTCGCAGTCTCGCGAAGCCGCGTTCGGCGAGCAGGTCGGCGGCCCCGCACAGGAGGTTGTCGCGTAACGACATCTTCACCCGCACGGTGAGCCGAGGGGCTGGGGTCACCTAGATATTCTGACGCACCGTGACTGGATGTCAATTGGGCTACGCTACTCGTTGAGTAGTCAAGAAAGTGGGGGATCGTGATGGGTCCGGTCATCGGCTTCGATCTCGACATGACGCTGATCGATCCGCGACTGGGAATTCGCCGGATCATGCGGTTTCTCTCGCAGGCGACGGGCATCCACGTGGACGGCGCGCGTCTCGCTGAGAATCTGGGCCCGCCATTGGAAGACGCGCTGCATGCGCACGGCCTTTCGGCGCAACAGGTGCGGACGGTGGTCGACCGGTACCGGGCCGACTATCTCGAACACGTCGTCCCGGAGACGGTGGCGATGCCGGGCGCGGCCGAGTCGTTGGCGGCGGTCCGCGAGCTGGGCGGCCGGGTCGTCGTGGTCACGGGCAAACATCGGCCGAGCGCGGCGCTGCACCTCGCGGCCTTCGGCTGGGAGGTGGATCACCTGGCGGGCGGAGTGTTCGGGGTCGGCAAGGCCGCCGTCCTGACCGAACACGGCGTCGGGCTCTACGTGGGAGACCACGTCGCCGACGTGCTGGGGGCCAGAGCCGCAGGCGCACGGGCGGTCGCCGTGGCGAGCGGGCCGTGTTCGGCGGCGGAGCTGGCGGCGGCGGGCGCGGACGTCGTGCTGCCGGACCTCAGCGGCCTGCCCGCCCTGCTCCGCGAGATGACCAGCCCGCCCGCGGCCCCGGCTCGCTGAGCCTCCGGCGTCGTCGGCACGGAGAGCTGCACCGCACCCGGGCCTGCGCGGGGTCGTCCCGACGGCGCCGAGGACCGGTGATCGTCACGCCGGATCGTTGCGAGGCCAGGCCGACTCGGTCGGCGGGCGCCGAGCGAGTCCTGCGCCGGCCTGCGGGCCGCCCGGCGACGTCACGGGGCCTGGGACTCGTCGCGCGACTGCTCAGCGGCGGCGTGACTGCCGAAGCATCGCGATCACGCCGAAGAACATTCCCAACGGAGCCAGCAGGCAGGCCACATTCAGCCAGACCGGCTGATCCGAGTAGCCGAGGGCGAAGAGCACGAACGTCGCGAAGACCGCGAGAAGTCCGATGCCGAAGGTCGTCAGGGACAACGGGAAGAGGGGACTTCTGCTCGCCTGCGTGCTCACCGGACCAGCGTAGCCCGGCCGTACGTCGATCGATCCCCTCGGCGAGCGCCGCCTCGATTGAGGGAACCTCTACCCTGGGATTCGTCGTGCCTGCCACTGGCCTGGTGCGACCCGACGACGAGTAGGAACGGTGAGGACAGTGCCGAGCGGCAGGGTCAAGTGGTACGACGCGGAGAAGGGATTCGGCTTCGTGACCCAGGACGGAGGCGAGGACGTCTACGTCCGTGCCTCCGCGCTACCGCCGGGGGTCGAGGGCCTGAAGGCAGGCCAACGAGTCGAGTTCGGCATGGCCGAGGGGCGCCGTGGTCCACAGGCTCTGTCCGTGAAGATCCTGGACGCACCGCCCTCGGTCGCCGAGGCGAGGCGCAGGCCCGCTGAGGAGCTGCACGGGCTGATCGAGGACATGATCACGGTGTTGGAGGCGAGCGTTCAGCCGGAGCTGCGGCGCGGCCGGTACCCCGACCGCAAGAACACCAAGCGGATCGCCGAACTGGTCCGCGCCGTCGCTCGGGAGCTGGAGCCCTGAGCACCGGCCGCTGACGAACACCCGGGGCCGGGCCGAGACCTCACTCCGATGACTGCCTGCGGCGATAGGCCCGCTGTTGGCAGCTACGGGAACAGTAGGACCTCGGCCTGCCCCGGCGCGGCTCCGGCATGACCGCTCCACAGACCTCGCAGCGCACCGGCTTCTTTCCATCACGATTTTCGTCACGGCGCCGGACGAGGAGTTCGATTCCGTCGAGTGTGCGTTCGAGACCGAACTCGAAGGCGTCCACCGGCTGGTCGTAGCCGCCCGACTCCCAGAGCCTGCGCAGCGTCGGGTAGTCGCCCACGCGCTCGTACAGCGAGTCCCGGTCCTCCCACCACTGCTGATGGGTCTGTCCGGTCCGCTGCTCCGTCTTCTCGACCTCCTGCTCGCTCCGCGCGGCACTGTCCACGAAACCGCCGATCAGGTCGACCACCGCCAGCACCTCGGCGGGCGGCAGCCTGCTGCTCGCGGCGATGGCGAGCACCCGCTCGAAGTTGCTCATGATGTTCGGTCCGGGCACCCGGCGACTTCCCGTGCTGTCCACCAACCAGCGGTGTCGACGGTGCAGGTCGCGGTTGTCGCGGGCCCAGGCCGCGAGGCCCGACCGCCAGTCCGAGGCCCCTGCCGAGGCCTCGATCTCCGCGTAGACGGCGTCGCGCATCAGGTCGATGAGCTCGGCTTTGCCCGGCACATGCCGATAGAGCGCCATCGTCGTGTAGCCGAGGCGCTCCGCGATCCGGCGCATCGACAACTCCGCCAGGCCGTCGGCGTCGGCGAGGTCGACGGCGGTCGTCACGATCCGCGACAGGCTCAGCCGTACGTCCGTGACCTGGTCCGCACCGGTGTTCCAGAGCAGCTCGACCGTGTGGTCCGGGTCGAGTGGTCGATCCTCGTCCGTCCCCATCCTGCCTCCGTCGTGCCCGCTGCGACTTGACTGCACTGCCGCGTGGATGTTTATGGTGTAATCAGAAGTATATGCCATAACTATGGAGGACCAGCAGACATGGCAGACACCACGATCATCGTCGCGCCCTGGGGCAGCGACAGCTCGCCGGGCACCCCGGAGCGGCCGTTGGCGACGCCTGCCGCCGCGCAGCGCCTCGTGCGCGAGCGGACCGCCACGATGGCGGCAGACCTGGTGGTGCAGTTCCGGGCTGGTACCTATCTGCTGGATGACACCCTCGATTTCCAGGCCGGACAGGGAGATTCCGGCACCGGGGGCCACCGGGTGGTCTACCAGCCGCACGGCTACGGAACCGCCGAACAGGAAGAGGTCGTCCTCAGCGGCGGCCGGGTGATCACCGGCTGGGAGCGGTCCGACGACGGCACGTGGTCCGCTCCCATTGGAGACCTCGAGCCTCGGCAGCTCTACTGCGACGGCCGCCGGATCGGCCGCGCCGTCTCCACGGCCGGGCTGCCGGGATCGTCTGTGACGAAAACAGAGTTTGGATACGTCACGGACAGTCCGCTCCCGCAGGAATGGGCCGATGCGGACGGCATCGAGTTCGTCTACACCGGCATCTATCCGTGGGCACAGGCGCGCTGCGCGGTCGCCCAGATCACCGGCGACGCCCGTTCGACGAGAATCGTCATGGCACAGCCCGCCTGGGATTGGGCGCGACGGCTCTACGTCGGCGAGTGGAACGGCGGTGACGGCGAGTCGAGCTGGGAGCCGCTCGCCGGACCGTCTGAGATGGAGAACAGCCGCACCTTCCTCACCGAGCCCGGCACCTTCGTCCTCGATCGCTCCGTTCCCGGCAGCCATGTCCTGCACTACCTTCCTCGGCCAGACGAGCGCCCGGACGCCGCCGTCGTCATCGCCCCGGTGCTGGAGACGCTGATCAGCGGCTCCGGGACGGCGGAACGGCCGCTGGCCGACCTGACGCTGCGCGGGCTGACCTTCGCCCACGGTGCCTGGTCGGGCATCCGCACGACGGGTGGTCACCTGCACTATCACGGCGACACGCACTACGTCGGCGGCGAGGTCATGGAGGTCGTGCTGCCTGCGGGCATGGGCAGCGTGACCGTGCCGGTCGACTCGGAGCAGCTGCCCGCGAACGTGGCGTTCTCCCACGCCGCGCGTGTCGTGCTGGCGGCGAACCGTTTCACCGCGCTCGGTGCGGGGGCGCTCGGGATCGGTCCTGGCTGCGCGGAGGTGATCGTGCGTGGCAACACCGTCGACGACGTCTCCGGCAGCGGCATCACGCTGCGCGAGGCAAGGGACTGTCTCGTCGAGGACAACCTGGTGCACGACATCGGCGCCGAGTACCGAGGCGCCCCGGCGATCCTGCTGGCCGAGACGCAGGACGTCGTCGTACGGCACAACGAGGTGCATCACGTGCCGCATGCGGGCGTGGTCGTCACCGGCGGCGAGCAGGCTCGAGGGGCACACATCATCGCGAACCTGATCCACCACACGATGACGGTGCTCGCCGACGGCGGCGGCGTCTACGTCTCGGCGCCGCAGGGCTCGTCCTTCGCCAGCGGAGCGGTGATCAGGGGCAATGTCATCCGGGACACGCTCACCTCCTACAACTTCGGCCTCTACACCGACTACGGCGCCGCCTGGGTGACCATCGCGGGCAACGTCGTCCATCGCGGAGACACGCCGGTGGTGCTGGAGGTGGCGCCGCCGTTGCGTGACGTCGTGTTCATCGGGAACTTCTGGGACGACCAGCCCGCAGGCCAGGACGACCCGCCGGACACGGTGATCCTCGCCGGGAACACCGTGCTGCCGAAGGAGGGCTTCGAACAGGCGCTGGCGGCCGATCCGGCGAGCGCCGACATCGTGGCCTCGGCGGGAAGACGGTCGCGCCAGGCGGGTTGAGCCGCTCCAGTCGCGGCAGGGGGCGTCGGTCTGCGCGATGGCCGGGTTCCCCAGCCTGGCGAGCAGGGTTCGGCGACCAGCGACCGGTCGGCAGCCCGAGAGACGGCGGCATGCCTCGCCGCCGTCTCTCGTCACGACTGTGCGACTCCGGCTGTGTGGCGAGCCGCCGAGGCCCACGGCAGGCCGGTCAGCGGTCGTCGACCGAGAGCACCCAGATGCCGCTGGTGATGAAGCCGACACCGCTCTCGGGGTCCTCGACGAGGACCGCGCCGAACTGCTGCACCTCCAGGGCTTCCAGCTGGGCGTCCTCCTCGGGCAGCCGCAGGGTGTAGGCCAGCCGCTCGTCGGGCGCGAAGACCTCGCTGCGACCGTCGACCACCTCGCCGTCGACGCGGTAGCGGAACACGACCTGCCACGGCGTATCCCCGATGTGATGGGGCACCGAGATCTGGAGCGGCGCACCGGGCGGGACCCGCAGCACGCCCACCGCGCCCTCGTTCACCGAGCACTCGGTCAGCTGGGCGTCACAGAGCTGTGCGGGCTCGACGTGGACGGTCTCCCGGTTCGAGTAGAAGGTCACCTTGGGCGTCGCCGGGACAGCGCAGCCCGCCACCGCGAGGCCGGCCAGCATGGTCACGGCAAGTCTGGCGAGCCGGGACCTGTTCACCGGCGGGGCGTGGGACACGACAGGGAGCCTAGTTCGCCGTCGATCAGCGGCGGGCCGGGTGGTCGCTCGCCGCCGTGGCGGTGCAGGTCAGCCGCCGGGTTCACCTGGCAGGTACGACGCTGCCGAGTGTCCGCGAGTCGGGCGGGAGGCCTTCACCGCGCTCGTCACCGGGGACGCCCTTCGCGGTTCAGCGGTCCGGCGGTGCCTCGATGGTCGCCGCCGACGGGGAGCCCGGCGTCGCGGCGTCCGACCGGCCCCGGCCGAGCTGCGGGCGTCCGGGAGACTCCCGCCGACCCTGCGGGGGCTGCGTGGGCCGGAATCCTCGAGAAGGCAGCAGCGACCTGCCGTTGCCTGCCAGCACCGTCTGCACCAAGCCGAGCACCAGCAGGACCGACAGCACCGTGAAACCGATCCAGTACGAGGGCGGCAGCAGCAGTCCGAGCACGCCGCCGAAGACCCACGCGAGTTGCAGGATTGTCTCGGAGCGACCGAAGGCAGAAGCCCGCGACTCCTCCGACGTCTCCCGCTGGACCACGGAGTCGAGTGAGATCTTGGCCAGCGCGCTGGCGGTCGAGCCGACCAGGGCCACCAGCGCCGCCGTCAGGATGCCCGGCACGATCGCCGCGAACACCGTCGTCGCCAGCGCCGCGCTCACGGAGACGACGATGACCTGGTGCGGCCTGCCCATCCGCAGCCGGGCACCGACGCCGTTGCCGACGAAGTTGCCGAGCCCGGCCGCGCCGACGATCAATCCGAGCAGCATCACCTGGACGCCTGCGGACTCCTCGGTCTCCGCCTTCACGACGAAGGCCGCGAAGAAGGTGAGGAAGCCGGTCAGGGTGCGCGCGGTGCCGCTGCCCCAGAGACCGACGATCACGCTCGGCCCCATGGGTTGTCGGCGTGCCTTACGCGGGCCGGCGCTCAGCGAGGCGGGGACCTCGCCCTCGGTGACCTCCACCCACGCCGGGATGCGCAGACACAGGACGGTGCCCGCCCCCGCGAGGAGCACGGCGAACCACAGCGCGCCGGAGGAGTCGAACACCGCCGCCAGGCCGCTGGCCAACGCCCCGAACACCCCGCCTGCGGCCAGCCCGAAGATGTTGAGTCGGGCGTTCGTCTCGACGAGCGTGATCTCGGAGGGCAGCACTCGCGGGGTGACCGCGCCCTTGAGGACGCCGAACGACTTCGACATCACCATGCTGCCCAGGGCGGCCGGATACAGCAGCCAGCTGTCGAAGTTGACCGCCATCATCGCCAGCAGCGTGACGCGGGTGGCGAACGACATCGCCAGGGCGATGCGCCTGCCGCGTTGCAGCCGGTCGAGCGCGGGCCCGATCACCGGGGCGATCAGGGCGAAGGGCGCGACGGTGATCAGCAGGTAGAGCGCGACCCGGCCCCGACTCTCGCCGGTGGCCGCGGAGAAGAACAGGGTGTTGGCCAGTGCGACCGCGATGGCGGCGTCCACCGCGTAGTTCATCATCACGGCGTAGGTGAGCCGGTTCAGCCCGGACTTGTCCGCGCCGTCGGCGTGCGCGGCCCGCCGGAACGCCTGGAAGGCCTGGCCGGTGAGCTGCCTGCTCCGATACATCGCCACGCGGGTGACGGTCAGCTTCTTCGGGCCTCGGAGATGCTCCGCGTGCTCTGCCGCATCGTCGGGGGCGTCATCGGGCGGGACGTCGGTCCGGTGGACGGGCACGACAGGCCTGCCGGGGCGCTCGGCCTCGTCGGCCGGTTCGTCCCGGCTGCGCAGTCGCCGGGTGCCGGAAGCGGCCCGGCGGGGTTCGTCGTCCTCGTCGGATCGGTAGTCGTCCCGATGGTCGTCGCGGTAGTCGTCGCGACCGGCGTCGCGGCGGTCCGGGTGCCGGTCGTGATCCGGCCGGGTCCGGCGGGGCGCGCGACGGCGGTCGCGGTCCCCGTCCCCGTGATGGTCTCGGTGGTCGTCATCCCACTCGCGGTCGTCCGGCCGGTCGGCGTACGCGGGGCGCTCGTCCGCCCGGTCCGAGCCCCGAGGCGACCGGCCTCGAGGCTCGTCCGTCCTGCGCCGAGGCCGGTCGTCGTACCGATCGTCGTAGTCGTCCGCGTACCGGTCGTCATACCGCTCGTCGGACCGGGGCCGGTCGTCACGCCGATCCCGGCGATCGTGCTCCCGGTAGGACCTGCCGTCCTCGTCCCGATCACGTCTGCGGTCGTCCTCGTAGCGATCGTCCCGGCGTCGATCATCGCGATCGGGTGCCGACCGTGCATCGCGCCGGTCGTAGTCCTCTCGGTAGGACAGGTCGTCGTGGTCGTACTCGTCGGCGTAACGCGCAGGCCGTCGCCTTCTGGGCGACGGCTCGTATCGATCGCGACTCCGGACCGGCGGCTGCCTGCGGGTCGGCGTCTCGCGTGCCGAGCGGGTCTCGGCCGCGTCGTCTCGACTCGGCCCGTCGTGGTGCTCGATCTCGGTCCGTCTACTCGGACGCAGCATGCCCTTCCGCCTGGCACGGCCGCGACGATGGTCGGGCTCTTCTGGCGGATCGGAACGCAGCACGGGCTCAATCCTGCCGTACGCGACCGGGTTCGCGGACCCGGTTCCGGCAGTGAATCGGTCGCGGTCGCCTGATCATCGTCCGCGACCGTGCCGCCTGCGGTCGATCATCGCGTCCCTCGCGTGCCGCAGGCGCGATCACTCTGCGGGAACGAATCGGACCCGGAAGGTGCTCGGCCAGCGTTTGCCCGTCAACAGGAACTCGTCGGTGTCCGGGATCGCGGCGATGCCGTTGAGCACGTCGGCACCCGGCTGCTGGTCGGAGGGAAGAAGACCGGTGGCGTCGACCACGCCGGTCACCTCGCCGGACTCCGGGTCGATCCGGAGGATGTCGTCGCTGAACCAGACGTTGGACCACACCTCGCCGCCGACGCATTCCAGCTCGTTGAGCTGATGGCGCGGCTCGCCCTCCTGGAGCACCCGAACCGAGCCGAGCAGCTCGAAGCTCTCCGGGTCACGGAACTGGAGCTGATCGGTGCCGTCGCTCATCACCAGTCTGGTGCCGTCGTGGCAGAGACCCCAACCCTCGCCGGGGTACTCGAATCGATCGATCTCGGCCAGCGTGTCGCGATCACGTAACAATGCGATGTTGTTCTGCCAGGTCAACTGCCAGATCCGATCGTCGACGACGGTGATTCCCTCGCCGAAGAGCGGGCTGGGCAGATCCTCCTGGTTCAACACCTCGCCGGTGATCGGGTCGGTCGCACGCAGCGACGACTGCCCGACCAGTCCGGTGCCCTCGTAGAGGATGTCGTCCGCGATCTCGAAGCCCTGGGTGAAGGCCGTGCGATCGTGCGGACGGGTTTCGAGGACCTCGACGTCGTAGCGCTGTGGCACCCTGCCCGAGTGCGCAGCGTCCTGATCGGCATGATCGCTCTCGGACTGTCGATCATCCTGTGCTGGTGCCTCCGGAAACGCACCGCAGCCGCCGACCAGCAGGCCGCAGAGCATCATCACGACGGTCTTCGACAAGGCGGATCTATGCAGGCCCACTCCGACAGCGTGGCACGGGACGAAGCCGAGCAGAAGACGTCCGGCACAATCGGAGGGGTGATGTCTCCCAGCACCCCGAGGTTCGTGCCGGAACCCCCCTCCGGTCAGGTCGGCGTGGATGCGACGTCTGCCCGTCTGCCCGCCCCCGCTCTGGCCGAGGCAGTCGAGCAGGCCAGGGCAGCGGCCCAGTCGGAGGCAGGTGAGGAGAGGGTCGGCGAGCACGTCGGCATCCAGGCGGAGGACGACTCCTCTGCCACCCACCAGTTCGTCGCCACCAACGCCGGATACGTCGGCTGGCGGTGGGCGGTCACGGTCGCCTTCGCGGGCCCCGGCACCCCGGTGACGGTCAGCGAGGTGGTGCTGCTGCCGGGGCCGGACGCACTCGTGGCGCCGGAGTGGCTGCCATGGGACCAGCGGGTCCGGGCCGGTGACCTGGGAGTCGGCGATCTGCTGCCCTCGGCTCCCGACGACCCGAGGCTGGTACCGGGCTACCTGGCCAGCGACGATCCCGCGGTCGAGGAGGTGGCCAGCGAGCTGGGCCTCGGCAGGCGCAGGCTCCTCGGTCGACATGGCAGGGTGGAGACGGCGCGACGCTGGTTCCAGAGTGACTTCGGTCCAGAGGCACAGATGGCCCGCAGCGCGCCCGCACACTGCGGGACCTGCGGTTTCTACCTTCCACTCGCCGGTTCGCTGCGGGCGGCCTTCGGCGCGTGCGGAAACGAGATGGCACCCGCCGACGGCCGCATCGTCCACGCGGAGTACGGCTGTGGTGCGCATTCCGACGCCGAGGTGGACAACGCCTCGCCGGTCCCGGTCGCCGAGGTCGTCTTCGACGACGCGGGCGTCGAGCTCATCCCGGTGGGTGCGGTCCGGACTCTTGACTCCGGTGACTCCGACGCCACGCAGGCCGCCGTCGAGGGCGGCGCCGCCGACGAGTCGGCCGATGCCGTCGCGGCGGACGTCGCATCGACCGAGGTCGATGCGCACACAGGGGCCGAGGCGTCCACGGTCGTCACCGAGCCGTCGCACAGCGCGCGTGTCGACGAGGCCGAGGCTCGGCCCCAGGTCCAGGACTCCGGTCCCGCCGACTCGGCTGCGGCAGGCGTCACCGCCTCCGACTCGACCGCCTCCGCCGATGCGGCCGCCACCGCGCCGCAGGCGGGCGAGACGGGCGAAGCGGCCGCCCCCACCCAGCGGGACGCGGCACGGCCCCGACGAGTCCGGTCCCGTCGTGGCCGGTCCTCGGCTGCCGAACCGGCCGAGGAGACCGGGAAGGTCGACGAGGCAGAGCAGGACAAGGCAGCGAAGACCGAGAAGACAGCGAAGCCCCGGAAGTCCCGTAAGGCCGGGAAGGCCGAGAAGGCGGGCGCGGTCGAACAGGGTGCGGGGCAGGCGACGAGCGATCCGCAGTCCACCGACGACGGTGGCGCGACCACGTGACGGAGGCAGCTCCGGCGCAGGAGCCGGTGGTCGATCCCTTCGACACGGCGCGACTGCGCGAGTCCGTCCTGCTCGCCTGGCGCAGCTCGCCGACCCGGTTTCGGGAGGACGCCAACAGCGAGGACGACCTGCGCTTCGGCGGCTATCGGGATCGGCTGCTGGTCGAGCTCGCGCAGAATGCGGCGGACGCTGCGGTCGAGGCGGGCATCGGCGGGACGCTGCGTCTCGCCCTGATCAGCGCCGACGGAGTCACCGAGCTGCGGGCCGCCAACACCGGCACGCCGCTCACCGCAGACGGGGTGGCTGCGCTGAGCGCGTTGCGGGCCTCCGCGAAGCGCGGCGAGACGAGCGTCGGGCGCTTCGGTGTCGGCTTCGCCGCCGTGCTCGCGGTCAGCGAAGAGCCTGCCGTGATCTCGTCCACCGGATCGGTGGCCTTCTCCGCCGCCCGGACCGGCGCGATCGTCGCGGGCGAACCCGCACTGGCAGCCGAGTCCGCCGAGCGGGACCACACCGTCCCGGTGCTGCGCCTGGTCTGGCCGGTCGAGTCGGCGGAGCCGCCGCCCGCGGGTTTCGAGACCGAGGTGCGCCTTCCCCTGCGCGCCGAGGTCGACGGCGCGGCCGTGCTCTCGGCCTGTGCCGAGCAGGCCGCCGACCTGCTGTTGGCTCTGCCGGGACTCGTCAGGATCGAGATCGAGGACCGGTCGTGGCGGCGCGAGGATCACGCTGACGGACGCGTGACGGTGCACGGGCCCGCCGGGCCTCGGCACTGGCTGTGCAGACGCTCCGACGGAGTGTTGACCGAGGACGAGCTCGGCGAGTCCGGGGCGGAGGCCCGGCGACGTCGTCGCTGGTCGGTCTGCTGGGCACTGCCGGTGGATGCCGACGGGACGCCGGAACCCCAGGCCGCCGATCGACTGCACGCGCCGACCCCCACCGACGACCTGCTCTCGCTGCCCGCACGCCTGCTGGCCACGGTCCCGCTCGAAGCCGACCGCAGGCGGGTCCGGCCGGGCACCGCGCTCGACGCGGTCCTGGACCGCGCCGCACAGACCTATGCCGAGCTGCCCGCCGCGCTGGCGCCCGATCGTCGGATCGCCGTGGTGCCCGCACCGGGCTTCCCCCGTTCCGAGCTGGACGAGGCGCTGCGAGATCGACTGCTGCCCGCCCTGCGCGAGGCGGCCTGGCTGCCCGCCGCGACCGGCGCCGAGGTGACCGCCCGCCGAGCCGTGGTGATCGAGGACGGCACGCCCGAGCTGATCGAACTGCTCGCCGAGGTGATCCCCGGACTGTTGTCCGCAGGCCTCGGCGAGGCTCGGCACACGGCGGTGCTGTCTGCGCTGGGCGTGCGCCGACTCGGGCCTGCCGAGGTCGTCGCGGAGCTGTCCGGCCTGCGACGCGAACCCCGGTGGTGGCGGCGGCTCTACACCGCGCTGGTCCCGATCGCCGAGGGGCCCGCGACCCGCCGCGACGAGTTGGGCGCGCTGCCTGTGCCGCTGGTGGACGGTCGCACGGTCACCGGGCCTCGAGACGTGCTGCTGCCCGACCCGGAGCTGGCCGCGCTCACCGAGACGACGGTGGTCGACGTGACGGGCCTCCGGATCGCGCACCCCGACGCGGTGCATCCCCTGCTGGAGACGCTCGGCGCCGTGCGAGCGGGCCCGGTGGATCTGCTGGACTCCGATCCGGTGCGACAGGCCGTGCTCATCGGACTCGACGAGGCCGAGGCGGGCGGCGAGGTCACCGCGCTCGTCGACCTGGTGCTTGGGCTGGTCGCGAGGGCGGGGGACGGCCCGAGGCCCTGGCTCGCATCGCTGCCCCTGCCCGCGACGACCGGTGAGCTGCGGGCCGCCGACGAGTTGATGCTGCCCGACGCCCCGCTGGCCTCGGTGCTCGACGAGGACGCCGGGCTGGGCGTGCTCGCCGCGTCGGTCGCCGACCGCATCCCGGTGGACGTGCTGCGTCGCGTCGGCGTGATCAGCGGTTTCAGCGTGCTGACGGTCGAGTCACCCGACGGACCCGATCACGACCTGGCCGACGAGGAACTCTGGTGGGCCGACGTCGACGGCGATGCGGAGCCGCCTGCCGAACTGATCGCGGTGCGGGATCTCGACCTCGTCGCCGCCCATGCCTGGCCCGCCGCGCTGCGGCTGCTGCGCGCGGAGCCCGCCACCTGGCGGGCGGTGCGTGCACCCGGCTACACCGCTTGGTGGCTGGCCCGCTACGCGTCGCTTGCCGGACGTCCGCCCAGGCAGTGGCGGCTGCCGAGCGCTGGTGAACTCGCGGGGCTCTACGACCCGGTTCCCGAGGCCGTACTCGCCGAGACCGACGAGGAACTGTTGGTGGCGGCCGGTGTCCGCACCGAGTTGCTGATCACCGGGAACGCGGATGCGGTGGAGCTGCTCGCTCGGCTGGCCGACTCGGAACTCTCGGTCTCGGCCGGGACCGCCCTGCGCGTCCATCGGGCGCTGGCCGATGCGGTCGCCGCCGGGCTGATCGACGCGGCGCGGATCGATCCGCCGGACTCGCTGCGCACGCTGACCGGCGCGGTGGCCGCCGCCGAGGACGTCGTGGTGCTCGACGAGCCGTGGCTGCTGGCCGTCGGCGATCCCGCGAGCTGTGTCGCCGTCGCCGAGCCGGACCCGTTCGCCGACGACGAAGGCGGGCCCCGGCAGCAGGGCGCCGGGAGCCAGGTCGCGCCGGGTGATCTCGGCAGCCTCAGGGCTGGGGCGGAGCCGGGCGGCGCGGTGGAGTTGGCCGAACTGCTGGACCTGCCGTTCGCCTCGGACGAGTGGGCGGGTCGCGTCGCCGAGCCAGGCCGTCCGATCGACTGGGCGGCCCACGACGGCATCGCCCGCGTGGTCGACCTGATGGGCGTCCGCGTCCCGGACGGTGTGCTGTGGCTGCACGAGAAGCTGCCGGTGCGATCCCGTGACGTCGAGCATCAGGTGCCGTGGTGGGTCGACGAGGACGGCGGCGTGCATGCGGCCGACACCCATGAGGGACTGGCTCGCGCGCTGGCCTGGCGGCTGGATCGCTGGTCGCAGCGGCACCTCATCGCCGCGCTGCTCATCGAGTCCACCGCCGTCGGCCTGTTGGGCTGATCCGTCCCCCTAGGCGGGCGGGGCGCACCGGCTTGCTCAGCTGCGGTGTCTGGGAAGATCCCGAAGGTGTCGGGGCGTTCTCGAATCGCCTCGGGTGCGGCTGGACACGCGGCGGATTCGGCGCCGATATGTCGGCAGGGTCTGTGTGCAGCGGCCGTTCCGGTCGCGGTGACCCGGAGGTCGTCGCGGGTGAAGCGGGCCGTGCGGCGGGATGCGGACCCGAGAGGAGAGTCAGACCCCGGTCTGCGCCGAGCGGGAGCCGCTGCGGGCGGCGGCGCGCTGCCACCGGAGGACGCCGTAGCCGAGCAGGCCGAGCACGGTGCCCGCCAGGCCGGTCCAGAGCCAGATCGAGACGTCGAAGTCCGTCATCAGGTTCACCAGCAGCAGCACGACGCTGGCGAGGCCCCACATGCCGGTCCCGACCAGGACCACCGGGTCCGGCTCGGCGAGCCGGGGGTTCAGTGGTGGCGGAGTCTTCCACTGCCGGGGGGCTGGGGGAGGTTCGATTTCGGTCGGTTCTGGCACGAGGTGCAGGTTACGCCCTTCGACGTCGGGTCCGGGCGTTGTCGCTCGACCCGCCCCGTTCGGCGGAACCGCCCGGGTGCGGAGCGGGTGCCTGTGCGAGCGTCGAGGCTGATCAGCGAGTGAGGCGGGTCTCCTTCGTGTGGCGCCGAGCATGGCCAGGGCGATGCAGACCGGTCACGCCGAGCCCGTACCGTCTCGTCGGTTGCATCGTCGCTGCCGCAGAGCAGGATCGTCGCTGCCGCAGGGCAGGTCAGGACCAAGGAGTGCAGATGGCTTCGGCGCAGGAGGATCGGCCAGAGGGCTCGGCGGAGCAGTCCGCCACGCCTGCGGGGTCGTCAGGGGCGGGCGCCGCCGAGACGCAGGCCGCCGCCTCCGGCGACCCGGCGAACGCCCGAGGTCGCGGCTCGGTGCTGGATCGGTTCTTCAAGATCTCCGAGCGGGGCTCTTCGGTGGGCCGGGAGGTTCGCGGCGGGCTGGTCACCTTCGTCACGATGGCCTACATCATCGTGCTCAACCCGCTGATCCTGGGCAGCTTCGCCGCCGACGATCCCAGTGCCAAGACCGACGTCCTGGGCGGCATCCTCACCGTGCCGCAGGTGGCGGCGGTGACCGCACTGGTCGCGGGCGTGATGACCCTGCTCTTCGGGCTGATCGCCAACTATCCGTTCGGCTTCGCCGCCGGGCTGGGCATCAACACGCTGGTGGCCGTGACGATCGTCCCGCAGGTGACCTGGGCGGAGGCGATGGGTCTGGTCGTCGTCAACGGGGTGCTGATCCTCATCCTGGTGGCGACCGGCTTCCGCACGGCGGTCTTCAACGCGGTGCCGCCGCCGTTGAAGGCGGCGATCGCGGCAGGCATCGGCGCGTTCATCTGCTTCATCGGCCTGGTGGACGCAGGCTTCGTGCGCAGGCTGCCCGACGCGGCAGGCACCACCGTCCCGGTGGGCCTGGGGATCGACGGCTCGGTGGCCTCCTGGCCCACCGCCGTCTTCGTCTTCGGCCTGCTGCTCACCGGCATCCTGGTCGCGAGGAAGGTGCGGGGCGCGATCCTGATCGGCGTCGCCGCCGCCTCCGTGCTGTCGATCGCGATCGAACCGCTGGTGGACGCGGGGCGGGGCGGGCCGGACAACGCGACCGGTTGGAGCCTGAGCTACCCGTCACTGCCCTCGGACGTCTTCTCGCTGCCCGATCTGTCGCTGGTCGGCGACTTCTCGCTCGGCGCCTTCGTCCGGCTCCCGATCATCACGGTCTGCCTGCTGGTCTTCACTCTTCTCCTGGCGAACTTCTTCGATGCGATGGGCACCTTCACCGGCCTGGGCAAGGAGGCGGGCCTCATCGACAAGAACGACCAACTCCCCGGCGTCGGCAAGGCGCTGTTCGTGGAGGGCGTCGGCGCGGTGGCGGGCGGCGCGGCCTCGGCCTCGTCGAACACGGTGTTCGTCGAGTCGGCGGCGGGCATCGCCGAGGGCGCCCGTACCGGCCTGGCGAACGTGGTGACCGGCGTGCTCTTCCTGGCCGCGATGTTCCTCACCCCGCTCTACCAGGTCGTGCCGATCGAGGCGGCGGCTCCGGCGCTGGTGGTGGTGGGTGCGTTGATGATTGGTCAGGTTCGGCACATCGACTTCACCGACTTCACCCTCGCCCTGCCCGCATTCCTGACCATCGTGGTGATGCCGTTCACCTACTCGATCGCCAACGGCATCGGCGCGGGCTTCGTCAGCTACGTGCTGCTGCGCGCGGCGACCGGGAAGGCGCGCGGCATCCATCCGCTGCTCTGGGTGGTCGCGGGCGCCTTCGTCCTCTACTTCGCGGTCGGCCCGATTCAGGAGCTGTTCGCCTCCTGAGCGAGCTCGCAGTCGTCGGCTCGCCGTGGGGCCGCCTGCCCGGTTGTGTGGGGGCGGTCACTCCGACGGATCCTCGAGACATGAGCAAGGATCGCTTGAGACGGAGCTCGCGACGTGCTGAGCGCCCCAGATAGTGAGGTAGGCTAACGAGGTGTCGGATTTTGACGACTCCGGTCTTGCCAGCAGACTCCGCGTGGCGGTGGTGCGGCTCAACCGCAGGCTTCGGGCCCAGCGTGCTGACTCCTCGGCGACGCTCACTCAGCTCTCCGCGCTCTCCTGCCTGCACAAGTGCGGGCCGCTGACTCCTGGGGAGCTGGCCGCCAAGGAGAACGTGCAGCCGCCGTCGATGACCCGCGTGATCAGCGCGCTGGAGGACGCCGGATTCGTCAGCAGGCGCCCGCATCCGACCGACGGCAGGCAGGCGATCGTCGAGATGACCCCTTCGGGCAAGGGCTACATCAAGGCCGAGGTGAGCGCGCGGGAACGGTGGCTGGAGCGGAAGCTGGCCGAACTCGACGACTCCGAGCGCGTGGTGCTGTCTCGCGCGGCGGAGATCATCGAGCGAGTGGCGGGGAGCTGATCGGATGACCTGCCCGAGCGCCGCACCGCGAGACGCGAAAGAAGCGCGCTGAGTCATGCCGGCGTACGCATCCGACGACGCCGGCAAGCCCGCGAACGGACCCCACCCCGCCGAGGCGAATCCGACCCTGCCGCCGCCCGGTCGCCGAGTGCGGCCGCCGAGGAAGGCGGGCATGTTCGCCTCCCTGCGGGTGCGCAACTACCGGCTCTACGCCAGCGGGCAGATCATCTCGTTGATCGGCACCTGGATGCAGCGCATCGCCCAGGACTGGCTGGTGCTCAAGCTGTCCGGCGACAGCCCGGTGGCGTTGGGCTTCGCCATCGCGCTGCAGTTCCTGCCCACCCTGGCGCTCACGCTGTGGGCAGGCGTGCTGGCCGACCGCCTAGACAAACGCAAGATCCTGCTCGTGGTGCAGACCGGGGTGGGCCTCTGTGCGCTCGGCCTCGGCCTCCTGGATCTCACCGGCGTGGTCGTGCTGTGGCACGTGTACCTGTTCTGTCTCCTCCTCGGCTGCATCACCGCCGTGGAGACGCCTGCCCGGCAGTCGTTCGTCATGGAGATGGTCGGGCGTGAGCAGGTGGCCAACGCCGTCGCCCTGAACTCGATGACCTTCAACACCGCGCGGATCATCGGACCCGGTGTCGCCGGTTACGTGATCGCGGCGATCGGCACCGGCTGGCTGTTCGTGGCCAATGCCGCCAGTGTCGGGGCGGTGATCCTCGTCCTGCTGCTGATGGACACCGCGAAACTGCACCGATCGCCGCCGGTGCCCCGAGGCAGAGGGCAGCTCCGCGAGGGACTGCGATACGTGCGCAGCAGGCCCGACCTGACGGTGTTGATGGCCCTGGTCTTCCTGGTCAGCACGTTCGGTATGAACTACAACACGACGCTGCCGGTCATGGCGAACAACTTCTTCCAGACCGGGCCGGAAGGCCTGGGGCAGCTCTCGATGCTGATGGCCGTCGGGACGCTGAGCGGGGCCGCACTGGCCGCTCGGCGGAGCAGGAACGGCAGGCCGAGGCTCCGGCTGCTGCTGACCGCGGGCGCGGCCTTCGGCCTGCTGTCGGTGGTGGTGGGGCTGATGCCGGAGTTCTGGTCCTTCGGCCTGCTGCTGATTCCGGTCGGCATCACCTTCATGACCTTCAACCTGTCGGCGAATGCCACCGTCCAGCTCACGGTGGAGCCGACGAT
Source organism: Actinoalloteichus sp. GBA129-24 (assembly GCF_001941645.1). Lineage (NCBI taxonomy): Bacteria > Bacillati > Actinomycetota > Actinomycetes > Pseudonocardiales > Pseudonocardiaceae > Actinoalloteichus > Actinoalloteichus sp. GBA129-24. The sequence goes on along the minus strand of NZ_CP016077.1, from coordinate 6,768,663 downwards.
GCGCGGTCGGGTCATGGGGCTGTACATGCTCGTGCTGCTCGGCGGGATGCCGTTGGGCAGCACCCTGTCCGGCTGGCTGGCCGAACGGGTCACCGTCCCGTCACCGATCATCGTGGGCGGGGTGATCTCGCTGCTGGCCTCGGTGGCGGGCGGCGTGGTCCTGGCCAGGGTGACCGGCGTGCGGCTGCGCACCGTGCTGAGCAGGCGGCGGGCCGGTGCCGACGGCGGGCTGCCGACGGCCGCCGACGTCGCGTCGGATCGGGCGCGGCAGGCGGACGGTGCGACGACGTCGGACGCGGGGGACGTGGCGTCGGCGCGGGCGACCGAGGCGACCGCGCCGGGTGGCGAGGTCGCCGAGCGGGCGCCGGTTCCCGACGTCGCGATGCCCGAGGTCGCGGTCCCGGAGTTGTCCGTGCCTGCTGAGGCACTGCCCGGCTCCGCCAAGACCGACTGCATCGCCGCGGCCCGGTCCGACGCGGCCGAGTCTGGTGCGGTCCGTGCCGATGCGGCCGAGTCTGCTGCGGGCGAGTGCGCTGCGGCCGGGTCTGTCGGGGCCGAGTGCGCCGGGACCGAGGCTGCTGGAGCCCGAGACGACGACGCCGACCGCGATGCGGACGGCCCTGCCGCAGCTGCTCTAGACCCGCACCCGGCCGGCCTTGCGCTGGCGAGTCCGGCGGGCTCGGAGACCGGGGACGAAGACGAACGTCGACGGAACGTGCGGGACCCCTTTGCAGGGAAGGAAACTTAGGCTAACCTAATCCTAGTTCGCTTCGTGGTGGGAGCGGCAGTCAGTTCGGGAACCGATTCGGCCCCGGCACCGCTTCGGCGGTGTCGGGGCCGAATCATCTCCAACACCTCGACGATCCGGTCGAGACGACGAAAGCGCTCAATCCGTCGGCCAGGTGTGCACCGGATCACCGTGGTGCATCAGCTCGACGTACTCCCGCAGCATGGCCAGCAGGGCCTCCCGCCGGTTCGCACCCCGCTCCTCGAAGGTCGCGACCCTGCTGCGCTGCCAGCTCGACCCGGTCTGTCGGGTGAGGCAGCGCTGCTCGATGACGGCGAGGTAGCGCTCGCGCGCCGCGTCGGACACTCCGCACCGGGCGAGTCCGTCGTGTGCCATGGGCAGCAGGGTGCGCAGCACGAGCTCGTGCGGCGGCGTCCAGCCCTGACCAGGCCAGAAGAGCTGAGCGTCCATCCCGTGTCGCGCCCCGGAGTACAGGTTCTCCTCGGCTGCGTGGAAGGACATCTGACTCCACAGCGGACGCTCCTGATCCGCCAGCGCACGTTGCGCGCCGTAGAAGAACGCCGCGTTCGCCATGGTGTCGATCACCGTGGGGCCTGCGGGGAGCACGCGGTTCTCCACCCGCAGGTGCGGCTGCCCGTCCACGACGTCGTATACCGGCCGGTTCCAGCGCCACACCGTGCCGTTGTGCAGCCGCAGCTCCGAGAGCCGGGGAGCGCGCCCCGCCCGCAGGGCCGCCAGGGGGTCTTCGTCGTCGGTCTCGGGCATCAACGCGGGGAAGTACCGGGCGTTCTCCTCGAACAGGTCGAAGATCGACGTGACCCAGCGTTCGCCGAACCAGACCCTCGGCCGGACGCCCTGATTCTTCAGTTCCTGGGGGCGAGTGTCGGTGGCCTGCTGGAACAGCGGGACGCGGGTCTCATGCCAGAGCGCCCGATCGAGCAGGAACGGCGAGTTCGCCGCCGTGGCGACCTGGACGCCTGCCAGGCACTGTGCTGCGTTCCAGTGATCGGCGAAGTCCTCGGGAGTGACCTGGAGATGAAGCTGGACGGAGGTGCACGCCGACTCCGGGAGGATCGAGTCGGCATAGCTGTGGAGCCGTTCCTGCTCCTGCCCCGACAGCGACACCCCCTCGATGTTCAGCATGATCTCCTCGCCGCGCGAGGAGAAGATCTCGTGGTTGAGTACCGCGTACCGATCGTTCTCCGACAGCCAGTGCGGATCGAAGTGCTCGCCGCGTAACGTCGGCAGAATCCCGATCATCACCAGGCCGGTGCCGACGGTCCGCGCCCGAACCTCCGCGCTGTCCAGTGACGCGCGCAGTTCGTCCTCGAGGAGAAGCGCCTCGTCGCCGCGCAGCGGGTGCGGTCGGACGTTGATCTCGATGTTGTGCTGGCCGAGCTCCGTCTGAAACGAGGGATCGTCGATCTGATTCAGCACCTCGGCGTTGGCCATCGCGGGCACGCCCTGTCCATCGATCAGATTCAGCTCGATCTCCAGCCCGATGTGCTCTCGCTCCGGCGAAAAGCTCCTCTCCGCGAGCATCCTCGCCAGCGCGTCCAGACAGCGCTGCACCTTGTCTCTGAATCGTTGGCGGTCTTCGGGACTGAACGACCGGGCGGCCGGATCATTCCCCATGGTGCCTCCCTGCTGGGCGCGGTAGCGGATGCTCACCGTGACACAGGGAGTAACCACCAGGGCAGCGGCCAAAACGGTGCCCGGTGTCACAAGTGTTTAACGCTGCGTACACGAGGCAGGTCATGGGATCTGCGCGGGAAAGTGCCTTTCGCCACCGCCGACGTCCGTCGATGCGAGACTGCCTGTGTGGCGCACTGGACCCTGATCTCAGACCCCGACGACGCGGAGGTGGACGACTTCCGCGATCTCTCCGCCGCTGATCGACGACCCGACCGCCCCGGCGGCCGAGGTCTGGTGATCGCGGAGGGCACCGTGGTCGTCCGCAGACTGCTGGAGTCCGGATATCCGGTACGGGCGCTGCTGGGCGTGGAACGTCGCGTCGCCGATCTGATGCCGGATCCTGGCGGATCTCGACATCCCCGCCTTCGTGACCTCGGCCGAGGTCATGGCGAGCATCGTGGGCTTCCATCTCAACCGGGGAGTGCTGGCGGTGGCCGATCGGGCGCCGCGGCCCAGCGCGGAGGAACTGCTGAGCACGGCGAGAACGCTCGCGGTGCTGGAGGGGATCGGCGATCACGAGAACCTCGGCGCGCTCTTCCGCAACGCCGCCGCCCTCGGGATCGACGGCGTGCTTCTCGGCGGCGGCTGTGCCGATCCGCTTTACCGCCGCAGCGTCCGGGTGTCGATGGGCCATGTCCTGCGAGTGCCGTTCGCCGAGCTGCGTCCCTGGCCGGACGGCCTCGGTGCGCTGCGGGAGGCGGGTTTCCGCGTCGCGGCGCTGACGCCGGACGCCTCCGCCCTTCCGCTCTCCCACTTCGAGCTGGCCAGCGGACAGGGCGCGGTGCTGTTGGGCTCGGAGGGGCCGGGGCTCACCGCCGAGGCGATGGACTGGGCCGACCTGCGGGTGCGCATCCCGATGGCGGTCGGCGTCGACTCGCTCAACGTGGCCACGGCAGCGGCCATCGCCTTCCACCATCTCGGTGTGTTCCCCGAGCCTGCCGAGTATCGCAGCCGCTGACGCGGCCGTCGCCGCCTGCGCGCACCTCGCGGTCATCGTCGAGAAGACGACGGCCGCGTCAGCACCACGCGTCGTGGTCGTGAGGAGCGCGCCGGGTGGTCCCGGCGTCGCCGGGCTGTCACCGTGAGAGCAAGAGGGAACGCCGCCCAGGAAGGGGACGGTCGTCGTGGAGCTGCGGGTTCGAACCGGACGTCCGGTACTGAGCCGCAGGCCTGCCTCGGCAGGCGAGGAGGAGCGCTGCCCGCCCGATCTCAGTGCACTGCCCCCAGGTCTGCGTGCCGCGCTGACCGAGTGGGCTGCGGTCGCCGAGAGCGTCGCCGACACCGAGGCGGCGGAGGGCACGCTCGGATCGGCGGTCTCCGATCGCGGCAGACGTCTCGCCGGGCTGCTCGCCACGGTCACGGACAGCGATGTCGTCTATCTCGATCCGATCCGGGAGGTTCAGGTGCGGATCAGGCCCCCGGACAAGCGTGCCGACTCCCTCGCCCGGCAGGCCAGAGGACGGTCTGCCTGCGGCGAGTCGACGCCCTGGGCCACCGGGCTCACGGTGAGCGCAGTCGTCGCGATCATCGTGACCATCACGCTGACGACCGTCTCGGTGGGCTGGGCGGAGACCGCCGCGTTGTTCGCGGCCGGGGTGAACCTCGTGGTCGTCGGCGGACTGGTGCCCGCGATGTGGCTGCTGCGCCGGACGCCGGTCTGGCGCTGGATCGTCTACGGCGCGGCGGCCGGTGTGCTGTTGTCCTGGACGGGTCTGCTCATCGCCGCTCTTGCGGCCCTCGGCTGAACATGGCGGCGACGGCGGATCAGGCCGTGGAGCCGGGCCGCCGTCGTCGCAGGCCGGGGCACTCGCCTGCGGTGGACGACGGCAGCAGGCCTGCCCACGTCGAGCACCGCCGCCTCGGTGCGGAGCGATCGGGGCGGACGGGCGGAGCGACGGACGGGGCGGACCCGCCGGACCGCTGATCATCGGGCAGGCAGGCGGGCAGGCGGGCAGGCAGGTCCGGCATGAAGCAGACAGGCGACTGCCGCTGCGCCGCGCGTCCGCCCGTGGCCGTCGGGTCGTCGTCCGGCTCGACACCCGACGCCGGCCGCGGCGGTTGGCACCGCCGGGCGGGGCGCGCGGCGGCCGCCGATCGCCGTCGAGGCCCGCCGTGTCGACTCGCCGTGTTGAACCGCCTTGTCGAATCGACCCGGTGTCCGCGCCCCGTCGCAGGCACCGGTCGGCTGATCGGGTTGATCGAGATCAGACCAGCGAGTCCTGCCAGGCACGGTGCAGACCCGCGAACCGACCCCCGGCCGCGATGAGCTCCTCGGGCGCCCCGTCCTCCACGACCCGGCCGGCGTCCACCACCAGCACCCGGTCGGCGATCAGCACCGTCGACAGTCGGTGGGCGATGATCAGCGCTGTCCGGCCCGCGAGCACCGTCTCCAGCGCGTGCTGCACCGCGCGCTCGGTGGGCAGGTCGAGGCTGGAGGTGGCCTCGTCGAGCACCAGGACCCGGGGGTCGGCGAGGAAGGCGCGAGCGAAGGAGACCAGCTGGCGCTGGCCTGCCGAGAGCCTGCCGCCCCGCTTGCGAACGTCGGTGTCGTAGCCGTCGGGCAGGGCCGCGATGAACTCGTGCGCCCCCACCGTGGCGGCGGCGTGCTCGATCTCGGCACGGGTGGCACCGGGCCTGCCCAGCGCGATGTTCTCGGCCACCGAGCCCGAGAACAGGAAGGACTCCTGGGTGACCATCGCCACCGAGCGTCGGAGGTCGGCCTCGGCCAGCTCCCGGAGATCCACCCCGTCCAGCCGCACCGAGCCCGCGCTCGGGTCGTAGAACCGGGCGACGAGCTTGGCCACCGTGGACTTGCCCGCCCCGGTCGTCCCGACCAGCGCCACGGTCTGCCCCGCCGCGACGTCCAGGTCGAGCGGCTGCAACACCGTGGGCAGGTCGGCGCTGTAGCGGAACTCCACCTGGTCGAAACGCAGCCGCCCCCGCGACTCGGGCAGCTTCTTCGGCTCGGCAGGCTCGGGGACCGAGGGAGCCTCCTCCAGCACTCCGGAGATCTTCTCCAGCGCCGCCGTGGCGGAGATGTAGGAGTTGAGGAACATCGCCAACCGGTCCATCGGGTCGTAGTACCGGCGCATGTAGAGCAGGAACGCCGTCAGGATGCCCAGTTCCAGACTCCCGGTCGCCACCGCCCAGCCGCCGACCACGAGCACCGAGGCGATGCTCAGGTGCGCGATCCACTTCACGAGTCCGGTGAAGACGGCGAGCACGTTGAGCGCGCGTCGGTTCGCGTCGCGGAACTCCTGGTTGAACTCGTCGATGATCGCGTCGTTGCGACGTTCCCGACGGTAGGCCTGCACGGCCCGGATGCCGTTCATCGTCTCGACGTACTGCACGATCACCTTGGCCACCGAGGACCTGGTCAGCCGGTACGAGCGGCGCGACCGGCGCTGGAACCAGCGAGCCACGATGGCGAGCGGCACCGTCGCGGCCAGGGTGAGCAGCGCGAGCGGCGCGTCCAGCCAGATCAGCAGCACCGCGATGCCCACCATGCTCAGCAATGAGGTGAACAGGCTGTCCAGGCCCTCCTCCAGCAGCTCCTTCATCGAGTCGAGGTCGCTGGTCATCCGGGAGATCAGCCGACCGGAGGTGTACTTCTCGTGGAAGGAGACGGACAGGAGCTGGCCGTGCCGGAAGATCCGCTGCCGCAGGTCGAGCAGCAGGTCCTGGCTCGCCCGGCCGGACACCAGCGCGAAGCCGAGCTGGAAGAGGCCGGTCAACAGGTTGGTCACCGCATAGCCCGCCGCGAACAGCAGAACCGGGACGGGGTCGCCGTCCAGTGCGGCCGGGACGCCTCGGTCGATGGCGCCCGCCACCAACAGCGGGCCCGCCAGGTAGCTGAGGCTGCTGAGCGTCACCAGAACCAGGGCGGCCACCACCCGGCCTCGGACCGGGCGGACCAGCGAGCCGAGCAGCCTGCGAGACCTGGCGGCCAGCAGCAGGTTCGTGTTCCTGCTCAGCTCGTCCTGGTCCTCGGCTGCGACGCCGCGCCATGCCGCGTCCGTCCGGTCGTCCGCCGGGTCGTCCGGACGGCCCTGTTCGGTCGAGCCGGTCATCGCGCCTGCATCTCCTCGTTCGTCGGGGCCTGCCCGCTGCGTACCCGATCGCGCCCATCGGTCGGCCGGTGCGTCTCGGCGCGGACGATCTCCTGCGGACTTGCCGCCTCGGACTCCACGGCGTCGGCCGGGGACGTCTCGTCGGGGCAGGCACCTCGACCGGCGTTCAGGCTGTCGACGTCCGCAGCAGGCGCGGGATCGGTGGCCGTCGCCGCGACGACCTCCTCATCGAGCGTGGACAGCATCCTGCGGTACTCGGCACTGGTGGCGAGCAGCTCCTGATGAGTGCCCACCGCCCCGATCCGGCCGTCGACGAGCAGCGCCACCCGGTCGGCCAGGGCCACCGTGCTCGGTCGGTGCGCGACGACCAGCGCCGTCACGTCTCGCAGCACCTGTCGGAGCGCGGCCTCGACCTCTGCCTCGGTGTGCACGTCCAATGCGGAGAGCGGATCGTCCATCACCAGCACCGACGGTCTGCCCACCACGGCACGGGCCAGCGCCAGTCGTTGCCGCTGACCGCCGGAGAGCGACAGGCCCTCCTCGCCGATCCTGGTGTCCAGACCCCACGGCAGGGCCCCGACGAACTCGAGTGCGTGCGCCACTCGCAGCGCCGCCACGATGTCCTCGTCGCTCGCCTGCGGAGCACCCAATGCGACGTTCTCCCGGACACTCATCGAGAACAGCACCGGGTCCTCGAAGGCGGTGGCCACCCGGGTGCGCAGCAGCTCCAACGGCAGGTCACGCACGTCCACGCCGTCGAGCGTGACCCGGCCGCCGGTCACGTCGTAGAGCCGGGAGGGCAGTGCGGTCAGCGTCGTCTTGCCAGAGCCGGTGGTGCCGACCAGCGCCAGTGTCTCGCCGGGACGGACCACGAGGTCGACGTCGCGCAGCACGGTCGTCGGCGCGGCGGTCTGCCTCGTCCTCGCCGCGCCGTCGTGGCCGTCCGGGGCGGACCGGCCGGGCCCTGCGGCCTCGGCCGCGTAGGCGAAACTGACGTTCTCGAAGCGGAGCTCGCCACGTGCGTCGGCGGGCAGTGCGACGGGACGGGAGGGCTCGTCGACGGTGCGGACGGCGTCCCGGACCTCCCAGTAGCGGTCCGAGGCGGTGGCGGTCTGGCTCGTCTCGGTGAGCAGCCAGCCCATCGACTCGATCGGCCACCGCAGGACGGTGGCCGTGGTGATGCCCGCGACCAGCGCCCCGAGCGTCAGCGATCCGTCCGCGACGGCGAGACCGCCGAGAGCGATCATGACCGCGATTCCCGTCTCGGGCAGCGCGATCACCACGAGCCACAACCTGCCCATGATGCCGACCTTGCGCATCTCGGTCGTCCGCAGCGCCCGAGCCTGTTCGGCGAACTTCCTGCCGAGGTGCCTGCCCCGGCCGAACGCCTTGAGCACCCGGACGCCTAGCACCGACTCCTCGATGGTGGTGGCCAGGTCGCCGGTCTGATCCTGGGAGCGTCGTGAGCTGACGCTGTACTGCGCCTCGTAGCGGGCGCACAGCACGGCGACCGGAATGCCCGCCACCAGCAGGACGATCCCGAAGAAGGGCGCCAGGTAGAACAGGACGCCGAGTCCCACGATGATCGTGATGGTATTGACCACCAGGAAGATCGCGATGAAGGCGAGGAACCGCCGCACCTGCGCCAGGTCGTTGATGGCCCTGGACAGGAGCTGGCCGGAGGACCATTGATCATGGAACGACGCGGGCAGGCGTTGGAGATGGTGGTAGAGGTCATGCCGCATCGTCGCCTCGATACCGGTCGTCGGCCCCGAGATCAGCCTGCGACGAAGGAAGATCAGGACGGCCTCGGCGCAGCCGAGCAGCACGACCAGCCCCACCATCCACAGCAGCCCCGACCGGTCCGACTCCGCGATCGGCCCGTCAATGATCCGTTGGACGACCAGGGGTATCGCCAGTCCGGCCAGCGTGGCCAGCAGGGCACTGATGCCCGCCGCGATCAGCGGGAGCCGAACCGGCCGAACGTACGGCAGCAGCCGAAGAAGACTGCGGACGGCGGATCGACGTCTCGTCGTGTCCCCGGCTGCGGTTGCGTCGAGTCCGCGCGGCAGGCTGCCTGCGTTCTGGTCACCGGATGCGTCGACGGGACCGTCGTCGGCACGGAACACGGTGCGGACGGCGTCGGTGCTCGGTTCAGCTGGCTGAGCTTCCGGACTGACACGAGAACCCACGTGGGGAAGGTCGGTACCCATAGCCGAGTTGACGTTACGGACAGGGTCGCGCCGAAGCATCCTGATTTCTCACCCGGCACGGTGGATCGGACGGCAGGGACGAGGGCGGTCGACGGCCCGTGCCTGCCGATCGGTTCGCAGGTGAGGAGATGCCGCGCTCCCGTCCTGCGGGCATGATCCGAGACCATGACCGACCGACGTTCGGTGACCTTCCTCCGTACCCCGTCCAGCATGGCCTTCCCGGTGGGACGACTGCTGGTCTCGGTCGACGGCGTCGGCTACGTCCTCGCGGCGGACGGCTGGATTCGGCTCGGTGCGATCCTGCCCGCCGTGACGGCCGAGCTGTCCAGAGCGGGTGCCGAGGACTGGTGCGAGCAGGAGGGCTGGGATCTGAACCTGTTGGACGAGGCCTACCGCCTGTAGACGTCCGGGTCCCGACACCCGCGTCCGACGGCGTCGTGCCGGTCGGCGGGTCTCGTGTTCGAGAGCAGGCGCTGAGCGTTCCCCGGTTGATCGGCCTGCCCTGGGCGGCTGCCGCGTGACCTCCGCACTCGAGGCCTCCGCCCGACTCGTCGCGGGTCGGCCGCTGTCGTTCCACCGCCTGGCCGGACCGGATCGACCTGCCGTCCGCCTTGCGCGCGGGGCGGTCCGTGGACGTCGAATCTCTTCCCTGCGGCAGCCCGATGACCGCATTCCAGCGATCCGCCCGTTCGGATGACGTGAACTGCTCGATCGAGTGGACTCCACGGAACGCCTGTCTCGCGCGCGGCGCGTTTCCCTCAGTGACCGATCCGACACTGGTAGGTGTCTTCGGTGAACGATCACGTCGACGTCGGTCCGCTCGCCGCGCGCTGCGCAGCCGACGACCGCGTCTGCCGGAAGGGCCGGGCCGACTGACGGAGTGCGATGGTGCATAGGCAACTGCCGAAGGTGGGGCGGACACAGAACTGGCGCTGGCTGGCGATGCTGGTTCTCGTGCCCGCCGTGCTGTCCACGGCCGGGATGGTCTGGCCGGGTGCGGCGATCGAGGAGACGTTGACCCGACGATCCGAGGAGGCCTTGACCGAGGCTCGGATCTCCTGGACGGGCCTGGAGGTCCGAGGTCGGGACGTCCGGGTGTCCGGCGTGCCATCGGGCAGGCGGGCCGAGGCACGAGAGAAGATCGAAGAGGTCGCAGGCGTTCGTGCCGTGTCCGCCGTCGCCGACGGCGCTGCGGGCGGCGGCCTGTCGGTGATCCCCCGAGGCAGGCAGCTCGCGGTGTCGGGCATCGCTCCCGACGAGCAGGCCGCCCGGCGGCTTCTCGACGAGATCCGCGACCGGCGGGACGGCCGAGAGGTGGTCGACGCCGTACTGGTCGTCGACGGCTCCGCGCTGCCCGCCGACCCGGCTCTCATCGCCGAGGTGCTGGCCGAGGTGCCGGAACGGACCGCGGCGACGGTGAGCATGTACTGGTGGTCCGACACCTTGATGCTCACCGGTCCGGTGATCGACGAGCAGACCGCGATCGAACTCCGCACCTCGGTGCGTGCGGTGCTGCCTGCGGAGATCCGGCTGGAGGACCGCACCTGGCAGGCCCGGCTCGGTGAGACCGCCACCTTCGGCGCGGAGGCCTTCCAGGAGACCGTCAGCACGATGCTCGCCGACGGTGGCGGCCTCCGCTTCGCGGCGGGCTCGGCCCGGTTGACCACGTCCGGAACCGAGGTGCTTCGACAGCTCGTGGGGCTGTTGCGGGTGGCGCCCGGCATGCCGGTGATCCTTCACGGCCGCGCGGCAGACGGCGAGGCCGATCTCGCCGGAGCCCGCGCGGAGGCGGTCCGCGCCGAACTGCTCGATCAAGGTGTGTCCGGTTCGCTGGTCACCATGCGCAGCTCGGTGGATGCCGCCGATGACAGTGACGTCGACGTCGTCGACGTGCAGATTGGTTAGGAGAGAGCGGTGGCCTGGTTGTTCGGGCAGGTGTTCCTGTTGTGCGCGTTGTCGTTCCTGCTGGGGTCGTTGGTGACCTGGCTGTTCGTGACGCGGCAACGGCGGATCGAGACCGGGCGGGCCGTGCGGACCGTCCCGGTGGGCGAGGTCGCCGAGGCCGCACGGCCGCAGGCGATCGAACCGGAGCGTGGCGACGGCGCGGCGAAGGCAGGCGGGGCGGTGAAGGGATTCGTCGAACCGTCGGGCGGTCCCGGCCCGGAGGTCCTGCCGGGGTCGGTGCTGCCGACGGAGGCTCGGTCGGCAGCACCGAAGGTCAAGGACACGAAGTTCGGGGACACGAAGTTCGAAGACGCCGAGTTCGAGGATTCGTTGTCGGTCCGGCTCACCTATGCGGCGGCGGACGGCGAGCCCGCCTGGCATGAGCCCGGCGAGGAGCGGAGGCAGCCCGAGACGGCGGGGATCGCAGGCGACCCGAGGAGTAACGGGCAGGAGAAGAACGGCGCTGCGGGCGACGGGCAGAACGGTGCAGGACACAACGGCAACGGGGCCCAGGAGAGCAAGGCCGTGCAGCCCTTGGCGGCGGCTCAGGTGCCTGCTCAGACTCGTGGCCCCGTCGACGAGGAACCGGAGCCTGCGAGGTCGGCCCGTCCGGAGCCGTCCGAGGAGGAGCAGCAGGTATCCCCTCGCATGGTCGTGCCCGGTCCGTACCGGAACTCGGCTCGCCCGTCGCCCGACGGCACGGCACCCGCGCCCGACTACCGGGTGAAGGGGAACCAGAAGTCGAAGCTCTACCACACCAGCGACTCGCCGTATTTCACCCGGACCAAGGCGACGGTGTGGTTCCAGACCGAGACCGACGCGGAGCAGGCGGGTTTCACGTCCAGCGCCGTACGCCGATCGACGTCGGTCCGCTGAGGCAGATCTCGTCCTGATCCGAGCGGCCGCACCGGCCAGGACGGACCCCGACGAGGCCTAGGCGACGACGGAAGGGGCGGTCACCGAGTGGTGACCGCCCCTTCCGTCTCGTCGGTTCGGGTGTCGAAGTGCCGGACCGGCCTCAGCCTCGTTGGGAGCGGACGCCGAGGAGCACGTCTTCCCACGAGGGCACGATCGGATGGTTCTTCTTCCGCCGAGCACCGGCCTTGCCCGCGTCGCCGACGTGATCGGCGTCCGCCGTGCCCTGGGCAGCGGCCCCGTCCGAGCCATCGCCTGCCCCGCCTGCCCGTGCCGCAGCCCGGCGATCACCGGGGCGGGGACCCGCCGTCAGCGGCGGCGGCACGATCGTCTCTCTGGCGGTCGCGTCGATCGCCGTCTCGGCGCCATCGCCCGGCCGTAGCGGCTCGCGATCACCGCCGGAATCGCCCGCCACCACGTGCTCCTCGACAGCGGGCTCCTCGTCGGTGATGGCGGGGATGATCGTGGTGTCCTCGTAGGGGTTGTCCAACGCCTGACGGGCCAGCTGGGTGACCGGTCGGACCGTGCGCAGCGGTCTGCTCGGCGACGGGTCGAGGAGGTCTGCGGCGTGCTCGTCCAGGGCGATCACGGTGCCACCGTGTGCACCCCGGTGGAAGACCCAGTGCGCACGGTTGTCGGACCGGCCCGCGTGCCAGTGCAGCGAGATGACCCACTTGCCGTCCTCGCCCCGCCAGGAGTCCCACTCCGAATCGGAGTACTCCTGCCCGCGCAGGCTGAACGCGTGCGAGACGACCTCGCCGAGGGTCTGGACGTCCGGGCCGTCCTCCCGCATCGGGTGTGCCCGCTGGGCCAGATCCGCCGTCCGCGAGCGCTCCAACAGCACCGGGTACGCGAAGCGCTCCACCCGGTGTGGTGGAATTCCCGCTGCCTCGGAGACCTGCTCCACCGAGGCCCCCGCCCGGATTCGCGCCTGGATCTCCTTCGGACGCATCTGGCTTTCCATCTCGACCTGCACCTGGCCGAGGTGAGTGGCATCGCCCCGGGCGGCAGCACGCAGCCGCTCGTCCACCGGGATCGAGAAGCGCTCACCGCGCGCCGGGTCTTCGCAGATGACGGTCTTGCCGTCGTCGTCGAGCCCGACGACTCGCAGCGCTCGCATCACGACCTCCCCCGATGACCACAGGCCTCCTCGGACGACAGGAGTGGCTCGGTGCGACACCCGAATTCTCGAGGCCGCACGGCCCCGCCCCGGTCCGGGAGGTCCGTCTCATCTACCTACAGTGCCGCCATTTCACCCACACGGCAGCTTGTCTCCACCTCCGATCTTGCCCTCTCTGTAGTCATCGCGCCAGTTCAATGCCGATTAGCCGCCCGTTCAGACCAGTCGTTCAACCACCCAGTCGACGGCGCGGGTCAGGATTTCGACGTCTGACGGCTCGATCGCGGGGAACATCGCGACGCGCAGCTGGTTGCGTCCGAGCTTGCGATACGGCTCGGTGTCGAGGATTCCGTTGACGCGCAGGGCCTTCGCGATCGCGGCGGCGTCGACGGTCTCGTCGAAGTCGATGGTGCCCACGACGGCGGAGCGGTTGGCCGGGTCGGCGACGAACGGGGTCGCGTAGGGCGACTTCTCCGCCCAGGAGTAGAGCCTGCTCGCCGAGTCGGCGGTGCGGCTGGTGGCCCAGTCGAGGCCGCCGCCTGCCAGCAGCCACTCGATCTGGTCCGCGAGCAGGAACAGGGTGGCGACCGCCGGGGTGTTGTACGTCTGGTCCTTGCGGGAGTTGTCCAGTGCGGTGGGCAGCGAGAGGAACTCGGGCACCCAGCGGTCGGACTCGCCGATCTCGGTGATGCGCGCCACCGCGGCCGGGCTCGCCAGTGCGATCCACAGTCCGCCGTCGGAGGCGAAGGACTTCTGCGGCGCGAAGTAGTAGACGTCGAAGTCCTCGGCCTTGACCGGCAGACCGCCCGCGCCGGAGGTGGCGTCGATGGCGATCAGGGCGTTCTCGGAACCGGCAGGCCTGCTGACCGGCACGGCGACGCCGGTGGAGGTCTCGTTGTGTGCCCAGCCGATCAGGTCGACACCCTCGTGGGACGTCGGCGCGGGCGCGTCGCCCGGCTCGGCCTTGATCACCACCGGGTCGGCGAGGAAGGGGGCGCCCTGCGTGACCTTCGCGAACTTCGAGGAGAACTCGCCGTAGGTGAGGTGGAGCGAGCGCTCCCGCACCAGACCGAAGGCCGCGGCGTCCCAGAAGGCCGTGGTGCCGCCGTTGCCGAGGATGACCTCGTAGCCGTCGGGCAGGGCGAACAGCTCGCGCAGTCCCGCGCGCACGCGCGCGACGAGGGACTTGACCGGCTTCTGGCGGTGCGAGGTGCCGAGCACGGCGGCGCCTTCGGCCGCGAGGCGGGCGAGCTGTTCCGGCCGCACCTTGGAGGGGCCGCAGCCGAAGCGGCCGTCGGACGGCAGCAGCTCGGCGGGGAGCACCAAGGTGGTCGGGTCGACTGTCTGGGTCATGACGGCGCCTCCGTGTGGAGCAGCGGACAGGTACTCCTCCGGCGCCGTTGCCGGATGAGCAAGTGTTGCAGCTCTATGACGGACAGATGACTTCAGGGGGTCGCGTGATGATCAACTCTATCGCGACTCTCCGAGGGCTGCGCGACGGGCAGGGCGTGGATGATCTGAGAGTCGGTCTTCGGTCCCGCTGGAGTCGTGAGCGGGGATTAGGCGTGGATGAGCTGCCAGGCGACAGGAGGGAGCCATGGCGGTGTCATGGTGACCGACGCCGACGCCGCAGATCGCCGCGCCTGCCCCGCGCAAGCCCGAAGGCAGGGATCAGAGACAGGATCTGAGACGTCCCTGGAGCCCGACTCGACGCTGGATCGGTCACGGGATCGATCCCGCTGCTGATCTGCGCTTTTCTGGTGTCCAGGATCACCCGACGGTTGGCAGGACTTCACCTTCTGGGTGCTATCGGATGGCGGCTCGGTGAACGTACGGTGCCTCGTCACGGGTGCCATTGCGGTCGAGGCGGGGAGTGTGAGACCCATGTCCGAGGTGAACGTCGTTCTGCCTTCCATGCGCGTCGCGTACCAGGCGGGAGCGCTGAACGAGGAGCAGCTCTCCGGGACGTGGTCCGAGCAGCTGCAGCTCTGGCTGGACGAGGCGGCGGCCGCCGGGCTTCCCGAGCCGAACGCGATGGTCCTGGCCACCGCCGACCCGCAGGGCAGGCCGTCGTCACGGACCGTGCTCGCGAAGATGCTCGACGAGCGGGGCCTCGTGTTCTTCACCAACTTCACGTCGGCCAAGAGCCACGAACTGGCCGCGACCCGGTACGCCTCCGCGACCTTCCCGTGGATCGCTCTACAGCGCCAGGCGACGGTGCGCGGGCAGGTGGAGAAGATCGACAGCGCGGAGACGGCCGCGTACTGGGAGCAGCGTCCACGGGGCGCTCAGCTCGGCGCCTGGGCCTCGCCGCAGTCGGCCGTGGTCAGCGGTCGGAGCAGCCTGAATGCGGCCTTGTCGGCCGTGCAGCGGCGATTCGCCGACGTCGAGAACGTGCCGGTCCCGCCGCACTGGGGCGGGTGGCGGATTCGACCGGAGACCGTCGAGTTCTGGCAGGGCAGGCCCGATCGCCTGCACGACCGGCTCCGCTACCGCCAGGGCAGGGACGGCTGGCGGGTGGAGCGCATCGCTCCCTGAACCGGGCTCCTTGTCGGGCACCACGACCACCGGGTCCGCAGCCTGTTGACCACGGCTGCGGGCCCTCGCGTCGGGCACCGTCCGCGCTCGGTCGGGCTGCCTCGCGGCGGTCGATCTCTGGCGAGTCGCAGCACGGCAGGCGTGCCGGGTCCGGCGCGATGCCGACGGCGGGGGCGTCGGTCTGTCGATCCGGCGATGCGGCAGGTTCGTCCACCGGGACGTGACGTCGACATCGGCCGTGGTGCGGGAAGGGCGGCGCTCGCAGGGCCGCCCGGGGACGGACCCGAAGGGCCTTCTCGCGGCGCGGTTCCGGTGGCGTGCGCCGCGCGCCCGCGCCGCCTGCCTGCGACTGAGATCCTCGGCAGGGCAGTTGTTCGCGTCGCTAAGGGCATTAGGCTGCGGCGGTGAGCGAGCCGGGGCTGGACGACAACGACGAGTCATCGACGTCCTCCCCGCCGCCCCGTCGGCCGCGCGGCAGGCTCGGCAGGCTGATGCTGGACACCGAGCCGTTGCGGGTCGCCCCGTTCCGGCGGCTCTGGACGTCGACCGTGGTCACCTCCGTCGGCGCGCAGTTCGCCGCCGTGGCGGTGCCCAAGCAGATCTTCGACATCACCGGTTCCTCGGGCTGGGTCGGTCTGACCGGTCTGTTCGGCCTCGTCCCGCTGCTCGTCTTCGGCTTATGGGGCGGTGCGATCGCCGACAGCGTCGACCGCCGCAAGCTGATGATCGTCACCAACCTCGGCATCGCGACCACGGCGCTGTTGTTGTGGGCCGCCGCGGCGGTGAACACCGACTCGGTGTGGACCGTCCTGCTGCTGTACGCCCTGCAGCAGTCGTTCTTCGCGGTGAACATGCCCGCCAGGACGGCGTCGGTGGCGCGACTGGTCTCCACCGCGCAGCTCCCGGCGGCGCAGGCGCTGACGGCCACCGTCGCGCAGCTCGGAGCCGTGGTCGGCCCGCTTCTCGCGGGCATCCTGCTGCCCTTCGTGGGGCTCTCCACCCTCTACCTGGTCGATGCGCTCTCGCTGCTGGTGGCGCTGGCGGCGGTGTGGCGACTGCCTGCGATGCCGCCGTCGGCGTCCGCGCCGAGGCGGGCGGGACTGCGGTCGGTCATCGACGGCGTGCGCTACATGCGGGTGCACACCGTGCTGGTCGCAGTCCTGGTCCTCGACGTGATCGCCATGGTGTTCGGGCTCCCCAGAGCGTTGTTCCCGGAGATGGCCGAGCGGACCTTCGGCGACCCGCCGGGCGGCGGCGCGGCATTGGGCCTGCTGTACGCCGCCCTGCCGCTCGGCGCCTTCCTGTTCGGTCTCTTCTCCGGCTGGGTGACGCGAATCCGACGGCAGGGCGCGGGCCTGGTGATCGCGGGGCTGTGCTGGGGGCTGGCCGTCATCGGCTTCGGGCTGGCTGACTCGCTGTGGCTCGCCGTGCTGTTCCTCGCGCTCGGCGGCGCGGCCGATCTGGTGGGCACGATCTACCGGGGCGCGATGTTGCAGACGGTCGCCACCGACGACATGCGGGGGCGGACCCAGGGCGTGTTCCTCGTGGTCGTGGCGGGCGGGCCGCGCCTGGCCGACGTGCTGCACGGCACGGCGGGGGCGTCGGTGGGCACCGCAGCCGCCACGGCGGGCGGCGGGGTGCTGGTGGTGGTGCTGACCATCGTGGGCGCGCTGCTGCTGCCTGCGGTCTGGCGATATCGGCCGCCCGTCGACGACCAGGACGCAGCGGGGGCGGGCGCCGCCGGATCGGACGCGGCTCCATCGGACGCGGCTCAAGTGGGCGCGGCTCAAGTGGGCGCGGCTGAATCGGAGTCGGCCCGCGCGGAGCCCGCCGGTCCGGAGCCGGAGTCGACCGGTCTGGTGCCCGGCGGCGCAGCCGCCGTGGACACCGATACGGATGTCGGCGCAGTGGACACCGCCGACACCGGTGTCGGCGCAGGAGACACCGCCGACGCGCCCGTCGGCGCCCTGGACACCGTCCTCGCTGTCGACGCCGTTGACCCTGAGATCAGGACAACCGGCCACGAATCGGACGTGCCTGCGGAAACAGAACGGAACGGGCAGCGGGGCGGCGACGCCACCGTCAGGTGATCGCTGCGCTGAACGAGTGAAGGACTGCGGCGGCGTCCGCCGCTCGTCGGCCGTTCGGCTCACCTGTTCCGGCCTGGATGGCGCAGTCCGTTCCGACAGAAGGGTTCCATCCTCATCGGCCGCTACCCGGATCGTCGGCTGCGCGGCACACTCCATGGTCATGGTGAACGGGACCAGTGGGGGATCACCGGTGCAGCCTGCCTCGGAGGAGCCCGCGCTGAAACGCGTGATGGGCCCTCGGCTGCTGCTGTTGTTCGTGATCGGCAACGTGCTGGGCACCGGCATCTACGCCATCAGCGGCCGGGTCGCGGGAGTGGTCGGCGGCGCGCTGTGGGTGCCGTTCCTGATCGCGTTCGGCATCGCTTTCCTCACCGCCTTCAGCTACGTCGAGCTGGTCGGCAAGTACCCGAGGGCCGCAGGCGCCGCGCTGTACACGAACCGAGCGTTTCGCAGTCCCTTCTTCACCTTCATGATCGCCTTCGCCGTGATGTGCTCCGGCATCACCTCGGCCTCCTCGGCGGCCCGCGCGGTCAGCGGCGACTACCTCCAGGAGTTCGTGACGGTTCCCGCGCTGGTGGTCGCGATCGGGTTCATCGTTCTCCTGGCACTGGTGAATCTCCGCGGTGTCGCCGAGTCCCTCATCGCCAACGTCGTGCTCACCGTGATCGAACTGCTCGGGCTGCTCATCGTGATCGCCATCGGCGTGGGCGCGGTCCTCAACGGGGCGGGCGATCCGGGCAGGCTGCTGGAGTTCAACGCCGAGATGGGGCCGTTGCTGGCGGTGACCTCCGCGACGGCGCTGGCGTTCTTCGCACTGGTCGGCTTCGAGGACTCGGTGAACATGGCCGAGGAGTGCCACGAGCCCGCGAAGATCTTCCCGCGCGGCCTGTTACTCGGGCTGAGCATCACCGGACTGATCTACGTGCTGGTGGCGCTGACGTCCTCGCTGCTCGTCGAGACCGACGTGCTCGCCGCCTCCGACGGGCCGCTGCTGGAGGTCGTGCGGATCGGCGCTCCCGGCTTCCCGCTGATCCTCTTCTCGGCCATCGCGATCTGCGCGGTCACCAACTCGGCGCTGATGAACATGATGATGGCCAGCAGGCTCCTGTACGGGATGTCCAAGGAGAGGATCATTCCCCGGCAGTTCGGGCGGGTGCTCCCGGTGCGCCGTACGCCGTGGGTGGCGATCCTGTTCACCAGCATGGTGGCCGTGGTGCTCGTCAGCACGGTGGACATCGCCCTGCTGGGCGGCACGACCTCGTTGCTGCTGCTGGTGGTCTTCGGCGTGGTGAACATCGCGGTGCTGGTGCTGCGGCGCGAGGAGGTGGCACATGCACACTTCCGCGCCCCGACGGCAGTGCCGGTGCTCGGCGCGATCACCTGCTTCCTGCTGGCCAGTCCGCTCACCGGCAGGCCCGCGGAGGAGTACGGCATCGCAGGCATCCTGCTGGTGATCGGCTTGGTGTTCTGGGCGGTGAACCGGATGATCCTGGGCAGGGTGACAGTCGATCCGGCAGCGGGCTCGCGACGAGCCGACTGACGCGCCTGCCTCCGCCGATCGAACGCAGTTCGCCCCGGCCGGAGCGACCTCGCCGAGGATCAACCCGGTGCCCTCGATCCTGCCGTGCCACCGTGCGGCGGCATCGGATCGGCACGACCGCCGATCGGCAACAGAGTTCGATCACGACAGCCCGTCCGGCGCAGCCGGGCCAGAGTTCCCCTTGAGGAGATCACGACGATGTCGTCCCCTGACCAGGCCGTCCGACCCGTTACCGGCGAGCAGTACGAGATCCGAGACGGCGAGGTTCGTGCGGTCGCGACCGAGGTCGGCGCAGGCCTGCGCGAATTCGAGGTCGACGGGATCGCCTACCTGCACTCCTTCTCCGAACAGCAGCTGCCGCCGTTCGGCGCGGGCACGTTGCTGGCGCCGTGGCCGAACCGGGTCGCGGACGGCAGGTGGACCCTCGACGGCGAGCCGCAGCAGCTCGCCCTGACCGAGCCAGCCCGGCACAACGCGATCCACGGACTGCTCCGGCAGACCTCCTGGGAGGTCGTCGAGCGGCGGGAGGCCCGGATCGAGCTCGCCGCGACGGTCAACGTGCAGGCGGGCTGGCCGGTTCCGCTGCGGGTGGCCGTCGTTTACGAGGTCGGCGCGGACGGACTCACGATCACCCACCGCGCGACCAACATCGGTCGGAGCCGCAGCCCGTTCGGGGTCGCCTCCCATCCGTTCCCGAGGCCGGGGAACACGCCGACCTTGGACTGCACGCTGACGCTGCCCGCAGGCACGGTCCTCCCGGTCGACGACCGGCTGCTGCCGACCGGGCCCGCCGAGCCGGTCGACGGGACGGACTTCGACTTCCGGGCGGGCCGACCGCTGCGCGGGGTCACGCTGGACACCGCCTTCGGCGACTGTCGGCCGGATGAGACGGGTCTGGTCCGGCACAGCCTGCTCGGCCCGGACGGCTCCGGAGTGCAGGTGTGGGCCGAGCCGGTGTTCAGCTGGGTGCAGGTCTTCACTCCGGAGGACCTCGGCGGGAACGGCCCTGCGGTGGCGATCGAGGCGATGACCTGTCCGCCGGACGCGTTGAACTCGGGCGTCGATCTGATCTGGCTGGAGCCCGGCGAGACCTGGCAGGGCAGCTGGGGCATCCGGCGGGTGTGATCGCGGTGCCGGGGGCGGCCTGTCGCCGTCACACCCGCACGCCGACGCCCGGCGCGCGGCTCGACGGCGCAGGCCTCGCTTGGCGGGTCTCGACGGGCTGCGGCCGGGCGCCGGTGTCTGTGTCGCGGAGCCCGATACGACGGTGATGCGGGTGTGATTCGACCGTGATTCGACGACGGGCGGGTGTTCTGCCCGCCCGTCTCGGTCTCGACGGACTGTCTTGTGCGGTGCCGGAGGTCCGCCGATCGCCTGCGCCGACGTCGATGCCGCGTTGCTCTGATCGGCCGAAGAGATTAGCGTTGCTAACCATGACAGATGTCCTCATCACAGGCGGATACGTGGTCCCGGTCGACCGCGATCCGATCTCGGGCGGCTCGGTGTTGATCCAGGCCGGGAAGATCGTCGCGGTGGGTTCGGCCGCCGAGGTCACCGCGCCCACCGGCATTCGCACGATCGACGCGAGCGGGCAATGGGTGCTGCCAGGCTTCGTCGAGTCGCACGGGCACATCGGCGTGCACGAGGAGGGTGAGGGCTGGGCGGGGCAGGACACCAATGAGATGACCGACCCCAACGGCGCCCGCTTCCGCGCGCTGGACGCGATCAACGCAGCCGACATCGGCTTCCACGACGCGTTGGAGGGCGGTGTCACGTCCTCGGTGATCAAGCCGGGCTCCGGCAACCCGATCGGCGGCCAGACCGTCGCGGTGAAGAACTGGGGTCGCACCGTCGACGAGATGCTCGTCCGGCAGCCGGTCAGCGTGAAGAGCGCGCTCGGCGAGAACCCGAAGCGGGTCTACGGCGAGCAGAAGAAGACGCCGTCCACTCGGCTCGGGGTGGCCGCGATCATCCGGGACGCCTTCCTGAAGGCCCAGGACTACCGGGAGCGGCGGGAGCACACCCGCCAGGAGGGCAAGCCCTTCGAACGGGACGCGACGATGGAGGTCCTGGTCAAGGTCCTGGACCGGGAGCTGCCGTGGTGCCAGCACACGCACCGGGCCGACGACATCGCCACCGCGATCCGGCTGTCCGAGGAGTTCGGCTACCGACTGGTGATCAACCACGGCACCGAGGGTCATCTGGTGGCCGATCTGCTCGCCGAGAAGCAGATCCCGGTCATCATCGGCCCGCTGTTCACCACCCGGTCCAAGGTCGAGGTGCGACAGCGGCACCTGCGCAACCCCGGCATCCTGGACCGGGCGGGCGTGGAGATCGCGATCACCACCGATCACCCCGTCATCCCGATCAACTTCCTCGTGCACCAGGCGACGTTGGCGGTCAAGGAGGGGCTCGATCCGGCGGCAGCGCTGCGCTCGCTCACGGTCAACCCGGCGCGCATCCTCGGCCTGGACGACCGGGTCGGCTCGCTGACACCCGGTCTGGACGGCGACGTCGTGCTGTGGTCCGGTGACCCGCTGGACGTGATGAGTCGGGCGCTGCGGGTGTTCGTCGACGGCCGGGAGGTCCTGACCTACGACGAGGCCACCCGCGAGCAGACCATCGCCGATCCGTTCTATCGCGAGGGCTGAGGCCTCGCACCTGCTCCCGTCGACCGCCGAGGATGGCGATCGACGTCTTGCCCACGCGGCCTCGGGTCTGATAGGTCAGGGCGACGCCGGTCTGAAAGTCTGTCTTTGATCCCCCTCCGTCGCCGCGCTGGCCCCGCGCAACAGGACAGTGGGGATTGAAGACAGGCTCTGAGGCGGTGACCTTGTCGATGAGGAGTACGGATGATCCTGGTGGGCGGCGAAGCGCTGGTCGACCTCGTTCCGGAGCAGTCGGCGGATCGGCGAGCCTGCGAGGACGATCTCGCTTCGCTGTCGCCCCGGCTCGGGGGCGGCCCGTTCAACGTGGCGATGGCGGCGGGCAGGCTCGGTGTGCCGACGGGCTTCCTGTCGCGGATCTCCACCGACTCCTTCGGTCGGGCGCTGCTTGCCAGGCTCACGGCCTCCGGGGTGGACGTCACACTGGTGCAGCGAGGTCAGGAGCCGACGAGTCTCGCCGTCGTCGACCTCGACGGCGGCGGCTCGGCCCGGTACACCTTCCATGTCGCCGCGACGGCCGATCGGCTGGTCGAGGAGCCCGCCACCCTGCCTGCCGAGGTGACCGCCCTGTGCCTCGGGACCCTGGGCATGGTTCTGGAGCCGGGGGCGAGCCGGTACGAGTCGCTGCTGCGGCGGGCGGTGCGACGCGGCACGCTGACGATGCTCGACCCGAACATCCGGGCCGCGCTCATCCCCGACGCGGCGGCGTATCGCAGCCGGTTCCTGTCCTGGCTGCCCGACGTCGGCGTACTCAAGCTCTCCGACGACGACGCGGCCTGGCTGGCCGACGTCGAGCCAGGAGAGCCTGCCCCGCTGTCCGAGCCTGCCGAGGTGACGCACGGCGTCGACGGTGCCCAGGAGTCGCTCGGCGTCGATCCTCGGGTGCTGGCGGCGGCCCGTCGATGGCAGGAGGCCGGGCCCGCCGCCGTGATCCTGACCAGAGGCGCCGACGGCCTGCTGGTCCTGTTCTCCGGCGGCCGCCTCGTCGAGGTGCCGGGCGTCCCGGTCACCGTCGTGGACACCATCGGCGCGGGCGACACCGTCTCCGGCGCGGTGCTGGCGTGGCTGCATCGGCACGGCGCCGTGACCCCGGCCGGTCTCGCGGGCCTCGACGAGGGCGGCTGGACCGACTGCCTGTCGTTCGCTGCGGCCGCCTCGGCCCTGACCTGTTCTCGGCAGGGCGCCGAACCGCCCTGGGCCGCCGAACTGGCGGGGTGGTCTACGGGATGAGTTCGGCATGGCGCCTGCCGAATCGATTGATCCTGGTCGTCCCCGGATATTCGGTCCAGGCGCCGACGATGACCTCATCCTCGGTTTCGGATGCCCTCGGTGACTGGTGAGCCGACTATTCGCGGGCGGCCGAACATCTTCTGATCGAGGGCACCGGAAATTGTCACTTTCCGTGTCCTCGATCAGTGCCCGCATCCGGGTTTCTTTATCGTCCCGGCACGAGAATGGGAACGGATCGACACTTCATCCGGCCCGATCGGGGTCGAAATGTGAAGAATCTATGCCTTCGGTGTCTCCGCCGTCGTGCTACCCCGGACGGCCCAGCGGCCGGAAACGATCACTGTGTGTGATGTCCGTCTCATTCCGTTCCGGGTGATCTTCGCGGACGCCTCCGATGCTGCACCCCGTCCTGGTGCCGGGGTCCGGCCGTTCGACCGCCGTAGGCATCCGTCTGATGGAGTAGTCGCCGACTCCGTAGCGCAACCGTCGGTCGGGGGTGTCCGCTCGCCGGAGACCGCGCGGGCGGGCGGAGCGGCCTCAGCGGGCTCAATTGTGAGCTGAGCCTCTCCCCAATCTGTGATTGTGATCCCAACTGGGCCTGCCGGCTAACGCGATGGGTAGGCGGCGGCCATTCCGAGGACTAGCGTGGCGAGAGACAGGACCCCGACGAGGCGGTGCTGACGTTTCAGCTGTGGGCAGCCGATTCGGCTTGCGGTGGCGTAGTGCGACTAGCACGGTGAGCGTTGTCTCGTCCGAGTGTTGAGAGGGACCAGTATGCCCGACGACGCGAATGCTCACCGTTCCGTCGCGCTGCGCCACAAGGGCGGCGACCATGAGATGTCAGTCGTGCCCGCCACCGACGGGGCGTCTGGTATCGATCTCGGCAAGTTGCTCGCGAAGACGGGGTTGGTGACGCTCGACTCGGGCTTCGTCAACACCGCGGCCTGTTCCTCCACCATCACCTACATCGATGGTGACGCAGGCATCCTCCGCTACCGGGGATATCCGATCGAGCAGCTCGCGCAGCGGTCGAACTTCATCGAGGTCAGCTACCTGCTGATCTACGGTGAGCTGCCCACCCAGGCCCAGCTCGACGATTTCACCGACAAGATCCAGCGGCACACGCTGCTGCACGAGGACCTGAAACGGTTCTTCGACGGGTTCCCCCGCGATGCGCACCCGATGCCGGTGCTCTCCTCGGCGGTCTCGGCGCTGTCCACGTTCTACCAGGACAGCCTCAACCCGCTCGATCCCCATCAGGTCGAGATGTCGACGATTCGCCTGATGGCGAAGCTCCCCACCATCGCGGCCTACGCGTACAAGAAGTCCGTGGGACAGCCGTTCCTGTACCCGGACAACTCGCACGGGCTGGTGGAGAACTTCCTGCGGATGACCTTCGGTCTGCCCGCAGAGCCCTACGAGGTCGACCCGGCGCTCATCCGCGCCCTCGACCTGCTGTTCATCCTGCACGCCGACCACGAGCAGAACTGCTCGACGGCGACCGTGCGGATGGTGGGCTCGTCGGAGGCGAACCTGTTCGCCAGCGTCTCGGCGGGCATCAACGCCCTGTTCGGGCCGCTGCACGGCGGGGCGAACCAGGCCGTCCTGGAGATGCTCGACGGCATTCGTGCCGACGGCGGCAACGTCGAGAGCTTCGTGGACAAGGTCAAGAACAAGGCCGACGGCGTCAAGCTGATGGGCTTCGGTCACCGGGTCTACAAGAACTACGACCCTCGCGCGGCCATCGTCAAGAAGACGGCCGACGAGGTGCTCGGCAGGCTTGGCGTCGACGACCCGCTGCTCGACATCGCGCTCAAGCTCGAAGAGCGGGCCCTGTCCGACGACTACTTCGTGGAGCGCAGGCTCTACCCGAACGTCGACTTCTACACGGGTCTGATCTACAAGGCGATGGGCTTCCCGACCAGGATGTTCACCGTGTTGTTCGCGCTGGGCAGGCTGCCCGGCTGGATCGCACAGTGGCGGGAGATGATCGAGGACCCGGCCCGCAAGATCGGCAGGCCTCGGCAGGTGTACACCGGCGCGACCGACCGGGACTTCATCCCGCTCACCGAGCGCTGATCCGCCGCACCGCAGGCACCGTCACGAAGGGCACTCCGCAGGGGTGCCCTTCGTGGTGTGTCGGCCGGTTCCTGTGCCGGTGGTGCCGGATCGCCGCCGACGACACCGCTGCGCAGGCGATGCTCTGCGGCTAGCGTCGCGAGCATGGTTTGGGACGACACGAGCGTGCTGTGGTTTCGGCGTGACCTGCGCTGCGGGGATCAGCCTGCGATGGCGGCGGCCGGGGAACGGGCAGGCCGGGTGCTGGCCCTGTTCGTCCTCGATGATCGGCTGCTCGGGCCTGCGGGCGCCCCGCGTCGCACCTTCCTCTTCCGCTGTCTGCGGGCGCTGGCCGAGCAGCTCGACGGACGACTGCTCATCGTGCACGGTGATCCGGTCGAGGCGGTCGCGGCCGCAGCCGAGGCGGTGTCCGCCCGCACCGTGCACGTCACCACCGACACCGGCCCGTACGGACGACGTCGGGACGACGCGGTGCAGCGACGGCTTGCCGGACAGGGCGTGGAGCTGATCGGCACCGGGACCGCCTACGCGGTCTCGCCAGGCCGAGTGCGCAAGCCGGACGGCACCCCCTATCGCGTCTTCACACCGTTCCGCCGGGCCTGGGGTGAACACGGGTGGCGGCAGCCCTCGGCGAGTGATCCCTCGACGATCGACTGGATCGACCCCGGCACGCTTCGCGGCGGCCCGACGGCGGTGCCCGTGCCCGCTGACGACGACCTCGGCGAGGTCCGACTGCCCGCAGCGGGGGAGCGGGCCGGGCTGGACCGCTGGGCGTCCTTCCGCGACGAGCGACTCGCCGACTACGCGGAAGGCAGGGATCGGCCCTCGGCCGACGGCACCAGCAGGCTCTCGACCTATCTGCACTGGGGCTGTGTCCACCCGCGCACCCTGCTCGCCGACCTGGCAGGCGATCGAGGAGAAGGCGCGACGGCCTTCCGACGTGAACTGGCTTGGCGGGACTTCCTCGCCGACGTGCTGTGGCATCAGCCGGAGTCGGCGCGGCAGAACCTCGACCGGCGCTTCGACCGGATCTCCTACGACACGGGTCCGGACGCGGACGAGCGCTTCGAACGGTGGCGAACCGGACGGACCGGCTTCCCCTTCGTCGACGCCGGGATGCGACAGCTGACCCGCGAGGGCTGGATGCACAACCGGGTGCGGATGGTCACGGCGAGTTTCCTGGTCAAGGACCTGCACCTGCCCTGGTGGTGGGGTGCGCGGCACTTCATGACGGCGCTGGTGGACGGCGACCTGGCGTCGAATCAGCATAACTGGCAGTGGGTCGCGGGCAGCGGCACCGACTCGGCGCCGTACTTCCGGGTGTTCAACCCCGTGACACAGGGGCGGCGCTTCGACCCGGACGGCGACTACGTGCGCAGGCACGTCCCGGAACTGCGGGGGATCGCAGGCAAGGCGGTGCACGAACCGTGGAAGGCAGGGGAGGACGCGCCCGCCGACTATCCGGAGCGGATGGTCGATCACGGCGAGGAACGGCAGGAGGCGCTGCGCCGCTTCGGCGAGATCAGCGGTCGCTGACGGACCGCTGCCGAGACGGGACTCGGCCCCGCTCCACGAGTCGAGAGCGGGGCCGAGTCGGTCTGCGGCGTGGGATCAGGCCTTGCTCAGCGCGTCCTTCAGCTTCACCCGGCTGCCGGTGCGCAGCACGGCGTTCGAGTAGATCCGCGACGCCAGCGCCAGCAGCACCGCGGCCGCCACGAGGCTGAGGACGACGGCCACGCCGATCTGCCAGATCGGCACCACCGAGGTCGCGATCCGGACCGGCATCATGAACGGCGAGAAGAACGGCAGCAGCGACAGCCATTCGCCCGTCTCGTTCTCCGGATCACCGACCAGCAGCGTGAAGGTCAGGATGAACGGGATGAGGACCAGCATCATCATCGGCATCATCACCGACTGCACGTCCTCCTGCCGGGAGACCAGCGCCCCGGAGGCCGCCGCCAAGGTGGCCAACAGGAAGAAGCCGAGCAGGTACCACAGCAGGCCGGACACCGCGGCGCTCAACGCCGCCGTCGGCACCGTCAGCAGTCCCGCCGCCACGGCGCCGCCGACGCCGATGATCGCGATGGACAGCAGCTGTACGAGCCCGACCGCCCCGATGCCGACGACCTTGCCGAGCATCAGCTGGTAGGGCCGGATGGTGGCGAGCAGCAGCTCGACGACCCTGCTCGACTTCTCCTCCACGACGCCCTGCGCCACGTAGGAGCCGTACATCATCATCGACATGTAGAGCAGGAAGCAGGTCGCGATGCCGATGAAGAGCTGCTCGACCTGCTGGGGGTTGGCCTCGTCGAGGTGCGTGATCTGGACCTGCGCCGCCGCCGCGACCTCCTGCTGGACCTGCGCCGGATCGAGCCCGCCTGCGGTCAGCTGGGCGTTCAGCGCCGCCTGCTGGGCGATGCCGGACAACAGGACCTCGACGGTGTCGGGGAGGCCGGTCTTCACCGTCACCTGGGGTTCGGCTGGAGTGCCGCCGACCAGGACGTCCAGCTCCTCGTCGCGCACCTGCTGCTCGCCGGTGGCGGCGTCGGGCACCTCAGTGACGACCAGGTCCTCGCCGAGCGCCTCGCCCGACGCGGACAGCTCCGCCGAGATCGCGGTCATCTCGCCGGTGAGCCCGATGGACGTCGAGCTGTCACGGCCGCCGATGAAGGTCATCATGGCGATGTAGAGCGCGATGGCTGCGACGAGGCCGAGCGTGCCGAACACGAAGCTCTTCGACTTCAGTCGGGTGTCGATCTCCCGCTTGGCCACCAGCATGATCGCCTTCGTGGGGCTGACCGCCCGGCTGCGGGAGGGAGTCGGGGCGCTCACTGCGCCACCTCCTGACTGACGACGTTGCGGAACAGTTCGGTGAGGGCGGGGCGGTGGGGGGAGAACTCGCGGACCGGCCCGGTCGCCAACGCCGCGGCGAGCAGCTGCTGGTCGTCGACGCCGTGGGACAGCTCGACCAGGTAGGCGGAGCCGGTCTGCTCGACGACTCGCACGCCCGAGATCGCGTCGGTCCACCCCGGCTGCGCCGAGGGGACGTCGATCCGGATGCGCAGCGCCGCGTCACCGCGCAGCTCGTCGACGGTGCCGCAGGCCACCATCTCGCCCGACCGGATGATGCCGACGCGGTCGCAGAACCGCTCGACGAGTTCGAGCTGGTGGCTGGAGAAGATCACCGGCGCTCCTGCCGATGCCTTCTCGCGCAGCACGCTGCTCATCACGTCGACGGCCATCGGGTCCAGCCCGGAGAACGGCTCGTCCAGGATGAGCACCTCGGGGTCGTGGACGAGTGCGGCGGCGAGCTGCACGCGCTGCTGATTGCCCAGGCTGAGCTTCTGCACCTCGTCCTTGCGGCGTTCGGCGAGGCCGAGCCGCTCCGTCCACTCGTCGGCGGCCCGACGTGCGTCGGCCGTGGCCATCCCGTGCAGCTCACCCAGGTACACGAGCTGGTCGTGCACCTTCATCTTCGGGTAGAGCCCACGTTCGGAGGGCATGTAGCCGATCTTGCGGCGGGTGTCGAAGTCGACGGCGTGGCCCTGCCAGCGGACCTCGCCGGAGTCGGTGGCGAGCACCCCCATGGCGATGCGCATCGTGGTCGTCTTGCCCGCACCGTTGCTGCCGACGAACCCGAAGAGCTCTCCGGACCGGACCTCGAAGGTCATCTCGTTCAGCGCGACCAGTTCGCCGTAGCGTTTGCTCAGCCGGTCGATCTCTAAGGTGGACTCGTTCACTGTCGTCCTCCCCCATTTCTGTCGTGCGGTGTTCTCTGTTCTGCGTCGCCGAAGCGGGCGACGCGGGGCTCCACACCGTGGGCGGCCTCGTCGGTGGAAGCCTCGCGGTGGAAGTTCTGGTCTCGGGTCGACTCCGGTGTCTGTGGTGGGGCCTCTGCGGTGGGGACAGTCTGGGCGGTGGGCGCGTTCTCCGCGCTCTCTGCGGTGACTGCGGTGGTCGAGCCTGCCTGCCGAGGCGTGGCCGCGGCGCCGCCCGCCTCCTCGACCTCGTCGAGCAGGTCCGCCGGGTCGTCGTCGGGCAGGGTCCAGGCCAGCACGCCGACGGGGACCGTGCCGCAGAACAGGGTGACCGAGGCGATCACCACGGCCAGGTGTGCCGCAGTGACCTGCTGGGCGCCCAGCGAACCCAGTGCTCCACAGACCGCCCCGTTGAGAGTCATCGCGGTGATGAAGCCGTACCGGGTCGCTCTGTCCCGCAGGGCGCTCTCTCGTTCGTCGAGCACCAGCGTGCTGGATTCGGAGATGCCTCTGGTGACGACACGCAACAGGATCCACTGCGCGATCCAGAGGACCACCAACCCGAGCCAGAGCAGCTGACGCCAGCTCGGTTCGCCGCCTGAGGTCACGGTGACCAGCACGCCTGCGACGGCGGTGGCTCCGCAGGTCACCACCAGCGGCCTGCGGTGGGCTCGATCGCGCCAGGCGGGCAGCGTGCGGTCCAGCCGCTCCAGGCGGCGTTGATGCGCGCCGACGCGGATCTCGCGATAGCGCTGCCGGAGCGTCTCCTGCCGGTTCACGTCTCGCCCCGCCTGCCGTAGAGCTCCTCGGACAAGGGGGCGAACGGGGTTCGACTGAACACCGCCTCGACGGGCAGCCCGAAGACCTCGCAGATTCGCAGGGCGAGGTCGAGGCTCGGGTAGTGATCCCCGCGTTCTAACGCCCCGATCGTCTGTGGATTCACCTCGACCGCCTTCGCCAACGTCACTCTCGACAACCCCCGTTCGGTCCGAAGCACCTGAATCCGATTGAAGATCGGCAGGTCTTTCCCCCTACGGACTGGGCTCACGCAACACAATGTTGCAAAAACACAACAGGAAGTCAAAACGAACTCATGTTCGGTGGTCGTGGACCCGCCCAGGCCGAGATCCGGTCTCGCGAGGTGATCGGGTGGCTACGATCGGTGCCCGTCGAGGCTCGTCGGAGGGCATTGCCGGACGAGCTGGGACGCCGCACCCTGGGGCGTGTATCCGGACCTGCCCGTCGGGCCCGGCCGCCGCAGGCGTGCGGCGACACCGAGATGCCTACTCGCCACTGGGAGGAGAGCGGGATGACGATGTACAGCGAGGCGGACCGATGCGAACCGTGCTCGCACCGGGCCCTGCTCGACGAGGGCACCGCCAATGCGCTGGTCCGGGTCGCCGACGGCTGCCTGGTAGCCCGCCGATGCCCGCACTACGACGACGGATGGCACGTCTGGGCGCCCGAGACGGAGACGGCCGGGCCCGCGACCGGAGGCAGCGTTCCGTCCTCCGGGGAGTGACCGAATGCGAGGCGTCGAGCCGATCGGCCCGGTTCGGCGGGGCGACTCCCTGTGCAGCCCCGCGCCGTCGGCCCGGCGGCTGCGACGGCGCAGGCCCTCAGTCCGGCTGGCCTGCCCCGATGCCTTGCCGACCGCGCAGGCTGGCGGCGGCCGTGCGAGATCGCTGCCGAGCCAGGCTGCTCTGCCCCGGCTGGCGCCACCCCCCGGCTGACTCTGCCCGCCTGCCGAGTCGAAGCCGCCGGGAGGCCGCGCACGCTCCTGCCGAGACCCCGTCAGAGGGTGACGACCATCTTGCCCATGTTCTCCCCTCGCATCATCCCGATGAGCGCGGCAGGGGCGTTCTCCAGCCCCTCGACGACGGTCTCCCGGTACCGGAGGCTGCCGTCGCGCACCCAGCCGCCGACCTCGCGCAGGAACTCGGGACGAAGGTCGGCGTGATCGATGACCAGGAAGCCGCGCATGGTCAGCCGACGGGCGACGAAGCGCAGCAGGTTGCGGGGGCCGGGCGGCGGCTCGGTCGCGTTGTATCCGGAGATCCCGCCGCACATCGCGATGCGGCCGTTGCGCCGCATCGCGCCGATGGCGGCCTCCAGGTGCTCGCCGCCGACGTTGTCGAAGTACACATCGATGCCCTCGGGCGCGGCGGCGCGGAGCTGGTCGGCCACCGGCCCGTCCTTGTAGTCGAAGGCGGCGTCGAAGCCGAGCTCCCCGGTCAGGTACCGCACCTTCTCGGGAGAGCCCGCGCTGCCGATGACCCTGGCCGCGCCCTTGAGCCTGGCCACCTGGCCTGCCACGGAGCCGACGGCGCCCGCCGCGCCGGACACGAAGACGACGTCGCCCACCGCCAACGCCGCCACCTCCAACATCCCGGCATACGCCGTCAGGCCGGGCATGCCCAGCACGCCGAGGTATGCGCTCGGCGGCGCGAGATCGGGGTCTACCCGGGTGGTGTGCCGGGCGTCGACGACCGCGTGCTCCCGCCAGCCGAGGTTGTGCAGGACGAGGTCACCGGTGCGCACCGACTCGGTGTCCGACATCACCACCTCGCCGACGGCCAGGCCTTGCATCGGCGCCCCGATCTCGAAGGGCGGCGCATAGGACTCGACGTCGTTCATCCGACCGCGCATGGCCGGGTCGACGCTCATCGCCAGGTTGCGGATCAACACCTGGCCCGGTCCGGGGGCCGGGATCGGCACCTCGACGAGGTCGAAGTCCTCCGCGACCGGCCAGCCGACCGGACGGGCGGCGAGTCGGATCTCCCTGGAGTTCGACGCGGTCATGACGACCAGCTCCTCACGCTTGGCGGCTGTGACGGTGACGGGAGGGCGGCGGGGTGAGCGAGCGGGTCCGCGGGCTCACCGCTGTCGGGCTGGATCGGCGGTCTTCTCCGGTGACCTCCGTGCCCGACTGGCGACCGCCCATAACGCGGTCACCCGGCGATAGTCGAAGCCGAGCCGTCGATAGACGCGAATCGCCGCCATATTCTGTTGATCGACCATCAGAGTCGCTCGGCCGTACTCGGCGATCAGCGAGTCGCGGATGAAGCCGCACACCGCCGTCGACGCGCCTCGGCCCCGATAGTGCGGCTCGGTCGCGACGCCGCCGAGGAAGCCGACCGTCGGCCCGCTCCACGCGTTGCCGCCGACCGACACCAACCGGCCCTTCGTGTTGTGCCAGCCCGCCCATCGGCTTCGCTCCGGACCGGAGGGCAGTACGAAGGCGTCCGGATTGCTCCGCCGGACCAGCTCGTCGGCCTCGTCGATCTCGTCGTCCCGCAGCCAGCGCGCCCGATGCGTCTCCACCGGTGTTCCCCGCCTGCTGAGCTCCATCCAGCCGAAGTCGGCTCGGCCCGCCTCGCTGAACCCGGCGAGCAGCGGTGCGTCGGCCAGGTCGGTCCACAGCAGGGGCCGATAGTCGGGGCCGTGCCGTTCCCAGGCGGAGATGAGCAGCTCCGCGACGTCGCGTTCCGGCCCGTCCACCACGATCCGATCGTCCCGGTTCAGCCGAGGTGCCACGACGGCCACCGCGTCGCCGAGTCGGTAGGCCCGGCCTCTGCCGTGGGGATGGGTCGGCAGCAGCACCTGCGAGGCCCACTGGACCAGCAGGCTGTCTGTCGAGGCGGCCACCTCGTCGGGGCCGAACAATTCGTGCACGCGCCGGATCATCCGCTGTGGGGGCTTTCAGCTCTAGAAGTTGGGTGCAAGGCCACACGCCCTCCGGTCAGGACCGACGACGGGTCAGCATCGGCAGGTCGAGCAGGCCTCGGCGGCGCAGAGCCTCGTCCAGCCGATCGAAGGCCCGGTCGATGTCCCGTTCGCAGTCGTCGAGGTCGTAGGCGAGTGCCACCGCCGCCGGTCTGGGCAGCGGCGTCATGGTCAGCCAGCGCTGATCCCACAGGGCCTCCACCGCAGCCTCCCACCGCAGTCGCACGATGAGCCGGGTGACCCGCTCCCGGTCGGCGGCGCGCAGCACGTCGTCGCGCGCCTCGGCCACGGACTCGCGCAGCTCTGCCGCGAGTCGTTGATCCTGTGCGCGCATCGCGGCCAGTGCTCCGGTGGCCGTCCCGCAGAGCTCCTTGTACCGCTCGCCTGCCGAGCCGAACTCAGTCATCGTCACTCCGTGGGTCGGGCGAGGGGATCGGGCCGGGGGTCTCTCGTTCGCCCGCGTCGCAGGGAATGACGACCTGCGGCCGGGAATGATGGAAGCGGTCGAAGAACAGGCCGCGTCGAGGCCGAGGCGACCAGGTGATCACCTGGTTCGCGGCCAGGCTGCCGAGCTCCTGCCCGTGCACGTCGAACGCCACCCACGCCCCGATGTCCTCCAACCCGCCCATCGCCAGTGCGCTCTTGAGTCTGCCGGTACTGCGCCACCAGCCGATCACATGGGTCTGGAGTTCCGGTCCGTGCTTGAGCACCAGCCGGAGGCTGTCCAGACCGGTGCGGGCCTTCTTTGTGTCGCGATCCTCCAGCCGAGGGTGCGCCGAGTCGACGCCGAACAGCAGCAGGTAGTGCGGAAGCTTCTTCTCGTCTTCGGCGGGCGGTTCATCGGAGAGTCTGGCCTTCAACTCGTCGGCCGTGGCGTCGATCAGGTCCCTGGCATCCACGAGATACTTGATCTCGGCACGGTGTTCGAGATCCTTCAGCTCGCCGTGCAGGCTCTCCGCCGCCTGCTCCGAGCCCTCCACCAGCGACGCCACCGTGAAGCGCACCGTCCCCGCCTTGTGCTGCCTGGCCAGGGACAGCGCCGCCGCGGTGAGCACCGCGCTCGCATCGCGCTGCACCGAGCCCAGCACCGCGATGTTGCGGCCGGGACTGGCCGCCAACGGTACGACCGCGCCGCTGCCCGCCATGTCGATGACCTGGCCCAGCAGGGCGACCGGGACGTGTCGGGACCCGGTCGCGGGCGCGGCCAACCGGGTGAAGTCCGGCAGCGTGCGCAGCTTCGGGGTGTTGCTGCCGTCGAAGAGCCGAGGCTCGGTCAGCT
The DNA here is from genome assembly GCF_001941645.1 of Actinoalloteichus sp. GBA129-24. Classification (NCBI taxonomy): domain Bacteria; kingdom Bacillati; phylum Actinomycetota; class Actinomycetes; order Pseudonocardiales; family Pseudonocardiaceae; genus Actinoalloteichus; species Actinoalloteichus sp. GBA129-24. The sequence continues at coordinate 6,735,052 of NZ_CP016077.1, read as the reverse complement.
CCGGGGGCCTGCGCTGCCACAGATCGGCCTGTAGCCGATCGGCGGTGCCGCGCGCCGTGGAGTCCGGGATGCGGGCCACCTCGTTGCCGTGCGGGACGCCGGAGTCGTGGTTGATCACCGCGTGCCTGCGCGGGATCTCCATCGCGGCCTGATTGACCTCCGTGAGCACCCGGCGCGCCTTCGGGAGCGCGATGCGCACGGTGAACTGCTCGAAGATCGCGGGCTTGCCCCAGAACACCTCGATGCCGGAGACGTCCTGGCTGGACAGCACCAGGTGGATGCCCTGCGACCGGCCCCGCCGTGCGACGTCCTCCAACAGGGCGGCGGCCATGCTGGTCACCTCGTCTCTGGCGGCGAACAGATACTGGAACTCGTCGATCACCGCGACGATCCGAGGCCACCGGCCCGTCGGGTCCTCGGCGCGCAGCTCCTCCAGCTTGGTCACCTCGTGCTGCTTGGCGCGCTCGGCCCTGCGTCGCATCTCGTCGGAGAGGTAGCGCAGCAGGGCCACGCCGAACTCGCGATCCTCGTTGACGTTCACCCCCACCAGCCGCGCGTGCGGCAGCCAGCTCGGGTCGCGACGGCCGGGGGCGAACTGCGCGAACGACACGCCCTCCTTGAAGTCCAGGACGTAGAACTCCAGCTCGTGGGGCGAGTACCGCGCGGCGAGCCCGCCGAGCATCGCATAGAGGAAGTTCGTCTTGCCGGAGCCGCTCGGCCCGCCGATGAGGGCGTGCGGCGAGGCGTCGCCCAGTGACACGTACACCGGGTCGCCGTCGGCGTAGCCGATCGGCGTCTGGAGCCCGGTGGCGGAGTGGTAGGTCCACGGCTCGTTGGGCAGCAGGTCGTCGAAGCTGGAGACCCGGCTGCGTCGGGTGAGCAGCTCGTCGGCGATCGCATTGCAGGCCCGAGGCACGAGTTCCCTCGGCAGCGCCGGATCGAGGTAGACCGTGGCATGCGGCCCGGTCATGCTGCATCGGGCCGTCTGATCGTCGTGGAGCCGGAGCGTCTCCACGGCGCTGTTCACGGTGATCGGCAGGTCGACGATGATGAGCTGCACACCGCAGGAGAGCCCGTTGCGCGCGATGCGCTGGAGCTTCTGCTGATGCTCCTCGCGCAGTGCCGTGCGATTGCCGAAGAGCACCGCGACCCGCCACGGCTCCGGGCGTCTGCCGGTCTCCGAGTGCAGCGCCCCGATCGAGCGTCTGCCGTCGACGAGCACGCTGGTGTGAATGCGCCGGATGTGCTCGGCGAACTCGTCGAGCAGGTCATGCAGCCGGGCCGGGTCGTGCACGGTCAGCAGGCCCGCCCTGGTCAGCGGGTACAGGCCCGGCAGCGATCCGGTGAGCGCGCCGACGTCCCAGACGTGCACCTGCACCAGACCGGGCTGGAAGTGGCTGAGCACGCGCAGCAGCAGCGTCTCCACCAGGTTCTCGGCGTCGACTCTGGACTCCGGTGACGACGTGATGTGCAGATGCGCGCCGTCCAGGAGCGGCACTGCGACCGGGAACGGCTCCGGGACCGGGGCGCTGTCCATCACGGCCGTGCCGATGCGCCAGAGCTCGGGAACACCGCCGTCGCCGACACTGCCGTCGCGTCTGCCCGGCGAACCGAGCCACTCCGGATACGGCTCGGAGGCCGAGCCCGGGGCCGACCGGGCCACCAGGCTCGCCAGCTCCCCTGGCACGGTGCCCGTCCAGTCGGCGAAGTGCGCGTCTCGATCGTTCGTGGCTCGTTGCACCACGGTCTCCAGCGCCGGATTGCGCAGCCCGACGGCCAGCTCCGGGTCCACCAGCGCACGATCGATACCCGCGTCCCGCAGCCACAGCTCGAAGATGCGTTCGGCGTGAATCTGCTGAGCGGCGGTGTGCTGCCGGACCGCGACTCCGAGGGCGCGAGCCACGGCCAGCCGAAACTCCTCGAAGGACTCCGTGATGCGACGTCGTCGCTCGTCTCGCCTGTTCACCAGCACACCTCGTGACGCCTCTCCCTGGTCGGCTCGGTGACCACCGGCCTGTCGAGATCAACGTTACTTGCGATCATCACAGCCGGCTGAGCACCGCATCCACCGCCTGTTCCGAACCCGTCAGCGACTCGAGGGTCCGATCGAGGTCTCCTCTGGCGCGGCTCGCCTCCGGCGGGGTGATCGTCTCGTGGTGATCCGACTCGACCTCGGCCACGATGGCCAGGGCCTCCTCGACCAGACGCAGGGCCGTGGCCGTGCTCAGCCGTGCCCGGTTGATCTCGTCCTTGACCTGCTCCAGCGCGGCACGCACGTCCTCGACACTCGACATCTCCGCGTCACCTTCCGACCACTACTCGATCACTGCCGTGTCCGCCGTGCCTGTCCCGGGGCATCGACGCCCTGCGGGTCAGATTCGTACCGCGCCGCCATGCCGCAGCTGCTCGATGCCCTGACGACTCCGAACGAGTCTTCGAGAGTCTGTCTCTGATCCCTCTCGAGCCGTGAGCGAGGGCTCAGCGTGGCTGAGCTGCCAGGCGACAGGAGGGAGCCATGGTGACCGACGACAACGCCGCAGATCGCCGCGCCTGCCTCGCGCAACTCCGAAAGCAGGGTCAAAGACAGGCTCTTAGAGCCGTGAGACGTACTCGTCGGCGAACCCCACCCAGCCGTTGAGATTCCCGTTGGCGGCGGTGAGGTTCTCGCCTGCCTGCGTCAACATCCCGAGGCCCTGTGGCACCGCGACCTGGGCACTGCCCTGCGTCGCCGAGGAGAAGATGGAATGTGCGTCCTGCGTCGCCTCGACGGCTGACGCCACTGCGGCGAGTGCCTGATTGACCCTCTCGTTGGCCAGTGCCACGCTCGCCCGAACCTCTTCGATGCCTGCCATGCCCCCTGCCTCCACATCACTGCCGAAGTCGCGTCCGACGATCGTCGCCACGCGTGTGTGTTCGAGGTTAGTGGGTGATCACCTCGGCCATGCAAGGAACATCACCGTCGTTCGGCACGCCTGCCGCCCGTGCTTTCCACGCCTGGCCGAGAGATCCCTAGTCAGGTGCAGCGGAATGGCGTCTTGCCGGTGTGCGCGACCCGTGCAGAGAATTCAGTGTCCGTCTTCTTCGTACTCGTCTCAGGCGGTGCAGATGCCCATGGCCAGACGTGTTCACCGACAACGGATCGGGCTGCTGCTCCTCGCGGCGGCCGTCTCTCTCGCCACCACCCCTGCCGCCGTCGCCGTGGCGGACTCCGCCGTCGACCAGCCGGGGGTCGGGGATCAGATGCTGCTCCTTCAGGTGCCGGTCGGCGACCAGTCGCACACCGCCCTCGCCGAGCGGCTCGCTCACGAGGGCTTCGAGGTGGTCGGGCGCGAGGGCGATCACCTGGTCGTCCTCGGCGTCGCCGAGGACGCCGACGAGCTGGCGGCGACGGGCCTCGAGCCGATTCGGACCGATCCTGCCGCGCCTGCCGCACTGCCGCTTTCGGAGGGCGAGCATCCGCTGCCCGACCGACTTGGCGGCCGGGAGTATCCGACGTTCTACGGCGGCTACCGGACCGTCGCCGGTCATCAGCGGTTCGCCGACGATGTCGCCGCCGCCTATCCGGACCTGGTCCGCAAGGTCGAGTACGGCGACTCGTGGCGGCGACAGCAGGACTGGTCGACGGGCCACGAACTCACCGCGCTGTGCATCACCGCCGACGCGGCCGATCACTGTGCCCTGGACCCGGACTCGCCGAGGCCGAGGTTCCTGCTGCTGGGTCAGATCCACGCGCGAGAACTCACGACCAGCGAGCTCACCTGGCGGTTCATCACCGAGCTCCTCGACGGTCATCGACGGGACGCCGAGATCACCACGCTGCTCGCAGGCACCGAGATCTGGGTGGTCCCGCAGATCAATCCCGACGGCGTCACCGTCGTCGAGGACGGCATCGAGGAGGTCGGCCTCGGGTCGAGCAGCCCGGCCTGGCAGCGCAAGAACGTCGACCACGCCAACAACGTCGCGGAGTGCGGGACGGGCAGCTCCTGGTCGTCCAATCACGACGGCATCGACCTGAATCGCAACTGGGACACCCGCTGGGGCGGCGTCGGCACCAGCCCGAACCCCTGTGGACAGACCTATCCCGGCCCGGCGGGCAACTCCGAACCGGAGACCGACCAGCTCGCCACGCTGATCGAGAGCCTCTTTCCCGACCAGCGTGGTCCCGGCGAGGACGACGCCGCGCCGCAGACCACCACCGGCACCATGATCACCCTGCACTCCACCGGCGATCTGGTGCTCTTCCCCTGGGGGCACGACGCGGCACAGCAGGCGCCCAACGACGCGGGACTGCGGTCGCTGGGCTTCCGGCTCAGCCACTTCAACGGCTACACCACCGGCCAGCCGCCCGAGGTGCTCTACGCGGTCACCGGGGCCACCGACGACTGGACCTACGACACCCTGGGCATCGCCTCCTACACCTTCGAGATCGGCTCCTCGGCCTCGGGATGTCCCGGATTCCACGCGGCCTACTCGTGCCAGGACATGTTCTGGGATCTCAATCGGGACGCGCTGCTGTACGCGGCGAAGACGGCGCGGCAGCCCTACGCGCTCTCGCTGGGGCCGACGGTGTCGGAGGTGACGAGCACGAGGGCGCTGGGCTGGTGGGCCTCGGTCCACGCCACGGCCGACGACGACGCCTACGGGGAGGTCGGCGTCGACCGACCGGCCGCGCAGGACGTGGTGGCCGCCGAGGTCTACCTGGACGCGCCGCCGTGGGCGGGCGGCACTCCGCAGCCCATCGGGGTGCAGGGCTCCGGCGCCGAGGTGGAGCTGGGCGGTGTCATCAGCATCGCCGGGCTGCCCGCCGGGAGGCATCCGATCCACGTCCGAGCCCAGGACGCCGACGGGAACTGGGGCCCGGTCACCTCGGCGTGGCTGGCGGGCTCCTGAGAGCGTGTCTTTAATCCCCACTTTCCTGTTGCGCGGGGCAGGCGCGGCGATCTGCGGCGTTGTCGTCAGTCAACATAACTCCGTCATGTTTCTTTCCTCCGCCTCAGCTCATCCACGCTGATCCCCGCTCACGACTCCAGGGGGATCAAGGACAGGCTCTCAGGGCGGTCGAGAGGAAGGACCGCGTGTCGGACGGAGCCAGCGCCATCGCCCGCAGGTGGTCGAAGGCGTTGCGGAACCGTTGCACCTCCGCGGCGTCCTCGACGGCGACACTGCCTGCGACGTTGTCCAGCAGGACCACGCCGGGGTCGGGCGCAGGCAGACCCAGCCACGCGAAGGGGCTCCCGATCGCGGGATGCGGTCCCGCCGAGAACGGCAGCACCTGAAGGGTGATGTTCGGATGATCGGCGAACTCCAGCAGGGCCGCCGTCTGCTCTTGCCAGGCTCGGCCCGTCACGATGCGCGGGCGCAGCGCCGCCTCGTCCATGATTGCCCAGAGGGTCGACGGTCCGGTCAGGAGGCGCTGTCTGCGCGCCAGGCGCAGGGAGATCCTCGCGTGTGCCGTCGCCTCGGGGACCCGCGGAATCCACGACTCCACCAGCGCCCGGACGTAGCCCTCGGTCTGCAACAGGCCGGGAACGACGTCGATCTCGAAATTCCGGACTTCGCTGGCGTCCGATTCCAGTTCGAGGAAGTCCCGGAAGGCGCCCGTGGCGCCTGCCGCATAGGGCTGCCACCAGTCGGGCTCGCCGAGTCTCGCGGCGATCCCCACCAGGACGGCCTCCTGCTCCGCAGTGGCCCGGTAGAGAGCGCAGAGCGCACGGACCTCGGTGACGCTCAACGACGTCGTCCCGTTCTCCTTCCGCCGCGCCGTGCTGCGTGACCAGCCCATCTCCGCCATGACCTGCTCGATCTCGATGCCGGTGTCATTCCGCATCCGGTGAAGCCGTGCACACAGTCTCCGGTGTCGGATCGTCGGTCGCCCTTTCATGGCGCGCACGATAGTCCGCTGTCGATCACGCCAGACGACCATGATCAATAAGCGGGCGCGGACACCGCCCACGCAGGCGGACGCGGACCGCCGCTGCTCACTGCGACCACCACGACCAGCGCTGTTCGTCTCGTGGCAGCGACCGTCGATGCTCGACCGACAGCAGCTCTGCCTTCGACGGCGTCGACGAGCCCGCCCGGCCTCCCCGCGTCGCCTCCGCCGACTCCGCCGCCGGACGTCGACCACCCTCTGCCGTCGAGAAGTCGTCGGACTGTTCGTCGACGCCGTCGGCGTCCGCCAGGTCGTCGGCATCCGACTCGGTGAGCTGTCGTGCCGCGAGCCGCAGACCGAGGAGTCCGTTGCGACCGGGAGAGGCCGCCGCCCACTCCGTGATCGTCGACTCGCCGGCCACGCGGAGTCGGGACCAGCCCGACTTGCCCAGGGTCGCCGCGGCCTCGCGGGCGACCTCGTCCGGCGGACCCGGCCTGCTGCCGAGGTCCATGGTCACCGCGAAAGTCCGCCCGTCGGCCGACTCGGTGCGCAGGATCGTCGCCCTGCTCGCCAGCCTGCTCGCCACGGCGCGGGCCTGCCAATGGGCGCCCGCCTGCCGCTCGGCCTGGACCTCCACGCGCAGCCGCACCGTCGATGCGACCGCAGGCGTCTCGTCCTGGTCGACGCTGGGGAAGCCGAACCCGGCCTCGGAGTCCGCAGGACGGTCCGGCTCGACGTCGGGCAGCGCGCTGTCATCGGACCACGCCTCCACCAGCAGCCGTTCGCCCGAGGGCACGATGGCGCCGAGCAGTTCGGGATCGTCCAGGACGGTCCAGGCCGTCGGCGGCTCGCAGGAGACCCGACTGGTGCCGTACTCGGGACCGAGTCGGCGCAGGAACCGGCGGATCGCCCGGCTCAGGGTGACGCTCTCGTCGTCGCCCGCCGTCACGTCCGCCGGTCTGCGGATCGTGACCGACCAGCAGCCCGGCTCCTCGGCCGAGCAGTCTCCTGACTCGACGATCCGGCCGCCGACCAGGGACAGCAGGCCCTGGCAGGCCGCACGAGCCCGCCGGTCGTCCTCGACGCCGACCACCACGGTGATGAGCAGTTCGAATCGGTCCTCGCCCATTGGACCAGGATTCTCCCCCACCACTACCGGCCACCGGAACCGCACCGGCCAAGGGGTAATCGCAGTGTGATCCCACTCTTTCGGGTGAACTTCGATCATGGACGGTAATCATTCGACGTGGCATCGTGCGTCGAGCTGGGCTGTTAGAGCCTGTCTTCGGTCCCTCTGGAGTCGTGAGCGGGGATCGGCGTGAATGAGCTGCCAGGCGGAGGAGAGAGCCATGGCGGAGCCATGGTGACCGACGACAACGCCGCAGATCGCCGCGTCGGCCCCGCGCAACTCCGAAAGCCAGGGATCGAAGAACCGTTCTCAAGAGAATCGTGGGGCGACCGGACGGCTGCGTGGGTGACGGCGACCGATCATTCGACCAGGCGTCATCCCCGGAGGACGCTCACCGAGAGTCCGTCGCCCAGCGGCAGCACTGTGGACTGGAGCCGGGGGTCGCCCGCGATCCGCTCCGCGAAGACCCGTACGGCGGCCGCCCGCTCGTCGACCCCTTCGCCGGTCGAGGCGGCCACGGCCCCTCGACGGAACAGGTTGTCGGCGATCAGCAGGCCGCCGGGGCGCAGCAGCGGCAGGCACCGATCGAGGTAGTCCGGGTACTCGGTCTTGTCCGCGTCGATGAACACGGCGTCGTACGGGCCGGTGAGCGTGCCCAGCGTGTCGAGGGCCGCGCCGACGTGCACGGTGACCTTCGAGCCGAGCCCGGCCCGTTCGAACCACTCTCGGGCGGCTTCGGCATGCGCGGGGGAGAGCTCCAGGGTGTCCAGCGTGCCGTCCGCAGGCAGCGCCCGGCCGATCCACACGCCGCTGTAGCCGAACAGCGTGCCGATCTCCAGCACTCGCCGGGCGCCTGCGGCCATCAGCAGAGTGGTCAGCGCCGCGCCCGCCTCGGCCTGGATCTGGATCTTCGGCGCGCGGGCCGCGATGTCGGCTCGCAGCGCGGTCAGCAGTTCGTCCTCGGCCCAGAATCGGTCCGCCCAGAAATCGGTGTCGCCGTTCGGCTCCGTCATCAGCACATCCTCGTTCCCGCCGTCGCGCCCGCCCCCCTGCCCTCGGCGGTCGGATCGCGCCGTCGACGATACGTCGGGACGCAGGCGTCGTGCTCGATTCGGCGGGCGTGCGACGGCTCGGGCAGCGAGGCAGACGCCGCGCTGCGGGGGTTCCGGCAGGGGCGGCTCCCGGCGCGCCTCGATTGCCTGCTGCGGAGCGCGTTCGGCCCGCGCACGCCCGCTGCCGTCGACCGGCGGCGGGCGCCGGGACGTAGCGGGGCGCCTGCTTGATCGGACGCCTGGCGATCGGACGCCGCGCCTGGTCTCGGCAATCGCGGCCTTCGCCGAGACCGGTGACCGGCGGTCGCCGTGCGGGCCGGTAGCCGACCCGCACGGCGTGCGCTCAGCTCGACACGTAGACGCTGCCGTCGATCCGGCCGTCCTGACACACCGGACCGAGCTCCCAGTCCACGTTCAGCGAGTCGGTCTCATCGGGCGGGATCACCCGGATGCTGGTCGGCTCCGTCCCGCAGTCACCCTCGGGCTCCTCCTCCTCGCCGGGAACCACGCCCCAGTGCAGCAGCTTGGTCGCGTGTTCCCCCGGCGCCAGCTCGACGAGCGTCGGGGCAGGGTCGGCGACCCGTTCGAGCTGCGTCGGCAGCGCAGTCCCGTCCGTGTCGACGAGTTCGAGACCGCCGTATCCGTAGATCGCGCATGGTTCATCGCCGTCATTGGTCAGGATCAGGTTCGCGTAGCGGTTGCCCGCCGCCGAGTCCAAGGACTCCAAGGAGCCGCTGAGACCGCCTGCGTGACAACGATCCGGCTCGTCGGCCGCCCGTGAGGACTCCGGCCTCTCGACATCCCCACCGGTCGCCGGGGCGGACTCGGACGGGGGACTCGTCTCGGCCTGGCTCGTCTCGGACGGCTCGGTGGTCGGCGCGGCGTCTGTCGTCTCCGTCGCAGCCATCGAGTCGTCCTCGCCCTGATTCTGGGTCGACTCCTGGCCGCATCCTGCGACGCCGAACAGTGCGGCACAGGTCAGCGCGGACAGCCACAGCGTCCTGCTCGTGAAAGCCAACGGGATCACCTCCTGGCCACCGCGTCGCTGCGGCGGCGATTCGTCGGAGTGCATTGATCGGCGCCTGCCCAGAAGACGGGACAGACCCGGCCGAGGTTGTCTCGGCCACCGACCGATCATCCGGAACGAGTAGGGATCGCGCAGCGCGAGCGGTGACGGACGGCCGGCTTGCGCGCGGCGGAACGAGTCGATCGTCGCTGTTCTCGGCGGCGGTGCGGCGTCCGACGGCGACCGGCCGGGCGGGGGGAAAGCAGCGCGCAGCAACCGATCGAGCCGCAGCCCGGCAGCGAAGGCGCCCAGGCGGCGGACGCGGCGTCCGCCCGTCCTCGCCGCCCGTCCGTCGGTTCGGTCAGTCCGCCAGCTCCGGCGGGAACCCGCCGGTGGCGACCGGCCCCCAGCGCTGCGGCGTGATGCGGACCAGCGACTTGCCCTGATCGACCATGGCCTGTCGGTATTCCGCCCAGTCCGGATGCTCGCCCGCGACGGATCGGAAGTACTCGACGAGCGGCTCCACCGACTCCGGGATGTCGAGGACCTCTGCGGTGCCGTCCACCTGAACCCACGGCCCGTTGAAGTCCTGCGACAGCGCCACCAGGCTCGCGGCGGCCGATCGCCGCAGATTGCGGGATTTGGCTCGCTGCGGGTAGGTGGAGACGACGATCCGCCCCGCCTCGTCGACGCCGTAGGTCACCGGCGACGCCTGGGGACGACCGTCCGAACGGCTGGTGATGAGCAGGCCCTGATGGCGGGCGCGGAGGAATTCCAGCAGCTGCGGCAGTTCGACGATGTCCGTGGTGGCGATCTGACGAGGCATGGGGCGAGTCTAGCCGGCGGGACGCGATGGCGAGCGAGGGAGAAGACCGGGCGGCAGGCCACGGCGCAGAGCTGTCACCGGGTCGTCGCGGCCTCGGATCCGGCTCGGCGGCAGGCAGGCGTGCCGGCGGCAGGTGGCGCGGCGAGGCGGCTGGGCACGGGCGGACGGGACCGCAGCGGCGCGGGCTCGGGGCGACCCGGCTCGACGCAACAGGTCACGGCGCCGTCGAACTCGCGATCAGGTCTCATGACGGGTGCTGATCGGCGCGGGCTGCCGAGCTGAGGGCGTCGATCATCGCGTGCACCGGCCGGTTCCCCACGTCGTGGACGACCCGGAGCCGCCGACCCGCGCTTACGGCCACGTGCCTGCCACCAGCGAACCCGAGACGACCAACTCCTCGATGTCCACCGGGTCTGACGGCGGACCGAAGAGCTCCCCGTAACCCAGCTCGCAGCCCATCGTCCGCAACCTGCGTGCCTGCGCAGCGTCGTCGACGTCGCTGGCGATGACGGCCGGACCCAGCCTGCGGAACATCGCGACCATGCTGCGGAGGGCGAACTGGTCTACCGCGTCGGACCCCGCATGGGGATCGCGCGCGGGCCCGCCGGACACCAGGACCGCCTCGACGGGCAGCAGCCGCAGCCGGGAGAGCATCCGTCCCATTGTGCCGAGCCCGCCGACGGTGAGGCGGACGCCCAGCTCCGCCAGGATCGACCAGGTGTCCAGCGGCTCTCCGGTGTCCGCGAAGGCGGCTCCGGCGGGCACCTCCAGCCGGAGACTCGCCGCAGGCAGTCCGGTTTCCGCCAGGATGGTTCGCACGTCGCGCACCAGGTCCTGATCCCGAACCTGCCGGTCCACCAGGGTGATGCTCACCGTCGGCGTGGTGCCGAGGCTCTCGCGCCAGCGCTGCGCCTGCTCGCAGGCCTGCCGCAGGAGCCAGCGACCGTAGGCCACCACCTGCCCGGCGTCGGATGCCAGCCCGACGAAATCCTCCTGCGACAACAGGCCGAACTCCACGTGATCCCAGCGGGCGACGGCCCGCACACTCGTCAGCCGCCCGTCGCACAGCCGCACCACCGGCTGATAGTCGAGATAGAACTCGTTGTCGCGCAGGGCGGCGGGCATCGTGGCCGCGAGCCGGGAACGGCGGTGTCCGGCCTGGTCACGCTCCGGGTCATAGAGCGCCCACTGCGCACGGCCCTCCTCTTTGGCTGTCCGCAACGTCAGATCGCCCGCCCGGATCAGCTCCAGGGGACTCACCTCGGCGGCGGGGCGCTCCACCACGCCGACGCTCACCGACACCGACACGTCCTGCGAGCACACCTGCATCGGCTCGGTGAGACTGCGGAGCAGGTGCTCGACGCGTTCGATGACCGGGGCCGTTCCGCGAGTGTTCGGGATCAGCACCACGAATTCGTCGGCGCTGATCCTGGCCACCAGCTCGTCGGTCGTTCCCACCCCGGCGGCAAGCCGACCCGCCACCTTGCGGAGCACCTCGTCGCCGACGTCGTAACCGAGTCCGTCGTTGATCAGCCGGAAGCCGTCGAGCCCGAAGTAGCACAGTGCCAGTCGTCCGTCGGGCAGCAGTGATCCCAGGATGGTCTCCATCTGCGAGACCAGGACCGATCGGTTGGCCAGTCCGGTCAACGGGTCCACCATGAGCTGCCTGCGGATCATCTCCTGATTGAGAAACGACTGGGTGCAGTCCTCGATGAACAGCACGAGCTGGTCTGGCCGCCCTTGCTTGTCCCTGATCAACGAGCCGGTGACCCGAGTCCACACCGGCTGTTCGCCGTCGATCAGGAACCGCAGTGCCGAGCGGAACTTGTCGCACAGTCCGGTGCTCAGCGCGGCCAGGTGCTCGCCTGCACCGGGCAGATCCTCCGGGTGGATCAGGGCGTGGATGTCGTGTCCGATCAGCTCCGACGCGCGGGTGCCGAACAACTCCTCCAACGCGGAGTTGGCCGTCTGGACCCGCCCCGTGATGTCGAGCGTCGCCACCCCGGTCGCGCACCCTTCGACGGCGGTCCGGAAGCGTGCGTCGCTCTCCTGAAGCATGGCGTCGCTCCGCTGGCGTTCCAGCATCATCGAGACCTTGAGGTCCTCCTGCTGCCGCAGGACGTGATCCTGGAGGGCGGCGGCATACCCGGCGGCCAGAGCGCTGATCAGCGCGGTCAGCCGCGCCCCCACCTCGCGCTCGCCGAGGTGCGGGGGCGGGCTCAGGCAGGGCCGCAGCCGGGTGCCCAATACGCGGAGCGTGTTCTCCAGGGTCGTCGAGTCGGTGAAGTGGGCGTCGATCAGCGCGGTGCCGATCCGCCTGCCCTCCTCCGGGGTGAAGGGCTCCCGCCGCAGGGCGGCCTGCAGTCGGTGGGCGAAGCGCGACAGCAGGTCCTCGGTGTCCTGACGGGTCATCGCGACGTAGCTGGTCCGGAATACCGAGGCCGCCCAGTCGTGGGCGAACTCCGCCAGCGCCGGGCTCCGCCGATCGACCGACCTGGTCTCGTGAACGAGGGAGGTGCTCAGCTCGTCGGTCACCCGGACGGCTCCGTTCGCGGCGCCGCCGTCGGCTGGGGGTGGACCTCCTGCCCTCGGTGCGCCCTCGCCCTCGCCGCCGATGACATCGCTGCCCCCGTCGGCACCGGGTGCTCGCCTGAGTCCATGAGGTAACCAATTCAGCTGCTGGGTCACGGTAAGCCTCGCAGTGCGCTTCCTCGGTCTGCCAGTTGATTCTTACAGCAATAAGACCGGGTTGTGCGACCGGGGCGTTACAGTCAGTGCGCTTCATGGAAACTGTACCGATTTTTCGGGCCCGGGTTCAGCCCTTGATGCCGACTACCAGATAACCCAACGCCGCGACATGCTCCAGACCGGTGATCTCGTCCTGGTCGTGTACCCAGGACATGCCGTCGCTCGCACCGCCCACGGGAGTGAATCCGCTCAACAGCGCCTCGATCTCCGCCCGCGTTCTGATCACCACCGGAGTCGGCGTGTCGTGATAGAGCTTCGCGAATCGACCCATCTCGTCCGGCCGATGGTCGGCGGTGAGATGGGTGTACGCGAAGACGCTGCCGGGAGCCAGCGCGTCGTGATACCGGGACAGGAAACCGGTCGGGCGGTCGGCGGCGGGGATGAAGTGCAACAGGGCCGTCATCAGCAGCGCCACCGGGCGACTCAGGTCCAGTAAACCGCTCGCGGCGGCCGCGTCGAGGATGAGCTCCGGATCGCGGACGTCCGCTTCGACGATCATCGTGCGGTCGTTGCCCGCCAGCAGAAGCCTGCTCTGCCCGACGGTGAGCGGCTCATTGTCGACGTAGACGACTCGACTGTCGTCGACGAGCCGCTGGGCCACCTCGTGGGTGTTGCCGACGGTCGGAATACCGGAGCCGATGTCGAGGAACTGTCGGATTCCGCCTGCGATGAAGTGATGCACGAGACTGCGGCCGAGCAGACGGTTGTAGATGCACAGATCTCGAATCTCGGGCATCACCCGGATCGCATGGCGAGCGAACTCCCGGTCGGCGGCGAAGTTTCGGCTGCCGCCCAGGTAGAAGTCATACACCCGGGCGGCGTTGGGCATCTCCAGCGTCACCGGAAACGGAGTTCTCGTCTGCCGGGTCATGAACCACCTCGTGCCGTGCCGTCGTCGAGTGGAAGATTACCGAGCCTCCACTCGACGACGCTCAGCGCCCTGTGGTCCCCATCACTTTCGGTACAGATCGGCGATCTCGGCCGCGTAGTCCTTCGCGATCGCGGCCCGCCGCAGCTTGAGCGAGGGGGTGATGTGTCCGTCGGCAATGGTGAAGTCCGTGTGCAGGATGCGGAACTTGCGTACCGACTCGGCCCGGGAGACCCGCTCGTTGCCCGCGTCGACGGCCTCTTGCACGGCGGCGATCAGATCGACGTCGTCCGCCAGGTCGGCGACCGTGGCATCGGCGGGCTTGTCGTTCTCCGACTTCCACTGCGGAAGTGACTCCGCGTCGACGGTGATCAGCGCGGCGATGAACGGCTTGCCGTCCCCGACGACCAGAGCCTGGCTGACCAGCGGGTGTGCCCGGATGACGTCCTCGATGCCTGCCGGGGCGACGTTCTTGCCGCCCGCGGTCACCAGGATCTCCTTCTTCCGGCCGGTGATGCGCAGGTAGCCCTCGGAGTCCAGCTCGCCGAGGTCGCCGGTGGCGAACCAGCCGTCGCTGAACGCCTCGGCGGAGGCCGTCGGGTTGTTCCAGTACTGCGGGAAGACGACTCCGCCCTTGATCAGGATCTCGCCGTCCTCCGCGATGCGGATCGCGTTGCCGGGCAGCGGCTGGCCGACCGTGCCGAGCTTGATCTTCTCCGGCGAGTTCACCGCGGCGGCCGCCGTCGTCTCGGTGAGGCCGTAGCCCTCGAAGACGAGCAGGCCGATCCCACGGTAGAAATGGCTGAGGCGTTCGCCGAGCGGGGCTCCGCCGGAGATGGCGTAACGCACCCGGCCGCCGAGCACCGCCCGCAGCTTGCTGAACACGAGCTTGTCGAACAGCAGGTGCCTGGCCTTGAGCAGGAGGTTCGGCCTGCCCGCGTCCAACGCCTTGCTGTAGGCGATGGCGGTCTTCGCGGCCAGGTCGAAGATCCGGCCCTTGCCCTCGGACCGTGCCTTCTGGCTTGCGCGGTTGAACACGCGCTCGAAGACGTGAGGAACCGAGAGGATGAAGGAGGGTCTGAAGGTCTGCAAATCCGAGGTCAGCTCGGTGATGTCGGGGGCGTGCGCGGTGTGCACCCGTGCCCGCACGACGGCGACCTGCACCATGCGGCCGAACACGTGTGCGACGGGCAGGAACAGCAGGGTGGAGGGCACCGGTCCTTCCGGGGACTGGTTCACGAAGAGCTGCGGCAGGCGGGCGATCGCGTTGTCGACCTCCGCGTAGAAGTTCGCGTGGGTCAGGACACAGCCCTTCGGCCGTCCGGTCGTCCCGGAGGTGTAGATGATCGTGGCCGGGTCGTCCGCCTTGGCGGCCGACCGGCGCTGTTCCACCTCGTCGTCGGCGATCTCGCGGCCCGCCTCGACGATCGCCTCCACCGCGCCTGACTCGATCTGCCACACCGTCTTCAACGCGGTGGCGTCTGCCCGAGCGGCCTCGACGTCGTCGGCGTTCGCCTGGTTCTCCACCACGGCGGCGACCGCGCCGGAGTCGGCCAGAATCCAGGCGATCTGATCGCGCGCGGACGTCGCGTACACGGGCACGGTGATCGCCCCCGCCGCCCAGATCGCGTAGTCGAGCAGCGTCCACTCGTAGCGGGTCCTGGCCAGCAGCGCGACGCGGTCGCCTGACTTGATGCCCGAGGCGATCAGGCCCTTGGCCGTCGCGGTGACCTCGTCGCGGAACTGGCTGGTGGTGACGTCTGCCCAGGTGCCGTCGCTCTGCTTACGCCCGAACACCACCTGTGTCGGAGCCTCGGCGGCGTTGACGTAGACCATGTCGGCCAGTCCGCCTCCCGGCTGCGTCGTTACCAAGGGAGGGACACTGAACTCGGTCACGACGGCTCCTTAGATGACGGATGAGGTCCTGTCTGGTCGCTTCAGGAGACATCCTGCCTCCCGACTACCCGATGCCGGTTCTCATCACGTGAACGCGATGAGTCCGTATCGTGTCGGTTCCTCGAGGCCTGGGCAAGGGGCTCACACCGCTCGGTGTGGCATGGATGCATGACCGTTGCCTTGGACGAGGCTGCCAGGCGGCCCGTGACGGCCGAGCGACGGTCCGGCGAGGCTTTCGGGGACGTCGCTGGTGGCGGGCGGGCACGTTCCGGCAGACCTTGACCACAACCGCCCCACGGCTGGTGAACCCGCGACATAATGTGCGCCTCAGATCAACTTCGGGGGTGGTCACATGCCGATGTCCAGGTCCGGCGGAACAATGCTGTACGCGAGCCTGCCGAGAGGACTGCCGTGCTGGGTCGACCTCTGCTCCACTGAGCCGTCGGCCGCGTTGGACTTCTACGCGACGCTGTTCGACTGGGAGTATCAGACGCAGTCGGCCGAGCAGGGCGGCGCGGGCGACGACTACTTCGTGGCGACGCGGGACGGCATCCCGGTCGGTGGCATCTCCGCCCGCCGCGAGGCCGCGTCGAGCTGGGTGCTCCACCTCGCCACCCAGCGGCTCACCGAGGCCTCCTCGACCGCGCAGCGACTCGGGGCGCAGGTCCTGCGGAAGGAAGAGGAGCTCGGCGCACTGGGTCGCCGTGTCGTACTGCGTGACTCGAGCCTCGCCGAGATCGCGCTGTTACAGGCGGGCAACGGCTGGCAGTTCGAGGTGGGCAGGCCGGGATCGTTGATCTGGGCCGAGCTGATCACCAACCGGGTTCGATTCGCCGATCACTTCTACGAGACGCTCTTCGAGTACGAGACCAGGGAGTTCGGCGACAGCAGGCGCTCCGACTTCGTCGTCTGGTACGTCGGCGGCGACTCCGTGCTGGCTCGCGTGCGGATGGTCAAGGACACCGGTCCGCAGACGGAGCCGCATTGGCTCGTGTACTTCGGGGTCGATCCGGCCGTCGGGGTGGATCAGACGGTCGCACAGGCCAGGTCGCTCGGCGCCGAACTCAGGGTCGACCCCTTCGATTCCGCGTACGGGCGGATCGCGGTGCTCCGCGACGTCACCGGCGCCCGTTTCGGGCTGATCGATCCCGGTGAGGCGACGGGCCATGAGACGGCGGCCATCTACGACCCGTACGACGACTGACGGACCCGCGTCGACGACGAGCCAGCTCGCGGCTCGCGGCGGGTGCCTACCGGCCTGTCGAGCAGGCCTACCCTGCCGCCCCGGCCGGTCGTGATGCCGCCGACCGGGATCGCGGGCCGGGTCCGGCGGACCGCGCCGGGCACGAGTCGGGCCCGGTTCAGAACAGGCTGACCCAGTAGCTCCAGAACGACTGAATCACCAGGGCGACGATCACCAGCGACCAGGTCAGCATCACGACATGGCGATAGTCGACCAGCGCGCGCCCGACCGCGCCGAGCGGCAGCCTGCCCGCGCGGATGTTGGCCACCGTCGTATACCAGAAGATCGGCAGCATGACCGCCCACACGACCATGCAGTACGGGCACAGTGCCCTGATCTCGAAGAGGCTCGCGAACATCAGCCAGTGCACGAACACCACGCCGAACACGGTGCCCGCCTGGAGGCCCAACCAGAACCAGCGGCGGAATCGGGCGCCCGCGAGCGCTGCTGCGCCGATCGTCGCCACCACGGGGAACGCCGCCACCCCGATGATCGGGTTGGGGAAGCCGAAGGCGGCGGCCTGCGGAGTGGTCATCACCGATCCGCAGCTCAGGACGTCATTGAGACTGCACGAGGGAATGTAGAGCGGGTCGATCAGCAGCTGGATCCGCTCGATGAGCAGGACGAAGGCGGCGGCGAACCCGATGACCCCGCCGATGGTGAGCAGCAGCGCCAGCCCACGTGAGGCGGCCTGGCCGACCGGCCGATCGGCCTGGGCGGCCGAGTCGTCGGGGTGGTCTTCTGGTGCGGTCGAATCGAGCGCGCCTGCCGCGCTCTCGTCCGCGAGCTGGTGAGCCACGCCCGCGATCCTAGTCCCGCCTCGACCATCGACGTTCGTGAACCGCGTGGTTGATGTCACGGTGTGTCACCATCCGCCCGCTGGATCGTCGTCCGACCATGCCCTGCCGCCGAGCCGGTCGCCGGACCGGCCACCGTCGGTGATCCACGCGGCGACGGCCCGGTTCCCCTTGATGCATCGCGCGGCGTTCTCGACGGCGTGCGATGCGGGTCAGCAGGCCTGCCGCGCCGACATCTCCTTCGTGTCGTCTCCCACGATCGAGCGATTCTTGTTCTGAACGGCCCCGCCGCACACGGCACGCGGGGGCTCCTGTCGTCCTCGATCGGCGGGTGCCCGTGCCGAGTGACCGCCGATGTCTCGGGGTGCGGCCGTCGTCGACGAAGAAGAGATGAACGCCGAATGGAGAATAGGATGAATAGTCGACGATAATCGTCCTTCGGAGTCGGCGGCGTAGCCGAGTCGGCCTAACGGCAATGCGCGCCTGCAGGCGCGCGACCTCCGTGCCGGGTGTGGTCGGGCGGTCCGCAAATCGCCGATCGAACCTTGAATACCGACCGGTAACGGCGGGCGTCAGCAGGCCGTGGGCACCTGTTCGACGGGGCCGAAGCCGGAACGTGATGCGAGTCACAGAAAGGCAACCTTGGTGGCCGATGGCACTGACCAGGCGTTCTGTCGGCCGCTTGGCCCTGTGTCGCAGGTCGGTAGGTCGAATTCGGTGGTTGGCTTCATCGCCGTCTGGCGGCTAAAGTGATCGAGTCCCCGGGGAGTTCTGACGTTTCAGGGAGTTGTTTCGGTGGGGAGCTTCATCTCGACCCAGCTTGTCCCCTTTTTGTTCATCATCGCACTTATTCTGATTTTCAGCGGAATTGTGGGCGTTGTACTCAGCTCGATGGGACCGCGAACGACGATCATGGCCTGTGCGGTCATCGCGTTCTCGTTCGGGTTCGTCGTGCCGATTCTGCCCCTGATCGCCTGCGCTGCCCTCGGTATCCCCTTCGGGTTCTTCGTCTACCGTCGTCGGATCGGGATGCCGCTTCGGCTGCCGATGGCGCTGCGCACCGCAGGCCGCTGATTCATCAGCTCGTGGCACAGGTGGTCCGACGGTCCTCTCTCGTCGGATGACCTGTGCCACTCTGTGTTCGTGATCTTCGCGTGCGACGTCGACACCGCTCGTCCGCTCCGGCGGCGACCGGCGGCGTCGTGCTCGTCGCCCGCCGCCACGCACTGCCGCGTCCTGTCGTCCGACACCCCGGTGGTGACCGACGATGCGCCTTGATCTCGCGCGATGCCGCAGGCGATTCGAGAGCTGTCTGATCGCGAGGCTGGGCACCATCGACGCGGTCGGTCGTCCCCAACTCGTGCCGGTGACCTTCACGATGATGGGGGAGTCGGTCTATCTGGCGGTCGACCAGAAGCCGAAGTCCACGAGGCAGCTCGCCAGGCTCCGCAACATCCGCAGACATCCGGCGGTGTCGCTTCTCGTCGACCACTATGAGCCGGACTGGTCTCAGCTGTGGTGGGTCCGCGTCGACGGGACGGCGCGGATCGAGGCCGAGCCCGCCGTGATGGCGACGCCGCTGCGCGCGCTGGCGGCGAAGTATCCGCAGTATCGGACGGACCCGCCTGCGGGGCCGGTGATCAGGATCGACGTCGATCACTGGTCCGGCTGGTCGGCACACTGAGCCCGCCTGCACCTGCCGTGCGCGGCTGCGCCACGCCTGCCGGGACCGGACTACATGCTGATGTCCGGTCACGGCCGTGCCGCCGTCGAGGGGTGCCGCAATCCGGAAACCTGCCTGAACCGCCCCGGACCAAGGATGCACGCCCGGCCGAGTGCGCGGGCGAGGTCCGACTGAGGTTCGCCGTAGGCGGGACCGGCTCTGGTCGAATCGGCCGCAGTCGGAATCGGCCGCAGTCGGAATCGGGCACCGTCCCGAGCCCGCGCCGGGCAGGAGGAGTTCCCGCCGAGCGTCAGACGAGGAAACGGGGCTGCCCGGTTCGCGTGGCGCCGCCCGCCTCACGCCCGGAGCGCGAAGCCGTCCGCGCGGGCCCGAATGCCCGATCGGCACCCGAGGGCGCGCACGCGGCCTGACTAGTCCCCGCGCCGTACCGGGCCGAGGATCTCCTGTTCCTTCTTCGTCGTGATCAGGCGCAGCGGACGCCAGAGATTGTGGCCCAGCGCCACGACGCCGTCGTCCTTCAACGTCGTGAGCTGCTGCATCATCGGCGGCGGGAGCCGCCACACCCGAGCCGCGAGCTGCGCCTGACCGACCGGCATCCGCTGCAGCAGCACCAGATCGGCGGCGTTGGCGGTGGCGGTCGCGTTGGGGTGCAGATAGGGCAGCACGTACAGGGTCGTCTGCCAGGGAGACCGAGGCGGGAAGAGGTCGTGCGGCAGGTGTCCCTCGTCGTGCACCACGAGCAGCGGGGAGTCCTCGGTCGGCCGAGGCAGTTCGACGGGGCTGAGCCTGCGGATCTGCACCAGCGGCACCGGGCGACCGTCGGGAAGCTGCCCGGCCGCCCG
Source organism: Actinoalloteichus sp. GBA129-24 (assembly GCF_001941645.1). Taxonomy (NCBI): domain Bacteria; kingdom Bacillati; phylum Actinomycetota; class Actinomycetes; order Pseudonocardiales; family Pseudonocardiaceae; genus Actinoalloteichus; species Actinoalloteichus sp. GBA129-24. Next base: position 6,715,089 of record NZ_CP016077.1, on the reverse strand, counting down.
CACCAGCATCTGCCAGGCGGCGGGTCTGCCCGTGGCGATCACCACGGAGGCACCGGTGGCCATCGCCCGCAGGGCGACCTGGCGGGCGAGATACAGACCGCCCACCATGACGACCCTGGTCGGTGCCGAGCGCAGCACCGAGATGGTCAGCGGCTCGCCCTTCATGCCGGAGCCCAGCACCATCCCGCCCCGGTCGCCGGAGGGGCTGACCGAGTCCAACATCGCGGGGGACACCAGGAACTCCGGTGCGACACCCGCGTCACCGCGCTGGCTGTAGGCGATGCGACTGCTGCTCATACCGTGCCTCCCAACGGCAGCGTGGCGGCGAAGCCGGGGACCTGGAGGCCCCGCAGCGGCGTCAGCGTCACGCCCAGCTTCCCGCTGAGCTGATTCAGCCTGGTGTGCGCCGCAGCCAGCTCGCTCGGCGTGCGGGCGCTGACCCGCACCAGCCCGCGCAGGCTGACCTGGCCCTCGTCCTCCGTCGGCGAGATGGACATCGTGACGGTCGAGGACAGCGCCCGGACCCCGGTCAGTGCGTTGAGGCTGTGTGCCGCTCGGCTCGGCCACGACGTCACGGCGTAGCTTGCGTGGCCCACGCCGCCTGCGGTGACACCCGCCCACCGCTCCCGAAGGCCGACCTTGACCTGGGCCCCCGCCACCGACTGAAGATTGGCGGTGGAGATGCCTGCACGAAGAAGTTCGTCGACGTCTAACGGACGAGTGGGCACCCCCTGGCCCTCCATCGCATTGCGCACTCGAGACAAGGCGCCGATGAGTGCCCGATGCGCACCGACCACGCCGCCGCCGCGCTCGGACACCGCGCTCTGGCACCGCCGGGGGTCCAGCCGCACCGCGACGAGCGTGCTGCGACGGGCGGCCGCGGGCAGCGGTCCGAGTACCTCCAGGTAGGAGTTCAGCGCAGGGGAGGTGGCGGGCAGCGACGCGCTGCCGGGGTAGCAGTGCCAGATCACCTGGATCGAGTCGAGGATCACACCCCGGTCCTCCAGGCACGGCGCCAGCGCGCCGAACGGCAGGTTCGGCGCCGCGCCGACGTGCGTCACCAGTGCCGGGGCGGGCTCGACCATCAGCACCGCGGTCCAGGCGCCGTCATGCCAGGCGAGGCCGAGCGGCCTGCGTTCGTGATCCTTGGCGTGCGCCACGACCAGATCGGGGATCACCAGCCGCAGCAGCGCGACCCTGGCGTCCTCCGGGCCCGTGACGGTCTTCTCCTCCGGCGCGGGCACCTCGCCGTCGGTCGGTGCGGGCGGCGTCACGACCCGGGAGTGCGGACGAGCGAGATAACGCAGCGTCAGTCCACTCCACTGCACCACCCATCGGCCACGCCACCGGGTGAACGCGATCGCCAGCGCCAGCACCAGCACCCCGGCCGAGACCGGCCAGAGGTCGATGTTGATCGCCATCACGAGCAGACCCACGGCGAGGCCGACTTCGAGCACCACCAGGTTGGCCACCGGCAGCGCGCCGAGGCTGGCGCCCACGGTCCGTTTGCGAGCCTTGCCGATCGGCCGGGCCGCGTTCCCGGGCGCGGGCCCTTGTCCTGGTCCTGGCGGAGCAGGACGCGCTGCTGCCGGATGCGGTGGTGTGGTCACGGACATGTGTTCGGTCTTCCCCTCGCTGACGCGTGACGGCGTGGGTGGTGTGGGGCGGTGCGAGCGTGATCGCCCGACAGCGGTGAAGCATGACGGGCTCACAGTGTGACAGCGGCTCCGGGCACGGCTTCTGCGCAATCCAGGCTCAGGCCGCGCCCGCGCCCGCTATTCTTCCGAACCGTACCGTGGACTAGAGAGCTGTAGGTTCGAAATGCCGTCAACACCTACCACCAAGTCCCAGGTCCAGGCTTATCGCTTCGTTTTGCGACGAATGCAGTCGGCGCTGGTGCGCAAGGACGCGGTGATGTTGCACGATCCGATGCGCACGCACATGCGTTCGGTCGGAGCCGGGGTCGCGCTGGCCGTGGTCGGCCTGCTCGGATTCCTCATCTTCGGGATCATCTCCCCGCGCGCGCAGCCGCCTGCCGCGGGCGCGGTGGTCGTGTCCGAACCGTCCGGCGGGGTCTACGTCGCGGTGGACAACGACGGGATGCAGCTCATCCCGATGACGAACATGGCCTCTGCCCGGCTGCTGCAGATGCAGCTCGGTGCCGACTCCAAGAGTGAGATGGAGGTCATCGGCGACGACGTCCTCGCCGACATTCCGCGCGGGCAGCTCACCGGACTGATCGGGGCCCCGGACTACATGCCGGGCTCGGACCGGCGCATCGTGCCGAGTTGGGGACTGTGCGACGTCGCCGAGTTGGACGCCAGCCACCCGGACGCGGAGGCGGTGGCCAGGCCGGAGACCACGGTCCTGGCGGGCGTCGAGGACATGCCCGGCACGCCGATGACGGACGAGCAGGCGCTGCTGGTCCACTCGGCGGAGAACGACCGGCACTATCTGGTCTATCGTCCGTCCGGCGACGACGGCGGCTCCCGGGGCGTGGTCCGGGCACCCATCGACGTGGAGAACGACCCGGTCGCGGCCGCGGCGGTGCTGAACTCCAACCCGACGCCGCGCGCCGTCAGCCTCGGTCTGCTGAACGCGATCCCCGAGGTCGGCGCCTTCCGCGCCCCGCAGATCCCGGACGCGGGCAGCCCGCTGCCGAACCCGGTCCAGCTCAGCGACCAGTCGGACGCTCAGGTCGGGACGGTGGCGTTCTCCGAGACTGCTGCGGGCGCGCGGGGCTACTACGTCCTGCTCGCGGACGGCTACCAGCGGATCCCCGAGGGTGTCGCCGACCTGATCCGGGCCGATCAGGATCTCACCGTCGCGACGCCGGGCATCCAGTCTGATCAGCTCACTCAGATGGAGGAGTCCGAGAACCCGATCGACGTCGCGGACCTTCCCGAGCAGCTGCCGACGCCGGTCTCGTTCAGCGAGTCGGAGATGTCCTGCTTCACCTGGGACGGCTCGGACGGCCAGCGCATCGAGGTCACGCTGGGCGACGAGGTCGTGCTGCCGAAGTCCGATGAGGACAGTGACGTCGAGATGCGCGCCGTCTCGTTGTCCAGCAGCCCGGACGTGGACTACTTCTTCATGCCGCCCGGCAACGCCGCCGTGGTGCGTGCCGCCACCGGCGAGGAGGGCTTCGAGCGCGGGCCGCTGCACTTCGTCTCCGATCGAGGCGTGATCTATGGCATTCCGGACATGGCGCACGTGGTCGGGCTCGACCTGGCCGCCGAGGGCTCCACCGTGGACGCCGGGCCCGAGTCGATCCTCGGCCTGCTGCCCAGCGGCCCCCGACTCGACCAGGAGGACGTCAGCCGCGTCTACGACGCGGTGCCGTTCGACGGCAGCGGCGGCGACCGGATGATCCTCGGCCCCGAGGCCGGTCAGGCGGAGGAGACCGAGTCGGAAGAGGATCTGTTCGGCTTCTAGCTCGTGCGTGCGACCTGAGACGAGTGGACTGCGGCGGGCATCGATCCTTGACGAGAGGATCGGTGCCCGCCGTCGTGTGCGAGGCTTTCCGCCGCAGGTGGGGAACCGTTCGGCGTCACATTCCGTCTCAGGCGGGCAGCGACCGCGAATCACGATCATGACTTTCTGGGGGCGAGCCGTGTCCGACATCAGCATCGACATCGACTGGCTGAACAACTACGCGAAGAGCGTCAACAACGCCTCTGACGACTTCACGACCGCCGACGAGAGTCTCAACGAGGCACGGATCAGCGCGGAGAGCTTCGGCGAGCTGGGCGCGGAGGTCGGCACCGACGTCGCGTACGCGCGGGTGGCCGACCACCTCTACGAGCAGGCTCGACGCGGCTGCGAGGTGCTGGCCGCCGCAGCCGTCGGCCTGCGCAACGTGGTCACCCTGCATCAGACGCAGGACGAGGACGCCGCAAGTGAGTTCACCCGCACCGAACCGGCCTGATCACTCTCGAAAGGAGGTCGGTCGCCGTGCGACCCGACCAGTTCAGCCAGGACAGCGCCGCCGACGGCCGGTGGAGCCGAGCGACGGCCGACCGCGTCGCCGCTCCCGAACGAGGTGACTCCCTCGGTGCCCTCGGCGCGAGCCCGATCGCCCACCAGGGCAGGCTCGCCGCCCCCGCGCCTGCCGAGATCGCGCCGACCGGCCCGCCCGCTATCGGCGGGATCGGCGGGCCGGACGGCGAGCAGATCGCGGGCGGTGCGAGCAGCCACCTCGAGTACCTCTCCTGGATCAGCCGGGAGCTGGGCGTGCCCGACCCCGTTCAGGAGTATTTCGGTCCGGTCGTCGGCCGCTGGAACGACATGCACGAGCAGGCCGAACGGTGGCGCAGGACGGCCGAACTCGTCGACGACGTCGCCATCGACGTCGCGAGCCCGCTCGGCGGGATGGACGAGGGCTGGACCGGTGCCGACGCGGAGTCCTTCCGGGGCCACATCGACCAGTTCGGCCGCGCGACCACGTCGCTCTCGGAGACGATGGTGGCGCTCGGCGAGGCGCTGGACGCCACCGCCGACGGCATCCGCCAACTGGTGATGGACATGGTGGAGGTGCTTGCGCACGGCGCCGAGTCGGTATCCGAGGCGATGGTGCTCCCGCTGGAGGGCGAGCAGCGCGCGCGGAACTACCTGCAGGAGATGCAGGGCCCGGTGCTGGAGATGTTCGAGCTGGTCCGTGAGGTCCTTCAGGCGCTGGTGAGTGCCTGTGAGGGCTTCGAAGGCGAGAGCGCCTTCGCCGACATCGAGATGGCGCACACCTATCCCGGCGAGGACTGGAGCTTCGAGATGCCGACCGTCGGCGGCGGCGGTCCCGCTCCGGAGACGGCGCCTGCGGGTGCAGGCGGTGGCGGTGGCGGTGCGGGCGGCGGTGCAGGTGGCGGTGCAGGTGGCGGTGGTGTCGGCGGCGGAGCAGGCGGTGGTGTCGGGGGCGGCCTCGGCGGCGCGGGCGGCGGGCCGAGCGCGCCTGCGGCTCCGACGGGCACCGGCGCCTCGACCGGCGTCGCGGCGGTCTCCGGGGGCGCCCCGTCGTCCGTGGTCCCGAGCGCTGCCGGGGGCGGCGGCGCGGGCGGCGGAATGATGGGCGGGATGATGGGCGGCGGCGGAATGGGCGGCGGCGGCGCTCAGCAGAACGAGGACAAGGAACGCAAGAAGTCGTCCCGAGTGATCTCCGATGCCACCGAGCTGTTCGGCGAGCCGGAGGCCACCGTCGCGCCGGTCATCGGTGCCGACGACGACCTCCGCTGACGTCGGGACTGCGCTGACGTCGACACACTCGCGGACAGAAACGGTCGGCCGCCCTTTTCGGCGGCCGACCGTTTCCACTCGGGCTCCTCAGGCCTCGCTGCCCTGTCGGGTGTGGCGGACGGCGCGGACGATGAAGAGCGTGATCCCCAGCAGGACGAGGCCGCCGCCCGCACCGGAGACCGCGACGATGGTGGGCGTCCAGTCGAACGGCGGCATCGGTGGCAGCTCGTTCCTCGCCTGTTCCGGCGCGGCAGGCTCGATGCCGTGCTCCTCGGGAAGGACCTCGGTCAGGGCCGCCACCGGATCGAGGACGCCGTAGCCGACGCCGAAGCTGCGACCCTCCAGCCCGCCGGGGTGCTGGGCCGTACGGACGAGTCGGTTCACCACCTGCTCGGCGCTGAGGTCGGGGTAGCGCTCTCGGACCAGCGCGGCGACCCCGGCGACGTAGGGAGCCGAGAAGCTGGTGCCCTCGATCGGACCGAGGTCGCCCTGCGGGCTGGCAACCTGGTTCGCCAGCGACGTGGCGCCTGCCGCCGGGTCCAGCGAGATGATGTCCTCGCCGGGCGCCACGATGTCCACCCAGTCGCCCTGGACGGAGAACTCGGAGAGCGCCCCGTCCCCACCGATCGACCCGACCGTCAGCACCTCGGGGAACACGCCGGGGAAGGTGTGATTCTGCAGGGAGTTCGGGGTGTTGGAGTTGGCGCAGGCCGGATCGTCCTGGTTGTGGTTCCCCGCTGCGGCGATGACCACGATGTCGCGCTCGATCGCATAGTTGATCGCCGCCCGCAGCTGCGCCGTGTAGAAGTCGTCCGGGTAGGTCGCGACGACGCAGGCCGTCTCGGAGAGGTTGATCACGGTCGCGCCTCGGTCGGCGGCCAGCACGATCGCCCGAGACATCGTCTCGAGGTTCCCGGCCTGGATCGCCTGCTCCTCCAGCCGGTCGACCGGACCGTAGAAATGGGAGACGTTGCGGATCGAGAGGATCTCCGCATCGGGGGCGACCCCCGTGAAACCGGTCACCGGGTCCTCGGCGGCCGCGATGATTCCGGCGACGATCGTGCCGTGGCCGTCGCAGTCGGTCAGGCCGTTCGCGTCCGCGATGTAGTCGCCGATGCCCTCGACCCGGCCCGCGAGCCTGGGGTGCACGCTGACGCCGGTGTCGATCACCGCGACCCGCTGGCCCACGCCGGTGGCATACCGCTGCGCCTCGTCGATCCGCAGGAACATCTGTCCCCACGGCGTCTGCTGGAGATCGGTGGGCAGGCTCCCGTTCGGGCTGATGCACTCCACCTCATGCGTGAACTGCGAGTGATCGCCGCTGCCCGAACTGGGATTGCCCGGCACCATGGCCGGATCGGCAGGCGGGTACTGCGCGGCGTCGGTGACGGTGTCCTCGACGTCCGCCTGCTGGGCCAGGGCGGGCGCCCCGGCCAAGGGCAGCCCCAGCGCCAGCAGCCCGGCGGAGAGGGCGACCAGGACACGTCGTGTCATGCGGGTGGAGGTCATCGCGAGCCCCATCGACTAGAAGCCCAGATCGATCTGGATCAGGTGGCGGAACGTGCTGTAGAGGTCCATCACCGCCAGCGCCAACGGGATGACCGCCGCGATCATCACCGCCTCGAAGATGTCGACCGAGCGACGCAGCACCGGGGAGAACTTCTGCTCGGGGAAGACGACGCCGAAGACGAAGCCCGCCACCGCCAACGCCAACAGGCTGCTCATCGTCCACAGCAGCAGCGTCAGCGTGTCGCCCGCGCTGATCATCAGCCAGCCGATCATCAGACCCGCGAAGGTCGCGATCCCGCACATCAGCAGGGCGATGGCCTGGACGCCGTTGGCGTAGGTCCGCGACCGCATGAGCAGCACGATCGCCACCACGACGCCGAAGATCGGCCCCCAGATGGTCTCGGAGGCCGCGGCGATCACCGAGCCGACGGCCGCCGTGGCGCCACAGCCGATGATCATGCCGGTCATGTACTCGTGGGCGAGGCCGGAACGGCGTTCGATGACGGCGTAGTCCGGGAACCCGCCGTCGTCCTTGAGGTCCTCCGCGTTGCCTGGCACCTGCGGCAGCGGCAGCTTGGCCAGTTGGATCGTGAGCCGGGGCAGCAGCGAGATCGTCGCGACGCCGACTGCGGCGGCACCTGCGGCGATGCCGGGGCCGGGGTGGGCGACGAAGGTGGCGATGAAGAAGGCGATGGTGCCGAAGAGACCGGCCGTCGCCGATGCCACGAACACCGTGATCCCGGTGCCCAGCAGCATGATGCAGGCTGCGGATGCGACCAGGATCAGTGTGAAGGCCAGCAGGAAGGCGGGGCGGGGCTGAGCCCCCGGCACGATGTAGAAGCCGGAGACGAAGGCCATCGGCAGGCCGCCCGCCGCCGCGATCAGCAGACCGGTGGTCACCGCGCGGTAGACGCGGGCGATCACCGTGCCGAGGCTGATGGCGACGATCGCCGCGACACCGCCGGTGATGGCGGCGGCGAGGTTGTTGGTGGGCCCGGCGAGGAAGACCGCCACGGCGGCGGCGAGCAGGCCGAGCACGCCTGCCAGGTGCCCGAGCCGATGGGCCGTCTCCTTGGTCCAGGGCCGGAAGCTGTTCGGGTCGGAGTCCGAGATCGCGTCGACGACGTCGTCGTAGAGGGGCGGCGGCGGATTGTCGATGCGACGCCGGAGCTGGAGGATCTCCCCGTCGACGACACCGAGGGACGCGAGGGTGCGATTGGGCGTCAGCGGCCCCTCGCCCATCTTGCTCAGGCACCAGCCGCCGTGCCGCGCGCCGCCGTCCGGGGTGACCTCTTTGGCCATCTCCAGCACCATCGGGAGGATGTCGGCCACTGCCACGTCGGCGGGCAGTGCGACATCGATGCGTGTCTTCGGCGCAACCACCGTGACCCGGCTGAACACCGTCGTACCGGTCGCCACTTGAGTCTCCTGGTCTTGTCGTCGGTCCAAGTCTCCTGCGGCGCGGCGGCGCGATGATCGAGGCCGGTCCTCGGCCACCGAGTGGATCGCCGGAAGACTGTCGTCGCTCGCTCCCCGCCGAGAGGCGGGCATTAAGGTCTGGTTGTTCGAAACCGTCCCGGCCCGTCGCCGAGCGACCCTAGTATGGCGGCACCGGCAGGCTCGCGTCCGGGAGTTCGAAGACAACGATCAGAATGTATGCGGCTCGTCGTCCAGCACGTTGCCCGATCGTTCGTCGAGACCCATCGGATGTCGTCGAGCGACAACCACCACATCGAGTTCGAGAGGTGCGTCTTCGGTGAGCACGCTGAGGTTCAAGCGGTCGCCGCGACTGGCAGCCCCCAGGCTCCCCGGCGGAGAGGTGCACCTCGAACCGCCGCCCGAGGTGCCGAGGACCATTCCCGGCAACATCATTCAGAAGTTGTTGCCCGTGATCATGATCGTGGCCTCCATCGGCATGATGGCCTTCATGTTCATGGTGCGACGCAGCCCCATGATGATGATGATGGGCGGCATGTTCCTCATCTCGACCATCGGGATGATGGCGGGCGGTCGCGGAAACGGACAGGCCCAGAAGAAGGCCGAGATGAACGAGGACCGCAAGGACTACCTGCGGTACCTCGGACAGATGCGGGATCGCGCGCGGGAGGCCGCCGACGAACAGCGGGCGGCCCGCGAATGGAGTCACCCCGACCCGCAGGCGCTATGGTCCATCGCCGCGAGCAGCCGCAGACTGTGGGAGCGTCGGACGAACGACCCCGACTTCTGCCAACTCCGATCCGGTCGCGGCCCGCAACGGCTGTCCACCCGCCTCGTCCCGCCGCAGACCGGCCCGGTCGACGAGCTGGAGCCGCTGACCACGCTGGCCCTGCGTCGATTCGTACGGGGACACTCGATCCTGCCCGACATGCCGATCGCGATCTCGCTGCGCGGATTCGCCGCGATCGGGCTCAACGGCGAGCGTGAGCACACCCGACCGTTGGCCAGGGCGCTGCTCGCGCAGCTCGCGACGTTCCACAGCCCCGAGGACGTGTTGATCGCCGTCGTCGCGGCGGGCAAGACCAAGCAGGAGTGGGAGTGGGTCAAGTGGCTGCCGCACGCGCAGCACCCCACGCTCACCGACGGCATCGGCCAGCTCCGGATGATGGCGGGCTCCCTCGGCCAGATCGAAGCCTGGCTCGCCGACCAGATCCGGGATCGGCAGCGGTTCAGCCGCAACGCGCCCGTGCAGCCCGATCAGCCGCACATCGTCATCGTCATCGACGACGGCGATGTGAGCCGCGAGGAGCACATCCTCATGGAGGAGGGCCTGGTCGGCGTCACGCTGCTCGACCTGTCCGACTCGCTGGGCAACCTGACCTCCCGCCGAGGCCTGCGCATGGTGGTCGAGGCCGATCGCCTCGGCGCGAAGGGCGCGGGCGGCGTCGAATGGTTCGGCGCTCCGGACGGCATCAGCCTCGCCGAGGCGGAGGCGTTGGCCAGGCGGCTGGCCCCGTATCGGATCAGCGCCGCCGCGCAGCAGGAGGAGGAGGACGAGCCCCTGCTGTCCAACCCCGGCGTGCTCGAGATGGCGGGCATCCCCGGCGACCCGATGACCTTCGACGTCCAGGAGGCCTGGCGCCCCCGGCCGGTGCGCGACCGTTACAAGGTCGCCTTCGGCGTCGGCGAGCACGGGCAGCTCGTGGAACTCGACATCAAGGAGGCCGCCGCAGGCGGCATGGGCCCGCACGGCCTGTGCGTCGGCGCGACCGGTTCCGGTAAGTCCGAGTTCCTGCGGACGCTGGTGCTGGGGCTGCTCGCCACGCACTCCTCGACCTCGCTGAACATGATCCTGGTCGACTTCAAGGGTGGTGCGACGTTCTCGGGACTGGACGTGGCGCCGCACGTCGCAGCGACGATCACGAACCTCGCGGGCGACCTGACCATGGTCGACCGGATGAAGGACGCCATCGCGGGCGAGATGGCCCGCAGGCAGGAAGTCCTGCACAAGGGCAATTTCAAGAACGTCTGGGATTATCAGAAGGCACGGGAGAACGGCGCCGATCTCGATCCGCTTCCCGCGCTGTTCATCTGCATCGACGAGTTCTCCGAGATGCTCGTCGCCAAGCCGGACTTCATCGATCTGTTCCTTCAGATCGGTCGAGTCGGCCGATCGCTCCAGGTGCACATGCTGTTGGCATCGCAGCGGTTGGAAGAGGGCAAGCTGCGTGGTCTGGACACCTTCCTGTCCTACCGAATCGGTCTGAAGACGTTCTCGGCCTCCGAGTCGCGGGCCGCGATCGGCGTGCCCGACGCCTACGAACTGCCGTCGATCCCCGGCTCTGGCTACCTGAAGTTCGACACGACGAGCATGGTGCGGTTCAAGGCCTCCTACGTCTCAGGCCCGTACCGGCCTGCGGGCATCCAGGTCGGCCCGTCCTCTGCACCGGTGACGGCGGACCGTCGTCCGAAGTTGTTCGTCCCCGACTACATCGAGATTCCCCAGGAACCGGTGCAACAGGTCGAAGAGGTCAAGGAGGAGAAGAAGGAGGAGAAGGCGGATGAGCCGAGCAGCCTCGACGTGCTCGTCGGCAGGCTCGTCGGCCAGGGACCGCCCGCCCACGAGGTGTGGCTGCCGCCGCTGACCGAGCCGCCGTCGCTCGACCAGCTCCTTCCGCCGCTGTCGCAGACTGAGGACCGGGGGCTCAGCCCGGTCGGGTTCTACGGCAACGGCAGGCTCACCGTCCCGCTCGGCCTCGTCGACAAGCCCTTCGACCAGCGGCGTGACCTGCTCTGGGCGGACCTCTCCGGGGGTAAGGGCCACGCGGCGGTGGTCGGCGGCCCGCAGGCGGGCAAGTCGATGCTGCTGCGGACGCTGATCATGTCGATGGCGTTGACCCACACGCCGCAGGAGGTTCAGTTCTACTGCCTGGACTTCGGTGGCGGCACGCTCGGCAGCCTCGCGGGGCTGCCGCACGTCGGCGGCGTGGCGAGCAGGCGCGACCCGGACACGGTGCGCCGGACCTTCGCCGAGGTCAGTGGGATCATCGCCGCCCGAGAGGCGAGGTTCGCTCAGCTCAACGTCGACTCGATGGCGGACTATCGGGCCAGGAAGCGCCAGGGTGAGGCCGCCGACGACCCGTTCGGCGACGTCTTCTTCATCATCGACGGCTGGCTGAACTTCAAGACCGAGTTCGACGCCCTGGAGAAGCAGGTCCAGACGCTGGCGGCGCAGGGCCTGTCCTACGGCGTGCACATCATCGTCGCCGCGAACCGCTGGGCCGAGGTGCGCCCCGCGTTGAAGGACCTGCTGCTCACCAGGCTGGAGCTGCGGCTCGGTGACACCACCGAGTCCGAGGTGGACCGGCGCGCCGCGGTCAACGTTCCCCAGGGCATCCCCGGCCGAGGCCTCTCGCCGGACAAGCTGCACTTCCTGACCGGACTGCCGAGGGTCGACGCCGTCAGCGACGCGGGCGACATCGGCAACGGCGTCGGCGACGCGGTCGCCAAGATCACGGCGGCCTGGAAGGGCCCGCACGCCCCGAAGGTCCGACTGCTGCCGCAGCTCCTGCGGTACGAGGAGATCCCGGCGTTCCAGCAGCCCGCCGGAAAGAAGCTGGTGCCGATCGGCGTCGACGAGAACGAGTTGGCGCCCGTCTTCCTCGATTTCGAGTCCGACCCGCACTTCGTGGCCTTCGCCGAACGCGAGGCGGGCAAGACGAACCTGCTGCGGACGATCATCAGCGGCATCGTCAACAACTACACCTCCAAGGAGGCGCTGATCCTGCTGGTGGACTACCGGCGGACGCTGCTCGGCTACCTCCAGACGGATCACCTGCTCGAGTACGCCGCCTCGGCGCAGCAGGTGAAGGGCTATGTCGCGGACATCAAGAAGTCGCTGGACAAGCGGCTGCCCGGTCCGAACGTGACCCAGGAGGAGTTGCGGAACCGGTCCTGGTGGAAGGGCCCGGAGCTGTTCATCATCGTCGACGACTACGAGCTGGTCTCTCCGCAGGGGGCCAACCCGCTGGCCCCGCTCGCGCCGTATGTGGCGCAGGCCAAGGACGTCGGCCTCCACCTGATCCTGGCCCGCAACATCGCGGGCGGCACCAGGGCGGGCTTCGAGCCGATCATCGGCAAGATGAAGGAGGTCACGAGCCCCGGCATCATCATGAGCGGGCCGAAGGAGGAGTCCAACATCCTCGGCAACGTCAAGCCGACGGCGCTGCCGCCCGGCCGAGGCACCATCGTCAGCAGACGGACCGGCCAGCAGCTCATCCAGATCGGTTGGGTGGAGCCGGAGTACTAGAGTCGGCCCTGGAATTCGCCAGGTGCCCGGGGACGACCGAGCGGAGACGTTTGTGAGCCTGCACGTCGCGGTCGACTTCGGCACCTCCAGTACCTGCGTGGTCCTCTCGGTCGACGGCCGGGAACCGCAGGTGGTGGTGGTCGACGGGCAGCCGCTCGTCCCGTCCGCGGTGTTCGCCGCCGTGGACGGGACGCTGTTCGTCGGACGCGAGGCCGAACGGCAGGCGGGGATCGACCCGTCTCGCTACGAGCCGCATCCGAAGCGGCGGATCGACGAGGGGGAGCTGCTGCTGGGCAGCACCGTCCTCGCGGTGCTCGACGTGGTTCATGAGGTGTTGACCAGGGCGGTCGCCGAGGCGCGCAGGCTTGCCGACGGCGCACCGGTCGACCTGTTGGTGTTGACCCATCCCGCCGACTGGGGCGCGATGCGCACCAGGGTCCTGCGACAGGCCGCGCACGGTCTCGGTCGGGAGTTCATCCTGATCGAGGAACCCGCCGCCGCCGCCGTGTTCCACGCGGGCACCAGGGCGGGTTCGACGGTGGGGGCCGGTCCGCTCGCGGTGCTGGATCTCGGCGGCGGGACGGTCGACGCCAGCGTGGTGCGCAGCCGGGGCGCGGGCTTCGAGGTGCTGGCGAACAAGGGGATTCCCGACTACGGCGGCGCCGACATCGATCAGGCGCTGCTGGAGCACCTCGGCATCGAGGTCGGCTCGCACGACCCGGCCGCCTGGCAGCTGCTCGTGGCGGGCCGCGAACTCGCCGACCGCCGCCGTCGCCGGGTGCTGCATCAAGACGTGCGCGGGGCGAAGGAGACGTTATCCCGGCACACCTTCACCGACGTGCCGATGCCGCACCCCTTCCCGGATGCGCACGTGACCAGGGTCGACCTGGAACGACTGATCCAGCCCGCGGTGACCAGGGCGGTCGATCTGGTGACCGCGACGACGCAGGACGCCGGGCTCCGGACACGCGACCTCGCAGGGGTCTTCCTCGTCGGCGGCTCCAGCCGGATTCCCCTGGTCGCGCGGCTGGTACACGAGCGGATCGGCATCGTCCCCACCACGCTGGACCAGCCGGAGACCGTGGTGGCGCGGGGCGCGCTGCGGGCCGCCGCACTCGACCCGGAACGCACCAGCGGGCTGCCCGCACCAAGGCAGGGCCCCCCACCGCGCATCGGCGGGCCTGTGGTCAGGACCGGCCCTCCGACGCCGCCGGGACTACCGGCGCCGTCCGTGTCGGGCGTGCCGGGCGTGCCACAGCCACTACCGACGCCTGGGCTGTCGCCGACACCGGGGTCCGTAGGCCCTACGCCGCCCGCCGATCATCGGAACCGGCCTGCGGCCTCGGCCGGGCCGGGCGACGCGACGTCCCTGCGCCGTTGGGCACTGCCGGTCACACTGGGAGTCGTTCTGCTGGCCGGGATCGTCGCCGTGCTCGCGTTCCTCAGCGGAGACCGGAAGGGCGATCCCGGCACTGCGCTCACGGGCGGTGAGGTCGGCGGCGACACAGTCGACGGGGACGCGGTCGGGGAGGGCGTGGAGATCGCCCAGTACGACTACCGCTTCCTCGCCCCGGCGGGCTGGGAACAGAGCGGCGGGGACGCGCAGCGCCGTTCGGTGCAGATCCGCCCCGTCGACTCAACACCGGACACCGATCTCATCGTGGTGGAGGAGTGGCTGTTGGACTACGACAGCGACGCCGATCGGGAACGGGCAGTGGGCGAGGTGCGTCGCAACTACGATGCGGCCAGCGCCGAGGTGTCCGGTCTGGACGAGACCGCGGAGTTCGCGGGCCGCGAGGTCATCCACTATCGACAGCAGTTGTCCACGGCCGAGGTCGACTGGTACGTGTACTTCGACGGCGAGGTGCAGGTGAACGTGGGCTGCCAGCACACCGAGGCGGGCGCGACAGCAGTTGCGCAGGCCTGTGAACAGGTGGTCGCGAGCCTGGCGGTCACCAGGTGAGGCGGCCGGACGAAGCAGGGCACGAGACTGCGGGCCGTGCTCGACGGGCCGGGACGACAGGCCGCAGCGGATCGCCGGAGCGCAGATCGTGGGACGGGTCGCACGTGCGGCGTGAACTGTCTGCGGCGGGAGAACGAGGAGCTGACTGAAGCGATGAGCGGAGCCCAGGAGGCAGTGGCAAGACTGCGCGGCGTGGTGTCCGGTGCGGTGAGCCGGGGCAGGCAGGCGGCGGTACGGGCCAGGGAACAAGGTGACCGCTTCCGCGCCGACAGTCGTGAACTCGCCGAGAAGGTGGACCGACGCTCGGCGAAGCCGACCCGAGACGACGTCACGTCCGACGAACTGCGGGCATCTGCGGCGGCGTTTCGCCAGGACGCCGGACTGTCCGTTCCGGCACTTCCCTCCGGCGAAGAATTGTTGGCAGAAGCACAGAAAGCCGAGGAAGTGAGCCGCGCAACACCGACGCCGTTTCGGAAAGCACATTCTCCCGCCGGGCTTGAGACCTACGGCGAGGACGATGACGACGATTTTTCGCAACAGCGAATACTCGGCTGACCAGCGTTTTCCCCGCTGATCGTTTACTGCCGCAACGATTGGCGTTCACTGGCGCAACGACTTCGCCGAAGTGTCGGACAAAGCGGAACCGAACCTGGCAGTCTTTGCGTCGCACCACGGAACACATCGACTTGAGCATGAATGGGGAGCCCTCAGATGGCTGACGCTTTCGGCACTACCACCGACGAGATGGTCACCGCGGCCAGCGACGTGGCCACCGCGAACGAGGAGATCACTGCCGTTCTGGCCAGCCTCCAGTCCACGGCGGGCGGCGTCGCCGGTCTCTGGCAGGGTGCTGCCGCCCAGCAGTTCGAGCGGCTGATGGAGGCCGCCGACCAGGCGGGCAAGAGCATCAACATGGTGCTTGAGGAGATCGGCATGAACCTGGCGGGTTCGGCCGAGGAGTACGCCCGGATGGAAGAGGAAGAGTCCAGCAACATCAGCAGCCTCGGCGGCCGCCTCGAAGGCCTGTGACAGTCGGGTTCGCCCGCGTCACCCTCCGCGACATCCCATGCGGTCTCCGCATGGCTGCACTCGGCAGATCTCGAAGTTCGGCACTGAAAGGAGCCCACGACCATGGGCGGCGCAATCAAGGTTAGTTTCTCCACCATCGTCAACGCCTCGGAAGAGGTGACCAACGCGGGGAACCAGACCGAGGAGATCCAGAACAACCTGAAGACCCGCCTCGCGCCGATCGTCTCCAGCTGGGAAGGCCAGGCGCAGGCGAACTGGCAGGACGTCCAGGCCCGCTGGGACACGAGCGCTCAGCAGCTTCGTGAGGCCATCGCGGCCATCGGTAGCGCGCTCGCCGCGGCCGCCGAGAACTACCAGGCCGGTGAGGCTGCGAACGCGGCGCGCTTCTCCTGAGTCACCCCGGTGTGAACTGCGCCGACGGCCCTGACGGGTCCCCGATGAGGGGGTCCTCGGGGCCGTCGGCGCGTCGCCGCCGAGGTGCGGCGGCGGGCTGATCGGAACGGTCGGGGCTTCCTGCCCCGCGCGGCTCGCCCAACGCGTGGCCGTGGTCGTGGCAGAGCCGTTCCGACCCCTTTTCGAGGGGTCGTTTTGACCCGACGAAGCAGCAGCGGGTATCTTCCCTCTTTGTTGTGCGGTGCGCGGTGAGAGCTGATCCGGCGCGTTCCTCGGTGCGGAGGCATCCAACTGAGGGGGCCGCAGTAACATCCTGGAGCCCATCCATTCCGATGCGAACGACGACGAGGTAGATCCGTGCGCACGTACAGCCCGAAGCCTGGCGAGGTGAAGCGCGCCTGGCATGTGATCGACGCCGAGGACGTGGTGCTCGGCAGGCTCGCCACCCAGGCAGCGATTCTGCTGCGTGGCAAGCACAAGCCCAGCTTTGCCCCGCACGTCGATACCGGTGACTTCGTCGTGATCGTCAACGCCGAGAAGGTGGCCCTCACCGGCAACAAGCGGGACAACAAGTTCGTCTACCGCCACAGCGGCTACCCCGGCGGTCTGCGGAAGAGGACGTTCGGCGAGGCGCTGGAGAAGCAGCCGGACCGCCTGCTGGAGAAGACCATCAAGGGCATGCTCCCGAAGACCCGGCTCGGCCGGGCGATGGCCAGCAAGCTGAAGGTCTACGCAGGCTCCCAGCACCCCCACGCGGCGCAGGCGCCGCAGGCGTTCGAGATCGGCAAGGTGGAGAAGTGACCGCCCCAGAACATGGTTCGGAAGAGAACACGGTGAACGACGCCGTCGAGACCCCCCAGGGCGAGACCGTCGAGACGCCGGAGGCCGTTGAGGCCGAGGCCGTCGAGGCTCCGGAGGGCGAGGCCCTCGAGGGCGAGGCCCACGAGGGCACTGACGACGTCGAGGTCGCCGAGGACGGCGAGGCCCCGGTCGACGAGGCGTTCGAGTCGGACGAGGAGCACCTCTTCGAGGACGAAGAGGCCCCCGTGGCCTTCGTCAGCGGCCCGGTGCAGACGGTGGGCCGTCGCAAGGAGGCCGTGGTCCGGGTTCGCCTGGTGCCCGGCTCCGGCGAGTTCAAGCTCAACGGCAAGGCGCTCGAGGAGTACTTCCCGAACAAGGTTCACCAGCAGCTCATCAAGGAGCCGCTGGTGACGCTGGAGAAGGTCGACGCCTTCGACGTCTTCGGCAACCTGCACGGCGGCGGCACCTCCGGCCAGGCAGGCGCGCTGCGGCTCGCCATCGCCAGGGCGCTGATCGAGGTCGACGCCGACGACCGTCCGGCTCTCAAGAAGGCCGGTTTCCTCACCCGCGACTCGCGGGCCAAGGAGCGTAAGAAGTACGGCCTGAAGAAGGCCCGTAAGGCGCCTCAGTACAGCAAGCGCTGATTCGGGTCCTGCTTCTGGGCAGGCAGTGAGCGGGAGCAGTCATCGCCGAAGGGCGAGGGCTGCTCCCGTTGTCGTCTGTGTTCCCTGCGGCGCCTTCAGCGCGGCGCGATGAGGAGGTTTCTTCGACCATGGCCCGGCTCTTCGGCACCGACGGAGTGCGTGGACTCGCCAACGCGGATCTGTCCCCGGAACTCGCACTGTCCCTGGCCTCGGCGGCTGCCGAGGTGCTGTCCGAGCATTCGGAGAGCCGTCGCCCGGTCGCGGTGGTCGGCCGTGATCCCAGAGCGAGCGGGGAGATGCTGGAGGCGGCGGTCACCGCAGGCCTCAGCGCCGCGGGCACCGATGTGCTGCTGGTCGGGGTCCTGCCCACGCCTGCGGTCGCCTACCTCGTCGGCGAGCTGAGTGCCGACTTCGGCGTGATGATCTCCGCGTCCCACAACCCGATGCCGGACAACGGCATCAAGCTCTTCGCCGAAGGCGGCCACAAGCTCCCCGACGCGCTCGAGGACGAGATCACGGCGCGGCTGGGGAAGGCGGTGCGCCGTCCGACGGGTGCCTCGATCGGCCGGGTGCGGCCGGTCGCCGACGCGGACAGCCGCTACGCGGACCACCTGCTGGTCGCCACCCCGCAGCGGCTCGACGGCCTGCGGGTCGTCGTGGACTGCTCGCACGGCGCCGCGTCCTTCGTCGCCCCCGACGTGTTCCGCCGGGCGGGTGCGGAGGTCATCGCCCTGCATGCCGAGCCGGACGGCCGCAACATCAACGACGACTGCGGCTCCACGCACATGGACCACCTGCGCGAGGCGGTGCGCAGGCACCAGGCCGACGTGGGCATCGCCCACGACGGCGACGCCGACCGCTGCCTGGCCGTCGACGAGACGGGCGAGCTGATCGACGGCGACCAGATCCTCGCCGTGCTGGCGCTGGCCCTGCGGGAGACGGGCGAGCTGGTCGAGGACACCCTCGTCGCCACGGTGATGAGCAACCTGGGGCTGCATCTGGCCATGCGGGAGAACGGGATCACCCTGCGGACCACCGCCGTGGGTGACCGATACGTGCTGGAGGAGCTGCGGGCGAACGGCTTCTCGCTGGGCGGCGAGCAGTCGGGCCACGTCGTGCTGCCCTCGCACGCCACCACCGGCGACGGCCTGTTGACCGCACTGCGGCTGATGGCCCGGATGGCCTCCACCGGCAAGCCGCTGTCCCACCTGGCCTCGGTGATGCGCAGGCTGCCGCAGGTGCTGATCAACGTCACCGTCGCGAACAAGGCCTCGGTGGCCGAGGCACCGGAGGTGGCCGCAGCCGTCGCGGAGGCGTCGGCCGAGCTGGGGGAGAACGGCCGCGTGCTCCTCCGCCCCTCGGGCACCGAGCAGATCGTCCGGGTCATGGTCGAGGCGACCAGCCAGGACGTCGCCGAGGCTACGGCCCGCAGGCTCGTCGAGGTCGTCTCCTCGGTGGGGTGACACGTCGTTCTCCACTGACGCCCGCCCTCGACCCGTGCCCTCTTCAGCGGGGATGAGGGCGGGGATGATGTCAGTTTCGCGTTAGCAAGTAGTTGGAAGGTGTCCCCCCGCAGCGCCCGTCCGCCTGCGATCCTGGGAACCGGAGATCGGACGGCCGCGTCGGAGTCGTGGACGCGCTCGTTGACTTGACGACGTGATGAATGAGGACGGGGGGCCCGTGAGCGACAATTACCAGACGACCCTGGATGAGATGTCGGCTATCGGTGGGCAGATCGAGGGAGAGGCCGAGGCGATCGATGAGCAGGCGACCGCGCTGGCGCAGAGCGTGCTCGGCCCGAGTGACTTCGGTGGGGAGAACTACCATTCTTATGGTGAGAGCTATGCTGCCGGTGTAGATGACAATCTGGTGAAAGCAGTTCAAGAATACGCTCGTCAGGCGCGTGCGCTCGCGGAGAACATCACGCAGTCTTACCGGACTTATTCGGCACTTGAAGACGATGAGGCCGCGCGTATGCAGGAGCTGGGCTGACCGTGCTGATGAGGGTGGAGTGAGACGAGCATGGCAGACAATCGTAGGAGTGAAGTCGACGAGTCCATTTCCGATGCGGAAGTGCAGCGGATTCTAGACGATCCGGGTATACCGGACCACTTGAAGACGCAGATCATCGGGGAATGGGCCGGTACCTACCGGGGGAGCTCCGACGGCGATCTTCCTGATCATGTTCAGGATTACGTCGACCGCTATGATGCTGCCGACGCGGTCGAGACCTATCGGCACGGTCGTGAGGCGGACAGCAAGACTGAACCAGACCGTAAGCTGGGCGATTACTACGATAACTCGCACGAGGGCATCGCAGAGCTGGACCTCATGGATTCCATCGAGGAAGCTCGCGGAATCGAGGAATCCCTCGAACGACGGGCGGGGAATCGGGGCCACCTCGATAGCGCGGCGAATGCGCACGACAGCGGCAACCCGTCGGGCGACGCTACTTCCGAGCCGATGTTCAACGCAGGTGCGGTCGGACTGGAGTTCTTCCACAACTTCATTCCGCAGTACAACGACTGGGCGGGGGCGTCGCTCGACTACGATGCGATCTGCCGCAGCTATGACGAACAGCGCGAGGTGGCCTTCGGCAGGCTCCAGGCCGAGGTCGACCGGCTGAACAGTGCCTATGATGCACTGGACACGATTCGCGAGAATCTGCGCGGCCACGGCAGCGCGCTTGCCCAGGTCTGGTCCGGGGGGGCAGCCGCCCAGGCGCAGAATCAGATCCACAACTTTCTGACTAATTCCGACACTTTCATGGCGAAGTTCAAGGAGTTGGCCACCACTCTCGAGTCATCCGCGTTGGCGGCGGAAGAGGCCTGTTACTATAAAGCAGATTATATGTGGGTCTTCGAGCCGGATGCGACGGAACTTGGTGGCTCGTATTCGCCGAATCAGGTTGCGCTCTTGATCAAGGTCGCCCGCAAGGAGGCCAATGATGAGGAGCTGGCCTCGATTGCCAGTCAGCTCGGCGTCGAGTACGACACCGGAGGCTGTGGGAACAACGTCCCAGACTCGGTGAGGGACGAGGCTGCCTATGAGGCGAATCGCTGGCTCAATGCCTGGCTGATCCCCCGAATGGAAGGCCACAAGGCCCAGTTCGACGATGCATGCATCGCCACGGACGGGCTGCTTGTCGAGGCTTGGGGCCAATTGAATGACGCCTTGGCCGACATCGGACCTGAGATCTTCGACGCGGTCAGCCAAGGCGGCGGCGACGGTAGTGGCGGCGACGGTAGTGGCGGCAACGGTTCCGGCGGCGGCATGCCCGACTCTGGTGCGGGCGGTGGCGGTTCCGGCGGCGGTTCCGGTGCGGGCGGCGGCGGTGCGCCCCCGATGCCCGATCTGCCGCCCGGCGGCCTGCCCACGCCGCCGGAGACCCCGGAGATCCCGGACCCCGGTCCGATGCCGGAGATCGGCGACCTCCCGCCCGGCCTTGAGAGCCCGGACGGGCCCGGTACCGGCACCCCGGAAGACCCCTTCCGAGTGCAGCCGGACGTGCCCGGCGGCCCGGTCACCATCGAGAACGGCGAGGACGAGATCACCGTCAACCCGCCCGGTGACGACGGTCAGGTGGAGCTGGAGATCGTCGGCCCGGACGGCGAGAAGCAGAGCTACGAGATCGACTTCGGCCCCGGCGGTCCCGGCACGGTCCCCGGGCAGTACCAGACGATGCCCGACGAGGCGTCGTTCGGACCCGGAGCGCCGAGCACGATGCCGGGCGGTCCGACGGCTCCGGTGCAGGTCCCCGGCGGGCCGGATGGTCTCGCAGGCTGGGAACGGCCCGGCGAGGACGGGCCGCAGCCGATTCAGCCGGACGCGGACGGCCGGGCAGTCATCCAGGACGGCGACTCGACCATCAGCGTGCAGCCTGCTCCGGCAGGTCAGCCAGGCCACCTGATCACGGTGGAGGACGCCGAGGGCAACTCCACCAGCTACCTCACCGAGTTCGGCAGCGGCGATCCACTGGCCGACCGGGTCGGCAACGGCCTGCGGGATCAGCCGTCGGGCTTCCAGACCATGCCCCACGCGGTGAACCCGGACTTCCGCCCCGGCGGTGGCGAGGGCCCTCGCTTCGAGGGAACGTGGCAGAGTCCGACCGGCGAGCAGTCGCAGCCGATCGGCGCCCAGGGCTTCGGTGGGGGGAATCAGCAGGCCCAGTTCGGCCCCGGCGGAACCGGCGGGTTCGGCAATGACGTGCCGCAGGCGCCGGGTGCCGGTCAGGGCGCTTTCGGCCCGCCGCAGACGATGCCTGCGGGCGCGGGCGGATTCGGACCTCCGCAGGGCTTCACCCCGCCCGGCTTCACCCCGCCAGAGGGCTTCGGCCCGAGCCCCGGTGGCGGTCAGGACGGCGGCCCGCCCGGCATCTCGGCGGCGGCCGCACACTCCTCGGGACCGGGGATGCCCGGCCCGTCGGGGGCGCCGCAGGGCTTCGCGCCGGGCGGTGGCGCTGCCGCGCAGTGGGGGCCGCCGAGCGACGTCCCCGGCATGGCACCCTCCACCAGCACCCCGCAGGCGCCGCCTGCGGGCCAGGCGGGCTTCGGTGTGCTGCCAGACAGCGGCCAGCCCGGTCAGCCGGGCCAGGCAGCCGCGGCAGGGTCGGGCGGCGGCCAAGGCGCAGCGGGTGGCGGCATGATGGGCGGAATGGCGGGCGGCGGCATGGGCGGCGGTGGCGGCGGCCAGGGCGGCGGCGAGAACCAGGAACGCGGCGCGAGTCAGTGGCGGGTTCAGGGCGAGCTGTTCGACGCGGGCGAGGCCGCGAAGACCACCAACCGGATTCGCGCACTGCTCGGCGACGATGACTGACCAGAGGGCCAGGACTGGCAATGAGGGAGAGGGGATCGGTGGAAGGACGGGCTGCCCGACTTCGCGCTGAGTTCGACTCCCGGCTGCGCTCCTTACGGGAGAACCGGGAGTACTACCGCGACAAATCCGCACAGATGAACAAGGACGCTGCGGAGGCGACCAAGAAGACCACCGACCGCTGGGGCAAGCGGATCAGTGCTTTGCAACGGTGGGCGAAGGAGAAGGAGAAGCGACAGGCCGATCCGTTCGGCAGGCAACACACGGAACAGACCCTCAATGTCGACTACGACGCCGACGAGATGCGCGACGCCTCTGCGGAGATCGACGAGATGGAACGGGTCATCGAGGCCGAGGCGGCAGGCGCCGGATATCAAGGCGTGCAGTCCGGTCCTCTTTCCGAGCCCACGCCGTTGAGGGCTGAGCCGCCGCATCAGCCGCCGCCGGTCGCCCGTCCCGCGCCCGAGTCGTTCCGTGCGTCCGCGCGGCGTCGTGCAGAGGACGATGACGACGATTACTCGACGGGTAACTGGCTCCAGTAACAGGCCGATCCGGAGGCTCGTCGGTTTTCTCGGCGTTCGATGACGGTGTCGGATCGTGCTCGACGAAGAGGGGTGTGCGCGGATCACACCCCTCTTCGCATGGTCGGGGAGTCCTGCCGACCGAGCCGCCGAAGCCTGACCGTTCCGATCGCTGCCGTCAGCCCGGCCGAAGGACGAGACCCGCCCAGGGGACACGGGGCCGGGCTCGAGAGACCGGTCTGTCTTCTCCTCGGCTCAAAATCTCGGCGGCGGCCCGGCCTGCGGGCCCGGTGGGGGTGCCATCGGCATGCCAGGACCGGGACCGCCGAGATGACCGGGGCCCGGCCGCGGCTGCCCCGGTCCCGGGCCGCCCTGCCATCCCGGTCCACCGGGGCTGACGGGGCCTGCCGGTCCACCGGGGCCCGCCGGTCCATTCGATCCCAGGTGCGACGGTGCCGACTTGTAGGTGGCGGCCCAGCTCAGCGGCGGGACGAAGGGCAACACGAACAGGGCGAGCGCCCCCAGGCCCAGACAGACGGCCATCACCCAGTCACCGGTGTCCGGCGGCTCGCTGGTCCCGCCGAAGACGACGCCGACCAAGACCCCGATCCCGATGCCGCCGAGGACGATGAGTATCTGAGCGACGCGCCGGATCAGACTGATGAACGCGACACCGAGGAGGGGGAGGATGACCGAGGCCGCCGCCATCATGGTGTACGAGTTCATGAACCAGTTGACTGGGAAGAAGATCAGGAAATTGGTGAAGATGAGGGCAGGCGTCACAGCGATCACGACGAGCACCATGCCGAGAATCAGTGATCCGATCGAGGGCGGACGTGGTCCTCGGCGCGGGGGGCGGGGTCCGGGTGGGAACCCGCCTGCCGGTCCGTTCATGCCGGGGCCCGGCATCCCATAGGCAGGTGGACCGAACTGCGGGGGCGGCCCGGGGGTGTGAGCCTGCGGCATCGGGCCGCTCGGCGGTCCGCCGAAGCCTGGTCCTTGCTGCCGGTGGTCGCCTGGCGGATACGGCCCGACGGGTGGTCCTGGCTGTGACATGTCCTGCTCCCGAATTGTGCTCGTCGACGTGAGTGCCTCAGGCTGTCGCCCGCGGGCGTGGAAGAGTCCTCCCCCACCGGCTGGTGGCGGGTCGGCAGTTGTCTGCCGCCGGGTGCCGTCTCGGTCGGCCGCGCGGAGCGACGTCGGCGGTGCGGTGCGAAGCGCCCGCCCCGCCCGCCGGTCGTCATGGACCTTGCTGCCGTCTCGTCATCTGATCTCACCAGCCGGGTTCATCGACCCTGCATCGATTGCGGCGGTCCGGTGGGCATCGGCCCCGGTCCGGTGCCGGGCCCGCCCGGATATCCGACCGGCCCGGTGGTCGGGTCGGACATCGGCGGCCTGCCTGCCGTCTTGCGCGCCGCACGGGAGAGCGGCGGCACCAGGGGCAGAACGATCAGCGCGACGGCACCCGCTGCCGCGCTTGCGGACAGCCAGATCGGCATGGACGTGGGATCGCCGACCAGACCGACGAAGGCGACGAATCCGGAGAAGCCGCCGCCGAGAACGATGATCAACACCTGGCTGATCCGGCGGCCGTAGTGGATGAGCGCCGCGCCGAGAATCACGATCAGACAGGCGATCCCGCTCAGCGGAGCAGGCGCGAAGAGTCCGAAGCCCGAGGAATTCCACTCCAGCATCGCGGGAATGCCGAGTATCGCCAACGGCATCGCCGCCAGACAGACGAGCAGGATGCCGAGGACGAGCATGCCGATCGACGGTGGCCCCGACGGCGCGGGTCTGCCTGCCGGGCGCGGCATCCCGCCGCCCGGCGGCCCGAACGCTCCCGGCGGCCCGAAGCCGCCCGGTCGGGGACCGCCGAACCGGGGACCTCCGGGGCCGCCGGGAGGCCCCGCGACACCGCCGTGGGGACCGTTCTGCGGCGATCCGCCCGCGAACCCCGGCGGTCCGCCCGCGTAGGGGCCTCCCGGCCCCTGCACAGGCGGCCCCGGCGGGTGCTGTGGTGGTAGCGACATGTCCTGCCCCCGAACTCGGCGTCGTCGATGTGCGAGACGTGATCGGCCAAGGCTATCGATCGCGTGGTGTGAGCGAGGTCCGGCGGCGGATCGAGGACACGGTGTCGGGTCCGGGCGGACACGGGACTGGGTGAGGCGGACCGGCACGCCGAGGATTGGAACGTGGTCGTCGGTTCGGACGACCGTCGGCTGCGGCGCGGGTCTTGGAGCTCCGGACGGCAGTGTCGGCCGTCCGGAGCTCCACTGTGGTGCGCCGGCGGCGCCGGTCGGTTCGGAGCTTCCTGCGGCGGCCTGCCGTACGGCTGTGCGGCTGCCCGGATGCATCGGAGACGGCGGCTGGGCCCGAGCGCATCCACAGACCGTGCGAGCCGAGCCGTCCCTGCGCCGCTGCTGCGCTCGGCGCCCGAAACGGGCGGATGGATGAGCAACCCGAGGGTGCGGACGATTCGGCGACCTGCCGGGGCCCTGCTCCGCTTTCGTCCGACCTCGGAGGAGGCTGGCCCGTCGCGATACACGCTGTCACAGCGTGCGACCGGGACCCGCCTCGCCGACCGTGGGGCGTGCCGCAGTGCCGTCGGCACCGGCCGGGACGGCGCGCGATGCGGCGGATCAGCTCGCTTCGGCGAGCTTCGCGCCCGGCAGGCTGCGCCTGCTGAACTCCAGCTGCGCCCCGGGCACGTCGTTCTCCAAGAGCGGGTCCATGTCGCGGTTGCCGGTGAGTACCCGGAGCAGGAACGCGGTGGTCAGCGCGGTGGCCAGCCGTCGGGGGCCTCGGGAGGCGCGGCCGTCCATCAGCAGCTCGCTCCAGTGCCGCCCCTCGGTGACGCCGAGGTGATCCGCCTTGGTCAGCGTGCGGAGTTGGACGGGCCCGGCCCAGCCGTGGGCGAGCGGCTCAGCGGTGGCCTCCGGCGGGGCGACCCGGTCCTCAGCGCCCGCCAGGTGCAGCGCGGGCACGCGGACGCCGGCGCCCGTGCTGATCGCCGACGGCCGGGACTCGGTCGGTGAGATGGTCACCACCGTGCGGATGCGCGAGTCTTCTGCGGCGGCGATGACGGCCGCCCCGCCGCCGAAGGAGTGACCGACGACGCCGAGCCGGTCGGCGTCGATGCTGATCCGACCGTCGCCCAGCCGTACCCCGGTGCACACGTCCAGTGCGGTGCACAGGTCGGCGGCGAAGAGCCGGTGCGAGGGCAGCGGACCGCGCTGGGTGGCCGGGGCGGCGACCACGATGCCCCAGGACGCCAGATGTCGGAGCATGGCTCGGTACCTCGGCAGCGGCTGCATCCAGCCGTGCCCGAAGGCGACGGCGGGCAGGTCAAGGCCTCGGCGTGGCGTGACGACGAGGCCGGGCAGACCGACCAGGGCAAGATCGCCGTAGAGCACCTGATGCGGTCCGGGCCTGCTCAGCTCGGCGAGCAGCTTCTTGGCGGGGGCGGCCATGAACGACGACGGTAGTCGATCAGGCGGTCGAGGGCCGCGCTGACCCGGCTTCCGACGGCTCGGTCGGGCAGCGGACAAGATCCACACTGGTCTATACCAAAACTCGCCCGAGTGAGCGTGCTACCTGCGACGATGCGGGAGTGTCGTAGGCGAGGAGAGTGCGCCGCTGCCGGCTTACGCTGTGGCTGTGTGCGGAATCGTCGGATATGTGGGCCATCAGCAGGCACGTGACGTGGTATTGGCTGGTCTGCGGAGGCTGGAGTACCGGGGCTATGACTCTGCGGGCATCGCCGTGGTCGACGGCGGGCTGGCGGTGGAGCGCAAGGCCGGTCCGCTCCGCAATCTGGAGACACGCCTCGACGAGGTGGGGCGGAAGAGGTTCGACGGGACCACCGGTATCGGGCACACGAGGTGGGCGACCCACGGTGCGCCCACGGACCGCAATGCCCACCCGCACACCGATGCTGCGGGCCGGGTCGCCGTCGTGCACAACGGCATCATCGAGAACTTCGCCCAGCTTCGCGCCGAGCTCGAGGCGGCGGGCGTGGAGATGGCCAGCGACACCGACACCGAGACCACCGCGCATCTGATCGCCCGCGCCTACCTCGGCATCGACGGCGGCGACTCCGAGGGAGACCTTCCCTCGGCGGTGCGCGCGGTGTGCCGCAGGCTGGAGGGTGCGTTCACCCTCGTCATCACCCACCTGGACGAGCCGGACATGATCGTCGCGGCTCGCCGGTCGTCCCCGCTGGTCGTGGGGGTCGGCGACGGCGAGACCTTCGTGGCCTCCGACGTGGCCGCCTTCATCGAGCACACCAGGAACGCGGTGGAGCTCGGGCAGGACCAGGCCGTCGTCATCACCCGGGACGGCTACCAGGTCACCGACTTCCACGGCACGGAGATCACGCCCAAGACCTTCCGCGTCGACTGGGACCTCGCCGCCGCCGAGAAGGGCGGCCATGAGTACTTCATGCTCAAGGAGATCGAGGAGCAGCCGGAGGCGCTCGCCAACACCCTGCGCGGCCACTTCGCCGACGGCCGGATCGTCCTGGACGAGCAGCGGCTCGCCGATCAGGACCTCCGCGAGATCGACAAGGTCTTCGTGGTGGCCTGCGGATCGGCCTACCACTCCGGTCTGGTCGCCAAGTACGCGATCGAGCACTGGTGCAGGCTTCCGGTGGAGGTCGAGCTGGCGAGCGAGTTCCGTTATCGCGACCCCGTGCTGGACCGAGACACGCTGGTGGTGGCGGTCTCCCAGTCCGGTGAGACGGCCGACACGCTGGAAGCCGTCCGGCATGCCAGGGAGCAGAAGGCCAGAGTGCTGGCGGTCTGCAACACCAACGGGGCGCAGATCCCCCGCGAGTCCGACGCGGTGCTCTACACCCATGCAGGCCCCGAGATCGGGGTCGCCTCGACCAAGGCCTTCCTCGCCCAGATCGCGGCGAACTACCTGGTCGGCCTGGCACTGGCAGGCGCACGCGGTACCAAGTACCCGGACGAGGTGGCCAGGGAGTTCCACGAGCTGGAGGCCATGCCGGAGGCGGTCAGCCGGGTGCTCGGCACGACGGGTCACGTGCGGGAGCTGGCGAGGGGCCTCGCCGACTCCAAGGCGGTGCTCTTCCTCGGCAGGCACGTCGGCTACCCGGTGGCGCTGGAGGGCGCGCTGAAGCTCAAGGAACTCGCCTACATGCACGCCGAGGGCTTCGCGGCGGGTGAGCTGAAGCACGGCCCGATCGCGTTGATCGAGGAAGGGCTGCCCGTGGTGGTCGTCATGCCGTCCTCGAAGGGCCGGGCGACGCTGCACTCGAAGCTGCTCTCCAACATCCGGGAGATCCAGGCGCGCGGCGCGCAGACGATCGTCATCGCCCAAGAGGGTGACGAGACGGTCCGGCCGTTCGCCGATCACCTCATCGAGGTGCCTGCGGTGTCGACGCTTCTCCAGCCGCTGGTGTCCACCGTCCCCCTGCAGATCTTCGCCGCCGAGATCGCCAAGGCCAGGGGTTACGACGTCGACAAGCCGCGCAACCTGGCGAAGTCCGTCACGGTCGAGTGAGCCCGTTTCCGCCTCTCGTCGCCTGAGGACGTGCGAGGGGAGGCGGGAGCACCGCCGGCCTGCGCAGGCCGTCCTCGGCGGGCTGATGCGCGGCGGGCAGGCGTGCCGCCAGTGTCGTCCTCGTGGGCGGTGGTCGCCCCGACGTGTCGCCGCGCGGAGCCTCG
This sequence comes from Actinoalloteichus sp. GBA129-24, assembly GCF_001941645.1. Classification (NCBI taxonomy): domain Bacteria; kingdom Bacillati; phylum Actinomycetota; class Actinomycetes; order Pseudonocardiales; family Pseudonocardiaceae; genus Actinoalloteichus; species Actinoalloteichus sp. GBA129-24. The sequence goes on along the minus strand of NZ_CP016077.1, from coordinate 6,686,758 downwards.
GCCCGTCGCCGCGCGGAGCCTCCGCCCCGACGAGCCCGGTTCCTCCGCGACGCGCAAGCGAGGTCGCCTCGAACGGACTTCCAGCCCGGCCTGGCAGGCTGACCGTCATGATCGTGGGGATCGGCACCGACCTGGTGGGCGTGGTCCGGTTCGAGGCCGTCATCGCCCGTACCCCGGACCTGCTCGACCGGGTGTTCTGCCCCGAGGAGCGAATCACCGGATCGGGCGGCGACCGGTCGGCGCGGTCGTTGGCGGCGCGCTTCGCGGCCAAGGAGGCGGCGGCCAAGGCACTCGGCGCCCCGGCAGGCTGTGGATTCCGTGACTGCGAGGTGGTCACGGCGGCCGACGGCAGGCCGACGCTGCGGATCACCGGCGTCCTGGCGGAACACGCCGCCCGCCTCGGCGTGCTCCGCTGGCATGTCTCGCTGACGCACGATGCGGACCTCGCCGCCGCCATCGTGATCGCGGAGGCCGCCGAGCCGGGGCCTGCGGCGACCGGGCCCGCGCGGGCCTGAGTGCGACCGGCTGCTGCCGCGCACGCCGGGGATCTCCGGTCGAAAGGTGCGTCACCGGGCTTCGGTCGTCAGGATGATCGTCGGGTGTGCTGAACAGTCGCGGTCTTTGAGGAAGGAAGCCGGATGCGCGGAGTGTGGACCGCCGACCAGGTGCGGGCGGCCGAGGAACGACTGATCGAGCAGGTTCCCGAGTCGACGCTCATGTATCGAGCGGCCTTCGGCGTGGCCGTCGCCGCCTCGGACCTGCTCCGGGAGCATGTGGGCCGGGTCTCGGGCGCACGGGTGGTGCTGCTGGTCGGCGCGGGCAGCAACGGCGGCGACGCGCTCTGGGCCGGGGCCTTCCTGCGGCGCCGCGGAGTGCGAGTGGACGCCGTGCTGCTCGCCCCCGACCGGGCGCACCCTGCCGGGCTGGCCGCCCTGCGCGCGGCGGGCGGACGGGTGCTGGCGGTGACGGGGTCGCGGTCCGGCGGCGTGGCCTCGGCCGAGTCGCACTCGGCGGGCTCGGACTCGGCCGAGGCCGCCGCCGAGGTGACGGCGCGGGCGGACCTGGTCGTCGACGGGATCGTCGGCCTGTCGGCTCGCGGCCCGCTACGGCCCGCCGCCGCCGCGCTCGTCGAACTCGTCACCGCCCCGGTGCTCGCGGTGGACCTGCCCAGCGGCGTCGACCCGGCCACCGGCGAGGTCACCGGACCTGCCGTCTCGGCGACGCGCACGGTGACCTTCGGCGGGCTCAAGCCCTGCCACGTCCTCGGCGCGGGTGCGATCCACTCCGGACGGGTCGACGTCCTGGACATCGGCCTGACCGAGGAGCTGGGTACGCCGGAGCTGTCCCTGCTCGACCCCGCCGACCTGCGTCGCAACTGGCCGGTGCCCGGCCCGCAGGACGACAAGTACAGCCAGGGCGTGGTGGGCGTCGCGGCGGGCTCCGCCGTCTATCCGGGTGCCGCCATCCTCGTCACCGGGGCGGCGGTGCACGCGACCTCGGGCATGGTGCGGTACGCGGGTCCGGCCGCCGACGTCGTCCGGGACCACTGGCCGGAGGTCGTCGCCACCGGGACCGTCGCCGACGCCGGGCGGGTGCAGGCCTGGTCGGTCGGGCCGGGCATCGGCACCGGCGAGTCGGGTCGTGAGGTCCTCCGCCACGTCCTGCGGTCCGGGCTGCCCGCCTGCGTCGATGCCGACGCCATCACCCTGCTCTCGCAGGACGAGACGCTGTGGGACCTGCGCGATCCCGGTGTTCCGCTGGTCCTGAGCCCGCATGCGGGGGAGTTCGCCAGGCTGTTCGGCCCGGTGGGAGCGGACCGGGTCGCCTCGGTCCGCCGGGCTGCGGCGCACTTCGACGCGGTCGTCCTGCTCAAGGGCAACACCACGGTCATCGCCGCGCCGGACGGGCGGGTCCTGGTCAATCAGGCGCGGGCCTCGTGGGCGGCGACGGCGGGTTCCGGGGACGTCCTCTCCGGGCTGATCGGCGCGTTGCTGGCCTCGGGGCTCGACCCGTGGGCGGCGGCGGGCAACGCGGCGCTGCTGCACGCCTCGGCCGCCGACCTGGCCGCGCGGGGCGCACCCATCGGCGCCTCCGCCCTGCTCGCCGCCGTCCCCGCCGCGATCCGTCGATTCCGACGCGCCGAGGACTGAGGCTCTCGCGTCGGCGGGCGGCCGGGGCGGGACCGTCGTGCAGGCGGCGCCCGGCAGGTCGGCGCCGACCGGGCGCCGGGACATCCTCGGCTGCGGACCACGGCGGCTCGCCCCAGACGTGCGCGCCGACTCAGCTCACCCGTCTGCCGCGTTGTGACACCATGGCCGGGTCATGGACGCACATCACACGGTGCCTCCGTCTCGGGCCGAGCTGGTCGTGGACGCCGAGGCGATCAGACACAACGTCGCCCTGCTGGCCGAGACGGCTCGGCGCTCCGGCGCCGCGACGATGGCCGTGGTCAAGGCCGACGGCTACGGACACGGCGCGCTGACCGCCGCGAACGCCGCGCTGGCAGGCGGCGCGACCTGGCTGGGGGTCCGCTCGCAGGCCGAGGCCCTCCAGTTGCGTGCGGGCGGTGTCACCGCCGACATCCTGTGCTGGCTGCACGAGCCGGAGGAGGACTTCACCGAGGCGGTCCGGCAGCGGGTCACCCTGTCGGCGGCCACCCCGGCCACGCTCCGCGCCGTCATCGCCGCCGCACGCCGGACGGGGACCCCGGCCGCCGTCCATCTGAAGATCGACACCGGGCTGAGCCGCAACGGCGCGTCTCGGGAGGACTGGCCGAGACTGGTCGCCGAGGCCGCCGAGGCCTCGCATGCGGGGCACGTCGCCGTCGGCGCGGTCTGGTCGCATCTGGCGTGTGCCGACGAGCCGGGGCACCCGTCGATCGACGCCCAGGCGGCTCGCCTCGACGAGGCCTACCGGGTGGCATGCGCTGCGGGACTCCGGCCGATGAGACACCTGGCGAACTCCGCCGCCACCCTCACCCGGCCCGACCTGCACTTCGACCTCGTCCGGCCGGGCATCGCCTGTTACGGCCTGAACCCGGTGCCCGGCCACACCTCGGCGCCGCTGCGTCCGGCGATGACCCTGCGCAGCACGGTGGTGCTGGTCAAGCGGATCTCCGCCGGAGAAGGCGTGTCCTACGGGTTGACCTGGGCCGCCGAGCGGGACACGACGCTGGCCCTGGTCCCGGTGGGTTACGCCGACGGCGTGCCCCGACTGCTCTCGGGCCGGATGTCGGTCTGGCTGGCGGGGGCGCGACGGCCGATCGCGGGCCGGATCTGCATGGATCAGTTCGTGGTGGACTGCGGTGACGACACCGTCGAGCCGGGGGACCCGGTCGTCCTGTTCGGTCCGGGTGATCACGGCGAGCCCACCGCGACGGACTGGGCGGACGCGATCGGCACCATCGACTACGAGATCGTCACCGGGATGCACCGGCCGAGGGGACGTCGGGTCGTCGTCGACGGAGCGAATGCCGCCGTCGACGGAGGCGAGGCACGTCCCGAGCACCACGCGGAGGCGGACGAATGAAACCGTGGCATGTCGTGGGCGTCGTCGGCGGCCTGGTCGGCGCGGCCGTGGGTGGTGCCGTCGTCGGCGTCGCCGCCCAGAGCGCCCGGCTGGCCGCCCAGCGCGCAGGCGAAGCGGACCCGCTGGCTGACGAGCAACTGGGAATGCTGGCACCCGATCGCGAGTACACGGTGGCCGCCGACGACGGACTGCCGATCGCCGTGGAGGAGGTGGGCCCCGCCGACGGCGGCGAGCCCGAACTCACGGTCGTCCTGGTGCACGGCTACGTGTTGGACCGCCGGTGCTGGCACTTCCAACGGCGCGACCTGCCGTTGATGACCGATCCTCGGGTCCGGGTGATCTCCTACGACCAGCGCAGTCACGGCCGGTCCGGCCGGGCGCGGCTGGCGTCGTCGACGATCGAGCAGCTCGGCCGTGATCTGGCGGGGGTACTGCGGGTGGCCGCGCCGGAGGGTCCGTTGGTGCTGGTCGGGCACTCGATGGGCGGCATGACGATCATGGCGCTCGCCGAGCAGTACCCCGAGCTGTTCCTCGAGCGGATCAAGGGCGTCGCCCTGATCGGCACGGCGGCGGGCGAGCTGGGGAAGTCCGGCCTGTCCCGGTCGTTCCTCAACCGGCGCAATCCGATGACGAGGGGCCTCGGACGGGTGGCCTCCTGGCAGCCTGGGCTGTTCGAGATGGTCCGACGCGCGGGCGGCGGGATCACCAGGAGCGGGGTGCGCTCGATCGCCTTCGGCGACCGGAAGGTCAGCCCGTACCTGGTCGACCTGATGGCGGAGATGATCACGTCGACGCCGTTGCAGGTCGTCACCGACTTCCTGGAGACGCTGGGCACCCACGATCGCTATACGGCGCTGGTCGGGCTGCGGCACTGCGAAGTGCTGGTGTTGGCGGGCGACGCCGACCGGATCACCCCGTTCTGGCATTCGGAGGTCATCGCCAGAGAACTGCCGAACGCGGAGTTCGTCCGGATCGAGGGCGCGGGGCACATGGTGATGCTGGAACAGGCGGACCGCTGCACGGAGGCCGTGCGGCAGCTCGTGCGCAGGGTCAGCGGCAGGCGCCGGGCGCCGATCCGACCGGAGGAGGCCGAGGCGTGATCGACGACGCGACCGCAGCAGACCTGCCCGGCCGGAGCGTGTCCCCCGCCCGTTCCGGCGCCGAGGGCCGCGTCGCCGACGGCACGGCGGCGGCCGTGGAGCGACGCCGGACCCTGCCCACACCCGCCGACACCCATGCGCTGGGGCAGCGGCTGGGCGGGATCGTCGAGGCAGGCGATCTTGTGGTGCTGGCAGGCCCGCTCGGCGCGGGCAAGACGGCACTCACCCAGGGCATCGGTGCCGGGCTGGGCGTCCTCGGGCGGGTCACCTCGCCGACCTTCGTCATCGCTCGGCTGCACCGTCCCGCGCCGGACGGGCGTGGGGTGGCGCTGGTGCACGTCGACGCCTACCGGCTCGGCGGGTTCGGCGAGCTGGAGGATCTCGACCTCGGACTCGACCTCGACCAGGCCGTGGTCGTCGTGGAATGGGGGGAGGGGCTGGCAGAGACGTTGACCGACGAGCACCTGCTCATCAGGATGGACCGCCGACCCGACGACACGCGCGAGGCGATGCTGCTCGCGGGCGGCCCGACCTGGGCTCGGCGGCTCGCCACGCTCTGAAGCCGGTCTGTGATCCCTGCTGTCGGAGTTGCGCGGTGATCGGGCGCGGGTCGCGATCGTGTGTGCCTGTCGGTAGTGGTCTGCTGCCCGTTCGACCTGTCCCAGGGCGGCGGCGAGGTGACCGAGGTGTTGTGCGGTGGGGCCGAGGGTGAGCAGCCCGCTGCCTGCCCCCGCGAGTTCTCCTGCAGCCGGGAGCGGTCGTTCATAGAGCCGTGCCATCGTCGGCCGGTCGGCTGCCCTGATCGCGATCATGGCGTGCAGGCAGGTACGCGCCTCGAACAGCAGATCGGGTGGGGAGTCCGGCACGCTGCCTGCGACGTCGCCTCACCATGGCTCGCTCCTGTCGCCTGGCAGCTCATCCACGGCGCTCCCCACGCAGGACTCCAGAGGGATCGAAGACAGACCGAGAGTCTGTCTTCGATCCCTGCTTTCGGAGTTGTGTGGGGCCGGCGCGGCGATCTGCGGCGTTGTCGTCGGTCACCATGGCTCCGCCATGGCTCTCTCCTCCGCCTGGCAGCTCATCCATGCCGCTCCCCGCTCAGGACTCCAGAGGGACCGAAGACAGACTCTGAGTCGGTTCCTGCTGCTCGGCGTACCTGATCGGGGTGCGGAGTCGGCCTCGTCGCGTGCGGTTTCTCGGGTCGCTTCCGACGTCGACTGTCGCCGATCTCGGCCGGGGTGGAACGCCAGGCCCGTCGCATCCGTTTCCTGCGTCGCCCGAGCCGCCCGGGGCTCGGTCCGCGTGCGGACCCGACGCGCACCCGGTGTGGGCTGCCCGCTCGTCGTCCGCTCCGGTGCGCAGCAGGCAGCGGAGGAAGCATCCGGCGTCTCGACTCCTCGGGCCCGGAAACGGGGTCGGGCTCGGCACAGTCGGTGCCGTCCCGCGTCGCCGTTCCGGCACCGCACCGCGCAGCTGGACGATGGCTGCCGGGTCACCGGGGCTTCCGCAGGCCGGATCGGGTCGACGCCGCGCCCGGCTCGTGATCAGCTTCGGGTACCGCGCTGACCGCGTCCGGTCAGTTCCTCGGCTACCGCCTCGGCGGCCCGCCGCAGGGCGGGAAGCAGCGCCGCCTCGCCGATCCGCTGCATGCGGTCCTGCGGACCGCTCACCGAGACCGCGGTGGGCGTGTCTGCGGTCGGCACGGCCACCGCGAGGCAGCGCACCCCGAGTTCCTGTTCCTGAGCGTCGATCGCGTGGCCCGTGCGACGGATCTGCCGCAGCTCGTCGATCAGCGCGTCGGGCGTGGTGATGGTGTGCTCGGTCTGTGCAGGCATCCCGGCGCTGCGGACGAGGTCCAACGCCTGCTCCTCCGGGAGCAGCGCGAGCACCGCCTTGCCCACCGCGGTGCTGTGTGCGGGCACCCGCCTGCCGACCTCGGTGAACATCCGCATCGAATGAGGCGACGGCGCCTGGGCCACGTAGACGAGCTGGCTGCCCTCCAACACCGCGAGGTTGGCGGTCTCGCCGGTCGCCTCGGTCAGCTCCGCCAGCCGGGGGCGGGCCCAGGTGCCCAGTGCCCGTCCGGCGGTCTCGCCGAGCCGGATCAGTCGCGAGCCCAGCGCATAGCGCCGGTCTGGTCGTCGGCGGACGTAGCCGCACTGCACGAGGGTGCCGAGCAGCCGGTGGATGGTGGGCATCGGAAGTCCGGCGGCCTCGGCGAGTCGGCTGAGTGTCATCTCGCCCCCCGCGTCCGCCAGCAGCTCCAGCAGCCGGATGCCGCGCTCGACCGACTGCACCCCGCCTGCCTGCGCGGGCCCGGTCGGTGCAGGACCGCGCTGTCCTGAAGCGATCTGGTCGGGGTCGTCTGGGGACATCCGAATGGGACTCCGCTTCTGTCCGGTCGGCGAGGTTCTTCTCGGGCCCGCTCCGAGCAGCTAGTCTAGCTATCGCAGTTCGGAAACATAGTTCCACAATGCGGAAAAGGGAGTGCTCATGTCCGATCAGACCGAGCAGGGCGCCCAGGTGCTGGGAGCGCCTGTCGAGCGCGGCGAGGAGATCCTGACGCCCGAGGCGCTGCGTTTCCTCGCCGGTCTGCATCGTCGTTTCGACCCGCGACGACGGGAGCTGCTGTCCAGACGAGTCCTGCGCAGAGAGGACGCGGTCCGCCGTGGCGGCCTGGACTTTTCGCCCGAGACGGCCGAGATCCGGGAGTCCGACTGGCGGGTCGCACCCGCACCTGCGGACCTGCGTGATCGCCGGGTCGAGATCACCGGTCCCACCGAGCGCAAGATGACGATCAACGCACTCAACTCCGGCGCGGAGGTCTGGCTGGCCGATCTGGAGGACGCCAACACCCCGCACTGGGAGAACGTCGTGGGCGGGCAGATCAACCTGTTCGACGCCGTACGACGGACGATCTCGCATACCGGTCCGGACGGGCGCTCGTACACCCTGCGCGAGGACGTCGACCCCGCCGTCATCGTCGTGCGCCCCCGAGGCTGGCACCTGTCGGAACGACACCTGCGCGTCGACGGCGAGCCGATCGCCGGGGCACTGGTCGACTTCGGCCTGCACTTCTTCCACAACGCCGCCGAGCTGCTGGCCAGGGGAAGCGGCCCGTACTACTACCTGCCGAAGCTCGAGAGCAGCCTGGAGGCCCGACTGTGGAACGAGGTCTTCGTCCACGCCCAGCAGGAGCTGCGGGTGCCGGTGGGCAGCGTCCGGGCCACCGTGCTGATCGAGACGATCCCGGCCGCCTTCGAGATGGACGAGATCCTCTACGAGCTGCGTGAGCACGCCGCCGGACTGAACGCCGGACGCTGGGACTACCTGTTCAGCATCATCAAGACCTTCCGCGACGCGGGCGCGTCCTTCGTGCTTCCCGATCGCAGCGGCGTCACGATGACCGCCCCCTTCATGCGTGCCTACACCGAACTGCTGGTCCGCACCTGCCATCGACGGGGCGCGCACGCCATCGGCGGCATGGCGGCCTTCATCCCGAACCGGCGGGACGAGCAGGCCACCGCCACCGCCCTGGCGAAGGTGCGCGAAGACAAGGAACGCGAGGCGGCCGACGGCTTCGACGGCTCCTGGGTCGCCCACCCGGACCTCGTCCCGCTGTGCCGGGAGGTCTTCGACAAGGCCTTGGGCGACGCGCCGAACCAGCTTGATCGCACCAGGGACGACGTGCGTGTCGCGCCACGACAACTGCTCGACGTCGCCTCGGCGGGCGGCGCCGTCACCGAGGGCGGGCTGCGCGCGGCCGTCGACGTCGGCATCCGATACCTCGTCGCCTGGCTCGGCGGCAACGGAGCCGTCGCGATCCACAACCTGATGGAGGACGCGGCCACGGCGGAGATCTCTCGCTCGCAGCTCTGGCAGTGGGTGCACAACGGGGTGCAGCTCGACACGGGCGCCACCGTGGACGTCGAGCTGGTGCGCGAGGCCGCGCAGCAGGTTCGTGAGTCGCTGCTGGCCGAACTGCCCGCCGACCAGGCGGACCGGCTCGACGAGGCGGTGGAGCTGTTCGAGGAGGTCGCCCTCGCCGAGCGGTTCGTGGACTTCCTCACCCTGCCCGCGACGGAGCTGCTGCCCTAGCAACCGGCGCGTCGACCGTGCGGCGCGTCGACCGTGCGGCGGGTCGACCGTGCGGCGTCCGGGCAGTCCGCCCGGTCGACCCTCGGTGCTGCGCCGCCGGTCGGTCTCGGTGTTGCTCGGAGCGGCGGGCTCGCCTGTGCAGATCCGGCTACGCCGTCGATCGACAGCGCGTTCGGCGCGTGCCGGCGTGGGGACCGGCCGGCCGGGCGGAGCGGGCCGGCCGTGGGCTCCTAGGCTCTCCCTCGTGTTGTTGCTGGCCATCGATACGTCCACCCCTGCGGTGACCGCGGGGCTGGTCGAACTCGACCCTCGGTCCGCACCACGACTGCTGGCCGAGCAGATCGTGGTGGACCCGCGAGCCCACGGTGAGCTGCTCACCCCGCTGATCTCCTCCGCCGTCCAGACGGCGGGGCGCACGCTCGCCGACCTCGATGTGATCGCCTGCGGCGTCGGACCGGGCCCCTTCACCGGGCTGCGAGTCGGCATGGTCACCGCGGCCGCGCTGGGCGACGCCCTGGACCGACCCGTGTATCCGGTCTGCTCGCTGGACGCCGTGCGGGCGGCCTGCGTCGCCGAACCCGCGACGCAGGCCGAGTCGGGCTCGGGTTCCGCCGCCGATGCGCACTCGGTCGGATCGCTGCTGGTGGTCAGCGACGCGCGCCGCCGCGAGCTGTACTGGGCGAGGTACGACGCCGACGGCGTTCGGACCCACGGACCGGAGGTCGCCGCCCCGGACGCCCTGGCCGAGCGGCTGCCAGACCTCGACGTCGCCGCGCTGGCGGGACCGCAGGCGAGCCAGGCGGCCGAGCGATTCGCCCTTCCGGTGCACGCCACGACGGGGCCGACCCCGCTGGGCCTGGCACTGGTGGCGGCCGAGGCCGCCCTGGCGCAGCGGAGCCCGGAACCGCTGGTGCCCCTGTACCTGCGCAGGCCCGACGCCGTCGCACCCGGCGCCCCCAAGCGGGTGAGCCCGCGATGACCTTCCGACTCGTTCCGTTGACCGAGTCCGACCTGTCCCGCTGCGCGGAGCTGGAGGCTCGGCTCTTCCGGGGCGATGATCCATGGCGGGAGTCCGCCTTCCGGGCCGAGCTGGCGGCCGGTCATCTGTACCTGGCGGCTCGGCGCGGAGCCGAGCAGGACGAGGTCCCCGGCCCGGCGGGCCTGATCGGCTACGCGGGCCTGGCGGTGGTGGGTCGGGCGCCGGACTTCGAGGCCGAGGTGCACACCATCGCGGTCGACCCCGACTACCAGGGCGGCGGTGTCGGCACGGCCCTGCTGCGCGCGCTGCTGCGGCGGGCCGACGAGGTGAGCGCCACGACCTTCCTGGAGGTCCGCACCGACAACCGGCAGGCGATCACGCTGTACGAGCGTCACGGCTTCGAGGTGGTCGGCCTGCGGAAGCGGTACTACCAGCCGTCGGGAGCGGACGCCTACACCATGCGTCGGCCCGCGCAGCCCCCGCAGCGCAACGCCGCAGCGGGATCGGACCTGGGATCGGACGCAGGATCGGACGAGGAGACCGTGCGATGACCAGGCCGAACAGCCGACCCGAGTCGATCGTGCTCGGCATCGAGAGTTCCTGTGACGAGACCGGTGTCGGCCTGGTCGGGCTGCACACCGACGGCTCGGTCGAGCTGCTGGCCGACGCCGTCGCCTCCAGCGTCGAACAACACGCCAGGTTCGGCGGCGTGGTGCCGGAGGTGGCGAGCCGGGCGCACCTGGAGTCGATGGTCCCGATGGTGCGCAAGGCTTTCGCCGACGCCGGCCTGCGGCTCTCCGACGTCGACGCCATCGCGGTGACCGCCGGGCCGGGCCTGGCAGGCGCACTGCTCGTCGGCGTGTCGGCCGCCAAGGCCTACGCCGCCGCGCTCGACCGGCCGCTCTACGGCGTCAATCACCTGGCGGGACACGTCGCCGTCGACACACTGGAGCACGGCCCGCTGCCCTCGCCGAGCCTGGCACTCCTCGTCTCCGGCGGGCACACCCAGCTGCTGCTCGTCGAGGACGTCGCGAGCTCGATCACCGAACTCGGCTCGACCATCGACGACGCGGCGGGTGAGGCCTACGACAAGGTGGCCCGACTGCTGGAGCTGCCCTATCCCGGCGGACCGCCGATCGACGCGGCGGCCCGACGCGGCGATCCGAGCGCCATCGCCTTCCCTCGGGGGCTGACCGGACCGAAGGATGCTCGGCACGACTTCTCGTTCTCCGGTTTGAAGACGGCCGTGGCCCGCTGGGTCGAGCAGCGGCAGGCCGCAGGCGAGCCGGTGCCGGTCGACGACGTGGCCGCCTCCTTCCAGGAGGCCGTGGCGGACGTGCTGACTGCCAAGGCCGTGCGTGCCGCCCAGGACCACGGTGTGCGGACCATGGTCATCTCCGGCGGGGTGGCGGCGAACTCGCGGCTGGGGGAGCTTGCCGCGAGCCGCTGTGCGGCCGCGGGCATCGAGCTGCGCGTCCCCCGGCCGAGGCTGTGCACCGACAACGGGGCGATGATCGCCGCGTTGGGTGCCCGACTGCTCGCGGCAGGCGCTCCTCCCTCGCCGCCGGACTTCGGCGCCGACCCCGCCCTCCCGGTCGGCACCATCCTCGTCTGAGGTCGCTGGCTGCGGTCGCCGTCGGGGTGGGGCGCGGCGAACACTCTCCTTGCGGGCTTGCGGGCTTGCGGGCTTGCGGGCTTGCGGGCTTGCGGGCTTGCGGGCTTGCGGGCTTGCGGGCTTGCGGGCTTGCGGGCTTGCGGGCTTGCGGGCCGCGCCACGGTGCGTGTCGATGGTCGCGTCGTCGCCGAAGATCGCGATCCGATCGGGATCGGCGTCGCCCTGCCGCACGGCCCACGTCCGGGGCGGCCGTCGGGCTTGATCGTCGCGAGGACGCCGAGGCGGGCCTCGGCGAGCAGGGTGCGCTGGTCGAACGGGCCGGCATTCGCCGCCTGCGCGGCGTTCGCCCGGTACGTTCGGACGAACGCCACGCAGGCCGCCTGTTCTTCGCCCGCCTGCCAGGCGGGGACGGCCGAGGAGGGCTGCCGTCCCGGTGGAACGCCGCCGTGAGCCGTCGTCGACCAGGGACAGGGACTTCGTGGGGATGCGAGGATTGATCACGCCATCATGATCGAACAGATGTTCGATTGAGGCAAGATATCGATCGAGTGGATCTCCTGCCCGTGCGCCTCCCGGTGCGACTCGACTCACACCTCGTGCAGCGTCGCCTCCCGATCCGGCACCACGAAGGACGCCCTGGTGTGCACGGGCGCACCGGTCCGGCTCACCTGCGGCACCACCCGGAAGTCGGCCCGCAGCTCGTCACGGGTGATCCGGGTGCGGACGTAGCCGCGCTGCGCGTTGTAGAACTTGATGTGCGGGTTGAGTCGCACGCTCTCGTTGTCGGACGGGTCGGAGTCGGCGCCGTCCCCGCCCGAGGTGATCGAGGAGCACACCAGCTCGGTGCCGATCGAGCGCGACGCCGGGTCGTCGTAGTCGAGCTTCAGCTCGTTCGCCCAGTGGGTGTGCACGTCGCCGGTGAGGACGACGGCGTTGCGGACGCCCGCGTCCACCCAGCCGCGGGTCACGCGGTCTCGCGATGCCGAATAGCCGTCCCAGGCGTCCATGCTGTTCGCCCCGGCCGCGTTCTCCCGCTGAGCGAAGAACACCTGCTGGCCGAGCACGTCCCAGCGCGCCCTGGAGCGGCGGAAGCCGTCCAGCAGCCAGGCCTCCTGCTCGGCACCGGTGATGCTGCGACTCGGCTCGCCCGCCGCGTCGCAGTCCTTCCAACCGTCCTCGCAGGCCTGATCATCGCGGTACTGCCGAGTGTCCAGCATGTGGAAGTTCGCCAGGCCGCCCCACCGGATGCTGCGATACAGCCGGATGTCGACGCCCGAGGGCACCGAGCTGCGCCGCAGCGGCATGTTCTCGTAGTAGGCCTGCGCGGCCGCGATACGGCGGGCGGCGAAGTCGGGCTGCGGAATGTCCGGCCGCTCCGGGACGTCGGCGGCCCAGTTGTTGTCGATCTCGTGGTCGTCCCAGACCACCAGCCACGGCGCGACCGCATGCGCGACCTGGAGATCCGGGTCGGTCTTGTACTGGGCGTGGCGCTGTCGGTAGTTCGCCAGCGTCTCGGTCTCGGGCCCGTCGTGGTCCCGGACGTTGCCGCCCGGCGCGACGTAGCTGTCCGCCCGATGCTCGTACTGGTAGTCGCCGAGGTGCAGCACCAGGTCAGGCTCCTCCTCGGCCAGCCTGCGATACGCGGTGAAGTAGCCGTGCTCGTACTGGGCGCAGGAGGCGAAGCACATGCTCAGGCCCGCGCCGACGACGCCCCGTTCTGGTGCGGTCCGCGTCCGCCCGACCGGCGAGTGGTGCCCGCCCGTCCGGAATCGATAGAAGTACTCCGTCCCCGACCGCAGGCCGGACAGTTCCACGTGGACGCTGTGTCCCAGTTCCGGTCTGGCGTGCTCGGCGCCGCGTCGCACCACTCGACGGAAGCGCTCGTCGGTCGCCAGCTCCCACTGCACTCTGACGCTGCGGGCGGGCATCCCGCCCATGCCGTCCTCGGCCAGCGGCTCCGGGGCGAGCCGAGTCCAGAGCACGAACCCGTCCGGGAAGGGGTCCCCGGAGGCGACGCCGAGAGTGAACGGGTCTCGACGCCCGCCTGCCGTCGTCGAATCGGACGGGGCACCCGAGGTGCCCTGGCGGCCCGCCGCCCAGCTCGCAGCCGGGGCGATGACGGTGAGGCCTGCTGCGGCGGTGCCTGCGACCAGCATCGATCGGCGGGATAACGCGGAGCGGGCGGGAAGCGCGAGAGCGGGTGGGGTACTGCGTTCGGTCACGTCGTTCCTCCTGTAGCGGGATCTTGACAGGCGAACCTGCTGTCGCCCAGCCCAGTCGAGGCTGCTGGACCCGCGTGGCGTGGCCGTCCACACCAGGTGATGCGTCGATCACGATTCGGTGAACGGCAAGGGGGCGACCGGACGTCGCGACGACGGGTTCCGGGACCGTCAGGACCCGGCGACCGTTCGGGACGCCTGCCTTGCCGTCGGAGGATCAGACCTCTGTTGCGCTCACGCGGTGATGTCTCGCGGCGGGACGAGATCGTCGGCCGGCTGCGGCAGCGGGGAACCACGGCACCTGTCATCAGCGAGCAGCAGTTCACTTCGACATGTCGACCGTTGGTGTGTTCCTCGGTCGAGCGCAGCGTCATCCGATGACTCACTCGATAGCCTGTGGATCATGTATCGAAGCGAGGGCCGCCTGCGGTTCGTCGTCGTGGGCACGCCGGTCGTCGCAGGCAGCGGACGACGATCCGGTCGCGCAGGCGGGCGGGCAGATCCTCATCCTGGCGGACTGAGCCGTTCCCGTCGGTGACGACGCTGCGATGCGGGGCCGATGAGGGTCCCGGACGCGCAGGTCCTGAGCCTGCCTATCACCGATGTGCTCGCCGACCTGCTCGCTTCGGCGTCGGCATGACCCCGCCCGCCCTCGAGTGGAGGCAGTCCGCGCGGCGCCTGGCCGCTCGGCTCTGGGAGAGCGACGTCCTGCATGACGACGGGTTACGGGCCGCGATCGAGGCGACTCCGCGGCACGTCTTCGTCCCACGATTCTTCGTACAGGAGCCCACCGGAGCGTGGGTGGCGAGCGACCAGCGGACCCCGGGGTACCTCGACGAGGTCTACCGAGACCGACCACTGGTGACCACGCTCGGCGAACTCTCCGACGGGCAGCGGGTCACGGTGTCCTCGTCGACCACCCCGGGCCTCATGGTGCGGATGATCGAGGCGCTCGAACTCGACGACGCGTCGCGGGTGCTGGAGATCGGCACCGGCACCGGTTACAACGCGGCCCTGTTGACCCGCCTGCTCGGTGCCCGTCAGGTGTTCTCCCTGGACGTCGCAGCCGAACTGATCGAAGCCGCCCGCAGCAGGCTGGCGCGTCTCGGTTTGACACCGACTCTGCTCGCCGCCGACGGCGCCGCAGGACTCCCCGACCACGCCCCGTACGACAGGATCATCGCGACGTGCTCGGTGCGACGGGTGCCGTGGTCGTGGGCCGACCAGACCCGGCCCGGCGGCCTCGTACTGGCGGATCTCAAACCGGCGCTGCACGCGGGAAGCCTCGTCGCACTGCGCCGTCAGGAGGATCGACTCGAGGGTCGGTTCCTCCCCAGGTGGGCGGCATTCATGGCGATGCGCGGTGCGGCGGCTCCTGCCGAGATCGTCGAGGTGCGACGCGGCGAGGAGGGCGCGCGCGGAACGACGTCGCTCGGCTCGGACCCGGCGAGTGAGCTCGTGCCGTGGTTTCTGGTGCAGGCGGAGCTGCCGCGCATCGTCGCCACCGGCCTGCGCGGCCGCGCTCCGGACGGTCGGCCGAGCTGGTCGACGGTGGCCGCCGAGGACGGCTCGTGGTGCGAGGTGGCAATGCAGGCGGACGGCACGGGGAGTCGAGTCACCAGGCAGGGCGGGCCGGTGCGGATCTGGGATCGCTTCGAGCGAGTCGTCTGCGAGTGGGAGAACCTCGGTCGCCCAGGATGGGGGCGGTTCGGGCTGACGGTTCGGCCCGACGGCTCGCACATCGTGTGGCTCGACGATCCCGCGAGCCCACATCGCCGGGTGCTGCCGCCCACTGAGTGACGCCGTGGCCTCGGTGCCGGGTGGCCGATCACCGGAGTTCGGCTTCGATGTGCTGCGGGTGGTGGCGGGAATCCCGGGGAACCGACCCCAACTCTCGGCGACGTCCGGGTAGGCGCGGGTCTCGGCTCCGGGCGGGTCCGTCTGCTCCGCCGCGCCTCGTGAGCGGGACCGACCGGCCACTGTGGAGGGCTGCCGTACCCGCGCGTCTCTGCCCGAGGTGCCGTCGGCGACAGGTGATCTGCCTCTCACGACTCGGTGACCGTAGGGTGGTGCATCTGGGCCTGCCTGCGGCGGATCAGGCTCTGCCGTCCGGCGGGTCTCCCTCTGCTCGAGCGATGACGGGCCGGGTGAGTGCCCCCCGGCGTTGATGATTGGCACTCCCCTCGGTAGAGTGCCAGTCATACGGCGCTGAACCGCCCCGGCACCCGCGACGGCGGGGTGGCAGGAGCCGTCAAATCCTGCCAACGCTTCCGAGGCCCCAGAAGGTGGAGGTCACATCGTGGCGAGCGTGAACATCAAGCCACTTGAGGACAAGATCGTCGTCCAGGCGAGTGAGGCCGAGACGACGACCGCGTCCGGGCTCGTCATCCCGGACACGGCCAAGGAGAAGCCCCAGGAGGGCAAGGTCCTGGCCGTCGGACCGGGTCGTGTCGACGACAACGGCAACCGCGTCCCGCTGGACGTCGCCGTCGGTGACGTCGTCATCTACTCGAAGTACGGCGGCACTGAGGTCAAGTACAACGGCGAGGAGTACCTGATCCTCTCCGCGCGCGACGTGCTGGCCGTCGTGAACTGACGAGTTCATGACAGAGCCCGTCTCCGGCCTCCTCCTGTCGTGACAGGAGCGCAGGGATCAGAGACAGGCTCTCAGGTCGACTACGCACCGCCCCGGCGGTCCCGGACCCTCGGGATCTCCGGGGCGGTCGCGTCTTCCCCCCTGGTTGTATCTGGACCCGCGCAGGTGGTCCGCGCCCTGCTGGTCACCCCCGTGGTCCTCCAGGCACGCTTCAACACCCCTTGAGAGGGACCAGAGAATGGCTGCAAAGCAGATCCGGTTCGACGAGCAGGCTCGACGCTCGCTGGAGAGCGGTGTCAACAAGCTCGCCGACACAGTCAAGGTCACGCTCGGCCCGCGCGGCAGGCACGTCGTGCTGGACAAGAAGTTCGGCGCGCCGACGATCACCCTCGACGGTGTGACCGTCGCTCGCGAGGTGGAGCTCGAAGACCCCTACGAGAACCTGGGCGCTCAGCTCGCCAAGAGCGTCGCGACCAAGACCAACGACGCGGCGGGTGACGGCACCACCACGGCCACCGTGCTGGCCCAGGCGCTGGTCCGGGAGGGCCTGCGCAACGTGGCGGCAGGTGCGAACCCGATGGTGCTCGGCAAGGGCATCCAGGCCGCCGCCGACGCCGTGGTCGAGACCCTGAAGGCCAAGGCCACCCCGGTCAAGGGCCGCGACAACATCGCGCAGGTCGGTCAGGTTGTCTCGCGGGACGAGACGATCGGCGCCCTGCTCGGCGAGGCCATCGAGCGGGTCGGCGAGGACGGCGTCGTCACCATCGAGGAAGCCTCGACGATGTCCACCTGGCTGGAGGTGACCGAGGGCGTCCAGTTCGACAAGGGCTTCCTCTCGCCGCACTTCGTCACCGACGCCGACCGCCAGGAGGCGGTGCTGGAGAACGCCCTGGTGCTGTTGTACCGGGAGAAGATCTCCGCGCTGGCCGACTTCCTGCCTCTGCTGGAGAAGGTCGTCGAGGCGGGCAAGCCGCTGCTGATCATCGCCGAGGACATTGAGGGCGA
Organism: Actinoalloteichus sp. GBA129-24; assembly: GCF_001941645.1. Classification (NCBI taxonomy): domain Bacteria; kingdom Bacillati; phylum Actinomycetota; class Actinomycetes; order Pseudonocardiales; family Pseudonocardiaceae; genus Actinoalloteichus; species Actinoalloteichus sp. GBA129-24. The sequence goes on along the minus strand of NZ_CP016077.1, from coordinate 6,669,618 downwards.
GGCCCTGTCCACCCTGGTGGTCAACTCGATCCGCAAGACCGTGCGCGTCGTCGCGGTCAAGGCGCCGTACTTCGGCGACCGCCGCAAGGCGTTCCTGGACGACCTCGGCGTGGTCACCGGCGCGCAGGTCGTCGCGTCCGAGGTCGGGATGAAGCTGGCCGACTCCGGGCTCGACGTGCTGGGCACCGTTCGCCGCGTGGTGGTCACCAAGGACGACACCACCCTGGTGGACGGCGCAGGCACCCGCGCCGACATCGACTCGCGCGTGGAGCAGCTGCGTCGTGAGATCGCGGCGACCGACTCCGAGTGGGACCGCGAGAAGCTTCAGGAGCGGCTGGCCAAGCTCTCCGGCGGCATCGCGGTGATCAAGGTCGGCGCGGCCACCGAGATCGAGGTCAAGGAGCGCAAGCACCGGATCGAGGACGCGATCGCGGCCACGAAGGCGGCCGTCGAAGAGGGAATCATCCCCGGCGGCGGGTCCAGCCTGGTGCACGCGGCCAAGGAGCTCGAAGGCGGCCTCGGCCTCACCGGCGACGAGGCGACCGGCGTTGCGCTCGTGCGGGCCGCGCTGAGTGCCCCGCTGTTCTGGATCGCCTCCAACGCGGGCGAGGAGGGCGCCGTGGTGGTCTCCAAGGTCGCCGAGCAGAGCTGGGGCGGCGGCTTCGACGCCGCGAGCCTCACCTACCGCGACCTGTTCGATGCGGGCATCGTCGACCCGGTGAAGGTCACCAGGTCCGCCGTGGTCAACGCCGCTTCGATCGCGCGCATGATCCTCACGACGGAGAGCGCCGTCGTCGAGCTGTCGGAAGAGGACGCCGCGGCCGGACACGGCCACGGGCACGGCCACTGACCTGGTCGATCACTTCACGAGCTCACACACGGGGCGGCACCGACTCTGCGCGGTGCCGCCCCGTCATGTGTGAACTCCGGACCGGAAGGGCCCCGAGACGGCCGGATCAGGAGGCGAGCCCCGCCATCCTGCGGCTCTTGGACTTGATCAGCAGCGTTCGCTCGGCCTCGGACAGGCCGCCCCAGATGCCGTACGGCTCTTGAACCGCCAACGCGTGCTGCCTGCACTGTTCGAGCACCGGGCACTGCTGGCACACCTCTTTCGCCCTTGCCTCCCGCCGTGACCTCGCCGGACCTCTCTCGCCGTCCGGATGGAAGAAGAAGGCGCTGTCCATGCCTCTGCATGAGCCCTGAAGCTGCCAATCCCACAGGTCCGCGTTCGGCCCTGGCAGCCGCCGAGTGTCGGCCATTTGTCGACCACCTCCCCGCAAGTGGTGCACTTGTCGCGAGTGCGACCGCACCCCCGTATGGGGATCTACGCTAGAACCGCGCCATAACTTGTTCAAGACCCTTCGCTCCATAAGTTGTTCACACTAATGGGCGTTATCCTGTGGCGCGGAGCACTTCGTGCCCCTGTGACAGCCGAGAACAGGTGATCAGATCACCGCCCAGACGACCGGAACGGACATGGCCTCGTGAGCACGCAGCCAGGACCCGACGACGGTGGTGAGACCGACGAGGGCTGCGTGGCTCCGCTTGGCGAGATCGAGCCGCTGCCCGCCACGACCAGTGACGAGCCGACTCTCACCGTCGCCGCGGTCGCCCGTCGGCTCGGCGTCGCGCCCGCCACTCTGCGCACCTGGGACCGGCGCTACGGCCTGGGCCCGAGCGGGCACACCAGCGGAAGACACCGTCGGTACGGCCCGCTGGACGTCGCGCGGCTCGAGCTGATGCAGCACGCGCTGTTGCGGGGCGCCTCGCCCGCCGAGGCGGCGCGGTATGCCCTGAGCACCTCCTCGCCTGCGCCGAGGGTCGCGCCTGAGGCGGAGTCGACCTCGGTTCGGGTGACCGGACGGGTCGTGGAGACCGACGAGACGCTGCCGCAGCCTCCTCGGCCCCGGCTGGTCCACGATGCGGGACGCCTCGGTGCGGAGCCGGGGGGGTCCGCAGCCGCGACCGCCTCGTCGCCTCAGGGCGGCTCCTCGGCGACCGACGCGGCCTCGACGGCCGCCGACGGTCCGCTGCCGGGGCTGACCTCCGGACTGCTCTCCGGCGGCCTGGATCTGCCCTCCTTCGAACACCGGGCCCGGTCCGGCGGTCGCGGGCTGCGGCTGCCGGGTGCGAGCAGCCGAGCCAGGGGGCTCGGCCGCGCGGTGACGGCGATGGACTCCTGGTCGGTGAACCGGCTGCTGCTGGAGGCACTGCACGAGGACGGCGTGCTGACGGTGTGGCAGGAGCTGGCCGAGCCGGTGCTCGCCGCGTTGAACGAACGGTGGGAGCACTCCGGCGAGGGCCGGGAGATGACCCGGCTGTTGAGCGAGTGCCTGGTCACCGTGATGAGCACCGTGACGGCCGGGGCGGCCGAGCCGAGGACGGCGAGGTCGGTGCTGCTCGTCGGTGCTCCCGGCGAGTCGCACGGCCTCCCGATGTACGTGTTGGCGGCCGAGCTGTCCCAGCGGCGACTCGGGGCGAGGCTGCTGGGTGTCGGGCTGCCGATGGACGGGGTGGTCGCGGCAGTGCGGCGGGTAGCCCCCGCCGCGATGGTCCTGTGGGCGCAGCGACCGCGCTGCGGCGATCCCGGGGTGTTCGAGGCCCTGCCGAGGACCCGGCAGCGGGTGCGGCTGTTCGCGGGCGGGCCTGGTTGGGACCAGAGCACCCTCCCGAGCCGGGTGGAGGCTGTGACGGAGCTCGCATCCGCGGTGGACCTCATCGAGCGAACCGTCGTGGTCCGGGGCGGGCGCGGGTAGTCGTCCTCGTCCTTACCAGGGGTGATCGCGCAGGCCCGGCCGGGAAAACCCCGCGTTTTCGTCGGTCTTCTGGGTAGGGTCGGGTGTGCTCCATTCCGGTGAACCTCAGGTGGCTACCCGATGGAGCAAGTACTTGACGGATTAAGCACCAGATCGGGTCAAGGTTTGGCGACCGGCGTCCGATAGGGAAGTGGAACGTCACTCGGCTGCAGGAAGGAGTTCCCGTGACGACGGTCTTGATCTGCGATGACCGGCGGAGCGTCCGGGAGGGGCTCACTCGCGTGATGTCGGCGGTCCCGGGTGTGAGCCGGATCGATTGTGTAGCCCATGGTGACGAGCTGCTCGCTCGTTTCTCCAGGCAGGCTGTCGATGTCGTGCTGGTGGGAACGCAGCGCGCCGTGCCAACGGGCGTGGAGGCCACCAGGCGGCTCGTCTCGGCTCACCCACAGGCTAACGTCATCGTCTTCGGCGCCCCGGACGACGCGGGCAGCATCGCTGCCGCGATCGCGGGTGGAGCGCGCGGTTACCTGCGATGGGACGCCTCGCGTCCCGAGCTGGTCGCCGCCTTGGCGCACACGCTGGCGAGCACTGCGGTGCCCGCTCCGCGTCAGCCCTCTGATCCGGGAGTCCAGCTCACCGAGCGTGAGCTCCAGGTGCTGCGGGGCATGAGCCAGGGAAAGAGCAATGGTCAGATCGGGCGCGAGCTCTATCTGTCCGAGGACACCGTCAAGACACACGCGCGACGTCTGTTCCGCAAGTTGGGCGTGCGCGATCGCGCGCAGGCAGTTGCCCACGGCTTCCGCAGGGGACTCGTCTCCTGACTTCGCGGCACCACTGGCGCCGACCGGCACATGATGCTGGTCGGCGCCTTGTGCTGCGCTCTCACGCTGGTCGTGGCGCGGAGGCATGCGCTGGGTGCCGTGTGTGCGGGGGGTCTGCCGTACGGTTCATCATCGTGTTGAGACACTGGGCCATGCGGTTGTCCTGCCGTCGGTGTGGCTGAGTCGAGGTCGGTCACGACGCGTCGTTCTGGTTAGGTCAGGTGATGTGATGCCCAACTCTCGGACGACACCAGCTTCACCGGTACGGTTGAATCGGCCGGTGCGTTGAGTGACGTACATCAAGCTGACCACCTCACGGACGCTCGCCGGTAACACCAGGGCTGCCTACTGCGATGACTAATTTGGGGGACGGACTGGACGCCGTCGTCGGCGAGGCCGTCGGCGGTAATCGTCGGGCGATCGAACGGTTGTTGGCGGCCATTCGTCCCCTTGTGGTGCGGTACTGCCGTGCCAGGGTCGGTAGACAGGAACGGTCGTCAGCCTCAGCTGACGACGTCGCCCAGGAGGTGTGTCTCGCCGTGCTCACGGCGCTGCCGGGCTACCGCGACCAGGGACGTCCGTTCTTGGCGTTCGTGTACGGCATCGCCTCGCACAAGGTTGCGGATGCACACCGGGCTGCGGCGCGGAACAAGTCCGAGCCGGTGCCCGAGGTTCCTGACGCACCGGGTAACGAGGCTGGTCCGGAGCAGCGGGCCATGCAGGACGAGCTGTCCGGTCGGATGGGAAAACTGCTTCAGGTGCTGCCGCCGAAACAGCGAGAGATCCTGCTGCTTCGGGTGGTCGTCGGGCTCTCCGCCGAGGAGACGGCTGAAGCCGTGGACTCGACGCCCGGCGCGGTGCGAGTCGCCCAGCACCGGGCCCTGACCAGGCTGAGGAAGACGCTCGCCACGGAGGAGGTGGTCTGAAGTGGCCGACAGACACGATGATGACGAGCCCACGTCGGGTGATCGAATCGAGAACGGGAACCCCTCGCCGTCGTCATCTGACGAGACGGGGCACCTCGACGGCTTCGCATCCCAGGCGGAGCCGGAGTCTCCGGCGGAGCACATCGACCTCTCCGCAGTACAGGCCGATGACGCGCTTCTCGACGCGCTCGGCGGAACGGACCCGACGGTCGGCGAGGAGCAGTCCGCCGACCAGGACCTCAGCGCCATGCTGGTCGCGTGGCGGCGAGAGGCCGACGCCGAGCCGTTCGGCGAACTCATCGACATCGACACCGCCGTGGCGACCATCGCCGCCGCCCGGCCTCCGGTGCGGCGCAGGACTCGATTCCTGGTTCCGCTCGCCACTGCTGCCGCCGTGCTCGCCATCGCCTTCACCGGGGTGAGCGTCGCCGCGCGCGAGGCACGCCCCGGCGACACCCTGTGGGGACTGTCCCGCGTGTTGTTCACCGAGCACGCGAACTCGGTGGAGGCGGCCGTCACGGTCCAGGACGAACTGGCCGCGGCCGAGGCCGCGTTGTTCGCGGGCAGGCTCGATCAGGCCGAGGCGGCGCTCGAGCGCGCGGGTGCCTCGCTCGACTCGGTGTCCGACGACGACGGGCATGCCGACCTTCGCGCCACACACGATCGGCTGCGGGACAGGCTCGATCCGGCCGCTCCGCCGCCCGTCGAGGATGACGACGAGGCCGAGGACTCCGAGAACACGACGGGTGGCGGCGAACCGCCGGTGCTGGTCGACACCACCACTGAGCAGCCCCCGCCGACTCAGCCGACCGAAGACTCCGAGCCGACTCCGCCGGACGAGACGACGACCCCGCCGCCGGAGGAGACGACGCCGAGCACACCGCCGACGCCGAGCACTCCGCCGTCGCCCAGTACGCCGTCGGGCAGCGAGCCGGACACCAGCACCGGGTCCCGGACGGAGGACTTCTCGGAGGACTTCTCGACGGTGCCATCCGGCGGCGAGTGATCCCCGGCGAGTGATCCCCGGGGAGTGATTCCCGGGAGCGAAGCCTGGAAGTGCTCTCCGACGGCACCTGCCCGCCGGATCGCCCGGCTCGCCGGGCAGCCCGGCAGCCGGGCGTGGCTCAGGCCTCGGTGGCCTCGGTCGCGCCTGCCGCGTCCGAGTAGCCTCGGCAGTACTCCCAGGTCACGTAGTGATTGGGGTCGGGGTTGTATGCGGGTTCGTGCGGTCGCATGTGACCATCGGCCAGGAGCTGCGTCAGGCTCGATCGGAGCAGCTCCCAGTCGTGATAGTGCGGTTCGGCACAGTCCGCGCAGTCGACGACGATGCCGCGCAGGCCGCGCTGTTCCAGCAAGGCCTGGTAGACCGCCAGGTCAGCGAGGTCGGCCAGCAGTTCGGCCCGTTCGTCTTCGTCGAGTGCTCGGTCGTCGTCGTCCGCAGGCTCGCCTAGGGCGCGCGCCGGGTCCTCCGGGTCGCTCGCGAACGGATCTGGGGGCAGGGCATCGTGCGGCACGAAGCGCACGGTACCGGGCGAGACCTCGCTGTTGTCGTCGATACCATGGAAGAACCCGCCCCGCGAGGATGTTCACCCTCATACGGTTAACCCTCACACGGAGGACGAGCGGGACATCAGGCAGTCGCACACGCGTGAGGCTTCGCGGCCGACGCGGACGCGGCAGGTGCTTCAGGAAGGCAATTCCCAGTGACCACCAGCGATTCGGTTGACGAGCGAACCTCTTCGGTGCTTCGCGACATCGAGAGCGGACTGCCCGCGAAGTTCGCCTCGCTCGGGCTCACCTTCGACGACGTGCTCCTGCTGCCCGCGGAGTCCGACGTGATTCCCAGCGGAGTCGACACGAGCACACCGCTCTCCCGCAACGTCCGGCTGCGCATCCCCCTACTGTCCTCGGCGATGGACACCGTCACCGAGTCGCGGATGGCGATCGCGATGGCCAGGCAGGGCGGCATGGGTGTGCTGCACCGCAATCTGCCGGTCGAAGAGCAGGCTGCCCAGGTCGAGGTCGTCAAGCGGTCCGAGGCGGGGATGGTCACCGACCCCGTGACCTGCTCTCCGGAGGACTCCCTCGCCGAGGTCGACGCGCTGTGTGCTCGATTCCGCATCTCCGGCGTCCCCGTGACCGACCCGGACGGCACGCTCGTCGGCATCATCACGAATCGCGACATGCGCTTCGAGGTCGACTTCACCCGCCGAGTGCGTGAGGTGATGACCCCCGCGCCGCTGGTCAGCGCCCAGGTGGGCGTCACGGCCGAGGCCGCGCTCGGCCTGCTGCGCAGGCACAAGATCGAGAAACTGCCGATCGTCGACGGCGCGAACAAGCTGCGCGGACTGATCACCGTGAAGGACTTCGTCAAGACCGAGAAGTACCCGAACGCGACGAAGGACACCGACGGCAGGCTGCTCTGCGGCGCGGCGGTCGGCGTCGGCGCGGAGGCGCGGGAACGCTCGATGGCACTGGCCGACGCGGGCGTGGACGTGATCATCGTCGACACCGCGCACGGGCACTCGCGGGCCGTGGTCGACATGGTGGCGCTGCTCAAGCGGGAGCTCGGCGACACGGTCGACGTCATCGGCGGCAACGTCGCCACCCGCGCCGGGGCACAGGCCCTGGTCGACGCGGGCGCCGACGGCGTGAAGGTGGGCGTCGGCCCCGGCTCCATCTGCACCACGCGCGTGGTGGCCGGCGTCGGAGTCCCGCAGATCAGCGCGATCTACGAGGCCGACCTCGCGTGTCGCCCCGCAGGCGTCCCGGTGATCGGCGACGGCGGCATCCAGTACTCCGGCGACATCGCCAAGGCGATCGCCGCAGGTGCCAGCTCCGTGATGCTGGGCAGCCTGCTCGGCGGCACCGCCGAGGCGCCCGGCGAGCTCGTGCTGGTCAACGGCAAGCAGTACAAGACCTACCGGGGCATGGGCTCCCTGGCGGCGATGAGCTCGCGTGGTCCGTCGAAGTCCTACTCCAAGGACCGCTACTTCCAGGACGACGTCCTCTCGGACGAGAAGCTGGTTCCGCAGGGCATCGAGGGCCGGGTGCCGTTCCGGGGCCCGCTTGCGCAGGTCATCCATCAGCTCGTCGGCGGACTCTCCGCAGGCATGGGCTTCGCGGGTGCCCGCACCGTCGCGGAGCTCCAGGACGCTCAGCTCGTCCGGATCACCGCCGCCGGGCTTAAGGAGAGCCACCCCCACGACATCACCATGACGGTGGAGGCGCCGAACTACACCACGCACTGACGCCTCCTGTGATCATGGCGAGGACGTCGTCTGCTTCTCGGCCGCCGTCCGTCGGCAGCGGTGCGAGGCGTCGGGGCAGGCAGGCTCGAGCCGAGCCGGTCCGGATCTGCGGAGCTCCGAAGCGGCAGGCCGGTGTCGCCGAAGCGGCGGATGTGCGCTGGTGAGAGCCCGCTTCCGGCCGTGACGGCCTTCCCTGTCCGCCGCCCGAGCCGGGCGGCCCGACCCCCCGGGGTCGGCGCCGTCTGCCCGGCGCTTCACAATGGCTTCCTCTGCTGGAACGGCGTAGGGAGACAGACGTGCGGGATCAGGTGGAGATCGGTAGAGGACGTACCGCGATGCGTGCCTACGACCTCGACGACGTGGAGATCGTGCCGTCTCGTCGAACGCGCTCCTCCAAGGACGTGTCGCTGGGCTGGCAGATCGACGCCTACCGCTTCGGCATCCCGCTGGTGACCCATCCGACGGACGCCATCGTCTCGCCCGCCACCGCCGTGCGCGTCGGCGAGCTCGGCGGCCTGGCCGTCCTCAACGCCGAAGGGCTCTGGGCTCGGCACTCCGACGTCGAGGATGTCATGTTCCGGCTGGTCACCGCCGCCGAGGACGACGACGACCCCGCCGCTGCAGTGCGACTGCTCCAGGAGCTTCATGCGGCGCCGATCCGGCTGGACCTGCTCTCGCAGTCGATCAAGGAGATTCGCGAGTCCGGGGCGCACGTCGCGGTGCGGGTCAGCCCGCAGCACGCCGAGGAGCTGACGCCGGATCTGCTCGCGGCCGGGGTCGAGATCCTGGTGCTCCAGGGAACGATCATCTCCGCCGAGCACGTCGCCAGGGACGGTGAGCCGCTGAACCTCAAGCGCTTCATCGCCGAGTTGGACGTGCCGGTGATCGCGGGCGGCGTCGGCGACTACCGCACCGCCATGCACCTGATGCGCACCGGCGCCGCAGGCGTGATCGTCGGATTCGGCCACGCCACCAGCACCACGACGACGGAGGTCCTCGGCATCGGCGTCCCGATGGCCACGGCGATCGCCGACGCGGCCTCCGCGCGCCGGGACTACCTGGACGAGACCGGTGGCCGGTACGTGCACGTCCTCGCCGACGGCGGGATCAGCACCTCCGGCGACATCGCGAAGGCCATCGCCTGCGGTGCGGACGCGGTGATGCTCGGCGAGCCGCTCGCCCTGGCCAGCGAGGCGCCCGCGCAGGGCTACTACTGGACGTCCGCCGCCGCGCACCCCTCGCTGCCGCGCAGCGAGATCTTCCCGGTGCCCAGCACCGACTACGACCTGGAGACCCTGCTCTTCGGCCCGTCCTCCGACCCGCTGGGTACGGTGAACCTGTTCGGCGCGCTGCGTCGGGCGATGGCCAAGACCGGCTACTCCGATCTGAAGGAGTTCCAGAAGGTGGGCCTCACCGTCCGTCGGTGACGACCACGTTCGGCCTGCTGCGGTCGCCGGCGTCCGTCGGCTCCTCTCCAGGATCGGCGTCGCCCGGACCGCTGCGGCCGAACCTGCGGGCCTGCGGTCGCCCGACGGCGCGGCCGGGTCCCGCGCCTCGTCAGTAGACGACGCGGATGTTTCCGATCAACCGCTCGGTGCGCGATGCCACGGTTGAAATTCGTTCCGGCGAGGCTCATCTCGGCTGCGATGAGCCTCGCTGCGGGGCTGCGTGTGCCTCATCTGCTCAGAGGTCCATGCTCGGGCCAGGACTGTTCCTCAGGCTGTTCTTGCGGGCCGAGGCGTCGGCTGGTGGGAACAGCTGGAACCCCCCATGGGGGCCATGAGGACACCGACGGCAAGCCCGCGTGGAAGCCGTCGACCACGTTGGAACCCCTCGTAGGGACGATGAGGACCTGTTCGGCTACGAGGCCGGGCTAGAGCACACGCTGTTGGAACCCCTCATAGGGACGATGAGGACCCGAGAGTAAATCCGCGCCAGTCGGGGCCGGTGGTCGAGACTCACACCCCGTCGTCCTCGCCGAGACGCCGGATCATGGCGGCGATCCGCGCTCCGCGCAGCGCGGGCACGGCCGTGATGATCGGCAGCAGCAGGGGATATCGCTCACCTGCGGTCAGAGCTGCGAATCGGGCTGCTGCGGCAGGCGACGCCGTCAGCGCAGCGAGGACGTCTGCAGGCACCTCGACGGTGGCCGAACCCGGGTATGCCCGCTCCCACCGACCGTCGAGTCGTGCCCGCTCGATCTCCGCGTGTCCGCGAAGGCGCATGCGACCTTGTTCGATCAGAGAGCCGACGAGCCCGACATTCCGTTGCGACCAGATCGACCTGCGCCGTCGGGGTGTGAAGCGTTGCAGGAACGTCGCGTCGTCGCGCCCCTTTCGCTGCCCGTCGATCCACCCGCTGCAGAGTGCTTCATCCAGCGCCTGGGAGTAGGTCAGTGTCGTCGGTGCGACCGTCCCCTTCTTCGCCAGCACCAGCCACACCCCGTCCGAGACGTTCTCGTTCACCTCGAGCCAGGCCCGCCAGTCGGCCGCGTCCGGGATCACCAGCGGTTGTTCGTTCACGCGTTCATCCTTCTCGCAGACGATGGTCAGGTGATCCAACCCGGTCCGACGGGTCGGCGAGCCGCACCCCCGGGCGGTGCCGGCGAGACGACGTCAGGCCTGGGCGTGCTCAGCCGCGACGTCGAGGACCCAGGTGATACCGAAGCGATCGGTCAGCATCCCGAAGGCGGGCGCCCACTGAGCCGGGGCGTAGGCCTCGATGACGGTGGCGCCGTCCGCCAGCCGCTCCCACAGCGCGCCGACCTCCTCGACCGTCTCACCTCGGACGGAGAGGAAGAACGGCTCCTCGGTGAGGGTGACACCGTTCTCGCGGCGTGTGGTCGGCGCGCCCTCGGCGACAGGTGCGTCTTGACCGGGGACGTCGTAGGCCATGATCCGGAAGCCGTTGTCCGCGATGACCTGGCCGAACACCACCTTGTCCGCACCGGGCAGCTCGGCTGGCATGCCGAAGTCGCCGTAGGTGGCGGCGATGACCTGCCCGCCGAACACCGACTGGTAGAACCCCAGGGCCGCGCGGGCCTGCCCGCGGAAGTTCAGGTGGGCGACAGCATTGATCGACATGGTGATCCGGTCCTTCACACGTGGATGTCGTCGCTGGAGATCTCCGGCGACGAGACCCAATCTGTCACCCGTTCCGGTCAGGGAACGTCCGCTACTCGTGACAGTGTCGAAGACATGCCCACCGCCTCGTCGACGACGACCTCGTCTCGCCTGCTCGCCCTGCTGTCGTTGCTGCAGGTCCGCCGGGACTGGCCGGGGGAACAGCTGGCCCACCGGCTCGGTGTCAGCGACCGCACGGTGCGCCGCGACGTCGACCGTCTGCGCGAGCTCGGATATCCCGTCCAAGCGGTCCGGGGGCCCGAGGGCGGTTACCGGCTCGAGGCAGGCAGTGAACTGCCACCCCTGCTGTTCGACGACGAGCAGGTGGTCGCGCTCGCCGTGGCGTTGCGCATCGCGACCGTGACGGGAGCGGGCATCGAGGAGGCCGCCGCGCGCGCCCTCGCGACGGTGCGCCAGGTCCTGCCCGCCCGTCTGCGGCAGCGCGTCGACGCCCTGGAGGTCACGGCGATCGCGTTGGCAGGGCGGGGGGAGGACCCCCAGGTCGGCACCGACGTCCTGGTCGCGCTGAGCGCCGCCATCCGAGCCGGGGAGGAGGTGCGGTTCGACTACCGTTCGCCGGGACGGTCGGACGGTGCCGAAGCGCAGCCGCCTCGGCGGTTGGAGCCCCACCACCTCGTGGTCCACCACGGGCGCTGGTACCTCGTCGGCTGGGCCGCGGAACGCTTGGAATGGCGGATCTACCGCGCTGACCGGCTGACACTTCGCGTGCCGAACGGGCCCCGGTTCACCCCGCGAGAGGTGCCGGGCGGCAACGTGGCCGCCTTCCTCTCCGCCCGCTTCACAGGCTCCGAGGGCGCGAACGAATGGCCGTGTCAGGGCGAGGTGATCCTCGACCTGCCCGCCGCGCAGGTGGTTCCGTTCGCCGCCGACGGACTCGTCGAAGAACTCGGCCCCGCCCGAACCAGGCTGCTGATCGGCTCCTGGACCTGGGCCGCCCTGGCCGCCACGCTGGCACGGTTCGCTACGGAGATCGAAGTCGTCGGTCCGCCCGCGCTGCGAGACGCCTTCGCCGAGCTGTCCCGCCGCGCCGGCCGCACCGCAGGCCTCCCGGTGCCATAAGGCCCGCTCCGATCACCGGGCGTCGGCGTGGCGAGACCCCCCGATTCAGTTCCAGAGGCGAACCGCCCTCGGTCCTCGGCGATCTTCACCTGGCCATGGGTGCGGGTGCCGGCATCAACACGTATGTCCGGAATTCTGTCCAGGGGCAGGCTCGTCGTGCCGGAGAGCTTCGTGCCGACGGACTGCCGATTCTCGTGGACTGCGGTGCCGCCGATGAGTTCCTGCTTCATGACGGCGCAGTCCACCTGCACGAAGTCGTGACTGAGCTTGGCATCGCGCATTCGTTCCGACTCGTCGAAGGTGCCGGGCACGTCGGGCCGGAAGCGGCGTCACGAACCAAGGACGCGATTCGCTTCATCGGCGCCGCCGTCACGTCGCGTGGGCCCCGTCCCACCGTGGGCTCATCGAACAGGTAGAACAGGTCCGCGAGCGCGCTGCCGTGGGGCGAGGCGGCGGTAGGCGAATCCGCGCGTCGACACTGGTTCGAGACGGACCCCGTCGGCATGGATCGCCGCCTTCCATCGGGGCGGCGTGCCGGGCAGCCGCACTGCCCGGCCGCACCTCGGTACCGTCACCCCACTCTCACCGCCACCGCAGCCGGTTCCCCCTCGTGTTCCTGGCCAGGAACAGCGTCAGATACGCCTGGGCGGCCATGACCCCGATGCGGTGCTCGCGGCCGTAGTACGTGTTCTCTCCGTTGGCGCCGTAGGTGCGGCCGTCGGGGAAGCGGGACATCAGGTTCAGCTGGTCCTCGTTGTGCAGCCGCTCCCAGGTCGCCGCGGCCGGGTCGATGCCGGTGTCCTGGGCGGTGAGGTCGACCAGCAGATCGAAGTTGCCGAAGTAGAACGGGAAGTGTGTGCCCCAGTCGTTGCCCTCGGGGTAGTAGATCTCCGCCGATCCCGGTCGGTAGATCGTGCTGGTGCCCCCGTCCGGCAGCGGGAACGGCTTCTCCACCAGCGCGGCGTACGTCCGCGTGATGTTGTGCAGCGCGGCTCTCGGCGCCGCACGGTCGGCCAGGCCGAAGACGAAGCCCTGGTAGAGGCTCTGATCGAAGGAGACCATGTACAGCGGATGCAGGCGATCATGGTTCTGCAGGGTGCCGTCGTCGGCGATGTTCGTGCCCTGCAGCCAGCTCGACAGCCGGATGCCGTTGATCGTCTCGCCACTCGTGAGGTCCGCAGGGCAGGCGGCTCCCGCCACCAGGAGTTCGACGTTTCGGCGCCGCCAGCTCGCGGCGTCGGGGTGGTTCGGCATCATCACCGCCGCCAGAGAGAGCGCGGCTGCGCTCCAACTGTTCTCCTCCGCCTTGCTGTCGCCGGGGGTGACGACGGTGCCGTCGCGGCGCGTCATGTAGAGCTGGTCACCGCTGCCGCCGACGAGGTAGACGTCGTCTCCGGTGGTCAGCCGCTGTGCCTCCCAGACCAGCATCGCGACCAGATGCTCGCGCTCGGCGGTGTCCAGCTCCGCCCAGAACAGCCAGCCTGCCAGCGCGGTGTAGTAGGCCCATAGCGCGGTCTGCCAGCCACTGCCCCACCGCGTCGCGGGGTCGGCGTTGTTCGCCCGGTGCCGCGCGGCCAGAGTGCGGATGAGGTTTCGCGTTCGGATGGCGGCGTTGGCGGCGGACAGCGTCTGCGGGTCGTAGGTACCGGTGGTCAGCGCGGTGGCGGCGGACACGGCGGTCATGGCGGGCAGCCGGACGGCCCGCTCGTCGGTGCCCCGGAGATCGATATAGCCGTCCGGGAGATAGCGCGGGTACATTCCGGCGTACCAGGGTCCGATCAGATAGCGGGTGCTGCCTGCGAGAATCGTCGTCACCCGCTGCCCGGCGGTATCGGCCCCCGGATACGACCCCAGGTTCGGCCAGTCGATCGGGATGACGTCATTCTCGGCGGCCTCGGCGACAGCGGGCGCACCGAGCGCGGTCACGGCACCGAGTAGACCGGCGGTGCCGAGGAATCGGCGGCGGGAGAACGGGGGAAGTGCGGGCATACGGGCACTCCAATCGCGGGCCGAATGTCCGAGCGCAATCAATCATGGCAGCAGGGACGACAGGGCACAAGGGTCTAGACCATGAGGGGATTCCCGCTGCTCATGGCAGTTCTGGCAGCCGCTGAACAGCCGGCCGGTCAGCATCGTGACGTGCGGATAGGGCGCACGCCGTATCGCTGCCGAGATTCCCGAATTCCGCATCACCCGGCCGTCCGGACCGACGACGGTTCCGGCGATAATCCCGGCCGAGCGCGTCACCGACACCGGAGAACGAATTCGGGATGTTTCTCGTGCACCGACTGACTGGTGATTCCTGCCGATCTCGACCTGCCGGCATTGACGTTTCGAATCAGCGTCGAACAGCGTTCCTCGTTCCTCGTCGACGATGGACGGCGAGCACTCTCCGACGTCGATGCGGCGGACCTGTAACGTGCGCTGATGCGCGGAATCGAGGGTCAGCAAGCTCCCGAGCGAACCCGCCGCCTGCTGCGAATCGGCGCGGTCGCCGTGGCCAGCCTCCTGCTGGGAGGCTTGACCTTCTTCGCCCAGGGATGGTTACCGGAGTCATTCTCCTCCTTGGCCAACTCGGCCAGCGGGTGGGCGCTGCTGACCGCACTGATGGTCTTCGGTGCGCGGTTGACCGGGGTGACCGCGAGCATCGTCGGCGCGATCAGCTTCGTGCTGCTCGTGCTCGGTTACTCGCTGGCGGCGCAGCTCCAAGGCCTGTTCTACAGCCCCGTCCTGTTCGGCGTCATCGGCATCGTGGCCGGCCCCTTCGTCGGCATCGCCACCGCCTGGCTGCGTTCGTCATCGCAGTTGCGGGCCGCCGCCGGCGCCGCTCTGCTGTCGGGTATCGGGATCGGTGAGGGTGTCTACGGCCTGACCCAGGTCGCCGAGACCACGAGTCCGGTCTACTGGATCGTGATCACGGTGGCGGGGGCGGCCCTGCTGGCCGGGATGACCTTCCGGCGACTGCGCGAGCTGCGCGCACTCGCCGTCGCGGTGGTCGGCACCGCGGTCGTCGCGGCCGCCTTCAACGTCGCCTACCTCGCCGTGGGCTCCGTCGGCTCGATCGGCTGAGTCGGCTGCGGCTGGTCCCTCGCCCGCTGTGCCGGTGGAACCACGGCACCGTGGGCGGTGCTGCGGACTCGGTCGGGCGGCGCTTCAAGCCAGGGTGTCGCCGAGGGATTCCGACCGGAGTCAGCGAGTGATCGGCCCGATCGATGCCGCACCGACCAGCCGAAACCCGACCAGGCGGGGCCGGCCCGGCTCGGCCCGATCAGCTCAGATCGTCGGCGAAGACCGTGCGTCGTTCCACGGTGAACTCGCGCATCAACCGGTGCAGCGCCGCGCGATCCGGCGCCTCGACGTCGGCGCCCCGCTCGTGTCTGGCCTCCACGGCGGGCACGTCCCCGATCACCAGTTCGTCGGCGGCCAACGCCGTGCCTGCCCGCAGGACGGCGTGGCGATCACGGGTGAACACCGATGCCCGGCCGCCGGGCAGCGAGTCCTCGATCTGGCCGAGCGCCGCGTCCAGCCCGGCCGCCGCCGAGACGACGAGCACCGGCCCGAACGCCTCCTCCCGCCACAGCCTGGCCGTCGTCGACGCCCCCACCAGCACCGTCGGTTCGACGGTGGTGCCGGAACGGTTCCCGCCGACGAGCACCTCGGCGCCGGTCTCGACGGCCTCCGTGATCCAGTTGCCGACCCGGATCGAGGCGGCCTGGTCGATCAGCGGACCCACCTGAACCTCGGGATCGTGCGGGTCGCCGGTGCGCAGTTCGCCCACGGCCGCCGTCAGCCGCGGCAGGAAGTCCGCCAGCACCGACTCGTCGACCACCACCCGCTGCACCGCCTCGGCGGACTGGCCTGCCTGGTGATTGCCGAACTCCGCGATGCGGCGGGCTGCCAGGTCGAGATCGGCAGGCGCCGACCAGTCGGCACACACCAGGGCCGTCGTGACGCCGCCGAGTTCGAGCACGAGATGTCGATCGGCCACGACCCGGCGCAGGATCGCGGCGGTGTGGCGGGAGCCGGTCAGCGAGACCACGGCGGCCCGCTCGTCACCCGCGAGCGCCTGCGCGGCCTCGTCGTCCAGCGGCAGCACGGAGAACGCGCCCTCCGGGAGGTCCGCCTCGGCCAGCAGCTCCCCGAGCATCAGGGCCGACAGCGGAGTGCGCAGCGGGGGCTTGACCAGCACGGGAGCGCCGACGGCGAGGGCAGCGGCCACCTGTCGCGTCGCCGTGTACAACGGATAGTCGACCGAGGTGAGCGCCAGGACCGGGCCGCGCGGGACCCGCCTGCTCGACGCGCCCGTCGCCCACCGGTCCGCCTCGCCGCCGCCCGCGTCGACCGAGGAGGCGGCCAGCCGGAACACCGAGGCGGCCCTGGCGGCCTCCAGCTCGGCCCACCGCAGCGGCTTGCCGTTCTCGGCCGTGATGATCTCGGCGAACTCCTCGGCGCGGTCGGTCAGGCCGTGCGCCAGTGCCGCCAGCGTCGTGGACACCGCCCGGCGGGAGCGCGTCGCGATCTCGCCGCGCACGGCAGCTGCCCCCCGCACCGCGCGCCAGACCTGGTCGGAGTCCGGTACGCAGACGGTCGCCACCTCCGTCTCGTCGTAGGGGTGGCGGACCTCCTGCCTGCCGTCGCCCGACTCCGGTCTCCCCGCGATCCAGCAGGGGCGCGGGGTAGGGGTGAAGGCGTCCACTCCGCCGTCTTGGCTGTTCGTGATGTCCACTGCGACACCGTATGCGGACGATCTTGCGGCGCGGGCGGACCTCGGGTCGGTGTGGCCTGAGACTCACCCGGCTGAGGGAAGCCGACGCCGCTGGTCGGCCGAGCTGTCTCACCTGGGACGATGTGCGGGTCACCCGAGGTCTCGTCCGTCTTCAGGAGGTTCGCCAGTGCCCAGCAGTGCGAAGGGGCCGGTACTCGTCGTCGACTTCGGCGCGCAGTACGCCCAGCTCATCGCACGCCGCGTCCGAGAGGCGCAGGTGTACTCCGAGGTGGTGCCGCACTCGTCGTCGACGGCGGAGCTGCTCGCCCGCGACCCGGCCGCCGTGGTGCTCTCCGGCGGACCGTCCAGCGTCTACGCCGACGGCGCGCCCGGGTTCGACCCGGAGCTGTTGTCGTCCGGCGTGCCGGTGTTCGGCATCTGTTACGGCTTCCAGGTCATGGCCCAGGCCCTCGGCGGCACGGTGGAACAGACCGGCACCCGCGAGTACGGGCGGACCGATCTTGATCTGGAGTCGACCAAGGGCGTCCTGCACACCGACCTGCCCGGCCACCACCCGGTGTGGATGAGCCACGGCGACGCGGTGACGAAGGCGCCGGAGGGCTTCGCGGTCACCGCGACCAGCGCGGGGGCCCCCGTCGCGGCCTTCGAGGACGTCGAGCGCAGGCTCGCGGGCGTGCAGTACCACCCCGAGGTGGCGCACTCCCCGCACGGACAAGAGGTGCTGCGGCGGTTCCTGCGCGACATCGCGGGCCTCGGCCCGGCGTGGACCACCGCGTCGATCGTCGACGACCAGGTCGCCTTGATCCGCGACCAGGTCGGCTCCGGCCGGGTCATCTGCGCCCTGTCTGGCGGCGTGGACTCCGCCGTCGCCGCGGCGCTGGTGCAGCGGGCCGTCGGCGACCAGCTCACCTGTGTGTTCGTCGATCACGGCCTGTTGCGGGCGGGTGAGCGGGCCCAGGTGGAGCGGGACTTCGTCGGCGCGACCGGCGTCCGGCTGGTCACCGTCGACGCGAAAGAGCGTTTCCTCGCCGCCCTGGCAGGCGTGACCGACCCCGAGCAGAAGCGCAAGATCATCGGCCGGGAGTTCATCCGGGTGTTCGAGCAGGCGGCCCGTGATCTCCAGGCCGAGGCCGGGGAGCACGGCGAAGAGGTCGAGTTCCTCGTGCAGGGCACGCTGTACCCGGATGTGGTGGAGTCCGGCGGCGGCACCGGCACCGCCAACATCAAGAGCCACCACAACGTGGGCGGGCTGCCGGACGATCTGCGGTTCGGCCTGGTCGAGCCCCTGCGAGCCCTGTTCAAGGACGAGGTCCGTCGGGTCGGACTCGAGCTGGGGCTGCCGGAGACCATCGTGCAGCGTCAGCCGTTCCCCGGCCCCGGCCTCGGTATTCGGATCATCGGCGAGGTGACGGCCGAGCGGCTGGAGACCCTGCGTGCCGCAGACGCCATCGCCCGCGAGGAGCTGACCGCCGCAGGCCTGGATCGGGAGATCTGGCAGTGCCCGGTGGTGCTGCTGGCCGACGTCCGCTCGGTCGGGGTGCAGGGCGACGGTCGCACCTACGGTCACCCGATCGTGCTGCGCCCGGTGTCGAGCGAGGACGCCATGACGGCCGACTGGACCCGGCTGCCCTACGAGGTCCTGGAACGAATCTCCACCCGCATCACCAACGAGGTTGCCGAGGTGAACCGGGTCACGCTGGACGTCACCAGCAAGCCGCCGGGCACCATCGAGTGGGAGTGACCGTCGCTCGTGGCGACGAGCCCGCCGGGCAGGTCGATCAGCGATCGGCGTGTATGACCGAGGACTCGGGGTGCGCGGCGGGCTCGGGTGTGCGCGGGCCTCGACCCGCGCCGTCCGGCCGTGTCACGCCGATCCTCGCCGCACCAGGTGCACCGGCAGGACCTCGCGGCCGGGCGGGACGTCCTCGCCCGCGATCAGCCGGGTGAGCAGGTGCACCATCCGGCGGACCTGCTCCTGGGCGTCCTGCGCGACGGTGGTCAGCGGCGGACTGGTGTGCGGGGCGACGGCGGGCTGATCGTCGAATCCGACGACGGCGACGTCCTCCGGCACCCGTCGGCCTGCCTTGCGCAGCGCATCGATCGCACCCGCTGCCATCAGGTCGCTGGCGGCGAACACGCCGTCGAGATCGGGAACCCGGTTCAGCAGCGTGCGCATGGCCTGCTCGCCGCCCTCCCGGGCGAAGTGACCTGACTCCGTGCGCAGGTCCGTCGTCGCCTCGTCCGCCCCGGTCGCCAGCCGCCAGCCGTCGAGCCGGTCGATGGCGGCATGCTCGTCCAGCGGCCCGGTGACGCTGACGATCCGTCGCCGTCCGAGATCCATGAGGTGTCGGCCTGCGAGCCTGCCGCCCTCCCGGTTGTCGGTGTCCACCAGGTGCAACCGGTGGCCGCCCGCCCACGGCCTGCCGCCGAAGACGGTCGGAATCGGCAGGGCTGACATGGCCGAGGGCAGCGGATCACCGCGATGCGGCGTGAACAGCAGCGCGCCGTCGACGTGCCCGCCCAACAGGAACCGCTCGGTGCGTGCCTCGTCCTCCGGCGAGTGGACCAGCATCAACACCATGGCCGCGTCGAGTTCGCCCAGCCTGCCTGCTGCGGCGCGCACGACGGTGGCGAACCGAGGATCGTCGAAGATCTTCGACTCCGGCTCCGAGATCACCACGGCGACCGCGCCGGTCCGCCGGGTCACGAGCGTCCTGGCCGCGCGATTGGGCACATAGCCCAGCTCCCTGATGGCGGAGTACACCGACTCCTTGGCCTCCGGGCTCACCCTCGGCGAGTCGTTGACCACCCTGGACACGGTCGCCCGTGAGACGCCCGCCAGCGCGGCGACATCCTCCAGCGTGGGTCGATGCTCCCCCTGCGTCTGTGTCGACACCGCTCCCCGCACCTCCCCGGGAAGACTACTAGTGCCGATCCGCTCGCCGAGTTCCCGCTGAAGACGGCGGTGCGCCTCGATGCGGGTCATCGCTCCTTCCGGCGGCCGGGCCGCGTGATCAGTCCTCCCGACGTGACCGGAGCGAGCCTGCCAACAGCGCCAGGCCGATGGTGACCGCCCCGGCGGCCAGGACCCACCGCAGGTTCAGCAGCGGGAGCCAGTCGTTGCCGTCGGAGAACGTGTACGCGGCGATCAGCAGCGCGATCACGCCGCCGATCAACGTCAGCAGATCCATCGGGCCGCGACGCCGCACTGCCTTCTGCTTGTCGGCACGCTCAGCCACGCCTGACCTCCAACTGTCCCGCACCCATGTACATGTCGAGTTCCAACACTCCGCTGTCGGAGTTCTCCGGGATGCTCGTGACGCTCGTCGTCGCCCGGTCGTAGTGATCCTGATCCAGGCAGGACGATCTGCCGAGCCGCGTCTCGCAGTTCGCTCGAACCGGCAGGTCCGGCGGCACGATCACCTCGATGTCGCCGCCGAGGTTGACGACGACGCTGCTGTGCAGGGTCTCCCCTTCGGGGATCTCCAGCTCGGTGAGGTCGAGCAGGATCACGCCTGCCGAGAGCCGGTAGGACTCCTGGAGCTGACCCGGATCGGTCACGCGAAGCTCCTGGGCGCCCGCGCCGTGCCAGCCGCCGGTCTCGTGCAGCGGCACCAGCCCGAGCATGAACGTGAGCGCGGCGACCGGGGTCGTGAGCCAGATCAGTCCTCGGCCGCCGCTGCGGACGGCGCCGAGCACCATGCCGGTGCCGAGCACGGCGAGGACCAGTGCCAGCAGCCGAGGTGGTGTCAGCCAGCTTCCCGGCTCCATGAGCGGCAGGCCCGCCGCGAAGGTCAGCAGCGCCAGCGCCACGGTCACCGGGGTGATCCGGGACCGGACCCGGCGCCGGGGTTCCGGCTCCGGCTGTTCCGCCGGCTGGTGGCCGACCGGATCGGGCAGGTCCCAGGCGAACGGTGCGACGCCCAGCGGATCCCAGGCGGGGGGTGTCGGCTCCTCGTAGGGTCCGTACTCGGCGTCTTCCTCGGCGGTCGAATCCGGACTCGGCCTGCCCGCAGCGGCGGTCGACAGGTCCGTGGTCGAGTCGATGTCCGTGTTCGAGCCGGGGTTCGTCCTGGGCGCCGTCGTCGTGCCGCCTGCGCGGCCGAACGCCATGGTGCGTGCCTCGGTGGGCGCACCGTCGCCTCGGGTCTGCGGCTCGTCGGGCAGCCCGAAGGCGGCGGGATTCTCGGTCTCCGGCCAGTTGATCGTGCGCGGCGTGGTGTGTCCTCGGTTCAGGTGCAGCAGATAGAGCGCCACACCCGAGCCGCCGAGGCAGACCGCGCTGTTGAACGTGCCGTTCAGCACCCATTGGACGACGGGGACCATCGCGATGCCCAGCAGTGCGGGCAGCACCACCGTCGACAGCTGTCCCGCCGACTGGTCGCGGCCTCGACCCGCCAGCGCCTCAGCCGGGGAGGAC
The DNA here is from genome assembly GCF_001941645.1 of Actinoalloteichus sp. GBA129-24. Taxonomy (NCBI): domain Bacteria; kingdom Bacillati; phylum Actinomycetota; class Actinomycetes; order Pseudonocardiales; family Pseudonocardiaceae; genus Actinoalloteichus; species Actinoalloteichus sp. GBA129-24. The sequence continues at coordinate 6,648,516 of NZ_CP016077.1, read as the reverse complement.
AGCTCGTTCTCCTGACGCAGCAGCAGCCAGCCGAGCAGGTAGATCAGCACACCGCAGCCACCCCAGAACGAGGTCACCACGAGGACGACCCGGACCAGCGTGGGGTCGAGGTCGTACCGGCGGGCGATCCCGACGGCCACGCCCGCGATCTTGCGTCCCTCGCCGAGCCGGACGGGGCGAGTCCGCCAGATGTCCTTGATCGTCTCCTCGAAGCGCGGTCCGGTGGTCGAGGTCGCCCCGTTCGGTTGCCCCTGGCCTGCTGCGTCCATCCCATCCCACCGTTCGCACCGTCTCGAGTTGCCTGTCGTTCGTGTTCTCCACCGACGGAGACTGTTCCTCGACGTCCGGTCGATCAACGCCGCCGCCGGTGTCAGGCCGTCGTCCCTCCGTCAGGACTGCCGCCAGTCCGCCACGTCAGAACGGAACAGCCCGGCGGCTCGCCTGTCCCAGCATGACCTGATCCGCGACCCACGCCATCGGGGTTACCCCTGAGCCCTGCCCTCGCCACGGCGTGCCCGCGTCCGGGTCGCTCCCTGATGACGTCCGCCGCGCAGGCGTGTGACGATGTCATCGTGGCAGTACAGGCTGATCGCGAGGGGAGGCAGCCCGTGCCGGACGACGCTCCGGTGGACGACGCACATCGCATCACGCAGCGGGTGGCTCCGGCCCGGAGAGACCCGCGCGTCGGGGGCGCGGGAGGCGAGAACACGCCGAGACCCACCCTGCGTCGGCGTCGATCCTCGCGGGTGGTCGCCGGGGTCGCGGGCGGGCTGGCCGACCATCTGAAGGTCGACGTGCTCTGGGTCCGGGTCGTCATCACCCTGTTGGCCGGGGTGGACGGGCTGGGTGTCGTGCTCTACGCCGCACTCTGGGCCCTGGTGCCGCAGCGTCCGGTCGACGTCCCGGAAGCGGTGAACTCCCGGCAGCGCACCCAGGCGCTTGGTCTGGTGGTGCTCGGCTTCGGTCTGGTCGTGGCGACCACGTCGTTCGGCAGCGGCTGGAGCGGACGGCTGTTCTTCCCCGCCTCGGTGGGTCTGATCGGCGCCTTCCTGGTGTGGCGGGAGGCCGACGAGACTCAGCGTCGGCGCTGGGCGCAGGGCGCCAGGACGGGCGTCGCCGAGGTCTTCATCGGCAACGGCGGTCGCGGTGCGGTCGTCCGCAGCCTGACCGGGGCCGGACTGGTGCTCACCGGCATCATCGTGCTGCTGGCCAACAGCCTGTCGTTGGCGCGACTCCAGTTCGCCCTGCTGTCGGTGATCGTCACGCTGGTGGGCGCGGCCGTGCTCACCCTGCCCTGGTGGCTGCGGCTGGTCCGGGATCTGGATGAGGAGCGCCGGGTGCGCATCCGCACGGAGGAGCGTGCCGAGATCGCCGCCCACCTGCACGACTCGGTGCTCCAGACCCTGGCCTTGATCCAGAAGCAGGCGGAGAACGACAAAGAGGTGCGCAGGCTCGCCCGGAGTCAGGAACGACAGCTCCGTACCTGGTTGTACGGCGCGACCGGCTACGGCGGATCGAGCAGGGCGAGTGCGGAGCCGGACGCGGAGGCGTCGCCCTCGGCAGGCGAGCCCGCCTCGGCCCGCACGTTGGCGGCGCTGATCAGCGAGGTGTGCGGCGAGGTCGAGGACACCTTCGCCATCAAGGTGCAGCAGGTCGTGGTCGGTGACTGCGAGGTGGACGACCGGGTGCTGGCCGCCGTCTGGGCGGCCAGGGAGGCGATGGTCAACGCCGCGAAACACGCCGAGGTCGGCGAGGTGAGCGTGTTCGTCGAGGTGGAGCCCGCTCAGGTCGAGTTGTTCGTCCGAGATCGAGGCAAGGGTTTCGACACCTCCACCGTTCCCGGGGACCGGCATGGCCTGGCGGACTCGATTCACGGCAGGATGGAGCGTCACGGGGGAACGGTGCGACTGCGCACGGCTCCCGGCGAGGGCACCGAGGTCGCATTGCGGCTGCCACGCACCGCAGACAAGCGCTGATGCGAAAGAGGACGTGACGGGTGAGGGACATCGAGTGAACAACACCGAGGACACTGCGGCGCAGGCCCGGCCGGTCCGGGTCTTCCTGGTCGACGACCACGCGCTGTTCCGCACCGGAGCCAAGGCCGAACTGACGAACGCCACGGGCGTGATCGAGGTGATCGGCGAGGCGGGTTCGGTGGGCGAGGCGGTGGCGGGCATCGGGCACTTCCAGCCCGACGTGGTCCTGCTCGACGTCCACATGCCCGACGGCGGCGGCGCCGAGGTGTTGCGCCGGGTTCGCAAGTCCCACCCGGACGTGGTGTTCCTGGCGCTGTCGGTCTCGGATGCCGCAGAAGACGTCATCGCCGTGATCCGGGCGGGTGCGCGGGGCTATGTCACCAAGACGATCTCGGCCCGCGAGCTGGTGGACGCGGTCGTGCGGGTGCATCACGGCGACGCGGTCTTCTCGCCCCGGCTGGCGGGCTTCGTGCTCGACGCCTTCGCCGACCGGCCGGGGGCCGCGCCGATCAACGACCCGGAACTCGATCTGCTCACTCCGAGGGAACGGGACGTCCTGCGCCTGCTGGCCAGGGGCTATGCCTACAAGGAGATCGCTGCCGAGCTGTTCATCTCGGTGAAGACGGTGGAGACCCACGTCTCCAGCGTGTTGCGCAAGACCCAGCTCTCCAACCGCTACGAGCTGTCTCGCTGGGCGACGGACCGCAGACTGATCTGAGCGGCGGTCGGCGTATCCCGGTCGGGCCCGGCCGAACCGGCGCGGAGCCGAGCCGAGGCCAGACCGGAACGTGCGGTGGCGGAACCCCTCGACGCCGCCCGATCTGGTGGGCGGCGTCGATCCGGTCTGATCAGCAGGGTGTGTGCTGTCGATCTGCCACGCGCGACTCGGGCTGCGCAGGCTCGGCGCGAAGCGGTTGAGCTGCGGTGTCCGGCTGGACTGCGGTGGCCGTTCCCGTCGCGGCGTCCGCCGAGGTGGGGCGGGCCGCCTGCGTCGGTGCTGCCCCCGGCGTGGCGTCGTACTCGGGCGAGGCATCCAGGGCGGCGCCTGCCGCGACCGCGGTGCCTGCTGTGAGGGCGGTGCCTGCCGCGACCGCCGCGGCCTGCCGGACCGTCCCCTGCTCCTGCCGACCGCGATGCCGGGTCAGCGCGACCCCCAGCAAGATCACCGCCATGCCTGCCCACTGGAAGGCGGCAAGGCGCTCGTCGAGGAGGACGACGCCGAGCAGCACGGACACCAGCGGCAGCAGGTAGCCGACGGTGGACGCGGCCGCGCCGCCTTCGTCGGCGATCAGTCGATGGTTCAGCACGAAGGCCACCCCGGTGCCCAGCACGCCGAGGACGAGGATCGCCAGTACCGGGCCGAGCGCAGGCTCGATCGGCTGGGTGCCGAAGAAGGGCATCGCGACGATCGCCAGGCCGCTGCCCGCGATGAGCTGCATGCAGGCGAGACCTGCGGGAGCGAGCCCGCGCCCGCTGAGGAAACGCTCGACATAGATGTAGCCGACGGCGTAGCTCACGGCGGCGGCCAGGCACAGTGCGGCGCCGAGCAGATGCACTTCGCCCTGCTGCCACGGCGCCAGCAACAGGACGACGCCGACGAAGCCCAGCAGCACACCGAGGACGTTCCAGCCGGTCACGCGCCGCCTGCGTCCGACGGCCACCGCGAGGGCCAGCGCCCACAGCGGGGTGGTCGCGTTGAGCACGCCGCTCAGCCCGACGTCCACCGTCTGGCCTGCGACGGCGAACAGCGTGAACGGCAGCGTGTTCGCGAAGAGTGCGGCGCCCGCGACGACGAGCCAGAGGCGAGGCTCGCGCGGCAGGGTGATGCGGCGTACCGCGCACACCCCCACCAGCACCGCCGCGCCGAGGACCAGCCGCAGCAGCGTGATCTGCGCGGGGGAGAACGAGCCGAGCGCGATCTTCATGAAGAGGAAGCTTGACCCGAACAGACTCGCCAGCGCCGCCATGCGGACCAGACTTGCCCCGCTACTCACCATGATCGTCGGCCTCGCTCTCGGTCCTCGTCGACGACATGTCGACACCGCCACTCTCCGGAGAACAACAGGTCAGCACAACTGAAATGTCCTTAAGGACGATGAAGTACTGCTGTATCGTTGAATCATGCTCGACGTGCGCAGGCTTCAGGTGCTCCATGCCGTGGTGACCAGCGGTTCCGTGTCCTCGGCCGCGACTGACCTCGGATTCACGCCGTCTGCGATCAGCCAGCAGCTCGCCACCCTGGAACGGGAGGTGGGGATGCCGCTGCTGGAGAAGGCGGGCCGGGGACTGCGGCCGACTCACGTTGGCCAGACGCTGTCCGATCGGGCCGGGGGAGTGCTGGCCGATCTCGCCGACATCGAGCAGACGGTGGCCGACCTGCGTGCGGGCAGCACCGGACGGGTGCGCATCCGCTACTTCGCCACGGCGGGCGCCGTCCTGGTGCCGCAGGCGGTGGCGGAGTTCCGTCGCGAGTACCCGCGCGTCCGGCTGGAACTCCTGCTCGACGACGTGGAGCCGCTCGCCGAGCTGTGCAGCGGCCGGGCCGACGTCGCACTGATCGTGCAGACCTCGGAGACAGCCGAGTTGCCGGGGCTGCGTCATCTGCCGCTGCTCGTCGATCCGTATCGTGTCGTGCTGCCGCGCGGTCACCGACTGTCGAGCCGACGGTCGGTCGAGGTGACCGAGTTGGCCGAGGAGCAGTGGGTCGACTCGGACCGCTCGCACGGGCCCTGCCGCGAGCCGGTGCTGCGGGCCTGCGCGGCGGCGGGCTTCCAACCGGACTTCGCGGTGCAGACCGAGGACTACGCCACCGCGCAGGGGTTCGTCGCTGCGGGCATGGGCGTCGCGATCATGCCGATGCTCGGCCTCGGCGCCGTCCACCCCGGGGTGGTGGTTCGGCGACTGCGGCAGCCGGAGCCGATGCGGCGCATCGCGCTGGTGATTCGTCAGGCGGTCGAAGAGCAGGTCGCCGTGCGGCGGCTGGCCACGGCGTTCCAGGCCGTCGCGGCCTCGGTGGTGACCTGATCAGGAGGTGCCCGGCTACGTTCTGATCGCCGGCGGCAGCCTGCGCCTGCCGATCAGCACGGCCGTCGACGTCCGACAGCACACCTCAGCGGTGTCGACCAATGCGGCGGTGCGGATCGCAGAAGCGAGGTGCTCGTCGATCGGACGGCCGCGATCGGAATGAGCCTGCTCCCGTGGTGCCGGAGGTGAAGAACACGGAGGCAGAGCCGGTCCCGAGGGCGCGGGCACCGGCCAATGGATGTCCCGATCGGTCGCGGTCAGCGCGTCGGCGTCGAGCACGCGGAGCTGTGCCACCCACCGTCTCCGGCACGGCTCCTCGTCCAGCCGAGGGAACCAGCGGGCTCGAACAGGCTGCGTTGTCGGGAGGCCGGTGTCGCCCGGGCGATCGGCGATGACACCAATGCGCGGCAGCGACCCGGACTCCGTGTCCCGCCGCGGCCCTGCGGCTCGGCTTCGCCGACGGCGTCAGCGTGGCCGCAGGTCTCGTCGCGTCACTTGTCGACCTTGCCGATACGCAGGTCGTCGCCCTCACCCTCGATGTGGATGTCCCATCGCTCGTCGACCTCAACACCGTCCGTGCGCACGAAGTGCAGGTCGACCCGTACCCGGCCTCGACGGAAATCCGGGCCTCGCGTGATCGTCACCGACTCGACCGAGTCACCCCACCAGCTCTCGTAGCCGCCGAAGTCGCCCTGGAAGTCCGAGTCAAGCAGGTTGAACGCCTGCTGGTAGTTGTCGGGCAGCAGGTCGAAGTACTGGGCGACCAGCGCCTCACTGCGTTCCGGACGGCTCTGCTCTGAGTCTTCGTCCTCGTCTTCGCCCTGCTCGTCCTCATCCTCTTCCGTGACGGACGGTGCCTCTTCCCGGGGAATCGAGCGCTCCGGGGTGTCGACCACCGGCGGGGCCTCCTCCGAGGGCGGCGCCTCCGTGGTGGTCTCCGCCGACTCGGATGTGCTGGGGCCGGCAGCACCGGCTCCGCCCGCCGCGCCGTTGTTCTCGGTGAAGAACACTCCCGCGATCAACACGCCGATCAGCGCAGCGGCGATCACCGCGACGGCCGTCAACAGCACGGCGCGTCCTCGGAAGCCTTCTTCCGGTTCGTTCCGAGTGGGGCGGGGTTCCGGCTTGGGCTGATGTGCGCCCTGGGGCGCCTGCGCCGCCGTGGAGACCGTCCTGGCCTGCTCGGGCCGGTCGGTGACCGGCCGGGCGTCCAAGCGCGTCGGCGTCGGCCCGCCTGCGGGCTTCGGTGCTGCCGCGCCGTGTGCGGCGGCAGGCCGGGGCGGCCCGGCGGGCATGGGCGGCCCAGGGGCCGGTCTGCCCGCGGCGACGGCCTGCATGCCTTCCCTGGCCTGCGCCATCGTCGGCCGTTCGATCGGTTCGGCACGCAGGAGACGCATCAACAGTGCGGTGAGCGGCCCCGCCTGCCTAGGCGGATTGATCCGGCCCGCCGCCACCAGGTGCAGCAGTGCGAGGGTGTTCTCATGAGTGCCGAAGGGCGGCTCGCCCTCGACGGCCGCGTACAGGGTCGCGCCGAGCGAGAAGACGTCGGCGCCGAAGCCGGGGTCGTAGCCCTTCGCGACCTCGGGCGCCAGATAGGCCGGGGTGCCCGCGAGCATCCCCGTCTTGGTGACCGTCACGTCGCCGGTCGCGCGCGAGATCCCGAAGTCGGTGATCTTGACCTCGCCGTTGTGCCCCAGCAGGATGTTGCCCGGCTTGATGTCGCGGTGCACGATGCCCGCCGCGTGCGCGGCGGCCAGGGCACCCGCGACACTCGCGCCGATCCTGGCGACCTCGGTGGGCGGCAGCGGACCACGCTCGGTCAACGCCGTGGCCAGGCTGTCCGACGGCAGGTACTCCATGATCAGGCACGGCTGACCGTCGTCCTCGGCCACGTCGTAGACGGCGATGGCGTTCTGATGCTGGAGACGGGCGGCGATCCGGCCTTCCCGCATCGCCCGCTGCCGAGCCTCCTCGGTCTCCGCGGGACTGAGACCGGGCTGGAGCAGCAGCTGCTTGATCGCCACCACTCGGCCGAGCCGATCGTCGGTTCCCTGCCACACCACGCCCATCGCGCCGCTGCCGATGCGCCGATCGAGTCGATAGCGTCCTGCGACCAAGCGACCCTCGTCGCTCACTGGCGGCTCCCGGTTCTGCTCACGGCTCCAGGGTAGGACCCGGTTCCAGCACGGCGAAATCCGTGTCGTCCTCCGAGCGGCCTCGCTCCTGCGCGGTACTTCTGCTCATCGGCCACCGAGGCGGTGTCACGGCGGATCGAGACACGCCGTCGACCTTGACGACGACCTCGGCCCGGTCACGAACGAAGTCCAGACGACGATCGCGAGTCGGACCCCTCGACGCGGCCCGACCACGAACACGCTCCTGACGAGCATGACGCCGGCCTCAGCCCTGGTGTGTCTCGCTCTGCTGCGCGCCCAACAGCCTGGCCTCGGTGATGCGCTTGGGAGTGTCGCCGACTACGAGCTGATGGGTGAGATACAGCCGCCCGCCGTTGGCCCCATCGATGGCCACGGTCGCCACCACACTACCGGCCTGCCGTTCGTCGATGGTCACCACCTCGACACCGTGGACGTCGTCCCAGGCTTCGATGAAGTCCGAGCGGTCGCCGCCGCGCAGTTCGGGAGCGAGCAGACTCGCCGCAGCCGTCGGATTGTCGTCCAGCAGCGTGAAGAACTGTTCGACCAGTTCGCGGTCGGTGTACACCGTGGCCGGTCCGCCTGCCACGACCCGCTGCTGTCCTGGCGGCACCCGATCGCCGAGCGGCTGGGTGGCGTCAGCGGCGTCGTCGGAGTCCTCGATCACAGCGAGCGGCTGTGGCGAGATCTCGGGTCGGGCCAGATATGCGGTCAGCACGTCCGGACGCATCACCAGGGGACCGGCGAGCGTGATCGGCGACAGGTCGGCACCGCCGGGGAGGTCCACCCTCGGTGCATTGGTGATCATTCCCGTCGCCAGGATCGAGCTGGACAACACCAGCAGACCTGCCACGAAGGCGAGCGTTCGCAGCGGCGTGGTGCGGAACAACGCTCCGGGTTCCTCCTGGTCCGAGGCGACTGCCTCCGGCGGGTCGGAGTGTGCCGGGGCATGCTCCCATGGCGATTCGATGCGCAGCCGCGCTCTCGCCGCCTTCGGTTGACGCCTGACCAGCTCGGCGACGGTGATCGACCCGGCTCGGTTGCGTCGTCGACCGTCTGTGGAACGCCCCACGTCCCTGCCTCCGTACCCTCGGTGCTCGTCAGAACTCGTATCGTGAGTGGAGGCGGTCGCGCCAGAGCTTGACGGAAGTTCGTTCTTACGTGGCGTCAAGCGGTCGTTCCCACAAGATGAGAGGCATGCCGGTGCCGGGTGCGGCGCCATCGCTACGGTCCGTGTCTACCACTGTGCACGGGGGATCACTCGGTCGACGGTGATGAGCGGATCGGCCGACGGCGCGAACCGCAGCTCGCGATACTCCGTCGACTGCGAGCCGTCGTCGTGCGTGACCACGACGGTGGAGATCGTGATCCCCTCGACCGGATCGACGGTGATGTGTCGGAGTTCGACGGTGGCGACGTCGTCGTGCAGTCGGGTGAACACCGGGAGTCCCGCCTCGGCGAGTTCTCCGGTGACCAGCTTGAACGCCGCATCGACATCCGGGCCGATGGCGTTGAAGAAGGCGATCGTCTGTTCTCTGATCTCCGTCCCGCTCACCACGGGGGTGCCTTCGCCGACCGTGACGAAGGGCACCGCCGTCGGCGTGGCGGCAAGGTCCGTCGTCGAATCCGTCTCAGCTGGCTGCGGGGCGCCGGACCCGCCCGCCGATCCGCCGGGCGGCGGACCCTCGGGGTCGGCGCCCGCCTGTCGGGCGCGGCCTGCCGAGGTGCCCGACCCGGCCGAGGTCGGCTCGGCCGGGTTCGTCGCCGTCGTCGAATCCTGGGCGGCCAGCAGGTGCGGGGCGCCGATCGTGGGGACCGTCGTGGTGGTCGCCTGCGGCGCGGGCAGCCGGGTGCCGCTGGGGAACACCGGGAGCGAGTCCGGCGGCCTGCGATGGGGGTCCGGCCCCAGGAACAACGCGGTCGTCACCAGCAGGGCGGCCAGGGCCGTCATGGAGGTCGTCACGGTGAACCAGGCCGCGTTCCGCCAGCTCCTCGGCGGCGTCACCGAGGCAGGCACCATCCCGAGATCGAACTTGCGCAGCCCGACGGCGTCGCTGTCGATGACGGGATCGGGCTCGGGGAACGGCCTAGCCCCGACGGGAACGGGTTCGGCCGGGGAGAACGAGGCCGAGGACAGCGACTCGATGGGCGGCGGCGCCGAGGAGAACGGCACCGCAGCCTCTTCGAATCGGGTCCCACCGGGTGGTCTCCCGCGCCGGTGCCGCCCCGGTTCTCGCTGTGGTTCGCCGTCCATCGGCTCGTCGACCTCTCTACGCCAGGAGGCGGGCCTGCCAGGGGTTCGCGGGTCTTCGCCGACGCCGCCGAGATGGTTCATGCGGTGTCGACCACCTGGAACGTCTCGGCCAGCCTGGCCTCGCCCGACCCGCCCGCCTCGGGGAGCAGCGCGGCGGACGCCTCGGCCATGACGGCGCGCAGCTCCTCGATCAGCTCCGGGAGATGCGCGGTCTGCGAACGATGCGCGGCGAGGGCGGCCGCCTTGCGATCGAAGGTGTCGGTGACGTCGACCGCGTGATTGATCCGTTCTGCCGGGCTGCCCACCAGCCACAGCTCGCGCACCGTCCATGCGTCCAGACCGTCACGGCCGAGTTCGGGATGCGCGAAGGGATTGCGGGCATCCGGATACACCGCAGCCATCGCGGCCGCGCCGACGGCACGATGATCGGGATGGGCGACGGCGATGCGCCGCCAGTCGATCTCGGGGGAGTGCGTCACGACCCGGTCCGGCCGCAGTGTGCGGATCACGCGGGTGATGTCGCGCCGGAGTTCCAGCGACTCGACGACGCGACCGTCCGGATAGCCGAGGAAGCGCACGTCCTCGACGCCGACCGCTGCTGCGGCGGCCTGCTGCTCGGCCTGCCGGACCGCGGCCATCTCGCCGCGCGGGGTGTCGTCGAAGCCGCCCGCGTCCCCTGCGGTGCAGACGCAGTAGGAGACCTGGATGCCCTGGGCCGTCCAGCTCGCGATGGTGGCCGAGGCGGCGAAGTCGACGTCATCGGGATGTGCCGTGACCACCAGCACTCGTTCCACTGTGTCGGCAGGAGGACCGGATGCGATGGCCACGAGAGCAAGGGTAGGGCGCCCGACGGCGGAAATGACCTTGGTTAGCCATGCCGGGCAGCACTGCCACTCGAAAGGAGTGAACGCCACCGCAGAGCGTGATCGCCTGCGGCGGCTTATCGGGTCAGGACTGGTAGCGCTTTCGAGTGGCGTTCAGCGCGTTGGTCGCGGCCACGCCGCTGCCCGCGCCGACGACGATCGCCAGGATGTCCAGCGGCACGCTGCCGTTGGTGAACAGCAGCGCCAGCAGCGCGGCGGCTGCGATGCCGCCCGCCTGCGGGAGTTTGCCCTTGACGTAGTCCGTGACCGGGCCGCCGCCCGCTCGCTTCTTCGCCGCAGCGTTGAGCATCGCGAGGTACCCGCCGTTGCCGACGGCGGCCACCAGGCCGACCAGCGTGACGATGACGGCCAGAAAGTGGATCACCGAGTCCATGCGGTCCAGTCTGCCCGTTTTCCAGGCCCGAGACATCAGTGGTTTCCCGGATGTGACCTAGGGAGCTTCCAGGCCTTTCGCGACGAGGACTGAGCAGACGCCGTCATCGCCTGCGTCGGCGGTCTCGCGCCGGGCCGCCCTCGGGACGGCTGAGCCTGCCGCTGCGGGCGCCTCGCCGCCCTCGGCCGGATCTCCCGGCGTCGAGCTTCCGGAGTCGACGTCGGCCTCCGGCCGATGCGTCGTCGCCGAGGGGGACGACCCCTGGGACACCGGGATGCGCCAGCCCGCCGGATTGCCCGAGTCGACCGGGTCGTGCCCGTTCGACCGGGCGGCCGCTGCTGCGGGATCGCCGCATTGTCGCTACTGCCGGTGCTCGTCTGTGGCGTCGGAGTGACGATGGCGGTGCTCGGGCACCATCGCCGGCGGGGCGAAGGCGCTCACTCGGAGCGTTCGCCGCCCAGTCTGCCGCGCCCGAGTCGCAGCAGCGCCATGGCCAGCTCGCGTCCGTCCGGCCCCAGCTCCCGGTATCGGGCCAGCACCGCCATCTCACGATTGGTGACGATGCGGGGACCTCCTGCGGCCATGCGCGCCTTGCCGACCTGCTGAGAGACCTCGATACGCCTGCGGACCAGCCGCAGGATCTCACTGTCCAGGTAGTCGATCTCCTTGCGGAGCTCGGCGATCTCCTCCGGAGCGGGCTCGCCTGCCCCCGCGGTCGCTGAGTCGGAACTGGCCACGTTCATCTCGGCTCTCCTTCGAGAAGACATTCGACACGACGTCGGGGTCCGGGCCCCGGAACCGAGAAAGCCCCGGGTCCGAGAGGACTCCGGGGCTTGCGTGGTGGCTGATCGTGTTCAGACCACGGACGCCGGAGTCCGGTACCCGTGAGCAAAGTAGCGCTGTGTGAACACCCGTCCAGTCTGCCACAACGCTCGTCAGGCGGTTCGCTGCTCCGACTCCTGAGCTCGGGCGTGTTCCCGACGGCGCCTGCTGATCGAGCGCCACAGCACCACACCCGACACCAGGATGCCCAGGACGCCGAACCCGAGCGTGCCCCACTGGTGACCGATCGCGCGGCCCGCACCACCGATGAACAGTCCGAAACCGGTCCAGGTGACCGCCCAGAGCGCGGCCCCGAGGGTGGCCAGGCGAATGAAGCGCAGGTAGCTCATGCCCAGCGAGCCGACGACGACCGGCACCATCGAGTGGACGACGGCCACGAATCGGGTGGTGATCATGGCGCGGGCGCCGTCACCCTTGGCGATCGACTCCGCCTCGGCCCAGCGCTGGTCGCCCATCTTGCGGCCGATCCAGCCTCGTCGGATGCGGTCGCCGATCAGCCTGCCGATGAGATAGCCGCCGGACTGTCCGACGAGCGTGCCGAGGAAGCTGATCAGCACGATCGCCAGGCCGTACTCCCAGCCCAGTGTCGCGGCGGCGACGAGTACGGCGACGTCGCCGGGCACCACCAGCCCCACCAGCAACGACGTCTCCAGGATCATGATGACCAGCAGGCCGAGCAGGAAGACGAGAGGATCAAGCGAAGCCAGGTACGAGACGATTCCGTTCACGAAGTCGGGCATCGCGCACCGTATTCCTTCGTCTTGGGATCCAGGTGGTCCAGCCGCACGTCGGCTCCTTCCGATTCGGTCTACCCACTCTGTGCCGCGACGACTGCCGTGACATCGGGAAGGACCCTGGAACCGTGATCGGGGCGTGGTGGGGATGTCCGGGATGTCCCTGAGCGTGCCCCACGGCCGTGACGGTCGCCGATGATGACCGAGCGTCATCGTGGTGTCCGACCCCCGGCGCCGCACGCCGGGTGCGGAGCGTATGTGAATGTTGCCGAAAGTAGTCAGATGCGGCGACCGTTGCGATCACGGGCCGGGGCGGCGATTCGCGTGTCGGGGCGATGCGGTAGGCAGAACCGCCGCCTGCCTCAAGCGCTGGAGGGATGGACCCACTCCGGCCTGTACCGTGGAGTGTCGATGAACACCCTGTTCGAGCTTTCCCCAGACGCGTCCACCTCGGCTCCGGCGCGGCGCGCCGTCGACTCGGCGGCCCTGCTGGCGGGACTCAATCCGCAGCAGCACCAGGCCGTGACCCATCAGGGCAGCCCGCTGCTGGTGGTGGCGGGCGCCGGATCGGGAAAGACGCGGGTGCTGACCAGCCGCATCGGTTATCTGCTTGCTGAGCGTGACGTCCACCCTGGTCAGATCCTGGCGATCACCTTCACCAACAAGGCCGCCGCGGAGATGAAGGAACGCGTCGCAGATCTGGTCGGCCCCCGAGCCAATCTGATGTGGGTCTCCACCTTCCACTCGATGTGCGCGCGACTGCTGCGGCGCGAGGCGAGGACCCTGCGGGAGCTGCTGGCAGGCGACGACTCGGCAGGCACCGCGAACTCGAACTTCTCCATCTACGACGGCGACGACGCCAAGCGGCTGATCACCCAGGTCGCCCGTGATCTGGAACTGGACCCCAAGCGGTTCCCGGCTCGGACGCTGGCCGTGCACATCTCCAATCTGAAGAACGAGCTGATCGGGCCTGTGGAGGCCGCAGAACAGGCCGCCGACGAGCTGCAACGGCGGGTGGCGCAGGTCTATGCCGCCTATCAGCGCCGACTGCACTCCAGCAACGCCCTGGACTTCGACGACCTGATCCTGCGCTCGGTCGAGCTGTTGCAGCGGTTCCCCGACGTCGCGGGCTACTACCGGCGTCGCTTCCGGCACGTCATGGTCGACGAGTATCAGGACACCAACCACGCCCAGTACGTGTTGGTGCGCGAGCTGGTCGGCGCGGCCACCGGGGATCAGGGCCCTGCGGTGCCGCCCGCGGAACTGTGCGTGGTCGGCGACGCGGACCAGTCGATCTACGCCTTCCGAGGCGCCACGATTCGCAACATCGTCGAGTTCGAGCGCGACTACCCGGACGCGCGGACGATCATGCTGGAGCAGAACTACCGCTCGACGCAGACGATCCTCTCCGCGGCCAACGCCGTGATCTCCCGCAACCCGGATCGGCGGGACAAGCGGCTGTGGACCGACTCCGGCGAGGGCGAGAAGATCGTCGGCTACGTCGCGGACAACGAACATGACGAGGCGGCGTTCGTCGCCAGGGAGATCGATCGGCTGGTCGACGCGGGCGAGGTCGTCAACGGCGACATCGCGGTCTTCTACCGGACCAACAACCAGTCCCGGGTCTTCGAGGAGATCTTCATCCGGCTCGGCCTGCCGTATCGCGTGGTCGGCGGCGTCCGGTTCTACGAGCGTCGTGAGGTCCGCGATGCGCTGGCCTACCTGCGCGCGCTGGCGAACCCGGACGACGCCGTGGGGCTCCGGCGCATCCTCAACACCCCCAAGCGCGGCATCGGGGACCGGGCGGAGGCGGTCATCTCGGTGTACGCCGAGCAGCAGGAGATCGGCTTCGCTCCGGCGCTGCGAGCCGCAGCCGAGGGGCGGGTCGCCCTGCTCAACTCGCGGTCGCAGAAGGCCGTCGCCGGCTTCGTGGCGTTGATGGACGAGTTGCGAGCCGAACTCGACGCGGGCCACGACGTCGCCGAGATCCTCGAAGCCGTGTTGGAGCGCACCGGCTACCGCGCCACGCTGGAGGACAGCGACGATCCGCAGGACGCCTCGCGGTTGGAGAACCTGACCGAACTGGTCACGGTGGCGCGGGAGTTCGTCGCGCAGGCACTGGCGGTCGAGAACGAGGCCGCACCGGTGTCCCAGGAGACGGCCGAGCCGCTGAGCACGTCGACCGATGCCGACGCGGACGCCGAGGACGGACCGCCCGCAGGCTCGCTGGCCGCCTTCCTGGAACGGGTCGCGCTGGTGGCCGACTCCGATTCCGTGCCGGAGTCCGAGGACGGCGTGGTCACGTTGATGACCCTGCACACGGCCAAGGGCCTGGAGTTCCCGGTGGTGTTCTGCACCGGCTGGGAGGACGGGATCTTCCCGCACCTGCGGGCGCTGGGTGATCCGGCCGAGGCAGCGGAGGAGCGCAGGCTCGCGTACGTCGGCATCACCAGGGCGCGGGAGCGGTTGTACCTGTCGCGGGCGCTGGTGCGCTCGGCCTGGGGACAGCCGATGACCAACCCGGCGTCCCGGTTCCTGGAGGAGATCCCGACGGACCTGATCGACTGGCGCCGCCTTGCCCCGGACCGCTCCGCACCGAGCGTGGCGACCCGCTGGGGCGGCCGGTCCGGCTCGGGATTCGGCTCCGACTCCGCGCAGGCCGCCGTGGCCCAGGGCGGGATGAAGACCACCGGATTCGGCGGCTTCGGGCGGGGCGGCGCGGCCAACGCGGTGCCGATGAAGCTCGACGTCGGCGATCGGGTCAGCCACGACAAGTACGGGCTCGGCAAAGTGGTCGCCACCGACGGCAGCGGCCCGAGGACCACCGCCACCATCGACTTCGGCACGGCGGGCCGGGTGAAGCTCATGCTCATCGGCAGCGTTCCGATGACGAAGTTGTAGGGCTGCATGCGGGCTGTATCCAACTAACGTGTTACGGAAGTTTCTGTCCTAACATGCGTCGAAACTGCATACTTGGGTCGTCGGTGACCTGAGGAGATCGTGATGCTGCTTCGCTTCCGGGTGGCGAACCACCGCTCGCTGCGCGACGAGCAGGAGCTGTCACTCGTCGGGGTGCCCGGCCGTGGGCAGCCGAAGCCGACCGGCCCGGTGCCGCCCACGGTCCGCGTGGCGGGCATCTACGGCGCGAACGCATCGGGCAAGTCCAACGTGCTGCACGCGTTGGGCTACCTTCGGGACGCCGTGGAGCACTCGCACACCAGGTGGCCGGCCCTGGGGGGAACCTATCGAGACCGGTTCCTGCTGGACGCCCGGTCGGCGGAGGAGCCGAGCGGCTACGAGATCGACCTGCTGGTAGAGGGAGTCCGGTACTCCTACGGTTTCGAGATCGATGACAAGGCCGTGCTCGCGGAGTGGCTGTACTCCTTCCCACACGGCGCCCGTCGGCGGATGCTCTTCGAACGCGAGGAAGCCGATTTCAAGTTCGGCCGCAGCCTGCCGGGACGTAACGCGGCGATCGCCGGGATGACTCGGCCCAATGCGCTGTTCCTCTCGGCTGCGGCGAGCAATCAACATGAGATCCTGCTGCGAGTCTTTCGGGCGGTGGTCGGCATCTCTCCCGTCTTCCACGAGGGACTCGGAACATCACCTGTGCCGACGGCGGACTGGCTTGGGACGGACGAGGACCTGATCTCCACTGTCAATTCCTGGCTGCGGGTCGCCGATGTCGGAATCGACAGCGTCTCGGTCTCCGAGATGATCCTCGCGGATGACATCAAGCAGCAGACCCAGGTGCTGATCGAGGCATTTCGGAAGATCAGCGATGACGACTCCTTGGATGATGTACCGGGCGAGTCAAGCGAGATCCGGATCCCGGAGTTGCAGTTTCGGCACCATGCCGACTCGGCGGACATCTCGGTGCTGGGGTTCCACCAGGAGAGTTCGGGGACCCGGATCTGGTTGGCCGTTCTCCCGCTTCTGATCAAGACTCTCCGGCACGGTCTCACCCTGGTGCTCGATGAGATCGACAGCAGCATGCATCCGGCGTTGAGCGGCGCGATCGTCACGGCGTTCAAGGACCCGGAGATCAACCGATCCGGAGCCCAGCTCGTCTTCAGCACCCACGACGTCTCGCTGTTGAGCGGGCTGCTCGACGGTGGCCTGTTGGCGCGGGACGAGGTCTGGTTCACCGAGAAGGATCGGGCCGGAGCGACAAGCCTGTACCCGCTGAGCGACTTTCACCCTCGGCAGGGGGAGAATCTCGAACGGGGGTATCTGCAAGGGCGTTACGGGGCGGTTCCCTTCATCGACGTGCAGGCGCTACGGCTGGTGTTCGCGGCCAAGGGGGAGTGACACGATGGCTCGATCGAAACCAGGTTCTCGATCGATAGCACGGCGTCCCTCCTCTCGGTCGTCACGGTCCTGTATCTGGGTCTTCTGTGAGGGGTTCACGGAGCGGACGTACTTCGAGGCGCTCGCTCGCTTCTTTCGTGACAACGGGATCAAGGCGACCCCGATCGAATGCCGAGTCCTGGGGCGGGACCCGTTGAGCATCGTGCAGACGGCGGTCGAGGCACGGGACAACGGAGTCGGGCGAGGCAGCATCATGCCGCACGATCACGTCTGGTGTCTCGTCGATCGGGATGAACACCATACGTTCGAGGACGCCCTCCGATACGCCGGCCGCAAGGAGATCGACATTGCCGTCTCTACGCCGTGCTTCGAGTTATGGCTGCTCCTGCATTTCGGTGACCAACGTGCGTATCTGACGGCGAAGCAGGCCGAGCGTGCGGTCCGTCGACACCTGCCACGTTATGCCAAGAAGGTGGAACCGGATTTTCCGCTCGATGCGCATCCGGCCGCCGCCGACCGTGCGCGGAGCACGCTGTCGACGGGAGCTTTCGGGGGCAATCCGTCGACCTCGGTCTGGCGGCTGCTCGACGTGATCACCGAGACCCGTAGGCAGGCCCGCCGCTAGGGCCGGACCCGACGTCGTCGTCGCTACGGCTACCGCGAGTGCAAAGAAAAGCTTGCAAACAGAAGTGTGCAAAGGATACTTTGCACCCATGATCGAGCCGCCCCGGCCGCCAGTGCCCCCCGCTCCGCCCGAGCTGCCCGCCCTGCCTGAGCCACCCGCTCCGCCCGCCCGCAAGACGATCGATGTCTCCGGCTTGCGCGCCCTCGCCCACCCGCTGCGGGTCGAACTGCTGGATCAGCTCTCGCTGTACGGGCCTGCGACGGCGTCGCAGCTCGGCCGTCGGCTGGGCGAGAACAGCGGGTCGACCAGCTACCACCTGCGGCAGCTCGCCCGACACGGACTCATCGAGGACGACGATCAACATCGAGCGGGGCGGGAGCGGTGGTGGCGACACCGGGAGGGCGGCCTCATGCTGCACGGCCACGAGTTCCTGCGGCGCGAGGACACCAGGGCCGCCGCGCAGCTCGTCATCCGGGAGTTCCAGCGGGGTAAGGACGAACGGCTGCAGCGCTGGATGGAGACGCACCAGCAGTGGGGCGAGGAGTGGATCGACGCCTCGATCGACGGCGTGATGATGATGCGACTCGATGCCGCCGAACTCGGTGAGCTGGTGGCCGAACTCGGCGCCGTGATCGACCGTTATCGACACCGGCCCGCGCGCCCCGGCACCGAGTCCGTCGAGATCCAGCTCAACGCCTTCCCCAACCCACCCGTCGGCGACGCCGAGCCCAAGACGCAGGCCGAGGCTCCTCGGCGCGACTCCACCGAGCCGAAGGACGAGAACAGATGAGCGCCCCAGGTTTAGGCAGGCCCTTCTGGACGCTGTTCGTCTCCAGCACGGTGTCCAACCTCGGCGACGGCATCGGCCGCGTCGCCCTGCCGCTGCTGGCGGCGACCCTGACACGCGATCCGCTGCTGATCGGCTCCCTCTCCTCCTTCGTCTTCGTGCCCTGGCTGATGTTCGCTCTGCTCAGTGGTGCCCTGGTCGATCGAATGGACCGTAGGAAGGTGATGATCGCGGCCAACCTCTTCCGGTCGGTCGTGGTCGGCGGGCTCGCGGTCGCCGTGTTCACCGAGCAGGCGGCCGTCTGGATGCTCTTCGTCGCCGCCTTCATCCTCGGGGCCGCCGAGACGCTCTACGACAGCGCGGCGCGGGCCATCCTGCCGGGAGTCGTGCGGCGTGATCAGCTCGCGGCGGGCAACGGGCGGCTGGAGAGCGGCGAGGTCGTGGCGCAGAACTTCCTCGGGGCCCCGTTGGCGAGCTCGCTGTTCGTGCTCGTGGCCGCCGGGCCGTTCCTGGCGAACTCGGCAGGCTTCCTCCTGGCCGCGCTGCTGCTTCTTCTACTGCCGGGGAGCCATCGGGCGAAGCCCGCCGCCGACGCACCGGTCGCGCGGCCGAACCTGCGCCGGGAGATCGCCGAGGGGTTCGGCTGGCTGTGGGGCCATCGCCTCTTCAGGCCGTTCGTTCTGGTCGCCGCCTTCGGCGCTGCGGCGGTGGAAGGCGCGACGGCGTTGATCGTCCTGTTGATCATCGACGTGATGGCCCTGCCGGAGGCCTCCTACGGCTTCTTCGCCCTGGTACTCGGTGTCGGCGGCCTCATCGGCGGCCTGACCACGCCCGTTCTCCTGCGTCGATTCCGGCGCCGGACGCTGCTCGTCGTGTCGCAGGCGGCCATGGGCCTGTCGTACCTGCTCGTCGGACTCGCGCCGGTACCCGTTCTGGCGGCCGTGACCTTCTTCCTCGCGGGGGTGAGCGTCCTGATGTTCAACGTGGTGTCGATGTCGATGCGGCAGGCGATCATTCCCTCGCATCTCTTCGGCCGGGTGCAGGGCGCCTGGCGCACCCTCGCCTGGGGAATGCTCCCGCTGGGCGGCCTGCTGGGCGGGCTGCTCGCCCGCGTCACCGACGTGCCGACGGTGTTCCTCGTCAGCGGCGGCGTCGGGCTGGTCGTGGCAGTGATCCTGGCTCTGCTGCTCAAGGCACGAGGGCAGGAGATCGACGAGCTGGACGACTCCGACTGGGCCGAGCTTCGCGGCGCGACCAGCGCCCAGGCCGTCGCAGACGACCTTCCGGCCCCCGGCGCTGGACTCGCCGAGATCGGCGGCGATCCGTCGGAGGAGGCTCCTGCGGCGGCCCAGGGCGAGAAGCGCCCCATCGGTGAGGCCGCCGGCGCTCAGGTCCCCACCCCTTAGCCCGCTCGCCCCATGATCGCCGCCGACCGCGTCGGCGGTGAGCGGTGCGGCCCCGGCCCCCTCCTGTCGGGGCCGCACCGGCTCGACACGTCGTGGTTCCTGGGTGTTCTCGGGAGAAGGATTCCGGGTTGAGCGGGCTCTTCGTCGGCGAAGCCTGATGAACGTCGCGTCGGGAACATCCCTGCTGCGAGACATCGCGTTGACCTGGCATCGTCCGCGATTCATCAGACGCAGAACGCGGTGAGATCCCGTCGCAGTGTCCGGGCGCCGGGTGCGTCGGACCAGGCCAGCGATCGCCTGAGTTCGACGGCCAGTCCTCGGGCCTCCGCCGATCGACAGCCTGCCGCCTCACCAAGCGACTGCCGAGCGACGGCGACGGCTTCACCCTGCTCGCCGTGTCGAGAACGGGCCAACGCGAGAAGCAGCCCGTACCGCAGCCGCTGCCGCTTCGACGAGGCCGGGATCGCCGGGAGTTCCACGGCGAGGATCTCGGCGGCAGATCGTGGTTCGTCGAGGTCGAAGAGCACCCGAGCCCGCACCACCTCGACGACACCAGGGACGGTGCGACTGCACCAGTTTCCCGGGGCGTCGTCGTCTCTGGCATGCCATTCATCGGCGGCTTCGAGCGAACGGTGTGCCTGTGTGCGCTCGCCTCGCCGGGCGTGCCCTTCGGCTTCGCGCAGGTAGGAGGCGGTTCGGAGTGACGGTCCGACTCGAGAGTGTCGAGCCTTCACAGCCGCTTCGACCGCTCCTGCGGGGTCACCGGTCGAGGCGAACACCCTTGATCTGCGCACCCACATGTATGCCGCCATCTCAACGTCACCGCCTGCTTCGGCCATCCGTTCCCCCTGGCTGATCCAGTGTTCGGCCGATGCGTGGTCGTCGACCTCCTCGAGCATGTAGGCCAGATACTCGGCGTAACGCGCGCCGAGAGCGAGAAGGTCGGATCGGACCGAGCCGCTGGCAATCGGGGTGAGCGTGCCGATCGTCGACACCTGACCGGACAGTCCGGAGATGAGTACGGCGGGGTCGGTGATCCGACCCAGGCGCCAGAATTCTTCGAGGACGCTCCGCAACCCGGTGATCGTCTCCGGCGACGGGTTTCCCGTGGCGGCGTGAGCCGGTGTGGTCGAGCCGGCGGTGGCGCCGCCTGCGGCCGCAAGTATCGCGGTGATGAGGTCGCGGCGAGACAGGGCCATCGGGGTTACCCCCTCAGTGGTAGGGACCAGCACCCAGACGAGGCTGACGTCAGTATCCGTCGTCTGCCGGGCCGTGTGCCAGAGCTCGATCAATGTGCCCCGTGCGTCCAGGGCGGTGTCCAGGTCCTCGGCCAGTTCGCGGCTGGCCCGTCGATGCCCGGTCTCGACCTTGGAGAGGGTGGACGGGTGATAGCCCGTCCGCTTGGCCAATGCGGTGACCGAGATCTTGGCGGACTGCCTTGTTTGACGCAGGACCACGCCGAACGGGTCTGCTGCGATGTGGTGTGCCACGTGATCACCCCCCGGCGTCCAATCGTAGTGAATCGATCACAGGAAGTAATTCTCGTTGACCAGCGCTGCCAACGGCTGTCAACGAGAGGGTGTTCCCACGCTTCGCGTGGTGGCTGATTCTTAGTGGGTGGCTGCGGCCCATCTGCCGCAGCTCAGACAGTCGGGAGCGAGTGACCACAGAAAGAGAGAAGAAAGACATGCCTACTGATGTCCTGGTTCCGACCTTGTTTCCTGCCGGACCCTTCCGAGTAGGAATTTCATCCGACATGCCGTCGGCAGCCCGCCCGTTCGGTCTGACGATGACCACACCTTTGGCTGGTGATGATCTGACGCGACTCGCCACCGTCGCCTACGACGAGCAGCGTCAGGTGAGCGTCACCGCCGACGGCACACCATTGTGTGATCATCCGCTTGCCGCCGTGACCACCAGTGCCCGTCAGACGATTCAGGACATGCAGGAATGGCCTGACTATGACCCCGACGACTGAGTCAGGAGTATGACGTGAGCGGTTCCGTCCTGGTGATCACCAGGAGGTTCGACCCGACGGCGGACGACGTGATCGTCCGCCTGTCCGCTCGAGACGTTCCCATTCTTCGTCTCGACCTTGCCGATTTCCCAAGGGAGTTCCGGTTGTCCGGACGTATCGCTTCGGGATGTTCCGGGTGGTCAGGCAGAGTCAGCGGGACCCGGCGTGGGGTCAGCCTGACCGAGGTGGGTGCTGTCTGGTATCGCAAGCCATCGCAGTTTCATGTGCTGGATGCGATGAGCCGTACTGAAGAGACGTGGTCGATCCGGGAGGCCAGAGCGGGGATGGGAGGCATACTGGCCACCCTGCGCTGCACCTGGATCAACCATCCGCATCGAAATGTGATCGCCGATCAGAAACCGCTTCAACTGGTCACCGCAGACGAGGTCGGGTTGGCGATTCCGGAGACGATCATCACGAACGACCCGGTCCAGGCTCGTTCCTTCGTTGCAGGGCAAGCGACAGGCGCCGTCTACAAGTCACTGCGCGGCGGGCCGCGGTCTGAGGGGGCAGGCCGGTGGCGCTGTACACGACGTCGGTGAGTGCCGACGAGATCACCGACGCCGTTCGGCACACGGCCCACCTGTTCCAAGCCCGCGTGCCGAAGGCTTTCGAGGTGCGGGTCACCGTTGTGGGAGACCGGATGTTCGGCTTGCGAATCGACGCTGAGACCGAGCGTGGCAAGCAGGATTGGCGGTCCGACCACCGACGTCTGAACTACAGCGTGATCAAGGTTCCCGAGTGTGTCGCGGTCGGCGTGCAGCGATTGATGAGTCGGCTGGATCTGGTGTTCGGTGCGCTCGACTTCGTGGTCACTCCCGCCGACGAGTGGGTGTTCTTGGAGATCAACCCCAATGGACAGTGGGCATGGCCGCATCCGCAACGTGACGCCATCGCCGAGGCCGTCGCGGACGTGCTTGAAGAAGGGACTCGCACCAGATGAACACAGCTGACGACGTCGACACCGAGAGTCTGGCCGCCTGCCTGCGCAACCGCTTCATCGCGAGCCTCATCGACGCCGGGGCGATTCCCGATCCGCGCTGGCAGGATGCGTTTCGGGCGATACCGCGCCATCGGTTCGTCGCCCGATTCACCGCGTACGGCACCCAGACGGTGTTCGACATCGCACGTTCAGACCAGCGCCGCGCCGCGCTCGACGCCTGCTATTCCAACGAGACATTGTTGACTCAACAGGATGCTGGCGGCACCCCCACCAGCTCATCGACCGAGGTCACGCTGATGGCCCTCATGCTCGATCGGCTGGACATCAGCCCAGGCCATCGGGTCCTGGAGATCGGCACCGGGACCGGCTACAACACGGCGCTGCTCTGCCACGCACTCGGCGACGAGTCGGTGACCAGCATCGATATCCACCCCGAGCTGGTCGACAAGGCCGTCCCGGCGCTCGCCGAAGCGGGGCACCATCCGGTCGTCGTGTGCGGTGACGGCGCGGGAGGTGTTCCTGAGCGGGCGCCGTTCGACCGAATAATCGCCACGTGTGGTGTCCTCCGTGTTCCGCAGGCCTGGCAGCGGCAGCTCGCCCCGCACGGGGCGATCCTGGTGAACGTCGGGCTCGGCCTCGCGAGGCTGGTCCTCCGATCCGATGGCAGCGTCACCGGACCGTTCATCAGTGAAGCAGCCTTCATGCGCCTCCGTCACGACGTCTCCGCACCGGCCGTCACCACTCGCGAGATTCTCTCGATGACCACCACCGGGCAAGGCGATTCGAGGGTGACGGACCTCCCTGCCGCGTTGGCCGACCGATCGTTCCAGGTGATCGTGTGCTGGGTACTGCCCACCGTCGAGTGGGTGACCATTCTCGACCCGCGGGTTCACGTCTTCGTCGAGCCGGGCAGTGGTTCCTGGGTGCGTGCAGGGTCGACCGACGCGGGGCGCGCCGAGATACTCGAACACGGCCCGAGGAGTCTGTGGCGCGAGCTGCTCGCCGTCGCCGAACTGTGGGAGGGGGCCGGCCGGCCCGAGCCGACGCGGTTCGGGTTGACCGTCGCCGCCGACGGCAGCCACACGTTGTGGCTTGATCGACCGGATGAGCTGTTCTGCGAGCTGGACTGACCGGAGGTGAGTCTCCGACCGGCGATGCGATCGACGACGGCCATGCCTCCGGCGTCGGCGGGCGTCTCATGGTGTGCGCTGGTCGTCGGCCGAATGTTCCGGGAACCAGCCCCGTCGGACCGCAGGCCCACCGAGGGCCTGCCCTCGGCCGCATGGATGCCGAGATCCTCGACACCGTGTCGTCGCGCCGCCGATTCACTCCGGCCCCTGTAATCGCCAGATAGCGCACGGTAACTTGTCCCGCATGGTGTCTGCCTTCCCGTCGCCCCGATCGAGCCCGCACCGATGTGGCGGAGATCGTCGGTGAGCGCGGCTCGGCTCGGGTCGCGGTTCTGGACACTGTTCAGCGCGACCACGATCTCCAATCTCGGTGACGGCATCGGGCGGGTGGCACTGCCGTTGTTGGCGGCCACCTTGACCCGCGATCCGGTGCTGGTCGGCAGCCTCGTGTCGTTCAGCTTCGTCCCGTGGCTGTTGTTCGCGCTGCTCAGCGGCGCTCTGGTCGACCGGATGGATCGCCGGAAGGCGATGATCGGTGCCAACCTGGTCCGCGCGCTGATCGTCGGCGGGCTCGGCCTGGTGGTGCTCACCGGCTCGGCGGCCATCTGGATGCTGTACATCGCCGCCTTCCTGCTCGGTGCCGCCGAGACCCTCTACGACAGCGCGGCCAGAGCCATGCTCCCGGCCGTCATCGATCGCGATCAGCTGGAGACCGGGAACGGCCGGATGGAGGCCTCCGAAGTCGTCAGCCAGGAGTTCGTCGGCGCGCCGCTGGGCAGCGTGCTGTTCGTGCTGGTCGCCGCCGGGCCGTTCTTGGCCAACTCGGCGGGCTTCCTCCTCGCCGCGCTGCTGCTCGTCGCGCTGCCGGGTTCCTATCGGGCCAAGCCCGAGCCCGTCTCGAAGCCCCAACCCGTGGCCGGCATCGAGGCCGCCGCCGGGACCGGTCCTGCCTCGGAGACCGCTGCTGCGCGGGAACAGCCCGCTCAGACGGACGGGCAGGTCCAGGGCGCGACCAGGAGTCTGCGCAAGGAGATCGGCGAGGGTCTGCGGTGGCTCTGGAGCCATCGCCTGCTCCGCACCCTGATGCTGTTGACGGGGCTGGTCACCGTCGCCCTGGAGGCGTCGATGGCGATGGTGGTGCTGCTCGTCGTCGACGAGCTGAATCTGAGCGAGGCCGTCTTCGGACTCTTCGCGCTGGCGATGGGCCTCGGCGGCCTGCTGGCAGGTCTGCTGGCCGGGGCGGTCACCAGTCGACTGCCTAGGGCCGTCATCCTGGTGGCCAGCGTGGCCGTGACGGGTCTGAGTCTGCTGTTGGTCGGTGTGTTCCCCGTGCCGGTCTGGGCCGCCGTCATGCTGGCGGTCAGCGCGCTGTCCATCGTGCTGTTCAACGTGATCACGATGTCGCTGCGACAGGCGATCATTCCCGCGCACCTGTTCGGCCGCGTCCAGGGCGCCTGGCGGACCGTGGTCTGGGGGCTGATGCCCTTCGGCGGGCTGCTGGGTGGTCTGGTGGCCGCGATGGCCGGGCTCCGGGCGGTGTACCTGGTGAGCGGCATCGCCCAGCTGCTGATCGCGGCGGCGTTCTGGGTCCTGGTCCGCAGGCCCGACATCGATCTGGAGAACCTGCACTCGCCGACGGAGCCGGGGCCTGCGAGCGTTCGAACCGGCGGCGGACAGGACGAGACAGCGGAGGGCGTCGCGGGCGACGGGGCGGACTCGGGAGGGCAGCCGGCAGAGCGGAGATCATGACGGGACGAGCCGCCCCGCGAGTCGCGAGGGGATCGCCCTGCCCGCCGTCCCGATGCGGCGACGGGCCGAGTTCGGACGGCACCACCTCGACCCTCGATTCTGGACACCACAGCCTCTCCCGCGCCGATGGGGCGCGGCCGCGACCGTCCTAACCGGAGGGTGGGTGCTCGACATCGCGGATCGGAGTCGTTGATCTCAGCCCGGCAGTCCCGGCCGCGGCGGGAGGCGGCCCTCGCCTGCGGCCGGAACGGCTCGGCGGTCCTAGGCCTGCCTGCGTCCCGACGTCCCCCGCGTAGGACTCGGCTCTTCTCGAGACTCGATGCTCGGCACCACGTCGTGTTGCCCGACACCCGACGCACGCCTGCACCGTCGGACACGGGAGATCGCGGTGTGGCGGCCTGCGCTGGTAAACCGGCAGACCACCATCGTCCCTCGAACCGATGTTCGAATCTGTCGGTGGGCTGGTGTTGACTGGGCCACATGATCGACGAGACCGAGGCCACGGGAGTCGCGGGGCGGTTGCGCCCTCGCTCGGTCCGCTCGCGATCAGAGGTAGACGCCGCGCTCGGCCAGCCAAGCCTGGGGGTCGATCTTCTGGTTGCTGCCCGGCGCCCACACCTCGAAGTGCAGGTGCGGCCCCGTGGAGTCGCCTCGATTGCCCATCTGGGCGATCTGCTCGCCTGCCTGGACGATCTGGCCCGGACGCACGGAGAAGGAGTCGATGTGGCCGTAGACGGTCGTCGTGCCGTCCGCAGCCTGCACCTTGACCCACAGACCGAAGCCGCTCGCGGAGCCCGCCGTGGTGACGACTCCGTCGTGGGCGGCGTAGATGGGCGTGCCGATCGCGTTGGCGATGTCGATGCCGAGGTGGTTCTCGTTGAAGCGGCTCCCGAAGGAGCGGAGGCCGTAACCGGAGGTGAAGCTGCCGACCGAGGGAACCCAGAACTTGGGGCGGGCCGCCTCCTCCTCGGCGGCGACGACCTCCACCTCCATCTGGGTGCTCTTGACCATCTGTCCGACGGCCGCGTCGGGGGCGACGTCCTGGACGATGGGAAGCACCTCGGGAGCGGGCATCGTGCCACCGACACCGGTGAACGACGCGCTCGCGCCGCCTGCGGCGAGCGGGGCCACCTCGTCGACCGTCTGATGCTCGGAGCGCTCGCTGCCGAGCATCGCGGACTGGCCTGCCGTGACGAAGGCTCCGGCGGCGACGGCGGCCACGACCAGCTTGCCTCGCATCGAGGGCGGCGGTGGCAGACGGTGCGAACCTCGGGGGCGCGGGGAGCGTTCTTCCAGTGCCTTGTCGATGACGGGAGACGACGGGTTGGCGCCGCCTGCGGTGCGATGTCGAGACAACGCCTGACCTTTCTTCGAGGACTCCGGACGGGGGTTCCGGCTCGCCGGTCGGGGGTGCCGACGAGATGTCCTGTCTGCACTGCGGTCTCGGCCCTCCCGGGCCTTCTCTCCTGCTGCTGCTCGCGGCTCGTCGACGCTCGGCAGGACGCCGAGGGCACCGGGCCGCTCACGATCGATCACGTCTGGACGCCGCGCTCCTGCAACCAGGCTGCGGGGTTGATCTTCTTACCGTCGCCCGGCGCCCACACCTCGAAGTGGAGGTGCGGTCCGGTGGAGAAGCCTCGATTGCCCATCTGGGCGATCTGCTCGCCTGCCTGGACCTGCTGGCCGGGGCGGACCGAGTAGGAGTCGATGTGGCCGTAGACGGTGACTGTGCCGTCCGCGGCCTGCACCCGGACCCAGAGGCCGAAGCCGCTGGCGGGACCGGTCTCGATGACGACTCCGTCGTGTGCGGCGAGAATCGGCGTGCCGATGGCGTTGGCGATGTCCATGCCGTAGTGGGTCGTGCCCCACCGGGCGCCGTAGCCGGAGGTGTAGGTGCCCTGGGCCGGTGCCCAGAACTTGGGTCGAGCGGCCTCCGCCTCGGCGGCGGCGGTCTCGACCTCCATCTGCTGGCCCTTGACGATCTGACCGACGGCGGCGCCGGGCTCGGCGGCCTGCGCGATCGGCAGCACCTCGGGGGCGATCATCGTTCCGCCGACGCCGGAATAGCCGCCTGCGGATGCGGAGGGGGCCGCGTCGGAGCCTGCGGCGAGATTGGTCGTCTCGGCGCCATACGCCTGTCCGCCGTCGGAGTCAAGACCGAACTGGGTAGACTGGCCGGCAGCGACGAAGGCGCCTGCCGCGACGGCTGCGATGACGAAGCGACCACGTAGTGCAGGAGAAGGCGTACTGAGCCTGTGAGCGCCACGATTCCGCGTCGCCGCGCGCTTGCGCGCAGCATCACGTGCCTCGGGGGAGCTCTGGCCGCCGGGTGAGCGGTGTTGAGACAAAGCCTGCCCTTCCGTTCAGCCTCGGGGAGTCTGAAACGAACGTCCGGGCGGGGGATCCCGGTGCCGCTGACCGGCCTTCGCCGGCAGCGATGTGTTCGTGATCAGACCGTGACAACGGACCGGGGGACAGTAACGGGGCGAGACCCTTAAGGGCAACTCCCTGAGATCACGCTCTGCCGAATGGGGGGTGGCTTCCGGGCCTGGTCGGAGAAGTGTGACCGTCTGTGTTGTTGACTTTTTCGGCCGAAGAGGTTTGAGAAGCGGGCTTCCTGGTCAGTGCGGCAGTCGGGTTGCAATGATCATTGGGCCGGCTGGCTCAACCGATCTACTCCGTCCTCAGTCCGAGGCCGATTAAACGGTGATTTGGTGTGATATATGTCACCGCAACCTCGGGAATGGTCGCCGCCACGAATGTCGTACTCATCGGTAGGGGGCGTTGTGCTGATCACGACGGCCTGCGGGCCTGGGACGCCCGCCCGCCCCTCGACCCGCGATCCCGATGACATCCCTCGGGGATGACCCACCCCTTGCTAGCGTCGGCGCGGTGAATGCGCGGACTGGATCGATCGCGGGCCGTTCCCCCGGTGAACGGGCTCGGCCTGTCGGCAGGCGGACGCCGCGAGACGGCGGATCGAGTTCGACGACTCCTCCCCTCGACTCCGACGCCGCCGGGCTGTGGATCGCGATCGCGGTGGCGGGCGGTGGCGCGCTGCTCGCGGTGCTCGCCCCGCTCGTGGGCTTCACCGAGCCGACCACGGCGCCCGGGTACGGGTCCTGGCCGCTGCTGGCACTGATCCACCTCCTGCCCGTGGCGCTCGCCGGGTTGTTCGCCGCACGGGGCAGGTCCGGCGCCGCCGTCGGCATCCTGATCGCCTCGGCTCTGGTCGCGCCGGGTCGGGCGCTGCTCGACGGCGTGCTGCTCGTCGACGCCGCCTCGGTGGTGCGCCCGGAGCTGGTCCGTTTCGACAGCCTCGCATCGGCCGGGGCAGGACTCGGCGCCTTCCTGCTCGTCGCCGCGCACCTCGCCGCAGTGATCGCAGGCGTCCTCGCCTACCGCAGCGGCGGGGAGGACTTCGGCCGGGACCAGGGCGCCGCCTTCGGTGCGACGCCGGATCAGGGGCTCGGCGCAGGCTTCGGCACGGAACCGGCCGAGAGGGATCGGTCCGTCGCCTCGGACCCCCTGGAACGACTGTCCGGTATTCCGGCCGGGCGAGCCCGGCCCGCGCAGAGCGGCAGGCGACAAGGTCTGGCGATCGCGGCGTTGTTCGTGGTCGTGGCCGCCTGTCTCGGCCTGGCAGGCGCCCCCTTCTCCTCCGACGATCCCTACCTGCTGCCGCGTGCGGTGCTGGACGCCGACGGGCTCGTGCTTGTGGGCTGGGTGGTGACCTTCCTCGGCCTCGTCGCCTCGACGCTGCTGGCCACGGCTGCTCGCGACGCCGATCGTGCGCTGGGCGGGCTGCTGGGCACCGCGCTGATGGTGATCGCGCTCGCCGCGCCGTTCTCGGCCGCCGGGCTGTTCGCCGACGACCTCGGTCTGACGGCCGGACCGGTGTTCGCGCTCATCGCTGCCCTCGTCCTCGTGCTGCTCGCGCTGCGGACCGCGCCGCGCTCGGCAGGCCGAGCCGCTGCGGAGGGCACCGACGAGGTCCGGCTGCCCGGTGCTGCGCGGTTGCGACGTGCGGCGGGCGTGCCCGCGTTGCTCGCCGGAATCGCCCTGTCGGCCGGTGTCGTCCTGCCAAGCCTGGCCCCGACCGATCAGCTGATCTCCGAGCCGGTCAATCACCAGGCGGGCCTGCTCGTGCCTGCCGGGCTGCTGCTGGTCCTGCTCGGCCTCGGGCTGCTGCTGCCCGTCAGCTCCACCGTCGCCCGCCCGGCGCTCGTCGTGGGGTGGCTGGCCGCTCCGATGGTCGCCGCCGTCTCCCTCGACGTCGTCTTCGCCGCCAACCAACTCGTCGGGGCGGGCCTCGGCGCCGGTGCCTGGCTGGTGATGGCCGCCGTGCCGCTGGCCGCGACGGGCGGCTTCCTCGCCTGGACGGCGGGCGCGGTCGAGCGCGAGGAGGTGGACCTCTCCGAATGGCCGACCGACTGGCCCGCCGTGGTCCCCTCGGCGATGGGCGCGCTGTGGGCGCTCGGTGCGTTCACCCTGCCGGTGCTGGAGTCCGAAGAACTCACGGCGCTCACCGGGTCCGCCTCGGCGGGCATCTTCTCGAACTTCCAGATCGCGTCCTGGAGCCAGGTGCTCGGCGTCCTCGGCGTGGTCGTCGCCGCAGCGCTGGCTCCCCGCTCCCGACCCGCGCAGGCTGTCGGACTGTTCCTCGGCGCAGCCGGCCTGCTCCTGCTACGCGTGCTGGAGTACCCCTTGACCGCGGCCCGCGCCGCCGACGCGCAACCCGGTCCCGGCCTGTGGCTGGGACTCTGCGGAGTGATCGTGTTGGTGGCGGGCGCGGGTGTGGTGTTCCGCGTCACCCGGCGCACCGCTGACCCGACTCCGAGGCGCTAGTCTGCGATCAGCGAGTCCGCCCGCGAACCCGCGAGCGGCCTTCGTGTTCCGTGTGAAGGCGGGACATCGACAACGTGGTCGTCTGACGGGTCGTCATAGGTGCCGCGCGAGCCTGTCGATCCAGGTCTCGAAGGGCCGCGACGCCCAGGTGGGAGGAAGCCGTGAGCGGTCGTATCCGGGTGGTCGTGGCGAAACCGGGACTCGATGGTCATGACCGAGGGGCCAAGGTCGTCGCCAGGGCACTGCGCGACGCCGGCATGGAGGTCATCTACACGGGCCTGCACCAGACCCCGGAGCAGGTGGTCGAGACCGTCCTTCAGGAGGACGCCGACGCCGTCGGGCTGTCCGTGCTCTCCGGCGCCCACATGACGTTGTTCGCGAAGGTCGTCGCCCTGCTCAAGGAGCGGGATGCCGACGACGTCGTCGTCTTCGGCGGCGGCATCATCCCCGAGGAAGACCTCCCCAGACTCGCCGAACTCGGCGTGGCCAAGGTCTTCACTCCTGGTGCGCCGACACACGAGATCGTCGACTGGGTCCGCAGCAACGTGGCCCAGACTGCCGGTACCTGAACCGCTCCTGACGTGAGCGGCCCACGCCGATGAGTCGGTCGTCACAGTCGTCCGCCTGGTCCGTCGCGTCGCCGCTCACCGATCGAAGAGTCCGGCCGCTCGCCGCTGAATCGACGAGGTCCGACGGCGAGTCGGCTGCGACGCGCGGCGAGTCGGCGCCGAAGACGGCCCGAGTCGCGATGCCGAATCTCTGCGACGCAGGTCACGCGGTGATTGACCTCACCGGATGCGACGTGCCTGCCGTCATCGCAGGTCGTTAAGGTCTGCGGAGTCCGACACCGACGTCGCAGGAGACTCGAGTGGACCTGTACGAATACCAAGCGAAGGACCTCTTCGCCAAATACGGCGTTCCGGTGCTCCCGGGCACGGTCGCCACTACCCCAGACCAGGCTCGCGGTGCCGCCGAGGAACTCGGCGTCCCGGTCGTGGTCAAAGCCCAGGTGAAGACCGGCGGGCGAGGCAAGGCGGGCGGCGTGAAACTCGCCGAGAACCCCGCAGAGACCCAGGAGAAGGCGGAAGCCATCCTGGGCCTGGACATCAAGGGCCACACGGTGCATCGCGTGCTGGTGACCCCCGCCTCGGACATCGCCGAGGAGTACTACTTCTCCTTCCTTCTCGACCGCACCAATCGCACGTTCCTGGCGATGGCCTCGGTCGAGGGCGGCATGGACATCGAGGAGGTCGCGGCCACCAAGCCTGAGGCGCTCGCCAAGGTTCCGGTGGACCCGATCGCAGGCGTCGACTCCGCCAAGGCTCGCGAGATCGTCGAGGCCGCGAAGTTCCCGGCCGAGGTCGCCGATCAGGTGGCCGACGCGATCGTCAAGCTCTGGGCCTCGTTCGTCGGCGAGGACGCCACGCTCGTCGAGGTGAACCCGCTGGTCCGCGACCCCGAGGGCAAGATCATCGCTCTCGACGGCAAGGTCACGCTGGACGAGAACGCCGCGTTCCGGCACGCCGACCACGCCGAGCTGGTCGACAAGGGCGCCGAGGACCCGTTGGAGGCTGCGGCCAAGGCCAAGGACCTCAACTACGTGAAGCTCGACGGCCAGGTCGGCATCATCGGCAACGGTGCGGGCCTGGTGATGTCGACGCTGGACGTGGTCGCCTACGCGGGGGAGCAGCACGGGGGCGTCAAGCCTGCCAACTTCCTCGACATCGGCGGCGGCGCCTCCGCGGAGGTCATGGCCAACGGGTTGGAGATCATCCTCTCCGACCCCGACGTCACGTCCGTCTTCGTCAACGTCTTCGGCGGCATCACCGCCTGTGACGCGGTCGCCAACGGCATCGTCGCGGCCTTCGCGCTCCTCGACAGTCGGGGCGAGGCCGTGACCAGGCCGATCGTCGTGCGGCTCGACGGGAACAACGCCCAGGAGGGGCGGCGCATCCTCACCGAGGCGGCCCTGCCGGGGCTGGTCCAGGTCGACACCATGGACGACGCGGCCACCAAGGCCGCCGAACTCGCCGCGCAGGGGGCGTGACACCAGATGGCTATCTTCCTCACCGAGAACAGCAAGGTCATCGTCCAGGGCATCACCGGCGCGGAGGGCACTAAGCACACGCGCCGGATGCTCAAGGCCGGGACGCAGGTCGTGGGCGGGGTCAACCCGCGCAAGGCGGGCCAGAAGGTCGACTTCGACGGCACCGTGCTTCCGGTGTTCGCCACCGTCGCCGAGGCCATGGAGGCGACCGGCGCGGACGTGTCGGTGATCTTCGTTCCCCCGAAGTTCGCCAAGGCGGCCGTCTTCGAGGCGATCGACGCGGGCATCGGCCTCGCGGTGGTGATCACCGAGGGCATCCCGGTGCACGACACCGCGGCCTTCTGGGCGCACGCGGGCGCCACGGGCAACAAGACCCGGATCATCGGGCCGAACTGCCCCGGCGTGATCTCTCCCGGCAAGTCCAACGCAGGCATCATCCCGGCGGACATCACCGGGGCCGGTCGGATCGGCCTGGTCTCGAAGTCGGGCACGTTGACCTACCAGCTCATGTACGAGCTGCGGGACATCGGCTTCTCCAGCGCAGTCGGCATCGGCGGCGACCCGGTGATCGGCACCACGCACATCGATGCGCTGCAGGCCTTCCAGGACGACCCGGACACCGAGGTCATCGTCCTGATCGGCGAGATCGGCGGCGACGCCGAGGAGCGCGCGGCGGCCTACATCGCGGAGAACGTCACCAAGCCGGTGGTGGGCTACGTCGCGGGCTTCACCGCTCCCGAGGGCAAGACGATGGGCCACGCAGGCGCCATCGTGTCGGGCTCGTCGGGTACCGCAGCGGCCAAGAAAGAGGCGTTGGAGGCAGTCGGCGTCAAGGTCGGCAAGACCCCCAGCGAGACGGCGGCACTGGCCCGCGAGGCCGTTCAGGCACTCGTCGGCTGATACCAGGCCACTCCGTACAGCAGGGCCGGACATTCCTTGCGGATGTCCGGCCTGCTGTCGTCTCGGGCCTGGGCGACGGGTGCTGCGCACTGCTCGGCGGGCGGACCGACGCCGACACGTCCACCTGATGAGTTCGTCGTCACGAAAAGTGCGGCCATCCCTACTTGATCGGGTGAGGGTGGTGCACTGTGGTCCGGGGAAAAGGAAACCGAGGGTGATCGACGGAACCTCGTGAGACCGAGATTCGTCCTATCCGGGCGATCGGCTAGCGTTCCGACTGCCCGATAACGGCAATGTTGCATCCGGTGGAGGAGGAGACCCCGCCATGTCCGTGCCCTACGGCGCACCTCAACAGCAGGCTGGCAGTCCAGCGCAGCCTGCGGGAGGTTTCAGCCTTCCGTCCATCCTTGCCCTCGTCGGAGCCGGGCTCGGCCTCATCGTCTATCTGCTCGCCTTCGGCGAGGCGGGCATCGCCCCGTCCCTCGGCATCGGCGGCGGCCCCGGCACCGCCACCTCACTGTTGCTGATCGCAGGCCTGCTCGCGGGCATCTCGCTGCTGCCCAAGGGACCGCAACTGCACCTGCTGTTCGCGGTGCTCGCGGTGCTGGGTGTGCTCGGGCTCCTCCAGGTGGTGGTCCACTGGTCGGGTGACCTGCCCCCCATGACGATCGTGGCCCTGATCGTCGGGCTGGTCGAGGCAGGCGTGCTGGTCACGGCGTGGCTGTTCAACGCGGAGATCCTCAAGGTCACCCCCAAGCCGGCCTACCCGCAGGGCAACTGGAACCCGCAGAGCGGCGGCATCCCGCAGGCGGGACAGCCCGGCCAGTACGGCCAGGCCCCGCAGGGACAGTTCGGCCAGCAGGCCCAGTTCGGCCAGGCCGAGCAGCAGTACGGACAGCAGAACCCCGGTACCGGGGGACAGCCCGCCCAGCCGACGCCGTATGCCCAGGGCACCGAGGTGTTCGGCGGCACGCAGCAGCCCGGCCAGTACGGCCAGCAGCCCGGCACCACGCCGCCGCCCGGCGGCTACGGCCAGAGCTGAGCGTTCGCCGGGCTTCCCGCCCCCTGCGCGGTGGAGCCCGTCGGCGCTTGAGCAGCCGACACCGAGCGCAGTACAGGTTCTGACGATGCCGTGACTCGACCCGTCGAGTCACGGCATCGTCGTCTCTGCTCGGCGATCTCCGAGGTGCTTCGGTTCTGCCCGGGTGCGCTCGCGGGTGCCGAGCGCACCTGCCTGGCGCTCACCTGTTCGGCGCCGCTGTCGCGCGGTTGTCTCGCCGCGCGGTGCGCGGCCGTCTTGTGCGCGGCCGTGACGTGCGTAGTCGCCGATGCGACCGACATCGGTCCGAGTCGCCCCTCCGACGTCGACCGGCAGGACGATTCGGCGGCAGGCTGCGCGGGTGACGGCAGGCGGTTCGAGCCCCGCCCGTCTCCCGTCGCCCTCACCCGTTCGGGAACGGCGCGGCAAGCCGGAACGGCGTGGTGGCGGTGCGACCCTGCCCGCGTGATCACGCTCCGAGCGGCCGTCGACGAGGGCGCGGATCGCGCTGCGATCCCGGAGGCAGGCCAACTAGAACGGGCCAGGGTGCTCGTGTCGTCCGTGCTGGGTTCGCTGTTCCTCGGCTGCCTGACGGTGATCGCCCTGACGGTGCTGACTCTGGCCACCGCGGGCGATGACGCCTTCTCGCTCGGGGCCGTGCTGAGCGTGTCGGTGCCTGCGTGGCTCGCGGCTCACCAGGTCCCGCTGATGATCCTCGGGCAGCCGGTGGGAGTACTGCCCCTGCTGCCGACCCTGATCCTGCTCTCGTTGATCGCCACGAGTGTCGCCTCGACGCTGCGCAGGCTGGCCGCGACCCTGTGGACCTCGCTGCTACTGGTGGCGTTGACCGCAGCCGGTCACGGGGTGCTCGCCGTCGCTTTCGCCGAGGTCGCCACCGGAGGCAGCGCAGGGCTGGTCATCGTCTCGCCGTCGAGCGCCGGGCTGACGAGTGCCCTGTTGGCCGCCGCGGCCGCCGCCGTCGGGGTGCTGCGCTGCGGCGTCCTGGCCGCCTGGTTCGACGGGCGGCCCAGGGCCGTGCAGGACGGAGTCCGGGCGGGGCTGCTCGGCGCGGCGTGCCTGCTGGCGACCGGCGCCTCCGTGACCCTGTTCGGACTGTTCGCCTCAGGACCTGAGGTCGTCGAGTTGTTCAACCAGGATCGCCTCTCCGACGCGCTCGGTCTGCTGCTCTGCTCGCTGGCCTACCTGCCCAACGCGGTGACGGCGGGCGTCGCCTTCGCCGCCGGGCCGGGGTTCTCGCTCGGCCAGGCGGTCGTGACTCCCTTCGCGGCCCGGACGGGACCCGAGCTGGAACTGCCCCTGTTGGCCGCCCTGCCGGACACGGCTGCGCGGCCGTGGTGGGCGCTGGTCCTCCTGCTGCCGATCGCGGTGGGGGTGCTGCTCGGCTGGTTCGGCGGTGGCGGCGGCACACCGCGACGCGATCGACTGAGAACGGCTGTCGTCGGCGTCGTGATCGCGGCCTCGATCGCCTCGGCCGCCGCCGTCGTTGCGGGCGGACGGCTCGGCAGCGGGGCGTTCGATCCGGTGCAGGTGCCTGCGGCGAGCCTGGCGCTGGCCGTCCTGGTCTGGACGGGACTGCCCGCCGTCCTCGTGGCGTGGCTCGGTCGGCCGCAGCGGGCGGCGGACGAGACGGCGGCCGCCACCGTTGAGGCGGCGCATGACGTGGACGAGTCCGCCGGGGATGCCGCGAGCGGGGACGCCGCAGCTGGGGATGCCGAGACAGACGACGAGGCTGCCGACGACGCGGAGCCCGATGACCCCGAGGAGTCGGAGCCTGCCGACGAGCGGCTGCCCGCTGCCGAGACGGCGGACGACGCTGCGGCTCGCGACGACGCGGAGCCCGACGTCGGCTCGGACGATGTCGCCGGGAACCCGAGTGCGG
Organism: Actinoalloteichus sp. GBA129-24; assembly: GCF_001941645.1. NCBI lineage: Bacteria > Bacillati > Actinomycetota > Actinomycetes > Pseudonocardiales > Pseudonocardiaceae > Actinoalloteichus > Actinoalloteichus sp. GBA129-24. Next base: position 6,612,573 of record NZ_CP016077.1, on the reverse strand, counting down.
CCGAATCGGCCGTCGTCGGGAAGGTGGCAGGTGCGAAGACAGGTACCGCCACCGACGACGTCGAACGGGTCGGGGCCGTGGCCGAGGACGCCGATGCGCGGCGGACTCCCCGCGCCGCCCGACCCGGCACGGCAGACGGTCCGGATGCCGTCGTCCTCGTGCCCTCTCCTCGGGAGGACCCCGCCGTCGACGCTGCCTCCGGGCCCGCCGGTCGCGGGGCGCAGGCCGAGAGGCGGGAGCACTCCGTCGCCCGGTCGGCCGAGGTCAGCGGGGTCGTCCTGCCCTCGCCAGGCGTCGAGGCGGCTGCGGTGTCGAGGCGGCGCGGCTCGGTCGAGGAATCGGCGGAGGTCTGGCCGCAGGACGATCCGGACGCTCCCGGCGCATAGTCGAGACGCGCCGCCTGCGGCGTGGATCGGGGCGGGGCCGAGGAGATCAGCCGATCGGGTCGTCGATCGCCCTGGCCGCAGTGATCGAACCGGCGCGACCTAGGCTTGGGCCCACTCCTCCCCGGTTTCGTCAGGAGATCACGCTGAGCGCTTCACCCCCGGATGCAGGGCCCGTCTCCTCCCGGCTTCGACTTCCCGTGCCCGCCCGCGTCGTCACGTTGCTCTCGGGCGCCGGAACGCTCGCGCAGGCACTGTTGGACGCCGCATCGGCTCCCGACTTTCCCGCCGAGGTGGTCGCGGTGGGCTCAGATCGCCCTGGCGCCGCCGGGCTGGCGCGTGCCGAGCAGGCAGGCCTGCCGACGTTCGCCGTGCGGCTCGCCGATCACTCCGATCGGGCGAGCTGGAATCGGGCATTGGCGGACGCCGTCGCGGCACACCGGCCCGACCTGGTGGTCTCCGCCGGATTCATGAAGATTCTCGGCCCCGAGTTCCTGGCGCGGTTCGACGGTCGTGTGGTGAACACGCACCCGGCCCTGCTGCCTGCCTTCCCCGGAGCCCACGCGGTGGCCGAGGCCATCCGCTACGGCGTGCGGGTCACCGGCTCCACCGTGCATCTGGTGGACGCCGGAGTGGACACCGGGCCGATCCTCCAGCAGGAGGCGGTTTCGGTGCTGGCCTCGGACACCGAGCAGACCTTGCACGAACGAATCAAGACGGTGGAACGCCGGCTGCTCGTGGACGTGGTGGCCCGGCTCGCCCGTGAGGGCTGCACCGTGATCGGACGAAAGGTGACAATCCCGTGACCGACCCCGTGATCGACGGTTCGGACCAGACCGACCAGGACGGCGCCGCCCGTCGCCCGGTGCGACGCGCGTTGATCGCCGTGTCGGACAAGCAGGGCCTGATCGAGTTCGCGAGGGGCCTGCACGCTGCGGGAGTGGAGATCGTCTCCACCGGCGGAACCGCCGCGCGGATCGCCGAGGCGGACATCCCGGTCACGCCGGTCGAGAAGGTGACCGGGTTCCCCGAGTGTCTCGACGGCAGGGTCAAGACGCTGCACCCCGGCGTCCACGCGGGTCTGCTGGCGGATCTGCGCCGCGCGGAGCACGCCGAACAGCTCCGGAGCCTGGACATCGCACCCTTCGATCTGCTGGTGGTGAACCTCTACCCGTTCACCCAGACGGTCGCCTCCGGCGCGGCGCCGGAGGACTGCGTCGAGCAGATCGACATCGGCGGTCCGGCGATGGTGCGGGCGGCGGCGAAGAACCACGCCAACCTCGCCGTCGTCGTGCAGCCCGCCCGGTACGAGTCGGTGCTGGCCACTGTCTCGGCAGGCGGGTTCACCCTGGCCGAGCGGCAGGGACTGGCCGTCGACGCGTTCCGGCACACCGCCTCCTACGACATGGCCGTGGCCTCCTGGATGGGGGAGACGCTGGCTCCGGACGCGGCGGAGGCAGGCTTCGCGAGCTGGCTCTGCCGGAGCTGGGAGCGGGACCGAGTGCTGCGGTACGGGGAGAATCCGCACCAGCAGGCCGCCCTCTACCGGAGCGGCGACTCGGCCGCGACCGGGCTGGCAGGTGCCACGCAGCTGCACGGCAAGGGCATGTCTTACAACAACTACGTGGACGCCGACGCGGCCTGGCGATCGGCCCACGACCATGAGCTGCCCTGCGTTGCCGTGATCAAGCACGCCAATCCCTGCGGCATCGCGGTCTCGGCGCTCACCGGCGACGACGCCATCGCGGACGCGCACCGTCGTGCCCACGCCTGCGACCCGGTCAGCGCCTTCGGCGGGGTGATCGCGGCGAACCGGCCGGTCACCGTGGAGATGGCCGAGCAGGTGTCGGACATCTTCACCGAGGTGATCATCGCCCCCGCATTCGCCGACGGGGCGGTCGACGTACTGACCAGGAAGAAGAACATCCGCATCCTCGTCGCCGAGCCACCGGTGCGCGGCGGTGCCGAGCTGCGGGCGATCTCCGGCGGCCTGCTGGTGCAGACGGCCGATGCGATCGACGCCGAGGGCGACGACCCGGCGAACTGGACTCGGATGGGTGCCGAGGTCGACGAGCAGACGCTCGCCGATCTGGCCTTCGCCTGGCGGGCCTGTCGCGCGGTGAAGTCGAACGCGATCCTGTTGGCCGACGGCGGGGCGACCGTCGGAGCGGGCATGGGCCAGGTCAACCGGGTGGACGCCGCGCGGCTGGCGGTCGCCAGGGCGGGCGACCGGGCGAAGGGCTCGGTGGCCGCGTCCGACGCGTTCTTCCCCTTCCCCGACGGCCTTCAGGTGCTGTTGGACGCGGGCGTGCGGGCCGTGGTGCAGCCCGGCGGCTCGGTGCGCGATGCCGAGGTGCTGGCCGCTGCCGAGGCGGCAGGCGTCACGGTGTTCCTCACCGGCACCCGGCACTTCGCACACTGAGTTCGGATCGCTGAGTCGCCCTTCGTCGGAACACGACGCGGGGCGGCTCGCGTGGCAGGGCCGCCTGCGCACCGTGAACGCGGCGGAACGTGCGCTTCACGAGCGAACGGCGCTCGCCTGCGCGGCGGCGTGGGCCGCCCGGGGGTGGCGGGTCGGCTGTCGTCCTGGACGGAAGCGGATCTGGCCTTGGTGCCTGCCGCCGAGCCTGCGCTCGGTCTTCTGTCGACCGTGTCCGGAGTGACGTCGACGAACGCGTTCGCGGTGGGCGAGTTTCTCACCAGACCGGCCTGGGATGGCATCCGTCCTGCGGTGATCGTCGCGATCACCGCAGGACGGGCTGGTGGACGGGACCCTGGCCGCTGCGGGCCTCGTTCGCGGTGCCGACCGGTTCCGGGCCTTGCGAGGACTCGATGCCGACCTCGGGGCAGGCACGGTTGCTGCTGACCCGAGGCTGCTGATGCTGCTGCTGCCGATGCCGGGGCTGTTGGTGCCGTCGGGGTCGTCGACGTGGCCGAGGTCAGTGCCGACGTCGCAGGCTTCCTTCTGGTGTTGACGGCAGGCTACGAGGTCGGTGGTCCGGTCGCGGAGTTCATCGGGGCCGAGCATCGACTTCCCGGCAGGCGGCGATTCCTGATGTCGGAGCAGGGGACTCCGATCGGGCGGCGGCCATGACGGTGCACGGTGACATCGCCGTGCACCGGCGGTGCGTCGACGCTGCTCACGCAGCGGGGGCGCACAGCAGCGACTCCGCAGGCACCGGCCGGCGCAGACTGCCGAGACGGGCTGCACCGCAGCGGTCGCCACGGCCGTTCCCGGTTCGAAGAGCGCGACCAGTCTCTGCCGTGCCGGTCACCGGCTCCACGTACGTCCGACCTGGCGTCGGCTGTGAATTCGCCGGGCTCCTGACGCCGACTCCGGAGTGGGGCACGTTCGACCTCACACCGGTTCGCAGCTGGACTGCCACCGGCACCTGGGCGTGTCCTCCTCGCGGACCTGTCTCGCGGGAGCCACAGGGGATGCCGCAGCGGCGGCGAGCGGTCGTGCCGCCGAAGTCGCCGATGCCGTGCCGGTGACTTCCGCGTACGTCTTCGCGGATTCCGCGCGCCCGCGCCCGAGACCACGATCTCAGGCGGCAGGTCGGGCGATCCTCGCCGATCAGGCCGGGTGATGAGGGCGGTTCTCGCCTGCGGACAGGCCTGCCCTGCCGGTCCCTTCTGGACTTCACCCGGTCGTGGTGTCCCCCACCCTTGACGGGCTCTTCGGCGGCGGCTTTACTGGGTCATGTCGGTCGAACAAGTGTTCGATCAGTGGTGCGGCCGGTGTCGGGGGCCTGCCGCATCGCAGGGAGAAAGGGGAGCCGGTGTCCCGGGCTGCGGTCACCACGTTGGCAGCGTTGGACGGGGTGGTCACGGCGTCGGGGATGGCCGTGGGCACAGCGGACTTCGCAGCTCGACAGGTGTTGCCGGTCCGGGAGCAACTGGGTGCGCTACTCCCCTGGGGCGGTCTTCGTCGGGGCAGCACGGTGGCGGTGCGCGGGTCCACCATGCTGCTCTTCGCGTTGATCGCCGAGGCCACCGCCGCCGGTTCCTGGGCAGCAGTGGTGGGGATGACCGGGTTGGGCGTGCTCGCCGCCGCCGAGGCAGGCGTTGCGGTGGAGCGTCTCGTCCTGGTGCCCCATCCAGGTAGGGACCCGGCGGCGGTGGTCGCCTCGTTGATCGACGGCGTCGATCTGATCGTCGTCGCGGAGACACCGGGGCTGCGATCGGCCGAGGCCAGGAGTCTGTCGGCCAGGGCCAGACAGCGTGGTGCGGTGCTGCTCCCGGTGGGTCGGCTCGACGACTGGCCCGCGCCAGACCTGGACGTGAGCTGCGTCGAGCAGGTCTGGCGCGGACCGGGAACGGGCGAGGGTCGAGTGCGTGACTGTCAGGCCACGGTGCGGGTGGTCGGGCGGGGCGCCGCCGCACGGCCGAGGTCGGCGCGGCTGTCTCTCATCGAGGACGCAGGCCGGTCAGTCGGGCCTGCGAGTCGGGGCGAACGAACCGTCGGGCGGTCCCCGGCGACGAGCGTGGGCTGAGGCGGTTCTGCCTCGCGTGGCGACGGCCACGTAGGCGCAGGGCCTTCCTCGGCAGGGCTCTCGTCTGTCGGGCGGGCGAGTCCGCGACAACGGAGATCCTGCGGCCGCAGGCTCGCCGACCGGCCCAGCACGCGATACGCGACGGCACGCGGCCGAACTGAGCCGCATCACCACGCGAGTGGCGATGCGGCAGTCGGCAGGCGACGAATCCGCCTGTCGCCATGAAACCGACGTGATCACCTCGGGCGGCCGCGCGCCGGCCCGTGCCCGGCGCGATCACGTCGGATCGCCACGCCTGCGGGCCTGGGGACAGCCGACGAGACGCCTGCTCGGTCTGCGGGCCCGCCTGCGTTCTCGACACGAATGCAAGACACCCGCCACAACGGGGTCAGGAAGCGACCCACGACACCGGAATGAGGAGGACGTCATGACGGATTTCCCCGAGCCCCCCGCGATGGTCATGCCGTCCCAGCCTCAACCGCAGTCTCAAGCCCAGCCCCAAGCTCAGTCCCAGTCCCAGTCCCAGCCCCGGTCTTCGTCCGAACCTCGGCCTACGGCAGGGCCCCCGGCCTCGCCGGGGCCGCCATCCGAGGCCGGTCCTGTCATCGGGCAGGCGACCGAGTCGCCTGCGGAGCCGGAGCCGGAGCCGGAGCCGTTCGCCGGGACACCGCTGCGCCTGCTCGTCCTCTGGTGTCCGGACTGGCCGGTGGTGGCGGCCTGTGCCGATGCCCGGCTGCCGCCGGAGACTCCTGCGGCGGTGCTCGCCGCCAACCGAGTTCTCGCCTGTTCGACGGCGGCCCGCGCCGACGGCGTGCGGCGGGGAGCACGGAAGCGTGATGCCCAGTCGCGTTGCCCGGATCTCGTCGTCCTGCCTGCCGACGAGGCACGGGACGCCCGACTGTTCGAGCCGGTCGCCTCGGCGGTGGAGGAACTGGTCGTCTCGGTGGAGATCGTGCGGCCGGGGGTGATCGCGATACCCGTCGCGCGGTCCGCAGGCTACTTCGGCGGCGAGGAGTCGCTCGCCGAACAGCTCGTCGACGTCGTCGCGGCTCGGGCGGGCGTGGAATGCCAGGTCGGGGTGGCCGACGGGCTGTTCGCCGCCACATTGGCCGCCCGCCGGGGGCTGCTGATCCCGCCGGGTGACACTCCCGCCTTTCTGGCGCCGTTGCCCGCAGGAGAGTTGATCGACCCGGCCGATCGACGCGAGGAACGAGAGCGGCTGGTCGATCTGCTGCGCCGACTCGGTCTTCGCACGCTGGGAGACTTCGCCGAGCTGGCCGCCGCCGACGTGGCCTCCCGGTTCGGTGTGGACGCGATCCTCGCGCATCGACTGGCCAGGGGAATGGAGGAACGCCCGCCTGCCCTACGTCGGACCCCCGTCGACTCCTCGGTCACCCAGGAGTTCGATCCCCCGGTGGAGCGGGTCGACGCGGCCGCCTTCGCCGCGCGGGCGCTGGCCGAACGGCTGTACGCGGACCTCGTCGAACGCGGCCTGGCCTGTACCCGGCTCGGCATCGTCGCTTGTACCGAGCACGGCGAGGAGCTCACCAGACTCTGGCGTTGTGCCGAGCCGCTCACCTCGGCAGGCATCGCCGACCGGGTCCGTTGGCAGCTCGACGGCTGGCTGCGTCGTACGGGCAGTCGCGGCGGCGACGGCGATCCCGACGGCGAAACTCTCGGCACTCGCACCGCCCCGCGCGACACCGTCGAGGAGGACGGGCCGACCGCCGGACTGGTCATGCTGCGGCTGGAGCCTGCGGAACTGGTCGGTGCGGGCCGCCTGCAACTCGACCTGTTCAGCGCCGGAGATCGGGCGGGCACGGCGGCCGACCGGGCAGGCCGGGCGCTGGTCAGAGTGCAGGGCCTGCTCGGTCCCGACTCGGTGTTGACTCCGGTGCTCGGCGGCGGCCGAGGGCCTCGGGAGCAGGTGCGGCTGGTGCCCTGGGGCGACGAGCTCACTCCCGGACTCGACCCGAACCAGCCGTGGCCGGGCAGGCTTCCTGCGCCTTCGCCGTCGCTGCTGCCCGATCCGCCGACGCCGGTCCGGCTGCTCGACGCGGCGGGCGGGTCGGTCGGCGTCACCGGTCGCTATGTCCTGACCGCGCCGCCGAATCGGCTGATCGTCGGAACCGATCCGGCATTGGAGGTGCTGGCCTGGGCGGGGCCGTGGCCGGTGGAGGAGCGATGGTGGACGACGGCCTTCGCCGACGTCTCCATGCCCGCGAGTCTCGGCCGTCCCGAAGCAGCCGCTCGCCGGGTCGCCCGGCTTCAGGTGATCACTGCGGCGGGCCGGGGCGACACGGGCAGCGGCGCCTATCTGCTGGCCAGGGAACGTGGCGGCTGGTTCATCGAGGGGAGGTACTGACCATGGCCTGGCACAATCCGCCGGTTCCCTGGCCGGAACTGGAACGCAGACTCACCGGTGACGCGCGTCCGGCGGCAACTGAGGAGGAGCCGCCCGCCTGGAGCAGGCGACGGAGACGGACTCGCGACAGTCTGCTGACCTCGGTCATCGACGAGCACCGCGATTCCCGAGCCGCCACGCCGGACTCTGCCGAACCGACCGAGCCTGCTGCGCCCGCCGTGGTGCCCTATGCGGAACTGCACTGTCACTCCAATTTCAGCTTCCTCGACGGCGCCGCCCATCCGGAGGAGCTGGTGGCGGAGGCCGCCAGGCTCGGTGTGCGCGTGCTGGCGCTCACCGACCACGACGGCATGTACGGCGTGGTGCGCTTCGCCGAGGCAGCTGCGGAGCACGGCGTGCGGACGGTCTTCGGCGCCGAGTTGAGCCTGGGGCTCACCGGACCGCAGAACGGGGCGGCCGACCCGGAGGGCACCCATCTGCTGGTGCTGGCCCGCGATCCGGCCGGCTATCACCGGTTGTGCCGGGCGATCAGCGAGGCTCAGCTGGCGGGCGGCGAGAAGGGACGGCCCGTCTACCGGTTGGAGCGACTGGCGGAACATGCGGACGGTCACTGGGTGGTGCTGACCGGCTGCCGTAAGGGGGCGGTGCGGACGGCACTGGCCGAGAGCGGATCGGAGCGGGCGGCGGAGGAGCTCGAGCGTCTGATCGGTCTGTTCGGCGCGACGAACGTGGTGGTGGAACTCGTCGATCACGGTCTGCCCGCCGACAGCGAGATCAACGACGCCCTCGCCGTACTGGCCGAGCGGTTCGGTCTGACGGTGGTGGCGACCAACGCGGTGCACTACTCGATGCCCTCCCGACATCGACTCGCCACGGCGGTCGCCTCGGTGCGGGCTCGCCGCAGCCTGGACGAGATGGACGGCATGCTGCCCGCCTCGGGGGCCGCACACCTGCGTTCCGGCGGCGAGATGGCGGCCAGGTTCGCCAGATATCCGACGGCAGTGGCGGCTGCGGCCCGACTGGGCGAGGAGTGCGCCTTCGACCTGCGGCTGGTCGCGCCGGAACTGCCGCCCTTCGACGTTCCCGACGGGCACACCGAGTCGAGCTACCTGCGTGAGCTGGCCGTGCGGGGTGCGGAAGCCAGGCACAGCACGGAGAATCTGCCCGCCGCGCTGCGCCAGATCGAGCACGAGCTGAAGGTGATCAACGAGCTCGGCTTTCCCGGCTACTTCCTGGTGGTCCACGACATCGTCCAGTTCTGCCTGCGAGAGGACATCCTCTGCCAGGGGCGGGGCTCGGCGGCGAACTCGGCGGTGTGCTTCGCCCTCGGCGTGACCAACGTCGACGCCGTCCGGTTCGGGCTGCTGTTCGAGCGATTCCTGGCGCCGGAGCGAGACGGGCCGCCCGATATCGACCTCGACATCGAGTCGGATCGTCGAGAAGAGGTGATCCAGTACGTCTACCGGCGATACGGACGCGATCATTCGGCGCAGGTGGCCAATGTCATCACTTATCGGTCCCGATCCGCCGTGCGCGACGTCGCCAGGGCACTGGGATTCTCACCGGGACAGCAGGACGCCTGGAGCAGCCAGATCGAACGATGGGGGCCGTTGAACGGCACCACCGACGACACCGACATCCCCGGCCCGGTACTGGAGCTGGCGGCCCAGCTGGAGGGTTTTCCCCGCCACCTGGGCATCCACTCCGGTGGAATGGTGATCTGTGATCGGCCGGTCAGCGAGATCTGCCCGGTGGAGTGGGGCCGGATGCCGGGTCGGTCGGTGCTGCAGTGGGACAAGGACGACTGCGCCTCGATCAACCTGGTCAAGTTCGACCTGCTGGGGCTCGGCATGTTGTCCGCACTGCACTACATGATCGACCTGGTCGCCGAGCATCACGGGGTCACCGTGGATCTCGGCGGCCTGGACCTGACGGACGACCGGGTCTACGAGATGGTGCGTCGGGCCGACACGGTCGGCGTGTTCCAGGTCGAGAGTCGCGCGCAGATGTCGACCTCGCCCCGGCTGCGACCTCGGGAGTTCTACGACCTGGTCGTCCAGGTCGCCCTGATCAGACCGGGGCCGATCCAGGGCGGGTCGGTGCATCCGTACATCCGGCGGCGAAACGGGCTGGAGGAGTGGGATTACGAGCATCCTCGGCTGAAACCCGCGCTACAGCGCACGCTGGGCGTGCCGCTGTTCCAAGAGCAGATGATGCAGCTTGCAGTGGATGTGGCGGACTTCTCCGCTTCGGAGGCCGACGAGCTGCGTCGGGCCATGAGCTCCAAACGGTCGAGCAGGCGGATGGAGCGGTTGCGCCAGCGGCTCTTCGACGGGATGCAGGCGAACGGGATCACCGGTGAGCTGGCCGAGCAGATCTATCGCAGGCTGTTGGCCTTCGCGGACTTCGGCTTCCCGGAGAGCCATGCGTTGAGCTTCGCGCTGTTGGTCTTCGCCAGTGCCTGGTTCAAGTCGTACTACCCGGCCGCCTTCTGTGCCGCGTTGCTGCGCGCGCAGCCGATGGGCTTCTACTCGCCGCAGTCGTTGATCGCCGATGCGCGGCGGCACGGCGTTCGGGTGCTGCGGCCCGACATCAACGCGAGCCTGCCGCATGCCACCTTGGAACAGGCGCAGGCCGCCTCCGCCTCCGCCTCCGCCTCCGCAGAGCCTGCCTGCCAAGCAGGCCCTGTCGGCTCTGCCGGCTCTGTCGGCCGAGCCGACTCCGTGGGTCGAGCCGATTCCGCAGGCCCAGCCGACCCGGTGCACCCTGCCGCCGCCATGGGCTCGGCCGACCCTGTCGGGTCTGCCACACTCGCCGGGTCCGCCACCGAGACCGCCGCCGACTGCGCTGCTGCCGAGCCCGAGCCCGCCGCCATGCCGTCGGTGCGGCTCGGGCTCGGTGAGGTCCGCACCATCGGTGCAGATCTCGCCGAGGCGATCTGCGCGGACCGAACCGTGAACGGGCCCTACCTCGACATGGCCGATCTGGCCCGTCGACAGCGGCTCACCGTCGCGCAGCTGGAGGCACTGGCCACCGCAGGTGCCTTCGAGTGCTTCGGCATGAGCAGACGGGCGGCGTTGTGGACGGCGGGCGCGGCTGCGGGCGAGGCGGCGGACAGGCTGCCCGGACTCTCCACCGCAGGGCAGCCGCCGATGCTGCCGGGCATGGACGCGGTCGAGACGGCCGCCGCCGACGTCTGGGCCACCGGGGTCTCACCGGACAGCTACCCGACTGAGTTCGTCCGGGATCGGCTGACCCGGCTGGGTGCGTTGCCCACGGCAGCGCTCAAGACCGTCGAGTCCGGGCGGCGAGTGCTGATCGGTGGTGCGGTGACTCACCGACAACGACCCTCCACCGCAGGCGGGGTGACGTTTCTCAACATCGAGGATGAGACCGGCATGGTCAATGTGGTCTGCACCCCGACCCTGTGGGCACGATATCGACGGGTGGCACGGAACAGCCCGGCGTTGCTGGTGCGGGGGATCGTGGAGCGGAACGGCACGGTGGTGACCCTCCAGGCCGACCGCGTGACCCACCTGCCGATGCGGATCTCCGGGCGGTCACGTGACTTCAGATGACGCCGATCCGACCGGCTCGCCGCAGCGCCGTCCTGCTATCGGCGGTCGGCGATGCCCCCCTGCTGACCTGCTGACCCGCTGACCCGCCGCCGACGGACATGAAGAAGTCCGCCCCCACGAACGGGGACCGATGGGCGAGCAGGCCGCCGTTCAGCCGCTGCCGCCCGGCGAGGGTGCAGTACTCGGTGTGGACGGTGGCGAGCATCGTCATATCGCGGGGCGACGCTGGGGCGCAGCAGCGGTTCCGCTGACAACCGAGGCCCGGCGGTGCTGGCAATGACAGGGCGCCTGTCAAGCCGGCGTGGCCGGCTAGGGTGCTGTGGTGGACACCCAGGAAGAGACGGTCGGCGAGGATTTCAGCGACGCGGTGCTGGCCCGTGCCGACTGGCGGGGGCGGAGCCTGCACGGCTGCGACTTCACCGATGCCGATCTTGCAGGCATGCAGACGCACAACGTCACGTTCACCGACTGCGACTTCACCGGGGCAGACCTCAGCGGTTCCCGGCACACCGCCACCGCGTTTCGAAACTGCACTTTCGACCGCACCGTGCTCCTGGGTGCGGTCATCGACGGCTGCACCTTGATCGGCTCGCGGTTCCGCCAGAGCAGGCTGCGGCCGTTGACCCTTCGGGAGACCGACCTCACCCTCGTGGCGTTGCCCGCAGCCGATCTGCGTGGACTCGACCTCTCCGGGCTGCGGCTGCGTGAGGCCGACCTGTTCGAAGCCGATCTGCGCCGGGCCGATCTGCGCGACGCCGATCTCACCGGGGCACGGCTGACCGACGCGAACCTGGAAGAGGCCGATCTACGGGGTGCCCGCATCGACGCCAAGTCGTTCCGCCAGGTCAAGCTGTGGGGTGCGCGGGCGGATCTGCCGGTGGCGATGGCCTTCTCCGCGGCGCACGGGCTCGTCATCGACGAGTAGCCTCCGACGATCCTCGGGGACCACCCGGCCCCCGAGGATCTCGCCGTCACTCCACGCCGGGCGGCTCCACATCGGTCATCTCCGCCAAGGCGCCGTCTTCGATCAGGTCCGTGATCGACCGGGGCAGGACGTAGGAGACACCGCCACCGGGCTGTTCGAACCACGGCACCGCGATGCCGGTGAGCACCTGTAGCGGCCGCAGCAGCCGGTACGTGTGGTAGCCGCGCTTGATCCACTGCGGTGGCAGCGAACGCCTGCTGTACGGCGTCCCCGCCGCGTAGGTCACGTTGCCGCTCGGCTCGCCGAAACGGTCGACCTCGGTTCCCGCCTGCAGCATCAGCAGCCTGCGCTCACGGAAGAGGGTGAGCGGCGGTTCGCCGGGCAGCGGCCGGACCATGCTCTGCTGCTCCGCCGCCTGCTGAGGACGGGCCGCCGCCTGCGGCGCGGGCTGGCTGCCGCCTGCCTGTCGCCGAGGCGAGGTGCCGAGGTCGGCCCCCAGCTCGTAGTCGTCCGAGGCACCGCCATGGTCGGCGGCGGCTGCGCGCCTGCCGCCCTGCCTCGGCTCGTACTCCTCGGTCGCCCTCGGCTCGAAGCCGCCTGCCTGTCTCGTGTCGTAGTCGCCGACGCCGCGTCGGCCGGTCGGCCTCGCCGGGAGGTCCGCCTCCGGCAGGGGGACGTTGCCGGGGCGGGCGCCCGCGTCCCGATCGTCCTGGTACTGGTCGTCGTCCTGGTACTGGTCGTCGTGCTGCCGATCGCCTCGGTACGACCCGTTGCGATACCCGTCCTGGTCGAACCGTTGATCGCGCACGTCCTGAGCCGCAGTGCCGTCGGAGTCGACCGCGCCGTCGTGGTAGCCCTCGCCCGCATAGGAGTCGTGCTCGTAGCCGTCGCGCTCATAACCGCCCGACTGGTACTGGGGGTCCTGGTACGTCTCCGGCTGATACGGCTCGTTCTGATAGGTCTCCGGCTGATAGGGCTCCTGCCGGCCCGGACCCCGCTGAGCCGGTCGGTCGTCGTCGAGTTCGGCGTCGATCTCGACCGCGTTCATCTGCCTGGTGTCGTAGCCGCGATCGACGGAGTCCTGCGCTCCCGCGTAGTCCGCTCCTGCCTGCTGGGCGTAGTCGGCGGCCCCTTGCCGGGCGTACTCGACGTCTGGCCTGCGATGGTCGATCACGGCCGATTGTGTGAACTCGCCCGCAGGCCTGCGGGCGTACTCGGGCTCGTCCTGCCGTGCGTAATCGGCGTCCGGCTGCTGCCCCGTGTCGTAGCCGTCGTCGGCTCCGACGGCGTATTCGGCGGGCTGCCGGGCGTAGTCCGCCTCGTCCTGCCTGGCGTACGCATCCTGCCGGTCGTATTCGGGTTCGTCCCGGTAGGACGAGCGCCTCGTCTCGGCGGGCTGCTGCTCGTAGGACTCATGGTCGGCAGGCTGCTCGGCTGCGCGGCGGCGGCCGCCCGGCTTGCTCGGCACGCGAGCCTGCTCCGGCTCGTATCCAGTGGACCGTGCCTGATATCCGACGGCCGCAGGCTCTTCATAGCCTGCTGCCTGCGGCTCGTCGTATGCCGTGTCGGCAGCGGAGTCGATCGAAGGATCTGCCTCCGGGGACTCGTACCCGGCGGTCTGTGCCGGGTAGGTGCTGCTCGTCGGCTCATCGGCGTAGGGACGGGACGGCGGGAGGACCAGCCCCCCGTTGCGGAAGAGGTCGGCGACCTCCTCCTCGTCCATCGCCCTCGGCGGTCGGATGACCGGTGCCTCGCTGACCGGCTCGTGGTCTCGATAGTCGGGCAGCGCCTCGGACTGCTCGACGTGCGAGGCGTCGTCGACGCCGTGTTCGGCGTAATCCGGCTCTGGGTAACCCGGCTCCGCGTAGCCCGGTTCGGTGTAGTCCGGTTCGGCGAAGGACTGCCTGCCGCGCGGCCGTTCGACCACCTCCGCCTCCGGTGCGGGCGAGTACGCCGCCTCGGACGGGTGCATCATCAACAGCGCACCCAACAGGTAGGCACAGGCCTGGTTGGACTGATCGAAGCTGATCTCGTCGTAGCGCTCGCCGTGCTCCGACCAGAAGACCGACCAGTTCCGGCCCTCCCGCAGCAGACACCAGACGTCGTCCTCGGTGCCGCCGATGCGATAGGCGGAGTCGTCGACGCCGAGATCGGCCAGGCGTTCGCGGAGCTGATCCAGACTCGCCTGGTCCACCTCCTCGGTCGCCTCGGCGACGTCGTCGCTGCCGAGGTGGTCGCTGCCGAGGTGGTCGTCGGCCTGATAGTCGGGGTACCGACCGCCCACGACATCACGATCGGCACGGCCGTCGACTGCGGCGGCTCCGCCCCGGCCGTCGGTGAGGTCCCGGTCGTCGGAGTAGCCCCGGTCGTCCGGGTAGCCCTGGTCGTCCGGGTAGCCCTGGTCGTCGGAATAGCCCTGGTCGTGAGCGTCCCGACCGTGGTGGAGTTCCCGACCGTCGCGCGGGTCTCGCGCACTGCGGACGTCGTCCACCTCATGGACCCCGCCCGCGTCGCCGCCGAGCGCCACGCCGTCGAAGTGGCTCTCCTCGGCCTGTTCCTCGCGATAACCGGGCTGCTCGCGGTAGCCCTCGTCGTAATAGCCGTCGGGGTATTCCGGCCGGTCGTCGATGCCCGCCGGGTCCTCATGCCCGATCTCCTGCGACGTCTGCGACGACTGGCGGCCGGGCCTGCCCTGTCTCGCGGGCGATTCGACATCGGCCTGCGCCTGCGGTGCCTGGTGCGGCTCGTCGTCGATGTCGATCGCGGCCGGGAGGATGCCCGTCACGTCGCTGGCAAGCGAGTCGTAGGGGTCCTCGTCGTCCTGGTTCTGCACTGCCTGCGTCCGGGCCGACCGATCGTTCTGCCGCTCGTCGCGCGGATCGGGGAGCACCTGGTACAGCAGTTCCGTCGCGGCGTCCCGGGTCTCCTGGTGGACGCTGGGCAGCCGGAACTCCTGGGCTCTGATGTGTTCCACCAGTTCCGGAATCGGCGGAACGCCGTGCCTGGCCAGGTGGTATCCCACGGCGGCGGGCCAGATCCAGAATCCGTCCGTGTGCCAGCTGATCGGCACCGAAGGACGGCCCTCGCCCGCGAACGGATCGGGAGCGAGGCCCTGGGAGGACAGCACGACGGGCGCGGTCCGCAGGTAGCCCACGAGCTGTTCGCGTTCGGCCGGGTCGACCGGCGGCCGGTTGATCAGCGGCCTGCCGTCCTCCCGCGTGCCGTCGAAGACCCTGGCGAGCTGGAAGTCGGGTGCGGCGGGCTGATCGACGTCGTCATCGTCGGCGTATTCGTAGTC
Source organism: Actinoalloteichus sp. GBA129-24 (assembly GCF_001941645.1). Lineage (NCBI taxonomy): Bacteria > Bacillati > Actinomycetota > Actinomycetes > Pseudonocardiales > Pseudonocardiaceae > Actinoalloteichus > Actinoalloteichus sp. GBA129-24. The sequence continues at coordinate 6,597,528 of NZ_CP016077.1, read as the reverse complement.
GTTCTCGCCCAGGTAGGACTCGGCCTGCTGCGGGAAGTCGCCGTCGGAGTCGCCGAAGCCCTGCGCCGAGTACTGCTGGGTGGGGAAGGACTCCTGGCCAGTGCCGTCGAAGCGATTCGGTCGGAAGTCCGCGCCCTCGCCGGACGTCGCCTCGAAGCTCGCCCCGTTCGTGCCTGCGCCGCCGTGGCCGGGGGCGGGACCGTCGGCGGGCACCTCCGGCAGGTAGTCCGTGTGCGCCTCGTCGTCGTGTCCCTGCCGCCGGATCGAGGGGTCGGGTCGAGACGGCGCGGCGAACTGGTCCTCCGGGTAGTTCCCCTCGGCCCGGTCGAAGTCGGCGGGCTGCGGCCTCTCCGGCCTGCCCAGCCCGCGCCAGAACCAGGGCGGGATGCGCGCCTCCGGCCGGGGGTACCGGTTCAGCTCCTCCTCGAAGGCCTCCGGCGGGAGCGGCGGCTCCCACGGCACCTTCTTGTCGAGGTTGACGTCGATCCGGTAGTTCGACGGACGCTCCACCACGTACAGCGCCGAGAGCCAGGTGCCCTTCTCGGGGTCGTACATGTTCTGGCGCAGTCGCTCGAAGAGCGGCCCACAGTCGGCGGGGGGCTCCCACGAGGACGACGAGCCGTCCTCGCTGATCACCTTGCCCACCGAGTCGGTGAAGCCGCCCATGGCTCGGTACTCCACACGGATCTGCTGCCACCCTGGCGGTGCGGCCTGCAGCAACGCCATGCCGATGTCACGAGCGAGTACTGCCTGATCTTCCGGACTGTTCGCCGTCGGACGGGACATGACCACATCCTCTCTGACGGACGTTGGATCGTGGGGACGGGGCGCGCAAAATCCGGTACCAGACACTACGCGGTGGAGAAGCCGTCGAGCTGACGAACGTGCTGACTACGGGCGGTGTCGCGCTGCTCACGGAGCCAGGGCGGCGTGTGTTCTTCGGAACGGGGGAAACGCTGAAGATCGTGGAGATAAGCCGAAGGAGGGATGGGGGAGCGCCAGGAAGGGGCGGAATTGTAATCAAACTCCATTGTGCAATTACCTGATCGGTTGATCACACAACTTGCGGTGAACCAGGTTCCCTCCTTTGCTCGTCTCATCCCCTCCCGTAGGTGATCGAACAACATTGCGCACTCGATCGGGTGGTCCCACCGGATGACCTCGCCGGTGGTGGCGGTGGCTTCCAGTTCGGCCTCGCCGATCTCCACCGTGGCACGGTAGTGGAGCCTGATCTCGTGCCAGTCGGGTGGTGCCGACGCCCGGAGTGCCCGGCCGATCTCTCGGATGATCTCTTCTTGTTCCGCGGTTCGCAGTGGAGTGTCGATGTGGTGTTCGGTCATGCCGACCCCTCCTCGGCAGGGAGTGACACCTCGGCCATGATCGAGCGTACGTGTCAGATGCGGTTCCCTGCCGAGCCGCGAAGCTGATCCGCCGGATCAATCGATCGGAAATGTCGGCACCGGCGGGCAGACTGTGCCGGTGTTCACGCCTTATCGCCTGCTCGCCTCTGTGGGGCGCCTTCCCACTCTGCTCTTCTGGTCGCTGTTCGGCAGACTGCACACGACGGCGACCGCCCTGGCGTTGACCTTCCTGGTGACCGACTGGACCGGCTCGTACACCCTCGCGGGCGTGGTGGCCGCGTCGTTGACCGTCGGAACCGGCATCGCAGGCCCCCTACGCGGCCGAGCCGCTGATCGAAGCTCCGTGACGAGACTGCTCCTGTTGACGGGGCTCTGCTACGGCGGCGGACTCTTCCTGTTGGCCGCCCTGCCCGGAGGTCTCTGGCCTGCGGCTCCCGTCATCGCGTTCTTCACCGGGCTGGCGATGCCGCCGGTCAGTCAGGTCAGCCGGGCGGTGTGGGCGAAGGTCGAGCCAGCAGCGGCGAGGAACGCGACCTACGCGGTCGAGGCGACCCTGACGGAACTGCTGTTCATGGTGGGGCCGATGCTCGCGGCGCTGGCCGTGGCCTTCGTCAGCCCGCCCGCCGCCGTGGTGCTGTGCGGGCTGTTCGCGGTCACCGGAGCGCTCGGCTTCGCGGCGGCCCTCGCGCGATCGGAGCTCCGGCCGGTGCAGGCACAGGCGGGCGACGAGGCTCCCGGGGCTTCCGACGGCCTATCCGAGTCGGCGTCTGAACCGCCCTCGGCCCTTTCCGAGGCGCCGCGCAACGGATTCGTGCTGCGGGCAGCAGGAGTCCTGCCCACGATCACCATGGCGATGATGATCGTCGCCGCGCTGATCGCGGTGGATCTGGTGATCATCGCCTGGGCCAGAGAACGCGGGACGCCGGAGCTGGCGGGCGTCCTCGTCGCGGTCTGGGCGGTGGGCTCGCTGGTGGGCGGCTTCATCGCGGGCGGGCTGCGCGGCAGGCCGAACCTGGTGCTGCGCATGACGCTGGTGACCCTCGGCCTCAGCGCGCTCATCCCCGTGCTGCCGCCGATGACGCCGGAGCCCACGCCCTGGCTGGTCGGCCTCATCCTCGCTGCGGGCGGGGCCGCGATCGCTCCGGCCTTCGCCGCGGCCAACAGCAGGCTCGGCGAGTTGGCTCCTGCGCATCAGCGGGCCGAGGTCTTCGGCTGGCTGGCCTCGGCCTCCACCGCGGGTTCCGCGCTGGCCGCCACCTCGATCGGCTGGGTACTGGACGTCGGGTCGCTCGGGGCGGCGGCGGGGGCGTCCACGCTCTTCGGCGTTCTTGCGGTGTTAGTCGCATTACAGATTCCACGCAGGCCTGCTGCGCAGGCGTCGACCGAAGCGCAGGATGTCGTGACGTGACCGGACAGCGGAATCAGCGTGCAGCGCAGCGGAGTACCGACGATCTCGCCAGAGTCGCAGCCCGGCCGACGGCGGCCGCCCCCGCGCTGATCGCCGCCGTGATCTCCGGTGGCGCCGTCGCGACTCAGACCCGGATCAACGGTGAGCTGGCCGACCGCCTCGGCAGCGGCTTCACCGCCGCGCTGATCTCCTTCGGCGTCGGCCTGATCGTGGTCGGATCACTGGTGCTCGTGCTGCCCGCCGGGCGACAGGGCATGCGTCGGGTCGCGGGCGCGCTGCGGGCACGTGACGGTGCGGCGGGGCCGATTCTGCGTCCCTGGCAGTGCCTCGGCGGCGCCTGCGGTGCCTTCCTGGTCCTCAGCCAGGGCCTCACGGCCACCGCGATCGGCGTGTCCATGTTCACCGTCGCCGTGGTGGGCGGTCAGGTGGCCAGCGGCCTGCTGGTGGACCGGTTCGGCATCGGCCCCGGCGGTGTGCGTCAGGTGACGACCCTGCGGGTCGCGGGTGCCGTCGTCGCCGTGCTCGCCGTGCTGATCGCGGTGTCCGGCAGTCTGGGCGATCCGCAGACGTTGATCCTCGCGGTGCTGCCCGCGCTCGCGGGCGTCGGCATCGCCTGGCAGCAGGCGGTGAACGGACGGGTGCGCGCCGCAGCAGGCTCGGCGATGCCCGCCACCCTGGTGAACTTCATCGTGGGCACGGCGGTGCTGATCGTGGCATTCCTGATCTCCCTGCTCGTGACGGGACCACCCGCCGCCCTGCCGAGCGAGCCGTGGCTGTACCTGGGCGGCGTGATCGGCGTGCTGTTCATCGCCCTCGGCGCGATGGTGGTGGCCAGGATCGGCGTGCTGCTGCTGGGGTTGAGCTCCATCGCGGGGCAGCTCATCGGCGCCGTCCTGCTGGATCTCCTCACTCCGTCGTCCGACGCCGGACTGACCGCGACCACGCTGGTGGGAAGCGGACTGACCTTGGTCGCGGTGGTCCTCGCCTTGCTGCCCGGCCGCCGACGCGCCTGAGCGCCCGTCTGCGACGATGACACCCGTGACCGCCACCATCCTTGACGGCAAGGCCACCCGAAACGCGATCTACGACGACCTCCGCACCAGGGTCGCCGCGCTGGGTGACGCGGGTGTGCGACCGGGACTGGGCACCGTGCTCGTCGGCGCGGACCCCGGATCGGCCGCCTACGTCCGCGGCAAGCACTCCGACTGCGCGAAGGTGGGCATCACCTCCCTGCGCCGCGACCTTCCGGAGGATGCCGACCAGGAGCAGGTCGCGGCGGTGATCGACGAGCTGAACGCCGACCCGGCCTGCCACGGCTACATCGTGCAGCTCCCGCTGCCGCGCGGACTGGACACCGGCGCGCTGCTCGAACGCATGGACCCGAACAAGGACGCCGACGGCCTGCATCCGGTGAACCTGGGCAGGCTCGTCCTCGGCGAGCCCGGGCCGCTGCCGTGCACGCCGTGCGGCATCGTCGAACTCCTGCGGCGCTACGACGTCCCGATCGCCGGGGCGGAGGTGACGGTGATCGGACGAGGTGTCACGGTGGGCCGCCCGCTCGGGCTGCTGCTCACCCGGCGCAGCGAGAACGCGACCGTGACCCTGTGCCACACCGGGACGAAGGACCTGGACGCTCAGGTACGTCGGGCCGACATCGTGATCGCCGCTGCGGGCAGGCCGGGGCTGATCACCGCCGAGATGCTCAAGCCCGGCGCGGCCGTCCTCGACGTCGGCATCACTCGCACCGACCAGGGGCTGGTGGGAGACGTCACGCTCGAAGCCCGCGAGGTCGCGGGCTTCGTGGCCCCGATGCCCGGCGGTGTCGGCCCGATGACCAGGGCGATGCTGCTGACCAATGTGGTCGAGGCCGCCGAGCGGGCGGTGCGGTCGGCGTGAACAGTCGAGGTCGCGATCACGTCGGCACCTCCCAGCTCTCCTTTCTGTTAGTGCTCGCGATCGTCGTGTTCGGCTTCGTCCGCGTGACGATGGGCTACTGGCGGGAGGGCGCCGCGCTCGTCGGCTTCGCCCTGCTGCTCGCGGCGGGCCTGCGGGTCCTGTTGTCGGACGAGCAGGCCGGGCTGCTGAAGATCCGAGGCTCCGGTGTCGACATGCTCTGCTACGGCGTGCTGGGCACGTTGGTGCTATTCGTGTCGCTGACCATCGAGGGTGGTCCCTTCGGCTGACCTGCGTCGCCTGGGCGGCGTGCCGGGCGCGGGCTGCTCACGCGAGGCTGCGGCCATCATCATCCGCAGGATCGGGCTGTCGGAGCCGAGCCACGCGGAGCGCCGCTCCAGGTAGACCTGCCGAAGTCCTGGCACGTGTTCGACGGTCCTGGTCGGTGAGAAGCCCTTGCGCTCGTACAGCGCCAGGACCGGGGCGTTGGCCTCGCTGGCCGTCACCATCGTCCGGCGTGGACGCTCGACGGCCTCCAGCGTGTCCAGCAGCGCGGTCGCGTAGCCCCGGCGGAAGGCCGTCGGCGAGACCACCAGTCTGCAGATGTCGAGCGTGCCGTCGAACGGTCGCGTCCAGGACACTGCCGCGGCGAGCCCGTCCTCGTTGTAGAGGCCAAGGAAGCTCTCCCCGCTGTTCTGCAGCTCCTCCAGCGTCTCGGTGCGCTGGGGGATGTCCTCGAAGCCGATCAGCTCGGCCTCGACCTGGTATGCGGCGCGCTGTAGTTCGAGGATCGCCTGTGCCGTCTCGACATCGGCGAGGTTGATCGCCCTGATGGACATCTTCGGGGGGTGCTTCGGCTGAGTCGTCTCCACGCGCGACACGGTAAACGTTCGCCCGTTCGGATGTCAGGCTCGGTCTGTCGTGACAGGGCGCCGTCGTAGCCATCCTGCCGGGTCCCAAGTGGAGTGAGCTGGGCCGTTCGGGTGATCTCGGTGTCGCAGAGTGGTGGTGTTCGTCCTGACGATCGACTCGCTCCGTGATCCGCGTCGTTCGCGAGCGTGCTTCGGATCGACGTCTTCGGGGGGAATCCAGGCGGGCAGCCCAGGTCAACACGGCGAGTCGTCCGACCGCCGCCGGTTGGCTCGATCCGGTCGACTTCGACTTCCGCACCGAATCGGCCACCGTGCAGGCGTGATCAGTGCGGCGAGCGGCCTGCGGTGCTCGCGGCGGGCCGCTGATCCAGGGGCCGCTGAACGGAGGGAGAGATGATCACAGCGCAGGCTGATTCGGCGGCAGGCCCGGCGCCGGGACGGGAGCCGGGATCGACACGGGCCGCGTTGCGGTCACCACGAGAGCCTGCTCACCAGATGCGGTGGTGGAGCCGGGGGCCTTGATAACCTCGCCCCGTCGGGCAGCCGCCCGACGAAGCGGTCCCGGTGCCGTGGCCGTCGCCGACAGGTGATCCCCACGCTCCTGCCTTCTCCAGACCTCCGCCGCGCCCAGGACCTCTCCGCCTGTGATCAGGGAGGACCCGTCCAGTGGCACGTTCCGGCAAGGTCGCCGTAGTCGGCGCCGGTTTCTACGGTTCGACCACCGCTCAGCGGCTGGCCGAGTACGACATCTTCGAGACCGTGGTGTTGACCGACATCGTCGACGGAAAGGCCGAGGGCCTGGCTCTCGACCTGAACCAGTCCCGTCCGGTCGAGGGCTTCGAGACCACCGTCGTCGGCAAGACCACCGACCGCGACGGCTCGGGCTACGAGGTCTTGGCGGGCGCCGAGATCGTCATCATCACCGCAGGCCTGCCGCGCAAGCCCGGTATGAGCCGGATGGATCTCATCGAGACCAACGCGAAGATCGTGCGCCAGGTTGCGGAGAACGTCGCGAAGCACGCGCCGGAGGCCGTGGTCATCGTCGTGTCCAACCCGCTGGACGAGATGACCGCGCTCGCCCAGCTGGCGACCGGCTTCCCGAAGAACAAGGTGCTCGGCCAGGCAGGCATCCTCGACACCGCCCGCTTCACCAACTCGGTGGCCGAGGCGCTGTCGGTGCCGGTCTCGTCCGTCACCACCCTCACGCTCGGCTCGCACGGGGACACGATGGTCCCGGTCCCGTCCGCCTCTTCGGTGGACGGCAAGCCGCTGTCCGAGGTGCTGCCCGCCGAGAAGATCGACGAGCTGGTCACTCGCACCCGCAACGGCGGCGCCGAGGTCGTGGCGCTGCTCAAGACGGGTTCCGCGTACTACGCGCCGTCTGCGGCCGCTGCTCGGATGGCCAAGGCCGTGCACGAGGACGCGGGCACCGTGCTGCCGGTGTGTGCGTGGGTCGACGGCGAGTACGGCATCGAAGGCGTCTACCTGGGCGTCACCGCGGAGCTGGGTCGCGAGGGCATCCGCAAGGTCGTCGAGCGCGATCTCTCCGACTCGGAGCTGACCGAGCTGAAGGCGGCGGCCGAGGCCGTCCGCGCGAAGCAGGCCGACGTCCAGAGCCTCTGAGACACAGCGGCCCCACTTGCGCGGGGTCCGTCGCAGGACGGGCTGCCCGCCCGGAACGCGACGTTGATCTGCCCGGACCGCCGCAGGCGGTCCGGGCAGATCTGTCTTTCGGTCGAAGTCCTCGTCGGCGACGCCCGGGCGGCCGCCGATGGTCGGGTCCGTCAGGATCGAGTGCAGCGCACCGAACGGCCGTCGCGCGGCGTGCGGAGTCCGGGGACGGACGATCCGCCGACGGACTCAGCCGAGATCGTCCGAACCGTGCTGCTCGATCTCGCAGTCCGGACCGGGATACACGAGCGACTCGGTTCCGTCCGGGAAGACCACCAGGTACGGCGGCTCGCCGTCCGAGCCTCGTACCTCGCGGATCTCGGCGAGTCGGTCCGGCTGTCCGACGACCCGACCGTGGATGTGGAGCCGGTCTCCGATTGCGGCGTGCATCAGCATCACCTCCACAGCGGGCGTATCCAGGCCGGTCGCCGAGGAAACCTCACTGCGGATGACAGCGGCCCGATCCGCCCCCCAGCCGTGCTCGACCGCGTCGGGGTGGCCGGCTACGGTTCGCGGGTGGCCCCTGAGAAAAAGACAGCCGAGGAGAAGTCAGCCGGGCAGCAGACGGCCGGGCGGACGGGGAGTGCGACCCTGATCGACTGGCCGGTGCCGGAGCCTGTGCTGTCGGAGGGGGTGCATCCCGCGCTGGCCGACGCCGCCCGGGCGGCCTCGGCTGCCTACGGGCTGGCTCGACGCAGGCACACCCGAGCCGAACTCGGCTACGAGGTCGCCATGGGTGCCGACGGGACGCCGACGATGCTGCTCGACCGCATGGTGGAGGACGCCGTCGCAGACGTGGCCCGTCGGCACGGCGTCAACCTGCTCAGCGAGGAGGTGGGATTCGTCGACAACGGCTCGGCGGTGACCATGGTCGTCGATCCGGTTGACGGATCGAGCAATGCCGCAACGGGTGTGCCGTTGTCGTGCTTCGCGGGCGTCCTGGCGGTCGACGGGGAGCCGAGCGAGGCGCTGACCACCTGGCTGGACACCGGGCGCGCCTGGCACGCGCTGGCCGGCACGCCGACGCCCTTCCGGACCAGCGGGCGGACCAGCCTCACCGGGGCCAACCTGAGCCTGCTGCGACCGAAGCCTGCGACCATGCAGGCCTGGCAGCGGGTGGCCATGCGGGCCGCGCGGATCCGGGTGCTGTCCACCACCTGCCTGGAGGCGGTGTTGGTGGCCGAGGGGTCGATCGACGCCTTCGCCGCCGTCGGCGAAGGCGTGCACCGGATCATGGACCTGGCTGCGGCGATGGTGACCGTGCCCGCTGCGGGCGGCGTGGTGGTCGACGTCCACGGCAGGCCGCTGGAGCTGAACCCGGATCTGAGCCTGCGCTGGTCCGGCGTCATCGCCGCGACGCCGGAGCTGGCGGGGGAGCTCATCGAGGAGATCACGGCGCCCTGTACGGCAGGCTGAGTCGGGGCGCGACCGACGACGGCCGTCCGAGTCATGCGGTACCGCTGAGGCCTGTGTTGCCGGTGTGATCCGCGATGAGGGCTGAACCGGGGCCAGGCCGAGAACCTCGACCCCGGCCCGCCCGAGTGCGCCGACGGAGGACACCTTCTGCCGCGCCCGGCCGGGAGCCTCAGCGCCGGTCCCGGTCAGGCCTCACCCGACATGACCTGCTCAGGTGCAGATCTCCTGGAGCTCGGCCAGTCGGTCGGCCTGCTGTTGTGTCCAGCCTTCGACGTCCTCGGCGGTGATCTCCGCGTTCGCCACCGACTCCAGCGAGGCCGCCATGTCCCGCAGGCCCTGGGCGACATCGGCGTCGGTGGTCTCGGTGGCCAGCGCCTCCAGCTCGTCGATCCGCTCCTGAGCCGCCTGCGCGGCCTCCTCGGCGGTCGGCACCTGAGGGTTGAAGTCGGCCAGACCGAGCGCCTCGGCACAGACCTGCACCCGGTTCAGGCCGTCGCCCGCCTGATCGAGTTCGTTGCGCAGGTTCTCGGCCTCCGAGCAGCCTGCGAGGAGCACGCACAGCGACGCCCCGATCAGGGCGACACGCAGGGTGGATGGTCGTGCGGCCATCGTCGATCAGCTCCTCGCGGGAAAGGTCGGGATACCGTCCCATGTTACGGAGTTGATCTTCTCGATGGGGATCACCCGATCGTGAAAGCGCGTCAGGAGATGAGGCCGATGTCCGCGAGCCACGGGGCGGCGCCGACCCGGTAGGCCACCACGGCGGAGAAGATCACCGCGGCACCGGTCAGCAGCGGCAGGAGGATCTTCATCTCGACCTTGCCGCCGGTGCTCATCCGCATGACCTCCGGCGGGCGGATCGGGTACCAGGTCTTGCCTGCGATGGGGATCGGCCAGAGCATCGAGCAGCCTTGTGAGGTGATCGCGTCCCCAAGGAAGTGGGCGACGCAGCCGATGATCACGGCGAGGCCGAAGATCGCGGCGTTGTGCTCCTCGCCGCTCGCCCACCAGGTGCAGAGGGCGGTCAGCACCAGGGAGGCGCCCGCGATCAGCATCGCGTCCCGCTTGGGGCACCACTTGTGCATGATGCCTCGGATGGCCAGACCTGCGTAGAAGAACATCACGACCGCCGTGGCGGTGCCGTTGCTGGCCTGCACGATCGCCGTGACGGCGAGGCCCATCAACAGGGCGAAGACGATGGTGTGGGTGAACCCTCGGTGGCCGCCGTCGCGGTCGGAGTCCTTCTTCGTCCTGGTGAGTTTGTAGATGAAGGAGCTGAGGGTCACGGCGGCCTTGGAGAGCCCCTGGCTGATCGCGCCGAAGGTACGGGTGACGGTGGAGCTGGGATGGTCGATGTCGGGCAGCAGCGCGGCCCCGGAGGCCAGCGTCGCGCCGATCACCCAGCTCTGTGCCGAGAGCTGTCCGACGGTCCCATCACTGGCTAATGCGGTGACGGCGGCCCATGCCGCCAGCCCACTGATCGCATGTGTCGGCCCCGTAGCCATACCGCCCCCTCAAGATCACTCGGAAGGAGGGTAGACCTTGCGATTTCGTGGGATGTGAGTGATCCCAAGTAGTTACCAGTACGCTTGTACCGCTTGCGTCCTCGCACGGATTGGGAGAGGAGTGCCCGCGATCATGGGCAAGATCAAGGTACAGGGCAAGGTCGTCGAGCTCGACGGCGACGAGATGACCAGGATCATCTGGCAGTTCATCAAGGACCGGCTGGTCCACCCCTATCTCGATGTCGATCTGGAGTACTACGACCTCGGCATCGAGAGCCGCGACGCCACGGACGACCAGATCACCATCGACGCGGCCAACGCGATCGCGAAGCACGGTGTCGGCGTGAAGTGCGCCACCATCACGCCGGACGAGGCCAGGGTCGAGGAGTTCGGCCTCAAGAAGATGTGGCGGAGCCCCAACGGCACCATCCGCAACATCCTCGGCGGCGTCGTGTTCCGCGAGCCGATCATCATCGAGAACATCCCTCGGCTGGTGCCCGGCTGGACGAAGCCGATCATCATCGGCAGGCACGCGCACGGTGACCAGTACAAGGCCAGCGACTTCAAGGTCCCCGGCCCCGGCACCGTGACGATCAGCTACACGCCTGCCGACGGCAGCGAGCCGCTGGAGCTGGAGGTGGCGCAGTTCCCCGAGGGCGGCGGCGTCGCCATCGGCATGTACAACTTCCGGAAGTCGATCGAGGACTTCGCGCGGGCCTCGCTGGCCTACGGCCTCCAGCGCAACTACCCGGTCTACATGTCGACCAAGAACACCATCCTCAAGGCCTACGACGGCATGTTCAAGGACGTGTTCGAGGAGATCTTCGAGAAGGAGTTCAAGGCCGAGTTCGACAAGCAGGGGCTCACCTACGAGCACCGGCTGATCGACGACATGGTGGCCTCCGCGCTCAAGTGGGAGGGCGGCTACGTCTGGGCCTGCAAGAACTACGACGGTGACGTGCAGTCCGACACCGTGGCGCAGGGCTTCGGCTCGCTGGGCCTGATGACCTCGGTGCTGATGACTCCGGACGGCCGCACGGTCGAGGCCGAGGCTGCGCACGGCACGGTCACCCGGCACTACCGGCAGCACCAGCAGGGCAAGCCGACCTCCACCAACCCGATCGCGTCGATCTTCGCGTGGAGCCGAGGACTGGCACACCGGGGCAAGCTCGATGAGACCCCTGAGGTCATCGAGTTCGCGCACACTCTGGAGAAGGTCGTCATCGAGACGGTCGAGAGTGGCAAGATGACCAAGGACCTCGCCGTGCTGGTCGGCAAGGACCAGGGCTTCCAGACCACCGAGGAGTTCCTGGCGAGCCTGGACGAGAATCTGGCGAAGAAGCTGGCCTAGGTCTGACCGCCTGGCCGCGACCCTGTCGAGGGGCGCCCCGACGTCTGTAGACGTCGGGGGCTCCTCGTCTGTCCGGGCTCGACCGACGGCCCCGAACCTGTCCAGTTGTCGAGGGAGACGATGAGTTCGACGACGCGGGTGATCGATCCACGCGGGCGGGAATGGACCGTTCGGCCGTTGCTCAGTGGCTGGCGACCGATGATCAAGCCGGTCGCGATCGCCTCCACTCGCTTCGGGGCGGGCCGCAGTGATCAGGGCTCGGCGGGCGAGGAGCGGCGTCGACGACGTGCGCAACGGCGGGAGAACCGCCTGCATCGTCGACGCGGCGCCGCAGGCTCGGTGCTGCGATTCCTCGGCGTCCTCCTGATGCTGCCCTTCCTCCTGATCGCGGGCTGGGTCATCGAGTTCGTGTACTTCCTCGGCCTGCTCCTGCGGGCGCTGATCTGGCTGTGCTGTGTGCCGCTCTTCGTGGTCGAGCGGCTGTTGATGCTGGTCAGCATCCCGCTCTTCCAGGCGGCTCGATACCTCGGCTGGGCGCGCTCGCCGATCGAGGTGGCGCTTGTCGCCGTCGTCAACCCGCGTGGGAAGCGGATCAGCGGCCGCTTCGACCGGGAGCGTTTCCTGCTGCGTGCTCGTGCGGACGTGGCCCCCTTCATCCAGGCTGTCGTCCCCGGCCTCGCGGAAGGGAACGGCCTTCCCGCCGGTCCGGTGCTTGCGGCGTTGCGGGAGCGCTTCGAGCTCCGCTGAGACGCCGGTCGTCCCCGGCGGCCGGCGGGGTGGATGGCTCTTCGTGACCACCCCGAGTTTCGCTCCCCCACATTGAGTTCGTTTGTCACCTGCCCGAGTGGTCTCCGGCGCTTCGGTTCTTCGTGTTCGCCGTTCGCGTTCTATATCTGGACTCGATTGCCGGAGCACCAGGCGGATCGCGGACCGGGGGTGGACGAAGGATGCCGAAGCGAACTCTGATCATCATCGCGGCAGCGGTGATCGGTCTCGCCTATCTGACGGACCGCGAGGAGACCTCCGAGGCGGACGTGACACCGAAGGCGCCGCTCTTCGGCACGCCGTGCGACTTCGAGGTCGTCGCGGGCGCAGTACCCGTCCATGCCGGACCGGCGTCGGAGCACCCGGTGATCGGCGAACTCACCTCGGGCATGGTGATCGGAGCCCATCAGGTCGAACAGGAGGGCTACCGGCAGCTCGGCAGAGACCGCTGGGTGATGGCCGATACCCTCCGGCACGTCTCCGGCGAACTCTGCCGCTGAGAACCTGCTGTTGAGACTCCTGCCGCTCAGAACTCCGCAGCTCAGATCCCCCTGACTTCCTCGGCGTCAGGTGTGGGGCGGGCCCTGATGCCGCCGCACCGCCCGCCTCAGCAGACGGGAGCAGCTCCCGAGGTCACCAGAGCCCGCGCGGATACCGCACGGTGACCGGCCCGTACTTGTTGGTTCCGGTGATCGCGACGTGCAGCGACCGGCCGGTCCGGACCGACGGCACCTTCAGCGACTGCCAGCCCCACTTGGAGTGGAACCCGTCGATGTCTGCGGTGGCGTCGGGCGGGAGGATGATGTCGATGCCGCCGTACTTGATGTCGAGCGCCACCTCGACCTCCGGATGCGGGATGGTCGCGGACGCCAGGTCGAGCTTGACCGACCCGTATTTCGACTCGACCACCAGTCGGCGAGGCACCAGCCAATTTCCCGACCGTTCCAGCCCCATCGCGCCCGCCTGAAGTCGAAGCTTGGCCGGACCGTGCAGGCCTGCGCCGTTCGCTGCGGCGATCGAGGCGGCCTGCGGATGGGCGAGCGAGGCCTGGCCTGCGGCGGCGGGCGTGCCCGCAATGGGCGGCAGGTCGGCGACGAGCGGGGTTAGCTCGGCGATCGTCTTGGCGGCGTAGGCGCGTGCGAGTCGGTCATCGAGCTCGCCGACGTCGAGTCGGCCTTCGGCGAAGGCCTCCTGAAGACGGACGGCGTAGGTCTCTCGTTCGGCGTTGGACGCGCGAATCGCGATCGGCTCGCCTGCCTTCCCCGTCGCAGTGTTGTCGGCGCTCGCATCCATGGTGGTAAGGGTAACGCCGGACAGCACGTTCGAGGGAGGAAAACTCGACGTCTGGCCGAGCCCCCGTCCCGCACCGTCGTCGTGAGAGCGACGGCACAGCACGGGGGCCACGGGACCCGTGACCGGCGCGGTTAGGCTCGGGCCGTGCTGACCGTCTCCACCGTGAACGTCAACGGCCTGCGTGCCGCAGCGAAGAAGGGCTACGTCGAGTGGCTCGCGGCCACCTCGGCCGACGTCGTCTGTCTTCAAGAGGTCCGAGCCGAGCCTGCCCAGCTGCCCGCCGCGCTGCGCGAACCCGCGGGCTGGCACGTGGTGTCGGCGCACAGCTCGCTCAAGGGCCGGGCGGGCGTCGCGCTGCTGACCCGCGTCGAGCCGTCGGCCGTGCGGGTGGGCTTCGGCGTCGAGGAGTTCGACCAGTCCGGTCGGTACGTCGAGGTCGAGCTGCCCGGGCTGGTGGTGGGCAGTCTCTATCTGCCCAGCGGTGATGTCGGCACCGAGCGGCAGGAGGAGAAGGAACGCTTCATGGCTGCGTTCCTGCCCTACCTCGTCGAGCTGCGGGCCAAGGCCGCCGCCGACGATCGCGAGGTGCTGATCTGCGGCGACTGGAACATCGCCCATCAGCAGATCGACCTCAAGAACTGGCGAGGCAACCAGAAGCAGGCGGGCTTCCTGCCTGCGGAGCGGGCCTGGCTCAGCCGCGTGTACGACGAGGCAGGCTACGTCGACGTGATGCGTACCCTGTACCCGGAGGGACCCGGGCCGTATTCCTGGTGGTCTTATCGGGGCCGTGCCTTCGACAACGACAGCGGATGGCGGATCGACCTGGCCTGTGCGACCCCCGACCTCGCCGCGCGTGCGGTGTCGGCGGTGGTGGAGCGAGCCGAGAGCCACGAGCAGCGCTGGTCGGATCACGCCCCCGTCACCGTCGCCTTCGATCGGTAGCAGGACTGGCGTCAGCAGCCTGAATCAGCCGGGTACTGCCCATGTGCCGACCTCGAAGCCCGGTCACACTCGTGACATGGTCAGGCAGTTCGGCTGGCGCCGAGTCGGCGCGAAGCGCTGACGCCCGTCCTGCCCGGCCTCGTCATGGCATCGGCTGGACGCTCACCCGACGCCGGAGGTGTGAGCTGAACGCAGTCACCTCTCCCGGCGCTATGTGGTGAGCCACCATGCTCCACGGGACCTTGCCACCGGCGGGAGGGAGCTGCATCCAGGCGAAGTATTCAGTCGCCTTTGTCGAGCTGATTGCGACAGGAGTCACATAGTGCTCCGTCTCGGTCAGCGGTTCCTCCGTACATCGAGCACATTCGCTCTTCTTTGTGAGAACGGGCCAGACAGACCGGTCCGCGATCAGTTCTGCGGTGTCGATGCTGACCCCTTCGACCAGCAGCAGTGTCTCGGCCTCAGTGCCGCCTCCCGCCGGGACTGTGATGTACACGTCCACCAGTGCAGTCATCTCGGCACCCTCCGGCCTCGAACCTGTATCAACGTAGCGTCGTCCGATCATGACGGACACGGCTAGGACCAGGTGACGGTGTGGACGAATCGGGTTCGCGATCTCGAAGGATCGACGGCTGTGGATAGCGCTCGACGAGGTCGACTGTCGGTCTGGCGGGTATTCAGGGTGCCGCAATGCTCGGCTCCGGTGAAAAGATCACCTCGATTGAGCACTAGGTGAATATCACTTACTGTCGACGATAATAGGTGCCGGGAAACGACGGCGTTCGCCGGGTTGGTGGATCAACCGTGATTCCACCAATTGGCGTAATGGTCGCCACCGCGCTCCTCAGAGCATTCGAGGGGTGCCGACGTCGATAACCGACTTGACCGGGTTCGGTCTGCCGGGAATGATCTGACGAGGTCGCCGCCCTCGGCGGGCTGCGGCGCCGGAATTGCTTCCGGTGCGGTCGCCGAGAATTGTCAGCCCGGTTCGATACAACTGTCCTGCCGGTCGGCCGACAGGTGTACGACACGACGAACCGCTCACCAGCCCTGTTTCCGAATGCCCCCGTGCCTCGATGTCCGCCTGCCGCGATTTTCGTCGTCGGCCGGTCGTCGAGGCGCGGCACCTCAAGGAGTGAACTAGTGAAGAACATCGCGCGACGCGCGGTTCGCGCCATCGTCCTGGCGGCGACGGCGGTCATGCTCATGAGCACGGTTCCCGCCGCAGCCCAGGACGGGCCCGCGTTCGGCGACAAGGGCGCTGCCACGCTCAACGACCTCACCGTCGAGGAGGTCACCACGATGCAGGCGCCTGCGCCGGTGTACACCGTGCTGGTTCCTCGGACCACCGACCCGTGGTGGACGGGCAACTACGACGTCTCGCGGTGTGCCGACCTGTCGAACGGCTCCTCGGCCAACAATGCGCCGGTGATCCTGTGGAACTGCGCCGGGACGAACAACCAGCAGTGGGCCGAGGTCGTCGTCGTCGACCCGGGATACTCCGGCGTGTCCTACATGTTCGTGAATCGCCGCACCGGCAAGTGCATGGACCTCGCGGGTAGCTCCACGGCCAACGGCGCCCGCGTCATTCAGTACAACTGCCACAACGGCTGGAACCAGCAGTGGGAGGCCGTCGACACAGGCGACTACCTGTACCAGTTCCGGAACCGGCGTACCGGCAAGTGCCTCGACGTCGCCAACGGTTCGACCGCCAACGGCTCGGCGCTGGTTCAGTGGGACTGCCACGGCGGTGCCAACCAGCGGTGGACCAGCTACTTCGTCTGATCCTCCGTCGGATTCGCCGTGAACACCGTCTTTCTTGACGACGGCGAGTTCTCCACGACCGCGAGGTCGATTCACCGGTGGCCTGTCCGCATCAGCGGGCAGGCCACTGTGGTGTCTCGGGTCGGATGACGCCGGGTGCCGAACCTGACGGGCGATCGTGCCGATCGGAGGGCGGGTCGACCTCGACGGCTGCCGCGCGTGGCACGGTCGCCGAGTGCGCCTGCTCGTCGGATGACCAGCGGACGTCTGCACCTCTTGCGGGCCTGGCCCGGCGCACGACCGGCGGGGGCGGTCCGGAGTGGACGCCGAGAGTGCCCGTTCCGGCGTCCCGGCAGGCCGGTCGGTGTCGGTGCTGTCCGCTCCACGTCTCCACTCTCCTAACCGATGTCGCGGTGGGCAGGCCCGTTCGGCAGGCCTGCTCGGGCGAGTCGGCGGGCCCTGCCGAGTGACGAGGCCGCTCGTGGCGCGAAGTTCGGCTGCCGGCCTGCCTGCGTCGACCCGCCACGATGGGCCCGACCGCACCATCGACGGCCCCGAGCGGTCGTACCGCTGTGCCGCAAACACTGCTAATGGTCACTTTCCGCTAGTAAACCGGTGTGGATCTTCACCCACTGTGGGAATTGACCCCGGTGGCTGTCTGCGTCGTGTTCAGTGGTCGTTGCGGTTTCCGGGGTGCCTGCGTAGGCGGTGACGGACCCCACTAACCTATGCCCGTGCCGTCGCGGGTTCCCCGGTTCGGCTCCTGGGATGAAGCACGGAGGGTAGGTTTTTCCTACTCCGTTTCGACGTGCTCATCCAATCGAGTGGGTTCGAACGTGTCCGAGTAGGCCCGCAGGGTGTACCCGAGAAGCAACGGTTCAGGAGGCATCTTCGTGAGCACGGCGCGTGCGGTCTCGCGGACGGCGACAGCACTGATCGCGACCCTCACTCTCACGCTGTGCGCGGTCGGCGCGGCGAGCGCCGCAGCCTCCGAGGAGTCCGCTGTCGTGCCGGTTCAGGAGGCGTCCCTGAGCCTCGGCATGGCCTACGGCGGTCCGGTCGGACTGGTCACCGTCACGCTGGGTCTCGGTGGTCTGATCGTCGGCGTGCTGCGCCGCAGGCGGGTCAGCCGCAAGCAGAGCTGATCGCCTCGCACCTCTGACATCCCGCCCCTGTCACCGTCACCGACTTCGACCGGATCTGCGCGACGGGCTGCCGTCGTGACGACCCGATGCGATCCTTCCGGAGACCGGGCGCCCGTCCGTCCTGAGTCGACTCCGTCCGTGGGCGGGCCCGTTCTCACCGCACCGGCCCGAGACCGGCCGTAGCCCGCCTGCGATCCGCAGGCCGCGTCACAGCGGGCGTCGAACACCGGACAGGCCTCGACGGCCGCACCTGCGGCCTGTCTCCGATGTGGACAGAGCGACTCACAGGCGCCGAGTCTCGTCCCGCCCCCGGCTCGCGACTCCGGGGAGAGACACCAGCCGGACGCCTTCTCTTCCACGCCGTTCGGGACGGCCCGGTGCCGAGCGCCGACCCGGTGCCGTGGTGTCCGGCAGTCCCGCTGAACTGCGGTCAGACTGATCGGATGAACACCGCTGCGACATCAGGGCCGTCGGCATCGGAGCCGGGAACCGAGAAGGATGATTCGCGGCTGGCCCGGCTGCGACGTCGGCGTCCCTGGCTGGATCATCTGGTGCGTGCGGGCGGGCGCTATCAGGACCGCCACGGGGAGCACTATGCGGCGGCGATCACCTACTTCAGTGTGCTGGCGGTGGTCCCGATCCTGATGGTCGCCTTCGCCGCAGCGGGCTTCGTGCTGTTCAACAACGCCGAGCTGCTCGATCGGCTCGAGAGTTCGGTGGCCGAGTCGCTGCCCGCCGGTCTCGGCGAGCTGGTCGGCACGACCATCGACCGCGCGGTCGACCAGCGGCAGGTCGTCGGAGTCCTCGGCCTGCTGACCGCGCTCTACTCGGGCCTGGGCTGGATGGCGAATCTGCGGGATGCCATCACGGCGCAGTGGAACGACACCCGGCAGGCGCCCTCGTTGCCGCGCAGACTCCTCAGCGACCTGATCTCGCTGGCGGGACTGGGCCTGGCGCTGCTGCTCTCCTTCGGGCTCACCGCGCTGGGCAGCGGCTTCGCCCACCAGATCCTCGATCTGCTGGGAATCGAGCGAAGCCCGCTCGCCTCCGTGCTGCTCGTCGTGGTCACCTCGGTGCTGGCCCTGATCGCGAACGGGCTGGTGTTCCTGTGGGTGCTCGTCCGGCTGCCCCGCCGGACCGTCTCGGTGCGAGGCGCGCTGAAGGGGGCGCTGCTCGCCGCAATCGGCTTCGAGATCCTGAAGCGTGTCGGCGCCCTCTACCTCACGATGATCGGCAATTCGCCCGCAGGCGTCGCCTTCGGCTCGGTGATCGGCCTGTTGGTCTTCGTGAACCTGGTGTCCCGCTTCCTGCTCTTCGTCACGGCGTGGACCGCGACGGCGCCGGAGAACCGGGAGCGCCGGTCGACGACGCCGCCCGCGCCCGCGGTGATCAGGCCTGCGGTGACGGTGCACGCAGGTCCGGGGCCACGCTCGGCGGCGGCGCTCATCGGGGCGGGTGCGGTGACGGCGATGGTGACCTCGCGCCTGCTGCGTGGTTCCAACGCCCGGATGAGAAGGCGGCCGCCACACGGCTGACGGATCGATCGGCCCATCGGGGCTCTCATCGCCCGCTCAGACGGCGAACGGCCCCGTCGGCACCGGCTGTCCGGTGCGACGGGGCCGTTCTCTTCGTCCAACCCGTCAGGAGCTTGCCTCAGCGGGCGGTCAGGCGCGGCGATCCGGCGGCCACAGCCAGTCCTCGGTGGCGCGCTGCGCCTCCTCCTGCTCCTTGGCCGCCCGGCGAGCCGCCGCGAGCTTGCGGGCCCGCCTGTCGCGCAGCGTCAGGAAGGCGAAGAAGAGGATCGCTGCCCCCGCGAGCCCGGTGAGCGGCAGCCCGATGGTGCCGAACAGCGAGAAGCCCGGCGCGGCCTGTGCGGCGGCGTCCTCGGAGCCCGCCTCGCCATCGTCGCCCGCTCCCGAGGTGGCACCTGGTTCCGCATCGCCCGACTGCTCCGAGTCTTCTGCGTCGTCGGACTCCTCCTGGCCGCTCGCGATGACGAGGCTGCCCACCGGGTCGGTCTCGCCCGCGAAGGAGAAGCCGTAGTCGAGCAGCGTCGCGGCCTGTTGGGCGATGCCGGGTTCGGCGGTTGCGCGCAGCAGCGAGACGACCAGCCTGCGGCCGTCCCGCTCGGCGGCGCCCACGAAGGTGAATCCGGACTCCTCGGTGCTGCCGCCCAGACCGCCGAGCGTGCCGTCATAGCTGCCCAGCAGCTCGCTCGCGTTGAGCACCACGCCGCCGGGGACGCCGGGCATGTCGAGCTGTGTGTTTCCGGCGGCCTCGGCGAACTCCGGCTCCTGGAGCGCGGTGCGGAAGAACAGCGCCGCGTCGAAGGCGGAGATGCTGGCGTCAGGGTGATGCAGGCCGGACTCGGTGCCCGCACGGGTGTCGAGTCCACCGACCTCCTGGGCCACGCCGTTCATCGCCCCGAGTGCTTCCCCTACGCCGCCCAGCTGGCGGGCCAGTGCGTGCGCCGCATCGTTGCCAGAACCCATCACCAGGGCCTGGACGAGCTGACGGACGGTGTACTCGGTGCCGGGGGCGAGGTTGACCTTGACCCCGATCTGGTCGATGTCCTCCTGCGTGGCTACGACCATGTCGTCGAGGTTCAGCTCGCGGAGCGCCGTCAGAGCGGTGAGCACCTTGATCGTCGTGGCGGGGCGATGCCTGCCGTGCGGGTCGCGGGCCGCGAGCACCGCGCCGGTGTCCAGGTCCGCGATCACCCACGCCTCCGCACTCACGCCCGCGGGGGGCTCCTCGGCGTTCTCTGGCAACACGTTGCCGCACTCACCGAGGCGTGCGCCGCCCGGTGGGGACTCCGGCACCGGCAGCGGCGCGGCCGTCTCACCGCCCGACGGGGGCGGCGCCTCGCGATAGGGGCACTCCTGCCCCTGAGCGGGCAGTGGATGCCATTGATCGGGGAGAGCGGCGTGACCGACGCCCATCCCCGAAAGGGTGACACCCAGAGCGGTGGTGAGAGCGACCGTGAATCGACGGACCGACACAGACACGAGCCTCAGGCTAGCCACCCCGCCGCGAGCGGCCTCATCCGACACCACCGGGAACCTCCGAGATCCTCATGTCGACGCGCAGAACAGCTGCTCCGGCCGGGATGTCCGGCCGGCGGTCGATCGGTGACTCCATTGGCGACGCCGCCTGGAACAGGCGCCGACGGTGCTGCCCGACCGGACGTGCTCGCAGGCCGAGCCGGTGCGGCGTCGCGGACCTCGTGTGCGGTCCGCTGGTCGGCCGACCGGCCGCCTCGGACGACGGCAGGGGACGACGTGGGGGGATCGCAGCGCGAAGAGCCGGCTCCGAAGAGCCGGTGTCGTGAGTCGCGCCGTACACATATCCGGCCGACACCGGCGTGCCTGCTGCGGCCTGCGTGCTCCGAACGGCCGAGCCGGACGGTGTCGGCCGAGGTCACTCGCTGCGGAACAATCTGACAGGCGGCCCGATCAGGCCGCCCGGCCGTACCGACGCCTGCGACGACCAGCGGCGAACCGCCGGGCCCGGCTCGCCCCGCACGAGCAGCGCAGGGCGAGCCGTCGGGCCGGTCGATCAGACTCGTCGGAACAGCAGAGCCCGCTTGACCTCTTGAATGGCCTTGGTCACCTGGATGCCACGAGGGCAGGCGTCGGTGCAGTTGAACGTCGTGCGGCACCGCCAGACGCCCTCGGCGTCGTTCAGGATGTCCAGTCGCTCCTCGGCCGCCTCGTCGCGGCTGTCGAAGATGAAGCGATGTGCGTTGACGATCGCCGCAGGCCCGAAGTAGGCGTCGTCGGTCCAGTACACCGGGCACGACGAGGTGCAGGCGGCACACAGGATGCACTTGGTGGTGTCGTCGAACCGCGCGCGGTCGGCGACGGACTGCACTCGCTCCCTGGTCGGCTCGTTTCCGCTGGTGATCAGGTAGGGCTTGATCGCGCGGAACGCCTCGAAGAAGGGCTCCATGTCGACGATCAGGTCCTTCTCGACCTTCAGACCCTTGATCGCCTCCACGGTGATCGTGGTCTTCTTGTCCTTGCCCGCCGCGAGGTCCTTGACCAGCACCTTGCAGGCGAGCCGGTTGACGCCGTTGATCCGCATGGCGTCGGACCCGCAGATGCCGTGGGCGCAGGACCGTCGGAAGGCCAGCGTGCCGTCCTGGTACCACTTGACGTGGTGCAGCAGGTTCAGCACCCGGTCGGTCGGCAGCGCCGGGACGTCGAAGGACTCCCAGTGCGGCTCGTCGTCCAGCTCCGGGTTGAAGCGCATGATCTTGACCGTGACGATGGTCGAGCCCTCCGGAGCAGGCGGCGGGGCGCCGGGGTCCCGCTGTTCCGGCTCGGTGGCTTCCGGTTTGCTCGTGGTGGGGGCAGACATCAGTACTTGCGCTCCATCGGCTGGTAGCGGGTGAGGACGACCGGCTTGTAGTCGAGCCGGATCTCGGCGGTCAGCCCGTCCAGTACGGCGGTCTCCGCACTCTGGTCCGTCGGCTGCCGGTAGGCCATCGTGTGCCGGAGGAAGTTGACGTCGTCGCGACTGGTGTAGTCCTCGCGTGCGTGCCCGCCCCTGGACTCCTTGCGATTGATCGCTCCCACCACCAGCACCTCGGCCAGCTCCAGCAGGAAGCCCAGCTCGATGGCCTCCAGCAGGTCGGTGTTGAACCGCAGCCCGGCATCCTGGATGGACACCCTGGCGTAGCGCTCCTTGAGAGCCTGAACGTCGTGCAGCGCCTGCTTCAGCGTCTCCTCGGTGCGGTACACCGAGGCGTTGGTGTCCATCGTCACCTGCAGCTCGGTGCGGATGTTGGCGACCCGCTCCCGGCCGTCGGCGGCGTGCAGGCGCTCGACCATGTCCGCCACCGCCGCGGCGGGGTTCTCCGGCATCTCGACGTACTCACGCCCGGCGACGTACTCGGCGGCGGCGATGCCCGCCCGACGGCCGAAGACGTTGATGTCGAGCAGGGAGTTCGTGCCGAGCCGGTTCGCGCCGTGCACCGAGACGCAGGCGCACTCGCCTGCGGCGTAGAGGCCGGGAACGACGTGTTCGGAGTCCCGCAGCACCTCACCGGTGATGTTGGTCGGGATGCCGCCCATCGCGTAGTGCGCCGTCGGATACACCGGGACCGGCTCGTCGACCGGGTCGATGCCCAGGTAGGTGCGCGAGAACTCGGTGATGTCCGGCAGCTTCGCCTCGAGGACGTCGGCGCCGAGGTGGGTGAGGTCGAGCAGCACGTAGTCCTTGTGCGGACCGGCGCCTCGTCCCTCCCTGACCTCGGTCGACATCGCTCGGGACACCACGTCTCGTGCGGCCAGGTCCTTCATGGTCGGCGCATAGCGCTCCATGAACCGCTCGCCGGAGTCGTTGCGCAGGATGCCGCCCTCGGCCCTGGCGCCCTCGGTGAGCAGGATGCCGAGCCCGGCGAGGCCGGTCGGGTGGAACTGGTAGAACTCCATGTCCTCCAGCGGCAGGCCCTTGCGGAAGACGATCGCCATGCCGTCGCCGGTGAGGGTGTGCGCGTTCGAGGTGGTCTTGAAGACCTTCCCGAAGCCGCCGGTGGCGAACACCACGGCCTTGGCCTGGAAGACGTGCAGTTCCCCGGTGGCCAACTCGTAGGCGATCGCCCCGGTGCAGACCGGGCCGTCCTCGGTCTCGGTCATGACGACGTCGAGGACGTAGAACTCGTTGAAGAACTCGACGCCGTGCTTGATGCAGTTCTGGTAGAGCGTCTGCAGGATCATGTGCCCGGTGCGGTCCGCCGCGTAGCAGGCGCGACGGACGGCGGCCTCACCGTGGTTGCGGGTGTGCCCGCCGAACCGGCGCTGGTCGATCTTGCCGTCGGGCGTCCGGTTGAACGGCAGCCCCATCTTCTCCAGGTCGAGGACGGCGTCCACGGCCTCCTTGGCCATCACCTCGGCCGCATCCTGGTCGACGAGGTAGTCGCCGCCCTTGATGGTGTCGTAGGTGTGCCACTCCCAGTTGTCCTCTTCGACGTTGGCCAGGGCGGCGCACATGCCGCCCTGGGCCGCGCCCGTGTGGGACCGGGTCGGGTAGAGCTTGGTGAGCACTGCGGTACGGGTCCGCTGGCCAGACTCGATGGCAGCCCGCATCCCGGCGCCGCCTGCGCCGACGATGACCACGTCGTACTTGTGGAACTGCATGAGCGTTTCTCCATCATGTCGGGGCCGACCCGGTGCGCCGGTCCCTCTCGTTCGTCGATCCCCCGACTCGGGCTGTCACGCCCTGGTGAGAACGCGGGTCTGCCGGCCAGGCCGGGGGTTCGGGCCTTCGGTGGGAGTCATGTCTCGGGCCTCGGCGTTCGGGATGAGACCACTCCTCGGCGATGAGCAGGACGCGCCCTCGACCAAGAGATGTCAGTTGCCGATGTTCGGGTCGAAGGTGAAGAGCACGAACGTGCCGAGCCCGATGATCAGCACCATCGAGGCGGTCAGCAGCATCTTCAACCAGAAGCGCGTGGCGTCCTTGCGTGCGTAGTCGTCGATCACGGTCCGCAGGCCGTTCGCGCCGTGGAGGCCCGCGAGCCAGAGCATCGTCAGATCCCAGAACTGCCAGAACGGCGACGCCCACCGGCCCGCGACGAAGGCGAAGTTGATCCGCTGAACGCCGTCGTCGAGGAACAGCATGATGGTCAGGTGGCCCAGCACGAGCACGATCAGCAGCAGGCCGGACAGCCGCATGAACAGCCAGCTGTAGAGCTCGAAGTTGCTGCGCCGTGCGGCGGGCCTGCGTGGCGAACGCGGCGAGGCGATTCGGGTCGGGGACTCGGTCGCACTGGTCATGTCAGCTTCCCCCGAACAGTTCAGCGATGCCCTTGCTGAGCAGGTAGTAGGAACCGGGGATCATGACAAGGAGCCAGATGCCGACGATGGTCCACAGCATGGGGCGCTGGTACTTGATCCCCTTGGCCCAGAAGTCGACGAGCATCACCCGGACGCCGTTGAGCGCGTGGTACAGGACCGCACCGACCAGGCCCAGCTCGAACAGGATCATGATCGGGCTCTTGTAGGTCGCGATGACCTCGTCGTACGCGTTCGGCGAGACCCGCACCAGAGCGGTGTCGAGGACATGGACGAACAGGAAGAAGAAGACGAGAACGCCGGTGATGCGGTGGGCTACCCACGACCACATCCCGGGGTCGCCCCGATACAAGGTGCCCCCGAGTCGGGCCTTGCCGGCCCGGTCCGTGGCTCCCGCCGCGTTGGCGGTGGTGCTGGCCATGACGGACGGCCTCCAACATCTCTGGTGGACTCGGCTGGTCGCCGCTCGAACTCACTCGGTGGACAACCGATGACCCGACGCGCTGACGAAGCCTTGACATTTCGGATGCTAGACCGCCGGGAATGTCCGAGCACAGCCGGCGGTAGCTGCTGTGATCGACCGAACAGAGGAATCGTGCTCCCTGGGCGTGTCCTCCTCCTCGGCGAGTCGGCGTCGCGACGTCCCTCGGGGCTACCACGGGCCGCCGACGACCGACCGTCGCTGTCGTTAACTCGGCTCAACGATTCGGTTACGCGCGACACGACCGCTACCAAGCCGGTCAGACCAGCGGGTACGGTTCGGCGTCCCACATCGTGGCGTCCATATCCTGGACAGCCCTTGACGTGCTTCGGGGAAGGAGCTCGACCATGCGCCGACCGCGTGGTGCCGCAGTTGCGGCCATCGCCCTCACAGGGGCGCTGGCGCTCGCAGGTTGTGCGAGGGACAGCAGCTCAGGAGGCGGGGACGGCGGTGGCGACTCCGCCGCAGGTGGAAGCGGCTGTGAGCTGGCCGAGGCTCCCGTCGCAGACGAGGAGGTCGCCCCCAGCGAGGTGCCGACCGAGGACGTCGACGCCAGCGAGCTGCGTGTCGGGCTCGCTTACGACATCGGCGGCCGAGGCGACGCCTCGTTCAACGACGCCGCCGCCGCAGGCCTGGACCGTGCCGTCGACGAGCTGGGCATCTCCCCGGACAACATCCGCGAGCTGACCGCAGGCGCGAACGAGTCCGAGGACGCCAAGCAGACCCGGCTCCGCCAGCTCGCTGACGACGGCTTCAACCCGATCATCGGCGTCGGCTTCGCCTACGCGGAGTCGTTCAACGTCGTCGCCGCCGAGTTCCCGGACGTCGACTTCGCGCTGGTGGACGCCCCGGCCGACCCCGAGAACGTCACGGCGCTGCTCTTCGCGGAGCACGAGGGCTCGTTCCTGGCGGGCGTCGCCGCCGCCTACGAGTCGGAGAACTGCCACATCGGCTTCGTCGGCGGCGTGGAGAACCCGCTGATCCAGAAGTTCGAGGCGGGCTACCTCGCCGGTGCCCAGGCTGCGGCGCCGGACATCACGATCGAGAACACCTACCTGACCTCCGGCAGCGACATCACCGGGTTCCAGGATGCGGCGCGGGGCAACGAGGCCGCGTTGGGCCAGATCGAGGCCGGTGCCGACGTCGTCTACCACGCGTCCGGGGCCTCCGGCCAGGGCGTCTTCGAGGCGGCCTTCGCACAGGACGTCAAGGCCATCGGTGTCGATTCCGACCAGTACAACCAGGAGATCGTCGGCGAGGCCCACGAGGTCATCGTCACCTCGATGCTCAAGCGCGTCGACGTGGCGGTGTTCGACTTCCTGGCGGCCGTCGCGCAGGACGACCTCTCGGTGATGCCGGAGAACTTCAACCTGAGCGTGGACGGCGTCGGCTACTCCACCTCGGGCGACCTGCTCGCCGCAGACACGATCGAGGCACTCGAGGGCTACCGCTCCGAGATCATCTCCGGGGCGATCGAGGTGCCGGACACTCCCAGCGGCAACTGAGTCGGGCGGACTCTTCTCGGCGGGCGGCACGCATTCGGTGCCGCCCGCCGAGCCGTAGGCCGTCCCGGCGGCCGGTAGGTGTGCTGCGCACGTCGTACGTCGCCTGCTCCGCCGACGCTGGCGTCCCGCAGCAGGTGATCGGGTCGAGCCGCAGGAGTCACCTGACTCAGCCCCGCAGGGACACCGGGGCTGAGCGCCGCCGAGGTCACCGGCCAGTGCCCCGCAGGAGTCACCCGGCCGAGCCCCGCAGGGTCACCCGGTGCCGTGGGAACTGCCGAGCCGAGTCTGGCGGGAATCACCTTGTCTCGGTCTCGAAGGAACTACCGTGGCCGCACGCTGCGCGCGCCTGCCCGGTGGCGCATGACCCAGGGAGCCGCCGGGGCACGCGAAGGGCGTTGCATGATCCACCCGCACCATCTCGGCAGGTCGACATGACAACCACTGAGAGAAGAGATCGATGACGAGTTCCGGGCAGGCGCCCGAGACCGCCGACGGGCGGGCGCCCAGCGCCGTGGTGCTTTCCGGGATCACCAAGAGGTTCCCCGGGGTGGTGGCCAACTCGGATGTCGAGCTGGTCGTCGAGCAGGGCGAGGTGCACGCGCTCTGCGGCGAGAACGGCGCGGGCAAGTCGACGCTGATGAAGATCCTCTACGGCATGCAACAGCCGGACGAGGGCACCATCGAGATCAACGGCAGCCAGGTCAGGTTTCGCTCGCCCTCCGAGGCGATCGCCGCGGGCATCGGCATGGTCCACCAGCACTTCATGCTGGCCGACAACCTGACCGTGCTGGAGAACGTGGTCCTCGGCGCGGAGGCACTGCACGGCATCGGTGCGAAGGCCAGGGCTCGGATCAACGAGCTGGCCGGTCAGACCGGGCTGCACGTCGACCTCTCGGTGCCGGTCGAGCTGCTGGGCGTCGCCGACCGGCAGCGGGTGGAGATCCTCAAGGTCCTCTACCGGGGCGCGCGGATCGTCATCCTGGACGAACCGACGGCCGTCCTCGTGCCGCAGGAGGTCGACGAGCTCTTCGAGACCCTGCGCGGAATGCAGCGCCAGGGCTTCACCTTCCTGTTCATCTCGCACAAGCTCGACGAGGTCAGGGCCATCGCCGACACCGTCACGGTGATCCGGCGCGGCACCACCGTCGGGCGGGCCGACCCTCGGGCCATCAGTTCGCGTCAGCTGGCCGAGATGATGGTCGGCAGCGAACTGCCCAACCCGGAGACCCGCGAGTCCACCGTCACCGAGCGTGCGGTGCTGCGCGTCGTCGGCCTCAACCTGCGCGACGAACTCAGCGATCGACTGCTGCTCGCCGACATCGATCTGACGGTGCGGGCGGGCGAGGTCCTCGGCATCGCCGGGGTGGAGGGCAACGGACAGGTCGAGCTGGTCGAGACGCTGATGGGCGTCCGCAAGGCGAGTTCGGGCCAGGTCCTGCTCGGCGATCGAGACCTGACCGCCGAGGGCACACTGGCCCGGCGCGCGGCGGGCATCGGCTACGTGCCGGAGGACCGCACCCGACATGGACTGCTGCTCGGCGAGCCGCTGTGGGCGAATCGCATTCTCGGGCACCAGACTCGGCGCCCGGTCACCCGTGGGCCGTGGCTGGACATCGACGGCGCCAGGAAGGACACGGAACGCATCGTCGAGCAGTTCGACGTCCGCACGCCGAACATCGACGTCGCCGTCGCGGCGCTCTCCGGCGGCAACCAGCAGAAGCTGGTCGTCGGCCGCGAACTCTCCGGCGATCCGGTGCTGCTGATCGCCTCACATCCGACGCGGGGCGTCGACGTGGGCGCGCAGGCAGGCATCTGGGAGCACATCAAGCAGGCCCGCAGCCGAGGGCTGGCGGTGCTGCTGATCTCCGCCGACCTCGACGAGCTGATCGGCCTGTCCGACACGATCAAGGTCATGCTGCGCGGCAGGCTTGTCGCCGACGCCGACCCGCGCAGCGTGACGCCGGAGGATCTGGGCGCCGCGATGACCGGGGCGGGCAGCGAGTCGGGCACGGCCCGGCCTCTGGCTGGGCCGGGTGATGCAGGCCGGCCTCTGGCTGGGCCGGGTGATGTGGCAGTCCAGCCTGCGACCGGGCCCGACGCCGCGTCGGGTGAGCGCGGGCAGGACGACGGCCGGACGTCGGCCGAGGACGACGAGGACAGGGAACGGTGATGGGCTCGATTCGTGCCAGGCTGCTGCCGCCCGCACTGGCCATCGGCTTCGCCGTGGTGCTGTGCGGCCTGACGCTGCTGATCTCGGGCAGCAATCCGTTCCAGGCGCTGGGCGTGATGATCGGCCAGGTCGGCCAGGGGTCGACGGCGGTGGACATCGTCAACACGGCGGCGTCGTACTACTTCGTCGCGCTGGCGGCCGCGATCGGCTTCCAGATGAACCTGCTCAACATCGGCATCGAAGGCCAGTACCGCCTCGCGGCCTGCGTCGCCGCCATCGTCGGCGGTTCCATCGTCCTGCCGCCCGGCCTCCACTCGCTCGTCGTCATCCTGGTCGCGGCGCTGGTCGGGGCCGCGTGGGTCGGCATCGCGGCCGTCCTCAAGGTGTACCGAGGCGTGTCCGAGGTCATCTCGACGATCATGCTCAACGCGATCTCCCTCGGCGTCATCGCGTACCTGATCCGCAGCGACATGTTCGGCGAGCTGCGCGGCAACAACATCGGCACCGCGTACATCCCCGAGTCCGGCCAGGTGCCGGGAATCTCCTTCGGCAGCTCGGGCACCGTCTTCGGCCTGGTCTTCCTGGCCGCCGCGCTCGGCGTGGGCTACTGGTTCCTGATGAACCGCACCCGGTTCGGCTTCGAGCTGCGTGCCTCGGGCATGTCGCCGACGGCCGCGACGGCGGGCGGGGTGAACGCCAAGAAGATGATCCTGATGGCGATGCTCATCTCGGGCGCCGTCGCGGGACTGGCCGGGCTCCCCGAACTGCTCGGCCGTGATCACACCTTCAGCCTGAACTTCCCCGCGGGGTACGGCTTCACCGGTCTCGCCGTCGCACTGCTCGGCCGCAACCATCCCGTCGGCATCGCCTTCGGCGCGCTGCTGTGGGCCTTCCTGGACAAGAGCGCCCTGGCGCTGGACAACGTCGGGGTGCCGCGCGAGATCGTCACCATCATGCAGGGAGCCATCGTGCTCTCGGTGGTGGTGGCCTACGAACTCGTCCGGCGCCGCGAGCTGCGGGCTCAGCAGCGTCAGGTGGGACGACAGACCGGCCGGATCGACGACGACGAATCCTCGCGCCCGGTCGTACACGCAGGCACCCAGGTGCGTGCGGCTGGTGCGGAGCCGACGACCTCGGCCGGGGGAGACCGGTCGGGGTCGGGCGTCGGGGACGGGCGGCCCGTCGCTACGACGGGAGATGATCCGCCGGGTCCCGCGACTGACGACGGCGGGCCAGGCCCCGCGACTGACGACGATCCGCCGCGTCCCGCGGCCGACGGAGGTGCCTCATGACGACGAGCGTGTCACCACTGTCGGGCGGCGCGAACCCCTCGGCCGCCCCGCTGGGCAGGCCCGGACCGACCCGCGGGCGGCGGGTGCCCGCATGGGCCTCGGCGGCGCTGTGGGTCGCGGCGATCATCGTCGTGCTCTCCACCACCTCGTATCTGACCGGGCTGACCCAGCTCACCGCCTCGGGAACCATCGAGTCCACCGTCCGACTGGCCCTGCCGATCCTGCTCGCCGCCCTCGGCGGCCTGTGGGCCGAGCGATCCGGTGTGATCAACATCGGGCTCGAGGGCATGATGGTGCTCGGCACCTGGGGCGCGGCCTGGGCGGGCTTCCACTGGGGTCCGTGGGCGGGTCTGCTCGCGGCGGCGATCTTCGGAGCCCTCGGCGGCGCGCTGCACGCGCTGGCCACCGTGACGTTCGGGGTGAACCACATCGTCTCCGGTGTGGCGATCAACCTCCTGGGGCTCGGCGTCACCAAGTACCTCTCGACGCTGATCTTCGCTCCCATCTCCAACAATCCGAGGGCCTCGCCGCCGGTCGAGAAGTTCGAGACGTATTCGGCGCAACCGCTGTCGGACTGGCTCGGCGAGTTGGAAGCGATGGACCGGGCCTTCCTGTCCGACGTCGCAGGCATCCTGCGCGGCCTGGTCACCGGGGTGTCTCCGCTGGTCATGCTGGGGGTGCTGCTCGTTCCGATCAGCTACCTGGTCCTGTGGCGCAGCCGGTTCGGCCTGCGGCTGCGCTCCTGCGGAGAGAACCCGGTCGCGGCGGAGTCGCTCGGCGTGAACGTCTATCTGTACAAGTACTCGGCCATGCTCATGTCCGGTGCGTTGGCCGGAATCGGCGGCGCCGCCCTGGTGCTCAACCCCGGCCAGCCGGGCTATGCGGAGAACCAGGTCAACGGCCGGGGCTACATCGGCCTGGCCGCCATGATCTTCGGCAACTGGCGGCCCACCGGGCTCCTCGGCGGATCGGCGCTCTTCGGCTACGCGGACGGGCTGCGGCTCCGGCAGGGCGAGATCACCGTGCACGCCCTGCTCTACGGCGCCGCGCTGCTGATCATCGGCATCGCCGTCGTGCAGCTGCTTCGTCGCCGATGGATCGTCGCGGCAGCCTCGATGGTCGGCGCCGGCCTGCTCTACGCCCTGTACTGGTCGACCGAGGAGCTGCCCAGGGAGCTGCTCGCCTACGCGCCGCACCTGGTGACGCTCTTGGTCCTGGCCTTCGCCGCACAGAAACTCAGACCACCGGCGGCGAACGGGGCGACCTATCGAAGAGGCGAGGGAGATTGACCGGGTCATGAGCGGCTCGCCGGGGAGCGTGGCAGCTCGCCCGCCCTCGGCGCCGCTCGGCTCGGCGCTCCCCTCGCCTGGAGTTCGGCGCGCAGTTCGCTCGCGACCCCGTGCCCGGTCCGCCGGGACCGGGGTCGCTTTCGACTGTTCGGCCGCAGGCGGTCGTGATCGGCGACCGCGCCGACGTGATGAGGAGAACCGACGAAAGTGGACATGCGCACCGATGCCGCCGCGATCGACTGGGCGGCGTTGCGGGCGGCTGCGGTGAACGCCGCGGGCCTGGCCTACTGCCCGTACTCGGGACTCCAGGTGGGCGTGGCCGCCTACTGCGACGACGGCAGGATGATCACCGGCTGCAATGTCGAGAACGCGTCCTACGGGTTGGGTCTGTGTGCCGAGTGCACCATGGTCGGCCAACTTCGTCTCACCGGCGGCGGCAGGCTGACGGCGGTGGCCTGCCGCAGCGGAACCGGCGAGCTGCTGATGCCCTGCGGCCGCTGCCGACAGCTCCTGTACGAGTTCGGCGGGCCGGACTGCCTGGTGGACACCCCGAGCGGGCTCCTGCCGATGAGCCGGGTGCTGCCTGACGCGTTCGGCCCCGACGACCTGCCAGGTCGCTGACACCCCGCTGCGATCGCACGGTGCGCGGGCCCGGGTCGGCAGGGAGCTGCCGTCGTCGTCCGCGCACCTCCTGGCCGGGGCCGACCGGTCGGTGAGCGGGAGCGGGTGCCTGCCGGTCGCGCCCTCGTCCAGACGACGGCGCCGTGGTCGGCCGCCGAGCAGCCGGGCCCGATTCGTCCGATCCGACACCGCCGTCGATTCGGCGACCGGGAGACTGGCACTGCCCGGTGCACAGCCACCGCAGCCTGCCCGACACCGCCACCATCACCCGCATCGAAAGCGGGGACCGGAAGGGACACATGATGACCGGCAGACACGACGCCGTCGACGTCATCCGCACCAAGCGGGACGGCGGCAGGCTCTCCGACGGCCAGATCGACTGGGTGATTGACGCCTACACCAGGGGCGTCGTCGCGGACGAGCAGATGTCGGCCCTGGCGATGGCGATTCTGCTCAACGGGATGGACGGCGCGGAGACGGCTCGCTGGACGCGGGCGATGGTGAACTCCGGCGAACGTCTCGACCTCACCGGCGTGGACCGACCCACCGTCGACAAGCACTCCACGGGGGGTGTCGGAGACAAGATCACCCTGCCGTTGGCCCCGTTGGTGGCGACCTGCGGTGCGGCCGTCCCCCAGCTCTCCGGCCGGGGCCTCGGCCACACCGGCGGCACGCTGGACAAGCTGGAGTCAATTCCCGGCTGGCGCGCTGCCCTGTCGCCGTCGGAGATCCGTGCCCAGCTCAACAGCATCGGGGCGGTGATCTGCGCGCCCACCGACGGACTCGCGCCTGCCGATCGGAAGCTGTACGCGCTGCGCGACGTCACCGGCACCGTGGAGTCCGTGCCGCTGATCGCGGGCTCCATCATGGGCAAGAAGCTCGCCGAAGGAGTCGACGCGCTCGTGCTCGACGTGAAGGCGGGCTCCGGGGCGTTCATGAAGACCGAGGCAGCCGCCCGCGAGCTGGCCAGGACGCTGGTGGAGATCGGCGACCAGCACGGACTGCGGACCACCGCGCTGCTCACCGACATGAGCACGCCCCTCGGCCGCACCGTCGGCAACGCCGTCGAGGTCGCCGAGTCGATCGAGGTGCTCCAGGGCGGCGGTCCCGCCGACGTGGTCACGCTGACCGTGGAACTCGCCAGGGAGATGCTGCGACTGGTCGGCATCGACGTGGCGGGCGCGGCCGACCCGGCCGAGGTGCTCGCGTCGGGACGTGCCTACGAGACCTGGTGTCGGATGATCCAGGCCCAGGGCGGCGATCCCGACGCACCGCTGCCCACGGCCGCGCACCGACAGGAGATCCTCTCCGAGACGGCGGGGACCGTGCTGCGAATGGACGCCTACCAGGTCGGCGTCGCGGCCTGGCGGCTCGGCGCGGGTCGGGCGCGCAAGGAGGACGCGGTCTCGCCGGGCGCAGGCCTGCGGCTGCTCGCCGTTCCCGGCGAGACGGTGGCGGCGGGACAGCCGCTCTTCGAGCTGTACACCGATGACCTCGACCTGGTGCCTGGCGCGCTCTCGGCCTTGGCCGTCGCGGTCGAGATCGGCGAACCCGTGGCGCCGACGGCGACTCCGCCGCTGGTCACCGACTTGATTCGCGGGACGGCGGGCTGAGCGTGCCGCCTGCGGCGGGCTGACCGCCGCAGGCCGGTGACTGACGGCCGCCGGGGCGGAGGCGTCTCGACGCGGACGGCGCCGACGACCGATCTGCCGGACCGATCACGAGATCGGCGCTTGACATGACGACGCGGGCCGAGGATCGCTCCTCGGCCCGCGTCGGTGTCGTCCGATCGATCGGTCGCCTGCCTGCGCCTCAGAGCCTGTCTTTAATCCCCGCTTTCCTGTTGCGCGGGGCCAGCGCGGCGATCTGCGGCGTTGTCGTCAGTCAACATAACTCCGTTATGTCTCTTTCCTCCGCCTGGCAGCTCAGCCACGCTGATCCCCGCTCACGACTCCAGAGGGATCAAAGACAGGCTCTCAGGCGCTCTCGATGGCCGTGTCCAGGTCGTCGTCCTTGTCGGAGTCCCGGTTCTTGCCCGGCTTGCCCCGGCTCGCCCTGCGCTGCTGACGCGGCAGGGGAGTGGGTGCGGGGGGCGCACTGGGGGCTCCGCCGCCGAGGATCAGCTCCGCGAACGTCGCCATCGCCTCGTCGAGCTGGCCCGCGTTGCGCCGCTCCGAGTCCTCGTTGGCGCTGCGCACCATGAGGTTCAGCGCCTCGGCGTCGGGGCGGTCGGCCAGGGTGCCGTCGATCCGGCTGAGGTGATCCTCCACCGCCTGATTCACCGCGCTGAGGCGGTTGACCACGTCCTGGTCGACCTCCTGCAGCTTGCTCTCCACGGCCTGGCTGAGCTCGCCGATCCGCGTGTTCAGGCCCGAGTCGACCTGGTCGACGCGGCCGGTGACGTCCCGCAGCCGCGCCGTGATCTGCTCCAACCGCTCCGCGAGGGCGTCGAGCTTCTCGGTCGGGTCGACCGCGGGCCTGCTCATCAGGTCGTCGAGCTTGGCGTGAACCGATGCCCTGGTGTCGTCGATGCGGCTCTGGACGGCGTCGCGGCTGCTCTCCACGCTGCTGCGCAGTCCGTCCGAGGCCTCGGTCACCGAACGCTGCAACGCGTCCTTGGTGCCGTCGAGGTGCTCGTGCACACCTTCGTCCACCTCGTCGATGCGCGAGCGCAGCGACAGCTCGAGGACGTCCATGCGCTCCCGGACCGGTCCGTGCACCGAGGCAGGCAGCGCGTCGAGCCTGCCGTCCTGCTTCTCCAGGTGCAGACCCAGCTCGTCGAGTCGCTTGTGGACGCTGGTCAGCCGGTCTTCCATGCCCTCCATCCGGCCCGAGACGCCGTCGATGCGCCCGTCGAGCTGGCTGTAGGGCTTGGAGAGCTTGTCGACCAGCCCGTCGACGGCCTGGAGCAGACCTGCGATGGCGGTGTCCTGCGACTCCAGTCTCGCAAGCGTCTCGTCGAGGCGCTCGGCCAGGACGCTGACCTCGGTCCGATCGGGCAGCTCGGAGATGCGCTTGCGAACCGAGCCGAGCGACTCCAGCGGTGAGAGCCTCGCGTGAATCTCGTCCAACGCATCGAAGACTTGCTGCTGTTCGCTGTCGCGGATCTCCGCAGCACGCGTGAGCATGCTGCGCATTCGATCGAACGACAACGCAGCGTGGTTGTTCTCGTTCACGGCGGGGGTGACCTTCGTCGAGGGGATGGGGCGACCATGCCGAGCCTAGCCAGTTCGGGCGAGGCGCGAAACCACCCCCCGCGTCAGCCTGACTACCAGGCGTGCGGTGTGGTGGCGCCACTCCAGACTGGACCGGAGGCGTCGGCGATCTTCGATTATCGAACGAGTGTAGGAATAACTCCCCCGACCGATGTACCCACTCACCCCGGACTGTGATCACTCCGCCGCCAGCGTGCTGACCGGTAGAGCGAGATCGTCCAGCCTGTGGAGTGAGATCCTCTCGACGGCCTTGATCATATCGTCGAGATGGCCGTCCCGGTGTCGATGACCGCACCCGGCGTGGCGATAAGTTAGCCCCCATGTCGACCCCGGTGACTCTGGAAGCGATTCGGCGCGCGCCGAAGGTGTTGTTGCACGACCATCTCGACGGCGGGCTCCGGCCGCAGACCGTGATCGAACTCGCCGAGGAACACGGCTGGTCGAACCTCCCCGACACCGACGAGGCCGCTCTCGCGGTGTGGTTCCGCGAGGCCGCCGACTCCGGTTCGCTGGAGCGTTATCTGGAGACCTTCGTGCACACCGTCGGCGTGATGCAGACGAAAGAGGCGCTGGCCAGGGTGGCCGCCGAGTGTGCGGTGGACCTCGCGGCCGACGGCGTCGTCTATGCCGAGGTGCGCTACGCACCGGAACAGTTCCAGGAGCGCGGCCTCGGCCTCGACGACGTCGTCAACGCCGTCACGGAGGGCTTCGAACGGGGAGCGGCCGAGGCGGCGGCGGACGGCCGTCGAATCCGGATCGGCACGCTGTTGTGTGCGATGCGACAGAACGCACGCTCCCTGGAGATCGCCGAACTGGCCGTGCGGCACCGTGACGAGGGTGTCGTCGGCTTCGACATCGCAGGCCCGGAGGCGGGTTTCCCGCCCAGCCGCAATCTCGACGCCTTCGAGTACCTGCGGCAGAGCAATGCGCACTTCACGATCCATGCGGGCGAGGCCTTCGGCCTGCCCTCGATCTGGGAGGCCGTCCAGCACTGCGGCGCGGAGCGCCTCGGCCACGGAGTCCGGATCGCCGACGACATCACCGTGGCAGACGACGGGACGGCGACCTTGGGCAGGCTCGCCGCCTACGTCCGAGACCGCCGCATCCCGTTGGAGCTGTGCCCCTCCTCCAACCTCCAGACCGGGGCGGCCGAGTCGATCGCGGCGCACCCGTTCGGCCTGCTGGCCGAGCTGAACTTCCGCGTCACGGTGAACACGGACAACCGATTGATGAGCCACTGCTCGATGTCGGGGGAGTTCGAGAAGCTGGCGGCCGCCTTCGACTATGGCTGGGCCGACCTGCAGCGGTTCACCGTGAACGCGATGAAGTCGGCCTTCATCTCCTTCGACGAGCGGCTGGCGCTCATCAACGACGTGATCAAGCCGGGTTACGCCGAGCTGCGCGGCTGAGTCCGCGCCGACCGAACAGAACGTCTCCCGTCACCTTTTCGGGGGTGATCTGCTGGTGAATGTACGAGTTCGGCGGCTCCCCGCCTCTTCCTCGTAGCGCGGCGACTTCCGCCGCGTCGAGGAGCGAGGGGACGAGACAGATGAATCCGTTGCACACACCGGGCATCAGGCGGCTCCGGGCGGCTGCCGTCGTGATCGCGCTGGCCCTGATCGCCGTCCTCTGGCCGGGAGCGGGTCAGGCGAGCGCCGAGTCGGCTCCCGCCGGCTGGGCCGCCCGGCAGGCAGAATCGGCCAGGGCCGTCGAGTCGAGACCGCACCAGGACAGGGCGGACTCGTCGCCACGCCATCAGACGAGAGCAGAGGTCTTGGCCATGGAGACGTGTCAGGTCGGTGACGTCGCATCCAGTATCGGTGATGCGGTGATCGATCCCGAGACCGGCGAAGGCCGGGCGGTACTGCTCGTCTCGGCGCGGTGGGCGGCCGTGCGGTGCCTCCTCGGCGCCCGACCGGACCGGGTCGCCTTCATCGATGCCGAGGGCGCGGCGCTGCGCACCAGCGTGACGTTTCTCGACGCCGCAGGCGGCGCGGCCGGGGCCGCCGACGATCCCCAGCCGGTCACTCTGGACGTCGAGCACTCGGTGGCAATCGACCTGTACTGGCACGGGGTGGACACCGGTTCGGCGCAGGGGAGTCCCGCCGTGCATCCGGCCTTCCTGCACGTGTGGCTGCCCGGCCTCGACGGGCCGGTGGGCGGCCGATGGGAGCACGGACCGGTCTACAACACGGGGGTGATCGAGATCGGCCCGCTCCGGCAGACCTAGCAGAGCTGAGCTCGGCGACGGCAGGCCGGTTCGCGGTGGCGCGAGTTCTGTCTCCTGTCGGTGCCGACGGCTTGACGGCTGCCTTGGGCGCCGCAGGCCGTGCGGTGGCGGCCGAGTCGGTGCGGCTGGTGTGTCGGGGTCGGGTCGGCACCGGTGCTGATGTCGGCTGCGGCGGCCTCGGACCGCTCGATCAGGCCAGGCTCCCGAGCAGGCAGCGCCGCCTGAGCAGGCAGTCGCAGGCGGGTGGCGGTCGACGGTCCCGTGGACGCCGCCGGGAGGCGAGACGGGCGCGGCGGGCAACGCGGACGAGGTGCGAAAGGCAGACGAGGGAGGGGACGCCTGCGAGGTGATGGCCGGGTGACGCCGTGGCGAACGCTGAGGCGCCTCTCGAACTGAGCCGAGGGGAGCTTCCTGCGAGGAGGCAGGGCGCAGCCTGGGGCGAAGAGCCGCAGGCTGCGGGGCTTTCCAAAGGCGGCCGGGGTTTCTGCGACCGAGCCGGGGTTTCTGCGGCGGAGCCAGAGTTTCTGCGAAGCAGCCGGGGTTCCTGAGACGGGTCGGCGGACTCGACGGCGGCGAACGCCGACGGGGCGGTGAGCCCTTCGGCCCGCCGCCCCGTCGGTGGATCACTGCGCGCCGGTCAGTCGCGGCTCTTCTTGTTGAGTCGCTTCTCGAAGTCGGTCAGCAGACTGCTCCAGCTCTTCTGCTCCTCGTCGTAGGGAGCGCTGGGCGCCATCCGGGTCGGGTCGGGCCGCAGCACGAACGAGACCAGCCAGCCGAGGCTCTCAGAGGACTGAAGGGCGTCGTGGACGCTGTCGTCGTCCGCCCAGTCCGCCGCGTCGGTGAGCAGTTCGACGGCGAGTTCGAGCTGGTTGGGGTCGATGCCCTCCGGCCCCTTCGCCAGGTCCTCGTCGATGCCGATCAGGTGGTAGGTGTTATCGGTCTCGACCTCGACCTCGAGTTCGCCCGCCGTCGCCCGGTCCAGCACCTCGGTCCAGGTGGACACCTCGGCGAGTTCGTTGCGCTCGGCGTCGTCCTCGGCGTCGGCACCGCCCGCCTCGTGGTGCTCGGCGCTGGTGACGAGGAATGCGGTCAGGTCGGCCAGGCTGTCGAAGACGTCGATCTTGCCTTCGGAGCCGAGGAACACCGGGTCGTCGTCCAGATAGCAGCGCAGCGTGTAGTAGTCGCCGCTCTCCATGACGAGCCGGATCGGGTCGATGCCGACCTCGCGCCAGAAGCCGGGCTCCTCCTCCGCGTCGGCGTCCTGATCGGCGTCGGCGTCCTCTTCGGAGCCTGCGGAGCCCTTGGCGGCCGCGCCTGCCTTGGCGGGCAGTGCGGCGTCCTCCTCGTCCTCACCGGGCTCGGGCAGCTCTTCGGCGGCGGCGGCCACGGCGGCCTCGGGGACGTCCGGCACGGTCATCACGTCGTCGAGGGCGTCCAGGACCTCGTCCCAGCGCTCGGCCACCACGGTGGACAGCTCGGTCCACAGGCGTCCGCCGTCCCGGCCGCTGAAGGGCAGCGTGCCCTGGTCCAGCATCGAGAAGCCGGTGGCGGAGTCCAGTACCTCTCGCACGACGTCGAGCTCGCAGACCTCGGCGAGCGCACGGAGGATGGCGACGATGTCGGACAGCTCGCCGACGGTCCAGGTGTCCGGCTCCTCCGCCAGCAGCTCCGGCACGCCGACCAGGTCGAACTGGTGGTCGGTGTCCGGGATCAGCTCGGCGGCGGCGAGTTCGGGGACCAGCGACCATGCGGGGTGATCGATCAGGTCGTGTTCGCGCGCGGTGCGGATGAACGCCACCAGGTGTGCCACGTCGGGGAATCCGTACAGGTCGTCCTCGTGACCGAGGAACGCCTCCCACTCTTCGCCGTCCTCCCGCCATCGAGGGGCCCAGAGGGTGACCACGTCACCCTCGGTCAGCCCCAGTTCGATCGGGACGATGTCCTGCGCCATCGTTGTACCTCCGGTGCCGCTCGCCCAGGGCGTGGCACGCCCGGCCGGGATGAATTGCCACGGCGCAGCCTACGGGCTGACCGGTCGTGCGGGATCACCGGTCAGCACCCGATTACCCCTACCGCCACGTCGACGACCCTTGATCATCGGTCCGTTGGCGGTACCGCCGAACGGTGTGAGTCGCCATCGTGATGCCATGGAAGTCCTCACACAGTGGAACCGGATTCTTCAGTGGTCGGCGCGGTATGCGCCCGGCACGCATGCCCAGCTCGCCGACGGTGCATCGCGTGCCGACATCGAGGCTGCGGAACGGGACCTCGGCTTCGAGGTCAACCCCGAGCTTCGCACCTGGTGGTCGGTGTGCGACGGCACCAGGGAGGGTCGATTCGCCGAGTTGTTCCCGCCGTTCTACACCCCGTGCGGCCCTGCGGAGTCCGTGCGGTCCTGGCTGGTCAGCAAGACGATCTGGCAGGACGCCTGGGAGCTGCCCGACACGGGGCGCCTCGCGGGCTCCTGGGCACACGGCTATCACCCGAGGTTCGTTCCCATCGCCTTCGACGGTCTGGGGAATCACCTGGTGATCGACCTGCGCCCCGGACCTCGACGGGGCGCGGTCCTGGAGTGGGATCACGAGCTGTGCCATGTCGAGGAACCCCGATGGCCGAGTCTGGCCGGGTTGTTCTCCGACGTCGCGCAGGCGCTGGAGACCGGATCGGTGATCGATCACAGCCGTGCCTGGGTCGATCCGGATGGTCAGATCGACTGGCAGATCGGCAACTGGACTGAGACGGGGAGCCCGGGCCGCTGAACCCCGCGCTCGATCCTCGGCTGCCGGTGGCAGGGGCGGATCGAGGAGCAGGGGCTCGACGGCACCGGACTCCATGTTCTCAGCGGAATCGTCGGCCTTCGTCGCGACGGAAGGCGAAGGCCGCGAACCCGGCCAGCACCACGGTCCAGGCGAGCAGCACCCCGAGGGCGGTCGTCGGCAGGGGCGTTCCGGTGAGCACGGAGATCACCATCTCGCGCCCCGCCCTGGTCGGAAGCGTCTGGGAGAGCGCGTCGAGCCAACCGGGGAACAGCTCGGGCGGGAAGAACAGCCCACCCGCGAAGGCGAGGGGGAACACGAGTAGCTGCACGACGACGTAGACCGCCTTCGAGGACAGCAGGTAGCCGATCCCGAGCCCGAGCAGCAGGAACGGCACGCCGATGGCGAGCAGCAGGACGACGGCCAGCAGGATGCGCACCGGGGACGCCGTGGCGTTCGTGAACAACGCCGCCGTGAGGATCACCGGGATCAGGCCGATCAGCGCGAAGAACAGGCCGTTGAGCACCCGGCCGCCCAGCCGTGGTCCCGCGCCAGCAGGCAGGGTGCGCAGGTAGCCGTCCCACGGCCTGCCGCGTTCCTCCGCGATCTGGGCGCCGAAGGTGTAGAGGCAGACGTTGACGATGGAGAAGAGGGCGAGTTGCCCCGCTGCGTTGGTCGAGGCCACCGGGTCGCCGGACACCGCCTCCATCGGCACGACGAAGAAGAACATCATCAGCGACGGGAACACGAGGAAGCCGACCACGGCGATCGGGACCCTGGCGTTCTCCAGGACCTGGTATCTGGCGTGCAGCAGCATCATCTTCATCGGGCGTCTCCCGCCGGGGCCGGGTGTCTCTGCGTCGAGTCGGGTGCGGCGGTCAGCGCGACGAAGGCCTCCTCCAGCGAGGCGGTGGTGATCTGGAGGTCCTCGAAGGGCGTGCCCGAGAGCACGAGGTCTCGCACCAGCTGGTCGGGGTCCTGGGTGAACAGCTGCACTCGGCCGTCCGTCCGCTCGCTGCGCAGCACGCCGGGCAGTTCGGTGACGGCATCCGACCCCGGCAGCGGCTTGCCGGTGACGGCATCCAACCCAGGCAGCGGCTTGCCGGTGACGGCATCCGACCCCGGCGTCCGCAGATCCACGCGGCTGGTCGCGACCTGCGAGCGGATGGCGTGCAGGCTGTCGTCGGCGAGCACGCGCCCTCGGTCGATGACGACGACCCGCTGAGCGAGCGCTTCGACCTCCTCCAGGTAATGGCTGGTCAGTACCAGTGTTCCGCCCGTGGCGTGGTAGTGGCGCAGCGCGCCCCACAGCGCGTGCCGCGCTTCCACGTCCAGGCCGGTGGTCGGCTCGTCCAGCACGACGATCCTGGGCCTGCCGACGAAGGCCAGCGCGACGGTGAGCTTGCGCTGCTGTCCGCCGGAGAGCGCGCCGGTCTGCTTCGCCGCCGAGTCGGCGAGGCCGAACTGCTCCAGCAGTTCGCCGGTCGGGCGCGGATCGGCGAAGTGGCCTGCCACGAAGTCGACGACCTCCCGCACGCGCAGCGTCTCCGGCAGGCCGGTCTGCTGCGGTGTGGTGCCGAGCCCCGCCCGCCGGGCAGGCTTCCTCGGGTCGCCGCCGAAAAGCTCGACGCGGCCGGAGGTCGGCTTGCGGACCCCGGTGAGCAGGCTGATGAGCGTCGTCTTGCCCGCCCCGTTCGGGCCGAGCAGCCCGACGAGCTGGCCTGCGGGGATGTCCAGGTCGACGGAGTCCAACGCGATCACGTCGCCGTAGTGCTTGGAGGCGTTCACCGCCCTGGCCAGAAGTTCTGTCATAGTCTCGTTCCTTCGGGATCTGGTGTGTCCTCGGGACCGACGGCGGGTTCGAGCAGTGAGCGAAGGGCCCGCACGTACTCGTCGAACGCACTGCGTCCCCGCGTGGTCAACGTGAGATAGGTGGCCGATCCCCGCTTCACACTCGTGATGTATTCGCTGGTCTCCAGCTTGCGAAGGTGAGTGATTAGGTTTCCCGGCGTCATGTCGAGCAGCTTCTGCAACCGGGTGAAGGCGATCTGATCACCCGCGCCGAGTGAGGCGAGTGTGCTCACGACCCGGAGTCGGGCCTGGGCGTGGATGACCGGGTCGAGGTCGCCTGCCTGCGGGCTCATGCCCCGTCGCCTGCGGGCAGGGCGGCCCGGTCCGCACGGCGTTCGGCACGGAGTTGGAAGACCCCGAACACGAGGAGCCCGCCCCCGCCCGCCAGGGACATCACCAGGTAGTGAAAGGGAATGCCCGCGAAGGCGCTGGCGGCGGTGCTCGCGACGATCCACAGCCCGATGCCGTACTGCCAGACGTCGGAGAACACCGCGCCGCCGGAGAGCAGCAGCATCCCCGCCATCAGCCCCGGTGCGGCCGACCACAGGAGATCGGCCGCACCGGGGCTCACCCCCAGCGGCATGACGGCGATGAGGACGGCGGCCGTCCCGACCATCCCGACCATCCAGGAGATCCCGTACATCGCGGCGGACTGCTGTGAGCCGCCGCGCAGCCCCCGACTGCTGCGCGCCACGACGAACCAGGTGCAGACACACGCCATGCCCAGCAGCATGAAGTAGATCAACAGGGCCGGACCCTGGCCGATCGGCAGCAACGGCTCCGGTCGAATGACCAGGAACAGCACCGCGTAGCCGAGCAGCCAGGCGGCGCCGAAGCTCAGCGGGATCACGGTGAAGCCGCTGAACAGCTGGTTCTCGGTGCGGCGCTGCTGCTGCCGGATGAGTGCCAACATCGCGGCCGGGTCCGTGACCTCGGCCGGTTCGGCGTCCTGCCGTCTCGCGTCGTCCTGCATCAGGTCCACCGCCGTCCCACCTACTTTGCGATACAAAGTCACCGTCCTGCACTTTGTATCGCAAAGTAGAGATCGAGACAAGCGGGGATGGTCGGGCCAGGTCGTTCGCGCGTCCGCCGCGTATCCGTCGAAGGACGCGATCGCCGCAGGTCACCGCCGGGTTGATCGACCGGTTGCGGCCTCCGAGAAGGCATCCGGCGATCACGGCGGGAATCGTGGGCGGTCGACAAGGAGACCTCGCCGCGCCCCGGCCAGCGAGTATGGCCGGCTCGTGGGCTCGTTCACCCGTGGCCTGCATGGTGGTCAAAGAGACGACCGGGCTCGTGCCCACAGGTTCACGGCTGGGACCGTGGTGGATCGTGCTCGCCTCGAGCCTGCGGCCTGGCCAGGCAGGCGAGGGCGTGTGCGATGTCGTGCTGAGCACGCTCCGCCCGCATCGGGGTGATCAGCCCCGATGCGGGCGGCGGCGAATCAGGGGCGGGCGGCGACGGCCTCGACCTCGAACAGCACGTCCGGTGTAGCCAGGCTCGCCACACCGATGATGGTCTGCGTGGGCGGCGTCGTGCCCCAGTTCTCCTGCACGGCCCCTGCGATCGGCCCGAGCTTGCTGACGTCGTGGTCCACCACATACGTCCTGAGCTGGACGACGTGGCTGAGGTCGAGCCCGTGGGCGGCGAGAGCGACGCCGATGTTGCGGAAGGTCTGCTGCACCTGCTCGGCGAAGTCGGCCGAGACGATCTCGCCCTCCGTGGTCGATCCGAACTGACCCGCGACCAGCACCAGGTCCGTCCCTGCGGGGACGGCGGCGGTGTGGCTGTAGCCGCGCGGGACCGGGTTGTAGAGACCGGCCGGGTTGACGATGGTGTGTGACATCTGGGATTTCCTCTCCTGTGTGATGAGGCAATCCTCGCGGGAATACACGACACCTTATGTCGGGTATTCCCGTAGAGTTTTCGAATGCGCGCCGACCGGTTGGTATCGCTGGTGCTGCTGCTGCGTCGGCATGGTCGGCTGTCCGCCGCCGCGCTGGCCCGCGAGCTCGAGGTGTCCACTCGCACCGTGCTGCGCGATATCGAGGCGCTGTCCACGGCAGGAGTCCCGGTCTACGCCGAACGCGGCAGGCACGGCGGCTTCGCGCTGCTACCGGGTTTCCAGACCGAGCTCACCGGGCTGAACCACGATGAGGCACTCGCCCTGCTGGTCGCCGGATCACGGCGCGGCGGGCAGACGTTCGGCCTCGGCGCGGCGCTCGCCTCGGCCATGCGCAAGGTGGTCGACGCGCTACCCGAAGGCCAGCGGTCTACTGCGGCAGGCGCGGTCCAGCGACTGCTCATCGAGCCGGAGGCCGACCTCCTCGCGCGCAGGCTGGTCATCGAGGAGGTGCCGGACGCCATCGTGGCCGAGGTCCGGCGCGCGGTGTTCGCCGGACACCGGCTGCGCATCCACTACGCGGCGGTGGACCAGCCGCCGAAGTGGCGCACGGTGGACCCGATCGGCCTGGTCACCGCACGCGACCATGGCTACCTGCTGGCCACGAGGTCCGGTGCGAACCGCACCTACCGGCTGTCCCGGATCTCGGCCGCCGAGGAACTCGCCGAACCTGCCCAGCGGCCGGACCGGGTGGATCTGGACCGGGTCTGGCAGGACCGCAGTACGCGATTTCGGACCGACGGCGACCAGGTCACCGTGCTGGCACGGGTGAACCCGGCGCGGCGGGCGGAGCTGGTGGGCACCGCGCTGGCCGTCCTCGCCGAGGAATCCGACGCGGACGGCCAGCTGCGGCTAGAGGTCACCTTTCAAGACTCGCGGCACGCCGAATGGGCGCTGTGGCAGCTCGGCACGAACGCGGAAGTGCTGACCCCGCAGTGGTTGCGCACCGCCCTGTACGACCGTGCCGCCGCGATCGTGGCGAGCTACGGAGTGCCCTCCTGATGAATCGTCGG
The DNA here is from genome assembly GCF_001941645.1 of Actinoalloteichus sp. GBA129-24. Classification (NCBI taxonomy): domain Bacteria; kingdom Bacillati; phylum Actinomycetota; class Actinomycetes; order Pseudonocardiales; family Pseudonocardiaceae; genus Actinoalloteichus; species Actinoalloteichus sp. GBA129-24. Next base: position 6,553,016 of record NZ_CP016077.1, on the reverse strand, counting down.
CTTCGGCAGCCCGCCGCCGAAGCCACCGGTGCGGGCCGGGATCGCCTGCGCCTCACACCCCCACGGGATGCCACACGGTCTTGTGCTCGATGAAGGTCCGCAGCCTGCGCAGCTCGGGCCTGCGCGTCCAGTCCGGTTCGGCGCTCGGCGCGTGCAGCACCCGTTTCACGGTGCCCGCCGCCGAACGCTCCAGCTCCGGCTGGAGGATCTCCGGCGCCCCGGTGAGGTCGAGCCCGTTGACGTCGGCGTGCGAGGCCAGCCACGGGGCCAGCTCCACCGGGCTGCCGGTCAGGATGTTGACCACCCCGGCGGGCAGGTCCGAGGTCGCCAGGACCTCGGCCAGCGTCATCGCGGACAGCGGGCGGGCCCGGCTGGTGACCAGCACCGCCGTGTTGCCGGTGGCGATCACCGGTGCCAGCACGCTGACCAGGCCGAGCAGCGACGAGTCCTGGGGCGCGAGGATGCCGATCACGCCGCTGGGCTCGGGCACGGTGAAGGAGAAGTACGGTCCGGCGACCGGGTTCGACGCCCCGAGCACCGTGGCGATCTTGTCGGTCCAGCCCGCGTACCAGACCCAGCGGTCGATGGTCAGCTCCACCAGGGCCGCCGCCCGCTTGAGCGGCAGACCCTCCTGCGCGACGACCTCGGCGGTGAACTGCTCCCGCCTGCCCTCCAGCATCTCGGCGATCCGGTAGAGCACCTGCCCCCGGTTGTAGGCGGTGGCGCCGGACCAGCCCGCGAAGCCCTTGCGTGCCGCGACCACGGCGTCGCGGACGTCCTTGCGCGAGGCGTGTGCGGCGTTCGCCAGGAAGGCGCCCTTGGCGTCGGCGACCTCGTAGACGCGGCCGGACTCCGAGCGGGGGAACGCACCGCCGATGTAGAGCTTGTAGGTCTTGTTCACCGACAGCCGGGGGGCTGCGGTGCCCGACACCAGTCGATTAGACATCGAGGTAGGCCTCCAGACCTGCGCGTCCGCCTTCGCGGCCGAATCCGGACTCCCGGTAGCCGCCGAACGGGGCGGTCGGGTCGAAACGATTGAAGGTGTTCGCCCACACGACGCCCGCCCGGAGCCGCTGCGCGGCCCACAGGATGCGCGAGCCCTTCTCGGTCCAGACGCCTGCGGACAGCCCGTAGGGCGTGTTGTTGGCCTTGGTGATCGCCTCATCGGGGGTGCGGAAGGTCAGCACGGACAGCACCGGCCCGAAGATCTCCTCCTTGGCGATCCGCATCGACTGCTGGACCTCGGAGAACACCGTCGGCGCGAAGAACAGACCACGTTCCGGGAGCGGGCACGGGCTGGTCCACCGTTGCGCGCCCTCCGCGTCGCCTGCGTCGCTCAGCTCGATGATCTTGTTCAGCTGCTCCCGCGAGTTGATCGCGCCGACGTCGGTGTTCTTGTCCAGCGGGTCGCCCACGCGCAGGGTGGCGATCCTGGTGCGCAGCCTGGCCAGCAGCTCCTCGGCCACCGACTCCTGCACCAGCAGCCGGGAGCCCGCGCAGCACACGTGGCCCTGGTTGAAGAAGATGCCGTTGACGATCCCCTCCACCGCCTGGTCCAGCGGGGCGTCGTCGAAGACGATGTTGGCCGCCTTGCCGCCGAGCTCCAGGGTCAGGCGCCTGCCCGTGCCCGCCAGCGTCCTGGTGATCTCCTTGCCGACGTCGGTGGAGCCGGTGAAGGCCACCTTGTCGACGTCCGGGTGACTCACCAGCGCGGCGCCGACGTCGCCCGCGCCGGGCAGGATGTTGACCACGCCGGGCGGCAGCTCGGCCTGCCGACAGATGTCGGCGAAGACGAGCGCGGTGAGCGGGGTCGTCTCGGCCGGCTTGAGGACCACGGTGTTTCCGCAGGCCAGAGCGGGCGCGATCTTCCAGGCCAGCATCAAAAGCGGGAAGTTCCACGGGATGACCTGCGCGGCGACGCCCAGCGGACGCGGCTCGGGTCCATAGCCCGCGTAGTCCAGCTTGTCCGCCCAGCCCGCGTGATGGAAGAAGTGCGCGGCGGCCGTCGGCACGTCGGTGTCCCGCGACTCCTTGATCGGCTTGCCGTTGTCCAGGCTCTCCAGCACGGCCAGCTCACGGGAGCGTTCCTGGATCAGCCGGGCGATCCGGAACAGATACTTCCCGCGTTCGGCGCCGGGCATCCGGCCCCACACGCGGTCGTAGGCCCGCCTGGCCGCGCGGACCGCGAGGTCGACGTCGTCCGGCGACGCGGTGGCGACCTCGGCCAGTACCTCTTCGGTGGCCGGGTTGACCGACTTCAGCGGCTTGCCCGCGCCGTCGACGAACTTGCCGTCGACGAACATCTGATAGGAGGTTCGCAGGTTCGCCAGCTCCCGAGACTCCGGCGCTGGCGCGTATTCGAAGGTAGGCATGGCGCTTCTCAGTCCACCGTCACATAGTCGGGGCCGCTGTAGTGGCCGTTGCGTTGGGCTCGGCGCTGCATGAGCAGGTCGGTCAGCAGGCTGGACGCGCCGAGGCGGAACAGGTCGGGGGTCAGCCAGTCGGCCCCGGCGACCTCGTGCACCGCCACCAGATGACGGATCGCGTCCTTCGTGGTGCGGATGCCGCCTGCGGGCTTGACGCCTCGGTACTCTCCGGTCCGGTCGTGCCAGTCCCGTACTGCCTGCAACATCACCTGGGTGACCGGCAGCGTCGCGGCGGGGGACACCTTGCCGGTGGAGGTCTTGATGAAGTCGCCGCCCGCCAGCAGCGCCAGCCAGGACGCCCGCCGCACGTTGTCGTAGGTCGCCAGCTCGCCCGTCTCCAGGATGACCTTGAGATGCGCGGAGCCGCAGGCCTGCTTGACCGCCTGGATCTCCTCGAAGACCTGTCCGTAGCGCCCGGTGAGGAAGGCGCCCCGGTCGATCACCATGTCGATCTCGGTGGCGCCCGCCGCGACCGCGAACCGCGTGTCGGACAGCTTGACGTCGCGGTGCGCGCGGCCGGAGGGGAAGGCCGTCGCCACGCTGGCGACGCCGATCCCGCTGCCGCGTACCGCGTCGACGGCCACCTCGACCAGGTCGGGGTAGACACACAGCGCGGCGACCTGCGGGACGTCCGGATAGTCGGAGTCCGGGCGCCGGGCCTTCGCGGCCAGCGACCGCACCTTGCCGGGGGTGTCGGCGCCTTCCAGGGTCGTGAGGTCGACCATGCTGATCGCGGTGTCGATCGCCCACAGCTTGGCGGCCTTCTTGATGCTGCGGGTGGCCAGGCCTGCGGAGCGCTGCTCGACGCCGACCTGGTCCACACCGGGCAGCCCGTGCAGGAACCGACGCAGCGAGGCGTCGTCGCGGACGGCGTCGGACAGGTCGCCGGGTAGTGCGCTCGCAGTCCGATCCGATGCCTCGGTCGTCGTCGACGTGGAAGCCATACCGGCAGTCTAAGTGCCTGGCAGATGATCCTCTTCCGCCGCGAGCGGCGCAGTGGTCTCCGCCGCGAGCGGCGCAGTGGTCTCCGCCGCGAGCGGCGCAGTGGTCTCCGCCGCGAGCGGCGCAGTGGTCTCCGCCGCGAGCGGCGCAGTGGTCTCCGCCGCGAGCGGCGCAGTGGTCTCCGCCGCGAGCGGCGTAGTGGTCTCCGCGCGAGCGCGGGGTGGTCTCCGCTGCGAGCGGTGCGGTGATTCCCGCTGTGAACGGCGTGCCGGCTCCCGCTGCCTGCGCCGCAGTGGTTCCCGCCTGCGGGGACGGACGACGGATGCGCCCGTTCCCGCCGGGCGGGGCGCATCCCCGGCCCCGGAGTCGTTCGTCCGTCGGAGCGAGTGATCCGCGCAATCCTTTGTGTCTGTCTGCCGCACCCGGCACGATGTGATCGACGCCCGGCGTGATGAGGAGCAGGCGTGGACGAGCAGCAGCAGGATCTGACCGGACTCGCCCGCAGACTTCCGATCGAGGACATCGTCCTCGGCAGGGACGAGGCGGCCAGGGTCGCCGCCGAACTCAGGAGGCTGTGGGCAGGATCGTTGGACGGGCGGGCCGAGTCCGCCGTGCATCATCTCGTCGTCGGCGGGTGGAAACTCGACGGCGTGCTCGCCAGGCTGCATCGCTGCGCCGATCTCATCCAGTCGGAGGCCGCCCGACGGTCGGCCTCCTCATGACCTCCGTCGGAGAGGTCGCCGCCCGCCTGCGCGCCGCCGTCGATCGGCTGCCTGCCGATGCGCTACGCGACGCGCGCAAGCTGCTCATCGAGGAGATCGAGCCGCTGCTGCACCGGGCCAGCCAAGGCGACGAGGACTTCGTCCTGCTCGACGCCCTCGGCCTGCTCGCTGCGGCGGTCGACGACCTCGCCGACGTCGCGGCCTACTTCGAGCACGCCCGCGCGCTGACCGACGAGTACGCGGCGGAGCACGGGGGAGGGGGGATCGTGGACCCGGGCGGTCCCGCCGTAGGTGCGGGGTCTGCCGACTCGCGGCCTCTCCGGACGGAGGCCTCAACAGGCCCAGATCTCCGGCCCCCGGCAGCTACACCCGCCGCCCCGTCTGTCGGAGAGCCGGTGTTTCCCGGCGATGTGCGGGTAGCCGAGCTGAATCCCACCGAGAAGACCCTGGTCGCCGAGGCGCTGGCGCAGGGAATCAAGATCAGTCCTGATCGCGTGCTGCGGATCGGCCGTGCACCGGGCGGTCGGATCGTGTGGTTGGAGACCGGAAATGCGAACAAGGGTCTGCGACACATGCTGGAACGAGGCAGGCCCGCACAGTTCGCCGATCAAGGCGTCGCCGCCGAGCACATCCCCGATGTCGTCCTGCGATGTCTGTTGGTGGGAACGCCCGTCGGCGTGACCGGCAGGGATCGCGTGGTCTATGAGACTGAGCATCGTGGTCAGCTCATCTGGGTCGGGGTGACCGTGGCGGACAATGGATTCATCGTGAGTGCGAATCCCGTGTCACGAGGCAGCAGACTCAAACCACTGAAAGTGGGTGACTGAATGTCGGACCGTGCGGTGGTCAAGCTCGCTCTCGGGCTGGACTGGCAGGCGGGTCCCTTCTGGCTGTGGCGAGACGAGCCGCTCCCGGAGGAGTTCGACAGTGCGGAGGTGACCGAGGTGCTGGAGCTGTCCGAGAGCCTGATCGCCGAGATCATCGAATGGGACTCCGTCTACCAGGCGAAATGGACGCTCATGATGGAGGATCGTCCGATCTTCGCGACGGAGGAGGACCGCCTTCGGTTCCTGGCATGGGGTCGGGTATTGGCTCGCCGGGTGCGGGCGGAGTGTCCGCCGGAGGTGACGGTGACGTACTCCGGTGACGGTTCGCTGGACGAGTTGATCCCGTAAGGGAATGGGCTGCGGCGGATCGAAGGAGAGCCCCGGCATGGCCGACGGGATACGGCTGGAACTCGTCGCCGACTGGGCGGGCGGGCCGTTCTTCGTCACCTCGGCAGGAGAGCGTTCCGGCGACCACTACGTGGACGAGATCGCGTCCGTCGTGCCGCTCAGCTCGGACCTGCTGGACGACGTCAAGGCCTGGGACGATCACTATCAGGGGCTCTTGGATCAGCAGGACCCGGCGGGCTCCGGCTTCGCCAGTGCGGAAGATCGCGATCGGTTCCTGACGTGGGGTCGGGAGTTGGCGCGGCGGGTGCGGGCGGAGTGTCCGGCGGAGGTGACGGTGACGTACGCAGGCGACGGTTCGCTGGACGAGTTGATTCGTTGAGGCGGCGGTGGGGCAAGGCTTGCCGCTGCCGTCGGCCGGGTCGCGTGGTGTCACGAGGGTCGGCGGCGGTGACGCAGGTGGTGGGGGGCCGGGGCGTTCGACGGGTGCTGGCCTGCCCGTCGGGCCGGGCGGCCGGAAGTTGGCTGCTGCGGGTCAGCGGAGCCTGCCGACAGGTGACGGAGTGGGCGGCCTTGACGTCCCTCCCACCAGCTCGCCGTAGCGGGACTCCTTCATCGATGATCGCGTGACAGCCGGTCGGCTCGTTCTTCGGAACCGCTTGCCAGCCCCGTCCGGAGGACGACGCGAGCAGTGCTCGGGGACTCCGGGACGTGCACTTTCGCCATGTTCTGATCAGCGACGGAGAGAAGCGACCAGTAGGCCCCGACCCGCGCGGAAGTCAGAAAACACATTCCCCTTCCTGGAATTCCCCGCGTCCCTCATAGCCGACGCGGCCGACGTTGGGCGACTCGCGCTTTATTCGCGCGGCCAGCTCCTTTCCCTTCTCGACCCATGCCTGGTGTGCCTCCTCGGAGCTGAATCCCGATGAGCTCGGATCGCCCATGTCCAAGGTGTCCTGGTATTCCTGATCCCAGGCTTTGAGCTGTCGGACCAGGTCGGCGCTGAGCTGGAAGAACCTCGCCGTGTCGTCGATCGTGTGGTTGAAGACGTCGCCGTCCTGAGCGTCGAAGAAAAAAGGCGGCTGCCGATAGCCGGCCAGAATGTCCAGGTCGATGCGGTTGCTCATAGCGTATACCTCCTTCTTCCTATGGGATAAGCTGTGACAATGTATCCATTGTCTGCCACCACAATGGTGATGGGCCGTTTTTCTCCGTCGCCGCATTCCACTTCATACACTTCTCCGTCGTCAAGCGTTCCCACCTGGTCGCCATGCTCAAGGCAGTCGAAGATCACGTCGATGATCCGATGTCGGGGAATCCCATAGTTCCCGAATTCCCTGGTCCGCTTTGAGCGGACGATATGCGCTTGTCCCGATGATCCCTCGTGGCCGAGTTCCAGCCACACCAGGTGGCCGCGTTGGTGTCGGGCTGCTCGGACGACTCGGTCGGGGCTGATCTTAGCGCCGCCGCGTTGAAGTTCGGTGATCTCGGCGCCGTAGCGCTCCGCAGGGGCGTCGGGGCGTTGGATCGGGCGGGTGGCGATGTCGTGGGGTTCGGTCTCGGGGTGTCGGTCGGTGATCGTCGTGTCGTCGATGATGCCGTGTCCGGCGATCTCGCGGCAGTAGGCGTCGAGGATGTTCTGTGCCGCGAGGAGGGCTGTCCGTGCGGCGTGGATGTCGTTGGTGGCGGCGAGTGCGCAGTGTCGGGCCGACTCGACTGCGGGTTGCGTGGAGCCGGTGGTTGCGGTGTCGAAGGTGGTGGTGCCGTCGTCGATCGCCTGTTCGGCGTGGGCGGTGGCGGCGAGGGCGTCGACGAGTAAGGCATGGGCACGGCGCAACTCCGTCACGACGTCGATCACGGACACGATCCGACTCCTCACCGTCAGTGATAAGCCTCATGGTGTCGGATCGCGCGATGCCACCGACAAGCGGGGCGGCGGATTTTCGGGGAGAAGCAGCCCAGGGGCGGTGTCGTGCGAAGAACCTCGCTCGACACCGTCCGTGGACGCGGGGTCAGCGGAGTCTGTCGGCCTTGATCGCGCCGAGGAAGCCCGTGAAGGCGGCGTGGCCGACGACGAGGGTCCCGCCGTCGCGGTTCTTGGTGTCGCGGATGCCGACTAAGCTGGAGGTACGGCCGACCTCGACGCAGTTGGTGGTGCTGTGGCTGCGGCTGGACTTCTGCCAGCCGGTCAAGCTGTTCATGAGGGCTGCTCCCACCTGGCTAGTTGTCGCCGAATCGCGTCTACGGATTCCTCCGGCTGCAACGCCGAGCCCGAGACCGCCTCCAGAACGCGACCGTAGGCGGTCGTGTGTTTCCGCTTGTCGAGCAGGATCGAGGCTGCGTGGTGCTCGACGTGAATCACGCGGCCATAGGAAGTATCCAGGACCATGAACGACCCTTCCAACCCTGGATGTACTTGATCACCAGGTAGCAGCCGAATGGTCACGTTCGGCTGCTTCGACATGACGAGCAGGTGGTCGAGCTGCTGGACCATCGCTTCTGCGCTGCCGACCCTCCGTGTCAAGGCTCCTGCATCGATGATCGCCGTGTACTCGATCCTGCGGAGAACTTCTTGCCGCCCGATCCGCAAGGTTGCACGGCCGTCAAGGTCGCGGGCGTCCGGCCCGGCGCTTGACATTACGGCCCGTGCGTATTCCCATGTCTGGAGCAGCCCCGGAACGATCATCGCCACATCGGTAATCCGTTCGGCCGCACGTTCATGAGCTATGAGGTCGGCAAGCGCGGGCGGGAACTCACTCCCGGTGGCCCACCTAGGGCTTTGGTCGTCGTCGAGCATCTCGACGAGACGGTCTCGCTCGCGACCACGAACGCCGAGCTCATCCAAGATGGCCAGGACTTCACGAGCTGGCGGGGTGCGCTGGCCGGTCTCCCACCTGCTGAGCGTAGTGGGGTCAATCCCGACTGCATCGGCGAGCTGCTGTCCGGTGAGCCCTGCCGCATCCCGAGCTGACTTCAGCGCTACGCCGAGTGCCCGAATTCTTGGTGGTGGCGCCATGCGCCGGAGCGTACTTGGCACAACGCCCCTCGCCGACATTCGATCTATTGGGGGATAGACAGCAACTTGCCGTCAAATGCACTCTTGCCGGCATGTCTTTGATTGACAGCTGGAGGCCATCAGTGGCCCTGACTCTCTCGATCCCCGGTCTGCTCGGCCCCGTCATGCTCGTCGCGACGGGCTGGTCGGCTTGGTGTGATCCCGTGTCTCGGCGCGATGCGTGTGTGCCAGAGCGCTTGTGGACCGGCGGCCATGGCGCTAGCTGTGCGCGGCTCGTGCGGTTCGTCGTCACTCGGCGGCGGGTCGGTGGTGCGTTGTGATGCCGGCCGTCGCTGTGGGTGTGTTCCTGCTCGTCGCGGGGTTCTCTTTGGCGGTATGGGGTTACCGCGTTCCGGCGTCGCGTCGACCGGGGCATCTCCGGACGGTGGCGTTCTCCGTGATCGTGGCGCGGTTGGCTGAGGAGCGCCTGGGCACCGTGGCGGTGCGGCTGTGACGACTTTGTTCGTGTTGTTCCTCGACACCGACACCAGGGGTGGTGTCATGTTCGTGACCTCGGGTGTCGGTGGGGTGTTGGTCGAGGGTGTTCGGCCGGGTCGTGATCCGGTACGTGCGGCGATCAGTGCGACCGACGCGGTGGATGTTCTTGAGGGTGTGTGGGCGGGGCGGGTTGTCGATCTGCCTGCGATGGACGGTGTCACCGGCCTTCGGCGGCTTCGGTTCTGGTCTGGGCCGCAGGGGGTCGAGGTGTCGATCCGCAGTCGCGCCGCGACGCTGGGCCGTTGGCTGGTTCACGCCGACCGTGTCCCGGAACTCGGTGACGCGCTGCGCCGCGCGCTGACCACCGCCCGTACCCACACCACCACCGGGGCGGCCCTGGGCACGAACACCGTGCCCTTCGACACCGAAGCCCAAAGCGAGGTCGCGGTCGGGATCGGCGCAGGTGGCGCTGTCGCCGCCGCGCTCCAGGTCGTCCCCGGCGGCCGCCGATGACCGGCCCGTGGTTCGTCCGGTCCGTGGGCGACGGGGACACCCACCGTGCCCACCGGGAGTACTGGACGTCGGACGGACTCGCCCGCATCCGCCCGGTCTGCGACCCGACCACCGTGTTCACGGCGCTGAACCGCAGGCCCGTGGCCGTTCCGTACTACGACGAGCATCGCTGCCCGGACTGCCTGACCGCCTCGCGCGTTCCCGACCGACCGCGTCATCTGGCGGTGGTCCGATGAGGACGCTCGTCACTTACCGGGCCGTTCCGGTCGTGCACCGGCTGCGGGCCGCCCGCGTCCGGCCCTACATCGTGGTGTTTACCGGCGGGCGACGATGACGCCCGGTGAACGCGAGGTCGCCGCCGAGCCGTTGATGAGGCGGCAGCCCGCGCCGCCGCTGGTCGGGATCTTCCTCGATCTGCACACCGTGTTCGTCAACGTCGGCGAACCCGTGCCACTCGACGGCGATCGGACATCCACGATCTGCGGCGCCACGGTCACCATCGGCCCGGTTGCCGTCGACGGCCCCGCTGGAGTGGTGCCCTACGTGCAGGACTGTGCGTACTGCGCCGCGATCCTCGACGGCGACACGACCCCCGCGCTGTTCACCGCCGGGTGGTCGCTCTGCCTGCGCCGCATCGACCCCGACGGCAGCCCCGGCCCGGTCCACATCATCGGAGCCGAGGGCGTCGACGACACGACACTGACCACCCGGTGCGGCAACCGAATCATGCTCGACGACACCACCGAACAGGTCGACCCCGGCCACGGCGTCCCCTGCACCCCCTGCCTGCTCCGTTCAACCCCGAACTGACCACCACACCACCGACTGTCCAGCACCCAGCACCGACACCGAGGAGAACACTCACATGCCCGTGACCCGGCCGCCCGCCACTCCGGCCCCGCCCGACCGGCCCACGCCACCTTCCGCCGCACCACCGAATTCGACGGCGAACAGGCGAACGACTACGCCCCGACCAGCGCACGCCGCCACGCCGACCCCGCTCGACGTCGCCGTCGGCGCAGGCACTGTGACGGCTGAGCCCTGGGTCCTCTGGGAAACCCTCATCGCCGCCACCCAACGCTGGACCACCCAGCCCGCCGACGCCCTGCGCAACAACCACGGCATCACCGTCTACGACTACCGACTCCTCCGTCTGCTCGCCCGCACACCCCGACCGATGCGCAAGGCCGTCACCCACACCGCACTCGACCTCCCACCCCGAAGCCTCGACCACAGCATCACCCGCCTCGCAGACCGGGGCTACCTCACCGTCACCGGCCGAGGCACCGAGAAACGACTCGCCCTCACTGACTACGGCATCGAACTCCTCGAAGCCGTCATCGACACCCTCCGGACCGCCACCGCCGAACCCGCCACCGCACTGCCACCCCGCGACCGCACCGTCCTCGTCACCCTCCTCAACCGACTACGCCACTGACCAGAAACACCGCCGCGCCGGGTGGCCTCCGCTGTCGTCCAGCCCGGCGCGGAAAGCGGCGAGCTCGTCGGCGAAGGTCACCGCCCGGACCGGACCGGGCCGTGCGGCCAGTCACGCCGGGGTCGTGGAGTCCAGTCCAGCGAGGTCGGCGCTGACCGCACGACCCTCCAGCCGAGTCTCGACGGCGTCGATCAACGCCGCGCCAGGCTGATCCCGCCGTAGGCAGCAAGCACGACGAGACCCGGCTGCTGAGGGAGGGCCGGGTGTCGTCGTCGCAGGCGGCGTCGTGAACAGGGCAGGGGGAGGTCCTCGGCGACGGGGAACTGTCCTGGTCGACAGCGGACGGTGTGATGAGGTAGCAGCGGAGCGGGCTCGGTGAACAGCGCGTGGTGTGAGGCGGGTCGGGTGGCGCCGGGCAACAGAAAACCACTGGTCCGGATTCGGGGGCTGTGGGCGAAGGTGAGATCAGAGCCTCCGGCGCAGGTGGAGCGTCCAGCCGTGGGCGTGCGGGTCGGCGGCGGAGCGGCCGCGCTACTACCTCCAACACGCGCTCGGGTTTCAGGTCCACGATGTAGCCCATCCGCACCGCAACCGGCGGCATGGGCGGGCTGAGATCGGATGGAAGGGAACCGGCGGAAATGACTGACTGGACGAGCCTTACCTATGTGGTCGTGGACGTGGAAGGCAATGGTCGGCAGCCCCCAGACCTTGTGGAACTGGCGGTGGTGCCGATCTACGGTGGTGTCATTGGTGAGTCGGCGAGTTGGCTGGTGAAGCCTGATCGGCCGATTACGCATTTCGCGCGCAAGATTCACGGCATCACTAACGATGACGTGACCGACGCCCCGACATTCGATGACGTCAAGGCCGACGTGTTGGACGCGCTGAACGCGCACGGTCTCAGGGCAGACGGGTTGATCGCGCATAACGCCCATGTGGATGTCGGGGTCTTGCAACGCAAGCTCGGGGATTGGGAATGCCCGGAAATCTTCGACACTCTCACACTCGCCCGTCGCCTAGTGCCGGACGCCGATAGTTACAAGCTTGGCGCTCTGGTGGACGCGTTCAAGCTCGCCGAGGGGCTGCCCGATGGACTCGCGCCGCACCGCGCGATCTACGACACGTTGGTGACTGCGCGGCTGTTCGTGCGCCTGGCGACCCGGCAGGACACGCGCCCGCTGACGCTGGAAGAGCTGCGCGACAAACCGGGAGGGGTCAAGGATGACACTCCGTCCCTTTTCTGACCGCGATCGTGGGTTGTTCGTCTCGGTGGATTGCCCCAGCAGGGCGGGTAAGTCCACTGTCGTGCAGCACTTGGCGCAACTGCTCGTTGCGTCCGGGTGGAGACCGTGCACACCACGGCCGAACCCTCTACCGGTCCTATCGGCGCGTTGGCGCGCGAGTTGACCGAGACCGTTACCGGCCGCGCCTGGTGGTGGGCGTAGGGACGGTCCGGGCGGCGTCGGCGTCGGTGGTGACGGGCTGCCTTACCTGGAGCGGATTCTGGGTGTCGAGTTCGTTGACGATCCGCCTGCTGACGCCGTGACTGCGACACTGGCTCTCGCCGAGGATCGACATCATGGACCGACGCGGGTTCCTGACTGCCACCAGCGCGGCAAGCCTGAGCATGCTGGGCCTGACCGATTCCGACGCGGTGACCCGTCAGCTGAGCCGTGCTACCGGATCGGTGCGGGTCGGTGCGGGCGAGGTGACCGCGATCCGCACCATGACCACCACCCTGGGAGACGCCGCCGCAGAGCTGGGCGGGGGACACGCCCGTCACTTGGCCGTGCGCTACCTCGTCGAGGACGTCGGCCCATGGCTGGCAGGCCGCTACACCGACCGCGTCGGACGGGAACTGCGCGCCGCCACGTCCGAGCTGACACACCTGGCCGGTTGGATGGCCCGGGACGCCGGTGCCGACGACCTCGCCGCGCGGTACTACGACCACAGCTACCGCCTGGCCACCGAAGTCGGGGCCGGGGCCGAGGAACTCGCGGCCACCGCACTACGCGGTCTGGCCGAACGCGCTACCGACGCAGGCGACATCCCGACCGCACTGGCCGTCGCGGAGGCCTGCGCGCAACGCGGCCGTGACCTCGCCAACCCGAAGGCCAGGGCGTACTACGTCACCACCCATGCCCGCGCCGCTGCGGCAGCCGGGGACCGCATCACCGCATCTCGGCTGTTGAGTGCGGCGCAGGCGGCGATCGAGACCGCCCCGACCACACCAGGTCGGTCCTGGGCCTCGCACTACAGCCATGGCCGCTGGGCACACGACGCCGGGATGATCCTTGCGAGGCTGGGGGACCACCGCGCCGCAGCGGAGCACCTCCACCTCGCCCTGGACATCCACGGCCTGGACCGCCGCCGCAGCCGCGCCCTCGTCCTGGCAGACCTCGGTGGAATCCAGCTCGCCCAGGGCGCCGTCGATGCGGCCCTGGCCACCTGGACGGAGTTCCTCGACGTCGCAGACGGCGTCCGATCGGTACGCATCACCGACAGCATCGGCGCCATCGGCACCCGCCTGCCTGCTACCGCTGGCGCCGAGGAACTGCGCGAGCGGATCGCCGGAGAGTCGGGGCTGCCCGGCTGAACTCAGGAACAGCCGGGTCGGCTGTGGCAGTCAGCTTCGTATGGGCACCGAGTTCGCGTGGCGGCGCGCCGAGCGCGGCCACGGTGCGAGACCTGGGCGGGCGGCGCCGCGTGTGGGGGGAGACACGCGAGCCTGCGTACCGTCGCCTCGGGCGACCGGCGCCGTGACAGACCCGGCGGGACACACCGGACGTGACGCTCGCCGCCCTCGCGCTCGCCCGATCGGGTGGCGCGGGCGGTTACCGTATCCGGTCATGGACCTGCTCGTCGTGGATCACCCGCTGGCCAAGGCCAGGCTCAGCACCATGCGGGATGCCCGCACCGACAGCCCCACCTTTCGGGCGGCACTGCATGAGCTGACCCTCATGCTGGTGTACGAGGCCACCAGGAACGCCCCGGTGGTCACCGAGCGGATGCACACCCCGGTCGCCCGCACCGACGGGTACCGGCTGAAGAATCCGCCGCTGTTGGTGCCGGTGCTTCGGGCGGGTCTCGGCATGGCCGACCAGGCGCATCAGCTCATCCCGGACGCGCAGATGGGCTTCGTGGGCCTGGCCAGGGACGAGGAGACCCTCCAGCCGACCCCGTACCTGGAGTCGCTGCCCGCCGACCTCTCGGGCCGCCCGGTGTTCGTGCTCGACCCGATGCTGGCCACCGGCGGATCGATGGAGTACACGATCCGCCTGCTCACCGATCGCGGCGCCACCGATGTCACGGCGCTGTGCGCGCTGGCCGCGCCGGAGGGGATCGAGCGGCTGCGTGCCATGGCGGCACCGCCTCGGATCGTGACCGCCAGCATCGACGAGCGTCTGAACGAGTCGGGCTTCATCGTCCCGGGCCTGGGCGACGCGGGGGATCGGCAGTACGGCGCCGTCTGACGTCCGTTGTTCCGCCCCGGCGGCCGAGGGTGTGCCTCGGTCGCCGAGGGCGAGGATCGTCTCCCTGCCGCACGCCGACGCCGGGTTAGAAGACGAGCCCGGTTCTCCGCGAGCCGAATCCGACTCCTGCCGTTCTCACCAGGGTTCGGCCCGCCTCGGCCGTCCAGAGCCGGGGCCTCCGGGCCGGACCACGGCCCGATGACGACGTCGCGCGCCGCGTCTCCGCCGCCCGCCGCCTCGCCCAGCCCGGTCGCCTGCCGCCCCGGTCCGGTGCACGTCCGCCCGAACCGGAGAAGCCGCCGTCCACCGCGACGTCCGCCCGTTGTCCGGCCGATCTCGCTGGGCCGATCGAGTGAGGCGACTGGTCTAGACCTTGACATGGAGTGGTCTGGACCACATCGTCAGATCATCGATCGAGAGCCAGTGCACTTCCCGGAGCCTCCTTGGTCGAGCGGTGTCCCCACGCTCGGCGCGCCACACCGCCTTCCCGGCACCTGATTCTCAAGCGTTCCCCGACCGAGCCCTGCGTCCGTTCGGCCAGGCGAGCTGCCCGGCCTCGGCGCCGCACCGGTCGGTCCGGTCCCGAATCGCTAGGAGTGTCCATGTCCAGACCGAGACGTCGATGGCAGTTACCCGTCCTGGCCGCCGCCGCCCTGCTGACCGCGGGCGTCACCACCCTTCCCGTGACGGCGCAGGAGCGCAGTCCTGAATCGATGACGCAGGCGTCCCAGACCTCGGATGCCGCGCTCGACCAGGACGGCTACCGCAAGATCGGTTACTTCACACAGTGGGGTGTCTACGACCGGAACTACCTGGTCAAGAACATCGACACCTCGGGGTCGGCCGCATCGCTGACCCATATCAACTACGCGTTCGGCAACATCACCGAACAGGGCGAGTGCTTCCAGGCCAACCAGCTCGGGCAGGGCGATGCCTGGGCGGACTACCAGCGTCGCTACACCGCCGAGCAGAGCGTGAGCGGCGTGGCAGACGTCTACAACCAGCCGTTGGCAGGCAACCTCAACCAGCTCCGCCAGCTCAAGGAGAAGTACCCGCACCTGCGGGTGCAGATCTCCTTCGGCGGCTGGACCTGGTCCCAGCACTTCTCCAACGCGGCGGCCACCGCCGAGTCCCGTCGCGCCCACGTCGAGTCCTGCATCGACATGTGGATCCGCGGCGACCTGCCGGTCATGGGCGGCGACCCGCAGGGCGGCCCCGGCGCCGCGCTCGGCGTCTTCGACGGCGTGGACCTCGACTGGGAGTGGCCCGGCTCCGAGGGCGCGCCGGGCAACGTGATCCGGCCGGAGGACCGGGAGAACTTCACGCTGCTGCTCCAGGAGTGGCGCACCCAGCTCGACGCGATCGGCGCCGAGCACGGCAAGGAGTATGAGCTCAGCGCGTTCCTGCCCGCCGACCCGGAGAAGGTCGACCTCGGCTTCGACGTGCCCGCGGTCTTCGAACAGCTCACCTTCGGGACGCTGCAGGGTTACGACTATCACGGCGGCTGGGACCCGACCACCAACCACCAGTCCGCGCTGCGGCTCGGTGAGAACGAGCCGGGGCCGCTGTTCGTCTCCGGCGAGGTGGTCGTGGACAAGTGGCTCGACGAGGGTGCGCCCGCCGACAAGCTCGTCCTCGGCGTCCCGTTCTACAGCCGAGGCTGGACCGGCGTGACCGGCGGCGGCGACGGTCTGCACCAGCCTGCCGCAGGTCCGGCACCCGGCCGGTACGAGGCGGGAATCAACGACTACAAGCTGATCAAGCCGTTGGTGGGCTCCTCCACGCTGCACCGAGATGAGGCCACCGGTCAGGCCTGGCTGTTCGACGGCAGCACGTTCTGGACCTACGACGACCCGACCGAGATGGTGCGCAAGGCCGACTACGTCCGGGAGCGCGGCCTGTCCGGCGCGATGATCTGGTCGCTGGACGGCGACACCCCGGACGGCGAGCTGATGGCCGCCCTCGACGGCGAACTGCCCAGCGACCCGAACCCGCCCGGCGAGCCCGGTGAACCCGGGGAGCCGGGAGAGCCCGGCGAGCCGGGCGACTGCACGGCGGCGGCGTGGAGCGCATCCGGCGTCTACACCGCCGGTGCGGTGGTCTCCCACGGCGGCCACGAATGGCGGGCGAAGTGGTGGACGCAGGGCGAGACGCCGGGCACCACTGGTGAATGGGGCGTCTGGGAGGACCTGGGAGCCTGCTAGACCCGGAACCCGACCCCCGACGGGCCGCCTCGTCTGGTAGGTCTCGGGCGTGAAGGGCATCGGTCAGCCACCCGGTGCCCTTCACGTGACCCTGCGGCCTTCCGCCCGAGCCGAGCGGCCGTGCCGAGCGGCCGTGCCGAGCGGCCGAGCCGAGCGACCACGCCGCGTGGATCGGCCATCGCCGCGAACGGGCGAGGTGCCGGGCGGCGTGAGTCGGCAGGGGCGTCGGGACGGGACCGGCGAAACCGTCGTCGGGCGGCACCGGACCTGCCATGCGACCGGCGGTCGAACCGTCAGGCCGCAGGCCTCCTGCGCCAGCCCCGGATGTTCGCCGTGAGCGCCTCCCGACAGATTCCCGCCGAGACCTCCACCGCCGCGAAGCCGCCGTCCAGCTCCAACGAGACGAGACCGTGGACCATCGCCCAGCAGGCGTAGGCGATGTCGTGTGCGGGGCGGTCGACGAGCAGGCCTTCCTCGATGCCGCGCTCCACGGTCGCCACGAGGGGGCGCATCGCCTCCGTCGCGGCCTGGGTCGCGGCCTCGTCGGCCTCCAGTGCCGTCGAACCCGAACGCTGGAACATCACCGCGTACAGATGCGGATCGGCCAGCGCGCTGCCCCGATAGGCCATGCCGAGTTCCAGCAGGTCCTCGGTCGGATCATCGGTGCGTGCGACGGCGTCGAGCCGCCTGCGCAGTCGCTGGAACGCCTCGATGTACACCGCCCGCAGCACGGCGGCCTTGCTACCGAACAGCGAGTACACGGCCGTGGTCGACGTGCCTGCGTCGGCCGCGAGTCGGCGCAGACTCAGACCCTCCGTGCCGTGGGTGGAGATCAGCTCGCCTGCCCGATCGAGCAGCCGTAGCCGCAGCTGGTCATCGTGAATCCGGGGCCGAGCCATCCTGCGAGGATAGCCGGCACGGCCCGGACCGAGGTCGGGCTCGGCGCCTCGTCGCAGGTTCTCGCGGGCCGTCCGGCCGCCATGGGGCCGCCGGACCACCGTGGTCCGAACGCCGATGCCGCCCGGTGGCGCGCAGAAATCGTCCTGGAGCGCGGTGATACCACTCCGGTACCATGGCGGGCATGGCGATGACACTGCGACTCACCGACGAGGAGAACCGCAGGCTTGCGGAACTCGCCGCGTCCGAGGGTCGGTCCAAGCAGGAGATCGTCCGGCTCGCGCTGGCCGATCGGTGGTCCAGGCAGCAGCGCGACGGCGAGCTGGGCGAGGTCCTCGGCCGGGTGCTGCCGCGCTATCAGGGTCTGTTGGACGGGCTGGGCCCTGCCTGAGTCACCCGACATGACGACCGAGTACCTCGATGCCAGTGATCTCTTCGTTCTCGCCACCGCGGTCACCGGCGGTGATGTGGTGGTGCGTGACCTCGGCCTGCTCGATGCGGCCGCCCACCGGCCTCGTGCGGTCGTGCTGGGGATCGAGGCCTACGAGACCCTGTGGCTGAAGGCCGCGGCGCTGCTGGACTCGCTGGTCCGCAGCAGGCCGCTCGCCGAGGGCAACTGGCGTCTCGGCTGGGTCGCGGCGGTCACGTTATGTGACATCAACGGCTGGTGGATCGATGCGGAGGACGAGGTCGCGATCGATCTTGTCCGGCAGGTCTCCGCAGGCACGCTGGAGCCACGCGAGCTGGCGGGCCGCCTCGAAGGCTGGGCAGTCCCCAAGGCCGCCGAGCCCGACTGACCAGCAGATCTTCCGCCGGGTGCCGGCCTCGTCGCCGCACCTCCGTGCCATCCGGGCGACCGGGCACCGCCGTCGGAGGCCCTCGATCCGGAACAATCTCGTCGCCGACGGTCACACCCGAAGCCTTGTGCTGGAGTGCACTCCAGCTCCTACTGTCCTCAACGTGAGTTACTCGATCGCACAGGCGGCAGCACACAGCGGGCTGTCGATCGACACCCTGCGTTATTACGAACGCATCGGGCTGGTCGATCCCCCGGCGCGAGACAGCGCCGGGCGGCGGGCGTACTCCGACGAGGACTTCCGATGGCTGTCCTTCCTGACTCGGCTGAGAACCACGGGGATGCCCATCCGGTTGATGCGGGAGTACGCGCGGCTTCGGCTCCTCGGCGGCGGAACCGCATCGCGCCGCAGGCAGATCCTGGCCGACCATCGCAAGGAGGTCGGCGACCGGATCGCCGAGTTGCAGACCTGCGCCGACATCCTGGATTTCAAGATCTCCCATTACGAACAGATCGAGCGCGGCGGGCAACCGACGTCTGACGCTCAGGAGGCGACCGCATGACCTTTCCGGAACGCAGGCTGGGCGCACTGACCACCTCGGCACAGGGCCTCGGCTGCATGGGGATGAGCGAGTTCTACGGGCCGGGTGACGACACCGAGTCCATCGCCACGATCCACCGCGCCCTCGAACTCGGCGTGACCCTGCTGGACACCGCCGACATGTACGGGCCGTCCACCAACGAGCAGCTGGTCGGCCGGGCACTGGCAGGCAGGCGTGACCAGGCTGTGCTGGCCACCAAGTTCGGCTTCATCCGAGGCAGTGACCCCAAGGCCAGGGGCGTCGACGGCAGCCCCGCTTACGTCCGCAAGGCCGTGGAGGGCTCGCTGGGTCGACTCGGCGTGGACCACATCGACCTCTACTACCAGCACCGCGTCGACCCGAACGTGCCGATCGAGGACACCGTCGGCGCGATGGCCGAGCTGGTCGCCGAGGGGAAGGTCCGCCACCTGGGTCTGTCGGAGGCAGGCGCCGCGACCATCCGCCGTGCCCACGCCGTGCATCCGATCGCGGCGGTGCAGTCGGAGTGGTCGCTGTGGTCCAGGGACATCGAGGCCGAGGTCGTGCCGACCTGTCGTGAGCTGGGCATCGGTCTGGTGCCGTACTCGCCGCTGGGCCGGGGTTTCCTGACCGGCAGGTTCACCGCGACCGAGGACTTCGGGGCCGAGGACTTCCGGGTCGACCAGCCTCGCATGTCGCCGGAGAACCTCGCCCACAATCTCGCGCTCGTGGCGGCGCTGCGGGCCTTGGCGGTCGAACGGGGCGTCACTGCGGGTCAGCTCGCGTTGGCGTGGGTGCAGCACCAGGGCACGGACGTCGTCCCGATCCCCGGCACCAAGCGGCGTCGCTATCTGGAGGAGAACGCGGCCGCCGTGGACATCACGCTCAATGCCGAGGAGCTGGCGCGCATCGAGCAGGCCGTGCCCGCCGACCAGGTGGCGGGCACTCGGTACCCCGAGGCGGGCATGCGGATGCTCAACGGCTAACGCTCGAACGCCGGGGACGGCGTGTTCCGGCCGGGCGGTGGAACTCGGCGCCGCAACCGGGCGGGACAGCCGCCCGGCGGGACGAGAGTGCCGTCCGACGAGGGCGACCGGACGCCGTGACGACGCGCGGATCCACGTGCGTCGTCACGGCCTCGAGTTCCTGGTGACCGGCCACGAGCTCGTGGTGACCGTCGATCGGCACCTCAGCCGAGCAGGGCGGCGACCTCGACGCGGAGCGCGGCGATCCGGCCCTGAGCGCGTGCCCTGGCCGCCTCGAGTTCCGCGGTCCCCGCGCCTGCCTCGCGCGCCGGGTCGGCCGCAGGCGTTCCGGCGCCGCTCTCGGTGGACCCGCCGTCGGCCGCCGGGCCGTTCGAGACGGGCTCGACCACCTCCAGGTAGGCCTTCACCTTCGGCTCGGTGCCGGAGGGCCGCACCACCACTCGCAGCCCCGCCCCACGCAGCACGATGACGTCCGAACGCGGCAGCAGGTCTTCGGCCTCGACGTCGACGCCCGCCAAGGAGGTCGGGGTCGCGGTGCGCAGCTGTCGCATCACTCGGGTTCCGGCGGCGACCTCGGGCAGCCGGACCGAGAGCTGCTCGGTGAGATGCACGCCGTGGCGGATCGCCAGCTCGTCGAGCACGTCCCACAGGTTCCGGCCCGTCGCCCGCAGCCAGGCCGCCAGGTCCGCGCCCAGCACGGCCGCTGAGATGCCGTCCTTGTCTCGCACCGAGTCCGGCGCCACGCAGTGGCCCAGCGCCTCCTCGTAGGCGTAGACGAGGCCGGTGCCCGCGCCGTCTCCCGACCGCACCAGCCACTTGAACCCGGTCAGCGTCTCGTCGTAGCGCACCCCGTGCGCGGCGGCCATCGCCTTGAGCTGCGAAGAGGACACGATGGTCGTCGCCACCAACGGGTCCGGATGCGCCGTGCGGTCCAAGGTGGACAGCAGGTGATGTGCCAGCAGCACCCCGGTCTCGTCGCCGCGCAGCATCCGCCACACCCCGTCGCGTCCGCGTGCCCCGAGCGCACACCGGTCCGCGTCCGGGTCCAACGCCACCGCCAGGTCGGCCGAGCACTCCTCGGCCAGGGCCAGCAGCGCGTCCACGGTCCCCGGCTCCTCCGGGTTCGGGAAGCTCACGGTGGGGAAGTCGGGATCGGGCACCGCCTGTTCGGCGACCACGCGGACGTCGGTGAATCCCGCCGACCGCAGCGCCGCCACCAGCGACTCGCCGCCGACGCCGTGTAGGGGGGTGGCCGCGATCCGCAGGCCCTCGCGGTCGACGGCGCCCGGCCCGCCGGGCGCCTGTGTCGTTGTGCCCGGTTCGTTGGTTGTTGGTGTCGTTGTGCCCGGTTCGTTGGTTGTTGGTGTTGTTGTGCCCGGTTCGTTGGTTGTTCGCGTCGTCGTGCCCGGCGAGAGCGCACGTGGCGGAGCGGGCCTGGTCACGGCCGAGGCGGCGGCCAGGTAGTCCTGCACGATCGAGTCGTCGACGACCCCGCTGGGCCGTCCGCGCGGGACGGAGATCGCGGCGGGGGCCGCCTCGATCGCCGCCTCGATCTGCCGGTCGGCGGGCGGCACGATCTGCGTGCCGTCGCCGAGATACACCTTGTAGCCGTTGTCCTGCGGCGGATTGTGCGACGCGGTGATCTGCACGCCTGCGACGGCCCGCAACGCGCGCACCGCGTACGCGAGCACGGGCGTCGGCAACGGCCGGGGCAGCACCCTGGCGTCGAAGCCTGCCGAGGCGAGGACCCCGGCGGCGTCCTCGGCGAACTCGGCCGAGCCGTGCCGGGCGTCGCGGCCGACCACGACGATCCCGCCGCCGTGGCCCTGCCGGGTCAGCCACTCCGCCAGCCCTGCGGTGGCCCGCACGACGACGGAGCGGTTCATCCCGTTCGGCCCGGCCCGCAGCGGCCCGCGCAGCCCGGCCGTGCCGAAGGTCAGCGTCGCCGACATCCGGTCGGTCAGCTCCCGGTGCGCTGCCTCGTCACCGCCCATCGAGCTTGCGAGAAGTCGCTGGAGTTCGGTGCGTGCCTCGGGATCGACGTCGTCGGCCATCCAGCGGAAGGCCGCGTCGCGCAGCTTCGGCGACAGCGGGCTCACAGCCGGATCACCAGCTCGCGCAGCAGGCCGCCCAGTTCGGACGCGGCCTGTCGGCCTGCCTCGACGACCTCTTCGTGGTTGAGGGCCTCGCCAGAGAGGCCTGCGGCGAGGTTGGTGACCAGGGAGAGCCCGAAGACCTCCGCGCCTGCCGCCCTGGCCGCGATCGCCTCCAGCACCGTGGACATGCCGACCAGGTCGGCGCCCAGCGTGCGCAGCATCCTGATCTCGGCGGGCGTCTCGTACTGCGGCCCCGGCATTCCGGCGTAGACGCCCTCGGTGAGGGCGGGATCGATCGTGGCGGCCAGCGCCCGAAGCCTCGGCGAGTAGAGGTCGGTGCAGTCGACGAATCGCGGCCCGGTCAACGGCGAGGCGGCCGTCATGTTCAGGTGGTCGCCGATCAGCACCGGCTGGCCGACGTGCATGCCCGCACGCAGTCCGCCTGCGGCGTTGGTCAACAACACCGTCTGACAGCCTGCGGCGGTCGCGGTGCGCACACCGTGCACGACCGGGGCGACGCCCATGCCCTCGTACAGGTGGATGCGGCCGAGGAGCACCAGGACGTGCCTGCCCTCGACCTCGACGGAGCGCACGGTGCCGCCGTGACCGGCGACGCTGGGCGCGATGAAGCCCGGCAGCTCGTTCATCGAGATCTCGGCGCTCGGCTCGCCGAGCACGTCGGCGGCGGGCCGCCACCCGGAGCCCAGCACGATGGCGATCTCGTGGTGGAGCTGTCCGGTCAACTCGGCCAGCATCGCCGCCGCCGCGCTGGCCACGGCGGACGGGTCGACGTTCCTGGTCGCGGTCGGCGGCGCAGGCGAGACCTCGGGCACTGCCGAGCCTGCGGCGGGGACGGTCGTCACGGGAGGTACAGCGTCATTGCCGGTCACGTCCTGGAGCTTAGAGCCTGTCTTCGGTCCCTCTCCCGTCGTGAGCGGGGATCGGCGTGGATGAGCTGCCAGGCGGAGGAGGGAGCCATGGCGGAGTCATGGTGACCGACGACAACGCCGCAGGTCGCCGCGCCGGCCCCGCGCAACAGGAAAGAGGGGTCGAAGAGAGGCTCTCGGCCTGTCTTCGATCCCTCTGGAGTCGTGAGCAGGGATCGGCGTGGATGAGCTGCCAGGCGGAGGAGGGAGCGATGGCGGAGTCATGGTGACTGACGACAACGCCGCAGGTCGCCGCGCCGGCCCCGCGCAACAGGAAAGTGGGGATTGAAGACAGGCTCTCAGAGGCTGTCGGTCGCCCGTCTCGTCGATGTGCGCTGGATCAGCCTGGTAGCGCCGCGCGGTGGGCGGGGCGGATGTCGCCGGACACGGTCTGGCGCGGCTCCGTCCGACGACGGCGGCGTGGCGAGTGACACGGCTCGGCCTCCGCCCTCAGCGGAGGATGAAGCCGTCCGAGACGTGCTCGAAGATGCGGCTGCCCGCCCCCTCCGTGTCCGTGGGCACCGTCACCGACAGCACCCACAGATCCTCGTTCCTCGGCCGCAGACTGGCGAAGGTGCTGCGCCGCAGTTCGCCTTGGTGGGCATTGCTCGTCAGCCCTCGGTCCACCATCCGATAACTGATCGCCCGATCCGGCTCGTCGCCGTCCTGGTGAGTCCCCAGGGTCGTGTCGCTCTGCATCAGCACCTCGCCGGTACTGCTGGTCGACGTGTTCCCGAGGTATGCGAGGTAGCCCGCGACGTCGGCGTCGGGGTAGAGCCCGACGAAGCGCTGAACGGAGATCATCCGGCTGCCGTCCGGAGAGAGATAGCGGTGCAGGACGCTCGCGCCGAGCTCGCCGTCTCGGTGCTCGTAGAAGGTGAGCCAGTCCGCGGGCACGTCCACCGTGTACCGCCCGGCCGTCGAACCGGCCGAGTCATCGCCGCCCGTTGCGGTGTCGGTGCGTCGCTCGTATCGGGGCTCGGGCGTGCCGGGGCCTCGGGTGCCGTCCGCGTCCCGACCGCTCGACGGCAGCGCGGTCTCGCCTGCCAGCGTCCTGGTGATGGCGAAGCCGCCCGCTGCGGCGGACAGGAACAGCACGGTCGCCAGCAGCAGCGTCGTGAGCCTGCGGCCGCGTCGGGGCCGGTGGGCCGAGGTCCGATCCTGCGGCGGTGCGCGGAACGCGGCGGACCGGGTGCGTGGCGGCGCCTGCTGGGGCGCGGTGAAGGGCAGCGGTCCTGGATCACTGGCCAGCGGCGTGTGCGGAACCGCCGTGGGGGCGGGTCGCCGGATGATCACCGTGTCGGAGTCGGCGGCGTCGTCCTCGACCCGGGGCACCTCCTCGGTGTGACCCGGCTCCTCGGGGCGCGTCGGCGGCTGGTCGTGCTGCACCGGCCGGGCGCAGGCCTGCTCCTCGTCGGACTCCCCGTCCTCGGCGTACTCCTCCTCGGCGTACTCGTCCTCCGCGTGCTCGTCCTCGGCGTCGAGCAGCGCCGAGACGCCCGCCGTCGAGTCCGGCAGTAACGGCTGGAGTCGGCGGCGCACCTCGGCCAACGGCAGGCGCAGTGCGGCATCCTTGACCATCAGTCCGCTGATCAACGGGGCCAGCGGGCCGCCGCAGGTCGGCTGCGGGACGGCGCCGTGCACCACCTCGAACACGGTCGCCACCGGGTCCGCTCCCGAGGAGTACGGCGGCTGTCCCTCGACGGCGGCGAAGAGCGTCGCCCCCAGCGCCCACAGGTCGGCGGCGGGCGTGACCGCGCCACCGGAGGCGACCTCCGGGGCGATGTAGCTCGGGGTGCCCAGCATGAGCCCCGTCGCGGTCAGCGTGGTCTCCGCGACGTTGCGGGCGATGCCGAAGTCGGTGAGCTTGATCTGTCCGTCGCGCCCGACCAGCACGTTGCCCGGCTTCACGTCGCGATGGGTGATTCCGGCCCGGTGCGCGGCCTCCAGCGCGGCGGCGAGCGAGTCGGCGACCAGCGCGGCCTCCTGCCTGGCGAGCGAGCCGTGTCGGAGCAGGACTTCAGCGAGGCTGTTGGAGGGCACCAGCTCCATGACGACGAACGGCTCGCCGTCGTGACGGGCGACGTCGAAGAGCGTGACGACGTTCGGGTGGGAGAGGACGGCGTTGGCCCGTGCCTCCCGCATGGTGCGTTCGCGCAGCTCGTCGGCCTCCGCCGACGGGATGCCCACCGGCAGCAGGACCTCCTTGACCGCCACCTGACGATGCAGGAACTCGTCATAGGCGGCCCAGACCGTGCCCATCGCGCCTCTGCCCAGGAGCTGATGCAGGCGATACCGCCCGGCGATCAGGCGGTCACCATCCGGCGACGGAGTGCTTCTGGTGGGCACGGATTAGTTCTCCCCTCAATTCGGGACCTCTACGTTGTACGTCACGGGACCCTTGACCGTGGATCTATCGACCGTGGGCGCCACGGAGGGTTCACCGACGACCACAGCACAGGAAGGCTTCCATGATGGGTGACGCACGGCGGGCGGAATCCGGATTCGAGATCCGGTCGGTGTACCGGCCTGCCGACGTCGACGAGGAGGCCGGCCCGCCCGAACGGATCGGCGAACCGGGGAGTTACCCGTTCACCAGGGGTGTCTACCCCACGATGTACACCCAACGGCCCTGGACGATGCGGCAGTACGCGGGCTTCGGCACGGCGAGTGAGTCCAACGCCCGGTATCACCAGTTGATCAAGGCGGGCACCACCGGACTGTCGGTGGCCTTCGACCTGCCCACTCAGATGGGCTATGACTCCGACGAGTACATCGCGCACGGCGAGGTCGGCAAGGTCGGCGTCGCGATCGACTCCGTCGAGGACATGCGCACCCTGTTCGACGGCATTCCCCTGGGCGGGGTCTCCACCTCGATGACCATCAACGCGCCCGCGAGCGTCCTGCTGCTGCTTTATCAGATCGTCGCGGAGGAACAGGGCGTCGACCCGGCGAAGCTGACCGGGACGATTCAGAACGACGTGCTCAAGGAATACATCGCGCGCGGCACCTACATCTATCCGCCCGCCCATTCGCTGCGGCTGATCACCGACATCTTCGCCTACTGCAAGGAGGTGCTGCCGAAGTGGAACACGATCTCGATCTCGGGCTATCACATGGCCGAGGCGGGGGCGACGCCCGCGCAGGAGATCGCGTTCACCCTGGCCAACGGCATCGAGTATGTGCGTGGCGCCATCGCGGCGGGCCTGTCGGTCGACGACTTCGCGCCTCGACTGGCCTTCTTCTTCGTGTCCAGGACCTCGTTGCTGGAGGAGGTCGCGAAGTTCCGGGCGGCCCGTCGGATCTGGGCTCGGGTCATGAAGGAGGAATTCGGCGCGACGAGTCCGAAGTCGTTGACGCTGCGTTTCCACACGCAGACCGCGGGCGTGCAGCTCACCGCACAACAGCCCGAGGTCAACATGGTCCGGGTCACCATTCAGGCATTGGCGGCGGTGTTCGGCGGAACCCAGTCGCTGCACACGAACTCCTATGACGAGGCGATCGCGCTGCCGACGGAGAAGGCGGCCAGGCTGGCGCTGCGCACGCAACAGGTGATCGCCTTCGAGAGCGACCTCACCGCCACCGTCGACCCCTTCGCCGGGTCGTACGCGATGGAGGCGATGACCGACGAGGTCGAGGCCGCGACGCTGGCTCTGATGGCGAAGGTCGAGGAGCGCGGCGGCGCGGTGGCGGCAATCGAGGAGGGGTTCCAGAAGTCCGAGATCGAGGAGACCGCGTACCAGAACTCTCGCGAGATCGACGGCGGCGAGCGGGTCGTGGTGGGCCTCAACCGGTTCACCATCGACGTCGAGGAGCCCTACGAGCCGTTGCGCGTGGACCCGACCATCGAGGAGGCGCAGGCCGCCCGGCTCGCCCGGCTCCGGGCCGAGCGCGACGACGCGGAGGTGAAGTCTGCGCTCGCCGAGCTGACCGAGACGGCGAAGGGGACGGGCAACGTGCTATACCCCATGAAGCGAGCGCTCGTCGCGCGGGCTACCGTCGGTGAGGTGTGTCACGCATTGCGCTCGGTCTGGGGGACGTACGTCCCCTCGGAGGTCTTTTAGCGGACGCAAGAGGGTCAAACCCGGTATCGGTGCAGGTCGCAAGCCTGCGCCCAGTGGGCGACGTCGACCGTGAGAGCGGGCTCGACGCCGCTTTCCGCGCTGCCCTCACACCAGTCTCACGCGCTCTCGATCCTCGAGAACGGCGGCGATCGGCTGTGCCGATGCAAGAAGCCCGGTTAAGCGACCGTAGGATTTCCCTTGTCCCGCGCAGTGCCCGACGGACCTGACAGTCCGCCATGCCACGTGCCTGCGTGGGTCGTGACCAGGCGATCCACCCGAGTCACGGAGGAGCGATGAGCGAACTCGACCAGGCGGCGGAGCCGTGCGGGAGGAGGTTCGCGTGCTTCTGCTTGTGACGGCTCACCTGCTGCTTGCGGGCCTGTTGCCCATGCTTGTGCGCAGGATAGGCCGCTGGGCCTTCGCGCTGGCCGCGATCGTCCCGGCCGCCACACTGCTGTGGTCTCTCGGCAGGCTCTCCGCCGTGTTGGGGGGAGAGGCGCCCGTCGAGACCTTCGCCTGGGCGCCGAGCATCGGTCTGGAAGTGGCGCTGCGTCTCGACGCGCTCTCGATGTTGATGATCTTTCTGGTCTCGGGGCTCGGCGCGCTCATCCTCGTCTACTGCGTCTATTACTTCGGCTCGCACGGTGAGGGCATCGGACGGACCTCCTCGCTGCTGCTCGCCTTCGCGGGCGCGATGTTCGGTCTCGTCGTCGCCGACGACCTCATCAGCCTCTACGTCTTCTGGGAATTGACGACGGTCTGCTCCTTCCTCCTGGTCGGACAGGACGGGACCGGCAAGAAGATGCGCCGCTCGTCGGTGCAGGCCCTGTTGGTGACCGTGTTCGGCGGGCTGACGATGCTGATGGGCATCATCATGCTCGGCCACGCCGCAGGCACCTTCCGCATCTCGGAGATCGTCGCCGATCCGCCCGCAGGCGGGGGCGTCACGATCGCCGTGGTGCTCGTCCTGATCGGCGCCTTCACGAAGTCGGCGCAGGTCCCGTTCCACCCGTGGCTGCCCGGTGCCATGGTCGCGCCGACGCCGGTCAGCGCCTACCTGCACGCGGCTTCCATGGTCAAGGCAGGCGTCTACCTGGTCGCGCGGCTGGCACCTGCCTTCGCCGATCAGACCGCGTGGTGGCTGCCGGTGGCGGTGATCGGCATCTGGACGATGCTGATCGGCGGCGTCCGCGCCCTGTTCCAACACGATCTGAAGACCATGCTGGCCTACGGAACGGTGAGTCAGCTCGGCTTCCTCATGGTGTTGACGGGGACCGGCACCTATATCGGCGCCATCGCGGGCGCGACGATGCTGCTGGCGCACGGGCTCTTCAAGGCGGCGCTGTTCCTGATCGTCGGGATCATCGATCACCAGACGGGGACCCGGGACATCCGGAAGCTGTCCGGGCTCGGCAGACGATTCCCCGGCCTGGCCGTCCTGGCCGTGCTCGCGGCGGGCTCGATGGCCGGGCTGCCGCCGATGCTCGGTTTCCTCGGCAAGGAGGCGGCCTTCCAGGCGCTCCTGGAGAGCGGGGGCACCGTCGATCTGCTGGTGCTGGCGGGACTGGTCGTCGGTTCGGTGCTGACCGTCGCCTACAGCATCCGGCTCGTCTGGGGCGCCTTCGGCGACAAGCCCGGCGTCGAGCCGATCGCCGCTCCCTCCCCGGCCCTGGGACTCGTGCTTCCCGCCGCGATCCCGGCGCTCGCCGGCCTGGTGCTGGGGCTGTGGTCGGCCCCGGTCTACGGGCTGGTGACGCCCTACGCCGAGGCGTTCCGCTCCGGAGGCGAGAGCTATTACCTGGCGCTGTGGCATGGATTCAACCTGCCGCTGCTGCTGTCGGTGGTAGTCGTGGTGCTGGGCGTGCTGCTCTACCGGCTCCGTGAGCGGTCCAGCGCCGAGAGCGGGCCGCAGATCCCGCACTTCCTGCAGGCGCAGACGCTGTACGACCGCTCGGTCCTCTCGCTGGAGGTGATCTCCTACGGCGTGACCGGCCGACTCCAGGTGGGTTCGCTGCCCACCTACCTCGGCATCATCCTGCTCACGATGTTGTTCATCCCCGGCACGGCGGTGCTGACCGGCACCACGTTCCTCGGGGAGCAGCAGCTCTGGCACTCCGCGGTGCAGGTCCCGCTCGCCGTGTTGGTGTGCATCGCGGCCATCGCCCTGACGATGGTGCGACATCGCATGACGGCGGTGCTGCTGACCGGTGCGATCGGCTACGCGATCGGCGCGTTCTTCATCGTCGACGGAGGCCCGGACCTGGCGCTGGCTCAGTTCCTCGTCGAGACGCTGACCCTGGTGGCCTTCGTGTTCGTGCTGCGGAAGCTGCCCGCGCGGTTCACCCAGATCGAGTCGGCCAAGCGGCTGCGGTGGCCGAAGGTGGTGATCGCGGTGGCGGCGGGCGGCTTCGTGGCGATCTCCACGGTGATCTTCTCCGGTGCGCGGCAGGCGCCGCCCACCTCCAGCGAGGAGTACATCGCCAACGCGCCGGAGGGTGCACACGCCACCAACGTGGTCAACGCGATCCTGGTCGACTTCCGAGCCTTCGACACCGTCGGTGAGATCACCGTGCTCGCGGTGGCGGCCACCGGGGTGGCGAGCCTGATCCTCGCCGTCCGCCGGACCAGGACGCCGTCGCTGCCCGAGACCGACGATCAGGCCGTGCTGGCGACGCCGGGCGGCGCAGGCGCCAGCGGCGGCGCGGCGGGGGAGGACGCCGCGTTCGAGGTCGGTGACAGCCCGGCGGCACAGGCCATCGCACGGGACTCGGCGAACGGCCCCACCGAGGCGGGCCGA
The DNA here is from genome assembly GCF_001941645.1 of Actinoalloteichus sp. GBA129-24. Lineage (NCBI taxonomy): Bacteria > Bacillati > Actinomycetota > Actinomycetes > Pseudonocardiales > Pseudonocardiaceae > Actinoalloteichus > Actinoalloteichus sp. GBA129-24. The sequence continues at coordinate 6,523,511 of NZ_CP016077.1, read as the reverse complement.
CAAGACGCCTCATCCGCTGCGGACGGGTCGGAGTCCCCGGACTCGAGGCCGACGAACGACGAGGAGGGACGACGATGACCGGTTCCATGGCGCGGCGGCTGTCCTGGGAGGACTGGGACACGCCGCGAGAGGCCTGGCTGCTCGCAGGCGACGCGCGGGACGGTCGGGAGCGTTCGGTGCTCCTCGAGGTCGCGGTGCGGCTCCTCTTCCCGACGGTCCTGGTGCTCTCCCTCTACCTGCTCTTCGCCGGGCACAACCGCGCGGGCGGCGGCTTCTCCGGCGGACTGGTCGCGGGCCAGGCCTTCGTCCTGCGTTACGTCGCGGGCGGGCCGTTGGAGATGCGCGAGGCCGTCCGGCTCCGGCCGCCGGTGATCATCGGGCTCGGGTTGAGCCTCGCGGTCCTCTCGGGGCTGGTGCCCACGTTCTTCGGCGGTGTCGTGCTGGAGACCACCTATTTTCAGGCCACCCTGCCGGTCCTGGGCGAGGTCACGTTCGTGACCAGCCTGTTGCTGGACATCGGGGTGTACGTGCTGATCGTCGGGGTGGTCATCGACCTGTTGCGGACCCTCGGCGCGGGAATCGAGGAACAGCTCGTGCGAACGCGGAGGGTGGCGCGATGACGGGGGGCTCGATCAACCTCGTCTTGGCGCTCACGCTGGGCGTCCTGTACTCGGTCGGCTTCTATCTGATTCTTCAGCGGTCGCTGATGCGGATCGTCATCGGCACCGTCATCATCGGCCACGGGGCGAACCTGTTCCTCCAGGCGGCGGGTGGGCCGCCCGGCAGGGCGCCGATCATCAACGGGGTCCCCGTCGAGGAGATGACCGACCCGTTGCCGCAGGCGATGGCCCTGACCGCCATCGTGATCACCTTCGCCCTGTCGACCTTCCTTCTCGCTCTTGCCTATCGCTCCTCGGTGCTGCTCGGCCATGACGAGGTACGCGACGACGTCGAGGACCGACGAATTCGACGTCTCCAACAGCGGCTCTCCGAAGACGAGGACGACGACGACTCCGAGACCGACGACCAACAGGAGGCCGTTCGGTGAACGTGCTCGTAGCGCTGCCGGTACTGCTCCCCCTGCTGGCGGCGGCCCTCTCGCTGGTCCTGGGCAGCTTCGCGAATCTGCAGCGGATGCTCGGGGTGCTGGTACTGACCTTCATCGCCGTGAACGCGGGCTTCCTGCTGTACATAGCCGACCGGGACGGGCCGGTCGTGCTCCAGATGGGCGGCTGGGCCGCGCCGTTCGGTATCACGCTGATCGCCGACCGGCTGGCCGCCCTGCTGCTGCTCGTCTCGGCGGTCGTCATGCTCGCGGTGCTGATCTTCTCGATCGGCCAGCGGATCACCGACTACGGTCGGGACACCTCCAGCACTGCGTTCCACCCGATGTACCTGGTGCTGTGTGCGGGCGTCGCCCTCGCCTACCTGACGGGCGACCTGTTCAACCTGTTCGTCGCGTTCGAGATCATGCTCGCCGCGTCCTACGTGTTGATCGTCCGGCGCACCACGGCCACCCGGATACGTGCCGGGATGACCTACATCATCGTCAGCCTGACCTCGTCGCTGCTGTTCATCACCATGATCGGCCTGGTCTACGCCGCGACGGGAACGGTGAACCTCGCCGACCTGGCGGGTCGGGTCGGTGACCTGCCGCCCGGAATCCAGACCGCGCTGGCGCTGATGATGGTCGTGGTGTTCGGCATCAAGGCGGCGATGGTGCCGCTGCACTTCTGGCTGCCCGACAGCTATCCGACCGCTCCCGCGCCCATCACGGCCATCTTCGCCGGGCTGCTGACCAAGGTCGGCGTCTACGCGTTGATCCGAACCCAGACCCTGGTCTTCGACCATCAGCAGAGCTGGACGCTGATGCTGATCATCGCCCTGGTGACGATGATCATCGGTGCACTGGGCGCGATAGCGCAGAACGACATCAACCGGCTGCTGTCGTTCCTGCTGGTCAGCCACATCGGGTACATGTTGTTCGGCCTGGGGCTCTACGACGTGATCGGCCTGGCGGGCGTGATCCTCTACGTGGTGCACCACATCACCGTCCAGGCCGGGCTGTTCCTGGTCAGTGGTCTGCTCACCCGACATACCGGCACGGTGGCGCTGCGCAGGATGGGCGGCATCGCGAAGGCGTACCCGCTGGTCGCGGTGTTGTTCGCGCTGCCTGCGCTGAGCCTGGCGGGCATCCCGCCGTTCTCGGGCTTCGTGGCGAAGCTGGTGCTGCTCCAGGGCGGCGTCGGTGTCGGGACGACGACGGCCTACGTCGCGACGGCCGCCGCCGTGCTGACCAGCTTCCTCACCCTGTACGCCATGGCGCGGATCTGGGTCCTGGCGTTCTGGGGCAAGGCGCGCGCGCCGCACGCCGACCCGGACCCGACCGACGAGCTGATCATCGGCACCGGCTCGACGTCGAAGTCGATGGTCGTCGCCACCGGGTCGCTGGTCGTCTTCGGCGTGCTCATCGCGGTGTTCGCCGGACCGTTGTCCGAGATCAGCGCCCGCGCCGCCACCGACCTGCTCGACGGCGGCCCCTACGTGACCGCTGTGCTGGGAGAGGACGCGGGATGACCATGACACGCAAGGCTCGTCGCCACGCCTGGCTGCGGTTGCCGCTGATCCTCTGGCTCACCGTGGTGTGGGTGCTGCTCTGGGGCACGCTCGACGTCCCGACCGCGCTGGCGGGGCTGATCATCGCGATCGGGGTGGTGATGACCTTCCCCATGCCCGCGATCGCGACTCGCCTGCGGGTCCGCCCGCTGCGGCTGCTGTACCTGCTGGTCTGGCTGCTGGTGGACCTGTTCACCTCGGCCCTGCAGGTCGCCTGGGAGTCGATCCGGTACGGCCCGCGCACCAAGGCGGGCATCATCGCGGTGCCGGTGCCCTCCGACATCGATCACGTGGTGGTCGCCGCGGCCAACCTCGTCTCGCTGGGTCCCGGCAAGTTCGTCCTGCAGATCGATCGATCGCAGAGGGTCTTCTACGTCTATGCCGTCGGACTCCGAGACAGCGCCCACGCGGACCGGGTCCGGCGTGAGGTCCTGGGGTTGCAGCGCCTGGTGGTGCTCGCCATCGGATCGGACGAGGACGTCCTGGCCCTGGACCACCTGGTGCCGCCGAAGTCGGCGGACACCCCGGAAGCACTCGGCGATCGGGCCGGGGGCTCCACCGGCAGAGAGGACGGCTGAGATGGAGATCGTCTTCGCGATCACGTTGGCGCTGCTCTGTGTGGCAGGCCTGATCATCGTGGTCCGGCTGGTGCGGGGGCCGACGACGCTCGACCGCATCGTGGCGGTGGACGTGTTCGTGATCCTGATCGTCGGCGGCACGGCGGTGGGCATGGCCGTCCAGGCCGACGGCTCCAACATCGCCCTGCTCGTCGCGGTGACGCTGCTGGGCTTCGTCGGCTCGATGACGGCCGTGCGAATGGTCGAGCGGAAGGGGACGCATCGATGAGCCTCGCGGATGTGGTGTCCTCGATCTGCCTCATCGGGGGCGCGATGTTCTGCGTCCTCGGTGCCCTCGGTGTGTTGTGGTTCCCCGACGTCACCTCCCGGCTCCAGGCCGCCACCAAGCCGCAGACTCTCGGCCTGCTGCTGCTGTTGATCGGCACCGCGATCCAGCTGGAGTTCATCTACGCCTCCGGGCTGATCCTGGTCGGCCTGTTCCAGATGATCACCGCGCCGGTGTTGTCGCAGATGGTGGGGCGGGCGGCCTACCGCTCCGGTGCGATCCGGTCGGAGTCGCTGGTGATCGACGAGCTGGGTGAACGACTGGCCAAGGAGAAGCGCGGGGAGAGCGGCTCGGTGGGCTGAGGTCGGGCGCGGCGGCCCTCGGCCGGGGCGGCGCGGGTCGCCGCCGAGGCGGTGGGCATCGGCGGCCTTGCCGCCCCGACCGGCTTGGTGGGCGCCTTCCCACCTCGGGCTGTGCGCCGATCGATCCGTCGTCGATCGCCACGGGGGTGCGCTTCCGCCGGTGTCCCGCCGTCCGGCGCCGTCCCGCCCGGCGACGTCGGATCGCGGCGACGCCCTCGACGTCAGTCGCGGATCAGGAACGGCGTGATGAGTCCGCCGACGGCGTGCCGGGCGAACTCCAGCCCCTCGTCCTGATCGGTGTCGGGCACCCGGTACGCGCCGTTGCCGCCCGCGATGGTGGCCGTCAGGTTGATCAGACTGCTGCGGCGTTGGAACGGGGACCGGCTGATCGTCACGCCGATGACGTCGGTGCGCCGCAGGGCCGTCGTGCACCGGCTCACCGACCCCTTCCTGGACACCAGGAACTCGGCGTCGTGGGCGTGGCCGAGACTGCGGTAGGCGTCCAGGGCCAGCAGCAGGGCGACGGGCAGTGCGAATCCGGCGAACCACCAGCCGATGTGCAGCAGGACGTCGGTGAGCAGCACGCCGAGCAGGAGCAGCACGGCGAGCGGTGCCGCCACCCCGGCCAGCGCCCAGCCGATCCGGCGTCGTCGGGCCGCTCGAGGATGGGGCCGCAGATCAACCGCGTCGACGGGGAAGGCCTCGCGCCCGATGATCCGAGCCGCGACCTGCCGCGCAGGCGACCAGCGCACCGGGGGGAGCAGGGTGCTGCGGTCCTTGCTCTGCTCGTCGTCGTCGCGGCCGAGTCCGGTGGCGACGGCTCGAACCGAGGCGGCGCCCGCCCAGCGCAGCGACAGCGGCTCCCGGAGCTGCACGCCGATCAGGCGGCTGCGTTCGAGGGTGATGTTCCGGGTGGTAAGCAGGCCGCGCCGCACCTGGATCGCAGCGGGCGACAGGGTGAGCCGATGCCGCCACCACGACTCGACGTAGAGCGCGACGGCGGCCACCGTCCCGATCGCCAGCGCGAGCAGGACCAGCCCGCCGATGCTCAGCCACAGCGGAAACTCCGCGAGCGTCGCGAACGCCGCCGGGATCACCGTGCCGTCCACGTCGACGCCGAGCATGTCGAGCAGTTCGTAGCCGCCGCCGAACGCGGCGAGCCCGAGCAGCGGGTTCACGAAGGAGAAGGGCGCGAACCGCAGCCAGGCGATCTCCCAGCGGGCCAGCACGACGGTCTGCCGCTCGGTCGCCTGCCGAGGAAGCAGCGCTGCCCGGAGCTCGTGAGCCACCGACCGCCCGAGCGCGAAGACGCGCAGCGCCGAGTCCTCGTCGGTGACGTTCTCCCCGGTGCCGATGCGGACGCTGGTCACCCCGAGCAGCCTGCCGAGCGGCTCGGCGGTGGCGTCCACGCTGCGTACCCGATCGAGGGACACGCTGCGCCTGCTGCGGAAGACGACGCCCTTGCGCAGTTCGAAGCGGCCGTCCGCCACGCGATACCGGGTCATCCGTGCCCGCAGCACCTCGTACAGCGGAATCAGGATCGTCGGCGGCGCCACGCTCAGCCAGATGATCCAGCCCGGTACGCCCCGATAGATCAGCAGCGCGGTCACGGGTAGGACGAGTGCGAAGAGGTAGCCGCAGCTCACCACGGGGGTGCGTGGGTCGATGCGATGCCAGCGCTCGTCGGCGGCGGTCATGTCGCGTCTCCCGTCACGTCCTCGGCGGCCTGGGTCTGCTCGGTGAGCCGCTCGGCGATCTCCTCCGCCAGGGTGTGATCCAAACCCGCGATGGTGAGTGCGCCGCGCGCCGAGGCGGTGGTGACGGTGACCGTCGCGAGCCCGAACATCCGCTCCAGCGGGCCGCGCAGGGTGTCCACGGTCTGAATCCTCGCCAGCGGGGCGATCCGCGACTGTTCCCAGAACCACCCGCTGCGGGTGTAGACGGCGATCTCCGTGGTCTCCCAGCGGTGCACGCGGTACCGCCAATGCGGCATCACCAGCAGATACGCCAGTCCCGGCACGGCGAGGACGCAGGCGGGCATGGCCAGCCAGAACCTCGCGGGTTCGATGAGCCAGGCCAGCAGGGCGAGGAGCAGCACGGGCGGGAGCGCGAGCAGGACCGCCCTGGCGGACCACCACCCGACTGCTCGGCGGTCGAGCCGGTGTCGGGGCGGTCGTAGGCGGAACGGTCGTGCGGCGGCCATGGCGTCGCCTCTTCCTGGAACGGCGGTAAGATCGATACGATTGTATCGGTAAATCGATACGCCTGTATCGATGATGGGGAGACTGGAGGTTTCACCAGGTGGCGAGCACCGCGAATCGGGCGGAGCGACGGCGGCAGATCGCGGCGGGGCTGCTGCGCGTCGTCGTATCGGAGGGCATGGACGCGGCCTCGATGCGGGCGGTGGCCACCGAGGCAGGGGTTTCGCTGGGGATGGTCCAGCGGCTCTTCGAGACGAAGGACGAGCTGCTGCTGTTCACCTATCGCGCGTGCATCGACGCGATGGCCCGCCGGATCACCGAGGCGGTGGAACAGCGGCAGCAACAGCCGTTTCTCATCCTGCTGCGGGCCGCGCTGCTCGCCGCGCTGCCGATGGACGAGGAGCGGCGCGCGGACTGGCGGTTCATCATCGCCTTCGGTGAACGCTTCGGCAGCCGTCCCGAGATCGCCGAGATGATTGCGGAGGACGACGTGCAGTCCTATCGAGACATGCTCGCTCTTCTGCAGGCGGCCGAGCAGATCGGCCAGATCCCGGCAGGCCATGACCTGGAGGGGGCGGCCCGGCTGCTCCGGCTGCTGTCGGAGGGAATGACACTGTCCCTGCTCGCCGGTCGCGACGGCTCGGTGGCGGCGGCGACGCGCGGGCTCGACACGGCGCTGGCCCTCCTCCGCGGGGTGCCGGTCGGTGCGGCACCGGATGACGACACCGCGCCGACCGAGTGAGTCGATCCGCGACCGCCGTGCAGAACGAGGCGGGCCTGCCTGGTCCGGCGGCCGACGGGGCACCCCCGCCGCCGGACTCGACCTGACCTGACCCGGTCCGGTCGCCCGGCCGGCAGTCGCCGACCGTGTCCCGCGAATCCCGGCGCCTGTCGTCGACTGACGTCGGAGGCCCGCCACATCCTGCGGTGTCGGCGCTGCTCACCGCGTCTGGCCCGATGACGACGGCGACGCGACGCCGTCAGGCGTCTGTCAGGCTCGGCCGCCGCGTCGGGCGGTCTCCGCAGAGGATCAGTCGCTCGTCCCTGTCGCCTGACCGCCATCGTGAGGTTGAATCAGCAGTCATGACCGTGGTGCTCGGAATCGATAGTTCAACCCAGTCGACGAAGGTGCTGGCGGTGGACGCGGACAGTGGCCGCATTCTCGGCCAGGCCCGCGCCGCGCATCCCGACGGCACCGAGGTGGACGCCGAACACTGGTGGACCGCCTGCAACCAGGCGATGGCCGAGGTCGTCGACGGGCTGTCCGAGCCGGTGGCGGCGATCTCGGTGGCGGGACAACAGCACGGCATGGTCACCGTGGACGCGGCGGGCGAGGCGGTGCGGCCCGCACTGCTGTGGAACGACACCCGATCCGCGCCGCAGGCCGCCGAACTGGTCGCCGCCGACGGGCCGCAGACGTGGGCGCGCCGCACCGGGCTGGTGCCGGTGGCGAGCTTCACCGTCACCAAGCTCGCCTGGCTGGCCGCCCACGAGCCGGACAACGCCGATCGGGTCGACTCCGTCCTGCTACCGCACGACTGGCTGACCTGGCGTCTCGCGGGCGGCGGCACGGCGGAGGCCTGCACGGACCGGGGCGACGCCTCCGGCACCGGATACTTCTCCGGCCGCGAGGGCGTCTGGCTGCCCGACGTGCTCGGCGAGGCCTTCGGCGGCAGGCAGCCCCGGCTGCCCAGGGTGTTGGGACCGGTGGAGACGGCGGGCCGAGGGCCCGGCGGCGCGGTCCTCGGCGCCGGCACCGGCGACAACATGGCTGCCGGCCTGGGCCTGGCGGCAGGCCCCGGCGACGTGGTGATCTCGCTGGGCACGTCCGGGACCGTCTTCGCGGTCACCGAGGACGCGACCGAGGACCCCACCGGCATCGTCGCGGGCTTCTGCGACGCCACCGGCCGATTCCTTCCGCTGGTCTGCACGCTGAACGCCGCCAGGGTGCTGACGGCCGCCGCCGCGATGCTGGACACCGACCTCGCAGGACTGGACGCACTCGCCCTGCGCGCCGAGCCCGGTGCGGGCGGGCTGACCCTGCTGCCCTACCTCGACGGGGAGCGCACCCCCAATCTGCCGGATGCGACCGGCACTCTGATGGGGCTGCGCCGGGACAACATGACGCCGGAGAACCTGGCGCGGGCGGCCGTCGAGGGAATGCTCTGCGGCCTGGCCGAAGGGCTCGTCGCCCTGCGTGACCTGGGCGTCGCGGTGCGGCGGGTGCTGCTGGTCGGCGGCGCCGCCCGATCCGCCGCCGTCCAGAAGGTCGCTCCCGAGCTGTTCGGCGTGCCGGTGGAGGTGCCGGAGCCCGGCGAGTACGTCGCGCTCGGTGCGGCCAGGCAGGCGGCGTGGGCGCTCGCAGGCGGGGAGCACCCACCGGCATGGCCCGTGGAATCCGTACGCTTCGAAGCGGAGGAGGGGTCGGGTTCGGCCGTGTGGGAAGCACACGCGCAGGCGCGACGGACAGTACATGGACGGATTCAGTCCACCGATGGAAGCACCGAGACAGCCGATCGGTGACAAGCCACCTCGGGTGGAGACGCACGACCAGTCGCGACTGCTGACACTGATGCGCGACGAGGGGCCGATGTCGCGCGTCGAACTGGGCGAACGACTGGGCCTGCCGCGCGCGCGGTTGGCGGCCGAGGTCAACCGGCTGGCCGAGCTGGGGCTGGTGGAGTCCGGCGGGCCTGCGGCCAGCCGGGGCGGCAGGCGGTCGACCCTGGTCGGCCTGTCGAGTTCGCTGCGCCTGCTGGCGGTCGACATCGGCGCGACCTCGGTCGGCGTCGCCGTCACCGACCCGTACTGCGAGGTGCTGGAACACCTCGTGGAGGAGTGCGAGGTCCGCTCCGGCCCGGTCGCCGTGCTGGACCGGGCGGTGGCGCTGTCGACCCTGGCGCTGGCCAAGGTGCCGGGTCGGCTGCTGGCGGCGGGCATCGGCCTGCCCGGGCCGGTGAGCTTCCGGGAGGGCATGCCGGTGGCGCCGCCGATCATGCCCGGCTGGGACCGCTTCCCGGTGCGCGATCGGCTCGCGTCGCAGTGGGGCTGCCCGGTCACCGTGGACAACGACGTGAACGCGATGGCGCTGGGAGAACGGCATGCGGGCGTCGCCCGCTCGCTCGACGACCTGATCTTCGTCAAGGTCGGCACCGGCATCGGCTGCGGCATCCTGCTCGGCGGCCGCGTCTATCGCGGCGTCGCGGGGACGGCGGGCGACATCGGGCACATCCGGCTCGATGACTTCGGCCCGGCCTGCGCCTGCGGGGAGTCCGGCTGCCTGGAGGCCTACTTCGGCGGTGCGGCGCTGGCCAGGGACGCCCTGACGCTGGCCCGCAGCGGTCGCTCGGAGTTCCTGGCCGAGTCGTTGTCCCGGCACGGCGAGCTGTCCGCGCGGGACGTCGCACTGGCGACGGGCGCGGGCGACTTCGCGGCGGTCAACCTGGTGCGGGAGGGCGGGCGGCGACTCGGCCAGGTGGTGGCCTCGCTGGTGAGCTTCATCAACCCCGGCATGGTCGTGATCGGCGGCGGCGTCGCCAGGCTCGGTCACCAGCTGCTCGCGGAGGTCCGCAGCTCGGTGTATCGCCGGTCGATGCCGCTGGCCACGGGCAACCTGCCGATCGTGCTCTCGGAGCTGGGCGATCTCGCAGGCGTCATCGGTGCCGCGTGGACCGCGAGCGAACGGGCCTTCGCCGTCACGACCTGAGCGACCCTGTGGTCGGCAGGCGTGCCTGCGGGTCGCGGCGTCGACGCGTCGGGGGGCTGCCTCCGTAGGCAGCCCGCCCCGTCGGTCGCCGCCGAGTCGTTCCGATTCTCGCTGCGCGCAGCGGGATGTTCGCCGCCCAGGCAGCCGGTCGGGCGGACCGGCTGCCTCGACTCGGTGCGGATCTCGCGACGGGGCCTGCGCCAGGGCCGAGACCGCGTCTTAGTCCCTGCCCCGAGCGGGCGAGGTTCGGGCGTGCAGCTCGCCGGTCCGCCCGGCCTCCGGTGGATCCCCGCGACGACCTGCGGCGCGTCGGCGAGCCCCGCGTCTGGCGCGTGCCCTGCTCAGTCCCAGCGGAAGAACACGGCCGCGATGACCGCGCCGAGGACGGTGGTCGCACCGAGGCTGATCAACTGGGACGCCTCGACAGCGGCTCCGACCCAGGCGGCGGCGAGGGCGTCGACCGCCGCGCCGAAGGGCAGCCATTCCCCGATGCTCGCCAGCACGTCCGGAAGTGAATCCGGCCCGCCGAACATGCCGCCGAGGGCACCGAAGGCGAAGAACGTGACGAGGCCGATCGCGACCGCCGAATTGGGCGTCGGCGCAATGGCGGCGACGATCATGCCGACGGCGTACATCGCCGCCATGGCCAGCAGGTAGACGCCGACGGCCGTGCCGAGGTGTGCGGGCAGGTTGGCGCCGAAGCCGAGGAACGCCACGGCGACCGCGACGGTCAGCCCGATCACGGTCTGGATGACGCTCACGATGACCTGGGCGATCAGGACCATGCTCGGGGAGGCGGGCGTGACCGAGAGCCTGCGCAGAATGCCGGTGCGGCGGTAGTAGGCCAGGAAACTGGGCATGTTGATGATGCCGACGGTGGCGATGACCATGGTCAGCACCAGCGGGAGGACGAAGAGATCCAGCGCCGTCCGCCCGTTGCTCACGACCTCGTCGCCCGCCGAGGAGGCGCTCATCACCAGGATCAGCAGCGGAAGCCCGATCGGGACGACGAGGCCCGCCGTGTCCCGCGCGACCATCTTGGCCTCGCACCTGATCAGCGTCAGCCACGCCTTCATACCCGGCCTACGGGCTTCGATCGCGGTGCTCATTCGGAGTCCTCCAGTTCCTTTCCGGTGAGTGCGAGGAACGCGTCGTCGAGGTTCTCCGCGCCCGCGCCCGCGACCAGGCCCGCGGGGGTGTCCAGGGCGATCACGCGCCCCGCGTCGATGAGCGCGACGCGGTCGCAGAGGCGTTCGACCTCCTCCATCGCGTGACTGACGAGCAGGATGGTGACGTCCTCGGTGCGGAGGCGATCGATCGTCTTCCACATCTGCCGCCGGGCCCGTGGGTCGAGACCGGTGGTGAGTTCGTCGAGGATCACCACGCGGGGCCTGCCCGCGAGGGCCAGGGCGATGGACAGTCGTTGCTGCTGACCGCCGGAGAGCTTCTCGAAGCGGACGCGGCGCTGCTCCTGGAGACCGACCAGGTCGAGCAGCTCGTCTGCGGGCCGAGGGTTCGGGTAGAAGCTGCGGTAGAGGCCGATGAGTTCGGCGACCGTCAACGCCCCGTGCAGCGTGGCCTGCTGCAACTGGACGCCGAGGAGCTGCCGGACCTTGGCGCGGTCGCGCTGCGGGTCTAGGCCCAGGATGCGGACGCGCCCGTTGTCCGGCTTGCGCAGCCCGGCGATCATCTCGACCGTGGTGGTCTTGCCCGCACCGTTGGTGCCGAGGATGCCGAGCACCTCACCGGTCTGGACACGCAGGCTCACGTCGTCGACCGCGATCTTGTCGCCATAGCGTTTATGCAGGGCCTCGGCGTGAACTGCCGGTTCCGGTGCTGTCATGCCGTCAGACGCTAGGCAGTCGGACCGGTGCCGCGCCTGTGCCGGAAGTCAGGAACTCCGGCCATGACTTTCGGCACGGGCGGGGGTGCCGGGGCGTCTTCTAGGGTGGCCTGATGCGGCGGTTGAGCTTGGATCAGTGGTCTGGGCTGGCGATGCTCGTCGTCTCGGTCGGGGTGGGCGGGATGGTGCTGATCGGCACGACTCCACTGATCATCCCGAGGGGCTGGTGGCTCGCCCTGTTCGTGGTGTTCCTCGGGACCCTGCTGATCGCGGCGGACGAAAGGCCGCGCAGGGTCAGGTACGCGATGTTCGCCGTGTCCGTCGTGTCGTCCTGGGCGGTGGTGCTGACCGCGCCGGACATGGGCCTGCTGCCGATCCTGCTGGTCGTCACCGTGGCGGTGAGCGTCTACGCCGTGCCGCCGCCGGTGGGGCTGACGGTCATCGGGCTCAACACCGTGGTGCTCGTCGTACTGATGATGCTGGTGAACGCCTCGCCCACCGAGTCGATGACGATCGTGGGCTTCTACATCGCCATCCAGCTGGCCACGATGTTGAGCTCCCTCACGCTCATCCGCGAACAGCAGATGCGCCGCGAGCTGACCACGGCGCACATCGACCTTCGGGCCGCGTCGGCACTGCTGTCGGAGTCCGCCCGCACTGCCGAGCGACTGCGGATCTCGCGCGAGCTGCACGACGTCATCGGCCACCAGCTGACCGTCCTCACCCTGGAGCTTGAGGCGGCCCGGCATCGCGAGGGCGAGCGGGCCCGCGAGCACGTCGACCGCGCCGACCGGGTGGCCCGTGACCTGCTGGCCGACGTCCGGGCCACGGTGGGCGAACTGCGCGTCGAGCCTGCGGACCTCACCGAACTGCTGCGCCAGGTCGGACGCGGCCTGCCCGGCCTGGAGGTGTCGATCGACGTCGACCCCGAGGTACGGCTCGACGAGGAGCGGACGGCGGTGTTCGTGCGGGCCGTGCAGGAGATCGTCACCAACACCATCCGGCACGCCGAGGCACGAGAACTGTGGATCGAGGTGTCGGCCGATTCGGCGGGCACTGTTCTGACGGCGGTGGACGATGGACGGGGCGACACTGAACCGATGGCGGGTAACGGGCTTCGCGGGCTCACCGAGCGGTTCACGGCCTTCGGCGGCGACGTGACCTTCGACGGCAGCCGGGGCTTCAAGGTCACCGCGCTGATGCCGACATGATCCGGGTGGTGGTGGTCGACGACCAGACCCTCGTACGGCACGGCATCCGCACCCTGCTGGACATCGCCGACGTCGACGTGGTCGGCGAGGCCGACGACGGCCGGTCGGCGCTGGAGGTCATCGCGGCGACTACGCCCGAGGTGATCCTGCTGGATCTGCGGATGCCCCGCTTTGACGGCATCTGGACCCTTCGGGAGCTGGCCGAGCGCGGGATCGAGATCCCGGTCCTCGTGCTCACCACCTTCGACGACGATTCGCTCGTCCTGGACGCCCTGCGGGCCGGGGCGCGCGGTTACCTGCTCAAGGACGTCACCGTCGAGCAGCTCACCCGCGCCGTGCACACGCTGGCCGACGGCGGAACCCTCATCGCGCCGTCCATCACCGACCGCATGCTGCGGGCGATCCGGTCCGGCCCGACGCCGGACGGCGCAGGCACGCACCAGATCCAGGAACTGACCGAACGCGAACGGGAGGTGTTGCGACTCATGGCGGAGGGCTACAGCAATCGTGAGATCGCCGAGGCCCTGTTCCTGGCCGAGGGGACGGTGAAGAACCACGTCTCGACCATCCTCGTGAAGCTCGGCGCGCGCGACCGGACCAATGCGGTCCTGCGCGCACTGCACCAGGGAATCCTGCGGTGAACCCCGTCATCGGTGGCCGAGGCGGCCCGGCCGTTCGCGCTCAGGGCGCGATGAGCCGGCCTGCGAGGTCGCCGATCTGGCGACGGATACGAGTACCGGTCCACCCTTTCGAGCTGACCAGGTGGTCGAGGACGTCGATCCGCGTGTAGGAGAGCAGCGCGAAGGCGATCCAGTCCGCCTGGTCGGCGCCGACGATGTCCACGAGCAGCTCGGTGAACAGGGCATGCGCGATGCGATAGTTCGGGGTGTCGAAGCACCCGCTGCCTGCGGAACCCGGCTCGAGGTGTTCCATCGCGAGGGTGATCTGCCGGTTGTTCAGCTTGAACTCGACGAGGGCGTCCAAGACCGCGATGATCCGCTCCGGTGCAGGCGTGCCAGGACCCAGCGGCGGAGGGCCCTCCTGGATGGCCGAGGTCAACGCAGCGATGCGAGCCTCGAAGACCGCGGTCAGCAACCCGCCCCGGTCGCCGAAGCGACGGAACAACGTGCCCTTTCCCACGCCCGCCTCGGCCGCGATGTCGTTCATCGTGATCGACAGGGGATCGGCGGAGGTCTCCAGGAGCGTGGCCGCGGCGTCGAGGATCGCCTGCCGGTTGCGCGCCGCATCCGCTCGTTCCCTGCCGGCCACGGCCACTCCTCACGTCTTAGAGCCTGTCCTCGGTCCCCGCTTTCGTGTTGTGCGGGGGCAGGCGTGGCGATCTGCGGCGTTGTCTCTCGGTCACCATAGCTCCGCAAAGGCTCCCTTCTCCGCCTGGCAGCTCAGCCACGCCGACCCCCGCTCACGACTCCAGCGGGATCGAAGACAGGCTCTTACAGCCGGAATTCGGCGGCGGCGAACTCGCGGAAGGAGCGAGGTGCCGTGCCGGTCACCCGCAACACGGTATCCGTTGTGCGGTCCTCGATCCCGCCTGCGATCGCGACGTCGAGCTGCGCCAGGAACGTGGCGATCATCGGGTTCACCCCGACCGCCTCGAAGCGGACTCGCAGCTTGTCCGCATCATCGGTCACGTGAGTGATCGGCAGGCCGCTGACCTCGGTCAGGATGGCGGCGACGTCGTCATAGCTCAGCGCCGCAGGCCCGGTCAGGATCAGATCCGTGTTCAGCGGGGTCGGCGACAGCAGCGCCTCGACGCCGACGCGGGCGATGTCGTCGGCGTCGATGAAGCCGACCCGCCCGTTCCCGGCCGCCGTGGTGATGACGGAGTCCGCGCGAATGCTCTGGGCGTGCACGTGGTCACCGAGGACGTTCTGCATGAACCAGCTCGGGCGGAGGACCGCCCATTCGTCGAAGATCTCCGCGACGGCCTCGTGCACGATGCCAGGGCCGGGGCCCCCGGCGGCCACGACGGAGGTGCTGAGCAGGACGACCCGGCGGACGCCCGCGTCACGCGCGAGTTTCAGGAAGGGCAGCATCACTGCCTGCGGGTCGCCGTCGTCGCCGGGTGCCACGAGATACATCCGGTCGACGCCGACGAGCGCGTCGGGGTGAGTGCTCGCGTCGTGCCAGTCGAACCGGGTGCCGACCGTCCCGGCCGGTCCGATTCCGGCGCGGTTGGCCGAGATCACCTCGAGCCCGCGCGCCGCCAGCCTGGCTGCCACCCGGCTCCCGGTGGTGCCGCTCGCGCCGGTGACGAGAACACGCCCGGACAGTTGGTCAGCTCGCATCGCCTCGGTCCTGCCGCCCTCCTGGCCTGCCGGGTGCTGGTCCGCCGCGTCGTGGTCTACGACGTCCTGGTCTGGAGCGTCGAGGGGATTCCAATAGTCGCGGTAGCGCGCGATCAACCCGTCCCGCACGGTCAGCACGACCACGTAGGACATCTGGTAGGGCTCCCCGGTGCCTGCGACCGTGCCGGTCGCGGTCATCTCGATGATCGCGACGTCGGGGTTCAGGGTCTGGTGCGTCTCCAGGCTGCTCAACCCGTCGACATGGGTGCGCGACATGACGCCCGTGAGGTACTCGCCGAGCGCCTGCCTGCCTTCGACGCTGCGCGGCTGTCCTGGGCGGGCGAAGGGGAACTCGAAGACGACGTCCTCGGTGCACAGATCCAGCCAGGCCTGGACCTCGCCGGTCTGGAGCGAGGTCAGCGCCTGTCTGAAGACGTCGAGAGCGGAAGGAGTGGTCATGAATCCTCCTGATTGCCTCAATAGGACCGCTGGTCCGCTTAGACGATACGGACCAATGGTCCGGTTGGCAATCCGGATGGCCGGTGATTCGGGCCGAAGCGATCCGGCCCGGGCCGCGAGGCCGGCGTGATCGGCCATCGGCGGAGGGGGGCTGAGTGGCAGGTCACGCAGCGGAGACCGGGGCGGGCGCCGCGAGGAGGTGGCGGGGTGAGCCGCGCGTTGAAGGGTGCGTGCCGGGCGGGTGCGAGCGCCATGTGCTCCTGATCGCAACGCTCGTCGGTGCCATGCAGTCCCTTGTGTCGTCGTCACTCTGCGCTCAGCCCGGCAGGCGGACCGCGCCCGGCCCTTCCGCACTAGGTCCTCGCCATCGGCGCGACCCGACGCCTTCCGATGCCCTGGCTGCGTTCTGCCCGGATGCGCCGTCCTCGCGATCTCGAGTCGGCGCAACGGCAACCGCAGTGGACGAACGTGCACGTCATCTGGGAGCGCTCCCAGTCCTGCTACGCCAGCTGGGCCTGCGGCCCGTTTCTCCGGGGCGGAAGATCACCACGCTGAGCGCCTCTCCTTGCACGCTCCTCACCGGATTCGCGGACTCTCGTGTGCTCGTTCCAAGTCGATTCGCCCAGTTCCAAGCCTGGTGAGGCCGATCCGGTCCACCGCAGGGCGCCCGGCTCCCGCGACTCTGACTCGTCGCCGATCGTGCGGATGTCGCGCGCACTCCGCCCTCGCCGCCCTGCCTGCCGCGGGCGGTGGCGCGCGGATCTTCCGTCGTCGTGCCGCTCGGCGTCGAATGCGTCGAATCTCGTCGAACGGCGTCGAACGCGACGTCGGCCCGAGTCGTTTCCGTGTCCCCGCTTCGTGCGCCGCGACCGTGCCCCCGCAGCGCCCCTCGCGGGCCCGAAGCGGGGGGCGGCGCCAACTGATCGACTCGGCCCGAACCGGTCACTCGTCGTGGTGGCAACCGCTTTCGGCTCACGGATCGTCGACGAACTTAAGGTCTCAACTGAGCATACTTTCGTTGGGATAGTTCACAAGTGTGCCCGGATGTGTTGCTCTGATCGAGTGGCTCGGATGGAAGTTCCTGGTACTTCACCTTGACGAGTGAGCTGGGCCACCTTAGTTTGATGAACCACCCAACGAAGCGAGGTTCTGGTGCGAGGCAAGCAGGATCGCCCGGTCGATCAGGCCGGGCTGCGCAAGGCGAACCTTGCGCTGATCCTCGATCTGCTTCGTGGCCACGGTCAGCAGTCGCGCGCACAGCTCGCGGGACTCAGCGGCCTGAGCAAGGCGACGGTGTCGAATCTCGTCGCGGAACTCGAGGTGCGGGACCTCGTCCGCCCCGCCGGGATCGTCGCGGGCCGCCAGGGCAGGCCGGGGATGCTCGTCGAGGTGCAGCCCAAGACGGTGTCGGGGATCGGGCTCGAGGTGAACGTCGACTACCTCGCCGCCACCGCGATCGACCTGACCGGCGAGGCCATCTTCGAATGTCGAGTCCCCGGCGACGTGATCGCACTCGGACCGGAACGGCTGCTCGACCAGCTCGCCGAGCTGGCGAGGAAGGTGCTGGCCGCCGTCGACGCCGAGGGCGCGTGGACCGCCGGGATCACGGTGGCCGTGCCCGGCCTGATCGACCCTGCGACCGGAGTCGTCCAGCTCGCCCCGAATCTGCGCTGGCGCAAGGTGCCGATGGCCGACGGCCTCGCAGGCCGGATCGGCTACTCGCTGGCCCGGATCACCGTGGACAACGACGCGAACCTCTCGGCGCTGGCGGAGCAGACCTCGGGCAACGTGGTCGGCGTCAAGGACCTCCTCTACCTCACCGGTGCCTCCGGCATCGGCGCCGGGATCATCGCCGACGGAATTCCGCTGCGCGGCGCGTTCGGCTCGGCGGGCGAGGTCGGACACATGGCGATGGACCCGATGGGTCCCTACTGCTCATGCGGCTCGCGTGGCTGCTGGGAGACGCAGGTGGGGCTGATCGCCCTGCTCCGAGCCGTCTCGACCCATGAGGACCCGGTGCGCGATCCCGCGCTGGACCTCGAACAACGACTGACGATCATCCGAGCGCGTGCCGAGCGCGGCGACCGCCGCACTCTGGACGCCTTGCAGCAGATCGGCTCGGCACTGGGCATCGGCATCTCGATCCTGGTCAACGTGCTGAACCCGGCGGTGGTGGTGCTGGGCGGTTACTTCGCGACACTCCAGGAATGGCTGGTCGAGCCCGCTCGGCGCGAGGTCGCCGCCAGGGTGCTCGGCCCGGATGCCGCAGGCGCTCGGCTGGTCCCGTCCGGCCTCGCCTTCAACGCGGCCAGTCGCGGCGGCGCCTACGCGGCGATGCAGCGAGTGCTCGACGACCCCACCTTGGCCCCGGTTCAGGCAGCGGAAGCGACGGAGGCTCCGGCATGACAGACAAGGACTCCACGACGGAGTCGACCCCGACGGGGCCGGACTCCTCGGGGCCCGACGCCTCGGGCCCGGACTCCTTAGGCCAGGACTCCCCAGACAGGGACTCCACGGCCGAGGTGCTGCTGGAGATGTCCGGCATCGTCAAGATCTTCCCCGGCGTGCGGGCGTTGGACGGTGTGAACCTGGGTGTCCGGGCTGGTGAGGTGCACTGCCTGCTCGGCCAGAACGGCGCCGGGAAGTCCACCCTGATCAAGACCCTGGCCGGGGCCCACCAGCCCGACGAGGGCGAGATCCGCTGGCGCGGCGAGGTCGCCAAGCTCAGCTCCCCGGTGGCCGCCCTGCGCCTCGGCGTGGCGACCATGTACCAGGAGTTGGACCTGGTCCCCGGCCTGTCGGTGGCGGAGAACATCTTCCTCGGCCACGAACTCGCCTCGGCGGGCTTCACCCGGAGACGGGCGGCGAACAAGGCCGCCGCCGAGCTGATGCGCAGGCTCGGCCACCCGGAGATCCGGCCCGGCCGCGAGGTCGGCGGGCTCTCGGCGGCAGGCCAGCAGCTCGTCTCGATGGCCAGGGCGCTCGCCCACAACGCCCGACTGATCGTGATGGACGAGCCGACCGCCGCGCTGGCCGCCGACGAGGTGGACAACCTGTTCCGCATCGTTGAGGAGCTGACCGCAGACGGGGTCGCCGTCGTCTACATCTCCCACCGCATGGAGGAGATCCGTCGGATCGGCGATCGGGTCACCGTCCTCAAGGACGGCCGGACCGTCGCGCGGGACCTCGACGCACAGGGTACGTCCACCTCGGAGCTGGTCGCCCTGATGACCGGCAAGGAGTGGGACGCCGCCTTCCCAAGCCGCCCCGAACACGTCGCACCTGACGCCGCCGAGGTGCTGCGGGTGGAGAACCTGAGCCGCACTGGCGAATTCGAGCCCATCGACTTCACCGTCCGCGAAGGCGAGGTGCTCGGTCTGGCCGGGCTCGTCGGCGCGGGCCGCAGCGAGATCCTGGAGACCATCGCGGGCGCCAGGAAGCCGACCACCGGGCACGTCTCGGTGGACGGACGCAGGCTGCGGCCGGGCAGCGTGCCCTCGGCGGTGTCGGCAGGCGTCGGCCTCGCACCCGAGGAGCGCAAGAGTCAGGCTCTGCTGCTCGACATGTCGGTGGCACACAACGTGACGCTGGCCAGCCTCGGCCGGTACAGCAGGTTCGGCTTCTCGGAGCGGGCCAGGGAGCTGGCGGACTCGGAGGAGAAGCTGAAGGAACTGGATCTGCGGCCCGCCGACCCGCGTCGGATGATCCGCACCTTGTCCGGTGGCAACCAGCAGAAGGCCGTCGTCGCGCGGTGGCTGGTGCACGGCACGCGAGTGCTGCTGCTGGACGAGCCCACCCGGGGCGTCGACGTGGGAGCCCGTGCCGAGCTGTATCGGCTCATTCGTGAACTGGCCGCCAGCGGTGTCGCGGTGGTCCTGGTCTCCAGTGAGGTGCCGGAGGTTCTCGGGCTCGCCGATCGGGTGCTGGTGCTCCGCGAG
Source organism: Actinoalloteichus sp. GBA129-24 (assembly GCF_001941645.1). Lineage (NCBI taxonomy): Bacteria > Bacillati > Actinomycetota > Actinomycetes > Pseudonocardiales > Pseudonocardiaceae > Actinoalloteichus > Actinoalloteichus sp. GBA129-24. Next base: position 6,504,026 of record NZ_CP016077.1, on the reverse strand, counting down.
GGGCATCTGGTGCGCGAGGCGGCAGCCGGAGAGCTGACCGAGGCCGACGTGCTGGACATGGTGATGGAAGGGAGTGCAGCGTGACCGACAAGCCTAATTCGGTCCTCGGCTCCGACGACAAGACTACGGACGACTCTACGAAGACCGGCTCGGGGCAGGCGCCTTCGCCCGAGTCGTCCGTACCGCAGCCCACCGCCCGTTTCGCCGCCATGGGCGGTGGGCTGCGACCAGACGTGCGCATCCTCGGGCTGCTCGGGGTGCTGCTCCTGCTGTGCGTGGTCGGCTACCTGACCTCCGACGGCCTCTTCCTCACCGAGGGCAACATCTCGACGGTGCTGCGGCTCTCCGCCGCCATCGGCGTGGTCAGCATCGGCATGACCTTCGTCATCGCCACCGGGGGCATCGACCTCTCGGTCGGCTCGATGGTGGCCTTGTCGAGCGTGTGGATGACGACCGTGGCCACGCAGTCCTTCGGCTTCGGGATGATGGTGGTCTGCGGTCTGGTCGTCGGACTCGCCGCCGGTCTCATCAACGGAATCCTGGTCTCCTACGGCAAGGTCGTGCCCTTCATCGCGACGCTGGCGATGATGGCCTCGGCGCGCGGACTCGCGGAGCGGATCAGCGGCAGGCAGACCCAGGTCGTCACCGAGCAGGACTTCCTGAGCTTCTTCCGGGGCGACTTCCTCGGCATCCCGGTGCTGATCTGGATCTTCGCCGTCGTCTTCGCGGTCGGCTGGGTACTGCTCAACCGCACCACCTTCGGCAGGCGGACCCTCGCCGTCGGCGGCAACCCCGAGGCCTCCCGGCTGGCGGGTATCAACGTGAAGCGGCACCTCGCGATGGTCTACGGACTCGCCGGGCTGTGCTGCGGCATCGCCGCGATCATGGTCGTGGCGCGGACCACCTCGGGGGCGGCGAGCAACGGACTGCTCTACGAACTCGACGCGATCGCCGCGGTGGTCATCGGCGGCACGCTGCTCAGCGGCGGCCGCGCCTCGATGTTCGGCACGCTGATCGGCGTCCTGATCTTCACGGTGCTCGGCAACATCTTCACGCTGAACAACCTGGAGACCGACATCCAGAACATCGCCAAGGGCGTGATCATCGTGATCGCGGTGCTGCTCCAGTACCGCACGCTGAACACCAACCGGACCACATAGCGGCGGGGGACGGCTACCCACGTCCGAACCCGCCGCGAGAACGGCGGTCAGCGCAGCACCGAGAACGCAAGGACCGTCAGCACTGCCTGCCACACAGTCCCGTCGACACGTTCAATGGAGAACACATGTCCGAGAACCCGCTGTTCGCTCGCCGTCGGTTCCTGTTGGGTGGCACTGCCATCGGCGCAGGAGTCCTGCTGAGCGCCTGTACGTCGAACGCCGCGCCGGCGAGCGACAGATCGCAGCCCGTCGCGCAGGGCGGCGGTGACAACGCCGAGCCGGGCGAGGAGGTCACGATCGGCTTCTCCGCACCGGCCGCCGACCACGGCTGGATGGCCGCGATGACGCGGAACGCCCAGGCCCAGGCCGAGATCTACTCCGACGTCGTGTTTAACGCCACCGAGGGCACCAACGACGTCAACCAGCAGATCGCCCAGGTCGAGACGCTGATCAACTCCGGTGTCGGCGTGCTGATCATCCTCCCGCACGACGGCGCCGCGCTGACCTCGGCGGGCCAGCAGGCGATGGACGCAGGCATCCCGGTCATCAACGTCGACCGGATCTTCGACAGCCCGCTGGCCTACCGGATGTGGATCGGCGGCGACAACTACCGGATGGGCGTCAACGCGGGCAACTACATCGGCGAGCGGCTGATCGCCGACGGTGTCGACGACCCGGTGATCGCCGAGGTCGCGGGCATCGACTCGCTGCCGCTGACCCAGGAGCGCAGCCAGGGCTTCGCCGACGCGTTGGAGCGGCACGGCTTCAGCGTCACCAACCGGGTCGCGGCCGAGTTCACCGTCGAGACCGGCGAGTCGGAGACGGCCAACCTGCTCCAGGCGGCGCCCCGGATCGACGCGCTGTGGAACCACGACGACGACCAGGGCATCGGCGTGCTCGCCGCGATCGACAGCGCGGGCCGCAACAACCCAGACGAGCTGTTCGTGGTCGGCGGTGCAGGCTCGATCAACATGATGAACTACATCGAGGACCCGGAGAGCGTGGTCGCCGCGACCGTCCTCTACAGCCCCTCGATGTGCTCCTCGGCGGTGTCGATGGCCCGGCTGCTCGGCCAGAGCAAGGGCATGGGCGATCTCGCGGAGCACGAGATTCCCGCCTCGCTGACCACCTACTCCGCCGTGGTCACAGCGGACAATGTGGCCGACTACCGCGACGTGGGCTTCGAGTCCTGATCAACCGTACGGCGAGGGCACCTAAGGTCGGGCCTGCCTGCCCGCCGTCCTCGCCGTGCCATTACGCATCGAGAAGGTGAGGAACGCGCATGGCAGGCAGCGACGGCATCGGCGTGGGAATGGTGGGCTACTCCTTCATGGGGGCGGTCCACTCCCAGGCCTGGCGGAGCGTGCACCGTTTCTTCGACGTCCCGCTCGCCCCGAGACTTGCGGTGCTCGGCGGCAGGGACGTGACCAAGACGCAGGCGGCGGCCACCCGGATGGGCTGGGAGTCCGTCGAGACCGACTGGCGGGCGCTGATCGCCCGCGACGACGTCGGGATCGTCGACATCTGCACTCCGGGTGACACCCACGCCGAGATCGCCATCGCGGCGCTCGCCGCGGGCAAACACGTCATCTGCGAGAAGCCGCTGGCCAACACGGTCGCCGAGGCCGACGAGATGGTGCGTGCGGCAGCCGAGGCCGCCACCAGGGGCGTGCGCTCCATGGTGGCGTTCAACTACCGCCGGGTGCCCGCGCTGGCGCTGGCCAGGAAGATGATCGCCGACGGGCGGCTGGGCACGATCCGGCACGTCCGCGCCGTATACCTCCAGGACTGGCTGTCGGACGAGAACGCCCCGCTGGCCTGGCGACTGCGCAAGGAGAAGGCGGGCTCCGGGGCGCTCGGCGACATCGGCGCCCACATCATCGACGCAACTCAGTTCATCACCGGACAGACGATCACCGGGGTCTCGGCGCTGACCGAGACCTTCGTGAAGCAGCGGCCGCTGCCCGTCGAGGCGGCGGGCGGCCTCACCGCGGGCGCCGTGGACTCGTCCAAGCCGGTGGAGTACGGCGAGGTCACCGTCGACGACGCCGCGCTGTTCCTCGCGCGGTTCTCCGGCGGGGCGATCGCCACCTTCGAGGCGACCCGCTTCGCCACCGGTCGCAAGAACGCGATGCGGGTGGAGATCAACGGCTCGGCGGGCAGCCTGTCCTTCGACTTCGAGTCGATGAACGAGTTGTGGTTCCACGACGAGACGGTGGACGCCGCCGAGGGCGGCTTCCGACGCATCGTGGTCACCGAGCCGACCCATCCCTACCTCGCGGCGTGGTGGCCGCCCGGTCACGGGCTCGGCTACGAGCACACCTTCACTCACGAGGTGGCCGACTTCCTGACCGACATCGGCAACGGGGTGGACCCGACGCCGAGTTTCGCCGACGGTGCTCAGGTACAGCGTGTCCTGCACGCTGTCGAGCGCAGTGCCGCCGAGTCCTCCTCCTGGACCACGATCGCCGACTCGAAGGGTGACGTATGACGACGTCAGCAGCAGTGACCGACGGGATCGATCCGTACCAGCCGCGTCCGGAGCACAAGTTCAGCTTCGGACTGTGGACCATCGGCTGGCAGGGCGTCGACCCGTTCGGCGTGGCAGTCCGTCCGCCGCTGGACCCGGTGCGCGCCGTCGAGAAGCTGGCCGAGCTGGGCGCATGGGGCATCACCTTCCACGACGACGACCTGATTCCCTTCGGGTCCAGCGAGAGCGAACGCGAGAAGATCATCGCCGCGTTCAAGGGCGCGCTGGCCTCGACGGGGCTGGTCGTCCCGATGGCGACGACGAACCTGTTCGGCCAGCCGGTGTTCAAGGACGGTGCGCTCACCGCCAACGACCGGGACATCCGTCGGTACGCACTGCGCAAGATGCTGCGCAACATCGACCTCGCCGCCGAACTGGGTGCGAGCACCTATGTCGTCTGGGGTGGCCGCGAGGGCGCCGAGTCGGCTGCCGCCAAGGACATCCGGGTGGCGCTCGACCGCTACAAGGAGTCCCTCGACCTGGTGTGTGCCTACATCAGGGAGCGCGGCTACTCGATGCGGCTGGCGCTGGAGCCCAAGCCGAACGAGCCGCGCGGCGACCTGCTGCTGCCCACCATCGGCCACGCCATCGCGTTCATCAGCACTCTCGAACACCCCGAGATGGTGGGGGTGAATCCCGAGGTCGGCCACGAGCAGATGGCGGGAATGTCGATGGTGCACGGCGTCGCCCAGGCGCTGTGGCAGGACAAGCTGTTCCACATCGACCTCAATGGACAGAACGGGCCGAGGTACGACCAGGACCTGCGCTTCGGCAACGGCGACGTGAAAAGCGCGTTCTTCCTGGTGGACCTGCTGGAACACGGCGGTTACGAGGGCCCGAGGCATTTCGACTTCAAGCCGCCGCGCACCGAGGACGACGAGGGCGTCTGGGTCTCGGCGGCGGGTTGTATGCGCAATTACCTGATCCTCGCCGAGCGGGCCAGGGCGTTTCGCGCGGACCCCGAGGTGGCCGAGGCGATGAGCGCCTCGCGACTCGGTTCGCTCGCCGTCCCGACTCTCGCTCCTGGTGAGACCCTGTCCGACCTTCGTGATGAGGAGTTCGACCCGGTCGAGGCCGGTCAGCGCGGACTCCATTACGAGCGACTCGACCAATTGGCCTTGGAACACCTGTTCGGCGCCCGAGGATAAGGCGCACGGGGGGGTTCTGCGAAGAAGGGAAAAGCCTGCCTCGGTGGCGGCCGAGGCAGGCTGTTTCACCGGTCTGATTCGAAGGAGGCACCAGCCGCTAGCGACAGCCCCAACTCGCCGACCACGACCTCGGTCGCAGATCGGCGAGATCCGGTGACAACAAGGAGAAAAATACCAGTGCAACGGAGCAGACTGGAAAGCAACTCCGATAAGTATGTGTTAAGCCAGAGACCGCGCGCGCACACCGGGCGACGCGGCAGGCTGGCGCGGCGGGCAGGAATCGTGACGCTCTCCCTGCTGACCGCACTGGGAGTGAGCGGCACGGCGTCCGCCCTCCCGACCGCAGGACTGGGCGCACGGCCGGACGTCTCCGACCGACAGAACCGGCTCGACCCGATCTCGCAGGCACCGGAGGCCGCCCACGAGGGACACGATCCAGGCGACGATCACGATCACCCGCCGGACCACGGCGGTGACCAGGAGTTCGACGCGCTCGTCTTCTCCAAGACCGCCGGGTTCCGGCACGACTCGATCCCGGCGGGCATCGCGGCGATCGAGGAGCTCGGCGAGGAGCACGGCTTCACCGTCACCGCGACGGAGGACGCCGAGGACTTCACCGACGACAACCTCGCCCAGTACGAGGTCGTCGTCTGGCTGTCGACCACCGGGGACGTGCTTAACGACGAGCAGCAGGGCGCCTTCGAGCGCTACATCCAGGGCGGCGGCGGTTACGCGGGCGTCCACGCGGCCTCGGACACCGAGTACGACTGGCCCTGGTACGGCGACCTGGTGGGTGCCTACTTCGACTCTCACCCGCACATCCAAGAGGCCACGGTTCACGTCGAGGACCACGACCACCCGTCCAGCGCACATCTGCCGGAGGAGTGGGTGCGCACCGACGAGTGGTACAACTACCAGGAGAATCCTCGGGAGGACGTCCACGTCCTCGCCGCGCTGGACGAGTCCTCGTACGACGCAGGCTCGGGCGCGATGGGCGATCACCCGATCGCCTGGTGCCACGAGATCGACGGCGGCCGGTCCTGGTACACCGGCGGCGGCCACACCATCGAGTCCTTCTCGGAGCCGGAGTTCCGCCAGCACCTCGCGGGCGGCATCCAGAGCGCGGCAGGCGCGGTGGACGCGAACTGCGGCGGTGACCACGGCGGCCACGACCCCGACCCCGAGGCCCCGGCCGACGAGGACTTCGACCAGATCACCCTGGCCCAGGGCGACGGCGTCACCGGTGAGCCCATCGGACTCGCGGTGCTCCCCGACCGGCGCGTGCTGCACACCTCGCGGTACGGCGAGATCTTCCTGACGACGCCGGAGGCCACCACCACGCTGGCAGGCCAGATCCCCGTCTACAACAACGACGAGGACGGCCTCCAAGGCGTCGCGATCGACCCGAACTTCGAAGAGAACCAGTGGGTGTACCTGTACTACGCACCGGTTCTGGACACCCCGACCGGCGATGCGCCTCTGACGGGCACGGCCGAGGACTTCGCACCGTTCGAGGGTCACAACCAACTCTCCCGGTTCAAGCTCCTCGACGACGGCACGCTGGACATCGACAGTGAGCAGGAGATCCTCCAGGTCCCCGCGGACCGGGGCATCTGCTGCCACGCGGGCGGTGAGATCGACTTTGACAGCCAGGGCAACCTGCTGCTGTCCACCGGCGACGACACCAACCCGTTCGAGTCCTCCGGCTACACGCCGATCGACGAGCGGGCCGACCGCAACCCGGCCTTCGACGCGCAGCGCAGCTCCGCCAACACCAACGACCTGCGGGGCAAGGTCCTGCGGATCACGGTGGAGGAGGACGGCTCGTACACCATCCCGGAGGGCAACCTCTTCCCGGAAGGCACCGAGCTGACCCGTCCCGAGGTCTACGCGATGGGCCTGCGCAACCCGTTCCGGTTCGCCGTCGACCCGGTCACCGACTGGATCTACCTCGGCGAGTACGGACCGGACGCCGGTTCGGCGAACCCGAACCGAGGCCCGGCAGGCACGGTCGAGTTCAACCTGATCACCGAGCCGAGCAACCTCGGCTGGCCTTACTGTGTCGGCGACAACGAGCCGTTCATCGACTACGACTTCGCCTCCAGCACCTCGGGCGAGGCCTTCGACTGCGCGGCACCGCAGAACACCAGCCCGAACAACACCGGGCTGACCGAGCTGCCGCCCGCCGACCCGGCGTGGATTCCCTACGACGGCAACTCGGTTCCGGAGTTCGGCAACGGCGGCGAGTCCCCGATGGGCGGCCCGGTCTACCGGTTCGACCCTGAGCTGGACGTCGACACGAAGTTCCCGGAGTACTACGACGGCAAGAACTTCGCCTACGAGTGGGACCGGGGCTGGATCAAGACCATCGACGTCGGCGAGAACGGCGAACCGGGCACGATCGCCCCGTTCTTCGACTCGATGGAACTGACCAGGCCGATGAACATCGAGTTCGGCCCGGACGGATCGCTGTACGTGCTGGACTACGGCAGCGGCTACTTCGGCGGGGCCCCGGACTCGGCGGTCTACCGGATCGACTACACCCAGGGCGGCCGGACGCCGAGCGTCGCGCTGTCGGCCGACGTCACCAACGGTCCGGCTCCGCTCACCGTGGAGTTCGACCCGACCGGCACCGTCGACCCGGACGACCAGGAGCTCACCTACGAGTGGGACTTCGACGGCGACGGCACGACTGACTCCACCGAGGCCGGTCCGGTCAGCCACACCTACACCGAGGCAGGCCAGTTCCAGGCTCGACTGGCGGTGACCGACACCGACGGCCTGACCGGCGCGGCGACGGTGACCATCACGGCGGGCAACACGGCACCGACCGTGGAGCTGGAGTTCCCCGTCGACGGCGGCGTCTTCGCCTTCGGCGACCAGGTTCCCTTCCAGGTGACGGTGACCGACCCCGAGGACAGCGAGATCGACTGCTCGCGCGTCGTCGTCGAGTACGTCCTCGGCCATGACAACCACGGCCACCCGCTCAGCCGGGAGACCGGTTGTGAGGGCACCATCACCACCGTCGCCGACGACGGACATGGTGCGGACGCCAACATCTTCGGCGTCATCGACGCCAGCTACGTGGATGACGGCGCCGAGGGCGTGCCCGCGCTGGAGGGCTCCGACCAGAACATCCTGCACACGAAGTCGAAGGAGGCGGAGTTCTTCCACAACAGCGAGGGCGTCGACGTCATCGACTCCCACGCGGGCGCCTCGGGCGGCGGCCAGGTCGGCAACATCGAGAACGGTGACTGGATCTCCTTCGACCCGGTGAACCTGCACGGTGTCGACGGCATCGGTTACCGCGTCGCCTCCGGCGGTTCGGGCGGGTCCATCGAGGTCCGCTCCGGCGCACCGGACGGCGAGCTGCTCCAGACGGTCGAGGTCGCCAACACCGGCGACTGGAACACCCACGTCGACATCGACCCGACGCCGGTCACCGACCCTGGCGGCTCGCACGAGCTGTTCTTCGTGTTCGTCGGGGGCGAAGGCGCCCTGTTCGACCTGGACGTCATCCGCTTCGACGGTCCGGGTGTGACCGAGCCGGGCGGCAACGATCCCGGCGAGCCGGGCTGTGAGCCGGGCACCCCTGAGGAGGGCTACCGCAGTCTCTTCGACGGCACGCAGGCGTCGCTGGACGGCTGGAACCAGGCCGGACCGGGTGAGTTCGTCCTGCAGGACGACTGCACCATCCTCTCGACCGGCGGCATGGGCCTGCTCTGGCACGGCGAGGAGCTGGGCTCCTACAGTTTCAAGGCCGACTGGATGATGACGGGCGACGACAACTCGGGCGTCTTCGTCGGATTCCCGGACCCCGGTGACGACCCGTGGGTGGCCGTCGACGAGGGCTACGAGATTCAGATCGACGCGACGGACGCCGACGACCGCACGACCGGTGCGATCTACACGTTCCAGGGCGCCGACCTCGAGGCCCGCGACGCCGCGCTCAACCCGCCCGGCGAGTGGAACTCCTACGAGATCGTGGTCGAGGGCCAGACCATCAAGGTCTACCTCAACGACGTGCTGATCAACGACTTCGTCAGCACCGACGAGAACCGCGACCTCACCAACGGATACGTCGGCATCCAGAACCACGGCGACGGCGACGACGTCTACTTCCGCGACATCCAGGTCGCCGACATCGCGGACGAGGCCGCCCCCGTCACCACCCTGAGCACCGACCCGGCCGAGGCCGACGGTGCCGAGGGCTGGTTCACCTCCACGCCCCTGTCGGTGAGCCTGTCGGCCGCCGACGAGGGCAGCGGAGTGGCGAGCACCGAATACCGGATCGACGAGGGCGAGTGGACCGAGTACTCGGAGCCGTTCGCGGTTGCCGGGGACGGCATCCACACGGTGGAGTACCGCTCCACCGACGTCGCGGGCAACGTGGAGGAGACGCAGTCCACGGAGCTGCGGATCGACGCGACCGAGCCGCTGACCGAAGCGGTCCTGGCCGATGCGCCGAACGAGAACGGCTGGCACGACGGTGACGTCGCCGTCGAGCTGTCCGCGTCCGACGAGGCCTCCGGCGTCGCCCGGCTCGAATGGAGCCTGAACGACGGGGAGTGGACCGAGTACGAGTCCGCCGTGCAGATCAGCGGCGATGGTGAGCACACGCTGCTCTACCGCGCCGTCGACACGGCGGGCAACGTCGAGGCGGAGAAGGCGGCCACCGTGCTGCTGGACGCGACCGCTCCGACGCTGCTGCTGGCCGGGGTCGCCGAGGGCAGGGTCTACGGCGATGCCACGGACCTGTTCGTGTCCTGGGAGGTCGACGACTCGACCTCCGGAGTGGACTCGGTCATCGGCACCCTCAACGGTGAGGAGATCCGCTCCGGCAGGCTCGTCCCGCTCTACCAGCTTCCCTTCGGCACTCACGACATCTCGGTGAGCGCCGTCGACCGGGCGGGCAACACGGCCGAGCAGTCGGTCACCTTCGCCACCACCACCTCGCTGCGCGACATCGGTCAGCTCGTCGACCGGTTCCGCGCCACCAACAGGCTGTCCCTGTACGCGCATCGGGATCTGACCGAGCAGCTCGCCGCTGCCCGGTTGGCCGAGGCGACCGGGGACGACCTGGGGGCGATCGAGGGCCTGGCGTCCTTCGCCGCACTGGCCGGGGACACCACGCTGGTCACCGACGCCGACGTCCGCACGGTGCTGGTCCGCGACGCCGAGGCCGTGATCGCCTCGATCGAGGGCGTCGCGGTGCTGACGAAGTCGGTCAACGCCGAGTGAGGAACTGCCTGTTCACCGCGGGTCACGGCCTGCGGTGAGCAGGCGCACCGTTCGCTGTCGGGCGGGGCGCGTCCCGAGTTCTCCTCGGGGCGTGCTCCCGCCCGGCAGTCCGACGTGCGACCCGACGGCGGGGCACGTGAGGGGGAAGAAAGGTGGCACACGACATGAACAGTCCCCATGGTGTGGGGCCGACCGGTCTCTGGCTGATCGGAGCCCGAGGGTCGGTGGCCACCACCGTGATCAGCGGTCTGCTGGCCCTACGCGCAGGCCTGGTCGAGCCGATCGGGTGCGTCACCGAGCGCGCTCCCTTCGACGTCGCTCCGCTGCCTGCCTGGGATGAACTGGTGATCGGCGGCCACGACATCGTCGACACCGCCCTGGACAAGCGCGCCGAGCAGCTCAGCGCGGCAGGTCTCGTGCCTGCCTCGGTGCTGCGCGGCATCGCCGAGGGACTGCGGGTCGTCGACTCCGACATCCGCTGCGGCTATCACCCCACCCTGCACACGGGCTCGCAGGCCGAGGCGGCCGAGACGCTCATCGGCGACCTCGTCTCCTTCCGGGAACGGCACGGTCTACGCCGGGTGGTCGTCGTCAACCTCGCCTCCACCGAGCCGCCGGTTCCGCTGGTCGCGGAACACCAGGACCTCGCCGCGCTCGAACAGGCACTGGCCGACCCGACGCGGACGGTGCTGCCGCCCAGTTCGCTGGCCGCGTACGCGGCACTGCGCGCGGGCTGCCCCTATGTCGACTTCACCCCCTCCACGGGGATCACCCTGCCCGCGCTGCGTGAGCTGGCCGACCTCAAGGGCCTGCCCTACGCGGGACGCGACGGCAAGACCGGCGAGACGCTGCTGCGCACCGTCCTCGCCCCGATGTTCACCGCCAGGGCGCTGAAGGTCCGCTCCTGGGCGGGCACCAATCTGCTGGGCGGCGGCGACGGCGCGACCCTCGGCGATCCAGAGTTCGCCGCCAGCAAGCTCGAGTCCAAGGCACGCGGGCTCGCCGCACTCCTGGGCTCCGACGTCACGGCGCCGCTGCACATCGACAACGTCCCCGACATGGGCGACGTCAAGACGGCCTGGGATCACGTCTCCTTCGAGGGCTTCCTCGGCGCCAGGATGACCTTGCAGTTCACCTGGACCGGCTACGACTCCTCCCTGGCCGCACCGCTGGTCCTCGACCTGGCCCGCCTGACCTCGGCCGCCCATGCGGCGGGCCGGTCGGGGCCGCTGGGCGCGCTGGCCTTCTTCTTCAAGGACCCGCTGGGTAGCGACGAGCACCGGTTCGCCGAGCAGACCAGGGAACTGGCGCACTGGGTCGACGAGCTGCGGGTGAGCCTGACAGGCGACGCCGACGGCCTGCCCGGTTCCGCGACAGGCTCAGCGAATCCCGAGGCCGGGGCGCAGGCATGAGCGTCGCCGACCGGACCAAGACGCTCGTCGAACTGGTGCGGGCGCCCGCCGGGCTGTCCGTGCTCGGCGACACCATCGCGGGCGCGGCGGCCTCCGGGACGCCGCTGCGCGGTCGTCGGCTGCTGCTGCCGCTGGCGTCGGTCGCCCTGTACTGGTCGGGGATGGCCCTCAACGACTGGGCGGATCGCGAACTGGACGCCGTGGAGCGACCGGAGCGGCCCATCCCCTCCGGACGGATCTCCCCGTCGGGCGCCCTGGCCGTCGCCGCGGGCCTGGCCGGTACCGGAATCGGTCTGTCGGCACTGGCGGGCGGGCGGGACAGCGCGCGGGTGGCGGTCGCGCTCTCCTCGGCGATCTGGGCGTACGACACCGTGCTGAAGCCGACCTCGGCGGCGCCGCTGGGCATGGCGTTGTGTCGAGGACTCGACGTCCTGTTGGGCGCGGCCCCCGGCAACCTGCGAGGCGCGCTCCCGGCGGCGGGGGCGATGGCCTGTCACGCTGCGGGGATCACCGCGTTGTCGGCGGGTGAGGTGCACGGCGGTTCGACAAGCACCGCCAGGGCCGCACTGGCCGCGACCGGCGTCGCCGCCTCGGCCACGGTGCTGGGCCCGGCGAAGTCTCCGCTGCATCGAGTGCTCGGCGCTGCCGCAGGCGTCGGCTATGGACGCCTCGTCGGCCGGGCACAGCTCGCCGCCGCGCGGACTCCCTCCGCCGAACGGGTCCGGGCCGCCACCGTCGCGGGCATCCACGGGATGGTGCCGTTGCAGGCGGGCATCGCGGCGCGGCGCGGTGCGGCGAAGGCCGCCGCGTTGATCGTCGGCGTGCTCCCCGCCGCGCGGGCGCTGGCCCGCAAGGTGAGCCCCACGTGACGGCGGCCGTGCGGAACGGGCGACGGCGGACGGGGACCGTCGCCGCCGTACCGACCGGTTGGCACGGAATTCGGGGAGGGACGCGGGGATGACCGATGTGACGACCCACGCCGCCGCGACGTCCCGGCCCGACTCGGGACCGACCGGGCCGGGCTTCGACCTCGGCTACGGCACCAACGGCTTCGCCAACCATCGGCTGCTCGACGCACTGGCCGTGATCGCCGACCTCGGTTACACCGGAGTCGCCCTCACCCTCGACCACGCCCATCTCGACCCCTTCGCCGCCGATCTGCGGGACGAGACCGACCGGGTGGCGACTCGGCTGGCCGAGCTCGGACTGCGCGTCGTGGTGGAGACCGGCGCCCGATATCTGCTGGATCCGACACGCAAGCACCATCCGACGCTCGTCTGCGACGACCAGGCCCCCCGGATCGACTTCCTCACCAGGGCACTGCGGGTGGCCGCCGACCTCGGCGCGGACTGCGTCTCCTGCTGGTCGGGCGTCGACGAGGACGGCAGCGGTGCCGAGCTGACCTGGCGACGTCTGAGGCAGGGACTCGAACCGGTGCTGGCGGAGGCCGACCGTGTCGGAGTGCCGCTGGGCCTGGAGCCGGAGCCCGGTCATGTCATCGAGCGCCTCGATCAGGCGTTGACGCTGCGCGCCGACCTCGGCGAGCCGGACTCGCTGCGGCTGACGCTCGACGTCGGGCACTGTGTCGCCGTGGAACCGGTCGATGCCGCCGAGTGCATCCGGCTGGCGGGCGGGCTGCTGGTGAACGTTCAGCTCGACGACATGATGCCGGGCGTCCACGAGCACCTGGAGTTCGGCACGGGCGAACTCGACCTGGCCGCGACGCTGGCCGCCCTGCACGAGATCGACTATCGAGGCCTGGCCGCCGTCGAGCTGCCCAGGCACAGTCATGCCGCGCCCACCGTCGCCCGGCGTTCGCTGGCCGCGCTGCGGGCCGCGCTGCCCGCCGGTCGGCGGGGCCAGGCGACGGCCGAGACGGGCGCGCAGGCCGCATCGGCCGCGCACGACGTCCCCGCCGCGCGGTCCGGGACCATGACACAGGCTCGCGCTGCCGGGACCACGGCCCGGACTTCCGCTGTCGTGACGGCCCCGGCGGCTCCCCTGTCCTCGACCGGGCCGAGCGCCATCGCCTCGGCCCGGTCGAGCATCACCGCATCGGCGGACTCGACGCCCCAACAGACGGCGCACCCTCGGAGTTCGGGAGGCAGCAGGTGAGCGAGCATCAGACCCACTCGTTGACACCGTGGGAGGCCGAGGCCGCCCAGCGGATCACCACCGATCCCGCCGCCATCCGCACCTTGTTCCCCGCGGTGGGGCGCAAGGTCGGCCGGGCGGTGCTGCGGCCGGACTCCGACCCGCAGGGTCTCGTGCACGGGACCGAGGACGATCTGACCCGCATCGGCCTGCTCGGCGTCCTCGCCTCGGTCTGCTCGCCGACGCGGCTGGCCACCGAGATCGCGGACCTCTACCGCTACGGCGACGACGCCGAACGCCGAGGCGTCCTGCGCGGCCTGGACGTCCTCACCTCCGTCCAGGAGCCCGGCGAGGAGCGGGACCGGCTCGTCGACGCTGCGCTGATCCTGGTCCGCGATGCACTCCGGGCCAACGACGTCCGGCTGGTCGCCGCCGCGATGGGCCCGTTCGCAGGCCGACATCTCGATGCGCACACCTGGCGGCACGGCGTGCTGAAGTGCCTGTTCACCGGGGTTCCTCTGGCGGCGGTCGCCGCGCTGGCCGAGCGAACCGACGCCGAACTGCTGCGCATGATCGAGGACTACGCGGCCGAGCGTCGCGCGGCGGGCCGCGAGGTGCCCGCCGACGCACTGGACCTGATCGGCGGACCCGGACCCGGGCCCGCCGACCGGCCGAGCGGTCCCCACACCGACCAGCCGAGCGAGCCGACGCAGGACCAGGGGAGGCAGCACTGATGCGCATCTTCGACCCGCACATCCACATGACCTCGCGCACCACCGACGACTACGAGGCGATGTACGCCGCAGGCGTCCGTGCCCTGGTGGAACCGGCGTTCTGGCTCGGCCAGCCCAGGACCAGCGTCGCCTCCTTCACCGACTACTTCGACGCGCTGATCGGCTGGGAGCGATTCCGCGCCGCGCAGTTCGGCATCCGCCATCACTGCACGATCGCGCTCAATCCGAAGGAGGCCAACGATCCGCGCTGCGTCGACGTGCTCGACGTCCTGCCTCGGTATCTGGCCAAGGACGGCGTGGTCGCGGTCGGCGAGGTCGGCTACGACTCGATGACTCCCGAGGAGGACCGGGTCTTCGCCCGGCAGCTCGAACTCGCCGGCGAACACGAGCTGCCCGTGATGGTGCACACCCCGCACCGGGACAAGCTCAAGGGGACCCGGCGGACGCTGGACGTGGTGGCCGAGTCCGGGCTGCCCGCGGAGCACGTCCTGGTCGATCACCTCAACGAGGTCACCATCGAAGCCGTCCTCGACGCGGGCTGCTGGATGGGCTTCTCGATCTATCCGGACACCAAGATGGACGAGCACCGGATGGTCGCGCTGCTCAAGGAGTACGGCACCGAGCGAGTCCTGGTGAACTCGGCCGCCGACTGGGGCCGATCCGATCCGCTGAAGACGTACAAGACCGGCCAGGCGATGCTCGCCGCAGGCTTCTCCGAAGACCAGGTGGACACCGTCCTGTGGCACAACCCGGTGCAGTTCTACGGGCAGAGCGGCAGGTTAGAGCTGTCCGAACTGCCCGGCTTCGGTGCGTCGGCGGACACGGCGTCGGGGACCTTCGAGGGCAACTCCGTGCTGCGCGGCGCCTGTCCTGACCCGGCCACGTTCGGCGGGACGGCGGGGTCTGCTGTCCGCCCGAGTCCGGCAGGGTCTGCTGTCCGCCCGAGTCCGGCGGAAGGCGCCGATTCAGGCGGTGCGAGATGACGCTCTCCTACTGCACCAACGTGCACCCGGCGGAGGACCTGTCGGGCATCCTCGCCCAGCTCGACGACTACGCCGAGCCGGTGCGCCGCAGGCTGGGCGCCGATCGGCTCGGCGTCGGACTGTGGCTGGCCGCCGACGTGGCCGCCGGTCTGGCCGAGGACGCCGACGCGCGCGCCAGGCTCGCCTCGGAACTGCGGGCCAGGGGCCTGGAGGTGCACACCCTCAACGCCTTCCCCTACGGCGGTTTCCACCAGCAGGTGGTGAAGCACGCGGTCTATCAGCCGAGGTGGACGGAGCGTTCCCGACTCAAGTACACGCTGGACTGTGCGACCGTCCTCGCCGATCTGCTGCCCGCCGACGCCGACCACGGCAGCATCTCCACGCTGCCGCTGGGCTGGCGCCTGCCGTGGAGCATCGCCGACGAGATGCTCGCGCTGGGCGCCATCGACGAGCTGACCCTGGGCCTGCGCGAGCTGCATCGTCGGATCGGCCGCCCGATCCGACTGGCCGTCGAACCGGAGCCTGGCTGCGTGCTGGACACGGTCGCCGACGCCGTGGGCTGGCTGTCCGGTCGCGTCGACCCGGCCTACATCGGGCTCTGCCTGGACACCTGTCATCTCGCGGTGTCCTTCGCCGACCCGACCGAGACCATCGCCTCGATCAAGGCGGCCGGACTCGAGGTGGTGAAGGTGCAGGCCTCGGCCGCCCTCCAGGTCGACCGTCCCCAGAGCCCCGCGACCAAGGCGGCGCTGGCCCACTTCGACGAGCCGCGTTACCTGCATCAGGTGCGAGAACTCGGTTCGGACCAGCAGATCCGCGCCGTCGACGACCTGCCGCAGGCGGCGAGCGAACTGCCCGGTCTCGGGCCGTGGCGGGTGCACTTCCACGTCCCGCTGCACGCCCAGCCCGTCGCGCCGCTGCGCTCGACGACCTGGGTGCTGCGGGAGGCGGTGACGGCACTGCGACACGCTCAGGAGTTCCGGCCGCACGTGGAGGTGGAGACCTACACCTGGAGCGTGCTGCCCAGAGCAGGCACCAGTCAGGCGGCGGCCGAGACGACGGAGACGACGCCACGCTCCGACGCGGAACTCGTCGACGGCATCGCCGCCGAGCTCACCTGGGCGGCCGAGAACCTGATCAGCGACGTGGAGGAGGTACGAGGATGAAGCCACTGGTGCTGCTCGACGTGGTCGGGATGACCCCCCGGCTGCTGGCGCACATGCCCAACCTGGCCGCGCTCGGCAAGACGGGCTGGCAGGCCGAACTCGGCACCGTGCTGCCCGCAGTCACCTGCAGCGTCCAGTCGACGTTCCTCACGGGCCGGATGCCCGCGCAGCACGGCATCGTCGGCAACGGCTGGTACTTCCGGGACCTCGGCGAGGTCTACCTGTGGCGGCAGCACAATCGGCTGGTCCAGGGCGAGAAGGTGTGGGAGACCGCCCGCGCGGCCCACCCCGGCTATCGGGCCGCCAACATCTGCTGGTGGTACGCGATGGGCGCCTCCACGGACATGCTGGTCACGCCCCGGCCGATCTACCACGCCGACGGCCGCAAGTCGCCCGACTGCTACACGCGCCCCGTGACGCTCCACGACGAGCTCACCACCGAGCTCGGCGAGTTCCCGCTCTTCCAGTATTGGGGCCCGACGGCGTCGATCGCCTCCAGTCGATGGATCGCCCAGGCGGCGACCCGCGTCCTGGAACGACACCGGCCCGAGCTGTTGATGGTCTACGTGCCGCACCTCGACTACGACCTTCAGCGGTTCGGACCCGACTCGCCGCAGGCAATCGCCGCCGCCCGCGCCGTGGACGCCGAGCTGGCGCCGCTGCTGCTGGAGGCGCGCAGGCAGCAGGCCTCCGTCGTGGCGTTGAGCGAGTACGGCATCACCTCGGCGGACCAGCCGGTGGACGTCAACCGCGCGCTGCGTCGCGAGGGACTGCTGGAGGTCTACCGCCAGGCGGGCATGGAGTACCTCGACCCCTGGGCCTCCAGGGCCTTCGCCGTGGCCGACCACCAGGTCGCCCACGTCTACGTCGCCGACCCGGCCGACCTGCCCAGGGTGCGGGACATCGTCGCGGGACTGCCCGGCGTCGACGAGGTCCTCGACCGGGAACAGCAGGCCCGCTACGGCATCGACCACGAGCGCGCCGGGGAACTCGTCGCGGTGGCCGAGCCGCGTGCCTGGTTCACCTACTACTACTGGCTGGACGATGCCTCCGCGCCCGACTTCGCCAAGGGCGTCGAGATCCACCGCAAGCCCGGCTACGACCCGGCGGAGCTGTTCTTCGACCCGGCGGACCCGATGGTCAAGGCCAAGGCGGCGACGAACCTGGTACGCAAGAAGGTCGGCCTGCGGTACGCGATGAACGTGGTTCCGCTCGACCCGTCGCCGGTACGCGGATCGCATGGGCGACTTCCGGACTCCCCACAGGACGGTCCGGTGCTGCTCTGCTCGGACCAGCAGGTCCCGCAGCAGGTGGAACGAGACGGGCGGCTGGCCGCGACGGACGTCCGCGATCTGCTGCTGCGGCTGCAGGGGCTGGACGGGCAGGTGTCCTGACCGCTCGTCGACAGCTCGCAGATCAAACCCGAAGTCGGATGACCATGAGCCGTGGGGCCGGGCAGACTCGACACCGTCGGATCTCTCATTCGGTGTGTCGAGATGCCCTGCTTGGACTCGAAGACAGGAGGACGCGATGCGCACAGCGCCTCGATCCCTGCTGGCCGCCGCCCTGTGGCTGCTGCTCATGTTAATCCCGGTCGGTGTCGCGACGGCCGCCGTCGGATCGGCGACGCCCGCAGGACCTGCGGCATCTCCCGTCGCAGGCACGCCGGTGCTGCACGCCTCGGGCGCTGAAGACACGACGGCGCCCGCAACGGAGACCTCGGCGCCCGGCGACGGGACCGGGAGCGACGGCTCGCTGTTCAGCGGTGAGGCGGGCGGACAGGTGATCGCCCTGCTCGTCGCCGCGGCACTGTTCGCCCTCGTCTTCTACGGCCGACGGATCAGGAAGAAGGCGCGCGGCGGCTGAGCGCCCGGCGGGAGGCCCGCCGCCCCACCACACCCGACACAACCGACACCTGGTGACGACACACCGAAGGGAATCCGCGATGACCCGACCCATCACGCTGTTCACCGGACAGTGGGCCGACCTCCCGTTCGAGGAGGTCTGTCGACTCGCGTCCGAATGGGGATACGACGGCCTGGAGATCGCCTGCTCCGGCGACCACTTCGAGGTGGATCGTGCCCTCGCGGAGGACGACTACGTCCAGGGCAGACTCGACATCCTGGCCCGGCACGGCCTGAAGGTCTGGACGATTTCGAACCACCTCGTCGGCCAGGCCGTGTGCGACGACCCGATCGACCACCGCCATCAGAACATCCTGCCCGCCAGGATCTGGGGCGACGGCGAGCCGGAAGGCGTCCGGCAGCGGGCCGCCGCCGAGATGGCCGACACGGCGCGGGCGGCGGCGAAGCTCGGCGTGGACACGGTCGTCGGCTTCACCGGATCGAAGATCTGGAAGTACGTCGCGATGTTTCCGCCGGTGTCGCAGGAGGTCATCGACGACGGCTACCAGGACTTCGCCGACCGGTGGAACCCGATCCTCGACGTCTTCGACGAGGTCGGCGTCCGCTTCGCCCACGAGGTCCATCCCTCGGAGATCGCCTACGACTACTGGACTACCGAGCGCACGCTGGAGGCGATCGGCAGGCGACCGGCCTTCGGCCTGAACTGGGACCCCTCGCACTTCGTGTGGCAGGACCTGGACCCCGTGGGCTTCATCCTCGACTTCGCGGACCGCATCTACCACGTGGACTGCAAGGACACGAAGAAGCGGTTCGACGGTCGCAACGGCAGGCTCGGCTCTCACCTGGCCTGGGCGCATGCCCGCCGGGGCTGGGACTTCGTCTCCACCGGTCACGGCGACGTGAACTGGGAGGAGTCCTTCCGCGCCCTCAACCACATCGGCTACCAGGGACCGATCTCGGTGGAGTGGGAGGACGCGGGCATGGACCGGCTTCGCGGCGCCGCCGAGGCGGTCGGCTTCATCAAGGGGCTGCTCTTCGACAAGCCGAACGCCGCCTTCGACGCCGCGTTCAGCTCCAAGAGCTGAACACACCACAGACCCGGGGGTCGGGGGATCGTGATGAGGGAAGGTCAACGATGACACACGACGGTTCGTTCACCAGACGGTCGATGCTCCGAGGCGCGGCGGGTGCCGCGCTCGGCCTCGGCGCCGCGGTCGCACTGGGCGGCACCGCTGCGGCGAGCACGACGGCCGACGCCGCGTCCGCGAGCACGGCGGCGCTGGGGCGGCTCCGAGTGCCCAAGGACGCCATCAGCATCCAGCTCTACACGCTGCGGTCGCTGTTAGAGGAGGACACCGAGGGCACCCTGCGGGAACTGGCGGCCATCGGCTACCGCAAGGTGGAGCTGGCAGGCACCTACGGCCGCACGGCGACCGAGTTCCGGGCGCTGCTCGACCGCTTCGGCCTGCGGGCGACCTCCAGCCACTCGGGGATCGACGGTGACTTCGGCAAGACGCTGGAGGACGCGCGCATTCTCGGCCAGCAGTACCTGGCCGTGCCGTACGCGGACTTCGAGACCGCGCAGGAGTGGCGGGACTTCGCCAGGCAGCTCGACGACGCCGGGGAGCAGGCCAGGCGGGCGGGCCTCCAGTTCGGTTACCACAATCACGCCCACGAGTTCGAGCCGGTGCAGGGCAGGCAGCGGCCGATCGACATCATCACCCGGCAGGCCCGGTCCTGGAACGTCTACCTCGAGCTGGACCTGTTCTGGGTGATCGACGCCGAGGTCGACCCCAGCGCGTTCGTGTGGAAGAACTTCGGTCGCGTGAAGCAGTTCCACGTCAAGGACCGTGCCGAGGACGGCACGTGGGCCGACCTCGGAACCGGGACGGTGGACTTCGGGAAGATCTTCCGCAAGACCTGGCTCACCGGGGTCCGGGAGTACGTGGTCGAGCACGACAACCCGACCGATCCGTTGGAGACGGCGCGGGTGGGCTATCAGTACCTGACCGACCTGCGCTTCTGAGTCGAACTCCACCGACTAGAAGGTCCGGCCGCAGCGTGGGCGGCGGCAGACGGACGGGGCGTCCCCGGTGCTCGTGGTGAGCACGGGGGACGCCCCGTCCCGGTTCTGTCCTTCGTCGAGGTAGATTCGCCCCGCCGGTCGCGAAGATCCGGTTCTCCACCGGCCGTGGTCGCCTGCCGAGCCCGGCGCCTGTCCTCCATGCCTGCCGGCAGCGGCCGGTCGTGGTCGCCGAAGCACCACCCGCACCACGCCGTCCCCTGCGCTGGGAGCCGCCTCGGGGCGACCCGTGCTCGGTCGGTCGTGACGTCGCGAGACTTCGTCCCAGCAGTATCATCAGCCCCACCTGCCGCAGGAATCCCACCGTCGGTCGGTATGGGTACCTCCGTTCGGGCGATACGAGGGCGGTGATGGGGCAAGATGGGTTGGCATGACACCCGATCGCGAGCCCTCGCTCCGGGACATCTGCGCTGAGACGGTCGTACGGCATGCCGAGGAGCTGATCGACCTCTCCCATCGGATTCACGCCCATCCCGAGCTCGCCTTCGCCGAGCATCAGAGCATGGCTGCCGTCGCCGAGCTGGTCGCGGACCACGGCTTCGAGGTGGAGCGGGGCGTCGGCGGACTCGACACCGCGATGGTCGGCACGGCGGGCGGGGGAGAGCTGGTCGTCGCCGTCTGCGCCGAGTACGACGCGCTTCCCGAGATCGGCCACGCGTGCGGACACAACATCATCGCCGCCGCCTCGGTCGGGGCGGCCCTGGCGTTGAGCGCCGTCGCGGACGAACTGGGCATCACCGTACGGCTGATCGGCACGCCCGCCGAGGAGGTGGGCGGCGGAAAGGTCCTGCTGCTCGAACGGGGTGTCTTCGACGGCGCCGCGATGGCGATGATGGTGCACCCCTCGCCGTACGAGATGTGCGAGCCTCGATCGAAGGCGATCGCCGACCTCGAAGTGCATTACCGGGGGCGGGCGTCACACGCCGCAGCCGCCCCTGAGCTGGGAGTGAACGCCGCCGACGCGCTGACCGTCGCGCAGGTGGCCATCGGGCTGGCGCGACAGCACTTCGAACCGGGCCAGCAGGTGCACGGTATCGTGACTCATGGCGGGGCCGCGCCCAACATCGTGCCCGCGCACACCTCGGCGATGTTCAACCTACGCGCTGCCGAGATCGACTCGCTCCGTCGACTCGAACACCGGATCCGGTGTTGTCTCGAAGCGGGAGCCGTCGCCACCGGTGCCGACTGGGAGGCCGCCGCGATCTCCCCGGACTACGCCGAGCTGCGTGCCGAGCCCCGCCTCGTGGAGGCCTACCGCGAGGCGATCGTGAAACTCGGTCGTACTCCCGATGGTCGGGATGAAGAGGCGAGCAGGGTCGTCGGCAGCACCGACATGGGTAACGTCACCCGCCTGATCCCGGGAATCCATCCCACGATCTCGATCGACTGCGGTGACGCGGTGCCACACCAGCCGGAGTTCGCGGCGGCGTGCAGCACCGAATCGGCCGATCGCGCCGTCCTCGACGGTGCCACGGCCATGGCGTGGACGGTGGTCTCCGCCGCCACGAACGAGGGATTGCGGGCCGAATTACTTGCGGGCGCGGCTCGCAGGCTCGCCACTAGTGGAAAGTCCGCCGCGACAGGAGGTGCGGCATGACCGTGTTGGACTCGCGCTACGACACTCAGATCCATACCGACGTCGACTCGGACCCCGAGTTCGCCTCTGCCCTGCCTGCAGGGGTGAGCGGCGCCAAGGCGCTACTCGGCGATGTCACCTCAGTACCTTCCGCCCCGGCGGGAGTGGCAGCCCCGACCATGGCGGGAGTGGAGGACATCGGCGCGGGTCACGGGCCGTCCTGGCTGGACGCCTGGCTCGCCGAGCACGGCTCCGACGTCCTCCGGTGGCGCAGGCATCTCCACGCCCACCCGGAGCTGTCGCTCCAGGAGTACGGCACCACCGCCTACCTGTCCGAGCAGCTCACCGCCGCAGGTCTGCGGCCGAGGGTGCTTCCCGGTGGAACGGGGCTGATCTGCGACGTCGGCTCGGGACCCGGCTGCGTGGCACTGCGCGGGGACATCGACGCGCTGCCGCTGACGGAGTCGACCGGGGCGCTCTACGCCTCCACCGTGCCGGGCGTCACGCACGCCTGCGGGCATGACGCGCACGCCACCGTACTGCTGGGCACGGCGCTGGCCCTGGCCGCCGCGCCGTCGCTGCCCGGCCGGGTCCGACTGCTCTTCCAGCCCGCCGAGGAGGTCATGCGCGGTGCGCTGGACGTGATCGCCGCAGGCGGTCTCGACGGCGTCGACCGGGTGTTCGGTCTGCACTGCGATCCGCGCCTCGAGGTCGGCAGGGTGGGCACGCGGGTGGGACCCATCACCTCAGCCAGTGATCTGATGGAGATCAGGTTCACCTCGCCGGGCGGGCACACCTCGCGCCCCCACCTCACCGGGGACCTCGTCCACGCGATGGGCACGGTGATCACCGGGCTGCCAACGCTGCTGTCCCGGCGGGTCGACCCGCGTTCCTCGACGGTGCTGGTCTGGGGTGCGGTGCATGCGGGCGAGGCGCCCAACGCGATCCCGCAGGACGGCGTCCTGCGCGGCACGCTGCGGACCGGGGACCGGGAGACGTGGGCCAAGCTCGAGCCGCTCATCAAGGAGCTGGTGGCCGCGCTGCTGGCCCCGACCGGCGTCTCCTACGAGCTGTGGCATCAACGCGGCGTGCCGCCGCTGGTGAACGAGCCTGCGAGCACGGCGTTGATCCAGGCGGGCGTCACGGCGGCCCTCGGCGAGAACGCCGTCGTGGACACCGAGCAGTCCTCCGGCGGCGAGGACTTCGGCTGGTACCTGGAGCAGGTGCCCGGCGCCTTCGCCAGACTCGGGGTGTGGTCGGGGACCGGCAGACAGCGTGATCTCCATCAGCCTTCCTTCGACCTGGACGAGCGTGCGCTGCTGACCGGCATCCGGGTGCTGACGCACACGGCCTTGGCCTCGCTGACGGCCGAGGCCGGCGGCGCCGGTGCGGCGGAAGTGGGTACCGCCCCTGCCTGACGGGTCGGGGTCACGACAGACAGGGGCGGCGTCGTAGGGGTCGCCCGGCCGCTGCGGCGGCTCGGCGACCGCCCGGTCCTCACGGCGACCGGAGCAGGCACCAGGTACACGGCATTCCGCTCATGCCCTCCAACAGCTCCACGTCCTCGCGCTCGAATCGCTCCGAGCAGTAGGCGGTGAGCACGTCGGGGATGCTCTCGACCGTCTGCGGCGCGGGACAGACGTGCACCAGGCGCGCGGTCTCACCGACGAGGCCCGGCAGATAGCGGACGAGCAGAAGCCGAGGCCCGGTGGGCCGTTGATCGAGGGCGCCGATGCCGTTCATTCCTGCTCCTGCTCGCGGTGGGCGATCGTCTCGGAGTGGAGAACGCCGAAGTCCCGAGGCGGACTGCCCGGGTCGGCTCGCAGCGAGGCGGTTCCGGGGCGGACTGCCGGGGAGACCGATGCGTCGCAGTGCGGTGCGCGAAGAGGCTCAAGATCACCAGCGGACCGCCCATGAGCAGCGCGGCACTCAGTGACACCAAGGTCGATGACAGGTTCAGCATGGCCGTTCCCTCGATCGCGGCACCTTCTTCTGTGTAGGTAGTTTCCCCAATCGAGTGAGAAAATGGCAAGAAAATTCGAGAACATGCTCGAAGCCGTCACTCGTTCGGACGAACATGTGCGGAAGAATGATGATCAAACCGGGGAAGCCTGCGAGAATACGATGAGAACCTGCACGACTTGGAGGATGTCATCGTGGAGTTGACGTTCCTGGGCACCACGTCCACGACCGGAAACTGTCCGAACCTGTACCTGACCGACCGCGGAACCTACGTCGTCCAGGGCACCAGGGTCGTCGACCCGGAGGCGCTGCGCGTCTTGCGGGAACGCGGCCTGCCGATCAACGAGGGAGCAGTCGAGATTCCGACGGAGTTGCTGGGATTCGCCTCGAAGGAAGTACCGTGCGCCGTCTCCTAGACGGAGCTGAACTCGCCAGGCTGTTCGCCCGCTTCACGCGATCTGCCTGGCGGTTCGAAACGCAGGCCGAGTACCGCGAGGTCTCGGAGGCGGAGCCGTACCGACGGTTCCTCGCAGGCGAACTCGGCGAGGATCGTTCCTGGATGACCGAGTGGCTGCGGTCGGTCACGGCGTCGACCCGACAGGGCCGAAGCTTCGCACGCGTGCGCGTCGTGGCGTATCCGCCGACCGACTACCAGCGCTTCGAGATGGCGGTGGCGCCGGACAACGAGGCGGCGGGTGAGGACATCCGTGTCCTCGCGGCTCAGCGGGCGCGAGGACTGCGGCTGCCCGCACAGGATTTCTGGTTGTTCGACGACGCGGTCTTGGCACTGATGCACTTCGGAGCGGGCACGCTGACCGGCATCGAGGTGACGACCGACGTCGCCAGGGTCGAGCAGTACCGTGCGCATCGGCTCCGTGCCTGGAGCCACGCCGTTCCGCTCAGCGAGCATATGACGATCAGTTGACCAGAGGCGATGAGAAGTGTGGGCAGCAGCTTCGAGGAACGTCGTGAGGAACTCGGAGAACGCCTGCGTCTGCTGCGGGAGCAGGCGGGCCTGACCGGTAAGGAGCTGGCGCTGGCCTGCGGCTGGTCCGCAGTGTCGAAGGTCAGCAAGATCGAGAGAGGTCGCCAGACCGCGACCCAGGAGGATCTGGCTGCCTGGCTGGAGGCCGTCTCGCTCGACGAGGCGAGCCGAGCGGGCTTCGTCGAGGATCTCGCCGAGCTTCAGGAGGAGTACCTGAGCTGGCGGAACCAGGTTCGCTCCGGCCACCTGGTCCGGCAGGAGGAGCCGATCGACCGCGACCGGCGGGCACATCGCATCCTGGCGATGGAATTGAACGTCATCCCCGGTCTGGTGCAGACGGCCGACTACGCGCGGCAGGTTTTACAGACCAGCCTGGAGCTGCACGGCGGTCCGGACGACATCGAGGCGGCCGTCCGGGCTCGGATGCGCAGGCAGCAGGTGCTCTACGAGCCCGGCAAGCGCATCGAGATCCTCATCGCCGAATCCGCGCTGGTCCACCCGGTCGCCTCCCGGGACGTGATGGCCGGGCAGCTTCATCGACTGGTCGCCGCGATCGGCACGCCCGATCTGCGCCTCGGTCTGATTCCGCTGAATCGACGTCTTCCCCTCGTGCCTTTACACGGTTTCTGGATCGTCGACGAGACCGCGATGGTCGAGACGGTGACCGGCGAGCTGAAGATCACCGATCCGGACGAGCTGGCCCTCTACGTCCGGGTCTGGGAACGCCTCTGGCTGGTGGCCGTGGAGGGCGAGGCGGCTCGCCGCATCCTGAACCGCCACGTCGAGGACCTGTTCGTCCTGGCGGGCGCCGAGGACGGCCAGCTCTGAAGCACGCCGCCCCGGCCGGGACGACCCGGCCGGGTGCGCCCGGTCTCGGCCTCGCGTGTCGCCGGGTGGCGCCTGGCGCCGTCGGCCCGTCGAGGTGTCTCCACGGGGTCCGCCGCATTCCGGGCGTATCGCCCTGCCGTCGGCGGGGAGCCCGAAACACCGGGAGTCCGCGCGTCGGGAGTCCGACCGCAGTCGACGGGGCCTGCCTTCGTTCCGGCCTCGTCGCGGCGTCCGATCGGCAGGGGCGCCGCAGGCCTCGTCCTGAGTGTCCAGTCGTGGGCGTCGGGCCGGTCGATCGACTGTCGACGTCGTCGGCGCTCGATCGCGCTTGTGCGGTGTCCGGCCCGCTCAAGCCTGTCTTCGCGGCTCTCGGCCGCACGCACCGGCTGGCACCGGCCGAGGTCGGTGGCGTCTCGGCTCGTTCTGGTGCGCTGTCCGTCGGAGGAGCCGCCACGCCTGCCGCGTCGCGAGACAGTCCCGCCACGCCTGCGGCGTCGAGTCGGCGACCGGTTCGCCGCCACCGGCGGACACGAACCTGGCCGCCGGTGGCCGGTCGAGGAATCCCGATCGGTGACGGGGATACGTCGCACGGGACATCGGCGCGGCGCAGGCTCCGTCGCAGTCGACGATGCTCAGCACGCGCCATGGGCACCGACGGCAGGGCCCGCCGTGCCACGACGACACGTCTCGGTCGAGACCGACATCGGGTCGCCGGGCAGGGCGATCGACTCAGGGACCGATGCCGGTGCAGGGTCGCTTGCGCAGCTCGGTCGGGTACTCGGTGGGTGCGCCCGCCGCCTCCGCCGCGTCGGCGATGACCCCGAGGTATCGCGCCGAGGGCAGCCCGCCCTCATAGGCGTCCAGCACGTAGAACCACGCCAGCGTCGACCGCTCCAGGGTGTCCACCCGGAGTCTCACCTTGCGGTGCATCCACAGCTCCGACCCCTCCCAGCGATCGAGCTGCTTCTCGTCCTCGGCGCTGACGTCATAGAGGACGACGAAGACCTGCGAGTCCGGGTCCTCGACGATGGTCGCCAGGGCCCCTTCCCAGCCGAGGTCTTCCCCGCCGAAGGTCAGTCGCCATCCCGCGAGCCATCCGGTGCCCGCCATCGGCGAGTGCGGGGCTCGCTCCATCATCTGGCACGGATCCATGTTCGATCCGTACGCGGCGTAGAGCGGCACGGGAGACAGCCTAGCTCCAGAACGAGCATCGGACCGCTGAGGTTGACCATCGGCTCCTCATCCGGTCGGAGTAGGCCGGCCGTGCTCGTCCGAATGGGGACGCCCGGATACGGTGTGCTGGTCTTTACTCCTGGACCATCCCGTCGGTTGGAGGACCGTTGACGCGCATCGTGATCATGGGTGGAGGCCCGGCGGGATACGAGGCAGCGCTGGTCGCGGCGCCGCATGGCGCCGAGGTCACGGTCATCGAGCAGGACAACATCGGCGGCGCGTGCGTGCTGTACGACTGCGTGCCGTCCAAGACCTTCATCGCCTCGGCGTCGGCCCGCAGCACGGCCCGCAGCGCGGGCCAGCTCGGCATCGACACCGTGCGGGGCGAGGTCGGCGTCGACCTCCCAGTTGTACACGGTCGGGTGAAGGGCCTTGCCCTGGCGCAGTCCGCAGACCTCCGGGCGCGGATGCGGCGCGAGAACATCCGGCTGATCTCGGGTCGTGCCCGGTTCGACGACGTGGTCACCGGCCTGGCCGCGCACCGCATCGTGGTGGACCAGCCGGACGGCAGCACGATGGTCCTGGAGGCCGACGTGGTGCTGATCTCGACCGGAGCGAACCCGAGAATCCTGCCCGGTGCCGAGCCCGACGGCGAGCGCATCCTGGACTGGCGGCAGATCTACGACCTCCCCGAACTGCCGGAACACCTGGTGGTGATCGGCTCCGGGGTCACCGGCGTGGAGTTCGCCTCGGCCTACACCGAGATGGGTGTCAAGGTCACCATGGTCTCCAGTCGGGACCGCGTGCTGCCGCACGAGGACGCCGACGCCGCCGCCGTGCTGGAGGAGGTCTTCGCGGATCGCGGAACAGCGGTGGTCAAGCACGCCAGGGCCGAGTCGGTGCAGCGCACCGCGAACGGCGTGCTCGTCCGGCTCCAGGACGGCCGCACGGTCGAGGGCAGCCATGCGCTGCTCACCGTCGGCTCGGTGCCCAACACCGCCGACCTCGGCCTGGAGCGGATCGGGATCACGCCGAACTCTTCTGGTCACATCCCGGTCGACCGGGTCTCCCGGACCTCGGCGCCGGGGGTGTACGCGGCGGGTGACTGCACGGGCGTCCTGCTGCTGGCCTCGGTGGCCGCCATGCAGGGCCGGATCGCGATGTACCACGCCCTCGGCGAGGCCGTGAACCCGATCAAGCTCAAGACCGTCGCCTCGAACGTCTTCACCAACCCGGAGATCGCCACGGTCGGCATCAGCCATCAGCGGATCGACTCGGGAGAGGTCCCGGCGCGCAAGATCACCCTGCCGCTGGCGACGAACCCGCGCGCGAAGATGGAGGGCCTGCGCTGGGGCTTCGTGAAGCTGTACTGCCGCCCGGCGACCGGAGTGGTGATCGGCGGCGTCGTGGTGGCGCGCAATGCCAGCGAACTCATCCTGCCGATCGCTCTGGCCGTGCAGAGCCAGTTGACGGTCGACCACCTCGCGGAGACCTTCTCGGTGTATCCCTCGTTGACCGGGTCGATCACCGAGGCGGGCCGACAGCTCATGCGCCACGACGACCTGGACTGACGCCGGACCTGCCCGCGCGAATGCTGATCGGCCCACCGTGTCGAAGTCGACGAGCCCCGTCGCCGACGGCCGCGGCGGACCGTCGGCGACGAGTTCGCTCTAGTCCTCCTCGTCGACCCAGTCGAAGGTCTTGGTGACGGCCTTCTTCCAGCTCTTG
Organism: Actinoalloteichus sp. GBA129-24; assembly: GCF_001941645.1. Classification (NCBI taxonomy): domain Bacteria; kingdom Bacillati; phylum Actinomycetota; class Actinomycetes; order Pseudonocardiales; family Pseudonocardiaceae; genus Actinoalloteichus; species Actinoalloteichus sp. GBA129-24. Next base: position 6,475,358 of record NZ_CP016077.1, on the reverse strand, counting down.
TAGTGCTTCTCCCTGCTCTCCGCGTCCAGCTCGGGGTCCCACTGCTTGTCCTGGGCCCAGTTCTGGCGGATGTCGTCCTCGCTTCCCCAGAAGCCGACGGCGAGCCCCGCCGCATAGGCGGCGCCGAGCGCGGTGGTCTCGTTGACCACCGGCCGGATGACCGGGACGCCCAGGATGTCGGCCTGGAACTGCATCAGCAGCTCGTTGACGACCATGCCGCCGTCGACCTTCAGCGAGGTGAGCGCCACGCCGGAGTCGGCGTTCATCGCATCGATCACCTCGCGGGACTGGAACGCCGTCGCCTCCAGCACGGCCCTGGCCAGGTGCCCCTTGTTGACGAACCGCGTGAGCCCGACGATCGCCCCTCTGGCGTCGGACCGCCAGTACGGCGCGAACAGCCCGGAGAACGCCGGGACGAAGTAGGCGCCGCCGTTGTCCTCCACCCCGCCTGCCAGCCGTTCGATCTCGGCGGCGGAGCCGATCATCCCGAGGTTGTCTCGCAGCCACTGGACCAGCGAGCCGGTCACGGCGATGGAGCCTTCCAACGCGTAGACGGTGTCGGCGTCGCCGATCTTGTAGCAGACGGTGGTGAGCAGCCCGTTCTGGCTCATCACCTTCTCGGTACCGGTGTTGAGCAGCAGGAAGTTGCCGGTGCCGTAGGTGTTCTTCGCCTCGCCGGGGCTCAGACAGGCCTGCCCGAAGGTGGCGGCCTGCTGGTCGCCGAGGATGCCCGCGATGGGCAGCCCGGCCAGTGCGCCGCGCTCCCGGATCTGGCCGTAGACCTCCGAGGACGAGCGGATCTCCGGCAGCATCGAGAGCGGGATGCCCATCTCGGCGGCGATCTCGGGGTCCCAGGAGAGCGTGTCCAGGTTCATCAGCAGCGTGCGCGAGGCGTTGGTGACATCGGTGAGGTGCAGCCCGCCGTCGACACCGCCGGTGGCGTTCCAGAGCACCCAGGTGTCCATCGTGCCCAGCAGCAGATCACCGGCCTCGGCGCGTGCCCTGGCCCCCTCGACGTTGTCGAGGATCCACTTGACCTTCGGACCCGCGAAGTACGTCGCCAACGGCAGTCCGGTCACCGAGCGGTAGCGCTCCTGGCCGCCGCCGAGGGCGCCGAGCTGCTCGATGATCCGGTTGGTTCTCGTGTCCTGCCAGACGATCGCGTTGTAGACCGGCTTCCCGGTCTTGCGGTCCCAGACCACGGTGGTCTCACGCTGGTTGGTGATGCCCACCGCCGCGATGTCGGCCTCGACGAGGTCTCCGTTGGCGAGCGCCCCCGCGCACACCTGACGGGTGTTGCGCCAGATCTCCTCCGGGTCGTGCTCGACCCAGCCCGCCTTGGGAAAGATCTGCTCGTGCTCGCGCTGATCCACCGCGACCACCCGGCCCGCGTGATCGAAGATCATGCACCGGGTGGAGGTGGTGCCCTGGTCGATCGCGGCCACGTACTTCGCCATGACGATGCTCGCCTCTCTGCTACGTCGTCAGTCTGTCAGTGTTGCCGTCGCGCGCTGGTCAGATCGGCAGTGCCAGGTAGGTCAGCGCCGCGAGCGCGGCGCCGATCAGCGGGCCGACCACCGGAACCCACGAGTACCCCCAGTTCGGGGTGCCTTTGCCCTTGATCGGCAGCACCGCGTAGGCGATCCGAGGTCCCAGGTCACGAGCCGGGTTGATGGCGTATCCCGTCGGACCGCCGAGCGACGAGCCGATGGCGACCACGAGGAAGGCCACCCCGGCGTAGCCGAGCGCGGCGTTGCCGAACACCGTGCCGTCCGGGCCCTCCGACGCTGCCGGGCTCAGCAGAATCCAGAGCAGCAGGACGAACGTGGCGATGACCTCGGTGACGGTGTTCCAGACCTTGTTGTCCACGGTCGGGCCGGTCGCGAAGATCCCGAGGGTGTCCTGGGGCTTGTCATGGGTGTCGAACTGAAGCTTGTAGGCGAGCCAGCACAGGACGGCGCCGATGAACGCGCCGACGAACTGCGCCGACCAGTATGCGGGCAGTGCGCTCCACGAGGTGTTTCCCGCGATGGCCTGCCCGAGGGTGACCGCCGGGTTGATGTGCCCGCCGCTCGGATCGGCGACGCTCGCACCGACGAACACGGCGAAGCCCCAGCCGAAGGCGATCAGGAGCCATCCGCCCCCGAACCCCAGTGTTCTCCTCAGATTGACGTTCGCCACGACACCCGCACCCAACAGGATGAGAGTGGCCGTGCCGAGCATCTCCCAGACGAAGATCTCCGCAAAACCCATCGCGCTGGCCTCCCCGACTATGGCCGTCAGTATGGGTCGACACACCTGCGGTCGCTGGGCAGGCCAGGCGAGCAACGGTGCGGCAACCTGGAATGATCGCGGACGCTACTGGCCCGTAACGACGTTGTCTACGGTCGAACAGCCGCGTCCTGCGAAGAATTGCGGCGCATGGTGTGCTTGACGACGTCGCTTCGTCCGCCGTCCACCGCCGGGGCCTACCGACGGGTAGCGTGGTGGCCGCGACGTCGAGATGATCAGCGCGACCGAGACGACGCAGGCGTGAAGGCACGGCCCGTGATCAGGGAGGCGAGCCCGGTGGCGAAGCAGTTCGACCAGAGGCCTGCGGCCGAGAGCAGCAGACTCGCCGCGGCGGAGGCGCAGGCCGCGATGGAGGCGGGGGCGCTCACGCCCGCCGAACGACGTCGAAACTGGTCCCGGCTCGGGTCGGACTCTTTCGACGTCGTGGTGGTCGGCGGTGGTGTGACCGGCGCGGGCGTCGCGCTCGACGCGGCGACCAGGGGCATGCGCGTCGCGCTGGTCGAGGCTCGTGATCTGGCGTCGGGTACCTCGAGCCGGTCGAGCAAGCTCTTCCACGGCGGCCTCCGATACCTTGAACAGCTTGAATTCGGCCTCGTCCGCGAGGCGCTGCGCGAGCGCGAGCTGATGCTGACCAGGCTCGCCCCCCACCTCGTCAAGCCGGTGCCGTTCCTGTACCCGTTGAGCCACCGGCTCTGGGAACGTCCCTACACCGCCGCCGGACTGCTCCTCTACGACACGATGGGCGGCGCCCGCTCCGTGCCTGGTCAGAAGCACCTGACCAGGGCGGGAGCGCTGCGGCTGTTCCCCGCGCTCAAGCGCAACGCCTTGATCGGCGGCATCCGGTACTTCGACAGCCAGGCCGACGACGCACGGCACACGATGACCGTCGCCAGGACTGCGGCGCACTACGGCGCGGTGGTACGAACGTCGACGCAGGTGGTGGGCTTCCTCCGCGAGGCGGACCGGGTCTCCGGGGTGCGCGTGCGCGACGTGGAGACCGGCGATGAGGTCGACGTGACCGCGCAGGTGGTCGTCAACGCCACCGGGGTGTGGACCGACGAGCTTCAGCAGCTCTCGGGCAGCCGGGGTCGGTTCCGGGTCAAGGCCAGCAAGGGCGTGCACATCGTCGTCCCGCGCGACCGCATCGTGGCCGAGGCAGGGCTGATCCTGCGGACCGAGAAGTCCGTGCTTTTCGTCATCCCCTGGCGCAACCACTGGATCATCGGCACCACCGACACCGAGTGGAATCTCGACCTCGCGCACCCGGCGGCGACCAAGAACGACATCGACTACATCCTCGAACACGTGAACCGGGTGCTGGCGACGCCGCTGGTGCCCGAGGACATCGAAGGCGTCTACGCCGGGCTTCGTCCGCTGCTCACGGGGGAGAGCGAGGACACCTCGAAGCTCTCGCGAGAGCACGCCGTGGCCCGCGTCGCGCCCGGTCTGGTCGCCATCGCAGGCGGCAAGTACACCACCTATCGTGTGATGGCGGCCGATGCGGTCGACGCCGTGGCGGTCGACCTGCCCGGTCGCAGCGCCCCGTCGATCACCGACAAGGTCCCGCTGCTGGGGGCCGACGGCTACCACGCCCTGGTGAACCAGGCCGACCAGCTCGCCGCTCGACACGGCCTGCACCCGTATCGGGTGCGTCACCTGCTCGATCGCTACGGCTCGCTGATCCACCAGGTGTTGGCGCAGGCCAAGGGCCGCCCGGAGTTGCTGCGGCCGATTCCCTCAGCGCCGGACTATCTCCAGGTCGAGGTGGTCTACGCCGCCGGGCACGAGGGCGCGCTGCACCTGGAGGACGTGCTCACTCGGCGGACGAGGATCTCTATCGAGTACCCGCATCGCGGGATCGAGTGCGCCGAGTCGGTGGCACGGCTGATGGGCGAGGTGCTCGGTTGGGACGACGCGAGGGTGGCCGAGGAGGTTCGGATCTACACCGCCCGGGTCGACGCGGAACGAGACTCGCAGAGCCAGCCCGACGACCAGGCCGCCGACGCGCGGCGCTCCGCAGCGCCGGAGGCGAGACCGGAGATCCAGGAACCGACCTGAGCAATGCCGGGCGGATCGCGGCCTGGCAGGCGGAGCGGATGAGGGCCGCAGGCAGCCGGAGATCGCCTGCCCGGTGACTCGCAGCGGCCCGTGCTGTGCCGAGTCCGGGGTCTTCAGGAGACGAAGAGCGGGAACTCCGCAGGCTGTTCGACCGGCTCGGTGAGCAGTTCCTCGACCTGGTGATGAAGCATGCGGATGCCCGCAGGTGCCACGGTGCTCCACTCGGTGCCGTCGGGCGCCTCGCGGCGTGACTGGAGGTACCGGCCGCTCGGTGTGTCGAAGAAGGCCACCACCCTGGGTGCACGCAGCCGTCGCCCCCACGCGTTGCGGGCCGCCGAGCCGAACTGGCCGCGATCCCCTGCGGTGCGCACCATGTTCCCCAGCGTCTGGGCATCGGACGCCCGCAGGTCCGTTCCGGTCAGCAGGCGAGTCAGCGCGTCCGGGTCGTGTCCCGCCGCGCGGGCCGCGTGATCGAGATCGACGCTGCGCAGGGTGACCGAGCTGCCGAGACCGGGCGGTCGGGCGGGCAGCACGTCGAGCACGGCCCTGGTCAGTCCTGTTCGGACGACCGGTGTCAGGCTCAGCGTCCCGCCGTCGAGGACGGCCCGCACGCCGGTCTCCCCGGAGATCGCCGCGATCACCCGGATCTCGCGGCCGCCCAGCCAGAGCCTGCCGTCCAATTCGACATCGGGTCTGCCCAGCGCGGTGATCAGTGCGACCAGCGCTTCGTCCAGCGCTCCCGGTCTGCCCAGCGCGCGCTCGGCCAGCGAGGACCAGACCCCCATCGCCAGTCTGGTCCGCTCCTCGTGCGTCCGGCCGGGGGAGGGGACCTTGACGGCCAGCGGCATCCGACCCGGCCGCAGGTGTTCCCACAGCACGTCGAACTCCAGCGCCGTCAGATCGATCGACGCTGGAGTCTGATCGTGATCCACTTCGGTCACGCCGGTCCTGCGCCGAGGACCGGCGGGCTGACCAGGAAGCTTTCGCCGAACATGTCTCCAGTGGACTCCAGGTATCTGTGCTGGGCCTCGACGACGGGGTGGCCGTTCGGCGAGGGCGGCTCATCGTCCACTCGCGCCTGTGGAATCACCGCGACGCCTGCGCCTGCCTGCCAGCCGGTCGGGACGACGGCCGACGGGGCGATGGACGCCGTCGGTCCGCCGAGCGACACCGAGGTCGGCGAGACGAGGGCGGCACGGGGCGCCGACTGCTGCGGGGAGGCCGAGCCTGCGCCCGACGGCGTGCCCTGCGGGGCCGCGCCGTGCTGGGCGGGCGCTCCGACGTGACCTGACCTAGGCGCGGTCACCGGACCGTTGCGCGTCACGGCACGCCGTTCCGATCCCGCACCGGACGCGGGCGTCCTGCTCGCAGGTGCCCGCCCACCGGGCGCACGGGTGCTCGTCGGCGCCCGCCGAGTGGCAGGGGTGCCTCGGCCGGTCGGTGTGGACGTGCCGGAACGTGCCGAGGGGATGTAGGCGCCGTCGCCGCGCACGATCTCCTGCGGGGCGATCACGACGTCCGGCGGTCTGGTGAACGGCGTGAGCGAGCCGGTGATGCCCGCGGTGCTGATCTCGTAGTTGGTCATCACCTCGAACGCCCGTTCCTCGGCAGCCTCGCTGAGCGCCTCCCGGATCTCGAAGTCGATCTGGCCGCTGAACAACGCGGACAGCCCGCTCGCTTCGGTCGGCTGCCCGGTCGGAGCCGCGACCGGTGCGGGCATGTCCGCCCGCGCCTTGCTGATGTTCTCCGCCTGCCGTTCCGCGGCCGCCCGCATCGTCTCGGCGCTGCCGCGTGCCTCGATCGCCCACTGGCCCAGCGGTTGCAGACCCGCCCTGGTGCCGTCGGCCGCCGCTCCCGTCCAACGAGGGCCGGACTTGGCGATGGCGCGCTGCACATCGGCGCTGATCACGGTCAATGCGCGCGCGACGGCCAGCCAGCGGTCCGCTGACGCCTCCGAAGCCGACGGCCCCGGCCCCACATTGATCTTCTCGTACAGTTCCTGGTGCGTGTAGCCGTTCCAGCGGTGTCGCCCGCTCATGCTTCCAGCTCACCCCCGACGTGAGTGTTCAGCATCCGTTGGCTTCCAGTAGGTCCGCGTTGTCGTCGTCGATGCGGCGGTACTGCGCCTCTGCCTCTTCCAGGGTTCCGGCCGCCGACTGCAGCTGGTCGCGATACCCGCAGAGCGCGTCGAAGGCCGCTTCGCTGCCACCGAAGGAGAACTCGTTGAACTGCTCGGCCGCCTCCTGGCTGACCGGGTCGCCCGCCCACGGCACGATGCGCAGATCGTTGAAGGCATGTTCGATCTGCGGGCCCAGTTGGTCCAGTGCCGTCTGGAGCGAGCGAGTGATGTCCGGGATCGCCTCCGGTTCCACATAGAGCTGGTCGGCGCCGACACCGCCTGCGCCGGGCACCGGCGTCGTCGAGTCGGAGCCGGGAATGGAAGTGGATGGCATGGGTATACCTCCAGCTCGGCATCGATCGACTCACCTTAGCCCGAATTCATGACACTGTGGAGTGGTTCACATGCGCAGCGTGGTAGCTCACCGTGAAGGGGCTGCTGGCCTGCGAAGACAGTTCATCTGGCGGCCGTCAGCGACGTAATCGTCACCTCTGCGATGCGTTGTGCACCTGCGCACAACTGGTCCAGCGGCGTCGGCGGCTGCGCTCCGTCGTCCCGATAGAGGACGTCGAGGAACTGTCCTTCGGCAACGTCCACCTCGACGTTGCATACCGTGTCGATCATCGGGGTGCGCACCACCAGGGCGGGGAAATCCGCCACCTCCACGTGCTCGACGTCGACCTGCGCCGTGTCGTCGGTCCACACGCCCACGCCCTCCACGGTGACCAGCGCGATCCGAGCGCCGATGCGGCCCTGACTGTTGCGGAGGCTGCAGGTGGCGGCATCACCGAATCCGTCTTCGACCCCCGGCTGCGGCGGGCGGTCGAAACCGAGCTGGCTGCGCTGCGCCTCGGTCAGGAGCGTGCAGGGATCGACGTCGACGAGACTGATCTCCTGCGGACGCGGCGGTGGCGATGCCGACGGGGTACTGGGCAGCGGCGCCGACAGGTGCGGCGGATTCGTGTGGGCCGCGCGTCCGCCGCCGCTGTCGGTGCAGGCCGCGGCGATGAGCACGATGATCAGCCCGACGGCACATCGGGCCGCGAAGGCAGGACGATGCTCGGTCATGGCCGTACCGTAACCGGGCAGGCACTCGGGGTCGTCGACGGACGGTCGTCGGTTCGAGGCTGCGTCAGATCCCGTCCGGGCCTTGCGTCAGCGACCGGCCGCGTCGCCGACGGTCAGCGCCATCGCAGGACCGCGGTCACGGCGAGCGGCAGCGCGAGGATGAACAGATTCCTGGTGAACACCGCGAGCAGCGCTGCCACCAGCCAGACCACGGTCATCAATGCTCTGTCCAGCGGATGCCGCTGCGGACGCGCGGACGCCTGCGGTACTGGCCGAGGGGCGGGCGGCGGCGTGGGAGGGCGAGGATTCAGGAATGCGGGGCGCGGCTGGGGCAGATCCGCGAAGACCGCCGCGATGTCGCTCCGGACTCTGGCCGTCGAGGCGCGGGCGCAGCGATCGCCGTACTCGGTGATGTCGAGCCTGCCGTCGGCGAGGTGCCTGCCAAGGACCTCGACCGCCTCCTCGCGTTCGGCATCGCCGATCCGCACCTCGGGCGAGAAGAAGTCCTCCACAAGCTCCGATGCTAGTACCTTTCCGCGTCTCTCCTCACCGTCCGCGCCCACCAATCTGGGCGGGTCCTGATCGAGCAACCGACCTGAGCCGCGCCGTGCGGGCCCGCGATCACCCCGTCATGACGCGGGCGGCGGCGGCCCATCTGCCGGGACGAGAACGAGTTCTGCCCCCGGCCGTCGAGGGCTGAAGCGCGTCGAGGCCGGGCCGCCCGCTGCGACCAGACGGCTCGGCGAGCGACGGAGCCGACGCCGGGCGAGGCCAGGTGCCGGGAGGCGCTCGCCTCGTTTCCGCTCGCCGAGCCCTCGATCCGCAGGCTCGCCGCGTCGTCAGTCCTTGATCTCACACAACACGCTGCCCTGTCCGACGGTGGCCCCGGTCGTCGCGGACAGTCCGCTCACCGTGCCCGCCTTGTGCGCGACGACCGGGTTCTCCATCTTCATGGCCTCCAGCACGACGAGCAGATCACCGGCGGCGACGACCGACCCGTCCGTCACGGCGAGCTTGACGACGGTGCCCTGCATGGGTGCGGTCACGGCGTCGCCGGAGACCGCGGCCTTCGTGCTGCCGCGTCCCCTCCGGCGGGGTGCGGTCTTCGTCTGCGCCGGTGCCGCGCCCGCGATACCGGCGGGCAGTGTCACCTCCAGCCTGCGACCGCCGACCTCGACCACCATCGTCTGTCGTTCCGCCGGTGCCTCGGCATCGGTCTCGGCCGGGCCTGCGAACGGCGGGATCGTGTTGTCGAACTCCGTCTCGATCCACCGGGTGTGCACGGCGAAGCCGTCTGCGGCGGTGAACGCCGGATCGGCCACCACCGCGCGATGGAAGGGCAGCACGGTGGCCATGCCCTCGACGACGAACTCGTCCAGCGCCCGCCTCGCCCGGCGCAGCGCCTGCTCACGGGTGCTGCCGGTGACGATCAGCTTCGCCAGCAGCGAGTCGAACTGACCGCCGACGACGCTGCCGCTTTCCACACCTGCGTCGACGCGGACGCCGGGGCCCGCCGGGGCGACGAACCGGGTGACGGCACCGGGGGCGGGTAGGAAGTCCCGGCCCGCGTCCTCCCCGTTGATGCGGAACTCGATGGAGTGGCCGCGTGGGGCCGGGTCGCCGTCGTAGGTCAGTCGCTCGCCTGCCGCGATGCGGAACTGCTCGATCACCAGGTCGATCCCGGAGGTCTCCTCGCTGACCGGGTGCTCTACCTGAAGGCGGGTGTTGACCTCGAGGAACGAGATCGTCCCGTCCGTCCCGACGAGGAACTCCACGGTGCCTGCACCGTGGTAGCCGGCTTCGAGACAGATGGCGCGGGCGGCCTCGTGGATGGTCTTGCGCTGCTCGTCGGTGAGGAACGGCGCCGGTGCCTCCTCGACGAGCTTCTGATGCCTGCGCTGCAATGAGCAGTCGCGGGTGCCGACGACGATCACCGTGCCGTGCTGGTCGGCCAGCACCTGCGCCTCGACGTGGCGAGGTCGGTCCAGGTAACGCTCGACGAAGCACTCGCCGCGCCCGAACGCACTCTGTGCCTCGCGCACCGCGCTGTCGAACAGCTCCGGGACCTCCTCGACGGTGCGGGCCACCTTCAGCCCGCGTCCGCCGCCGCCGAAGGCCGCCTTGATCGCCACCGGCAGGCCGTGCTCCGCCGTGAAGGCGAGGATCTCCTCCGGTCCGGACACCGGCTCTTTGGTGCCCGGCACCAGCGGGGCGCCCGCCCGCATCGCGATGTGGCGTGCGGTGACCTTGTCGCCGAGGTCACGGATGGCCTGCGGGCCGGGACCGATCCAGATCAGACCTGCGTCGAGGACGGCCTGGGCGAAGTCGGCGTTCTCGGAGAGGAACCCGTAACCGGGGTGCACGGCGTCGGCGCCGCTGCGCCGGGCGGCGTCGACGATCTTGCCGATGTCCAGATAGCTCTCCGCGGCGGTGCTGCCGCCCAGTGCGAACGCCTCGTCGGCGAGCCGGACGAACGGTGCATCCCGATCCGAGTCGGCGTAGACCGCCACGCTGCCGAGGCCTGCATCCCGGCAGGCTCGCACGACTCGGACGGCGATCTCGCCCCGGTTGGCGACGAGTACCTTGCGCAACGGCTGGGCGCGGACCTGCTCGGAGGCCTTCTCGACCTTCTCGGCTACCGGATCGGGCACGATGCTCCCTCCTCGACCCGACGGCCGTCGGTGGCCTGCGGGCTTCACGAGACGTGACCCGTGGAGTCTAAGAGCCGGACCCGAGCGGGTCCTACGCCCTGCTCATTGTCGTCGCATCCTCGCCGACGGTCAGCGCCTCTCGGCGGCGCCGACCTTGTCGCCGTCACCTGCCGACGCCTGCGCCGACCCGTCCGCCGCCTCGGCGTCCTCCTGCTTCGAGTCCGTCTCGTCGGAGGAGGGCTGCGCGGTGGCCCTCGGGTCGAGCAGGTGCCTCTCGGTGGAGTTGAGGACCTTGTCGTCCAGCAGTCCCTCGTTGCGGGCCACCAGCACCGGGATGGTGATCTGACCCGCGACGTTTGTCGCGGTGCGGATCATGTCCAGGATGGGGTCGATGGCCAGTACCAGCGCGATGCCCTCCAGCGGGAGGCCGACCGTGCTCAGCGTGAGGGTCAGTGCGGTGAACCAGCCCGCCACGCCTGCGCTCGCACCGGTCGCCACCACAGGGACCAGGGCGATCAACACGTAGTCGCCGAGGGAGAGCGGCACGCCGTAGACCTGCGCGATGAAGATCGTCGCGATGGCGGGATAGATCGCCGCGCAGCCGTCCATCTTCGTGGTCACGCCCAGCGGCACCGCGAAGTCGGCGTAGCGCCGGTCGACGCCCAGGTTGATGGTGGTCTGGCGGGTCAGCGGCAGGGTCGCTCCGGAGGAACGGGAGACGAAGGCGAACTGGAGGACGGGCCAGACCTTGCGGAAGTAGATGCTGGGCCGGACCTTGGCGAACACCCGCAGCAGCAGCGGGTACACGCCCACCAGCACCACGAGGCAGGCGACGTAGACGCCGATGCCCAGCCGAGCCAGCGGGGCCAGCGTCTCGCCGAGTCCGTAGGTCGCCACGGCGCGGCCGATCAGACCGAGCACGCCGATGGGGGCCAGCAGAACCAGCCACCACAGCACCTTCTGCACGATCTCCAGGATCGAGCGGTTGACGGCGACGAAGGGCTCCGCACGTCGGCCCAGGCTGTAGGCGGCGGCCCCGACGAGGACCGACACCACCACGACCTGGAGGACCGCGCCCTCCGCGAAGGCGGCGAACAGGTTGCTCGGCACGAGCCCGGTGACGAAGTCGAGCCAGCTGCCCGGCTCGCGTTCGGCCAGTTCCTCGACGGCCGCCGGGTCCGGGGTCAGCTCCAGCCCGCGCCCCGGATTGCTGATCAGCCCGGTCGCGATGCCGATGAGCACCGAGATGAAGGCCGTCGTGGCGAACCACAGCAGTGTCTTGCCGCCGAGGCGGGCGACCGCGGCAGGCCCTCGGCCGAGGTCACGCAGGCTGGCGATGCTCACCACGATCGCGGTGAACACCAGGGGCACCACGGTCACCTGGAGCAGGCTCACGAAGGTCGAGCCGAGGGTCTGGAGGGTGACGGTGAGCCATTCCAGGCTCAGCGCCCGCGCGGTCAGACCGAGGACCACGCCCAGCGCGAGCGCGAGGAGGATCTGAACGGCGAGGGGGATCTTGACGAGTCTTCGTCGTGCGGGCGCGGCAGAGACAGAGGACACGAGGACGCTCCGAGCGAGTTCGCGGGTGAGGGTGACGGACCGGACTTGACGAGCCGGATGGGGTGAGCCGTCAACCCGGACAGACGGCGCTGGCCTGCCGACACAGATCCACGTGTCGGCGGCTGGTCAGCAACGGTCGTCGCGATCGGATGCGCATAACGCTGGTATTCCACGCCTGTCAGGAGCAGGAAATTCCTTCTGCCGACTGACTGTAGGCACGCTCACACCAACGGGCGAGACCTGAATGGGTTATCTCAACTGCCGGGAAGCAGTTGGTTACGTTGTGCGCTTGGCCTCGTCGCTCGGTGCGACGCGGGCGGCGAAGGAGTGCAGGAGCTGCTCCAACGGCCCTCGGCCGACGAACCGTCGCCAGACCATCGCGAAGCAGGCTGCCATGACGATGAAGCTGATCAGTACCGGGAAGTCCAGCTCCGGCGGCACCGAACCCAGCATCGCCAACCCGACCAGATGGCCGCTGTAGATCGTCAACGGCATCGAGCCCACGGCGCTGATCGGGCTGAAGAGCAGCCGGATGACCCCGACGCGCAGCAGGAACAGGCACGCCGCGACGACCAGCAGCGCCACGCCCGTGGCGCCGACGACGTCGAACGGGGTCCCCGAATGGGGTGAGGCGATCGAGAGCCAGGCCGGGTCGGTGGTCGGGACCGTGCCGAGCATGCCCCAGCGGATGCGCTCGTCGAGCGCCGCGACGGCCTCGCCCGATCCCGGCGGCGGCGAACCGAACGGCGTGGGCGGCAGGCCGCCGGCGAGGAGTTCGTGCAGTCGCGCCCTGGCACCGAAGCGGGTCGAGACCAGCCATGAACCGCCGTAGCCGAGCAGCACGGCGACGACGCCCGCTGCGGCCGTCCACGCCGCCGTCCGTGCCCGACGCAGGTCGAGCCTGCCGAGCACCACCCCGGCGAGCACGAACGGCAGCCAGGTCAACGCCGGATAGGTGCCGGTGACGAACAGCGCCGACAGCCCGTCGCCCTCGGCGAGCGAGAAGGTGGTGTATTCGAAGGGGCCGTTCATCGGCTCGACGGCGCCCCGGATCGCGAAGGACAACAGTGGTCCGCCCACCGCCAGCAGCCCGGCGCACAGCGCCACCACCAGCGGTCGCAGCCACAGCAACGGCAGCGCCAGCACGAAGTAGATCGCGTAGTAGCAGAGGATGACCAGCACGTTGGTCCCGAGCGCGGCCAGCAGCAGGCCGAGCGGAAACAACAGCAGCGCACGCAGCAGGATGCGCAGGGCCGCCGTGCGCCGTGCGGCGCCGTGAACCGGGTTCGAGCCGCCCGTGAGCAGGGCGAGAGACAGGCCTGCCACCAGCGCGAACAGCGCGGAGGGGAAGCCGTGGAAGATCCACATCGCCTCCCCGGCGCCGCCGTCGCGCGGATGCGGTCCCAGATGCGCCGCGAACATGCCCAGCACGGCGAGACCCCGCGCCGCGTCCACGCCGATCAGCCGCGCGGTGTCGCCCGCGCCGATGCGACCGGCGGTGTCTGCTGCGGCGGCTCTGCCTGCGGTGTCTCCTGCGCTCGCTCCGCCTGCGGTACGCCCCTCGCCTGCTAACGCCACAGCGACACCACGCTCACGTCCACGGCCTCTAGCAGCCTGCGGGTCAGCGGCAGACTGATCCCGATGACGTTCGAAGGATCACCCTCGATGCCCTCGACGAACCAGCCGCCCATACCGTCGAGCGTGAAGCCGCCCGCGACCGCCAGCGGTTCGCCGGTCGCGAGATAGGCCTCGAGATCCGCCTCGCTCGGCTCGGCGAAGCGCACGGTCGTCCCCGCGATGCCCTCGGCCGTCTTGGTGGTCCTGCCGCCCTCGACGCGGATGACCGAGTGCCCGGTGAGCAGCTCGCCGGTCGTGCCTGCCATCTGCTCCCAGCGCGCACGGGCCACCTCGACCGTGCCCGGCTTGCCGACGGCCTCGACGCCGTCGGGACCCTCCACCGCCAGCATCGAGTCACAGCCGATGATCACCGCGTCGGGAAACTCCTCGGCCACGCTGAGCGCGACCGCCTCCGCCTTCGCGGCGGCGAGCGCCACCACCAGTCGGGGCGGGTCGGCCCGCCGCAGGCCTCGGATGATCGCGTCCTCATCGACGCCGGAGACGCGCACGACGGGATCGATCCCCGCCGTCTTCAGGACGTTGAGCCGGGCCGGGGACGCCGAGGCGAGAATGAGACGCACAGTGCAGAGACTCTAGTCCCGACCGTGTCGGCTGCGGATGGGCTCACCCGTGCGCTGCCGACCGCCGAAGACCGGGACCGGGCCGGGCCTGGACCGAGGCCGTCTTCGGCTGCGGACGGCCATGGCGGCGGTGCGCGATTTCCGGTGGCTGCCCGTCTCGCCCTGCGGTTCGTGCGCCTCCCGCGCGGCCGGGGCCGTCGCGCCCCTGCCTGCCGCCTGCACGCTCGTCGGCTCCGTGCGTCTGTCTGCTGCCCGGTGTGCTGCGGCAGGTCGCCAGAGCGCACGCGGCGTACCCGGTTCAGTCGAGCTGCTCGGGATTTCCGGTGGTCTCGATCCGCCGGGTGCTCCTCGCACCGACCTGAGTCGCCAGACCCTGCGCGACCTCGACGAACACGCGTTCCGCCGCCGTCTCGGTCGGCGTGGGCCGTCGGGCGGCGAGCCGAGCCAACAGGATGCGTCGAGTCGGTGCGGAGGTGAGCGGGATGACGGCGATGCCCGATCGCAGATTGGTCAGCGCCAGTCGAGGTGCCAGTGCCATTCCGAGGCCGATCGCGACCATGGCCTGTGCCTCCTGGTAATCGTGCGCGTGAAAGGCGATCTGTGGTTCGAAGCCCGCCGCGTGTGCGCTGCGGGCCAGTACCTCGGCCACCGGATGATCATCGGCACGAGTGATCCAGGTCTCGTCGGCCAGCTCGCGCAGGTTCACCGAGGTGCGGCCCGCGAGCGGGTGATCGTGGGAGACGATCAGCGCGGTGGGATCGGCGAGCAGCGGAGTCAGCGCCAGCGAGGGGTCGTCGACCCGTGACCAGTCGTAATCCCAGAGCAGGCCGAGTTCGATCTCCCGACTCTCCAGCATGTTGCGCAGCCCCGCGAGCTGCGCGCTGCGCACCACGAGCCGCACCGCCGGATGTGCCCGGCCCAGCCCGCGCACGACCAATGGCAGGAGTGAGGAACCGGCGGTCGGAAACGAGCCGATCCGCAGCTCGCCGGAGCGCAGCCCGGCGATGTCGTCGAGTTCCGCGCGCGCCGCCTGCAACTGACGATCGATCCGCTGCGCGTGCTCCACCAGCGCACGTCCCGCCAAGGTCAGCTCCACGCCGCGCGCATGGCGCTCCACCAGCGGCTGACCTGCCTCGATCTCCAGTTTGCCGATCTGCTGTGACACCGCCGACGGTGTGTAGGCCAGCGCCTGCGCCGCCGCGGTCAGCGAGCCGTGCGCGGCCACCTCGGCGAGCAGCAGCATCCGTCGAACGTCGAGCGTCATGACCCCAAGCCTTAAGCAGAACTGAACGGGACCGCACTTCTTCGTGATTGTACTGAAGGCTTGACTGCCGCAGTCTCTACTCCCGTGAGTCGCCGAACGAGTGTGGAAGGACGTCGGGTGCTGCGCCTACCAGGGACGTTGATGCGTGGGGGCACCAGCAAGTGCTGGATGTTCGACGAAGCCGCCATGCCTGCCGAACCGTCGCTGGACCGAGTGCTCGCCGCCGCCTTCGGCTCCGCCGACCCTCGGCAGATCGACGGCGTCGGCGGGGCGACCTCGACGACGTCCAAGGCGGCGATCGTTCGGAAGTCCGTCGATGCGGACGTCGACGTCGAGTACCTCTTCGCCCAGGTCGGCATCGGCGTCGTCGGCGTGGAGTGGGGAAGCAACTGCGGCAACTGCGCCACCGCCGTCGGCCTGTACGCGCTCCAGACCGGGCTGGTCCCGGCGACCGACCCGGTCTCCGTGGTTCGGATGCGCAATCGCAACACCGAAGCCGTGTTGACCGCCACCGTCCCCACCCCGGACGGCATCGTGCCGGAGCTCGGCGGGCAGACCGTCCCCGGCTCGACGGCGGCAGGCGTGCCCGTGGCGCTTGGCTTCCTCAACCCCGCCGGGACCAGCACCGGGAGGCTGCTGCCCACGGGAAACCCGGTGGACCGGGTGGACTCGGCCGAGGCGACGCTGATCGACGCGGGCGCCCCCGCCATGCTCGCCGACGCCGTGCGGCTGGGCGCCACCGCGCACGAGTCGATCGAGGAGTTCGAGGCCTTCGTGCCCGAACTCAGCAGGCTGCGCAGGCTCGGCGCCCTGCGCATGGGGCTGGACTCTCCCCAGGATCCGGTGCGCCACGGCGTGCCGAAGGTGGGGGTCGTCGGAGCCCCCGGGCCGTACCGGACCTCGGCGGGCGTCGAGGTGCCTGCTGCCGATCACGACCTCGCCGTCCGGATGCTCTCGATGCACGCTCCGCACCCCGCCATCGGCCTGACCTCGGCAGTAGCGGTCGCGACGGGGGTCGTGACAACGGGGACGCTCGCGGCGACACTGGCCGGGAACCGGCCGTCGGAGATCTCGATCCGGCTCGGCACCCCGGCGGGCGTGGTGCCTGTCGACATCGATCTCGACGACTCGGGAGCGGTACGAGCGGTGACCCTGCACCGTGCCGCGCGGCGAATCGCGACTGCGGAACTGCTGGTTCCGGTCCGAGTGCCCGTTCCAGGTTCGCTCGCGCCCTGACCACTCCTCGGGCGCAGACGCGGCGCGCGACCGTCGCACCGCGTCCGCCCTCCGGCGAGGACGGCGAGGACCGCCTACGGGCATCAATCTCGGGACCGCGTGCCCTGACACGGCGGCCCGACAGCAAGGGAGCTGTCATGAAGGTTCAGTTGGAGAACATCACGCTCGCCTACGGGGGAGCCGTCGCCATCGACGACCTCGACATCACCGTCGAGGACGGCGAGTCGCTGGTCCTGCTCGGCAAGTCTGGCTGCGGCAAGACCTCGACCATGCGGTGCGTGGCGGGACTGGAGACCCCGACGCGGGGGCGGATCACGATCGGCGACACGGTGGTCTTCGACGCCGAGCGCGGCGTGGCGGTCCCGCCGAATCGACGCAACGTCGGCATGGTCTTCCAGTCCTACGCGGTCTGGCCGCATCGGACGATCTTCCAGAACGTCGCGTTCCCGCTCCGGCAGCAGAAGCTGCCCAAGGACGAGATCCGGCAACGGGTCGCCGAGACGTTGGAGATCGTCGGCCTCGCCGAGTTCGCCGATCGCGGCGCCAGCCTGCTCAGCGGTGGGCAGATGCAGCGGGTGGCGCTGGCCAGGAGCCTGGTGATGCGCCCGAGCGTGCTGCTCCTCGACGAACCGCTGTCCAACCTCGATGCCCGCCTCCGGGACCGGCTGCGGCTGGAGCTGCGCGAGATTCAGCAGCGACTCAACCTGACCTGCGTCTACGTCACCCACGACCAGTCCGAGGCGCTGGCACTGGCCGACCGGATCGCCCTGATGCAGGGCGGGCGGATCGTGCAGATCGACCGACCGGAGCGGATCTACGAGAATCCCTGCTCCGCCTCGGTCGCGGACTTCCTCGGGGTGTCCAACGTCTTTTCCTGCGTCCCGCGCGGCACCACCGAGGGCGGCAGCCTGTTCGGGCTGACCGGCCATGACGTGGAGGTGCTGGCCCAGGACGTGCCCGGGGACCTCGACGCACCCAAGGCATGCATCCGGCCGGAGGACATCCGGTTGAGCGGTGATCCACTGCGCGACGGCAACGACTGGCTCGGCCGGGTCGAGGTGGTCGCCTACCAGGGGGCTTCGGTGCGGTACCGCGTGGCGCTCAAGGGCGGGCCGGAACTCGACGCCGTCGTCGGCAAGGGCACCGCCCCGTTGCTGGAGGTCGGTGCCCAGGTGTGGGCCTCCGCCGCCCCGTCCGCCGTCCAGGTGCTGCCCTCGGAGGTGCGGACGTGAGAACGCTCGTGCGAAGAATCCGTCAAGGCGTGCCCACCGGGGTGCTCCTCGTGGTGCTCGGCATCCTCGTCGTGCTGCCCATGCTGTTCATCGCGCTCGCCGCGTTCAGCGACGACGTCCCCCGACCGGGCTCCATCGGCCTGGACTCGCTCTCCCTGGACAACTTCGCGATCCTCGGCTCCTCGGAGGCGCTGGGAGCACTGGGCAACTCGGTCTTCATCGCCGCGCTCGCCTCGGTGCTCGCCATGGCCATCGGCTGCGGACTCGCGTTCCTGGCCGCGCGGGCCGACGTGCCGGGCAGGCGGTTCCTCTACTTCGTCGGCATCGCGCCGATGTTCCTGCCGTCCCTGGTCGGCGCGTTGGCCTGGTCCCTGCTGGGCAGCCCGGCCACGGGCTTTTTGAACCTCGTGTTCCAGGGCATCGGCCTCGACGTGACGCTGAACATCTACAGCATGCCCGGCCTGATCATGGTGCTGGCGCTCTACTACGCCCCTTATGCGTTCCTGCTGGTCCACGGCGCGTTATCCCTGATGAACCCCGACCTGGAGGAGGCCGCGTTCGTCCACGGCGGCACGCGAAGGCGAACGCTGAGCTGGGTGACCTTCCCGCTGGCACTGCCCGCCATCCTCGGCTCCGGCGTGCTGATCTTCGCGCTCACGATGGAGAACTTCCCCGTCGCCCAGGTGATCGGCAATCCCGGCCAGGTCGAGACGCTGCCGAGTTTCATCTATCGGCTGATGAACGCCTCGCCCTCCCGAGGTACCGAGGCCGCCGCGGTGGCGATCACCCTAACCGCCGTCCTGCTGATCGTGACCGCACTCCAGCAGCGGGCGGTGATGCGCCGGAAGTTCACCACCGTCACCGGCAAGGGCGTCAAGACGAAGCTGGTGTCGCTCGGCCGGTGGCGTTGGCCGCTCTTCGGCCTGGCGCTGGTGTACTTCCTGCTGGCCGTGGTGCTCCCCATCGGCGCGCTGCTGATCTCCGCGCTCCAGAGTTCGCCGTACGTCTCCTCGCTCGGCCAGCTCACCGAGCCGGGGGCGCTGTCCTTCTACATGATCGGGCAGCTCATCCTCTCCCCGGACTTCCTCCAGTCGGCGGGCAACAGCGCGGTGACCGCGATCCTGGCCGCGCTGCTGGGCACGGCCGTCAGCTTCGTCGTCGCCTACACCGTCTATCGGACGAACTCCGCAGGCCGTCGAGTGCTGGAGTTCGTGGCGATGGCCCCGCTCGCGGTGCCCGCCATCGTGCTCGGCCTCGGCCTGCTGTGGACCTGGCTGGTGATCCCGCTGCCGGTCTACGGCACGGTGTTCGTCCTGGTCATCGCCTTCATGGCGGTGTTCCTGCCGCAGGGCTACCGGGGAGTGACCTCGTCGATCCTTCAGGTCGATCGTGATCTGGAGGACAGCGCGGTGCTGTTGGGCGCTCGACGGGCCACGGCCGTGTCCTGGGTGACGCTGCCGCTGATGCGCGTCGGGATGGTCTCGACGGTGCTGCTGCTGCTGATGCTGTGCATGCGGGAGCTGTCGGCGGCGTTGTTCCTGTTCACCTCCGACACCCGGCTGCTGTCGATCCTCATCTTCGACAACTACGACAACGGCGCCATGCAGGGTGCCGCCTCCGTGAGCCTGCTCTACTGCGTGGTGATCCTGATCATCGCGCTGCTGGCCAAGTCGTTCGGAGCCAAGACCGTGGATGGTGCGCGATGAGAAAGACCAGGATTCTCGCCTGCGTCGCCGTGGCAGGCGCGCTCGTGGCCGCAGGCTGTGCCCCGCCGCAGTTCGACCCGGTGGTCGACTCCACGGCAGACGTCGACACCTCCGACGGCCTGGTCATCGACGGCGAGCGCATCGCCGACGCCGAGCTGTTCGAGGCCGCCGTCGAGGAAGGCAGGCTCTCGCTGTACAGCGGATACGTGGAGAACAGTGAGAAGGAGGTCATCAAGGTCTTCGAGGAGGACACCGGAATCTCCGTCGACCTGGTCCGGCTGGTGCCCAACCGACTCTCCGAGCGGGTGCTCAGCGAACAGGGTGCGGGCAGGCTCGGCGCCGACGTCGTCCGCACCTCGGACTTCGACATCGCCACCCGAATGCGCGACGCCGGAGTGTTCCAGCCGCATCGGGTGGCAGGCTACGACGAACTCGACGACACCGTCCGCTACTTCGACGGGGACTTCTACCGCGTCTTCAACCCGCTCTACACCTTCGCCTACAACACCGCACTCGTCGATCCGGCGGACGCGCCGAAGTCCTGGCACGACCTCACCGACCCGAGGTGGCAGGGCGAACTGGGCATCACCCAGGTCGGTGCGGGTGGCAGTTCGCTGACCTTGAACCGCTTCCAGGAGGAAGAACTGGGGCCGGACTTCCTGCCCGCGCTGGCCGAGCAGAACCCCCGGATCTTCGACTCCTCCAGCGCGGCGCTGGAGAGCCTCGCCCGAGGCGAGATCCCGGTGGCCACCGCCGTCGTCAGCAGCGTCAACATCGCCGCCAGCAAGAACGCGCCGGTGAACTTCGTCATCCCCGAGGAAGGGATGGCGGCGTACGACTACTTCGTCGGGATGACCGACTCGGCCGTCAACACCGACGCCGCCGAGCTGTTCCTGGAGTGGAACCTGTCCAAGCGTGGTCAGGACGTGTTCCGCCAGATCGGCGAGTTCCCCGCTCGCGGCGACGTCGAACCGCCGGAGATCCTCGCCCAGCAGTTGCCGACGGCAGACAGCGGCAAGATCGTGCGGATCGATCCCGAGGTGTTGATCGCCTCCGCCGAGGGGGACCAGCGGCGGTGGAACGGGTTGTTCGGGTATCTGGGTTGAGGCGCCTGCCTCGGGCGACGATGCCGGGAGCGGTGTCCGGCCGGGCCAGGCCTACCAGGGAGTGATCGCCGCCCGTGCGGATCGCACGTCGGCGTGCGCGGCTCCGACAGCATCACGACGCCGCACGCCGACCTGAAGTCGGGCACTGTCTTGCCGAGCTGAGAGAGGAACTGCTCCACCGTCTCCGGCGGTCGTCGTCGTGCCTCTACCAGTTCGCGCAGGCAGTTCAGTGTCGGAGCGGGGTAGAGGTCGAGCTGATCCAACAGGAACTCGTCGGGATGTTTGACGTCGATGTCGTAGGGCTTCACCGCAGAGTCGGGGAAGTCCTTCATATTGGCGGTGACGATGACGGCAGCTCCCGCGCAGACTGCCGCAGCGAGGACGTGGCGGTCCTTCTCCTGGTTGGTCATGGTCGGAATCAATGACTCGAATCCGGTCGTCTCCGCATCGCGAAAGGCGGTACGCATGCGCGCGACTCGGCGTCGGGCCGAGTCGACGGTCATGCGTGCCGATGCCTTCGGCAGATTTCGCTCGACCTCCTCCAACACCTGAGCCGATCAGATCGGACGATAGGTGTTCGCCTCCGCCAGACGAAGCAGCACGTCGGTGAGGTTGATCGGGACGAGGACGCACGAATCCAGGAATGCGGGAAAGGCCATCAGCTCATCGAGTTCGGATGAAGTGATCGATGTCGTCGGCGGTGCCGTCCTCACTCGCCGTATGCGTGAGTTCGCCCAGCGTCTCGCGACGGGCCTGCCTGGTGCCCTCCTCGTACTCGAGCACGTCGGCGAGTCGGATGCGTCGGTGACGCCCGGGACGCGTGTACGGGATCTTCTCTTCTTCGAGAAGCTTGATGAGGGTGGGGCGGGAGATATGCAGGAGGTCCGCAGCCTGCTGTGTGGTCAGTACGGCATGACGCGGTGCGATGGTGACCGCCAGCCCTGCGGAGAGAGCTGCCACCGTGTCGCGCAGCACGCCGTGCAGGTCTGCCGGCAGCGTCACCCGTGAGCCGTCGGGGCCGATGAGTTCGGCGTGCTCACCCTGATGGGCGGGCTCTTCAAGGATCAAGGCCAGCTGCCTGAGGTTGGCGTCCGTGTCGTCGTCTGAGGGCGGCAGCACGGTGTGCCCGTCGAGTACGGCAGTCATGTTCCTCTCCTCACTGGCTCGGCCGGATGCCGGGTTGCCTCCTGGCCACTCCAGCTTAAGCCGGGAATTCGAAGGAATCGAAAATTGTGAGGGAGTTCCCCTGTTGCGGGCCCTGATTCACCCAAGCAGGGCAGGATGCGTACTCTCAGTAATTTCGATCAAGGGGCCTGATTCGATGTGGACTCGTGACGGTGTTGAGTCCCGACTCGTTGCGAACGCCGTCACGCTGGTTCGTCCGCCCTGCGCGGGAAGTGATGCCTTCCTGGTCGGTCACGATGGTGGCCGACACGTGGGCCGCCCTGATCAGGCGGCCCGCGTGTCGGCTGGTCGGCCTCTCAGAAGCCCTCCTCAGCCCCGCACCTGGTCGCCGCCCACCAGGATCGTCGGCTCCTCGGGAACGCGGTGTTCACGCACCGTCGGCGGCTCTTCACGGACCGGCCCGAAGCTGATCTGACCGTCCACCAGCGGCACGTCGATGCTGGTGCCGCGCAGGCCGACCGTGAGGGCGGGCGTGCCTGCGGGCGCTCGGAGGTAGCGGGAGTCGCTGCCGCCGATGATCAGTGCGAGCTGATGACCTGCGGGCACCACGTGGTCAGTGGTGGAGAGCCGGAAGGTGACGTCGTAGGACCGCCCCGGCTCCAACGCCTCGCCGTCGGTGCGGGAGGAGTGATTGGCGATGTCCGCCCACCCTCGGGCGAAGATCTCCAGGTCCACGTCGGCGGTGGTCGTCTCGGTGTCGCGGTAACAGGCGTCGTCGAAGGGCGTGCTCTCTCCCCAGCACGACCGGGTGGACAGGGTGCGGATGCCCTCGCCGCTGCCGAGGTAGTCGCGGGTGGTGGCCGGGCCGTAGTCCACCAGCGTCGCCGTCAGATGGCCGACGGGCAGGGAGGAGGACACCGACACGGTCACCGACCCGGTGCCCGCGATCCGGGCGTCCCGGCTCAGCGGCGGGGTGTAGAAGAGCAGCCGGTCGTCGGCGGGCTGGTCGGGTGCCTCGGCCCAGGCGAACTGGTTGCCGCCCGCACCGCGCGCTATGTGCTGGCTCTCCATCGGCGGTTGGCGATGCCTGCCGAGGTGGCCGAGCCCGTCGGTCCCGCTCACCCTCGGCGTCAGCGTGACGTCGGTGGTGGACGCGGGCGGCCAGACCGGTTCGTCCGCCCAGACGTCGGGGGCTCGCTCGATGGTGGCGGCGGGCTCGGTGTCGATGCCGTTGGGCACCTCCAGCAGCCAGCGGTCGAACCAGCGGTGCAGGGTGTCGACCCACTCCGCGCGCCGGAAGTCGAAGGGGTCCACGTGGCCTGCCTGGGTGAGCCAGACCTTGCGCGGCACGTCATGCTCCGCCAAGGCCTCCCACCAGCGGCCGAAGTGGATCATCTTGACGTTGAGATCCCCGAGCCCGTGCACGGCGAGCACGCTGGCGTGCACGTTCGCCGCGTCCTTGGTGTGGTCGCGCTCGTCCCAGAGTTCGGTCCAGTCGCCGTTGATCGGCGCGCCCGCGTCCAGCTCGGCCTTGACGTGCCCGCAGTCGGGTCGGCCGCCCTGCTCCACCGTCCGGGCCAGGCCGGCCGGGGAGTTGCGGAACGCCGCGCCGTCGGAGCCGTAGTAGTCGTACCAGGAGCTGATCGCTCCGATCGGCACGATCGTCTTCAGACCGGGCGTCCCGGTCGCCGCGACGCCGTTGGCGATGGTGCCGTCATAGGACTTGCCGATCATGCCGACCGCGCCGGTGGACCAGTCGGCGGAGGCCTGTTCGTCCCCGGTCGGCGAGGTGTAGCCGGTGGCGGCGCCGTTCAGCCATTCCACGACGGCGGTGGCGGAGGTGACGTCGGAGGGACCGCCGACATCGACGCAGCCCTCGGAGCGGTTGGTGCCCGCGAGGTCGACCAGCACGGTCGCATAACCACGGGGCACGAAGTAGTTGTCATAGAAGAGGGGGAAGCCCTCGGGGCGGCCGGACTCGTCGTAGGTCTTGAGCTGGCTCTCGTTGCCCCGCCCGCAGCAGGAGTAATAGGGGCTGGCGTCCATGATCACCGGAACCGGCAGGCCTGCCTGGGCCGGCTCGGCGGGTCGGATGATGTCGGCCGCTACCCGGTCGGAGATCCCGTCGCGGTCGCCGTCCATGCCGATGTCGACCCACACGGTCTCGCGGATCGCGTCGGCGTAGGAGTGGATCGGGGCGCTCACCCCGCCGTCGAGTGTGAACGCGGTGTCGACGGTCGTCGGGGTCGCCGCCTGTTCCTCGGCCGCCACGGCGGGCAGGGCCGTCCCGGCCAGCAGGGCACCGGCCAGCGGCAGTGCCAGTAATCGTCTCGTCGGTTCTCTCGTCGGCATGGGCGCCTCCTGATCACACGGCAAGGTCGTTTGTCACGCTAACGGCCTGACGAGGGGCGCGACAGATCCATTCGTTGCGGACAGATGACAACTCTCAGCGAGCATCACTGCTGGTGACGGCGCTGTCGGTGATGTCACTGTCTGCGATGCCGCAGCGGGCCCGGCCACGGCTGGACGGCCGTCAGACGGGTCTGGAGCCGGCCGACTCCGGGTCCGGCGCGGCCCGACGATCCAGCCGAGCCGAGCCGGTGCTGGTCGGGCTTCGCCGAGCAGCAGTAGGCGTCCGACGGCACGCCGCGAGGTCCCTCCGCTCGGCCCGCCAGCTCCGCAGCTTGGGAATTTCCGTCAGACCGACGGCTCTCACCTGCGATTATGAGCACCGTCGTTGCCCTGCCGAGATAGACCGGAAAAAACTTCGGGTTCATGTCGATTCCGGGCTCGGCCGTTCGACGCACTGGTGAAGGCAGGGGCAGCGCGGTCACCAGGGCCGTGCTGTGCGACCGGCCCTCACCCGAAGGAGAAGACGATGCGATTCATGATCATCATGAAGGCGACCGAAGAGACCGAGGCCGGTGCGCTGCCGGACGAGGAGCTGCTCGCCGAGATGGGCCGCTACAACGAGGAGCTGGTCAAGGCGGGCATCGTGTTGGCTGGCGAGGGCCTGCACTCGAGTGACAAGGGCGCCCGGGTGCGCTTCAAGGACGGGAAGTCCTCGGTCATCGACGGTCCGTTCACCGAGACCAAGGAACTGGTCGCCGGCTTCTGGCTGATCCAGGTGGCGTCGAAGGAGGAGGCCGTCGAGTGGGCGCGTCGTTGCCCGGCGCCCGCCGAGGGCGAGCAGGAGATGGAGATCCGGCAGGTGTTCGAGGCCGAGGACTTCGGCGAGGAGTTCACTCCCGAGCTCCGCGAGGCCGAGGAGCGCCTGCGTGCCGAGGTCGCCGCTCAGCAGGACTGAAGCGAGGCGCCGCGGGGGCATGGGCGACTCGATGAGTCGCCGGCCCCCGCAGACCTGCGGCGACGGAATGAGCAGCGGGTGGTCCGGGCTGCGCGCGGTCTCCTGCCTACTCCCGCCGGAGTCGAAATCAGGCCGGGCCGAGAAGATCCCAGCGGTTGCCCGCGATGTCGAGGAACACGGCCACGCGACCGTACGGCTCGGTGCGGGGTTCGGTCAGGAACTCGACCTCGGCTGCCAGCATTCGTCGGTAGGACGTCTCGAAATCATCAACGCGAAGGAAGAAGCCCACCCGGTCTGCTGCTTGGCGGCCGAGGGCGGCGGACTGATCGGCGCCGTCGGCACGGGCCAGGAGCACACCGGTCGCGGCACCGGGCGGGCGGACGACGACCCATCGCTTCGCACGTCCGTCGTTGGTGAGCGACGGCGTGTCCTCGACGAGTTCGAACCCCAGCACGTCGACGAAGAACGCGATCGCCGAGTCGTATTCGCTGACGATGACGGCGACCAAGTCGAGATTCACCGCGTCAGCCTAATGCCACGGCCTGCACCGGCCTTGCTCGTCGGAGTTCGCCTGCGCGGGTGATCTCGTGGCTTCGCGCGGCCGGCCGATCGTTCGTTCTCACCATCGCCGACCTCGGCTCCCCGACCCCGGCCCGCCCGCCGCCGTCGTCGTGAGCCGAGAGCGTCGAGAACGGCCATCGGCCGGGAGACCGACGCCCCGGAACACTCAGAAGGCGGAGCGACGCCAGGCCCCCTCGCCCGGCGACAGTGGCCGACGCAGCAGCGCGGCGCGATCCGCCCAGCCGGAGCGGGTCGGCTTCGGCGGCTCACGGACCGGAGTGTCGACGGCCGCGAGCACTGCCGTCAACGCGGCCAACTCCACGTCGTCGGGCTCGCCCCGCACGACGCGGAGCATCGGACGCTCCCTCGGCTGCTCCTGCTGATCCGTCATCCTCGTCCTCCGCTCTGGCCGCCCGATGCGACTCGTCGCCCCGTCGGCCTGTCTGCCCGCTTCCACCCCGTGCTGCGCAGGCTGATCGGGCCGCTCGCCGCTGCCGTCTGTCGTCCCGCCGAGTCCGCTCCGGCCATGTCGCCGGAGCGGACTCACTTCCGGCACCTCACAGCGGAATGTTGCCGTGCTTCTTCGGCGGCAGCGTCTCGCGCTTGTCGCGCAGCAGCCGCAGCGACCGCGCGAGGTAGCCGCGCGTGTGCGAGGGCGCGATCACCGAGTCGACGTAGCCGCGCTCGGCCGCCACGTACGGGTTGCACAACGCGTCCTCGTACTCCTGCTGGAGCCGAGCGCGCAGCGCGTCGGTGTCCGCACCGTCGGCGGCGGCCTTGGCCAGTGTCTTGCGGTGCACGATGTTCGCCGCCCCCTGGGCGCCCATCACCGCGATCTGCGCCGTCGGCCAGGCCAGGTTGACGTCGGCCCCGAGGTGTTTGGAGCCCATCACGTCGTAGGCGCCGCCGAAGGCCTTCCTGGTGATCGTGGTGATCAGCGGGACGGTGGCCTCGGCATAGGCGTACAGCAGCTTGGCGCCGCGCCGGATGATGCCGTTCCACTCCTGCTCGGTGCCCGGCAGGAATCCCGGCACGTCGACGAAGGTCAGCACCGGCACGTTGAACGCGTCGCAGGTGCGCACGAACCGGGCCGCCTTCTCACTGGCGTCGATGTCCAGACAACCGGCGAACTGGGTGGGCTGGTTGGCGACCACCCCCACGCTCTGCCCCTCGATTCGGCCGAAGCCGACGATGATGTTGGGGGCGAACCGCTCGTGGACCTCCAGGAACTCGCCGTCGTCGAGCACCCGCGACAGCACCTCATGCATGTCGTACGGCTGGTTCGCCGAGTCCGGGATCAGCGTGTCGAGCTCGAGGTCGGTTTCGGTGAGCTGCTCGGCGATCGAGCCCGGTCCCGCCGGGGCCGACGGCGGATAGACGGGCGGCTCGCTGAGATTGTTGGCGGGCAGGTGCCCGAGCAGCGACTTGACGTAGGAGATCGCGTCCTCCTCGTCACCACCGAGGTAGTGGGCCACGCCGGACCGGGTGTTGTGGGTGTCGGCCCCGCCCAGCTCCTCGAAGGTGACCTCCTCTCCGGTGACCGTCTTGATGACGTCCGGGCCGGTGATGAACATGTGGGAGGTCTTGTCGACCATCACCACGAAGTCCGTCAAGGCGGGGGAGTAGACGTGGCCGCCTGCCGTGGCACCCATGATCAGCGAGATCTGCGGGATCACGCCGGAGGCGTGCGTGTTGCGGCGGAAGATCTCGCCGTAGAGGCCGAGGGAGACGACGCCCTCCTGGATGCGGGCCCCGCCGCCTTCGTTGATGCCGACGATCGGCCTGCCCGTCTTGAGCGCCAGGTCGAGGATCTTGACGATCTTCTCGCCGTAGACCTCGCCGAGCGAGCCGCCGAAGACGGTGACGTCCTGGCTGAACACACAGATCGGGCGCTCGTCGACGGTGCCGAAGCCGATGACGACTCCGTCGCCGTAGGGTCGGTTGTGCTCCTGTCCGAAGTTGGTGGATCGGTGCCTTGCGTGCTCGTCGAGTTCGACGAACGAGCCGGGATCGAGCAGCATGTCGATGCGCTCGCGGGCCGTCTGCTTGCCCTTGGCGTGTTGTCGCTCCACCGCGCGGGCGGACCCGGCGTGCACGGCCTCGTGGTTCCGGCGCGCCAGGTCGGCGAGCTTGCCCGCCGTGGTGTGGATGTCCGGTTCGACGTCCGACAGGTCCCCGACGGGCTCGGTTGCGCTGCTCATGTGGCCGAGCCTAGCCGGCCCGACTGCGGCTCTCGTAGCACCGGCGGGCCTCATCGTTCGCCGGACCACGTCGAGGTGGGCGAGGAGCCTTCGGTCCTGATGTCGTGGACCTTTCGCCGTGCCACCTTCTCTCGCGGTCCGGCTCTGACCGGGCTGCACGGTCTCGGCGACGTTCGGACCGGTCGTCCTCTCGGCCTGCCTCGGATGCCTGCTCCGGCCCCGGATTCTCCGTGCGCGAGCGCCGGGGGCGGCCCCGGCGCCGAACCCGGCGCAGTCTGTCGGCCGTATGCTCCGCCGATGGCCGAACACCCGGAGCGCACCCCGCTTGACCAGGAAGTCCTTCGAGCGGCCCTGCTCGGGCCCGCAGGCGCCTACGCCGCGCTCGACGTGGTGCCGACCACCGGTTCGACCAACGCGGACGTGGCCGCTGCCGCGCAGGCCGGGGCGCCGGACCGCGTCGTGCTGATCGCCGAGGAGCAGACCGGCGGGCGAGGGCGGCAGAGCCGGGCCTGGGCCTCGCCCGCCGGGGCCGGGCTCTATCTCAGTCTGCTGCTGCGCCCCGAGGGCGTCTCACCCGTTCACTTCGGCTGGCTGCCGCTGCTCGCCGGGCTGGCCCTGACCCGAGCGGTGCGGTCGGCCTGCGGGGTCGAGGCGGCGATGAAGTGGCCGAACGACCTGCTGGTCGGGCCTGCGGAGCGCAAGTGCGCGGGAATCCTGGCCGAGGCGGTGGTGCCTGTCGGCCGGGCGGGTGGCGGCCCGGCGAGCCCCGCCGTGGTCGTGGGCCTCGGCCTCAATGTCGATCACCAGCCCGATGAGCTGCCTGCCAGGCCGACCGGTCCGCAGGCGACGTCGCTGCGCGCCGAGGGAGCCGTGGGCCTCGACCGGGCCGCACTTGCGATCCGGCTGCTCGGCGAGCTGGACACCGTCGAGCGTGCCTGGCGGAGCCAGGGCGGTGACGTCGTGCGGTCCGGACAGCTCGCGGCCTACCGGGAGGCGAGCGCGACGCTGGGACGCCGCGTGCGGGTGGAGTTGGCGGGGGATCACTCGGTGCTCGGCACCGCCGTCGACGTCGACGAGGCGGGCAGGCTCCTCGTCCGTTCCGATTCAGGACGGACCGAGGCCTTCTCCGCCGGTGACGTCGTGCATCTGCGCGCTCGCTGATCGCCGAGTCAAGCCGAGCGGAGGCCGGATCATCGGGCGCGGAGCCTGCGAATCGTCGTGAGCACCTCCGCGCGATTCCCGGCCGCGCTCAGCCACCCGGGCAGGCGAGACACCATGCTGGAGTTGCGTGGCGGTCCGGTGCGCTCGCGCAGCCTCGCGGCGACATGGCGTTCCAGCAGATCAAGGTGCTTCTCGTTGAGTGCCCAGAGCGTGCGGCCGCCGCAGCACTCGGCCTGCCACCACAGCGGGACGCCGAAGAAGGGGTCCACCGGGCCGCCCCACACCGAGTATCTGCCCGCTCCCGACGCCCACTCCGCCCAGTAGGCGCAGTTCGGGCAGGTCAGCCTGCGCGGCCAGGTGCCGACGTAGGCGGAGTCATTCGGCCGTGCGGTGTTCGCCGCGCGCGACCGACAGCGCGGACACACCACGTCGATGGCCTCGGCGGCCAGTTCGACCAGATGAATCCCGGAGTCGTGTGAGCGGAGTCCCAGCGGCGCTCGCTGCGTGTCCATGGCCGCATCCTCCCCCGGAGCGGGTCGCCTGTCGCGGGAGTTCCGGCTGGTCGTCCACCCGGCGGTCGCGGTGTCGAGACGCCTGCGACGCTCCGATCCCTGATCGTCATGGCCGTCCTGCTCCCGCGACGGGCGTCTCGCCGGTACGGTGATCGCGTCGGAGACGACGGCAGGGCCTGATCTGGAGGAAAGACCGTGGGTTACCCGGAGAACATGCTCACCAACGACGAGCATGTCGTCGTCCACAAGCATTCGCACTGGAAGATGATTTTCTGGCCGACGGTGGCCCTCCTGGTGATCGTCGCCGCCGGGGTCTTCGGGGCGATGTTCGTCAACGACCAGGAATGGAACACGATCGGCTGGATCGCGATCGGCGCGATCGGCGCCATCCTGATCATCTGGCTGTTTCTGGTGCCGTTCATCCGTTGGCAGAGCACCCACTTCGTGGTGACCAACGAGCGTGTGATGTACCGGGCAGGCGTGCTGCATCGCACCGGCGTGGATATCCCGCTGAACCGGATCAACAGCGTCCGTTTCGAGCACAGTCTGATAGACCGGGTCCTCGGCTGCGGCACGCTGATCATCGAGTCGGCCTCGGACGAGGCGCTCACCTTCGACGACGTCCCGCAGGTCGAACGCGTGCACGGAATGCTGTACCAGCAGATCGACGAAGGCGATCAGGGCGACTTCTACTACCCGCAGCGCTCCCAGCAGCCGCGTCGGTCGGAATGACGCCCGTCCGCACGCTCGGGCTGCCGCAGCACTCGCCCGCCGTCGACCCCGGTGCGCTGCCCGCGAGGGTGACCATCTGGGAGGTGGGCGCGCGCGACGGCCTGCAGAACGAGTCGACCGTGGTCGGCGTCGACGTCAAGCAGGAGTTCCTGCGCAGGCTCGCGGCGGCGGGGCTGACCGTGCTGGAGGCGACCAGCTTCGTGAGCCCTCGGTGGGTTCCGCAGCTCGCCGACGCCGCCGAGTTGCTGGCCGCGCTGCCGAGGCTGCCGGGCGTGCGATATCCGGTGCTCGTGCCCAACGAACGCGGGCTGGACCGTGCCGTCGAGGCAGGCGTGGCGGACATCGCGATCTTCGCCAGCGCCACCGAGTCCTTCGCCCGCCGCAATCTCAATCGGAGCATGGACGAGCAGTTCGCCATGTTCGAGCCGGTGGTGCGTCGGGCCCGCGAGGCGGGGCTGCGGGTGCGCGGGTATCTGTCGATGTGCTTCGGCGATCCATGGGAGGGCCCGGCAGACCCGGCATCGGTGACCGCCGCCGGACGTAGGCTGCTGGACCTCGGCTGTGAGCAGCTCTCCCTGGGCGACACCATCGGCGTGGCGACCCCCGGCCAGGTGGAGACGCTGCTGCGGTCCTTCGGCACGGCCGGAGTTCCGACGGCGCAGCTCGCCGTGCACTTCCACGACACCTATGGGCAGGCGTTGTCCAACACCTACACCGCCCTGCGCGCCGGAGTGTCCACCGTGGACTCTGCTGCGGGCGGCCTCGGCGGCTGCCCCTTCGCGGGATCGGCGACGGGCAACCTGGCGACCGAGGACCTGGTCTGGATGCTCGACGGCCTCGGCATCGAGCACGGCGTCGACCTCGACGCGCTGGTCCGGACGAGCGTCTGGATGGCCGAGCGGTTGGGCAGGCCGAGTGCGTCGCGCGTGGTGACCGCCCTCGGCGGGGACTCCTGAGGAGCCCTTCGCCGCCGACCGTGCCTCGTGAGGGCGACGGTGTTCGTCGACGTTCCGGCGAGCTCGGGTGCGCCGCCTGGAACACCTGAGCAGAGCCGCCGCCGGACCGATCGAGGGCTGCCGTCCGCGTTCCTCGGCAAGCGCGGTGGCGCGTCTCGGCCGGGCCCGGGGCGGCCGGTCTGCCTGCCTGCGCTGGTGTCGCACCGCTGATGCCGAAGCACCGAGCAGGCCCGCGCGCCCGAGTCTCGCCGCGCTCGGACCCGACCCTTGACCAGACGCCGACCGGGGGCAGACTGTGGGAGGGCTCGGCGGAGCAGGTGCGAGACGGTCTACCCCGGTCCTCGCGGGGAGCACCAGCGTCGCAGGCCGATGCGGTGCGAGCACCGACCGCCCGCCGGGCGCCTGCCTCGTCGTCATCCGCCTGAAGGAGATGCGCTCGTGACCGTCGAACCGACGTTCTCCCTGGTGGCGGGACTTCCGGTGCTGTCATGGCGGCTGACCTCCCCGTGGCTGTCGATCTCCTCGGCCGTCCTGGGCGGCGGCATCGGCGAGCGGAGCTGGGCGTGCAACGCCACCGTGCGCCATGACTACGACCGACCCGATCCGGCCGCGCATCTCGCCGAGATCGGCGCGGAGCTGGGTTGCACCGGGCCCGGAGTCGGGCTGCTCACCGCCGTGGACGTCCGCCAGCAGGTCAGTCGCTCCGACAACGGGGTGTCGGCCTGCGTCACGACCGGCGTCGGCAAGCATCCGACCTGGGCCGCCGCGCCGGACTCGCCGACCGATCCGCCGCCGGGCACCGTCAACGCCGTCTGCTTCCTGCCGGTCCGACTCACCGAGGGTGCGTTGGTCAACGCGGTGGCCACCGTGGCCGAGGCGAAGGCACAGGCCTTCCAGGAGGTCGGCGTGCCGGGCACCGGAACCTGCACCGACGCCACCATCCTGCTGTGCCCGCTCGACGGCGAGCCGGAGCGCTACGGCGGGCCTCGCTCACGGATCGGCGGTGCGCTGGCCAGGGCAGTGCACGACGCCGTCCACACCGGACTGATCGCCCCCGAGCCGCGATTCGCTTCGTGGCGCACCGGCATGGGCGCGGCGCGACCGGCGGCGGACCTGTCCTCGATCGGCGACTGACCCCGCGAACAGCGAAGCCTGGTGCCTCCCCGCCCCGGTGACGCCTGCCCGGCAGGCGGTTGGTTTCCTGTTGCCCGATCCGAGCCGAGAACAGTGAGAAATTCGCGGGAACCAGATCGCCGACGAAGCCGTCCAACACCGGTACATCCGTCGGCGGCCGGACCACCGGAGGCATTATGGTGACCGACCACCAAGCCAGCGTCGAGCGGCTGCTCGGCGAGTATCGACGCAGTCGAGAGCAGCTTGGTGAGGTGCACAGGCGTCTTGCTGAGATCAGCGAGACAGTGACCAGCGCCGACTCCTCGGTCTCGGTCACCGTGGGACATCGCGGGATCGTCCACCGAGTGGCGATCGCCGATCACGCCTATCGAAGACACCGCCCGGCTGAGCTGGCCGCACTCGTACAGCACACCATCCAAGCCGCATCGGCTGCCGCCGCGTCGGCTGCGGCCGGGGTGGTCTCGACCGTTCTCACCGCAACCGACGAGGCGTCGCAGGCGAGTCAGACGCAGGCCGCCGGACCGTCGATGCAGCGACGACACGTCCAGTCCACGGTTTTCGAGAACCAGGGCTGGCGGTAGCAGATGCTCGACACCGACGCGCTGACATCGGTGCGGGGCTGGTCGTCGAGCTCAAGGGAGGCGCAGGAATGTTCAAGGTTGATCCAGAGCAGCTTGAGACTCGGGCAGGCAGACTCACCGGGACCTCCGGGTCGATCGAGGACACGGCGCAGACGCTGCGTGGCGCGGTGACCGACAAGATGGGCTGCTGGGGCGGCGACGAGATCGGCCGCAGCTTCTCCTCCCGGTACCGGGAGCCCTCGTCCCAGGTGCTCGACCTGCTCGACGCGCTGCCGGGCCAGCTGCTGGACATGCGAGACCGCCTCCAGACCACGGCGCGGGACTACGCCGGGGTGGACGAGCACAACGCAGGCCTGGTCGGGTCGCCCGACGCCGGATCTCGCTGACGTCAGTCGCTTCTCGACAGGGGTAGGTAGATGGGTATCAAGCTTCCGGAGGAGCTGGCCGACGTGGCGCAGCGTGCCGGGGTCCACTGGCCGGAGGCCGACGAGGATCACATGCGGTCCCTCGCCGAGGCGTGGCGGGCCGCGGCGGCAGAGGTGCGGGACTCCAGGACCGATGCGCACAGCTTCGTTCAGGGTGCGTTCGAGAGCTACGAGGGCGACGCCGCCGATGCTGCACGGGAGCACTGGGAGCTGTTCGTCGCCGATGAGGGGCGGTTCGCGTCCATCGTGCGCGGCTGCGAAGAGGCGGCCGGACAGCTGGAGTTCGCTGCCGACCAGATCGCCGCCACCAAGGTGGAGATCGTGCGCAGGCTCGTCAAGCTCGCGGTCAGGAAGGATGCCGCCGAACAGGCCGTCGCCGACGGCGATGCCTCGGCCCAGGCAGAACTCGACTCCCTCTTCGCCGGTGCCAAGGCCGAGTTCGCCGAGGTCAACGAGACCTTGACCGCCGCAGTGGAGGTGGAGGCGGGCGAGGCACTGCCCGATGTGGACACCGACACCGGCGACCTGTCTCCTTTCCAGCCCGTCGGAGCGACGGCCGGGGAACTGCTCGATCCCGATCTCGCCGCGTTGCTGGGCATCGACGCCGACGCCGTGCTGTCGGAACTGGGCGACCAGGACGGCGACGGAACCGACGACCTCGGCGAGGACGATCAGTTCGACGACGCGGCGCCGCTGGTGCTGTCGGAGCTGGTGAACTCGATGGTCGAGTCCGGTGATCTGTCCGATACCGAGGCCACCGAGCTGGCCGAGAATCGCGGCTTCACCTGGGGCGACGACCTGGTGGAGCAACAGGAGCTCGAGGCAGGCGGCCCGTCGCCGTCGGACCTGCGTGATCTCGACCCCGAGAGCACCGGGCCGATTCCCGCAGGCGTGGTGGACCAGGCCGTGCGTGCCGCAGACTCGTCTGCGTCCGAGCCAGGCGGCGGTGCGCCCGCGTATTCGCCGCTCGCTTACACCCCGGACCCTTCGATGAACACCGGGCCGATCAACATTCCCGCTGGTGCAGGTTCGCCCAGCGGCTCCGCAGGCGGTTCCGGGGGCGGCGGCTCGGCCGCACCCGCCCCGCCGAGTCTGACCCCGTCGTTCTCCGGTCCGCCGTCGGACGCCGCGCCTGCCCCGGCTCCCCGACCGGAACCGGCGCCGAGCGCGCCGCCCGCGCAGAACATCCCCTCGGCACCTGCCCCACAGCCACCCGCCGGATCACCAGGTGGCGGCCAGGCGCCTGCGCCCGGCGGGGCCGGACAACCGCAGGCACCGGGACGTCCGATGCCGGTGCTGCCCGGCCCCGGCGCGCCCGGTGGCATCGGGCTGCCCGGTGGTTCGCCTGTACCCGGCATGCCCGGTGCTCCGGTCGCGCCGGGCGTCCCCGGCGCGGGCGCGCCTGGTGCGGGCTCGCCCGGCGTCGCGGCCCCCGGCGCGGGTGCCCCTGGCGCTGCGGCCCCCGGTGGCGGGGCCCCGGCACCGGCTCCGAAGCTGCCTGCCGCAGGTGGCGGTCTGCCGGGCCTCGGTGCCGCACCCGCACCGTTCGGCGCACCGGCGCCTGGCGCTCCCGGCCTCGCGGCGGGTCCCGGCGTGGGGGCCGCTCCCGGCTTCGGCGGCGCGCAGGCAGGCGGTGGCGGGGCGGTGGTCGCGCACCTGGCAGGCGGCGGTCCCGTGGCGGGCAAGGCGATGGGGCCGATCGCGCAGGCAGGTGATCTCTTCGGCGGTGGGCCCGTCGATCAGAACGCGGCAGGTCGACCGGTTCGACCGACGACGCCGCCCGACGCCGAGCTGCTCGCCTTCACCATGAACCTGTTCCCGCTCGGCCACCTGCCGGTACCCAGCACGCGTCCGGCCCGGCAGCTGCCCGCGCCGCCTCGCGAGACCGACTTCGCTCCCGGTATCCGCTTCCCACCACAGGATCACCCGCAGTCGGAGCTGGTCGACCTGCGCGATACCTCGGCGGCGAGACCGCAGCACGCGCCCGAGGATCAGCAGGGCGCCTGTCCCCGAGCCCTGGTCTCCGGTCACGATCCGCTCGGCGACGTGCACGAACGTGCTTGGGACCGGCGTTTCCTGGTGCGGGCGGCCGAGACAGGTCACGCCGCACCGGCCGAGTACGCCTGGCCACCGGGAGAGCTGTTCCCGGAGGGCGCCGCCGATCCGGCGGGCAGCGAGCCGGTCGTTCTGGCGGCGGGCACCGCGCTGGACCGGTTCGGGACGCCGGAGGGCCGGGTGCTCGCGGAGGCCGACACCCGCTTCGCGGCCCGATCACTGCCGCCCGAATACGCGGACCGGCCGTATGCGCGTTACGTGGTGCAACGGCCGCTGCCCGCGTGGCGGGCGGTCTCGGCGCCCTGGTTCGCTCAACCGGGTGGTGGACTGCGATTCCGGCTGACCCAGTCGGTGGTCGAGCTCCTCCGGGCGGGCTACCTGGTCGTCGACGAGGACGCGCCTGCCGCGCGAGTGTCGGCCACGGTGTCCGACGTCGCCCAGACAGTGCCGCAGGCGTGAGGAGACCGGCTCGATGAACATGGATTCGCTGCTCGACTGGCTGGTCAGGATCGGCGTGCCCACCCAGGTCGTCTCGGTGGGAGCCGAGGCCGACGACACCTGGTGCGTCCTGCGGGAAGAAGGCACGGGCGGGGAGCCTGCCTGGGAGGTCTTCTGGCGGGAACAGGGCAATCGCTACGACTGGGCACGATTCACGAACGAGCAGGTGGCGTGCCTCTACCTGTTCGGCAGGCTGGCGTGGACGCAGACGGTGCGGGGCGCGATCGGGCTTCCGCCCTCGGCGACGCCCCCTGCGCAGGCCGGGACGCCTGGATCGCAGGCCGCGGCGCCTGCGTCGCAGGCAGGCACGCCTGCGGCTCAGCCGGGCACCCCGTCTGCGGTCGCGGGACAGGCGGCGGGCCTGCCTGCCTCGCCGCAGTCAGCCGGACCGGTTCCGCAGGCCGTCCCCGCAGCGGGGGGCACGGCTGGCACCGGCCGACGGGCGGACGAGTCGGACGCCACCCCGCCCACCGGAATCCCCACCTTCACGGTCTCGAAGGAGACCGGTAACTCGGCGGCGCGTCTCGACGGCTGACCGGCGCGGGCGACCAGCGGCAGAGCCGAGGCGGACGTGTCCGGCTCTACCCGGCTGGCGGTCGCGTTAGCACACCGACCGAGGCGATCGGCTCCTGATCACCCGTTCGGGAAGCCGGTTATCCACATAGCCGAGTTGTCCACAGGCGCTGGGCGATCGGCGGGCGCGATGAAGGGGTGATCGCGCATGGTCGTGCCATGACCACACAGCCGAGTTCCGACGTCCGACTCCGACGATCCCGGGGTGCCGATCCCCGCCGCCCCTCTGCTGCCTGGCCTGGTCGGCGCCGCGTTCGACAGCACCCGGCCCCTGACCGGCGACAGCACCCGGCCCCTACCCGGCGGCGACGCACGGCCCTGCCAGGCTCTGATCAGTGCCGGGCGTGGTCTGCGCCTCCTCGCCTGCCGCCGGGCGGTTCGCGCGGGTCAGCTGCTGCGCAACAGGTCCAGTGCCGCGTCGTGCACCAGTCCGTTGGAGGACAGCGCGCTGCCCCTGGTGTGGTCGGGAACGCCGGTCAGATCGCTGAACCGGCCGCCCGCCTCCTCCACGATCACCTGTACCGCGGCGACGTCCCAGGCGTTCACCACGGCCTCGGCCGCGAGATCGACGGCGCCTTCGGCGACCAGCACGTGCTGCCAGAAGTCGCCGAACGCCCGGTTCTCCCAGCAGGCGTCCACCAGCGCGAGGTAGGCAGACCGGGAGTGATGCTCGGTCCAGCTGCCGAGATGGGTGGTCGACACGTAGGCATCGGCGAGCCGGTCGACGCCGGAGACGCCGATCCGCCACGGTGCGCCGTCCCCCTCGCTGGTCCAGGCACCGAGATCGCGTGCCGCCCACCACCGGCGGCCCAACGCGCCTGCGCTCACCACGCCCACCTGGGGGGTGCCGTCGACGACGAGCGCGATCAGGGTCGCCCAGACCGGCAGACCGCGCAGGAAGTTCTTGGTGCCGTCGATGGGATCGATCACCCACGTACGGGCGCCGGGGACCTCCGTACCGCCTCGCTCCTCGCCCAGCACGGCATCGTCGGGACGTTCCTGGGCCAGCAGTGCCCGGATCGCGTCCTCCACGGCGGTGTCCGCATCGGTGACCGGGGTCCGGTCGGGCTTGCTGGTCACGTGCAGGTCGCGCGAACGGAACCGGGAGCGGGTCACGGCGTCGGCGAGGTCGGCCAGTCGGCGGGCGAGGTCGAGATCAGCGGCAGATGACACCCGACGAGCCTAGTCGGCCTCATCGGTGTGCTCGGGGCCGATGTGCTTGGGCGAACCGGCCGAGCAGCGTCCCGCGACGCTCTAGGCTGACAGGGTGAGCGTGGTGCTGCTGGCCGAGGATGACGCGGCGATTGCCGAGCCGTTGTGCCGAGCACTGCAGCGCGAAGGTTACTCGGTGCACGTGGTCGATGACGGTCCGAGCGCGCTGGACGCGGCCACGACCGGCCGGGCGGACCTGCTGGTGCTCGACTTAGGTCTGCCCGGCATCGACGGCCTCGAGGTGTGTCGACGGCTGCGTGCGGCGGGTCGGGACATCCCGGTGCTGATGCTCACGGCCCGCACGGACGAGGTGGACTTCGTGGTCGGCCTGGACGCAGGCGCCGACGACTACGTGGCCAAGCCTTTCCGGCTGGCCGAGCTGATGGCCAGGATCAGGGCACTGCTGCGGCGGCGCTCGGTCGACTCGGTGGAGGCCAACGGGGTGCGGATCGACCTCTCGGCACGCCGGGTCCAGGTCGACGGACGGGAGATTCAGCTCGCCAACAAGGAGT
The DNA here is from genome assembly GCF_001941645.1 of Actinoalloteichus sp. GBA129-24. NCBI lineage: Bacteria > Bacillati > Actinomycetota > Actinomycetes > Pseudonocardiales > Pseudonocardiaceae > Actinoalloteichus > Actinoalloteichus sp. GBA129-24. Next base: position 6,437,323 of record NZ_CP016077.1, on the reverse strand, counting down.
TCGAGCTGCTTCGTGTGCTGATGCAGCACGCGGGCCAGGTCGTCACGCGGGACGAGATCCTCGACGAGGTGTGGAACGCTCCGGAGAACCGGACCAGCAAGACCCTGGACATGCACGTCTCGTGGCTGCGGAGGAAGGTCGGCGACGTGCACGGCCGCAACGGTGAGCAGCGGATCGCGACCGTGCGCGGCGTCGGGTTCCGTTTCAACGTGGATTAGGCGGCCGTGCGGACTCGCATCCTTCAGTCGATCCTGCTCGCGGTCTCGGTGACCGTGGTCGTCCTGGGGCTTCCCCTGGGGCTCGCCTCGCTTCGGCTCGTGGAGGACGTCACCCGCCGCGAGCTCACCGGCCGTGTCCAGCAGATCGCCACCAGCCTCGACGCCCAGCTCGCCGAGGGCGAGACCCTCGACCTGGTCAAGATCCGGGTCGCCGTCCCGGCGGACGGCAGCGTCGTCGTGTCGCTGCCGGGCATGGGCACCGTCCGGGACGGCCCCGACCCGGGGCCGGACCCGGTGACCGAGACCGCGTCCATCGTGCGGCAGGGGACGGTGACCCTGGCCGTCCCGTCTGGTCCGCTGCGGGCGTCGCAGGCACAGATGGCCGGTGCGGTGCTGCTGCTCGTGCTGCTCACCGTGGTGGTGGGACTGGTGATGGCGAAGGTGACGGCACGACGGCTGTCCGAGCCGCTGCGGCACGTCGCGGCCAGGGCGGCTCGGCTCGGCGCGGGCGATTTCCGTCCCGACAATCGACGACACGGTGCGGTGGAGCTGGATCGCGTCGCCGATGCACTCGACGCCTCGGCGTTGGCGTTGGCGCGCCTGATGGAGCGGGAGCGGGAACTCGTCGGTGACGTCTCCCACCAGCTCCGCAGTCACCTCACCGCGTTGCAGCTGCGGCTGGAAGAGCTGGTCGATCCGCGTCAACCGGTGAACCGCGACGAGGCCCGCGCCGCGCTGGTGCAGGCCGAGAAGTTGTCGCGCGTGTTGGAGGATCTGCTGGCCACGGCCACCGCCGCTCGATCAAGGACGGCCGAGCCGCTCGATCTCGCCGAGGAGCTGCCCGAGGTCGTCGCGGAATGGCGTGAGCGGCTGCGCGCCGAGGGCCGGACGCTACGGCTGCGGATCAGCGACAGTCTCCCGGCCAGGGTGACCCCGGCGCGACTCAGGGAGGCCCTGGGCGTGTTGTTGGAGAACGCGCTGATCCATGGTGCCGGGACGGTCTCGGTGGTGGCGCGGTTGTCGGGCGCGATGGTGATGATCGAGGTCGGCGACAACGGCAGCGGCGTGCCGGACGAGCTGTCCCGACACGTCTTCGATCGAGGCGTCTCCGGCGGTGGCTCCACCGGCGTCGGACTGTCGCTGGCCAGGGCGCTGGTGGAGGCGGACGGCGGCAGGCTGGAGCTTTACACCGCGCGCCCGGCGACGTTCGTCATCTTCCTGCTGGTGCCCAGGGCCGGTGACGTCCTCGGCATGCCGTGGCCGGTGGAGCCGAAGCCGCGCTGACGCCAGCCGAGTCGAGTCGAGCTCAGCCCACCCGCACCGACGAGGGGCGCGCTGGCTCCTCGTCGGTGCGGGTGGGCGGATGTCGCGAATGCGGATGGCAGGCGGTCGGCGGCCGAAACCGCCGCCCGGCCGGGACCTTCGACTGCGGTCGGCGGATGAGTGCGGCGTCAGTCGGCCGTCGAGGACTCCGCGGCGGCGGGTGTCGTCGACGGGCTCACGGTCTCCACGGATCGCACGGAGTCGGCCTTGCCGTTCGCCGCGCCTGCCTCGGCGAGTTCGACTGCGGCCTCCCGGATGTCCTTCGCGGTGTCGATCGCGCGCCAGTACCCGGTGATCTCGTGGCCTGCCAGCCTGCCCCGCGCCGCGAGCTGGGGGAACGTGGTCCGTTCGTGATCGCCCTTCGCCGGCAGTTCGGCCAGGATCTCGCCGGAGAAGACGTAGACGCCCCCGTTGATCGGGTACGGCGAGAGCGGCGCCTCCACGAAGTCGTTGATGCGACCGGACTCGTCGAGATCGACCACTCCCCAGGGCAGTCGGGGGCGAGCCAGCGCGACCGTGGCGATCGCCTCCTGCTCGACGTGGCGCCTCGTCAGTTCGGTCAGGGAGAACCTGGTCCAGATGTCGCCGTTCAGGGCGAACCACGGGGCTGTCGGGTCCGGCAGCCGGGCTCCCGCGTAACGCAGCCCGCCGCCACGCCCCAGCGGTTCGTCCTCGACCACCGTGCTGACCCGGATCGACCGCAGATTCGCGGTCGACTCCAGATGTTCGATGAGCACCTCGGCGAGATATCCCGCCGAGACGACGACGTCCTCGACGCCTGCCTCGGCCAGCCAGTCGAGCTGATGGTCGATGATGCACCGGCCGGAGATCTCGATCATCGGCTTGGGCCGGGTGTCGGTGTACGGGCGCAGCCTCGTGCCCTGCCCACCGGCCAGGATCACCGCCTGCCGCACCGTCGTCGCCTGCGTCATGAGTTGTGACGGTAGCAACCTGGTGCCGCGGGTGAAGAAGGTGTGGGAGATCAGCCGTCGTCAGGCGGTCTTCTCGGTCCCCGACCCGCTGAGAAGCCGGTCCGATCGGGTGGCTCGTGCCATGGCGTGATATGTCCGTGATGTGCTGCTCGCCCCGTTCACACGGGAATTCGACCGTGCGGCTCGCGATGTCGAGAATGTCATCCGAGGTGCGGTCATGAGCCTGCCGGACTGTCCTCGCTGCGATCGGCTCGGCCGGTGAAGACGAATTTACGGAAGGCCCACCAGCGGAATGCCATGCCGAGCAGAGTGCCGATGATGCTGCTGCTGACGAAGTCCGCGATCTCTTCGGTGAGCCTGCTCACCGCTGGTTCGTCGAAGCCGAGCACATAGCGCGAGATCCACAGTGGAGCGGCGTACATGATCACGCCGATCCCGCTGATCAGGAAGAACAGGGCCGCCTCATGCGGTCTCTCGTGGCCGCCACCCCTGGTTCGGAACGACCACTCCCGGTTCAGCACGTAGGAGACGATCGTGGCCACCAGCACCGAGATGATCTTGGCCGTCACCGGGTGAGGTTCGAGGATCGTCAGCTTGAGTGCGTAGAAGATGAGCGTGTCGATCAGGAACGTCATGCCGCCGACGGCGGCGAACTTGAGCAGTTCCTGGTGTTTCAACGCCAGACTTCGAAGGGATCTCGGTACCAGGTTGACAACGGTCTCGACCAGCGCCACCCGCGCAGTCTACGGAACCGTTATACGAGCCTGATTCGACAGTCCGAACATCATCATCGTCGCATGTCACGCGCCCGGTGGGCGGGAGGAGGCGTTCAGGGGCGGCCCCTGATCCGGTCGGGATCGGCCTCAGGATCGGAGCGGCTCCTCCTCGGCGGGCGGGTCCTGGTCGTAGGACGGGATGGTCGGTCGGGCCCGGACGTTCTCCTGCGGGAACACGAAGCGGCGGAAGGCCCACCAGCGGAAGCCCATGCCGATCAGGGTGCCGATGATCTGACCGCTGCTGAAGTCGGCGACCTCCTGGGTGAACCGGCTCACCTCGGGAACCTGAAGATCGAACACATATCGCGAGATGTAGAGGGGTGCCGTGTTGATGACGACCCCGACCCCGCTCACCAGGAAGAACAGGGCCGCCTCGTGCGGTGTGTCTCGACCGCCTCTGGTTCGGAACGACCACTCCCGGTTCAGCACATAAGAGAAGATCGTCGCGACGAGCACCGCGATGACCTTGGCGGTGACCGGTTTCGCCGACAGCACGCTCAGCTTCAGGGTGTAGAAGACCAGGTTGTCGATCAAGAACGCCGAGCCGCCGACGAACGCGAACTTCACGAGCTCTCTATGCCGCAACGCGAATGATCGCAGCGGTTCCGGAACACGATTGAGCACATTTTCGACAACCGACACCGCCGCAGTCTACGAAAGCACGGCCGCTGTGGGAGGTGCTCCCGTGGCTGTGAGTGTCGTCGGCCTCGTTTTCGGCCCCCTTGCACCGGGCCGCCGACGGTCGGATTCACGGCAGTCGCTCGCACCGTGCCGGTCGGTCGGCGGCCTCGGCTCTCGATTCCACCAGATCAGGTGATCACCGATGGAGTACTCCGAGAAGACCACGCTCGGCCGGACCCGGCTGGTTCGGGGCGGCCTCGGCGGTCGGCTCCCCGCGTCGCGAGGACATGGCGGGTTCTGGCGTCGCCCCCTCGGTGCCGGGCGGCACGGCCGGTCCCGGCTCGGCCCGTCTCGGCTTGGCAGGGGCGGGCTGCGTCGTCTCGTCGTGGATCGTCGGCTCGGCGGAGTCCGCAGAGCCGCCGGACTCGGGTGTCACGATGCGGTCGGACGGCGTCGGAGGCTCGGCGGGCTGAACCTGTATCGGCGGGATCGCGGTGGTGGGCGGCACTATCTGATCGACGGGCGGGGCGGGCAAGACCGGCTCGGCGGGACGAGCGGGCTCACCGGGTTCCGGAGCCTCGCCGGGCTCGGCAGGTCGTTCCGACTCGGCGGGCTCGGGCTCGGCGGGCGCCGCCGGGGACGGAACCGCAGGCTCCACCGGGTCGGGGGAATGCTGCTGCGGGGCTGTCTCTGGGTGCTGCCAGGGCCACTGCGGGCTCCAGGGGACCTGGACGGACGCCTCCTGCCCGGCGGTGCCCAAAGCGGCGCTCACGGCGACTTCGGCCGGGGCGGGGGGCTCCGTCCCGCCGGATGTGCACAGCCGCACGGTGAAGTCGTGGGTCTGGCCGGGCGACAGCGTCGGGCTGAGGTGTTCCACCGGCTCACCCTGCGCTCGGCAGCGCAGCAGGTGCGCGGTCTGACCGGACACGGCGTCGGCGCGCAGGGGCAGACCGTGCCAGGAATGAATCCCGACGCCGGGCGGCAGGTCCAGCGTGACCGTCACCGGCCCCTCGGAGTCTCCCGTGTTCGCGGTCCTGACTCCGACCTTCGTGTAGTACGTCCAGTGCGGGTCGCCCAGGCTGGTCGGCAGCGCCCACGGACCGTCGGCTGCGGCCTCCACGTGAACCGCGTCGAGCTTCGGCGGCTCGGCCACCGTGATCCGCCCGACCGGGAGCGGCCGGTCGGTCCCCGGCCCGGCGTGCATCGCGCCGCCGACCAGCCCGGACTCGGCGGGGTCCACCGCCCGAACGCGGAAGTCGAACGGCATCGCCGCGCCCGGTGGCACCCCGGACTCGCTGCGGCAGTGGATCACGTTCGCCTCGGGCAGGCAGTCGTGGCCCGAGGTCCCCTCGGCGTGGACCCCCGTGGGGAGTTGCACGGTCATCTCGACCGGTGCCGAGCCCCCTCGTCCGTCATTGCGCACGCTGTAGGTCAGCGCGTCCGGCGAGCCGTCGGCCGTCAGCACCTCGGGAGTGTGATCGAGGGTCGGTCGGAGGCTCGGGGAGGCGATCGCCGCATCCACCCGCCTGCTTGCCTCGCCGAGCCGCCCCTCGACCTCGACCGTGCCGCTGACCAGCAGCGCCCTGATGAAGTCCAGATCGGATGTGAAGACATCACCGGGCGCGAGCGGCTGCGGGCTACGACAGGTGATCCGCTGGCTGCCGGTGAGGTTCGTCTTGCCCGGGGTCGCCCAGGAGTCGGCGGCCGCGCACTCCGGCGGCAGACCGTCGGGGATGAACCACCAGGGCGCCGTGAGCTCGACCTCGGCAGGTCTGGTGGTGGTGCCCGTGTTGGTCAGGCGGATCGCGACGCGGCCCGTCCACGGCAGGCCGGCCTCCACCCGTTGACCCACCTCTGCGGCGAGGTCGAGGGCGTCGACCGGCTGCCGGACCTCGACGGAGACGGCGGTCAGCTCGATGGCGGACGCCTCGCCCGCGTCGATCGTCCCGGTCACCCGACCGCTCTGCGCGTCAGCCGCCGCCTGGAGTTCGAAGTCGAAGACGACGCTCTCACCGGGGTTCAGACCGCGTGCGGTGGCGCACCGGATGGAACCGGAGCCGTTCGTGCAGCCGATCTCCTGGCCCGCGGACTGTCGGGCGGCGGCCGTCGCCGACGAGCGTCCGACGTCGCCCGGCTGCGGGGGGAGCATCGATGGCCTGCCGTTCGTCAGGGCTGCGCTGATCGAGGTGACCTCGGCGGCGGCCCGATCGTCCGCCGTGGTCGGGAGGTGCGTGGTCCGGGCGGTGGCCGTCGTCGCAGTCGAGAGGGCGACGGGCCGGGTCGTCGCCGATGGCGTGGTCGAGCCCGCGATCCAGGCGGAGATGCCGGGCGGCAGGTCCAGGGAGGCGACCACGACGGGAGACGCAGCCGTGCCGGTGTTGGTCACGGTCACGGGCAGTGCGCCTGCCACGCCGCCCGCGAACAGGATCAGCGGCTCCGTCGGCGTGGTGATGTCGAGGACGGGCTCGGCGGATTCTTCGGCGGGCGGGGCCTCCGCGGGCGGCGGTTCCGTCGGTTCGCCGGGCGGCGACTCCGGTGGCGAGTTCGGCGACGGCAGCGGGGGAGCGGGCTGGTCCGGTGGGGCGGGCGCCTGCGGGGCGGGCTGCTCCACCGCGGGCGGCGTCGGTTGCGCCACGGGATGGGGTGCGGTGTCGGAGAGCAGCGCCGCGACGACCGCTGCCGCCAGTGCGACGCTCGACGCGGCGGCGGTGAGCCACTGTCGAGGCGCCGAGCTCACGGCACCGGTCACCGCACCTGCCGTGATCGTGCCGGTGACCGCCGCACCGGTGCCGCCGACGGTGCCTGCGGACACGGCCGTGAGATAACCGCCCGCGCCTGCGCCGAGGATCAGGATGCCGACCTCGCGCAGGGTTCCGTTGAGGTCGATGAGTTCGATGGACAGCGCCCGACAGCGGGCGCAGTCGTCGAGATGCGTCTCCACCTGCGTGGTCTCGCGTTTGGATAATCCGCCCCTGGTCCAGGAGCCGAGGCGCTCCACTACGGCGCGGCAGCGTTCCGTCTGGGTCTCGGCGAGGTGGACCTGGAGGTAAGCCTGTCGTAAGCCTTCTCTGGCCCGATAGGCCAGCGCGGAGACTCCGTTGGGGGTAAGTCCGAGGAGGGGGGCCACGGTGGCCGCCGACTGGCCCTCGACCTCCATGTGCCAGAGGACGGTCCGCCAGCGCTCCGGCAGTCGGGCGAACGCCCTCGCGGCCAGTGAACGCTCCAGATCCTGGATCGGCGTGTCGTGGAAGGGGACGCTGATGTCGACGCCGGGCACCGATGCGACGTCGTCGGAGACCTCGACGCGGCGTTCTTTGCGCGTCCGGTCGTAGGCGGCGTGCCGCAGGGCGGTCAGCAGGTAGGCGCGGAAGGCGACGTCGGGGCCGTTGCCGGTGCGTAAGCGGTCCAACACCTTCGAGAAGGCGTCTGAGACGAAGTCGTCCTGCTCCGCTGGAGATCTGGCCAGCTGCCGTGCCAGGTTGTACGCGGCCGAGACGTGCCGCTCGTATAACGATCCGTAGGCCTCGACAGAGCCCGCTCGGACGGCCTCGATCAGTTCTTGATCGGTCGGTTCTGGCAATTCGGAGGAGACGATCGCCACGCCGGATGACCTCCCTGTCTACATCATGACGCACCCAGTGTGACCAATCGACTCCGCAATGTACTAGGCACCCCTCCGTCATGGCCGCCGGTGCTCGTCGTCACACCGATACGGCGAAAGGAGGAGCCTTGTCGATCACATGGACGACACGGACGGCACCGGAGACCCGGCAGGCCGCACGGTCGCGCGAACTGCGGGCGATGCGACTGACGGACGCCGACTGCCTGCTGCCTCGGGCGTGTCGGGTACTCCGGACACCGCAGGTCCGGCGGCGAACGGCCTCGGCGCGCCGGTCGGCGCGATGACTCGGCGGCAGAACGATCCGGGGCGGGGCCTCGCGGCCCGGACGGCGGCTCGATCGATGTACGCGCGCTGGCGGTCGGCGAGTCTCGCGGCGGGCTGGCCCTTCCCCGCCGACTGGCCGAGGCTGCCTGCACGGGCGGTGTGCCTGGCTCTCGCGAGCCTGCGTGATCCGACCCCGCATCTGGCGGCGCTCGGTGCCGTCAGAGCCGACGACGGCGTCGACCTGGCCGCCACCCTGGGCGATCTCGCGGCGCTGTACTCGATCCTGGCCCCCGCGTCGCGCGATGAGCCGTCGGGGGTCTGGCTCCGCGCGGAGGCTGCGGCCGGGAAGGACCCGGGCGCCCGGCAGGAGGCCGACGGCTCGACTCGGGAGGACGTCGGTGCCGCCGCCCTCGCACCTCGGCTCGTCGACGCGAACCGCGAACCGGCCTCGTCCTGCCTGCCGTCCTCGAACGTGGTGACCTGGTCCAGCCGCCTGCTCTGTCCGAATGTCGCACGGCCCGCCACACGCGAGCCTGCGAGAGACGTCGAGGCCGGACGCGGGAAGCAGACCGCGCCGGAGACGACAGTCCGGGCGGAGTCGAGCGGCCCGGTCGACGAGGATGACGCGACAGCGGCCCGCCTACAGCGGACCGACGGGGCGGCCTCGTTCGTCGTGCCCGCCGCCGCGATGCGTGCGGTCGCCCTGGGCTGGGCAGAGGCCGCCGTCGGCAGGCTTGTCGAGCAGCAGGCCAGCGACGGGCTCACCGGGCTGGCCACCGAGGGCTACCTCCGCCGCAGGCTCCACGAGCTGTATCAGGAGGCGACGGCGACCGGCAGGCCGCCCGGCGAGGACTTCGCTCTGGTGGTGACGACGGTGAACCTGCGGCGGGCACCACGATGGCCGAGGAGTCTGGCCATGGTGATGGTCGGCGACGCCTTGACGCGGACCTTCGACGGCGGTGAGACCCGCGCGCTGCTCGGACCCTCCGCCGCGGTCGTGTTGGCGCGGGCCGACCGACGACTGCCGCTGCACGTGGTGACCGCCCGCTGGCTCGTGGAACGCGGGCTGCGCGTCGCGGTCGCCGATCGAGAGTGCGGCCCCGTGCTGGTCTGGCGCGAGCCGCTGCCCACCCGGTGGGAGGAGGTTCCCGAACTGCTGCGCAGGCTGTCCGCACCGCCGCCCCAGTCCTGATCCGAGCGGTCGGGTCCGCAGTGTCGCGGTGCCCGCCGCTCGAGCCCGGCCGGGGCAGGCAGGACGCCGTCGGTCGCTCCGGGCGGCGCGGTTCGAGCCCCTTGCGATGCAAGCGCGGGGCGCAGGCGACCGGCATGCGGCGACACCCGAGACGCCACCGGGTAGGCTTCCGCGCCCGTGGGCACCAGCAGCACGAATAAGGGATCGATGCCCGTCGTCGGCATGATCGGCGGCGGCCAGCTCGCCCGGATGACACACCAGGCCGCGATCCCGCTCGGGCAGTCTCTCCGGGTGCTCGCCGCTTCGCAGACCGACCCGGCCGCACTCGTGGCGCCGGGCGTCGCAATCGGCGCGCACACCGATCCCGACGCGGTGCGTGCGTTCGCCGCCGACTGCGACGTCGTGACCTTCGATCACGAGCACGTGCCCGGTGACCTGCTCCGAGGACTCGTGGCGGAGGGGATCGCGGTCCGGCCCGGACCCGACGCGCTGATCCATGCCCAGGACAAGCTGGTGATGCGGCGCCGTCTCCGTGAACTCGGCCTGCCGGTTCCCGAGTTCGTCGAGGTCACCAGCGCTGCGGACCTGGTGCGCTTCGGCGAGGTGCACGGCTGGCCCTGTGTGCTCAAGGCGGTCAGGGGCGGCTACGACGGACGAGGCGTCTGGATGCCCGCCGACGCCGACGAGGCGGCGCACCTGGCGACGGAGCTGCTCGCGGCGGGCACGCCGCTGATGGTCGAACAGAAGGTGCCGATGCGGCGGGAGCTGGCCGCGGTCGTGGCACGCTCCCCGTTCGGCCAGGGCGCGGCGTGGCCGGTGGTGCAGACCGTGCAGACCGACGGCATCTGCGTCGAGGTGCATGCGCCCGCCCCCGGCCTGGCCGCCGCCACCGCCGCGCGGGCCCAGGAGATCGCCTTCCGGATCGCCGAGGAACTGGACGTGGTCGGCGTGCTGGCGGTGGAACTGTTCGAGCTGGACCGCTCTGGCCCCGCCGTAGCCGACGAGGCGACAGGCGCCGACGACGACACGAGCACCGGTTCGCGGCCTGCCGACGACGCCGGATGGCGGGAACTCGCCCCGGACGGCCTGGTCGTCAACGAGCTGGCGATGCGACCGCACAACTCCGGGCACTGGACCATCGAAGGAGCCAGGACCTCGCAGTTCGAGCAGCATCTGCGGGCCGTGCTGGACTATCCGCTCGGCAACACCGATCCGGTGGCGCCTGCGGCGGTGATGACCAACGTGCTCGGCGCGCCGGAGCAGCCCGCGATGTCGGTCGACGAGCGGCTGCACCACCTGTTCGCCCGCTATCCCGATGCCAAGGTGCACCTGTACGGGAAGGCCGAGCGTCCTGGCCGCAAGGTCGGGCATGTCACGATGCTCGGCGACGACGCCGACTCCGTCGCGGTGCGGGCGCGGCTGGCCGCACACTGGCTGTCGCACGCGCAGTGGACCGACGGCTACGACATTCACGGAGGAGAACAGCGGTGACGGCCAAGCCCACCCCCCTGGTCGGCGTGATCATGGGCAGCGATTCGGACTGGCCGGTGATGGAGGCGGCGACGACCGCGCTGACCGAGTTCGACGTGGCCTACGAGGTCGCGGTGATCTCCGCGCACCGCACCCCGCAGCGGATGATCGACTACGCCCGGTCGGCCGCCGACCGGGGGCTGCGAGTGATCATCGCGGGCGCGGGCGGTGCCGCGCACCTGCCCGGCATGGTCGCCTCTGCGACGGTGCTGCCGGTGATCGGCGTCCCGGTGCCATTGCGGCATCTCGACGGTCTCGACTCGCTGCTGTCGATCGTGCAGATGCCCGCAGGCGTGCCGGTGGCGACCGTGTCGGTGGGGGGCGCACGCAATGCAGGCCTCCTGGCGGTCCGCACGCTGGGTGCCGGTGCCGACGAGCACGCGGCGCGGCTGCGTCAGGCGATGGCAGGCTTCCAGGCCGATCTGGAGCAGCTGGTGCTGGCCAAGGACGCTGCGCTGCGCACCCGCCACGAACAGGGCTGAGTCCTTCGAGGCCGCGCGGACGACCGGGCGGGCGGGTGCCTGCCGGGTGCGCGGCCCGCACCTGTCCCGGCGGCACTGCCCGGCAGGCCAGGCCGACGTGGCGGCTCGCCGGTCGGCCGCTGTCGCGTCAGATGACCTCGGGCAGTCGGATCGTGGCGGTCGGGGTGCAGACGAGGCTTCTTCGCTTATGCGGCGGGTTGCAGCAACCTCGCCGCCGTGAAGCATCGTCCCTCGACGACCCGCAGCGCGCGCTCGCCCCGGACAAGGCGTCGGTGGCCCCATCGTCCGGCGTGCCCGCGCGTCCGGGGCGCGTTCGACGAGACCTGTCCGCGCCGTTCACGCTGATGTGAGCGGCGGCCCCGAGGCCGTTCGTCGGACGACGCCGTTCGCAGGTGAAGGTCGTTCCACGGCCGAGGCCGGAAAATCGGTTGCCCCACAAGCGCCGAGCGGGAATTGTGGATCACACACCGTCGGACTGCCGAACCGCAGCCGAGTCGAAGGAGGGACCGCCATGCCGTGGAAATACGCGCGGCGATGTCCCCCACGACAACGCGGTCTGTCTCGACGATCCTCCGCCTGTCTTCGACGCTGAGCGTCGGCGCGGGGCCCGCGTAGCGCCGCCCCGACCTGCGGACGTCCTCGGGACGCTTCCCTTCGGAACGGCCCGTGTCGCCGGGCGAGTCCCGCCGCGACCGCGTGCACTCTTCCTGACTCGTCACCGTCGGATCGCGCCGTCTGCCGCAGCCGTCGGTGACGCTGTTCTTCGCTCTGGTCCGCGATCGTGCGGTCCACCGACCCCCGTGAGGCGATCATGTACACCCAGATCCTTGGCGAGCGCGTGCCCATTCGTGCCTGGGCCGACCCGGACGAGATCGAGCCCCAGGCCATGGCCCAGCTCCGCAACGTCGCGAACCTGCCGTGGCTGCACGGCCTCGCCGTGATGCCCGACGTGCACTTCGGCAAGGGCGCGACCGTCGGGAGCGTCATAGCGATGCGCGACGCCGTCTCGCCCGCCGCAGTCGGAGTGGACATCGGCTGCGGCATGTCCGCCGTCCGGACCTCCCTGTTCGACCACGACCTGCCCGCCGACCTCGGCGGTCTGCGCAGCCGGATCGAGGCGGCGGTGCCGGTCGGCTTCGCCCTGCACGACGACCCGGTCAATCCGGCTCGGGTGCCGGGGACGGCCGGGTGGGACGACTTCTGGGCAGGCTTCGACCACCTGCACGAGGGCGTCCACCATCGGCGGGATCGGGCCGCTCGGCAGATCGGCACCCTGGGCGGCGGAAATCACTTCATCGAGGTCTGCCTGGAGCAGGGCGGTCCGGACGCGGGCCGGGTGTGGCTGATGCTGCACTCGGGCTCGCGCAACATCGGCAAGGAGCTGGCCGAGCGGCACGTGCGGATCGCGCAGTCCCTGTCGCACAACAAGAACCTGGTGGATCGGGACCTCGCCGTGTTCCTCGCCGCGACGCCGGAGATGGCGGCGTACCGGCGGGACCTGTACTGGGCGCAGGAGTACGCCCTGCGGAACCGGGCGACGATGATGGCACTGGTCAAGGGCGCGCTGCGGGCGACAGTGCCCGGTGTCCGGTTCGATCCGGAGGTCTCCTGCCACCACAACTACGTTGCGGAGGAGCGGTACGACGGCGTCGACCTCCTGGTGACGCGCAAGGGCGCGATCCGTGCGGGTTCCGGGGAGCTGGGCATCATTCCGGGCAGCATGGGAACCGGGTCCTACATCGTGCGCGGGCTGGGCAACCAGGGCTCGTTCCAGTCCGCCTCGCACGGCGCCGGGCGCCGGATGTCGCGGAACAAGGCGAAGAAGCTGTTCTCGGCGGCCGACCTCGCCGCGCAGACCGAGGGCGTGGAGTGCCGCAAGGACGCGGGCGTGGTGGACGAGATCCCGGCCGCCTACAAGGACATCAACGAGGTGATCAAGGCACAGGAGGATCTGGTGGCGGTGGTCGCACACCTCAAGCAGGTCGTCTGCGTCAAGGGCTGAGCTGCTGCCGCGCACCGAAGACCGATCGTCGCGCGTACCCGGCTGCCGTCGTCGGGTCGGTCTGCTGCGCCGACCCGCCAGCAGCCTGCTCGTCGACACGCCCCGGGTGGGTTAACGAACCTTCACATCGGGGCTACTATCGCGGACGACAGTGTTGTTACTCGGCGGTAACAGGAGGCGTGGGAGTGAACTCTGGCTTCGGTACCTACCAACTCGCTGACGAGCACGAGGCCCTGCGGGAGGCGGTACGGGCGCTCGCGGAGAAGGAGATCGCCCCGCACGCCGCCGAGGTCGACGAGCAGGCGCGCTTTCCCCAGGAGGCGCGGGACGCGTTGACCAAGGCCGACCTGCACGCCGTGCACCTCCCCGAGGAGTACGGCGGTCAGGGCGCGGACTCGGTCGCGACCTGCATCGTCATCGAGGAGGTCGCGCGGGTCTGCGCGTCCTCCTCGCTGATCCCCGCCGTGAACAAGCTGGGCTCGGTGCCCGTCCTGCTGGCGGGTTCTGCGGAGCTGAAGCAGCAGGTGCTGCCGACACTCGCCTCGGACGGCGCGATGATCTCCTATGCGTTGTCGGAGCGCGAGGCGGGCTCCGACACCGCGTCGATGCGCACCAGGGCCCGGCTCGACGGCGACCACTGGGTGCTCAACGGCACCAAGTGCTGGATCACCAACGCGGGGGAGTCCGCCTGGTACACGGTCATGGCGGTCACCGATCCGAACGCGACGAAGAAGTCCGACGGCATCTCGGCCTTCGTCGTCCATGCCGACGATCCCGGCTTCGAGGTCGGTTCCAAGGAACGCAAGCTCGGGATCAAGGGCTCGCCGACCCGCGAGATCCACTTCGCGGACTGCACCATCCCCGCCGATCGCATCATCGGCGAGCCGGGCACCGGCCTCAAGACCGCGTTGCGGACCCTGGACCACACCAGGCCGACCATCGGGGCGCAGGCCCTCGGCATCGCCCAGGGGGCGCTCGACGCCTCGATCGACTACGTGAAGAGCCGCAAGCAGTTCGGGAAGCCGATCAGCGACTTCCAGGGCGTGCAGTTCATGCTCGCCGACATGGCGATGAAGATCGAGGCCGCCCGGCACCTCGTCTACGTCTCGGCCGCCCGCGCCGAGCGCGGCGAGGGCGACCTGGGCTTCGTCTCCGCCGCCGCGAAGTGCTTCGCCTCCGACGTCGCCATGGAGGTCACCACGGATGCCGTCCAGCTCTTCGGCGGGGCGGGCTACACCAGTGACTTCCCCGTGGAGCGGATGATGCGCGACGCGAAGATCACCCAGATCTACGAGGGCACCAACCAGATCCAGCGCATGGTGATGGCCAGGAACCTGCTCAAGCGCTAGATCTCGCTAGGCGGTGGCGGGCCTGATCAGCGAGACCCTCATGATCAGGCCGCCGCCGGGCCGGGCGGATCGTAGAGTCGGGCCGGTGAACGGGTGCCTGGTTCAGGGCCACCGCGTCCGCTGCCCGCAGCCGACGTGCTCGCGCTGTCCGCCCGGTCTCACCCCGAGTTGACGGGTCTCCGGCCGACACCGCCGAAAGGGACGGTTCCCTTCCAGAGCACCGGCGCGTGTCGTCGACCTGCGACGACACGCGCACGCCGACCGGGCTGGCCGCGGTAGGGCTCAGCCGGTCCAGCGCTGCCCGGTGATGCGCTCGTACACCGCCGTGTACCGGGCGCGCGTCTCGGCGACGATCTCGGCCGGGATCGCCGGTCCGGGCGGGGTCTTGTCCCAGCCGGTGCTCGTCGCCCAGTCACGGACGATCTGCTTGTCGAAGGCGTGCTGCGGGCGACCCGGTTCCCAGTCGTCGGCGGGCCAGAAGCGGGAGGAGTCGGAGGTGAGCACCTCGTCGGCCAGCGTCAGCACCCCGTCGGAGTCCCGGCCGAACTCCAGCTTCGTGTCGGCGACGATGATGCCGTTCTGCGCGGCCCGCTCGGCGCCGCGCGAGTAGATCTCGAGCGTGAGGTCCCGCAACCGGTCGGCAAGCTCCGGACCGACCAGGTCGACGACCTCCGCGAAGGTCATGAACTCGTCGTGCCCGGTGTCGGACCCCTTGGTCGTCGGAGTGAAGATCGGCTCCGGGAGCCTGCTGCCCTCCACGAGTCCCTCGGGCAGCGCGACGCCCGACACGGTGCCGTTCTTCTGATACTCGCGCAGCCCCAACCCGACGAGGTAGCCGCGCGCGATGCACTCCACCGGGATCATGGTCAGCGGTTTGCAGCGCAGCGCCCGGCCCGCGAACTCGGCGGGCACGTCGGTCGCCGAGATGACGTGATTCGGCACGACGTCGCTCAGCTGCTCGAACCACCACGCGGAGAGCCGGGTCAGCAGGGCGCCCTTGTCCGGCACCGGCGTCGGCAGCGAGACGTCGTACACGGACACTCGGTCCGAGGCGACCAGCAGGAGATCGGAGTCGATCTCGTACAGGTCGCGCACCTTGCCGGAGTGGATCTTCTTCATCTGACTTCCTCGCTGATGTACTCGTGGTGGACCAGGCTGCCGGGCCGGGTGACGGGTCGGGACCCGCACCGCATCCTGGTCATCGTGGACGTGCGGGAGCGTCACCCATGATGTGGTGAACCAGTGCCGCCATCCCGGTTCCGGGGTTTGCTGGAATGACCCCGGTGGTGTTCCCGGCTCGTCCGGAGGCCACCGTGGTTCTGGCGAATAAGAAGTCCTTGGGCACCGCCTTGTCGATGCCATACCGACGTAGGCGGCGTCTGAGTTCGGTGGAGTCGATACTGCGACGGCAGTCCTCGTAGTGCCAGAGCAGCCAGATCTCGAAACAGGGATTGCTCACCACGGTGTGGAATCCGTGGCGAGCTGCCGCTCGGATTCCGGTCTGCAACGTGCGGTGCTCGTCGACGTCGAACACACACCACACCGATTCGAATCCGTCGCGACCCCCGACCAGCTGGCCGTCACCGGTCTCCAGCGCAGCCTTCTTCACTACTCGCTCTGGGTCGCGCCCTTCGCCTCGGACATCGACCCCGCAGACCCGGACGCCGGTCTGCCGGAGATATGCGCACAGACCTTGCAGATACGACGGCTCGGTCTTGGTCCCCTCGGTGACGACGAGGATCCGGCGGCGTTCACTCCGTCCCCCGGTGCGCCGTCGCAGGTCGGATCGCTCGCTGAGTCGTCGGGCGGCCACGCGTCACACGTCCTCGGCGAGCGCCGCGCGCAGTTGCGCAGGGTCGATGATCGGCACGGCGCCGTAGCGGCCCTGGAGATAGCGCCGCTCGAAGTTGTCCGTCTCGCGGGTCGGGAACTCCTGCAGTGAGTACAGCTCGGTGACACCGATCGGGCTCTTCTCGGCGAACCAGACCTCTGCCGGGCTGAGGACCTCGCCGACCAGACTGCCGAGCAGTGTGGTGTCGTGGGAGGTGAAGACGAGTTGCGCGCCGCTGCGGTTGATCTCCGAGTCCTTGAACATGCTGATCAACGCGGCCGTCAGCGTCGGATGCAGGCTGGAGTCGATCTCATCGATGATGAGTGCTCGGCCGTCGTGGAGGACGCGCAGGGCGTGGACGCCGAGACCTAGCCAGGCGACCGTGCCGCTGCTCTCCTCCTCTGCCGTCAGGCTGAAGGAGTCGTCGACGCCTGCACGGTGGCCGAAGCGGAGTTGTCGGTCACCTGCGGCGATGATCCGCCAGTGGGAGAGATCAGGGGACTGCTCCGAGAGGTGCGGCAGTGAATGCTGGAGTCTCGTGATCAGCTCAGCCGTCCGGTCCTCGTGTTCCGTCGACTCGATGGTCACGTCGGTGATGCCGAGGTCCGCGAATCGCAGCAGCGAGCCTGCCTGATCGAGGAGGTCGCCCTCTTCGAGCATGCTGACGGCCCGGCGGAGCCGTGCGACGGAGTTCGGCGAGTCAAGCGAGATGTAGTCCAATCCCTTGCACAGTTCCTGCTGAATTCCGCTCAGGACCGGATGATTGTTATTGGCGGCCACCGACAGGAACAGTGCATTCGGCCGGACGAGTTTGCTGATCGTGGCGTTCTCGCCGACGAGCGATCGGCCGAACTTGATGGCCTTCGCGTCGCGGGTGCGTTCGAAGAGTACTCGTCGCCGACCCGCCGGGTAGGAGTACAGCCATTCCTCGCGGATTCCGTTCGGCTCCGATTCGAACCCGTAGATGTACCGGCTACCGGCGGCGACGAAGTCGAACTCGTATGAGGAGGGCAGGTTTCTGCTCTCGCGATCGAGCATGAACGGCTGGTGCGGAAATCCGTCTTGATCACCCCAGCGGGTGGCCGAGTGGGCTACCGCCGTCTTCGCGAAGTCGATCGCATGGAGCACGGTCGACTTCCCCGAGGCGTTCGCGCCGTAGATCCCGGCCACTCTGGTGGTGGCCTGGCGCCAGTCCTGATCCGGCGGATGCGTGCCGCGCATCGACGGGGACACCAGCGACAACTCGACCGCATCGCGCAGCGAACGATGATTGACGGCCCGGAAGCGAAGCAGCACGGTTCACTCCCCAGTCCAGGTCATAGCAGCAGTTTCGGGGCCCTTCTCGTCGTTGATCGACAAGGACGGCCTTGCGATGGTATCGGCCGGAGCGCTTGATGTGGTGGTTCTGCTGTCCAGGTCACCCGGCTGAGCCGCGCGACCCCGCTATCGGTCTCAACGACGCCCCGTCGTCACGGGCAGCTCTCGGCCCGTGCCCGCCCTCGGCGCTGTCCGCAACAGGCCACCCGCCACCCGTCCCCTTGACGTGAGCGCAGTCACAGTCATACGGTCCGCCGAGCCGAGGTCGAGATGAAACGTTTCAGGGGGCGACGTGGCTGAGCAGGACGACGCGGTCCGACCGCCCCCGTTGTTATCCCTGCGCGGCGTCAGCAAATCCTATGGCGCGGTGCACGCCCTGAGCGGTGTGGAACTCGACCTCTACGGCGGCGAGGTTCATGCGCTGGCCGGGGAGAACGGTGCGGGAAAGTCCACTCTGGTCAAGATCCTGGCAGGCGTGCACGCCCCGGACTCCGGTGAGCTGCTGATCGACGGCAGACCGCATCCGCTGGCCGACACCGCCGCCGCCCGCGCGGCGGGCATCGCGGTGATCTACCAGGAACCGACGTTGTTCCCCGATCTGTCCGTCGCGGAGAACATCTTCATGGGCCGCCAGCCCACGACGAGGCTGGGCCGCATCGACCACCGCGCCGTCCGCCGGTCCTGTGCGGAGTTGTTCGCCCGACTCGGGGTCCGGCTCGACCCGGACCGGCCCGCGCGGGGCCTGTCGATCGCCGACCAGCAGATGGTGGAGATCGCCAAGGCGCTGTCCTTCGACGCCCGCGTCCTGGTGATGGACGAGCCGACCTCCGCGCTGTCGGGCATCGAGGTCGAGCGACTGTTCGGCGTGGTCCGCTCGCTGCGGGACTCGGGCGCGGCCGTGCTGTTCATCTCCCATCGTTTCGACGAGATCTTCGACCTGTGCAGGCGCATCACCGTGCTGCGCGATGGTCGTTGGGTCTCCACCGACGCCGCCGAGGATCTCAGCGTCGACACGGTGATCCGCCGGATGGTCGGCCGCGAGGTCGCCAGCCTGTTCCCGAAGACCGACGCACCCCTGCGCGACGTCGTGCTCGACGTGACGGGCCTGAGCCGGGCCGGGGTGTTCCACGACGTCGATCTCCAGGTCCGGGGCGGCGAGATCGTCGCGCTCGCCGGGCTGGTCGGCGCAGGCCGCAGCGAGGTGGTGCGCGCGATCTTCGGCGTCGATCGGTACGACGCGGGATCGGTCCGGGTGGCGGGAAAGCCGCTGCGGCCGGGCAGCCCGGCGGCGGCGATGGCCGCAGGCATCGCGCTCGTGCCGGAGGACCGCAGGCAGCAGGGTCTCGTCATGGAGCTGTCCGTCCAGCGCAACACCACGCTCACCCGACTGTGGCGGCTGGCCCGGTTCGGCTGGCTGACCGGCCGGGACGAACGATCCCACGCCGAACAGTGGTCCCGGCGGCTCCAGGTGAAGGCGGGCCGACTCTCCGACGCGGTCTCCACGCTGTCCGGCGGCAACCAGCAGAAGGTCGTGCTGGCGAAGTGGCTGGCCACCGAGCCCGCCGTCCTCATCGTCGACGAGCCGACCCGAGGCATCGACGTCGGAACCAAGTCCGAGGTGCATCGGCTGCTGTCGGAGCTGGCCGGAGAGGGAATGGCCGTGATCATGGTGTCCAGCGAGCTGCCGGAGGTGCTCGGCATGGCGGACCGGGTGCTGGTCATGCACGAGGGACGGCTCGTCGCCGACATCCCGAGGGACCGCGCCGACGAGAACAGCGTGATGGCTGCCGCGACCGGCGGGCAGGACCGGCCGTGAGCACGGAGGCCGCCCCGCGAACGCCGCCCGAGACACCGCCCGGAGCGGAGCCGCCCGGCCGTCGGTTCGACGTCGGCGGCCTGCTGCGCAGGCTGCTGGTGGCCAGGGAGATGGGCGTCCTGCTCGCCCTGGTCCTGCTGCTGGGCGTGACGCTCTCGGCCAATCCTCGATTCCTGTCCGGTCAGAGCCTGCGTGACCTGCTGCTCGGCGCGTCGATCCTCGTCGTGCTGGCGGCCGGTCAGGCCATGGTCGTCATCACCAAGAACGTCGACCTCTCCGTCGGATCGGTGCTGGGCCTGTCGGCCTATGCCACCGGCACCCTGCTCGTCGCCGCGCCGGGCACGCCCCTGCCGCTGGTGGTGCTCTTCGGCATGCTGTTCGGTGCGGTCTGCGGCCTGGTGAACGGCGCCGTGGTCGCCGTGGCAGGCGTCCCGTCGCTGGTGGTCACGCTGGGCACCCTCTACGTCTTCCGCGGGCTGGACTCGATCTGGGCCTCGGCCTCTGGCCGCCTCCAGATCAACGCCGCCGACCTGCCCGCCGGATTCACCTCGGCCGGGACCGAGGCCCTGCTCGGGGTGCCGCTGCTGGCGGTCGGCGCAATCATCGTCGTGCTGGCGGTCGGCGACCACCTGCGGTCCTATCGCAGCGGCCGGGAGCTGTACGCGATCGGCTCCGACGGCGCCGCCGCCGGACTGTCCGGCATCCCGGTCGGGCGCCGGGTGCTCACCGCCTTCGTGGTCAACGGCATGCTCGCCGGTCTGGCGGGCGTCATGTACGCCGCCCGATTCGGCACGCTGGACGCGACGGCGGGCACCGGCCTCGAACTCCAGGTGGTGGCCGCCGTCGTCATCGGCGGCATCGCCATCACCGGCGGCAGCGGCACGGTCTGGGGCGCGGCCATCGGCGCCGTCCTGCTCACCGTCATCGGCGCCGCCCTGCCGCAGCTCGGCGTGAGCGCCTTCTGGCAGCAGGCGTCGATCGGGGCGCTGATCCTGCTGGCCATCGGACTGGACCGTGCGCTCGCCCTGCGCACCGCCCGCAGACTGAGGAGGTGGGACACCCGTGCCACCTGAACCACGGCAGCAGACCCGCAGACGTCCGACCCTGAGCTGGGATCTCGCCGTCGTCGGCGTGCTGCTCGTCGTCCTGGTCGTCGCGTCGATGAGCGTCA
The DNA here is from genome assembly GCF_001941645.1 of Actinoalloteichus sp. GBA129-24. NCBI lineage: Bacteria > Bacillati > Actinomycetota > Actinomycetes > Pseudonocardiales > Pseudonocardiaceae > Actinoalloteichus > Actinoalloteichus sp. GBA129-24. The sequence goes on along the minus strand of NZ_CP016077.1, from coordinate 6,416,877 downwards.
GCGGCTTCGCCAGCACCCGCAACATCGGCTTCCTGCTGCTCGACATCATGGTGATCGCGCTGATCGCGCTGCCGCTGACCCTGGTGGTGGTGACCGGCGAGATCGACCTCTCGGTGGCCAGCACTGTCGGCCTCACCAGCGCGGTGATGGGCTCGCTGTGGGTGTCGGGGCTGTCGCTGGAGCTGATCGTGGTGCTCTGCATCGTGCTCGGCGGCGTCCTCGGGGCCGTCAACGGACTCCTGGTGACCGGCTTCGGCCTCCCGTCCCTGGCGGTCACCATCGGCACACTCGCCCTGTTCCGGGGCCTGGCCTTCGTGGTGCTCGGCGACCGGGCCGTCGCGGACTTCCCCTCGGACTGGACCGGCTGGGCGATCGGCTCGATCGGCGGCACCGGCATTCCCAACGCCGTGCTGCCGCTGGCCCTGCTCGCCGTCGTGTTCGTCGTGATCCTGCACTTCACCCCGATCGGGCGCGGCCTGTATGCGATGGGCAACAACACCGAGGCCGCCGTCTTCGCGGGCATCGCGGTGCGGCGTACCAAGTTCTGGCTGTTCGTCGCCACCGGCGCGGTGTCCGGGCTCGGCGGGGTGTTCTGGACGCTGCGCTTCGCCAGCGCCCGCGCGGACAACGCCAACGGCCTTGAGCTGCTGGTGGTGGCTGCGGTGCTGCTCGGCGGGGTGTCGATCTTCGGTGGACGCGGCGGCCTGTTCGGCGTGCTCGCCGCGGTCCTCCTGCTCGGCTCGCTGCGCAACGCACTCCAGCTGGTCAACGTCTCCTCCGACGCACTCAACGTCCTCACCGGACTGCTGCTGATCATCTCGGTGGTCGTGCCCTCGCTCCTCGCGCGGCGGCGAGGTCGTCGGCGTCCGGGCGGCGGACCACCTTCCGGAGCGAATCCCGTCCCCACCACCGCGGCGAGTACGGGCGGGCCGTGACTCCGCTCCAGCGCGGCGAGCCCGAGCCCGACGACCGACCGAAAGGCACGACATGACCTCCTCCCTGGCGCGGCCCCGTCTCGTGACGGCCACCGCAGTACTCGGTGCCACGCTCCTGCTCACCTCGGCCTGCGGCGGCGGCACCACCCGAGGCGACGAGTCCGCCGACTCGGGCGGCGGACCGGCCGCGACCGGCGAGGCGAACCCCGACGCCGAGATCCCCGAGGGTCTCACCGTGACCTTCCTGCCGAAGCAGCTCAACAACCCCTACTTCGGCGTCGCCGACGGCGGCGGCGAGGAGGCGGTGGCCGAGTTCGGCGGCGAGTTCAGCGAGGTCGGGCCCTCAGAGGCCAGCGCGTCCTCCCAGGTCAGCTACATCAACACCCTCACTCAGCAGGGCGTCGACGTGATCGCCACCTCGGCGAACGACCCCAACGCGATCTGCGGGGCGCTGAACCAGGCCAGGGAGGGCGGCGCCAGCGTCGTCACCTTCGACTCCGACACCGACCCCGGCTGCCGCGACGTGTTCATCAACCAGGCCTCCGCCGAGGGCATCACGTCCACCCAGGTGGAGATGCTGGTCGAGGAGATCGGCGAGTCCGGCCAGGTGGCGTTCCTGTCGGCGACGGCGAACGCGACCAACCAGAACCTGTGGATCGAGCTGATGGAGGAGCAGCTCGCCGAGGAGTACCCCGACATCGAGGTCGTCGCCACCGTCTACGGCGACGACGAGGACGAGAAGTCGTTCCAGGAGACCCAGGGCCTGCTCCAGACCCACGGCGACCTCGACGCGATCATCTCGCCGACCACCGTCGGCCTGGCGGCCGCCGCCCGCTACCTGTCCGGCTCGGAGTTCCAGGGCGAGGTCACGCTGACCGGGCTCGGCACCCCCAATCAGATGCGGGCCTTCATCGAGGACGGCACCGTCGAGCGCTTCGCCCTGTGGAACCCCGCCGACCTCGGCTACCTGGCCGCCTACGCGGGCGCCGCCCTGTCGGCGGGCCAGATCGTCGGCGCCGAGGGCGACACCTTCACCGCCGGGCGTCTCGGCGAGTACACGGTGGCCGCCGACGGCGAGATCGTGCTGGGCGACCCCACGGTGTTCACCAGCGAGAACATCGAGGAGTTCGACTTCTGAGGTCGCCTTCCACCTGAGCCGCCGGGCCGGGCCGCGACGGGGTGACCCGGCGGGGCCCGGCCTTGGCGTGTGGGGGCCGTGGGCGCTCGCGGGTGCGTGCGGGGCAGGCCCGGCGGATCGCCTGTGACACGTCGGCGAGGTGGACTCGCGGAGGGCAGTCGCAGGCACGCGGGGCGGATCCTGTTATCGGTCCGTCGCCGTGCACTGAGCCTGCGGGCGGACGCCGATCCGCACGAGCGATCGACGTCCGCCCCATGGTGCTCGCGGGCTCAGGCGATGCCTGCCCGGTCAGCGCACCTCGGTCAGCTCCACCGGACCGCCGTCGAACTCGGCCAGCGGTTCGTCGCCCTCCTCGCCGGCAGACGGCACCGGCTCCGACGCGACGCCGATCGTGTCGGAGTAGGCCGAGCGGAACACGTACAGCTCGTCGGCGATGCCGAGGAAACTGATCACCAGGTAGCCGGAGGAGTCACGCAGCACAGCCGCGTCGCCGGTCGCCGGATACGCCTGCCCGGTTCGCCGATCCACCAGCTGAGTCCATCCGCCGTACAGTGAATCGTCGAGAGCATCCTGGACTGCGACCCAGAGGTAGTCATCCGCGCCCCGTGCGACGACGGTCGTCCGATCGCCCGCCCGGTTCACCGCCGCCGGGCTGCCGACGAACGTGCGATCTCCCACCGGCGCCCAGCCTGCGGAGAGCGTCGACTCCCGCAGCTCATGGATGCGATCGTCCCCGCCGCGCGCGAAGAGCCGCCACTGACCGGTCGAGTCGATGGTCAGGCTCGGCCTGCCCTCGAATCCGTCACCGGGCAGCGCGGTCCAGACGCTCGGGGTCCCGTCCTCCACGGTGACGAGCTGGTAAGTGCCCTGATCGTCTCGGACCACCACCTGGATCTGGTCGCCTTCCTCGACGACGGTGAAGTCGGAGGTCAGGTTCGATCCGCCGAGCGGCCACCAGCGGATCTTCGCGCCAAGAGCACCGTCCTGTTCGCGGTGGAGCAGCCTGCCGTCCTCGGTCACGGCGAAGGCGGTCACCGATCCGTCGGCCGTCTCGACGAGCTGCGCGGGTCCCGGTGTCCAGCCACCGAGGGGCGAGAAGGTGCTCCAGTCCCCGTCGACGCGTGACGCGCCCCACGTCGAGGAGTCCGTTCGCTGGCCCACGAGTGAGGTCTCGCCGTTCGATCGTTGAACTGCTGAGGGCTGTCCAACGAACTGCGGACCGCGATCCAACAGCGTATAGCCGAAGTAGGTTGGATCATATGGATAGCGCTGCCACGCTTCGAACAGCCTGCCGGAGGACTCGGTGAAGTACAGCCGGAGCAGACCGGATGCATCCTCCGTCGCCATGATCGCCTGGGAGCGATCATTCTCCGGCGCGACGTTTCCAGGCAGATCCGATGAGTCGTACGTGCATGCGGCGCCGTCGGCGGTGATGTCCTGGTATCCCGACCAGCCCGTTCCGACCACCTTGCGGAAGTTCTCGCCGGTCTCCCAGTCGTCGGTCTCGCGATCCCATCGATGACTGACGAGATCCCCGGTCTCCTCGTCTACTCCATAAACGAGATCCGCTCCGATGGAGAACAGATGAGAATAATCCCAGCCGTGTCCGGCGGGCTGTGCGTATTCCAACCAACGCTGGGAAGGGTGGTGGTACTGGAACCTGAAGAGGGCGGTGTCGGGTCGTTGTGCGTAAAGCACGCCGTCGCCGCCCGCGAAGATCCGGTCGTATTGATCCCAGCCGGTGTCGATGACGTCGCCGGTGATCGACCAGCTGTCGTTCCGACGATCGAACAGTGACGTGGTCAGCGCGCCCTCGCCGTCCACGGCGAAGATCAGCCCTTGGTCGTCTGCGGTGATCTGATCGCGGTTCGCAGGCCTGGCCCAGTGATCCCAGCCCTGCTCCGCCACGACGCGATACCGCAGGCCGTTCGGATTGGCCCGCCAGGCTCGTCCGTCCAGCTCCATGTAACGAAGCTGGCCGTTCGCGTAGACCTGGAGAAAGCCGCCGTCCGGCAGCCCGACGGGCGTCCCGGACCAGAGTGGGGACAACGGCGTCTGCGGTCCCCAGGACGGCGAGTCCGCGAGCACGTCGTGCTGTTCGGCCAGCCGGATGGACCGGTCAGGACCGTGCGTGAAGATGTTCGCGGTGGGCAGGCAGGAACGCGTGCCAGGGTCGTCCTCGGCTGCATTCTGCGCGACGGCAGGTGTGGGCGCGAAAGTCGTGGCGGCGAGAACGAGTAGGAGAGTGAGTGCCGAGGTCGATCTCCTCGGCATCCCGACTGAGTGCACGACGTTGCTCCTTGTGGGTGTGCACGACGAACCGATGTCCGCCTTCTCCGGAAGTCTCGCAGAAGATGATCGATGTTCCGGAAGAACATTCGATCGAGGAAGTAGGTGACTCTCTCACTATTCCGGTGCGGAGCCGTCGCCGATCAATTGCGCTATTCGGCCTAGCCGTCGTCGAATGGCAGATCGAAGACGCACTCCAGATGCGGACCGGTTCTGCCGGTGCAGAGAGTGCGGGGACGACCGAGGCAGCTGCGAGTCCGTCTTACGGCGTCCGGGCAGGTTCGGATCGACCCGATTCCGGACATAGCCACCCGCCCGCCCCGCTATCGTGACCGCGTGCTGTCTGTGCGTGGCCTGACCAAGGTCTACGGCGGGCGCCGCGTCGTGGACGATGTCAGCTTCGAGCTGCGGCCCGGCACGGTGACCGCCTTCCTCGGTCCCAACGGTGCCGGGAAGTCCACCACCCTCCGGATGATCAGCGGGCTGACCATCCCCGACGCCGGGGAGAGCTTCGTCGCGGGCAGGCCCTTCACTCGCTGGGCGAACCCGGCGCAGGTGGCGGGGGTGCTGCTCGATGCGGCTGCGGTGCATCCCGGCCGGACCGGGCGCGGACACCTGCGCAATGCCGCGTTGCTGGCGGGGCTGCCTGCGCGGCGGGTGGACGAGGTGCTGTCGCTCGTCGGGCTCGGTGACGCGGGTGGGAAGCGCATCGCGGCGTACAGCCTGGGCATGCGGCAGCGGCTCGGGATGGCACAGGCCCTGTTGACGAACCCGCCGATGCTGATCCTCGACGAGCCGATCAACGGGCTCGACCCCGAAGGCATCCGGTCGGTCCGGCAGTTGCTGCGCGGCTACGCCGAGCGTGGTGGCACGGCCCTGCTCTCGAGCCACGTGCTGTCCGAGGTGGACCAGACGGCCGACCGGGTGTTGGTGATCGGCGCCGGGCGGATCGTGGCGGATGGGCCGCTGAGTGAGCTGACGAACTCCCATCGCGCGCTGGTCCGGGCCCCGGACATGAACCGGCTGGCCTCGGTGCTGACCGCCGCGGGCATCGCGATTCAGCCTGCCGCCGACGGGCATCTTGCCGCCCACGCCTCGGTGGACCGCGTCTCCGAGGTCACGTTCAACGCCGGTGTCCGCCTGCTCGGGCTCGCCCAGGAGAGCGTGAACCTGGAGGACCTGTTCTTCCGCCTGACCGGGGAGAGTGCCTGATGACCGGCCCCTACACCCAGCCGCCCGGCCCGCCAGGGCAGTCAGGCCAGTACGGGCCGCCGGGGCAGTACGGTCCGGCGGGGCCGGGCCCGCATGGCCAGTACGGGCCTGCGGCGCAGCACGGCGCACCGTCCCCGTACGGCGCTCCGGGACCGGCAAGCGGACCGATCGGGACTGTTGCGCCGCCGCAGGCGAGCCCGCCCTATGGACACCCCGCCGGGGCGCCTGCCGGACCGCCGGGAACATCGCGACCTGGGGCGTATCCCGATCCGGCCGGGCCGATTCTCACCCGACCGCCGCAGCACAGTCCCACCGGCGGCGCGGGCCGCGCCGCCGGAGCCGCGCCGGACTGGGCGACCCGCGCCGCGAAGCGGACCGGCTTCCACACCCTCGTCCGCGTCGAGCTGCGCAAGCTGGTGGGCACCCGGTCGGATCGCATCGTGCTGCTGCTCGCGCCCGTGCTGTTCTTCGGCGTGATCGCGGGCATCGTGGCCGTCGATCCGAGCATGCCCGCCGTGTTCGAGCAGATGCTCCCGTTCTACGTGGCCGCGCAGATCGGCCAGCTGCTCCTGCACGCCGCGCTGATCAAGCTGGTGGCGGGGGAGTGGCAGTACAAGAGTGTGCAGCCGACGCTGCTGATGCAGCCATCACGGCTGCGCTATCTCCTCGCCCAAGGCTCGGTGCTCGGCCTGGTGTGGCTGGTGACCACCGTCGTGTCGTTCGCGGCCTATCCGCTGATCGTCGAGGCGGCGACCACCTCGGCGCACTTCGGCTATCTGCTCGGGCACCGGCTGCCCTGGGTGCTGGCCGTGATCGCGGTCGCGCTCTTTCAGGCGCTGCTCGCCTCGTTGGCCATCGCGCTGCTGGTGCCCAACACCGCGGGCGCACTGGTCGCCTACTTCCTGTTGATGCCCACGCTGACCGTGGCTCAGGCCGCGCTGCCCGACGTCTTCGGCTGGTTCGCGCCGCTGGAGCTGTCCAGATACCTGATCACCCCGGACGCCGACGTCGTGCCCGGCGTCGTGTCCGGGGTCGTCTGGTTGAGCCTGTTCGCCATCGGTGTCATCCAGCTGACGCAGCGCGACGCGGGCTGAGCGCGGTCCCCCGCCGGGCCGTCTCGGACGATTCCGCTGCGGACTGTGCTCAGCGGCGCTCTGGGATCGGCTGCAGGCCTGCGCCCCGCTCGGTCAGACCCGGTTCGGTGCCTCGATCGGTGATGCCGCGCTGACGGCTGACGGCAGGCCTACGGAATCAGCACCGCAGAGCGGCCTCGTGCCCCCGCCGGGCTTCCGGGGTGCAGACCCGGTTCGCGGCGGGGTGTCGAGGGTTGCTGCGCGGTCGTGATGCCCGTCCCGTCGAGGGCCGGACCACGGCCGTGATCTCGCAGACGTGTCGGCCGTGACCTTGTCGCCGCTGTCGAGGACCGCCCCGGGCCGTCGTCGACGTCGTGCGTCGCCTGCCGGTCGCCGCGCCGTGCGACCCGTCCGGATGCCCCGGCGAACATCCGCCCCGCGAGCCAGCGAACCGTCACCCTGCGGCCAGCCTGCTGCCGCCCTCGGGATCGAGCGCGGCGACGAGGACCTCGGCCATCTCCTCGGCTCGGGAGCAGTAGTCGGCGATGAGCTGGTCGATCGGGTAGTCCTCGTCCAGCAGGTGCAGCCGATCGCTCTCCTCGCGCGGAATGGACACGGCGACCTCGAAGGGACCCTGATAGCCGGTGTGCACGGCGGTGGTGCACTCGTTGCCTACCGAGCCGTTCTCGTAGGTCACCGTGTAGTAGCGCTCGTCGAGAATCCAGCGGCGGAAGTGGTCGGGGTATATGCCGGTTCCCCGCCAGGTGTCCACGAAGTACCGCCGTTGCGATTCGCGGCCGGCGGGGGCGGTCTGGCTGAAGAACACGCCGCCCCAGCTCTCTGTGATCGAGCAGCCGACGTAGATGCCCTCGGCGGTCATCGGCTCGCCCGTCAGGCCGAGTTCGCTGAACACCTCCGGTGGCAGGCTCTCGCAGGTGTTGTCGAAGATCGGCCTACGGTCCGTCTGGAAGTCGAGGTTGTCGTAGGCCACCAGGCTCTTGTCCAGCACGGCGCCGGAGCCCGTGCCCAGCGGCGGCTCCGGCGGTGTGACGCAGCCTGCGGCGAGCAGTCCGACGATGAGGAGCCCGAGCGCGCCGCCGAGCCTGCTGCGGACGAGTGACACGTTCTCGAACCCCCTGGGTCGACAGAGCTGCCTGCGATGCGAGTCGGCAACCGACGAGTCGCGGCTCGGCGGACCTGTGACGTGGTTCGTGGGCTCGCCGGGACGACACCGCAGTTTATGGGGTGGGTGCCGATCGGCGAGGCCTTTCCCTCGGATAGCCGAGCCCGATGCCGGCCAGGCTGATCGGGTGCTCGGCAGCCTGGGGTCGTCGAGCGGCGCGCAGTCCGATCGGGACAGCCTGTTCCGGGCGGCGGTCTTCACGCCCACGGCCGCCGGACCGAACCGGACCGGCACTTCAGACGGCCCGAGATCCGCGCCCCGTCTGACGGCTTCCGACGTCGAGCGGAGTCTCTCGGCCCGCCGCCGAGGCCCTGGTCAGTGCCGTCTGCTCAGCCCGCCGACTCCTTGCCCAGCACCCGCGTGACCCGCTCGGCCTCGCGGCGGCCCGCGAGCTTCGCCGGGTCGGCCTGATGGCACTGGACCAGCGAGGCGCCCGACACCAGCACCGGCAGCAGATGCGCCGCCACGCCCTCGGGAACGGTCCAGTCCAGTGTGGACAGCACCCGATCCGTCGCGCCGATGCCCAGCTCGGCGGCGCGGGCGCGGGCCGAGGCGAGCACCGTGTCGACGTCGGCGCCCGCCAGTGCCGGGGCGTCGCCGCCCACCGGCTCCCAGACGGTGAAGTCGTCGCCGTAGACCCGGATCTCCGAGGTGTAGTCGACGAGCCCGACCCCGGCGTCGGCGGGCAGCCGGACCGGAGCGCCGAGGGCGTCCAGGCCGACGACCGCGACGGTCCGCGCACCGAGGGCGGCCACCACCTCCGCAGGCGCGGTCGCCGTCGCCGTCGCATCCCGCGTGCCTGCCACCTCGGCCGCCGGGATGATCGCGACCTCCGCGCCCGCCGTCTCCGCGCGCACCTCGGCGCCGCACCACCACGCGCCCAACAGCACGCCCAGGGTCTGCCAGTGCGCGGGCAGTCGCACCGCAACCGGCATCCCCGGTTCGACGTCGAGTTCGTCCCGCAGCCAGTTGGCGGTCTTGGCGGCCCAGTTCGCCACGGTCGCCGAGGACAGCTCGATCCGGTGCCCGGCCGCATCGTCGTAGAAGGTGATCAGCGGGCGGGCTCCGCCTGCGGCCAGCAGGGGGCGGAGCAGCGTCTCGGTGACACTCATCTGGCGTCCTCGTCGGGCAGGGCCGCGCGGGGCGGCGAAGGCGGACGGATCAGTTCACGCAGGGCACCCCGCCTGCGGTGATCGGCTCACCGGTGTCCGGGGGCTGCGTTCGCACCATACTTCCGGTGCCGGTCGCCGCCGTGCCTGCCGGGGCGATAGCGGGTGCCTCGGCCATGCCGACCGGCTGTTCCTCGGCCGTGCCCTCGTCCTCCCTGGTCAGCTCCTCGACGAAGTCGCGAACCTCCTGCCGATCGACCGTCACGATGCTCTGGCCGCGATCGTTGCGCAGGCCGACGCCGGTGACCGGGATCGTCACGAAGGCGACGTCGCCGCCCGCGATCCCCTGGAGCTGCCGGGCGAACACCAGCGGGTCCAGTGCCTCGTCCAACACCACGGAGGACTGCATCGCGTCCAGCAGATTCTGCAGCCTGCCCGGATCGGTCAGGGTGCCGGTGGAGAGCACCTGATCGACCAGCGCGGCGAGGAACACCTGCTGCCGGACGATCCGATCGAGATCCCCGCCGGGCAGATTGCGCTGCCGCACGAAGGACAGGGCGTCGCCGCCCGAGATGGTCTGGTAGCCCTGGGCGAAGTTTGCGCCGGAGTCGCTGTCGCTGGTCGCGCGGTTCAGGCAGACCTCGACCCCGCCGATGGCCTCGGTGAACAGGTAGAAGCCGTAGAGGTTGATCTCGGCATAGTGGTCGATGCGGGCGCCGGTCAGATCACCGACGGCGCCGATCAGGGCGCGCCTGCCCGCATCGTTGGACTCGCGCTCGATCTGCGCCTGGTCGGTCACGCCGTCGGCGCGCAGTTCTCTGGCCCGCTGCGTCTTCACCAGGCCCAGCGCGCCGTTGATCTTCTCCTCGCCGAGGCCCGGCACCGGAACGTAGGCGTCGCGGGGGATGGAGATCGCGTAGGCGGCGCTGCCGTCATCGGGAATTCGCAACACGATGATGGTGTCGGTGTTCAGGCCGACCTCGGCCTCGGTGCGCAACTGCCGGAGTATGTGCTCGGGCAGCGGACGCCCCTGGGCGTCGGTCCGGCTGTCGGTGCCCACTAACAGGATGTCGGTGGCGGTGTCCTCCACCGGAGGCGGCGGTGGCGTGGCGGACTCCGAAGACGGCGCGGGCTCCGGGGCGATCGTGAACTCGTCGATGTCGCTGAGCACGGTGGTCGTGGTGATGCTGTCCTGCACCTGGTCGAGCTGCGACCAGACGTAACCGGTCATGCCGAGGACCGCCACCGATACCAGCGCGGTCAGCGACCGGCCACCCGCCAGCAGGAAGCGGCCTCCCGTGCCGCGCCTGCGCCGGGCTGTCGAGTCCACTGCGGATAAGCCCGCTGCCCCCGGCCGCGACGGTGCAGCCGGCCCGGCCCCCGCCTGTTCGGCGGCTGTCGTGGTCGCCGACTCCCGTGCCGAGGAACGCGACGACTCCGCGTCGGACCCTGGGTCGGGCTCCGAACCGGATTCCGAACCCGACGGCTCCGCCGCTTCGCGTTCCGCCGCGCCGGCGCGGTCCCCAGCGGTGTCCGCTCTGTCCTTCTCATCCGAGGGCCGACGTCCGGGCGTCTGCCCCGGACCGTCGACGCCCTCCTGCTCGTGCGGCATTCACACCCCCGACGTGCTGAACCTGCACTTCCCAGGCTAACCGCCGGTTCCTGCCTCCGGTGTCGTCTTGACCGAGGCGAGACGCTCGCCTCAGCCGTGTGCCGCGTCCGGCTCGCGCGCGAGCCTGCGCAGCCGCTTGCCACGGTCCGATCCGCACCCGTCGGCGGTGTCTGCCTACCCGGCGACGGTCACACCCCACGACGACGACCGATCCCCGCGCAACAGGGGCTGGCGACGACGACAGGCCCGACCAGGAGAACCCGGCCGGGCCTGTGGTCAGTCTGGACGCCGCCTCAGTAGACGCAGACCACACCGTCCGCCGTGATCTGCTCCTCCGCAGACTCGTCGGTGGAGTCCTCCACGGTGCCGCCCTCGTCCAGCCCCGCGAACGGCTGCGGGCCGAGGTTGGACACGTTCGAGCTGTAGTCCTCCCCGAGGAACACCGAGACGCTGCCTGCGGGCAGGTTGGCGTCCTCCTCGATGACCAGGCCGCCGAGCGTGTCCGCGACCGACTGGGCGTTGGTCTGCTCGCCTGCGGCATGCCGGACCACCGACGCCGCCCGGGGACTGGCGTTGTCGACCGTCCCCTCCAGATAGCCCGCGCCGGTCAGTTCGGCCATCACCTGAGCCGCGAGACCCGGTGTGCCCGCTGCGTTGCGCACTTCGACGGTGATCGACGCGGGATCAGGACCGTCGGCGGCTGCGTCGGTGTTGTCGGCCGGATCGGCCTCGTCGGTGGAACCACCCCCCAGCTCCGTCATGAACTGCTGGACGCTCACGGGGTCGACCTCGATGACGTCCTGGCCGATCGAGTCCTTGATGAACGCGCCCACGGGGATCGTCTCGAACTCCATGTCGCCGCCAGCGATGTGCTGGGCGTGCTCCAGGAACGTCGGGATGTCGAAGCCGTTGTCGAGCACCACGCTGTTCTGGATCGCACTGATCAGCTCACCGACCCGGCCGGGGTTGGCGAGGGTGTCCGAGGACAGCACCTGACGGGCCAGGCCAGCCATGAACACCTGCTGCCGGACCACCCGGTCTAGGTCGCCGTTGGGCAGCCCGTACCGCTGCCGGACGAACCGCAGGGCGTCGACGTCGGAGATGGTCTGCGGGCCCGCATCGAACTTCGCGCCGGAGCGGAACTCGTCGACGGGTTCGAGCAGACACACCTCGACGCCGCCGATGGCCTTGGTGATCTCGGCGAACCCGAGCAGGTTGACCTCGGCGTAGTGATCGATGGTGACCCCGGTGAACTCCTCCAGGGTCTGCACGAGGAGCTGCCGCCCCTCGGCGGAGGCCTCCTGATAAAGCTGCCGAGGGTCGGTGACGCCCTGAGCCGCCAGGTTCTCCTCGGCGGCCCGCTTGCCGAAGCCGAAGGCCGAGTTGACCTTGTTCATGCCGTAGCCCGGGACGTTGACGTAGCTGTCGCGGGGAATCGACACGGCGGCCGCCGCTGCACCGCCGGGCGGGATGCGCACCATGATCAACGTGTCGGTGAGGTCGCCGCCCTCGTCGTCGCTCGCGCCCAGGGAGGCCAGCACGTCAGCGGGCAGCGGGTCGCCGTGGGCATCCGTGCGGCTGTCGTTGCCGACCAGCAGGATGTCCATGCCGTCTTCCAACGGGTTGGGCCCTTGCGTCCTGCCGTTCTCCCGGTTGCCGAACACGTCGCTGGTCACCAGGCCGGTGTTCAGGTCGCGATAGGTGGCCCAGGAATAGCCGGTCACGCTCATGATCGCGACGGAGAACAGGGCGATCGCCGTCTTCGCCGCACCGAGGGCGACCCTCGCTCCAGTGCTGCGCCTCGGTGTCTCGAGCGGTTCCAACGGCTCCGGCTCATCCGCGTAGAGGGGCGTGTCCTTGGTGCGGGCGATGGGCTGAGTCGGCAGCATCGACATGGGCGGTTTGCGCTTCGGAGCGGGTTCAGTACCCGGTCGTGGTCGACGCGATCGGGCGGCACTCGGCCCCCCGGCGCCGCCTGCCTCGTCCTCGTGCCGCCGACGGCCCGATCCACGGTCATCGGCTGGCCGTCGCCCTCCAGGCGGCCGGTCATGCACGGGCGGCTCCTCCCTACACGCGCGCCGGACCTCGGTCGCGCTCCCCGACTGTCAGGTAGTGCCGGTCATCCGTCGTTCAGGCTGATCCGATGTCACGAATGCCGAAGGATGTCCCGCTACCCCGGTAAGACGCACATTGTGCCCTTGTGGTTCGCCACCGGCACGGGTTTGGTCGGTCTCGTTCGTGACACACTGCGACACGGCTGCGGCGACTCATGATCGCCTCCGCGGGTCTACGAGGATGAGGCAGGTTCGATGCGACTTCTGGTGACCGGAGGGGCCGGGTTCATCGGCTCCCATTACGTACGGCAGTTGATCGGTGGCGCCTATCCCGCCTTCGCCGATGCCGAGGTGGTGGTGCTCGATCGACTGACCTATGCGGGCAGTCGAACGAACCTCGCCGCCGTGTCGGACGACGCGCGACTGCGGTTCGTCCATGGTGACATCTGCGACGCGGCTCTGGTCGGTGAACTGATGGCGAACACCCAGGTAGTGGTGCATTTCGCCGCGGAGTCGCACGTGGACCGCTCGATCTCGGGCGGCGCCGACTTCGTCATGACCAACGTGCTGGGCACCCAGACCCTGCTCCAGGCAGCCGTCGACGCAGGCGTGGACCGGTTCGTCCACGTGTCCACCGATGAGGTGTACGGATCCATCGACGAAGGGTCCTGGGACGAGGACAGACCCCTGGAGCCGAACTCCCCGTACTCCGCGTCCAAGGCAGGATCGGACCTCCTCGCACGGGCCTATCACCGCACGCATGGGCTGCCCGTCAGTGTGACGCGCTGCTCCAACAACTACGGACCGTTCCAATTCCCGGAGAAGGTCATTCCCCTCTTTGTGACCAATCTCATGGATGGCCACCCAGTCCCTCTATACGGTGACGGCGGGAACATTCGTGACTGGCTGCATGTGGATGATCACTGTCGTGGAATCCAACTGGTTGCCGAGGGCGGCAGGGCCGGGGAGGTCTACAACATCGGCGGCGGAACCGAGCTGACCAATCTGGAACTGACCAGACTCCTGCTGGCCGCGATGGACGCGGAATGGTCGATGGTGGAGCGCGTTCCGGACCGAAAAGGTCATGATCGTCGCTATTCCGTCGCCATTGACAAGATCTCGACTGAGCTCGGCTACGCGCCCGCCGTCCCGTTCGAGCAGGGACTCGCCGAGACGGTGCGCTGGTACCGGGACAACCGGGCCTGGTGGGAGCCGCTCAAGGCAGGCGCCGCCCTCGGCGGGAGCAGCGCCGGATGACCGGGATCGCACTGCTGATTCCCGGTGGCCGGGGCCAGCTCGGGACGGACCTGCTTCGCTGCGGGCGTGACGTCGTCGGCGACGGCGGCCTCGTGCACGGACCCGGCTCCGCCGACCTGGACATCACCGACGCGGACTCCGTCGACACGGCGGTGGCGGGCCTGGCCGCGTCGGCCGCCGAGGCAGGCGTCCGACCGGTCGTGATCAACGCGGCCGCCTACACGGCCGTCGACGCCGCCGAGACGGACGAGGCCTCGGCGATGCGGGTGAATCGGGACGGGCCCGCCCGCCTCGCCGACGCCTGCACGACCCACGACGTCGCACTCGTGCACGTCTCCACCGACTACGTCTTCCCCGGCGACGCGGATCGGCCCTACGAGCCTGCCGATCCGACCGGACCGCGATCGGCATACGGCCGGACCAAACTCGCGGGTGAGCGAGCCGTCCTGGACGGGTGCCCGCAGGCGTGGGTGGTCCGGACCGCCTGGGTCTACGGCGCGGCCGGGGGCAACTTCGTCAAGACCATGATCCGGCTGGAGGCGAGCCGGGACACCCTCTCGGTGGTCGCCGACCAGATCGGCTCGCCCACCTGGACCGGCGATCTCGCGGCCGGGCTGGTCGAACTCGCGGGCAGGGTCGCCGCAGGACAGGCCCCCGCCAGGCGGGTGCTGCACTGCACCAACGCGGGCCAGGCCAGCTGGTTCGAGTTCGCCAGGGCGGTGTTCGCGGAGATCGGTGCGGACGAGGCACGGGTCGGCCCCTGCACGACGGCGGACTTCCCTCGGCCTGCGCCGCGTCCCGCCTACTCGGTGCTCTCGGGCAACGCGTGGGCAGGCGAGGGGCTCACCCCGCTGCGGCCATGGCGGGAGGCCCTGGCCGTCGCCTTCCGCGAGCACCGGGACGAACTGCGGGGCGAACCGGTCGGCTGAACGCCGGCGATCGTCGACGACCATCCGGGCCGGGCAGCGCCCCTGCGCAGTTCCGGCCTGCCTGATCGTCGTACGGCCACCCACGCCGAGGCGGGGACGGACCCGGCCGGATCGGGCCGGGCGGCGAGACTTCTCCGCGCCGTCCCGCTCTCGCGGCCCTCGTCCCGCCGGGCGCCCGTCCGCGCCCGAGACGCCGCGACCGTCGCAGGCTCGGCCTGCCCGATTCGTCAGCTCAATGCCTTGCGGTAGGCCTCGATGGTGGTCTCCGCGCAGTGATGCCAGCTGAAACCGGAGGCGTACTGCCTTCGAGCGGCCAGCGTCTCCGTGCCGCCGGGCGAGGCCAGCGCATCGTCGAGAGCGGCTCCCAGCGCCTCCGCGTCACCCACCGGGACCAGCCGGGCATGGCCGCCGGACACCTCCCGCAGTGCGGGCACGTCCGAGCACACCACTGGAACCCCGCAGGCTAGCGCCTCCAGCACCGGCAGCCCGAAACCCTCGTCCCGCGACGGCATGACCAGGGCGGACGCCCCCGCCACCACGCTGCGCAGGTCGACGTCGGACAGGTATCCGGTGCGCACGATGCGCCCGTGCTCGGTGCGCGGTCCCGGACCGGCCAGGACCAACGGCGGCAGCTCCGGGTTCGCCCCATGCGCCTCCAACAGGGTCGGCAGGCCCTTGCGCGGACCGTCCGAGCCGACGAACAGCAGATACTCGTTCGGCAGCCCGAGACGCTGCCGCAGCAGATCATTGGGCGGCCGCGCCGCGAACCAGGCGGCGTCCACGCCCAACGGCGTCACCTGCACCCGCTCCGCAGGGACGTCGAGACGTTCGACGACCTGCTGGGCCACCGCCTTGGTCGGCGTGCACACCATCGCGGCCCGCCGGGCCGAGCGGCGCACCAGCTCGGGAAGCCTGCGATCGCTGGGCGGAAGATCCTCCGGCGAGTCGAGGAACGCCAGGTCGTGCACGGTGACCACTCCTGCCGCCCGCAGCGACGGCGGCAGCACGAAGTTGGTCCCGTGCACCACGGTGCTCATGCCCGCGAACAGTTCCACCGGCGGCAGCGGCGCCCGCAGCCAGCAGGCCCGCAGCAGCCGGGCGGGCACCGGAAGACCCCGCGCGCCCACGCCGTGCGGCAGGGCGGCCCGCAGCGCCTTCCAACCGCGCAGGGTGAACGCCACCGCCTTCACACTCACTGTCTCGACCGAGGCCAGCTCCTCGGCCAACGCCGCCGTGTAGCGGCCGATCCCGGTGCGATGCCCTAAGAGCGGCGTGCCGTCCAGCAACAGGCGCAGTCGCGGTGCCCGTCGTCGATCAGCCACGTCGTCGCTCCTTCGCCAGTCGCCGCAGCCTGCCTGCCGCGCGCTTGGCCAACTCGGTCGGTCCACCCAGGTCCAGGTACTCGCGCACCAGGGCGAGGTCCTTGCGCACCTTCTCCGACGTGCGCAGCGGCGGGGTGCGGACCAGCGGCTCGGTCGCGGGCATCCGGTCGACGGCCTGCCTGGGGTGTCGACAGAACTCGACCAGCGGCGCCAACGCCTCGGTCCACGTGTAGCGCTCCCGCACCGCCGCGATGCGCTCGCGACAGCCTGCGGCGAACTCCTCGTCGTACAGCACCTTCGCCAGCCCGGCCGCCAGCGCGTCCGCGTCCTCGGCCGGAACGACCACGCCCAACCGCTCGGCCCGGACCAGCTCGGCGAAGGAGTCGCCGTCGGTGGTCACGATCGGCAGGCCCGCCCACAGGTAGTCCAACACCCTGGTACGGAATGCGAAGGTGGTCTCGACGTGGTCGAAGTGGGTCGTCACCCCGCAGTCCGCGTCGAGCAGGTAGTTGTGCCGCTGCTGGTACGGGACCCAGCTCTCGTTGAAGAAGACGTGTTGGTCCACCAGGTCCAGCCTGCGGGCCAGCTCGCGGGTGCGGCCGGTGATGCCCATCTCGGGCACGTCCGGGTTCGGGTGCTTCATCCCCAGGAAGAACAGTCGGACGTCGGCGTGCTCGCCACGCAGCTTGTCGACCGCTCTGATCAACGTCAGCGGGTCGAACCAGCTGTAGACCCCGCCAGCCCACAGGATGACCTTGTCTTGCTCGCCGATGCCGCCGACCGTGCCCTTGATCGCGGTCCCGCTGCGGATCGGGGCCGCATCGGGGAATCCGAAGGGCACCACGGACAGCAGCGAGCGGGCCGTGGGGTCCGCGTCGTACATGTCCGGGCTCATCCGGCCGAGCGCGGCCAGATGCCCCAGCCAGAAGTGCCGCTGCCGCTCCGAGGCGCACAGGAAGAAGTCGCCCCGTTGCAGCTGGGTGTTGAGCACCTTCGTCACCCCGGCGAGATCCCGGCTGCGCCGCTCGTCGTCGACGTCCTTGCCCTGTTCCAGGTACTCCAGGTGCATCGGGTCGTAGACGTCGCAGACCACGATCTTGTTCGAGTCCGTCCGCTTGAGCTCCGGCACCATCTCCAGCATGTGGCCCTGCAGGACGACGATGTCGGCCCAGCCGACGTGCTCGGGGAGCTGCCTCGGCAGTGCGGAGAGGACGGGGAACCGGGCGGGCGGCGGCGCGTGGTGGTCGTTGACGCTGACGAGTCGCACCTCGTGCTCCATGGACAGCGTCTCGGCCATGTGCCAGGCGCGGATCGCGGGACCGGCCATCCGCTCGGCCACCGCGTCACCGGTGAGGATCAGCACGCGGCGCGGTCTGCCGAACACCTCGGCCAGCCCGAAGGCCTCCACCAGCGTCTCGTGTGCCGCGAGGTAACGGGGGAGCGGATAGGCGGGCTCCATCGCCTTGCGCATCAGCGGCAGGAGGTCGGCGTCGGTGCGGACGCGCGCCGCCTGCTCGATCGCACGGGACTTCTGCAGACTGGGCAGCAGTTCGACGAACTGGTCGACGGCGAGGATGCCCGCCAACGTCATCCGCGAGATCTCCACCGGCGCGTCGTCCGAGGCACGGTCCTCGGGCCGCCGGGTGATCTCCAGCTGGGTCGCGTCGAGTTCGCCCCGAGCGGTCGCCCGCCGCACCGACAGGGCCAGCGCGGCAGGCAGCACCTTCGCCAGCGTCGCGTCCTCGACGTTCTTGTACAGCGCGGCCAGTGCATTGCGTTCGAGGAGGAAGTGCTCGCGGGAGTCGTGCACCGTCGACATCGAGGCGTGATGCCGGTGGAACGTGAGCGAGGCGGGCTCGTAGCGGACCCGCCAGCCGCGCAGGTTCAGCCGCCAGCCGAGGTCGACGTCCTCGTAGAACATGAAGAAGCGCTCGTCGAATCCGTCCAGCTCGCGGAACAGGCCGGTGCGGACGAACAACGCCGAGCCGGTGCCGAACAGCACGTCGCGGGGCACGTCGTGGCTGCCGTCGTCCGGCTCGCCCGCGTGCCGCTTGTAGCCCATGCCGAACCAGGTCAGGCCGCCGTCGACGAAGTCGACGTCCTTGCCGGACCAGTCCAGCACCTTGCTCGCCACCGCGCCCACCCTCGGGTCGGCACGCAGCGCCGCGACCGCCGCCGAGATCCAGGCCGGGTCCGGCCGGGCGTCGTTGTTCAGGAACGCGAGCACCTCGCCGCGTGCCTGCGCCGCACCGAGATTGCAGCCCCCCGCGAAGCCGAGGTTCTCCGTCGACTCGATCAGCCTGGCCTCGGGCACCGCCTCGCGGATGCGCGCGACGTCGGCGGGACCGGAGGCGTTGTCCACACAGATGAGCTCAAGCCGGTCCGACGGGTAGTCCACCTCGTCACGCAGGGCACGCAGGCAGGTGATCGTGTCCGCGGCCCCCCGATAATTGACGACCACTACGGACACCGTCGGCAGGATGCCGGACTCCGACACCTCGTCCCCTCTCTCTGCGTTCGTGCGGTGTTAAGCGTGCACCATCCCTCTGATCATCGGCGAACCCCGTCTGGTCTGGGTGAGATCGAGAGGATTCGTCGGTTCGTCGGCGCGGATCGACGCGCAGCCGGGGCGGCGGTGTGCACCGACGGTCGCTCCACACGGAGGTCGCCCTGGGCTCGGCCCGGCGGCTCGGTGCGCTGCCGGACCGACGACCGGCCCGGCAGTGCACGGGTGGCGCTACGTCGGTCGTCCTCGTCGTGCACCGGATCGTGCCGGACGGCCGTCGCAGGAGAGCGGGACCAGCGGTTCAGCGGCCTGACCAGCGGCGCCACACGAGCTGTCGTGGCACCCGCGACCGCCTGCCGATCCGGCGGCGGTCGAGCAGGGTGGCGGGCAGCCTGCCGAGGATCTCGGCGAGCACCCCCGTCCGGAGCCCGACCCGGAAGTTCGGCGTGCTGGGAACCACCTGCCCGCGTCGCCTGCGCAGCGGCAGGAGAACGGTGATCGCGGCGAAACGCAGCAGCTCCCGCACGGCCACCTCGCCGGGCGCGCAGCGCAGCAGCATCAGCAGTCGGTTGCGCTCGTTCCAGCGATGGAACCTCGGCGATCCCGGTTTGGTGCTCACGCCGTGGCGATGCAGGACACGGGCCCGCTGCGCCCAGACGACGTCGTGGCCCGCCAGCCGCAGCCGCCAGGCGGTGTCGGTGTCCTCGTAGTAGCAGAAGAACCTCGCGGGCACCCCGCCGATCGCCCGCAGCACCGGGGTGCGCAGCAGGGCCGCACCCCCGCAGAGCCCGAACACCGCAGGCCCGCCTCCCGGCGGGTTCTCGGCTGCCGCCGCCTGCTGGGTGGTGACCTGCGATGCGGTGCCGTGCGACGCCGCAGCCGTGCTCGTCCGCCGCGCCTGCCCGCCGTGGCCCGGGGAATCGAAGCCCCCTGAGCCTGCCGTGGCGGAGGCGGCGGCGTGGACCGGCACGGTCCCGGCGAGTTCGGCGGCCGGTCGCGACCCGGTGGGCGCCGCCGAGCCCGCTGCGGACGACCTGGTACCGGCCGAGGCCTCCACCACCGACGCGGTCGCCACGGGAACCGAGGGGGCCGAGCCCGCCGCCAACGGCTCGACTGCCGACCGCGGCGTGTCTGCTCGTCGCCTCGCATCGTGCCCCGATGCCACGGACTCGGGGGCCTCGGCGCCGTCCGGCGGCTCGGTGTTCCGGTCGAAGCCGTAGCCCTGGGCGGTCAGCCGGACCCCGCTGGACTGCACCGAGCCGTCCGGCGCGATCAGGGTGGCGGTGGCCGCGGCGGCCGTCGGCGTCTCGTCGAGTGCCCGCTCCAGCTCGGCGAGCCAGTCGGGCTCCGGGGCGGCGTCGTCGTTCAGCCAGGCGACGAACGGCGTGTGCACCTGCCGAAGTGCGACCGCCAGCCCGCCCGCGTAGCCGAGATTGGTGGCAGTCCGCAGCACCACCGGCGTGCTCGGATGCTGGGCCAGCAGCTCGCGGGTTCCGTCGGTCGACGCGTTGTCGACGACCAGAGCACGATGCGGTCGGGTCTGCCTGCCGAGTGCGTCGAGACAGGCGCCGAGATGGTCTCGGCCCTGCCAGGTGACCACCACCACCGTGGTGCGTGGCGTGCCTGCGGGATGCATTCGCTGACGCTATCGCCTCGGCTCGCCCGCCCGATGCCCAGCCTGCGCCGAAAGCGGCCGCCGCAGACGTCTCGACGGCACCGCGTCCGGCGCTCGACGGCGGGCAGGCAGGACCGTCGTCGACCGCAGGACTCGATCGCGGGCTTTCGACATCGCGGGGTTTCGGCGCAGCGGCGCCGCCGGGCATGACACCGTGATGTCGTGCCCGTCCTCGTCGTGCTCACCGAGCAACTGCTGGCCCCGGTCCCCGGCGGCACCGGCCGATACACCCGCGAGCTGACGGCGGCCCTCGCCGCAGCCGCGCCATCGGACTGGACCGTGGCAGGCGTCACCGCCCGCCACCCTGATCTCTCGGCGGCGGTGATCCCCGGCGTCGCCGGGCCCTTCCCGCTCGCGCTGCCGCGTCGAGCGTTGTCGCTGGCCTGGCAGCGCGGACTGCCGCTGTGGCCGGGCGGGGACGCCGTGCACGCCCCGACGCCGCTGGCCCCGCCGTCGGTGCGGCGCGGCCGCAGTCTGATCGTCACGGTGCACGACACGGTCCCGTGGACGCACCCGGAGACCCTGACGCCGCGCGGCGTGCAGTGGCATCGCGACATGATCGGCCGTGCGTCGCGGACGGCGTCCACCCTCATCGTGCCGACGGCGGCCGTCGCGACGGAGCTGGCAGGCCGCCTCGGTCCCGGCACCCGGACCCGCGTCGTCGGCGAGGGCGTCGCCGCCGCGCTGGCCGAGGAGACCGACCGGGACCGGGCGGATGCGCTCGCCCGAGGACTGGAACTGCCCGCCCGGTACGTCCTCGCCGTCGGCACCGTCGAGCCCAGGAAGGGGATCGACGTCCTGATCGAGGCGATGGCCGATCCCCGGTCGCCGAGGGTCCCGCTGCTGATCGCCGGGGCGCCCGGCTGGGGCGAGATCGACCCGAGGGCGCTGGCTCGGCGCAGCGGCCTCGACGACGACCGACTTCGCCTGCTCGGGCGGGTCAGCGACGCCGGATTGTCCGTCCTGCTGCACCGCGCCGAGGTGCTGGCCGTGCCGAGCCGGGCGGAGGGCTTCGGACTTCCCGTGATCGAGGCGATGTCGGCGGGCGTGCCCGTGGTGCACACCGACGTGCCCGCGCTCATCGAAGTCGCGGGCGGGGCAGGGCGGATCGTGCCGCGCGAGGACCCCGCGGCCCTCGCCGAGGCACTGCGTCGGGTGCTGACCGAGCCTGCCACCGCCGCCGCGATGAGCGCCGCAGGCCGACGGCGGGCGGCCGACTTCACCTGGCGACGCGCCGCCGAGGACGTCTGGTCGGCGCATCTGGCCGCCCGCCGCGGCCCCGGAGTGCCGGGCTGATCCGGTGGGACGCGCCATGCGCCGCCGCGGCAGCGTCGTGCACCGCCTGCTGCGACGGCCGCGCCGGACTCCGCGCGGCGACCATGCGTGACCGGACGCCCGCGCAGCGCGCCCGATCGTCGGACGCGAGTGGCGAAGGCGGTTGTTCGCAGGGTGCGGCCGGTCTCGTTTTGGTCGATCCCGCCGAACCCGCCCCATCGACGCCGTAGGCTGCCCCAGTGCGCGTAGCCGAACCCAGCGTGCTGATCGACGCCACGGCCGTCCCCACTGACCGGGGCGGCGTCGGCCGCTACGTCGACTCGCTCGTCGCCGCGTTGGATCGGGACGGCGCCCGGATCAGCCTGGTCTGCCAGCCCCGTGACGCCGAGTTGTACACCCGGCTCGCGCCGCGCTCTCGCGTGGTTCCCGCCGCCGAGGCCGTCGCCACCAGGACCGCGCGACTGAGCTGGGAGCAGACGACGCTGCCACGACTCGTGCGCAGGCTGAACGTCGATCTGCTGCACTCGCCGCACTACACGACGCCGCTGGCCAACCGCGCCGCAGGCGTGGTCACCCTGCACGACGCGACCTTCTTCACCGACCCGACACTGCACTCCTCGGTCAAGGCCAGGTTCTTCCGCGCCTGGACGCGGGCCGCGCTGGCCAAGGCGGCGCTCTGCATCGCGCCCAGCCATGCGACGGCCGACGAACTCACCAGGGTCGTCGGCGCGGGTCGGAGCAGCCTCCAGGTGGTCGCGCACGGCGTGGACACCGACCGCTTCCATCCGCCGAGCGGGCCGGAGACCGACGAGGTCCGGCGGCTGCTCGACCTGGAGGACACCCCCTACGTCGCGTTCCTCGGGGCACTGGAGCCGAGGAAGAACGTGCCCGCGTTGATCCGAGGCTTCGCCAGAGCATGCGAGGGCAGACGGAATCCGCCCGCGCTCGTCCTCGCGGGTCAGCCGGGCTGGGACGGACAGATCGAACGGGCCCTGAGTTCCGTGCCGCACCGGGTGCGGGTGATCCGCGCGGGCTACCTGCCGTTCAAGAACCTCGCGGGCTTCCTCGGCGGCGCCGACATCGTCGCCTATCCGAGCCTCGGCGAGGGGTTCGGCCTGCCCGTCCTGGAGGCGATGGCCTGTGGCGCCGCCGTGCTGACGACCCGCAGGCTCAGCCTGCCCGAGGTCGGCGGTGACGCGGTGGCCTACTGCGGTGTCGGGGCGGGCGACATCGCCGCCGCGCTCGGCGAGCTGCTGGACGACCCGGCACGACGTAAGGCGCTCGGCATCGCCGCGCAGGCGCGTTCCCAGGAGTTCTCCTGGTCCGCCAGCGCCGTCCGGCATCGGGCCGCCTACACGAGGGCCTGGGCAGTGCACCGCCGAGGCCGCTGACGGGCCGGGACCAAGGCGGCGAATAGCCCGATCCGTGCGGTTCGCCAGTCGGGAAGGTCATTCCTCGTCAACCGTGTTGGAAAGCTGTGTGCCGCCATACCGCTGTTCCCTCGGCGCTACTCTCGATCCGGTGACCAGGTACTCGCCCGACCCGCTTCGGCGACTCCAGCTCAAAGCAGCTGCTATCTTATAGACATGGAATTCCTTGAGGTGGCCGGTAAGACGATTCAGCGCCCCTCTCTCGATCCCGACGATTTGACGCTCGAGCGCACCGACTTCAAGGGGCCATTCGATTTCTCGGCGACACACCTTCGCGGCGGAGTTCAGGCGGGCGTCGTCGGGGAGGGAAGCTTGTCATCGGTTCTCGTGTCCTCAGTCGATCTCTCGGAGTGTCGGCTTGATCCATTGGAGCTCTCGAACGTTCGGTTGGACGACGTGGATCTCTCAAATGCGGTGTTGCCCAGCGTCACCGCTCGTAGGCTCGACGTGCTTGGGTGTCGCGGAATCGGCCTGTCTCTGGACTTTGTGCAGGCTATGGACGTCTATGTGCAGGCGTGTCGATTCGACTTCGCAACCATCAGGTTCGAACAGGTGAAGAACGCTGTCGTCTTCCGGCGCTGCCGCTTCGTAGAATCGATACTGGCTGGCGACCTGTCGAACATCATCTTTGATGAATGCGAGTTCGAGAAGGTCGAGTTCGCTGCTGTTCGGGCTGCCGGCTGTGATCTGACGACCACGAATCTGATCGATGTACACGGACTATCGACGTTGCGTGGGGCGAAGATATCCGCCGATCAGGCCAGCTCCTTGGCAATGCGATTCGCCTCGGAAGCTGGCCTGATGGTCGTGTTCTAGCGGTTGTCCCAGCTCGGCCGGTTGTCCCAGCCCGGCTTGATGTTGTCCCAAGAGGGTCGGTTGTCCCAGCGGTCGGCCCTCGCGGGTTCCTGACGATTCTTCCGCAGCAGTGGTGCTAGCCCGTTCCCGCTTTCATGAATTCGGGTCATCAGCAATGCGGTGTTCGGCGACATTCAAAATTCCTTCCATCAAGGCGATCTTGCTGTTGCGGCAGTAATTCGTTTCGGTCCCATCCATTCGGCCGTGTTCGAAGTATCGATTGGATGCGTGGCCGCCTCCGCAGAAGTCGAAGTATGGGCATGTCTCCGCGCATGCTCCGATTCCGCTCTTGAACTCTTGTATCCAGCTGGCTTCGCCCGCCGCTGCTATGATCTCGTCCAACGACTGTTGGAGTACATTTCCGGTAGCGAAGCTACCGGTTGTCGAATTGAATCCGGCCAGCTCGGGCGAGATCAACGTGACGCTACCGTCGTATGCGACGGTGGGCAGCGGGTCCACAAGCGGCGGCCGGTGGCTCGCATGAGCGTCGTTCCGGAGGACAGAATCCAGATAGCCAAGGGCACGTCGGATTTCTCGAATATCGATGGTCGAGTGCGCTAGCCAGTTTCTAGCAAGTTCAGACCAGAAAGAGATGGTTGTGTGGTGGTCGTTCTCGTTGACTTTGATATTCACCCCTTCCTGTTCTTCGATATTCACACCTAGCGTTGAAATCCCGTTTTCCTCGGCGAATCTGATGAGTCGTTGGGCGCGCTGCGGTGTGGGATTGGACACGACCGCGATGCCGGAAATCGTGTGTCCATGTTCGCGGAGAATTTGAATCCCCTTCGCGATACGGTCGTGCGCGGGCAGGCCGCGCCGATCAATGCGGTTGGCATCGTCGACACTGTGCCCGTCGATGCTCACTCCGACACGAACCCTCCTTTCCGTGAAGAACTCGCACCAGGCGTCGTTGACCAAAGTTGCGTTCGTCTGGATCTCATGCTGCACGTCGAGACCGGAGAAACAGTCCATGAGCTGGCCGAGCTTCTCCCTGCCAGCAGCCAATGGTTCCCCACCATGCCAGCAGACGTCGACCTTGGTTTGCGCCGTCCAGGATCGGATGGATTCAGCGACGGCTTGCGCCACGGCAAGCGACATCGTATTACGTGATTTTCTGAACGGGAGATAGCAGTAGGAGCAGTCGAGGTTGCACAACGTCTCTGGTTGAAGGACGACTGATCCTGGGGAGGTGAAAAACCTCGATCCAGTGTCCGGGTTCTGTACAGCTGACTCTTGCAGAGTATCTTTCATTGGCGACCTATCCGATTGTCTTCGGAGCTGACTCGGCCCCAGCTATGACTTCGTTCTGCGCAGTTTACCGGTGCGGTGGTAGTGCAACTCGGTAGTGTCAGCGGTCTCCTGCGTCACTACCTGAAGGCGCCGCTGCTGCTGGAATCGCGGTGGGACCGGAGGAATTCCTGGGAAGGGGCAGCCGTACGGAGCCCATAACGAGTACGTCAGACACAACCTCCAATTGTGCTTGGTAGGTGTGGACGCATTCTTGGATGCTGGCACGAAGATCCGCATACCAGTCTCGCCTCAGGGCGTTGGCCAGCTGGCCTACTGATGCGTGTTCGACGGCTATCAGGCAGCCATGGAAGAAGGCGAGTTTCTCGGCGACAGGGAGCGTCTGGTGCGGAAAGAACTGCATGAAGTGCCTGAGAACGGTGCTCAGGTCTGCATCGGATCGCCATGGCGGCACCAGCCAGTGGTCGGGGCGATCGATGCTGCGAATCCCTGTTGTCCTATTCGATCGCCGTCGAGAGCGTGAGGTCCTTGACCTGGCTGGCTGCCCGACATTCGTTTCGCCCGCCCCTTGCTCCACGTCGTCTCCATGTCTGCTCAAGCCTCCACGTGAGTACTAGGGTACGTAAGTACTTAACTTTGATCAAGCACAAAACAGCCCCCGCCGGAGACGGGGGCTGTTTTCGCAGCTCAGTGACGCGAAGATCGCCTGATCGGACTACTCAGCCGCGTCGAATTCGTAGACGAAGTGGGTCGAGTCTCCGACTGCCACCGACTCAAACCATTCGACAGCCCGCTCGCCTGCGAAGGCGACACGGGTCACTCGGGCCACCGGAACGCCTTGATTGATCTGAAGAGCCACGGCCTCATCGGGGGTGGCTGCCGACGCGACGACGGTCTCCCGAAAGGACGTCAGCTGGTAGCCATGCTGTTCCAGGAGTCCGTAGAGTCCGCCAGGAGCGGCCTCGCCTCGGCTCCAACCGATCTCCTCGGCAAGGCTGGCAGGCACGTAGCTGTTCGCCAGCTGCGTCGGGGTACCGGCGAGGATCATCCGTCGGTACCGGACTGCGGAGTTCGCTTCGCCGAGAACCTCGATCGCTGCCTGCGGAGTATCGGTGACCTCGATCTCTCCTAGCGACTCCTGCTCCCAGCTCACACCGAGCTTCTCCGCTTCGGCGGCGAACGCGCCGAGGCCGCGCTCGCGATCCGCACGGCTGAACCGCGTGTTGCCGAGGCGCAGGAGGGGCGGAGTGCGTCGAACGAAGACACCTTCGCCGCGACGGCTCTCGATCAGTCCTTCCTGCGCGAGGACTGCCAGCGCTCGACGGACCGTGACCCGGCCCGAGTCGTATGTCTCGATCAGCTCGGTCTCGGTGGGAAGCCTGCTCCCAGCCTCGTAACCGCCGGAAGTGATCTTCTTCCGCAACTCGTCGGCGATCTGGTGGTATACGGCTCGCCCCTTGCGAGGATCAACGTTCATCTCGGCTCCCCTTCCTTGGCTCAGGCACTTAAGTACCTTAACACCCGAGTGATCCGAACTTGCCCCGTCAAAACCCGATCGGAGTCCGGTGTGGAGTTTCGAGGACGCGATCGGGGAGGGCATTAGATCGGACGGTGCCGAGCGGTTCGAGTGATCGAGTGGACATCCGTCGGGTTCGGCCTGGCGATCACGGGTCGGGGCAGGCACACCTGGCAGCGCCAGGGCAGACGGACGGTCGGATCAACGTCGGTCCGATGTGGCGGTCGGTGCGGTTCGGCCGCCGGAGGAGGGCCTGACAGGAGCCGGTGCCCTCGCCCGCCGTCTTTCTCCTGCGGGCCGCGGTCTCGACCACCGTCGATGCGATGTGCGGCCGGGGGAACAGGCCGGGGAACCGGTCTGCCGATCGACTCGCGGCTGCCGTCGCCGGACGTCCACAGGCACACACGCCGCCGCTCTCACGCCGAATCCGACCGTGCAGAATGCTCTTCGTGACCTCCCCGCGATCCGCTGCATCCGCCGAGCCGGTCTCCTACGGCGAGGGGCTCGCCGTCGTCACCGTCACCTATTCCCCCGGTGAGACGCTCGCTCGATTCCTCGACACGCTCCAGGACGCGACGACCCGTCCGGTCCAGGTGGTGCTCGCCGACAACGGCTCCGTCGAC
The DNA here is from genome assembly GCF_001941645.1 of Actinoalloteichus sp. GBA129-24. Taxonomy (NCBI): domain Bacteria; kingdom Bacillati; phylum Actinomycetota; class Actinomycetes; order Pseudonocardiales; family Pseudonocardiaceae; genus Actinoalloteichus; species Actinoalloteichus sp. GBA129-24. The sequence continues at coordinate 6,389,636 of NZ_CP016077.1, read as the reverse complement.
GGAGCACCGGAGAAGGGTGCCGAACGAGAAGGCGTGACGCTCCTGCGGATCGGCGAGAACCTCGGCTACGGCGGCGCCGCCAATCGAGGTGTCGCCGCCCTCGGACCGGAGATCGGCTGGGTGCTCGTGGCCAATCCCGACCTCGAATGGGGCGCGGGCAGCATCGACGAGCTGCTGGCGGCCGCGACGCGGTGGCCGAGGGGCGGCGTGTTCGGCCCGCTGATCCGGGAGACTGATGGACGCGTCTATCCCTCGGCGCGCATGCTGCCCTCACTGGCCAAGGGCGTCGGTCACGGTCTGCTCGGCAAGGTGTGGCCGGGAAACCCGTGGAGCCGCGCCTACCGGCAGGCTGAGGTGAACCCGGCGGAGCGCACGGCGGGCTGGCTGTCCGGCTCGTGCCTGCTGATCCGCCGGTCGGCCTTCGACTCGGTGGCGGGTTTCGACTCCCGATACTTCATGTACTTCGAGGACGTCGACCTCGGCGACCGGATCGCCAAGGCAGGGTGGCTGAACGTGTACGTGCCCACCGCCGAGGTCGTCCACCTCGGTGGCCACTCCACCTCGAAGGCCTCCGGGCGGATGCTCACCGAGCACCACCGCAGCGCCTACCGATACCTGGCAGATCGCCATCAGGGCCCGGAATGGGCCCCCGTGCGATTGGCGCTGAAGGTCGGGCTGGAGGCGCGCAGGCGTCTCGAACTCCGCGACCCCGGCGGTGTGAAGCACTGATCGCCTGCGTGGCCGACTCGGCTTGCCGCCTTCCGCAGGTCGTTCGAGCGCGTGCGCGCGGGGCTGCTCAGGCGGCGCGTGCGGCAGGGCGCAGCTGAGGCGACGTCGTCGCCACGGCCTGCCGATCTCGGGAGCGATGCCTGCCGACGGCCCGCTGATCGCCGTCCGCGCGACCGGTGAGTCCGAGGCGGCTGCTCGCCACGGTCGAATCACGGGGTGCCGGGCGCGGCACTGACCGCAGTCCGTCGATGCCGAACAACGGCGCCGCCTGCTCCGTCGTCGCGCCGTGGAGTCAGGCGATGAGCTCCAGGCCCGGCTACCTGACGGCCGAGGGGACCGAGCCTGCGGGATCGTCCGACCTCGACGCGAGACGAGGCTGCCTCAGAACTCCTCGGTGTGCCAGGGCGGGATGGTCGACTCGACCTGGTTCTGATGTTGCGCGGGCACGTGGGGCGGCGGCTGGCCCTGCTGGTGCGGCTGCCCCTGCTGCTGTCCCGGCGGCGGGCCCTGCGGCTGACTCTGCGGCGGCGGCCCCTGCTGACTCTGCGGCGGCTGGCCCGGTTGGAGAGGCCGCTGTCCCGGCCGGTGACTGGGATGCTGCGGCTGCTGTCCCTGCGGGGGCCTGCCGTCCCGAGGACCGCCGCCCTGCGGCGGGGGATACGGGCCCCGCGAGACCCGGCCGCGCAGCACCACGGTGGGATCGTGATCCGGCGCCGGATTCACCGGGTCGTTGGCGGTCACCACCGACCGGGGGATCTGCACGGTGCTGGCGGCGTCCATGGGCGAGGTGGCGTTGTCCGGCGTGATGACGAATGCGCCGCGAGCTCGTGCTCGTGCGAGGGTTTCGTCGGCCCGATCGCGGGGGTCCATCGTGACGACCTCTCCTGACGTTGCCTCGGCGACATCGGGTCTGGCATCGGCGCCGCCACCGTGATCGACGTCGCCTGTCGTACACGCTCGTCGGGGGTGGACCCGGTGATGTCTCCACACTATTCCCTGCGAGCGAGGCAGGCTACGACCTGTCTTCTAGTCTTCGGCGCCGAGCGCGAGTTCAACCATGTGGGGAACGGAGTCCACGTTGGACGGAAGTCCGTCCACCGGCCACCACTGTAGGTCAAGAGACTCCGCACTGCGGACGGCCCGGGAGCCTGCAGGCGCACGGACGAGGTACCGCACATCGAGGTGTCTGGTGGGCACCCCGCCCGAGCAGGTGACCGCGTGGACGTCGAGATGCAGCGGCATCGGATCGATGCGCAGGCCCCGGATGCCGGACTCCTCCGTCGCCTCGCGCAGCGCCGCCGCCCGCAGACTCGCATCGTCGGGTTCGCAGTGTCCGCCGAGCTGAAGCCACCGCCCCACCCTGGGATGCAGCGTCAGCAGCGTGTTCTGGCCCGAGGCGTCCAGCACCAGCGCGGAGGCCGTGACATGGCCGGGGGCGTACTCGCGGCGGCAGGCATCCGGGGAGGAGGCGAGAAAGGCCAGGAAGGCCTGGCGCATCGACTCCTGTTCGGCGTTCGGCGGCTGCCAGGTGCTCAGTACCTCGACAGTGTCCGCGTGCAGCCTCACAGCTCCACCAGTCCCGACGCCGGGTCCCTCGGCTCGCGCGGCGACTGCGGTCCGTCCACCGGATGTCCGACGGCCACGGCGCCGAGCGGATGCCAGTCGGCAGGCAGTTCCAGTTCCTCCCGTACGAGATCCGGGCAGAACAGCGTGGAGGAGACCCAGCACGACCCGACGTCCTCGGCCGCCAGCGCCACCAGCAGACCCTGCACCGCAGCGCCGCCCGCGACGGTGAACATGGTGTGCTCGGCCGCCGACCGTCGCTCGTCGGGGTAGGAGTGCGCCCCGTCCGGGACCATGAACGGCAGGACGAGTTCGGGTGCCCGGAACAGCAGATCGCCCCGGCGGGTCCGCCGCCGGGCCCACTCCTCGTCGCGTCCGTCGGTGAGGAGATCCCGCAGCCATTTCTCCCGCATCGCCGTCAACAGCCGGGTGCGCCGTGCCTCGTCCCGCAGCCAGACGAACCGCACCGGACGGGTGTGATGCGGAGCGGGGGCCGTCAACGCGATGCCGATCGCTCGACGCAGGACGGTCGGGTCCACCGGGCGGGAGTCGAACTCGCGGATCGAGCGCCGCAGCAGTACCGCCTCCCGACGGCCCTGCGCCACGGCCTCATCGGCGCCGAGCCGGAACAGATCCTGCTCCACCGGTCGGATGAGATCGGCGGCGACGGAACCGTCGTCGCGCACGGCCAGACCTCGGACGACGGCCACGGGCATGGCGCCCAGCTTGCCCTTCACCAGGTCGGCGGCGGCGGCGATCTCGTCGGCCACCGCGACCTGGGTCACCGCCAGCGCGTTGCCGTAGGAGTCGACGCCGCCCTGATAGTGGTGCAGCACGCCGAGCCCGGCGGCGCCGATCGCCGCGTCGGTCTGGCCCACCCGCCAGGCCCGGCCCATCGTGTCGGTGATGACGACGCCCACGGTGACGCCCGAGCGCTCTCGCAGCGCGGCGCGCAGCCGCGCGGCCGAGCCGTCCGGGTCAGCAGGCAACAGGGCGATCTTGTCCAGCGCGATGTTGGAGTTGTCCACTCCGGAGGCGGCCTGCACGATGCCGAGCCGGTTCTGGGTGATCAGGGTGCTGCGGAACGAGGCGACGACGCGCTGAGCCTCGGCGAGCACCAGTGCACGTCTGGCCGCCTCCCTGCCCTCCGGGTCGGCGGGCACGTCCACCACTCTGCCCTCGACCTTGGACACCACCTTGCTGGTGACGACGACGACGTCCCCGTCCCGCAGCCAGGGCGCCCCGGCGCTGATCGCCGCCGCGAGGTCCTGGCCCTCGGTGAACTCGGGAAGGCCGGGGACCGGCAGGATCTCCAGGCTGTGCGGCGCCGCATGGTCGCCGATCGGCGTCGCGACGGGTGCTTCGTCCTCGATCATCTCGTCCTCGATCACGTGCGTACTCCCGCCAGGTCGAATGCCGCGTGCACCATCGCCGAGGTCGCCTCGGGCGACGACATCAGCAAGGGCACCGCGCGCACCGTGACGCCGGGGACCGCCGACTCGTCGCCGGTGTGCACCAGCCAGCCGTCCAGCAGTCCCTCCTCGTCGGCGGTGCGGGAGCCGTAGTGCCTGCCCACGGCCTCGGCCGTGCTCTCGACGCCGATCGCCGTGAGACAGGCATCGGCCATCCCCCGCAGCGGACGGCCCGCGATGATCGGCGAGACGCCGATCACCGGGGCGCTGGTCTCGCGCAGGGCGTCGCGCACGCCGGGCACGGCGAGGATCGTGCCGACGCTGACCACCGGATTGGACGGGGCGAACAGCACCACGTCGGCCTCCTTCACCGCGTCCAGCAGTCCCGGTGCCGGCGCCGCCTCCTCGATGCCGACCGGCCCGATCGCGTGGGCGGTGGGCCCCGCACGGTGTCGCACCCACCACTCCTGGAAGTGCACGGCGCGACGCCCGCCCTCGCCCGCCTCGGGGTCGTCGATCACGACATGGGTCTCGACGCGGTCGTCGGACATCGGCAGCAGCCGCACACCGGGGCGCCAGCGAGCGCTCAGCGCCTCGGTCACCGTGGACAGCGGATAGCCCGCCCGCAGCATCCTGGTGCGCACGAGGTGGGTCGCGATGTCGCGGTCGCCGAGGCCGAACCAGTCCGGCTCGACGCCGTAGGCGGCGAGCTCCTCCTGGACGGTCCAGGTCTCCTCGGCGCGCCCCCACCCCTTCGCGTCGTCGATGGCACCGCTGAGGGTGTACATGCAGGTGTCCAGGTCGGGGCAGATCTGGAGGCCGTGCATCTGGACGTCGTCGCCGGTGTTGACCACGGCGGTGATCTGGTGTGGTGCGGCCTCCGGGGATTCGCCGTGGATCGGGAGCCCCAATGCAGACTTCACGCCCAGCAGGAAGCGGGCGCCACCGACCCCGCCGACGAGTACGACAACCTTCACCTGAGCGATCCTAGTGCGGCTCTCGAGCGCCTCACGGCGGCGTGAGACGAAGGCGATCTCGGGTGGGAGTCGCGTCGCTCGACGCCCCGGCCGACGTGTCGCCGTGCCCGACTACGCCACGGCGGTCCGGCGCGGCGATGCCGACCCCGGTCCGAGTGCCGATCAGTTCCAGAAGCGGAACTCCATCTGACCGAGCTGGGCGTAGAGCGCCTCGCCGCCCATCAGGTCGAAGATCCATGCGGTGAGGCCGAACAACGTGTCACTCAGAACGGTGATTCCCAGTTCGGGCAGTCCGAGCAGCAGAGCGAACAGCGCGAGCGGCGCCCAGGGGCGGGCGATCTGGCCGTAACGGCGGGCCTGGTACGGCAGATACGGCTCCAGAGCGCCGTAACCGTCCAGACCCGGCACCGGCAGGATGTTGAGCACGAAGGCGATGATCTGTACGTAGGCCAGATAGGACAGGCCCGCCGCCAGACCCAGGGGCGGTTGGAACAGCGAGACCGACATCACCAGTAGTGCACCGAGCACCAGGTTCGTCAGCGGACCGGCCAGCGACACTGCGGACTCGACACCCTTGGAACGCAGCGCGTGCCGGTTGATCCACACCGCCCCACCGGGCAGTGGGATGCCGCCTGCGAGCAGGAGCAGCATCGGCAGGAGCAGGCTGAGCACGGGATCGGTGTATCGACGGGGGTCGAGGGTGAGATAGCCCTTGGCACGCACCGAGTGGTCGCCGCCCCGGAAGGCGACCGCCGCGTGGCCGAACTCGTGGAGGCACAGCGACACCGCCCAACCGCCGATGACCAGCAGCACGATGCCGGTCGTCAACGCGATCTGCTGCTCGACGAGCGTCAGCAGCGCGCCTGCGACGGTCACGGCGAGGATGGCGAGGAACAGGGGACTCGGCCGGACGGCAGATCGCATCACCAAACCAGTGTGTCCCATCCCGGAACCCGGTCGGGCGACCCTGTCTTGACGGGATCGACCCGGCCGCTTCTCGAATGGTCCAGCGGGGTCGTCAGACACCGCCGTCCGGACGCTGGTGAGGCCTCCGAACAATCCCCCATTCGGATGAGTTCGGCTTGACCCCCTGCGGTTACACAGGTGTAATCACATCGGTGTCATTCGGCGTCCTGGAGAGGGGCGACGGGTGGCGTCCGCCAACCGGGGAGTGCGGAAGGCGAGGAGGCGGACGTGCGGGAATTCGAAGAGAACCGTGCGGCAGAGCGGGGGGACCTTCAGCTTGGGGAGCTGGAAGGACTGACCGATCTGTTCGACACGGGGGAAGAGGAACAGGATTGGCAAGAGCGTGCACTATGTGCGCAGACTGATCCTGAGGCGTTCTTTCCCGAGAAGGGAGGATCGACCAGGGAGGCCAAGCGCATCTGCGCAGGCTGCGAGGTGCGAGCGGAGTGTCTGGAGTATGCATTGGCACACGACGAGCGCTTCGGCATCTGGGGCGGCCTCTCCGAGCGGGAGAGACGCAAATTGAAGAAGCGGGCCTCCTGAGGGGGCCTGACGCGCTCGTCGTCTCGGCCGGGTGGGCCTGCCCGAGATGACGAGCACCGCCATCCGTGGCGTCGACCCCGGATCGTCTTCGCGATGATCCGGGGTCGATTTACGTTCACGACCTTAATCGGAAGAATACTCCGAACCGGATGATCAGGGCGGCACTCTATTCTCCTCGGTCGGCAGCAGGACAGAAGTCGAAGTGGTTTCCGCCCGCGGGTCTCGGCGATTCGCAACCGTGCCTGCCCGCTCACGGCGACTGCGTCATGGGGGGCGAGTGACCTCAGTGGTCGGGGCCCGCCGCGAGCCGCGGGCGGAGCACCTGACGGCACAGCCCGCGTTACGAGGACCGACACGGACCTGGATCGCCACGCAGGTCGCCGACGAGTGCACATCGGCATGGGCGGCACAGGGAACGCCGATGCGCGGCACCGGTGGCGTCTGAGGTCGGCAGCCGCCAGCCCTCGCGGGGCTGCTGCTTCGGCGGCGGGCGGCAGACGTCGGGTCTTCAGTCCTCCGGCGGAGTCGGGATGACGCGCAGATGGGCGCGCGGGCCCCTGCTGATCGTCCCCTCCACGGCCTCGTGGGCACGATCGACGCGACCTGCCTCCCGAACCGCCTCGGCCAGCGCGGTGAGGTCGTCGACGGTGGGCTGCGGAATCGCGAACTCGCCCTCGTAACGGACGACCTCCCAACCCTTGGGGGCGGTGAGCCGCATGGCGTGGGCTTCGCAGAGGTCGTAGCTGTGCGGTTCCGCGAAGGTGGCCAGCGGCCCCACCACGGCAGTCGAGTCCGCATACGCGTAGGTGAGCGTGGCGACAGCCGGGTTCGTACACCCGGTTCGCGAGCACCGTCTCACGCTCCGCACAGCGGCGACCATAGCGCCCTTCTTCCTCACCGCGTAGCAGCCACGCGGATGACACTTGTCCGTGACATCTTCCAGGTAGCCGCAACCTGGTCTGTTCTCGGCCCGCCGCAGCACTCGCCGCGCACGGCGTACCCTCGGCGCCGTGGTCGCAGCGCACGGATATCAGCGACGGACGCGGTCCCGTCGAGACCGCCGAGGACGAGGTCTTCGGGGCGCACTGTATCCGCCGTCGACTCCCGCCGCACGGAGTCGATCGGAGAAGTTCGACGCCCTGGTCCTGGAGGCCCTCGAGCCGCTGGAGCAGCGGTGGCGTACCGAGCTGACCCAGTTGGACGTGGCGGTCGACGACGTCCCCGAGTTGAACGTCGAGCCGCACACCGAGGCGGAGCAGGGCGTTGACGTGGTCGAAGACGGCCGGGTGCCGCTCGCGCGGCTGATCCCGGCGGGCGTCGATCGGCGAGGCGTGCCGACGAGAGCGCGCATCGTGCTCTACCGGCGCCCGCTGGAGGCCAGGGCGCAGGACGGGATCGACCTCTCCGACCTGGTGCACGACGTGCTGGTGGAGCAGGTCGCCAGCTACCTCGGTCTCGATCCCGACGTGGTCGACGGCGAGTCCTGACCGGGCGACGGCGCCCCGGCTCGGCGCGGCGGCGGTCCTGTCGGCCTCAGACCTCAGGCCTCAGACGTCCCGCGTGCATCCGGGCCCCATGCCTCGTTCGCATGCCTGGCTCGCATGCCTGCCCAAGAGAGCCTCGACCTGCCGACGATCTCGCCGTACTGGCGGGACGAGCCGTCGAGGAAGGCTCCCGCGACGCTCGTGTCCCGTCGTCGCCGCAGGTGAGCGCCGGTGCTGGCGTCTCAGGCCCGGCAGTTCGCCCGATGCCGTTCCGCCGGGTGGAAGGCCCGCCGACCTCTCGCGGGCGTCACCTGTCGATCACGGACCGCACCGACCCACGCGGTGGGGGAGGTGTCGCCGGTAGGCTGCGATAGGCAGGGTCGCCGACACCAGGCGGGCCCGCAGACGAGGGAGAGTGGCGTGCACGACCTGTCCGGCATCGTCAAGGCGTATGACATCCGAGGCGTGGTCGACGAGGAGCTCGACGAGGTCGTCGTCCGGGACATCGGCGCCGCCTTCGCCCGGCTCGTCGGCGGCCCCACGATCGCCGTCGGTCACGACATGCGCGACTCCTCGCCGAGACTGTCCGCCGCCTTCGCCGAGGGCGTCACCGGCCAGGGCGTCGACGTCGTCGACATCGGGCTGGCCAGCACCGATCTCCTGTACTTCGCATCGGGTCGGCTCGACGTGCCCGGCGCGATGTTCACCGCGAGCCACAACCCGGCGAAGTACAACGGGATCAAGCTCTGTCGGGCGGGTGCCGCGCCGGTCGGTCAGGACAGCGGGCTGGCCGAGATCCGAGACATGGTCGAGAAGGGCATCCCCGGCTTCGTCGGGCGTCACGGCTCGATCAGCCACCGTGAGCTGCTCGCCGACTACGCCGCCTACCTGCACGAACTGGTCGACCTGTCCGGTTCCCGGCCGCTGACCGTCGTGGTCGACGCGGGCAACGGCATGGGCGGTCACACCGTCCCCGAGGTCTTCGGCGACCTGCCGCTGACCATCGTCCCGCTGTACTTCGAGCTGGACGGCAGCTTCCCCAACCACGAGGCGAACCCCCTCGACCCGGCGAACATCGTCGACCTTCAGGCCAAGGTCCGCGAGATCGGCGCCGATGCGGGGCTGGCCTTCGACGGCGACGCCGACCGCTGCTTCGTGGTCGACGAGAACGGCGACCCGGTCTCGCCGAGCGCCGTCACCGCGCTGGTGGCCGTGCGCGAACTGGCCAAGGACCCCGGCGGAGTGATCATCCACAACCTGATCACCTCCAAGGCCGTCCCGGAGATCGTCGCGGAGCACGGCGGCAGCCCGGTGCGCACGAGGGTCGGGCACTCCTTCATCAAGCAGAGCATGGCCGAGACCGGTGCGATCTTCGGCGGCGAGCACTCCGCCCACTACTACTTCCGCGACTTCTGGCGTGCCGACACCGGCATGCTGGCGGCGATGCACGTCCTGGCCGCGCTGGGCGAGCAGGCCGACCCGCTGTCGGAGCTCACCCGCGAGTTCAGCCGCTACACCGCCTCGGGCGAGGTCAACTCCACGGTGGCCGAGCCCGATCAGCGCATGGCCCAGGTCAAGGCGACCTTCCTCGAACGTGAGGGCACCACGGTCGACGAGCTCGACGGACTCACCGTGGAGGTGGCCGACGGCTCCTGGTTCAATCTGCGTCCCTCCAACACCGAGCCGCTGCTGCGGCTGAACGTGGAGGGGCCAGGCGACGCCGAGATGGCCCGACTGCGAGACGAGGTCCTCTCGATCGTCCGCGGTTGACCGCGGCGAACGAGAGCGGGCAGCATCGCTGATCTTCAACCGGCTAGGAGGAACCGTGTCCGTCACCCTTGACGCTCGACTTCTGGAGATTCTCGCCTGCCCGTGCGCGGAGCACGGTGCGCTCCTGGTCGGTACCCCGGAGGACTCCGAGGCCGACATGCTGACCTGTACGAGCTGCGACCGTCGGTTCCCGGTCCAGGAGGGCATTCCGGTGCTGCTGCTTGACGAAGCGGTCCCCGGTCCCGGCACGCCGCCCTCCGGCTCGACCGACGGGGTCTCGACGAGCAGGTGATCGAGATGCTCGACCGAGACCTCGGCGAGGTGCTCGACGACGCCGCACTGCTGCAGCAGGCCGACGCCGTCGGTCTGCTGCGCGGCGGCGCGACGGCGGGTGCGCAGATCCGCTCGACGCAGGAGAGCGCGGTGGAGGCCGACCTCGCGGCCCGTATCGAGGACCGGCCGAGGGCGTTGGTGCTGCTCTGTCGCTCCGCCGTCGGTGCGACCGCCTCGCGACTGCTGTCGGCGCTGCTCGGCCCGACCTGCCCGGTTCCCGTCGTCCTCGCCGACCTCGTGCCCGCCTGGGTCGGCCCGCTGGACGTCGTGGTCGGCCATATCGAGGACGGGTACGACCGGCCGTTGGCGGAGTCGGTGTATCGCGCCGCTCGCCGGGGAGCCCGGCTGCTCCTGACGCTGCCGGAGGACGGGCCGGTCGCGGCGGCGGCCTCCGGGTCCTCGGTGCTGCTGTTCCCGAGGGTCACGGCGCCTGCCGGGCTGAGCCTGCCCAGGGCCGTCACCGGCGGCCTGCTCGCCGCCCGTGCCCTGAACCTGTTCTCGGTCGACCTCGACCGCGTCGCCGACGGCGTGGACCGCGAGGCCGAACGCGACCATCCGGTCCACGAGACCTTCGTGAACCCCGCGAAGACGCTGGCCCTGCGGCTGTCCGATCGGATTCCGCTGCTCTGGGGCCTGGACCCGGTGGCGACGGCGGTGGCGACCCATGCCGCCCACTCGCTGGCGTCCTTCAGCGGCCTCGTCGCCGACGCAGGCGACTATCAGAACGCCGTCCGACGTCCCGCGCTGTACCGCGCGGTGGCCGGGCAGGCACAGAGTCTCGACATCTTCGCCGACCCCGACGATCAGGTCGCGCCGCGCCCCAGGGTGCTTCTGCTGTCGATCCAGCGCGGCGACGAGGCCATGGCCTTGGCGCGGCAGGCTGGCGAGACCGTGCCCGGCGGCGACGTCGTGTCCCCCGAGACGGACCTCGACAGCCGTGCGGGCAGCGACGGCGACGTGCTCGGCGCCCTGTCCCTGGCGGCCAGATTCGACCTCTGCGCCGTGTACCTCGGTTTGGCCACCGGCGCGCTGGGCGGCTCGGGAGAGCTGGCCGGAGCAGGTCGCTGACCTGCCTGCCAGGCGCGCATCGCTCACACGTCAGTCTTGTTGACCGCAGACGAGGGAACGAGAGACCGAAGTGGACCTGCTGCGCAACCCCGTGCGTCCCTACGCCTGGGGGTCTCGGACCGCCATCTCCGCCCTGCTGGGCCAGCCGGTGCCCGCACCGCACCCCGAGGCCGAACTCTGGCTCGGCGCACACCCCTCCGACTCCTCGACCCTCGTCCGTGCGGACGGGTCCGAAGCCGCGCTCGTCGAAGTCCTGCATGCCGATCCGCACAGTCAGCTCGGCAAGGCCTGCGCGCAGCGCTGGGGCGGTCGGCTGCCCTTCCTGATGAAGGTGCTCGCCGCCGACGAACCCCTGAGTCTGCAGGCGCATCCCTCCGCGGAACAGGCCGCCGAGGGCTTCGCCAGGGAAGAGGCCGCAGGCGTGCCGCTGGACGCGTCCGACCGCAACTATCGGGATCGCAACCATAAACCGGAGCTGATCTGCGCTCTGACCGAATTCCACGCGTTGGCGGGCTTCCGAGATGCGACGCGGACGGTGGAGCTGCTCGCCGCGCTCGATGTTCCGCAGCTGGCCCACTACGTCGACCTGCTGGCCGCCGTCCCTGGCCCCGAGGGACTGCGGGCGTTGTTCACCACTCTGATCACCCTGCCGCAGGGGGCGGTCGACGCGCTGCTGCCGCCGGTGCTGGACGGCTGCATCCGACACGTCCAGGCGCACGGTCGTTTCGACCGCGAGTGCCGAACGGTGCTGGAGTTGGGCGAGGCGTATCCCGGCGACGCCGGAGTGCTCGCCGCGCTGCTGCTCAATCGCGTCGTGCTGGCCCCGGGGGAGGCCTTGTACCTGCCTGCGGGGAATCTGCACAGCTACCTGCGGGGGACCGGCGTGGAGATCATGGCCAACTCGGACAACGTGCTGCGCGGCGGACTGACCCCGAAGCACGTCGACGTGCCGGAGCTGATGCGGGTGCTCGACTTCCGGGGCGGCGACATGCCCGTCCTGACCGGTGACCGGCGGCGGGAACGCGTCACCGTCTATCCCACCGAGGCGTCCGAGTTCGAGCTGTCCCGCCTGGACTGGAACTCCGATGCCGGTGCCCTCGCCGCGTCTGACGGCGTCGGCGACCGTGCCGAGGATCTCACGGTGCGGCTGGAGCCGGTCGGCCCGCAGGTGCTGCTCTGCACGGCAGGCCGAGTGCGACTGCTGGCCGAGGACGGCGGCACGTTGACGATCTCGCGTGGGCAGGCCGTCTGGCTCGCGGCCGTCGATCCGGCGGTGGAGGTCGTGCCGGTGGAACACGACGAGGAAGGACGCACTCAGCTCTTCCACGCCACCGCGCCGGTCTGAGCCCGGCCGGCCCGCGCCAGACGCGTGCGACTCGACACGCGGGGCTGATCGGGCCTGGGACGCCGAGGACTGCGAGACTGCTCCCTGTTCGTCAATTTCCCACCATGGGAATACCCCGTCTCCGGCTCACGTGGCCGGGGCGAGCAGCGCAGGGAGGGCGAGGAGATGCCACGCGGCCTGAAGCGGATCAAGTCGGTCGAGCAGTCGATCGCGGACACCGACGAGCCGGGCAGCAGACTCCGCAAGGAGCTGACGGCCTGGGACCTGATGGTCTTCGGGGTGGCCGTCGTCGTCGGTGCGGGCATCTTCACGCTCGCCGCCCGCACGGCGGGCAACATCGCGGGTCCCTCGGTGTCGTTGTCCTTCGTGCTGGCCGCCGTGACCTGTGGTCTCGCGGCGCTCTGCTATGCCGAGTTCGCGTCGACGCTTCCGGTGGCAGGCTCGGCGTACACCTTCTCCTATGCCACCTTCGGCGAGTTCCTCGCCTGGATCATCGGCTGGGACCTCATCCTGGAGTTCGCCCTGGCGGCCGCCGTGGTGAGCAAGGGCTGGTCGGACTACCTCCGTGAGATCTTCGCGCTGATCGGGCTCGACGTGCCGACGCAGGTCTCGCTGGGCGGCGTGGCGTTCGACTGGGGTGCGGTGCTGCTCGTCGCGGGACTGACCACCGTTCTCGTCCTGGGCACCAAGCTGTCCTCGCGGGTCAGCCAGGTGATCACCGCGATCAAGGTCGCCGTCGTCATCCTGGTGATCGTGGTCGGCGCCGCGTATGTGCGAGCCGAGAACTACACGCCCTTCATCCCGCCTGCCGCCGACAGTTCGACGGCGGCAGGCGGGCTGGACCAGTCGCTGCTGTCGTTGTTCTTCGGCATGGAGACCAGCACCTACGGGATCTTCGGCCTGCTGGCGGGTGCCTCGATCGTCTTCTTCGCCTTCATCGGGTTCGACGTGGTCGCCACGACGGCCGAGGAGACGCGGAACCCGCAACGCGACGTACCTCGGGGCATCCTCGGCTCCCTGGCGATCGTCACGGTCCTGTACGTGCTGGTCGCCCTGGTCCTCACCGGGATGCAGCCCTACACGGAGCTGGCGACGCCGCCCGGCGGTGATGACGCGACCTTGGCGACCGCCTTCGCCGCGAACGGTGTGGACTGGGCGGCGGCGGTGATCTCCGTCGGCGCGCTCGCGGGGCTGACGACCGTGGTGATGGTCATGATGATCGGCCAGGTGCGCGTGCTCTTCGCGATGTCTCGGGACGGGCTGGTGCCGAAGGTGCTCTCGCCGACCGGCTCCCGTGGCACTCCGGTCCGCTCCACGCTGCTGGTCGGCGGCGTGGTGGCCGTGGTCGCGGGCTTCTTCCCGGCAGGCACGCTGGAGGAGATGGTCAACGTGGGGACGCTGTTCGCCTTCATCCTCGTCTCGGCGGGCGTCATCGTGCTGCGCCGGACCCGACCGGATCTGAAGCGCGGCTTCCGCGCTCCGCTGGTGCCCCTGGTGCCGATCCTGGCGATCCTGGCCTGCATCTGGCTCATGCTGAACCTCACCGCGCTGACCTGGGTCCGGTTCCTGGTGTGGATGGCCCTTGGCGTGCTCGTCTACTTCGTCTACGGCCGACGGCATTCCGTGCTCGGCCGCAGGCAGCGCGAAGAGGATCAGACTGCTGGCGGGTCCGCGGGGCGGTGAGCCCGACGGCGACCTGCCGCAGGCTCCTGGCCCGTACCGACCGAGACGGGGCGGCCGACACCGCAGCAGCTGACCGGCCGTCGACTGCTCGGCGCGGATCGAGCGCGCCCGACGGCGTCCGGGCAGCGCGTCGGCCGCCCGGATGGCAGTGGGCGGCGAAGCAGCCGCATCGCCGGTAGACAGGGGAGAGTCCCCGCCCGAGTCGGGCGGCCGCCTGCGCGCGACGGCACGCCTCCCGACTCGGACGAACCGGACTCAGCTCTTCCGTCTGCCCGGCAGATCGCCGCCGCGCTCCCACGGAGTGCTCTTGCCCCTCGGGGCATCGGGGACGATCGGGTCGCCGTTCTCGTCGACGGCTGCCGCGACCTTGCGCTTCGCCGCCTTCCGGCTCGTCTTGGCGCCCGGCGCCGCAGGAACGTCCGGCGGAGTGACCGTCTCGTCGGACTCCGAGACGGCCGAGGATTCGCCGTTGCCCGCAGGCAGGGCCGTCACCGGCTTCTCCGCCTGCGAGGGCAGCACCGCATCGACCCTGGTGACCAGGATCGTCGGCACATCGGCCTCGCTGTTCGCCTCGCCGTCGAGCGCGTCGTCGAGGTCGTCCGCCTCGGCCACGTGATGCCGAACGCCCGCGAGCAGATGGGAGTACTCGCCTGCCTGACCGCGCGGCGGCAGTTCGAGGCCTGCGGCGATCGCCACGGCGCGATCCCATTCCGGGTCGGAGTTGAAGTCGTTGTGGCCCAGCAATCCCGGCCCCCACCGCCTGCCGGTGAACGGGCCGCGTGCCGGATCGGGCAGCCAGTGGTCGCCGCCGAGCACCAGCGCCCCGCTCGGGCTTCGAGTGGCCGACGGCAGCGGACCCTCGGTGCCGTCGGCCCGGAAGCCGACGCCGATGAGGGTGCCCTCGTACACCTGCCTGTTCCATGTGGTGACGCCCCCGCCGAGGGCGTCGGTGCCGCGACACAACGCCCGCCAGCGGCCCGACAGGGAACCGGACAGCTCCGTCAGCGACTCGTGTGGCACGACAGCGGGGAACGCCCGCGGATAGGCCCACTGCAGCTGTGAGCCCGCGGTCACCAGGCCCAGCCTGCTGCGGTCCGACTCCGGCAGCGTCCGCAGCAGTCTGCCCGCCGCGACCGCAGCCAGCAGACTGCCCTGGCTGTGGCCGACCAGCACCACCCTGGCGGCCGGGTCACGCAGGTGCTCCGCAGCCCGATGCACCAGCTCGGGAACGACCTTCAGCGCGTAGCACGGCGGCACCGTCGGATGCGCCTCGCGCGGCCAGAAACAGGTGAGATCCGCGAGCACACCGAGCAGCCGCGCGGTGTTCGGCCTGCTCTTGGCCAGATAGACCGTCCGAATCAGGGCCAGCGCCAGCACGGCCAGTGCGATCACGCCCACCGCCGCGAGCGGCTCCAGCCACTCGGGCACGTCCGCATCGGTGGCGTGCTGGATCAGTGCCACCCCCGCACCGAGCGCCAGCAGCGCCGCGAAGGCGAGCAGTGCATGATGCAGATGCTCCCGCTCCAGATTCGCCCACCACCAGGCACGGGCGGCGGTCCGACGGTCGTCGGGACGCCCCGCGTGCAGCAGGGTCGCCTCGGCCGGGGCGAGCCGGTCCTGGTGCTCGGCCAGCCAGCGACGCGTCAGGATCACCGGGACGATCACCGCGAGGGCGAGCAGGCTCAGCACCGCCGTCGCGCCCCACAGCACGGTCAGCGTCTCGTAGGCGGGCGGCGGGGTCACGTTCTCCGTGCCGAGCAGCGCGACGATCGTGAGGGCGATCCCGGCGCCGAAGCCCGCACCGAGGAGACCGGACATGCCCAGCACCGGCGCGGCCATCCAGCCGCCCGCCCACGGCCGCAGGTTCCTCGGCCGGCCTGCCCAGCCGCGCCGTGCCGCCCAGGCCGCCGGTGCCAGTAGCACCGCGAAGACCAGCACGCAGCCAGCGAAGGCGACGGCGAGCAGCCCGATGGTGTCTCCGGAGAACTGGGTGGGCATCGAGGACGGCGACGGCGACGGCAGCGGTCGCATGACCACGACCGAGGCCGCGAGCACCGCGATGCCCAGGGTCACGATCAGCTTGCGGGGCACGGTGCCCAGCAGCATCCGCAGCCGTCGTGACGCCGCCGCCGAGGGGCGGGCCGGGTCGTCGAGCAGCAGGACGCCCACCAGACTCAGCAGGAACAGCACGACGGCCGTGAGCCAGACCTGGGTGGCGGTGGCGCTCATCGGGCCTGCAGGCCCGCCGGTCGCCATCACCGCCGCCGTGGCCAGCGCGCCCGTCGTGTGCAGCGCTCGCAGCGCGGGGGTGTCGGGATCGGCCTCGACCGCATCGCCCGGCAGCACCGCACTCTGCCCGGGCGGCGGCGGTGCATCCTGCCGCAGGCCCGTGAGCCCGGCGACCGGGTTGGTCGATGCGCCCGCCTCCGCCTTGTTGACCTCCCAGTCGACCTTCGCCACCTGATGCAGCAGCAGGATGAGCAGGGCGGGCGGGATCAGTCCGACGGCGACCCTGGCCCACTCGCTCCGCAGCCAGTCCGGCGCGACGCCCGCGAGACACGCCCCGCCCGGTTGGAGGCACTGGGCGGCGATCAGGTCGAGACTCACGACGGTGACCTGTGCGACCAGCAGTGCAGTGAGCAGCAGCGCGGCCACCCGCAGCAGTGCCCGCAGCGCATGCCCCAGCAGGAACCCGATTCTGCTGTCCGGGCGTGCGGGCGGCAGCATCCAGTGCGCCACATTGGCCATGGCGAAGGGGAAGAGCATCGCCCAGGCCGCCTTCGCGAGACCGCCGGAGGTCATCCGACCCCAGAGATAGCCCTCCACGACGCGGGGCACCGGACGTGCCGTCGTCTGGAGGACGGGGCCAGGTGCGGGTCTGCGCAGCCGGTCGGCGGGTCGCACCACTCGGCCGAGGCCGTCGCCTGCGACCTCCACCGCAGCCACCGAGTCGGTGAGGCGTTCCGGGGTGGTGCCGAGAATCCCATGCACCCGCAATTCGACGACACGTGTGTCAGGCCCGGGAATCGCCACGGCTGCTCGCCTTCCTGCCACGTCTTGACCAAGGACGTCGATTATCGACTCTTCTGGTCGTGTTCGTCGGCAATCCTCTGCGATCTCGTGGTCCTTCGCGAGCACATGGGGTCATCGGCGTGGCGAACGGTACTGTTCGGAAGTCGATCGAGTCGGGTTTGAGGAGTCGTGGAGATGAGTGCCGAGAGGTTGCAGACGCGGGCCGGGATCGACTTCGCGGTGGCGGACCTGTCGCTGGCCGAGTTCGGCCGCCGGGAGATCCGCCTCGCCGAGCACGAGATGCCTGGCCTGATGGCTCTGCGGCGCGAGTACGCCGAGGTGTATCCGCTGAGAGGGGCCCGTATCTCGGGCTCGCTGCACATGACCGTCCAGACCGCAGTGCTGATCGAGACCCTGGTGGCTCTGGGAGCAGAGGTGCGCTGGGCCTCCTGCAACATCTTCTCCACTCAGGACCATGCCGCTGCGGCCACCGTCGTCGGCCCGCACGGCACGCCGGAAGAGCCTGCCGGGGTGCCGGTCTTCGCCTGGAAGGGCGAGTCGCTCGAAGAGTACTGGTGGTGCACCGAGAAGATGCTCACCTGGCCGAACGGTGCCACGGCCAACATGATCCTCGACGACGGCGGCGACGCCACCATGCTGGTGCACAAGGGAACCCAGTATGAGAAGGCGGGAGTCGTCCCGCCCGCGGACGACGCGGACAGCGACGAGTTCCGGGTCTTCCTCGACCTGCTGCGCGCCTCGCTGGCCCAGGACGCGTCCAAGTGGACCAAGGCGGGCGAGGCGATCCTCGGCGTCACCGAGGAGACCACGACCGGCGTGCTGCGGCTGTATCAGCTCGCGGCACAGGGCGAACTGCTCTTCCCGGCGATCAACGTCAACGACGCGGTCACCAAGTCCAAGTTCGACAACCGCTACGGCATCCGGCACTCGCTGATCGACGGTATCAACCGGGGGACCGACGTCCTCATCGGCGGCAAGGTGGCCGTGATCTGCGGCTACGGCGACGTCGGCAAGGGCGCTGCCGAATCGCTGCGCGGCCAGGGCGCGCGCGTGGTCGTCACCGAGATCGACCCGATCTGCGCACTCCAGGCGGCGATGGACGGCTACCAGGTGAGCACCCTGGCGAACATCGTCGACAAGGCCGACATCATCATCACGACCACGGGCAACAAGGACGTCGTGACGGTCGAGGACATGGCGCGGATGAAGCACCAGGCGATCCTGGGCAACATCGGTCACTTCGACAACGAACTCGACATGGCCGGACTCGCCAGGTATCCCGGCATCCACCGCATCGAGATCAAGCCGCAGGTCGACGAGTGGGTCTTCCCCGACGGCCACTCGATCATCGTGCTCTCCGAGGGCAGGCTGCTGAACCTGGGCAATGCGACCGGCCACCCGTCGTTCGTCATGTCGAACTCCTTCTCCAACCAGGTGATCGCCCAGGTCGAACTGTTCACCAAGAACGAGGAGTACGACCGCGAGGTCTTCCGGCTGCCGAAGAAGCTCGACGAGAAGGTGGCATTGATCCACCTGACCGCGCTCGGGGGTGAACTGACCCGACTCACCAAGGAGCAGGCCGAGTACATCGACGTCGACGTCGACGGCCCGTTCAAGGCGGACCACTACCGGTACTGATCTCTTTTCTCGCCGCGGCGGGTGTCCCGCTCCGGCCGGTGCGGTCGGTGTGCAGGCTTCGGCCGGAGCGTCGGTATGGGCGCTCCGGCCGGGGCCTTGGGTATGGACGCTCGGGCCGGGCCGTCTGTATAGAAGCTCCGGTAGGGCCGTCGGTGTGGATGCTTCGTCCGGCGGGGCCGTCGGTGTGGATGCTCCGTCCAGCGGGGCCGTCGGTGTGGATGCTCCGTCCAGCAGGGCCGTCGGTCGGCCCTCGGCACCCGCCGGCTACGGTGGCCGCCGTGAGTCGCTTGATCGTGATCGAGGGCATCGACGGAGCCGGAAAACGGACCATGACCGATCGACTGCGCGCCGGGCTCATCGCCCGGGGCGCGTCGGTCGGGTCCGGGGCTTTTCCCCGCTATGGGCAGGACGTGCACGCGGACCTGGTGCGGGAGGGACTGCACGGCAGGCTCGGGCCGCTGGGCGACTCGGTCTACGGGATGGCCGTCCTCTACGCGCTGGACCGCCGCGAAGGCGCGGAAGGGGTGCGTAAGGCCCTGCGGGAGCACGACGTCGTCCTGGTGGACCGCTATATCGCCTCCAACGCCGCCTACGGTGCGGCCCGGCTGCACGAGCCGATCGACGGCGAGTTCGTCACCTGGCTGCATGATCTGGAGGTGGACCGCTTCGGTCTGCCGAGGCCGGATCTCCAGTTGCTCCTGTCGGTGCCGCCTGCCACTGCGGCGGCGCGGGCCGTCCGGCGCGCCGAGTCGGAGGCGGACCGCGCGCGGGATCTCTTCGAGACCGACGACGGGCTTCAGGCGCGCTGCGCCGACCGCTACGCGCAACTCGCGGCGGTCTCGTGGCTGTCGCCCTGGGTCTCCGTCGACGGAGCCTCGTCAGTGGACGTGAACGGGCTGGTGGATGTCGTACTCGGCTGAGGACAATCCGGTCGACCTGGTGCGGGCGCTGCTCGCCGAGGCCGCCGAGCAGACCGGGTTCCCGCTGGCCTCCTGGGCCCACGAGGAACACGGCGTGCACACCATGATCGACGTCGAACCGCCGAACGAGGATGCGACGAGCGTGGGCATGTGGGTGCTCGGCGCGATCGTGCTCGTCTTCCTCGACATCGATCAACCGGTGGAATTCGACCTGCGGCTGGAGACCGACCGAGTTCGGCTGGTCGGTCTGGTGACGGCGGTGGTGCTCGGGACCGTGGAGCTGGACGAGGCCGTGGAGCGGTCCGTGGTGCGGCCGAACGCCGTCCGGTGGCCCGGCGGCTCGGCAGAGCTGGAGGGCACCCGCCCCGTCATCTCCCGCGAGCTGCTGCCGAGATTCCTCCTCCGCCGAACCGAACCGGAGCTTCGAGTCAGACGACTGGTGCCCTGGTCACCGGCCTGAGCCGTTCGGCCCAACGACTGCTCGGCCGCACGTGACTCGACGAACAGAGATCAAGTCGAGACATGTGAGTCGGTAACGTTTTCGGTCTCATCTGCGGTGTAGGTCATGGTTACGCCGATGGGGTGACCAAGGTCACCTCCAGTGAGTGCGAGGTACGTGCGTGGACAGAGACCAGTGGGTCGGGGGACAGCGGGTCGGAATCGCGGAGGCCGCTCAGCAGCGGGTGATGCGGACCAGGTCAGGACCCAGTGCGACCATATGGGGCATGAAGTCGCGTGTATTGGTGGTGGACGACGATCCGGCGTTGGCGGAGATGCTCACCATCGTCCTACGGGGTGAGGGCTTCGAGACGGCGGTCGTGGGGGACGGGGCACGAGCAATGCCCGCCATGCGCGAATTGAAGCCTGATCTCGTTCTGCTGGACCTGATGCTGCCGGGGATGAACGGCATCGACGTCTGCAAGGCGATCCGATCAGAGTCGGGGGTGCCCATCGTGATGCTCACCGCGAAGACCGACACGGTCGACGTGGTGCTGGGACTTGAATCCGGTGCGGACGACTACGTCGTCAAGCCGTTCAAGCCGAAGGAGCTGGTGGCGAGGATTCGGGCCCGCCTCCGCCGTACCGAGGCGGAGCCCGCCGAGACGCTCGGCATCGGGGACCTGACGATCGACGTCCCGGGTCACGAGGTCACGAGGGAGGGCAGGCCGATTCAGCTCACTCCGCTGGAGTTCGACCTCCTCGTGGCGCTGGCCCGCAAGCCTCGCCAGGTGTTCACCAGGGAGGTGCTGCTCGAACAGGTGTGGGGCTACCGGCACGCGGCGGACACCCGGCTGGTGAACGTCCACGTGCAGCGGCTGCGCTCGAAGGTCGAGCGGGACCCGGAACACCCCGAGGTCGTGCTGACGGTCCGCGGTGTCGGATACAAGGCAGGCCCGCCGTGAGGTGACCCGACGACTCACGGTCGAGCACGACGGGGAACGGGCAGCATGCTCCCCGTCGTCGGTCGACGGCAGGCGTGATTTTCCACTCGATCGAGTGGAGTTCAGGCCTGCATGGCTGCGTGCGGATGGCACGGGTTGATTACGGGCTTCCGCCTGCGCCGGGGACTCTGGTAAGGCCTGCGGTGGCACCGGGCCAGGGACAGCGGAGCAGAGGCGGGCTTGCAGTGGGAGTCGGTACTGCGCGAGGCACTGCGGCAGGCCGTGCCGTGGTGCGTGGTTTCCTGCGGGCCCGCCGCCTCGTCCGGCGGCGACTCGCCGCCTTCGCCGCGTTGTGGCGACGCTCGCTGCAACTGCGGGTGGTGATCAGCACGCTGGCGCTGTCCTCCGCCGTCGTGTTCGTCCTCGGCATGGTGTTGCAGGCCGAGATCACCAATCGGCTGTTGGACAGCAAGCAGAGCGCCGTCACCGCCCAGGCCTACACGAGCCGGGACACCGTCGAGCGGCTGCTGGTCAACGTCAACCCCAACCGGGACGACTTCGAGGCCACGCTGAGCAGCACTCTCACCGACCTCAGCAGCACAGACAGCTCAGACGACTCGACCAGGCCTGCGGCAGGCGTGTTCGAGCCGGTGCTGATAGACGGGCACGGTCCGGCCCGCTGGGAGGAGAGCCAGCTCGCCGTCGGGCGCCAGGAGGACGTTCCGCAAGAACTGCGCAGCCAGGTCGAGGACGGCGCCCTCAGCTATCAGATCACCACCGCCGTTCGGGAAGACCAGGCCGTCCGGATGCTGGTGATCGGCATCCCCGTCCAGACCACCAACCGATACGTGCAGCTCTACCAGCTCTACCCCCTGACCAACGAGGAACAGACGATCGGGGTCGTCCAGAGCACCCTCGTCCTCGGCGGGCTGGCCATCGTGCTGCTGCTGGCCGGTGTCACGAACCTGGTCACCCGGCAGGTGGTCCGCCCCGTGCGGCAGGCCGCCGCCGTCGCCGAACGGTTCGCGGAAGGCGATCTCGACGATCGGATGCGGGTGGTCGGTGAAGACGAGGTCGCGAGGCTGGCCGAGTCGTTCAACGAGATGGCCGCCAGCCTGCAGGATCAGATCCACCGCCTCGAGGAGTTCGGCACCCTGCAACGCCGCTTCACCTCGGACGTCTCCCATGAACTGCGCACCCCGCTGACCACGGTGCGCATGGCCGCCGACGTCCTGCACGCCTCGCGGGACCAGTTCCCCGCCGGACTGGCCCGCTCCACAGAGCTGCTGGTCAACGAACTGGACAGGTTCGAGTCACTGCTCGGCGACCTGTTGGAGATCAGCAGACACGATGCCGGGGTGGTGGATCTCAGCTCCGAGACCGTCGACCTGCGCTCCTCGGTGCACCGGGCGCTGGAGGCCGTGCACGGGCTGTCCACGAACGTGGGCGCCTCCATCGAGCTCGACCTCCCGGTTCGGCCGGTGCTCGTCGAGATCGACTCCCGACGCATCGAGCGCGTGCTCCGAAACCTGCTCGCCAACGCCGTCGACCACTGCGACGGCAATCCCGTGGTGGTCACGCTGGCCGCCGACCGCAACGCCGCGGCCATCACCGTTCTGGACCACGGCATCGGACTGCGTCCCGGCGAGGAGGAGCTGGTCTTCAACCGGTTCTGGCGGGCCGACCCGTCCAGGAACCGGCGTACCGGCGGCACCGGACTCGGCCTGGCCATCAGCCTGGAGGACGCCCGACTCCACGGCGGCATGCTGGAGGCCTGGGGCGAGATCGGCGTCGGCGCCTGCTTCCGGCTGACGCTGCCCCGCAGGCTCGGCGAGGAGGTCAACGGCAGCCCGCTCCCGCTGCCGCCCGCCGCCGTCTCGGGCCCGGTCGTCGGCGAGATCGGCGGTGAGCCTCCGGAACCGCCCGCCGTCGTGGAGCCGGACTCCGTCGCCGACGCCCTACGCTGGCAGGCGGCCGATGAGGAGCTGGAACCCGCCACAGCCGACCGGGACCGGGCGCGGGAGGAGGACCAGACCGGGGTTTCCGATCGGAGTGCGGACCCGATCGGACTGGACCAGCGCCCGGAGCCGAACCAGAATCGACAGCAGGACGAACACCGGGACGAAGGTCGAGAGCAGCGTCGACACCGGGACGGGGAGCAGGGGCCGGATCGAGTCACGCCACCGGCTCCCGAACGGCGAACTGGCGACGGTCCGGGCTCCGCAGGCCGCGAGGGGGATTCGAGATCATGAACCGGGCACGCACCGGCAGAGTCTGCGTCGCGATCCTGCTCGGACTGTCGATCACCTCCGGGTGCGCGGCCATCCCGGACTCGTCGACGCCGATCAAGCTGGACGAGGTGGTCGAAGGCGGCCGGACGGGTGAACCGCAGGCGCCGGTGAGCAGTCTCAGCGCCACCGAGCTGGCCAGGAGCTTCCTCTCCGCGAGCGTCGACCCCGACGACGACCACCGTGCCGCTCGGCTGCACCTCACCGCCGAGGCAGCCGAGTCGTGGAACAACGAGGTCAGCATCCGCTTCCTCAGCAGCAACTACAACGCGATCGACGCGCCGGATCAGGCCCCCTCCCCGGACTCGCAGGACACCGCCGTCGTCGAGGTGTCGGGCTTGGAGGTCGGGGTGCTCAACGAGTACAATGCCTTCGAACCGCGCCTCCAGGAGGTCGAGTTCCGGCTGCCGATGCGCTGGACCGATGACGGGTGGCGGATCACCGAGGCCCCGCCCGGCGTGATCATGCCGCTCAGCGAGTTCCGCGACCACTACCAGCCGGTCCAGCTGTACTTCTTCGCACACGACCGGAAGGGACTGGTACCGGAGCGGCGCTACCTGCCGCCCGCGACCAACAGCAGTCAGCCGGGGCAGATCGTCGAGCTGCTCAAGAAGGGGCCGTCACCCGCGCTGCAGGGGGCGGTGATCCCCGTGCTGTCCGCAGGCGTGGACACCCGACATGCGGTGGCGGAGAACGATGACGGGGTCATCGAGATCGACCTCACCAATCTCGGCGAACTGACGCAGGACGGCCGACGGGAGATGGTGGCAGGCCTGGTCTTCTCGCTGCAATCGCTGCGCCCCACCCCGGTACGGGTGCTGGTGGAGGGCGTCGACGTCCTCCGGGATCAGACCGAATGGCATCGCGAGGACTTCGACGACCTTCGGCGAGCCGTCACGCCGGACCCCGACCTGTCGAGCCTGGTGGTGCGAGACGGTCAGGTGCAGAAGCTCACCGTCGACGGTGAGGCGGTGCCGGGGCCTGCGGGTGAGGGGGCTTACCGGGCCCGCAGTGCCAGCCAGTCGATCGCCGGGTCGAGACTCGCCGTCGTCGGGGACGACGACGCCGGGGGACGAGACCTGTGGGTCGGCGAGTACGGGGAGGAACTGGACTCCGTCCCCGTCGAGGCGACGACCTTGACCCGGCCGACCTGGCGGGCGGGCGCATCGGAGTTGTGGACCGTCGCCGACGGGCACACGGTCCTCCAGGTCGTGGCCACCGGCGAGGGCGGCTGGCAGGCGAGCGAGGTGTCGGCGCGGGAGCTGCTCGAGTACGGCGAGGTGACTGCGCTGCGCTTCGCCCCGGACGGGATGCGCATCGTGGCGATCGCTGGGGGACGGCTGTTGGTGGGCGCGATCGTCAGCGACGGGGGCAATCCGAGGATCGGCAACCTGCGTGAGCTGCCGCTGCCGCTCAACCCGCAGGCCACGGCAGTGAGCTGGAACAGCCCGTCCGGCGACTCGCTGGACGGCGATCTGCTCGTGGTGGCCACCGACAATCCCGACGTGCCGGTGGTACGGCTCCAGGAGGATGGGTTGGACGGCCGCACGTATCAGCCGACGAACCTCAGCCCGCCGGTCACCGAGGTGACGGCCTTCCCCGGTCATGACGTCATCGTCGCCGACCAGAACGGCCTGTGGACGACGGCGGACGTCAACGGGTACTGGAAACAGCTGCTTCGTGTCTCCGGTTCCAGCGTGACGCCGTCCTATCCGGGCTGACGGCAGGCGGGCCCGCGCCGCGAAGATCTCGGGCCGCGGCCGTGGCAGGCCGCGGCCGCGGAATCCGGTCGGCGGACGGGGCTGCCTGCGCCGGGCTCGTGGTCGACACGGGGCGTGGCGCGTCTTCGAGCTTCTCGTGGTCTCGCGGCGTCCGTGGGCGTTGATTTCGGCAGGTCGCAGCAGGCGTCTCAAGGCCGCCGGGTTCTGCCTGCCTCGCTAGCGCGGCCGTTCCGGCTGCCGTGCCTCGGGCCGGTCGGGCGGGAGTTCCGCTGCGACGGGCGGCGGTCCGGCCACTCGCGGCATTCTGGGCACCATGCGTGTCTTGATGATTGCTCTGCGTGATCTGAACGATCTGATGCTGCCGATGTCCTGTGTCGGCTGTCCGGCGGAGGGCTCGTCGTTGTGCCCGGACTGCCGATCCGAGTTCGGTCTGCCCGCCGTGGTGCCGGGCCTCGCCGAGGTGGTGGGGGCGCCCTGCCACGCGCTGGCCAGATATCGCGGCGCCGCCCGAGAGGCGGTCGTGTCCTACAAGGAGCGAGGCGATCGGGCGCTGGCCCGGCCGTTGGGCGAGCTAATGGCTGCGGCGCTGCCGTCGTTGTCCGACGGCGGTACGGCCGACGGGTGGTGGCTGGTACCTGCGCCCTCTCGCCCGGCCGTCTCGCGGCGTCGCGGTGGCAACCATGTCGAGCGACTGCTGCGGTTCGCGGCACGGGCCGCGGCCGAACTCGGCACGCCCTGCGCCCTCGCCCCCTGCCTGGTGTTGGCCGCCGGAGCCGAGGAGTCGGTCGGGCTGGACGATGCGAGCCGCGCGGCCAACCTCGCCGACCGGGTGCGGGTGCGGGGCGCGGGACTGCCGCCGCCCGGAACACCCGTGATCCTCGTCGACGACGTTCTGACCTCGGGTGCCACGGCAGGCGCGTCGATCAGGGCGCTCAGGATGGCAGGCCTCGAGGTCGACGCCGTTCTCGCCCTGACATCGGCCCGCGGTCTGGGTGCGGCGAGCGCGGTCGGACGAGCCGCAGATCGGCGGTCCGTTGTCGGCCACCCGACTCGGCCGATAGTGTGATGTATGTCACTCGATTCTGGTGACCCGAGTCGGCGATGGTCGCTCGATCGGGCCACGTTGAGGTGCGTCCGGATCGATCGAGCCGTACGCGAGACGATCTTCCGCCGAACGGTGTACCCGCGATGCGGCCGTTCCGGGGAACTCGTCGGCCGTTCGGCTCGTTGTAGGGGTATGACATGGCCGAACGCGGTTCCGCGAGCTTGGGGGAACAACCCGAGCCGGGCCGCGTTGGGTATCACCCAATCGGGTGATGTGAAGACCGTTCGGGTTCGTCGGACCGCCGTCAAAACTGCTCGTCAGGTGCTGGGGTCACGTTCTGTGTTCGATCGCCGTCCCCCAAGTCGGGTCTGTCATCCAGGTCACGGGACGGCTAACGTCCTCCGCTATCGACGGACGTTCCGAGAGAACGGCGCGGTTGAGCAGCGACGAGGGAGGGGATAAGTACAGCCATCGGGTGATGGGCAGATGCTCCCGGAAGGGTGACAGCCGATCCTCGAATGCCCGTAAAAGTTCACTCGCACGACTGCGAGGAGGTCGCGTATGGACATCGTCGTCAAGGGCCGCAACGTCGAGGTGCCCGAGCACTATCGGACGCATGTAGCGGAGAAGCTGGACCGCCTCGAACGTTACGACCGCAAGGTCATCAGCTTCGACGTGGAACTCTTCCACGAACCCAACCCGAGGCAGACGAAGAACTGCCAGCGGGTGGAGATCACCGGCAAGGGCAAGGGCCCCGTGATTCGCGCGGAGGCATGTGCGGCCGACTTCTACGCCGCCCTGGACGGTGCCGTCACCAAGCTGGAGAGCAGGCTTCGTCGAGCGCACGATCGCCGCAGAGTCCACTACGGACGACGCAACCCCACGTCGGTGGCGGAAGCCACCTCCATGGTCTCCGACATGTTGCCGGACGCGACCACCGGCCACGTCAATGGCGAGCGAGGGAGCACAGCCGTGTTGAAGGCGACCGAGGTAGAGACGGCAGAGCACCAGGAGAGTCACGAGCTGCCTCCGCAGCGGTGGCAGGACGCCGCCAACGGCCACGAGCCAGGGCAGATCGTTCGGGAGAAGGAACACCCGTCGACGCCGATGACCGTCGACCAGGCTCTGTACGAGATGGAGCTGGTCGGCCATGACTTCTACCTCTTCGCCGACGCCGAGAGCGGCAGGCCGAGCGTGGTGTACCGCAGGCGCGGCTTCGACTACGGCGTGATCCAGCTCGTGTGAGGCAGTCGTGCGGCCGGTGCCCGGCGCGGGACCAGGCGGCCCGCGAGCCGTCGTGACGCCGGGACGGCCGGTGCCGCAGAACGGCCGGTGAGCAGCTGATCCGCTGCCGTCACGGCAGCGGACGACCTCGTGGTTCCCTGCGGAACCTCCGCCCCGTCGCATGCATCGCGGCGGGGCGGAGTGCTGTCCTCCTTCTCCCCGTGGTGTCTGCCCGCTGGTGAGTTCGCTCGAGTCCGCCGCATCCGCCCCCCCGCAGCCCGACCTCGCCGCAGCCGCCGCCCTGCGCCTGCACGGTCGCGACCGCCGCCGAGCAGGGCCGTCTGCGCGCCGAACAGGGAGGCCTGCGCGTCAAGCGGCGACCTGGCGGAGCCGGACACCCGAGGACGTGCGAACAAGCGACTCCCGCGCGGCGGGTAGGCGACAGGATGCGGGCACGGCGGGCAGATCCGGCATGGTCGGCGGGACTGACGGGGAGTATTCACCGCCCGACATCGCGCGCTCACCTGCGGTGATGTGTCTGCCGGTCGACCGAGCGGCCTGCCTGCACCAGGGAAGTCGATCCGAGTGGCTCGGGGCGGTGCCTTGCCGAACCGCTCGAATGCCGACCACCTTGCGAAGCACCAGGGATGATCGGGCATTCTTAAACGAGGTGTCCATCGGCGGGTGACGAGCCCACCACCTGCGTGGATGCCGTCGACACCCTGTCCATGCCTACGATGGCGGCAAAGCGTCCTGACCGGGCGCATGACGATCAGCTAGTGAGGTCGACCGCATGGTCCTGTCTCGACTGCTCCGCGCCGGCGAGGGCAAGACGCTCAAGCGCCTGCGGATGATCGCGGCGCACGTCAACTCCCTGGAAGACGAGTTCGTCGATCTCAGCGACGCCGAGCTTCGTGCGAAGACCGCCGAGTTTAGCGAGCGGCACTCCGCAGGCGAGTCGTTGGACGAACTCCTTCCCGAGGCGTTCGCCGTTGCCAGGGAGGCCGCCAAGCGCACGCTCGGCCAGCGGCCCTTCGACACACAGGTCATGGGTGGCGCGGCACTGCACCTCGGCCAGGTCGCCGAGATGCGCACCGGTGAGGGCAAGACCCTGACCTCGGTGCTCGCCATCTACCTCAACGCCATCTCCGGCGAGGGCGTCCACGTCGTCACGACCAACGACTACCTGGCCAGACGTGACTCCGAGTGGATGGGCCGGGTGCACCGCTTCCTCGGCCTGAAGGTCGGGGTGATCGCGCCGCAGATGACGCCGGATCAGCGCCGTGAGGCCTATTCGGCCGACATCACCTACGGCACGAACAACGAGTTCGGCTTCGACTACCTGCGCGACAACATGGCCTGGAGCATCAAGGACTGCGTCCAGCGCGGGCATCACTTCGCCGTCGTCGACGAGGTCGACTCGATCCTCATCGACGAGGCCAGGACCCCGCTGATCATCTCGGGTCCGACCGACCAGTCCTCTCGCTGGTACCAGGAGTTCGCGCGGCTCGCGCCGCTGCTCAAGCGCGACGAGCACTACGAGGTGGACGAGCGCAAGCGCACCGTCGGCGTCTCCGAGAAGGGCGTCGAGCTGATCGAGGACCAGCTCGGCATCGACAACCTCTACGAGGCGGCCAACACCCCGCTCGTCGGCTACCTGAACAACGCGCTGAAGGCCAAGGAGCTCTTCAAGAAGGACAAGGACTACATCGTCCGAGGCGACGAGGTCGTCATCGTCGACGAGTTCACCGGCCGTGTCCTGGCAGGCCGCCGTTACAACGAGGGCATGCACCAGGCCATCGAGGCCAAGGAACGGGTGCCGATCAAGGCCGAGAACCAGACGCTCGCCACGATCACGCTCCAGAACTACTTCCGGCTGTACGACAAGCTCGCCGGGATGACCGGTACGGCACAGACCGAGGCCACCGAGCTGCACCAGATCTACAAGCTCGGCGTCGTCAGCATCCCCACCAATCGGCCTGCCATCCGTAAGGACCAGCCGGACCTCGTCTACAAGACCGAGCAGGCCAAGTTCGAGGCGCTCGCCGAGGACATCGAGGAGCGGCACCGCAAGGGCCAGCCGGTGCTGGTCGGTACTACCAGCGTCGAGCGCTCCGAGTACCTGTCGAAGCTCCTCACCAAGATGTCCGTCCCGCACGAGGTGCTCAATGCCAAGCACCACGAGCGGGAGGCGCTGATCATCGCGCGCGCCGGGCTCAAGGGCGCCGTCACCGTGGCCACGAACATGGCCGGTCGCGGTACCGACATCGTGCTCGGCGGCAACCCGGACATCATCGCCGACGAGGAGATCCGGGCTCGCGGGCTCGACCCGGTGGAGACGCCGGAAGAGTACGAGGCGGCCTGGGACGAGGTGCTGGCCGAGACGAAGGCGTCCGTCGACGCCGAGGCGTCCGAGGTCCGCGCCGCAGGCGGTCTCTACGTGCTGGGCACAGAACGACACGAGTCGCGTCGGATCGACAATCAGCTTCGTGGTCGTTCAGGCAGGCAGGGCGACCCCGGCGAGTCGCGGTTCTACCTCTCGCTGGGCGACGAGCTGATGCGCCGCTTCAACGCCGCGATGGTCGAGGCCGTGATGAACCGGCTGCGGGTGCCGGAGAACGTGCCGATCGAGCACAAGATGGTCACCAGGGCCATCCTGTCCGCCCAGACTCAGGTCGAGCAGCAGAACTTCGAGATCCGCAAGAACGTCCTCAAGTACGACGAGGTGATGAACAAGCAGCGTCAGGTCATCTACGCGGAGCGCCACCGGGTGATGGAGGGCGAGGATCTGCAGGAGCAGATCGAGCACATGATGACGGACGTGCTCACCGCGTACGTGTCGGGCGCCGCAGCCGAGGGCGACGCGGAGGACTGGGATCTCGAACAGCTCTGGACAGCCCTCAAGACGCTCTACCCGGTGAGCCTCGACCACAAGAAGCTGGTGGAGGAATCGGAGCGCGGCCTGACCAAGGACGAGCTGCTGACGGCCGTGCTCGCCGACGCTCGCGAGGCGTACCGGATCCGTGAGGCCGAGATCAACGAGAAGGTCGGCCAGGAGAACGGGATGCGGCAGCTCGAGCGGCGAGTGCTGCTCTCCGTCCTGGACCGCAAGTGGCGTGAACACCTCTACGAGATGGACTATCTCAAGGAGGGCATCGGCCTGCGGGCGATGGCCCAGCGCGACCCGGCGATCGAGTACCAGCGCGAGGGCTTCGACATGTTCGCGGCGATGTTGGAGGCGCTGAAGGAGGAATCCGTCGGTTTCCTCTTCAACATCCAGGTCGAGCCCGCCGACGGCGCGAAGCCTGCGGCAGCGCCTGCAGGCCCGCCGGTCGCCGTCACCGTCGGTGGTGGCGGCTCCAACGGCGACCCGGCGGCGACCCCCGCGCTGGGCGGCCCGGGCGGCAACGGCCGGGCCAATGCCAATGCCAATGCCAACGGTCAGCGCAATGGCAACGGCCGTCGTCCGGCGCCTCCCCAGCAGCCGCGCGCGCCGCGTCCGGAGGAGGCCGTGCCGCCCGCCCTACGGGGCAAGGGCCTCGGCGGCCCCGGCCAGCAGCGGCTGACCTACTCCGGCCCGGAGGAGGGCGGCGGCGTCGAGACCCGTCGCAGCGGCCAGAGCGGGAGCGGCGGCGCAGGCGGACGAGCGAACAACGCCAGCCGCAAGGACCGACGCGCCGCAGAACGGGCGCAGGCCAAGCGCGACAAGCGGAGCTGACCCGAGACGGTCATCGAGACAGCCCACCAGAGCGGGGCAGGCGTCGGCGCCTGTCCCGCTCTGGTGTTCGGCGGTGGTGGGCGATCGCGCTCTGGTGTTCGGCGGTGGTGGGCGATTCTGTTGTTCCCCCCACCCCGCCGCCACTCTGGTCGTGCCTGCGGGAGTCGTGCCGACAGTCGGCGGGAGGCGCGCACTCCCGCCGACGTCGTCCGCCGGCAGGCTGACCAGACCCCGCGCAGGCTGACCCGAACCCGCGCAGGCACCGGCCCGGCCGGACCGGCTGGTCGGCCGCGCACCACTCGGTCACCCGGCGATTGGATCGGCCACCCGCGCGAAGCGGTGTCCGGCCCGCTCACAGCCTGAGGCCTTGTCGGGTCACCCGTGACCTTGTCGGGTCACCGCAGGATCAGCACCTGATCAACCCCCTCGCCGTTCGGTGAGTCCGCGACGATCCGACCTCGGTGGGCGCAATACCTGCAGAGCCGTGCCGAGCCATCTGGTCCCGCGCAGCTCCAGCCGCAAGGCCACGGCGAAGACCCGATCGCGGCCCCGCACCGGCGCCGTCGACTCGATCACGGTTTCGCTGACCTGCTGTGCGTGCACCCGGAGCAGCCTGCTCGGCGGATTCGTGCTCGGCCCGTGCCTGGCCCGAGGTGCGATCAGATAGTGCAGGTCGGGGACCAGCAGCCGTCCGAGCTGCAACCGTGACCGCCTGCCGTCCAGGATCTCCACCAAGGCGTGCAGCGCCTGCCGGGCGATGCGATGCGCCGAGGGCGTCCGACCGGGTGGGTCCGGCGACGTGGTGGACGCCGGGATGTCGGTACCTGCCATGGGATGTCGCTGTTCGGCGTTCGACCGAGCCGTGGCGAGCCTGCGCAGGACGGGAATCGGGACCTGCGACGTCGGCGACGAGGACACCGGGAGCGGTGGTGAGAGCCGTGCCCAGTCCGGTACTGCCACGACCTCGACCGGGACGGACGCGAGCGGCGCGGCCACACTCGGCACCGTGATCCGGGATCTCGCCGGGCGAGGAGACCTCGGGAGCGTCGCGCTCGGTGGAGCGGCCCGCTGCGGGCTGCCGTGCAGCGGCGGGTCCGGGGCGATGCTCGACGGTCTCTCGATGCTCGATGGACTTTCGACGCTCGATGGTCTCTCGCTGCTCGGGCAGGCCGCAAGCGGCGCGGCAGGTGATCGCACGGCCGATGCGCCTGCCAGCAGCAGGCTCACCGTGAGCCCGGCGAACGCAGGCCGATCCAGGGGTTCCACCACGGGCATCGCGGCGATCACGCCGGCGTCAGCGGCAGTGGGAGACAGCAGACTGGTCATCTCGATTCCCTCCAGCGAAACGGTTTCCGTGGAGGAAGAGCGGGGTGGGGGGTTGATCCGTACAGTCTTGGCGCTGAAGTCACTCGAAAGTGTCGGAAGAGCGGGTGCTCCGAGGCTGTCTTCGGTTCCCGCTCTGTCGTGAGCGGGGATCGGCGTGGCTGAGCTGCCAGGCGGTAGGAGGAGCCATGGTGACCGACGACGACGCCGCAGATCGCCGCGCTCGACCCCGCGCAACTGCAAGACAGGGGGTCGAAGACAGGCTCTTAGACTGGCGACGTGACGCTCTCCGGACTGGTGCTGGACTTCTTCGGCGTGCTCACCGACAGCGACGGTGCGCCGGATCACGCCGAGCCGCCCCTGGTGACCCTCGTGCGATCGGCCAGGGCCACCGGGCTGCGCACCGCCCTGCTGTCCAACGCGGAAGGCAGACGAGCCGACGACGGACTCGGCGAGCTGTTCGACACGGTGGTCGTCTCCGGCGAGGTCGGGCTGAGCAAACCAGATCCGAGGATCTACCGACTCACCGCCGAACGACTCGGCCTGGCCACGACCGAATGCGTGTTCGTCGACGACCTGCGGAGCAACGTCGCAGGTGCGGTCGTCGCGGGCATGATCGGCATTCACCACCAGACCGTCCCGGCCACCGTCGCCGAGCTGAACATCCTGTTCGGCCGCGAGTTCCCGCACCGTCAACCGGACTGACGCACCCGAGGCGGGCAGCCGCCTGACCAGCCGGGCGGGAACTCGGGCAGACCTCGAGCACCCGCCCGGACCACGCGGCACCACGCTGAATGCCTTCACCGGCGCGCGCACCGCGCCCTCGGCCGGGTCGGTCGAGACTCACCCCGAGGTCAGCCGCCGCCGGGTCAGCTCGAAGCTCAGCACCGCCGCCGCGCTCGCGACGTTCAGCGACTCGACACCGTCGGCCAGCGGGATGGCGACCCGACCCATCACCAGTTCGGCGACCTCCTCGGAGACGCCGTGGGTCTCGCCGCCCAGCACGAACGCCACCCGGCGCGGCAGCTCCACCTCGAACAGGGTCGCATCGCCGTCCGCAGCCATCGCGTACAGCGCGAAGCCCGCCTCGATCAACTCCTCGGCCGCCGCTCCCGCCGTCGACGTGCGCAGGATCGGGGCCCGGAAGGCCACCCCCGCCGAGGCCTTCACCACCATCGGGTCGATCGTCGCCACGCCCCGTCGAGGCACCACCACCCCGCCGATGCCCGCCGCCGTCGCCGTGCGCAGGATCATCCCGACGTTGGCCGGCGTGGTGATCCCGTCGAGCAGCAGCAGCGTCTCGGGAACGTCGCGGCCCGCCGCCAGCGCCGTCGACAGAGTGCGCATCCGAGGCGCGACCACGTCGGCCAGCACGCCCTGGTCGTGACGCCCGTTCCCGGCCAGGACCTTCACCCGCTGCGCGGTGGCCCGCTGCACCGGGACGTCGCGCTGCGCGGCCGCCTGGAGGATCTCGCGCGCGGCCGCGCCGACGGCGTTCTCGGCGAGGATCACCTTGTCCACGGCCAGCTGCGGGTCCTGGAGGGCTTCGAGCACCGGCTTTCGACCGTAGACCGTGACGAACCGGTCCTTCGGGGAGACATCGTTGGGCACGACGAGCAGGATCGCATGCCCGCAGATGTGTCAGGATTCGTCCATGCCGGACCGACTCTCCGCCCTGGATGCGTCCTTCCTCTACCTGGAGGATCCGACGACTCCGATGCACGTCGGCACGGTCCTGCTCTTCCAGCAGTCCCGAACGGGAGGACGACGGGCCGCCTCCGGCGGTCGTGCCGGCTCCGAGGGCAGACCGGGCGGCGGCCTGGAATACGGGCGGATCGCCGCCCTGATCGAGCAGCGGCTGCCGTTGGCGCCCCGATACCGGCAGAAGGTCGTCCAGGTGCCGGGCAGGCTGGCGCGGCCCGTGTGGGTCGACGACCCGGACTTCGACCTCGACTACCACCTGCGTCGATCCGCGCTGCCCAGGCCCGGCAACGACGAACAGCTCGCCGACCTCGTCGCTCGACTGATGTCCCGGCCGCTCGACCACTCCCGGCCGCTGTGGGAGGCCTACATCGTCGAAGGACTGAGCCGCGGTCGCGTCGCGCTCATCACCAAGACCCACAACGCGATGGTCGACGGCATCGCGGGCTTCGACATCGGGCAGGTCATCCTCGACGACGCGCCCACGGTGCCGCGGGTCGGCGACGAACTGTGGATGCCGGAACCCGAGCCCGGCCCCGTCCAACTCGTCCTGGACGCCGCAACCGAGGCGGTCCGCAGGCCGGGCGAGATCGTGGAGAACGTTCGAGTGGCCGCGATGGACGTCGCCGCGACCCTGCGCAACGTCGCCGAGGCCTTCGGCGGCGTCGCCTCGGCAGTCCGCACCGCGGCGCGCCCGGCCACCCGGGGCCCCCTCAACGTCAGCATCAGCGTCCAGCGCCGCTACGCCGTCACCAGGACCCGCCTCACCGACTACCGCAAGATCCGACGAGCACACGGCGGCACGGTCAACGACGTCATCCTCGCCGTGATCGCCGGGGCGCTGCGCAACTGGCTGCTGTCCCGGGGCGAGGTCGTCACCGCCTCCAGCACGATCAGGGCGATGGTGCCGGTGTCCGTACGGGGACCAGGGTCCGGTCGCGACGAGGAAGGTGCTGCGGGCCGCGAGTCGAACCTCGTCGGAGAGCCCGCCGCCGAGGACGTCGCAGGGCCGGTCGCGGGCAGCAGGGTCTCCGCCTACCTCGTCGAGCTGCCGGTCGGCGAGGCCAGCGCCACCCTGCGCCTGCACCACGTCGGCCATGCCATGCGGGCCCATCAGGAGTCAGGGCAGTCGGTCGCCGCGAGCGCACTCGTCCGCCTGTCGGGCTTCGCTCCGCCCACTCTGCACGTGCTCGGCGCGCGCGCCGCCAACTCGTTCTCCCGCAGACTGTTCAACGTGGTGGTCACCAACGTGCCAGGACCACAGGTGCCGTTGTACGCCGCAGGGACGAAGATGGTGGAGATGTTCCCGGTGGTGCCGCTGGCCAAGCACCAGGCCCTGTCGATCGGGGTCGGCTCGTACGACGGCGGCGTGTACTTCGGGCTCAACGGAGATCGGAATGCGATGTTCGACGTGGACGTTTTGGCAGGGATGATCGACGAATCCCTCGATGAGCTGTTGGGGACGGTGTGATGCGGATCTACGTTCCCGCGACCGTGGCGATGCTGCGCGGGCTGTTGGCGACCGACGAACTCGTGCCGGTGAGCGGCACCGCCTTCGCGTTGACGCCCATGCTGCGTGAGTCGTACGCGACCGGCAGCACCGAGGAGTTGGAGTACGCGGCGCTGATGGAGGCCACCAGAGGCTCCGTCCGCCTGATCGCCGCCGAACTCGCCGACGACCCCAAGTCGCCGACCCGACGGGTCGTCGTCGCCGCCGACATGCCGGAGGTGACGCTGCGACCCGACCTGGACGCCGCCGTCGTCCGGCTCGCCGGACCGGTGCCGCTGCGGGCCATCGCCGCCGTGCACGTCGACGACCCCGAGGCGGAGGACGCCGTGCGCGCCGCCGCCGAGGTGATCGACGCCGCCGACCTGGGCGACGCCGACGCCGAGTTCGCCCTCGGGGAGGCCGAGGATCACGAACTCGCCTGGTACGCCGTCCAGGAGGTGCCGTTCCTGCTCGACCTGATGTGATCCGAGGCGGGCGGCCGCAGGCGGGGTCCACACCCGTACCCGCCTCGGCCGCATCACACCCGCACCACCCGACCGCGGCGACGGACGGCGGCGGCAGCCGCCCACGACGACGCCACCGGAGGACGATGATTCCTCGGGCGTCGAGCGGCGAGACCGTCCCGGCCGGTCCTCGCCAGGGGGCTGCGCAGCGCGGGCTCATGTCAGGATGGTGCTGCTGCGACGGTCCTCACCAGGGGTCCGTCGCCACCGACCGCGTACGACACCGCACCGATGCCAAGGAGGCGACCCCACTCATGGACGCCGTCACATCCCCGCCCGCCCCGCGCAACGAGCCGGTGCACTCTTACGCCCCCGGCTCCGCCGAGCGTGAGTCGCTGCTTGGCCGGATCGCCGAGCTGGAGGACACGACCCACGACCTCACGCAGACCATCGGCGGCAGGCGGGCCATGGCGGGCGGTGCGCGGTTCGACGTCGTCCAGCCGCACGACCACGCACACGTGCTCGGCGTCAGCGCCAATGCCACTACCGAGGACGTCACCGCCGCCGTCACCGCCGCGAAGGACGCCGCCGCCGGCTGGGCGGCCCTGCCGTTCGACGAGCGCGCCGCCGTGCTGCTCCGGGCCGCCGACCTGATCGCCGGACCGTGGCGCGACACCATCAACGCCGCCACCATTCTCGGCCAGTCCAAGTCCGTGCAGCAGTCCGAGATCGACGCCGCCTGCGAGTTGATCGACTTCCTCCGCTTCAACGTGGACTACGCCCGGCGGATCATCGCGGAACAGCCCACGTCCGTGCCCGGCGTCTGGAACCGGATGGAGTACCGGCCGCTCGACGGGTTCGTCACCGCCATCACACCGTTCAACTTCACCGCGATCGCGGGCAACCTGCCCACCGCGCCCGCGCTGATGGGCAACACCGTGGTGTGGAAGCCCACACCGACCCAGCAGCTCGCCGCCCACTTCACCATGCAGGCCCTCGAAGCAGCGGGACTGCCGCCCGGCGTGATCAACATGGTCACCGGGGACGGCAAGGCCGTCAGCGAGGTCGCCCTGACCGACCCGGACTTCGCCGGACTCCACTTCACCGGCTCGACGGCCACCTTCAAGCTCCTGTGGCGCACGATCGGCGAGAACCTCGACAAGTACCGCAGCTACCCGAGGATCGTCGGCGAGACCGGCGGCAAGGACTTCGTCGTCGTCCACCCGTCGGCCGATCCGGCCCCCATCGTCACCGCCCTCGTCCGCGCGGCCTTCGAGTACCAGGGCCAGAAGTGCTCGGCCGCCTCCCGCGCCTACCTGCCCCGCTCGCTCTGGGAGGGCGGTCTCCGCGAGCAGCTCGCCGACGTCACCAGGACGATCTCCTACGGCGACGTCACCGACTTCGCCCACTTCGGTGGTGCCGTCATCGACGCCCGTGCGTTCGCCAAGCACAAGGCGGCCCTCGACCGCGCGGCGGCCACCCCGTCGCTGGAGGTGCTGGCAGGCGGCGGCTACGACGACACCACCGGCTACTTCGTCGAGCCCACGGTGCTCGTCGGCACCGACCCCGGCGACGAGGTGTTCCGCACCGAGTACTTCGGCCCCATCCTGGCCGTGCACGTCTACGAGGACGCGGACTACTCGCAGGTGCTCGCGCAGGTCGACTCCGCTAGCCCCTACGCCCTCACCGGCGCCGTCTTCGCCACCGACCGCGCCGCGATCGAGGAGGCACACCGGGCCCTGCGGTTCACGGCGGGCAACTTCTACGTCAACGACCGTCCCACCGGCTCGGTCGTCGGCCAGCAGCCCTTCGGCGGATCGCGGGCCTCCGGCACCAACGACAAGGCAGGCTCGATGTTCAACCTGCTCCGGTGGACCAGCCCGAGGTCGATCAAGGAGACCTTCGTGGCCGCCACCGACCATCGCTACCCCCACATGGGCTGATCG
Organism: Actinoalloteichus sp. GBA129-24; assembly: GCF_001941645.1. Taxonomy (NCBI): domain Bacteria; kingdom Bacillati; phylum Actinomycetota; class Actinomycetes; order Pseudonocardiales; family Pseudonocardiaceae; genus Actinoalloteichus; species Actinoalloteichus sp. GBA129-24. The sequence continues at coordinate 6,351,871 of NZ_CP016077.1, read as the reverse complement.
TCGCCGCCCGGCGGGCGAGCCGAGCCGTGTTCCAGACCGGCACGGCCTGCCCGCCGGGCCACGGCGAGGCCCGGGCCCGCGCTGTGAGGAGCGCCCCCGGCACGTCCGAGACCGAAACCGAGCACCCCGACCCCGGCACTGGTCTAGGCTCACCGGCGATGTCAGGGTCGGCGGGCCGCACGGCGGTCGGGTGGGAGCTCCGGTGAGACGACGCGGTACGACGATCCTGTCGCTGCTGGCACTCGCGGGCACCCTCACCGCCTGCGCCGATCCGGAACCCACCGTCCATGAGGACACCCGGTCACTGGCGACGGCCGCCCGCGAGGCCATGGTCGAAGCGGGCACGACACGACTCGAGTTCTCCTTCGCCACCGGCGAGGAGTCCGCCAACACCGGTCGATGCCTGACGACCGTCTCCGAGCCGGAGTCCCGGCAGGCCGACGACGATCCGACGGCCGAGACCGCCGAACACGACTTCGACTGTGTCTTCGCCACGCAGGGCGGGGAGACCCGCTTCATCGTCGCAGGCGGCTACCTGTACGTCGAAGTCCCAGAAGACCAGCAGGAGCCCGACCAGCGGCCGTGGGTGCGGACCGACCCCTACGGGGCCGACCCGATCGCGCAGCAGTTCGCCGGACTCCACCAGCAGGCCGCGCGGTCGGCATCCCTGGCGGACATCCTCCCCGCCACGGCGGACATCACGGCCGCCGAGCCGGACGAGGTCGACGGCGTCGCGGCTCAGCGATACGAACTGAGCGTCGACGTCGCCGAGGCGATCGAGGCGGGCACCGACGAGTCCGTCACCGCCGCGCAGGAGTCCCTGCTCGCGGCAGGGGTCACCACCATCGAGGGCACCGTGTGGCTCGACGCCGATGATCTCCCGATCCGGCAGGTCGTCGAGTTCGAGATGCCCGAGGCGGGCACGGTGCGCACCGAGACCGACTTCAGCCTGTGGGGCGAGGCGCACGAGGTGCTCGCCCCGCCGGACCACCAGGTGGCCGAACGCGTCCCCGCAGGCTGAGAACGACGAATCCACGGCCGATCCGGATCGGCAGGCCCGGTCACCCGACCCCGGCGACGGAAGAAACCCGAACAGATTTCGTAGTCATTCTGATCGGCACCTTCGGCGGAGGCGCTCACGATGGACGACAGGGACCAGTCGCGAGCCGATCCCACCTTTCGGTTGAAGGTTATTCCCTTTCGGGTGGGTGGATTCTTTGAGTCAGCGCGGGTGGTGATCGGGAATGCCCGTGAATCCACCACGATCCCAGATCAAGGGGCGCTCTGGCGGTGGATATCTAGCCAGGGCGTGACATCGGACGCTGAGCGCACGGACCCGGCGACGAGCCAGGCAGGACCCCGTGGACACGAGAACGGGCGCCCGGGGACTCTCGCCCCAGGCGCCCGTGGAGTGCGGAGACGGCAACGGTCCGCTGCCGGGAGTCAGCCCTCCGGAAGCTCGCCCACCTGGTCCTCGGCAGGCTGGTCGATCTGGACGTCCTCACCCCAGGACATGTAGTCCACGGTGATGACGGCGGAGTCGAAGTTGCCCGTGATGCCGGGCTGGTTGATGACGAAGCGCACCGGCACGTTGTCGGTATTGTCGATCCACACCTGGTAGTCGATCGTCGTCATGCCGTTGTCCACGGCCGTCTGGAGCCGTTCCCGCTCCAGCTCGTCCCTCGCGCTCTCCGCCAGCGTCGCGATGTCGAGCTGGAGGTCGTACCGGGTGGTGGCGACCCCGTCGACCTCCTCCTCACCCGTGTCGGTGATCTGCGCGGCGTCGGCCTGCTGGTTGAGCTGGCTGGTCGGGTCCGCCGAGTCCACCAGCTGCTGGGCGACCATGGCGAAGGCCTGGTTGGCCCCGTCCTCTTGCTGTTCGGACGGATCGATGCGCACCCAGGGCTGGTCGATGGGCGTGGCGTCGCCGAGGTTCAGGTAGACGATCTCGTCGATGGTGACCAGCTCGATCTGCTGGGCGCCCTGCTCCTCGTCGATCGCCAGCTCGACGGTCAGTGTGAGGTCGGCGCCCCGGTCGGTGTACCGGAGCTGCCCCTCTCCGGAGCCGAACGCGTCCTCGGAGGAGGAGATCGTGAAGTGTGCGGTCTCCTTCTGACGTGCGCTGTCGGTCATCGAGCTGAAGAGCTGGCTGGGCGACAGCTCGCCGGGAGTGGTGCTGGTCTCCGAGCCGTCGGTCTCGGAGCCGGGTTCGGTCGTCGGCTCGGCGCCCCCTGTGCCTGTGTTGCCGTCGGTCTCCGGCGCGTACTCCTCGCCGTTGGAGCCACACGCGCCTGCGACTGTCACCAGCCCCAGCATCATTGCCGCGATCGTCGTTCTCCGCACCCTCATCTCTCCATTCCGAATAGGGGATGATCGAGATCGATCCGCCCGTCGTCGCGCACTGCGCGAGTCGGTGGGCGCACCGCCGGTCGCCCGGCTTCCTCAATATCGAAAGGGTAAGGAGAGAATCGGGATTCGGCTCATCCAAACTTCTCGTCCGGGCGAACGCGGGACTGAAGCAGGCGTCGCAGCGAGTCGAGTCTGCCCGGCGAGGAACCGCCGTCGGCGAGGAAACGGTCCAGATAACAGTCCGGGTCGTCCGGCGGCCCGAGATGCCCGCAGTTGGACGGACACTCCTCCGCGGCGGCGTGCAGATCGGGGAACGCCGCCACCACGTCGTCCGGCTTGATGTGCGCCAGTCCGAACGAGCGGATGCCCGGAGTGTCGACCACCCAGCCGCCGCCCTCCAGCGGCAGCGCCACCGCCGACGTCGAGGTGTGTCTGCCCTTGCCCACGGCACTCACCGAGGCGGTGGCCCGGCCTGCATCCGGGACCAGCCGGTTGACCAGCGTCGACTTCCCGACGCCCGAGTGGCCGATCATGGCCGACACGTCGTCGACCAGCTCCGCGCGCAGATCGGCGGGCTCGGTGTCTGCCCTGGTGACCACCACCGGGACCGCCAGCTCCGCATACAGCGCCATCAGCCGATCCGGCGCCGCCAGATCGGCCTTGGTCAGACACAGCACCGGCGACAGCCCGCCCGCGAAGGCGGCGACGAGGCAGCGGTCGATGAACCCCGTTCGCGGCGGCGGGTCGGCCAGCGCCGTCACGATGATCAACTTTCCGGCGTTGGCGACGACGATCCGCTCGTACGGATCGGTGTCGTCGGCCGTGCGTCGGAGCACGCTGGTCCGCTCGGCGACGCGCACGATCCTCGCGAGTGACCCCGCCGCACCGGAGGTGTCGCCCACCAGCTCGACGAGGTCGCCGACCACGACGGGCGTGCGACCCAGCTCGCGGGCGCGCATCGCCGTGACCAGGCGACCCGGATCGCGATTCATCGCGCAGGTCCAGCGCCCCTTGGCCACGGCGACGACCATCGCCTGGCTGGCGCCCGCATGATCCGGTCGAAGCTTGCTGCGTGGTCGGGTGCCGCGCCGATTGGGTCGGACCCGGATGTCGGACTCGTCCAGCGAGTGCCAGCCCTGTCGACTCACACTCCCTGCACGTCCTTCCGGGACAGCCCTGCCACGTCGGAGTCGTCGTCGAGCATCGCCGCCCACATACCGGGGAAATCGGGAATCGTCTTGTTCGTCGTGTCGATGTCGTCGACCGTCACCCCTGGCACGACCAGGCCGAGCACGGCGCCCGCCGTCGCCATGCGGTGATCGGCGTAGGACCGCCACTCGCCGCCGTGCAGCGGGCGCGGCTCGATGGTCAGGCCGTCCTCGGTCTCGACCGCCGCCCCGCCCAGCCGGTTGATCTCGGTGGACAGCGCGGCCAGTCGATCGGTCTCGTGGTGCCGCAGGTGAGCGATTCCGCGCAGCCTGCTCGGGCCGTCGGCCAGCGCGGCCAGCGCGGCCACGGTGGGGGAGAGCTCCCCGACGTCGTGCAGATCGATGTCGACACCGGACAGCCGCCCCGGCGCCGACACCGTCAGCGCATCCGCCGCGACGGTGACCACACAGCCCATCTCCGTGAGGATGCCGCGCACCGCGTCACCGGCCTGATCGGTCCGAGCAGGCCAGCCGGGCACGGTGACCGATCCTCCCGTCGCCGCGGCGGCGGCCAGGAACGGAGTCGCGTTGGACAGGTCGGGCTCGATCAGCCATTCGCGGCCCGCCACGGGTCCGGGCACGACCCGCCAGACGTCCGGCACACTGTCGTCCACCTCGACACCGACCTCCCGCAGCATCGCCACGGTCATCGCGATGTGGGGAAGCGACGGCACCGGCGCCCCACGATGGCGGACGGTTACGCCCTCGGCGTACCTCGGGCCGGAGAGCAGGAGACCGGAGACGAACTGCGAGGACGACGAGGCGTCGAGGACGACCTCGCCGCCGCGGAGTCCTCCCGCACCGTGCACGGTGAAGGGCATCCGGTCGTCGGTGATCCGCGCCCCCAGCTCACGCAACGCCGTCAACACCGTGGACATCGGCCGTTTCCTGGCGTACTCGTCGCCGTCGAAGCGGACGTCGCCGTCGGCGAGCACCGAGGCAGGCGGCAGGAAGCGCATGACGGTGCCCGCCAGCCCGCAGTCCACCTCGATCGGACCCTGCCACGAACCGGGGCGCACGCGCCAACCCGCCACCGAGTCCCCGTCGGCCGGGACGTCCTGGATGTCGGTGCCGAGCGAGCGCAGGGCCTGCGTCATCAAGAGCGTGTCTCGACTGCGCAGCGGCGCGTGCAGGATCGACTCCGACTCGGCGAGCGCTGCCAGCAGCAGCGCGCGATTGGTCATCGACTTCGAGCCGGGCACACCGACGGTGGCATTGACCGGGTGTTCGACTGCGGGTGCGGGCCAGGCCTGGGTCATCGTTCCATGATTGCGCACTCCACCTGCCTTTTCGGCCGCGCCCCTGTGTTCGCCGCGCGGCCGTCGTCGCTGTGGCAGGCCGTCGTGATCGGCCGCTAGACGTAGGCACGCCACGACGGGGTCGGAATCGCTCATGATCACCCGATGGTGCTAACCGGGTTCAGCGGAGTGGATCTTAATGTCTCTCGGAGATCTCCGGGCAGCGACGATGCGACGGCCGCATATCCAGGGTCTCGCTCGGCCGGTCGCGGGAGGATCGGCGCAGCCCGCACCCGTCGGCACGTGTTCACCTGCGAGGGGCTTTCACAACGGGCCGTGTGCTGGCATCGTCGGGCACGGCGGTCCGGGCGGGCTGCCCGCTGCGGCAGGGGTTCCCTGCCGTGCCTCCCCTCGCTCTGTAGTGCTCTTACTCATTCAGCAGTGCGGGTGACGATCACACGCAGTGAGATTTTGACTCCACTGTGTGTGCTTTACGGCTGCGACAGGAAATGCGAAGTGTCGGGCGATGCGTACCGTTGCGCCCGGAGGGGCATTACTTCAACGGTGGTCGGGCAGGCTCTGCCCGCCCCGCCGCGGAGGTGAACGACATGTGCGGAAGATTCGCCTCGATCAAGGACTCGACGCAGTTGGCGAACGAGTTCGAGGCAGTAGACGGAACACGAGGTCAGGTCGTCGAGCCGGATTACAACATCCCGCCGACCCATGCGGTGTTAACGGTCGTCGCTCGGCATCCCAGAGATGACGACGGGATGCCTGATCCGACGCGTACCGTGCGATCGATCAGAGTGATGCGGTGGGGACTCGTCCCGCGTTGGGCGAAGGACCCGGCCATCGGATCGCGGATGTTCAACGCCAGAGTCGAGACCGTCGCGGACAAGCCTGCCTTCCGAGGATCGGCGGCGCATTACCGCTGTCTGATCCCGGCCGACGGCTGGTACGAGTGGCGACGGGAGGAAGGGCGCAAATGGCCCTTCTATCTGACCAGCATCGACAGGGAGAGCCTCGCGATGGCAGGCATCTGGTCGGTATGGCGTGACCCCGCAGGCGATCCGGACGGCCCGCCGCTGTCCACCTGTGCGGTGCTCACCACACCCTCGGTCGGCGAACCCGCCGAGGTGCACGATCGGATGCCGCTGGTCCTGCCGCGCAAGGCGTGGAGACCCTGGCTCGATCCCGACGTCGACCTCGGCGCGAGCGAGGTCAGCTCGCTGTTGTCCCCGCCAGGACCCGATGTCCTCGGCCGCATCGAGGTGCGCCCGGTGTCCCCGGCGGTGAACCACGTTCGTAACAACGGCCCCGGCCTGGTAGAGCGCTTCGACCCGATCTCCCTCCCGCCCGCCCTCGACATCTCCGGCCTCTTGAGCAAGAGTTGAGAGCTGGTGTGCCGCCGAGAAGACACTGCCCGCGGCGCGTCATCAGCCGAGGGAGTGAGTGTCGATGTGCGGCCGGTACGCGATCACCAAGGACCCGGCGCGACTCGCCGCCGAGTTCGACGCGGTCGACGGGACCGACGGTGCCTATGAGGGGCCTGATCACAACGTCACCCCCACCCGGATGGTGCCGATCATCGTGGAACGGATGCCCGCCGACGGCGGTGCGGCCCGCCGCACCGTGCGACTGGTCCGGTGGGGACTGGTACCGCCGTGGGCCAAGGACCCGGCAGACGGTCCGCCCATGATCAACGCCAGGGCCGAGACGATCACCGAGAAGCCCGCCTACCGCGATGCCGCCTCCCGGCGACGCTGCCTGGTGCCCGCCGACGGCTGGTACGAGTGGAAGCCGACCGCCGAGCGGAAGCAGCCCTATTTCGCGGCCCATGAAGACGAGCGGACCCTCGCGATGGCCGCGGTGTTCTCGGTGTGGTGGCGCCCGCCGAGCGAACCCGGCGCGGAGCCCACCCCGCTGGTGACCGCCGCCGTGGTCACCACCGATGCCCTGGGCGAGACGGCGGACATCCACCACCGGATGCCGCTGGTGCTCCCGCGACATGCCTGGTCCGACTGGCTTGATCCCGCGAGATCCGCCGTGCCCGAACTGCTGGCCGCGCCCGATGAGGACCTGGTGGCCCGCATCCGGGTCCGCCCGGTGTCGCCTGCGGTGAACAACATGCGCAACAACGGTCCCGAACTGATGGAACGCATCGAGCTGCTCGACTCCGGTGCGCCCCCGACGCTCTTCGACGCGCCGTGACCACGCTGGACGTCGAGACGCCGCACGGACCGGCGCTCGTGGAGCTGCACTCCGCCGAGGAGGGCACCGCGGTGCTGCTACTCGGGCACGGAGCAGGCGGCGGCGTCGATGCGCCCGATCTGGTCGCGGCGGCCCGAGGCGCCACCGCTGCCGGGGTGCACGTCGCGCTGGTCCAGCAGCCGTACCGGGTGGCGGGCAGGCGCGCGCCCGCGCCCGCGCGGCAGCTCGACGCGGCCTGGCTCGCCGTCGCCCGGTGGCTCGGCGAGAACTGGTTTCGCGACCTCCCGATGGTGTTCGGCGGCCGGTCCTCCGGGGCGCGGGTCGCCTGTCGTACCGCCTCGGCGGGCGGCGCGGCGGCCGTGTTGTGCCTGGCCTTCCCGGTTGCCCCGCCGAAGACCCCAGAACGGCATCGGCTGGCGGAGCTGGACGCCGTCGACGTGCCCCTGCTGGTCGTCCAGGGCGAACGCGACGCCTTCGGCAGGCCGGAGTCCGGTTCCCACCGCGAGGTCGTCGTGGTGGCGGGCGACCACGCACTGAAGGCCGATCCGATCGGGGTGACCAGGGCGGTCGAGGAGTGGCTGGTTCGTGTGCTGCGTCCCCTGGCACGACCCGACTAGCCCGACCGGCTCCACGGCTCGCCGCCCCGGCTCTGATGTCGGGCCGCCCTGGCCGAGCGACTCGGAACTCGCCCGAGTCCGTGCCGTCGAGCGACGGGGCGAACTCGGCAGGCAGGTGAGCGCGTGGCTTCTGCTTCGACGGTCGGTACACCCGTGGTGCCGAGCGGCGAGCCGTCTGCCTGCGAAGGAGCAGACCCTCAGCAGCCCGGGTGCCTCGGCGGGGGTGCGGCCCTGCGGCGGCGGCGATCTAGGCTGCGTGCATGGCGGGACGAGGAACACCGGCGACCGCACTGCTGGTCAAGAAGGCCGTCCAGCATCAGGTGCACGCCTACGAGCACGATCCGAAGCACGCCTCCTACGGGACCGAGGCCGTGGAACTGCTCGGTCAGGACGCGCGCCGAGTCTTCAAGACCCTCGTGGCGGATCTCGACGGCCGACTCGTGGTGGGTGTGGTTCCCGTCGCACGCCAGCTCGACCTCAAGGCCTTGGCGGCGGCGCTCGGCGGCAAGAAGGCGAGGATGGCGGTGGTGGCCGACGCCGAGCGGGCCACCGGGTACGTGGCGGGCGGCATCTCCCCGCTGGGACAGCGCAAGGCACTGCCCCTGGCGCTCGACGAGTCCGCCGTCGAGCATCCGACGATCTTCTGCAGCGGCGGCCGACGCGGTCTGGAGATCGAGCTGGCCCCGGCGGACCTCGTCACGCTCACCAGGGCGGTGGTCGCGCCGATCTCCTCCTGATCGGGCGGGCCCTCCTGCTCGCCGCCGAGGTCGTCTCGCCAGTTCCCTGCCGATGCGGCCTGCATCGAGCGGGCAGCGCCGAACCGCCCGGCCCGTTCGTCCCCGCAGATAGAGGACGCGGCCCGTGCGGGCGTGCGAGTGTCGCCCGACGCTGCCCAGCACCTCGCAGAGTGCGGACCCGACGCGTCCGCGTAGTTCGGGCAGGAGCCGGGCGGGCAGGCATGAGCGTGGCCCGGGGTGGGCCGCCGAGGAACAGGGACACCGAGAGCCGACACGCGCACCAGGGCTCACTTAGAGCACCCGAGGCGACCGAGGGCACCGGAGTCCCTTGACACGCCTGCCCGCCCGACGAATGCACCTTCTCGACGAGTCGGGGCTGCCCGCCACGTCTGATCCGGCAGGCCTCGGGGTACCCGCACAGCGGAACGAGGGACGGTGCGCGGGAATGCGGGCGCGGCCCTCGGCGTTGCCCTGGACGTGGTGACAGAGGTGCTGGAAGCCGGGCGGGATGCCCGCGAAGACGTAGGCTTGAGGACGGCCCGCGGTCGCCCGACCTCGGGCTTGTCGACTCGTACCGTCGCAGGCAGGCGACGGCGGGAAGGGAGTTCCGTGCCCGGCAGATCGGGAGCCACGGGAGCGGATCGCCAGGCGGGGCCCCCGGCGGACGGCGAACTCGCAGGCCGGTTCGAGCGCGACGCCATGCCGCTGCTCGACCAGCTCTACGGCGCTGCGCTGCGGATGACCCGCAACCCGGCTGACGCGGAAGACCTGGTGCAGGAGACCTACCTGAAGGCGTACGCGGCCTTCGCGTCGTTCTCGCAGGGCACCAACCTGAAGGCCTGGCTCTACCGAATCCTCACCAACACCTACATCAACGGTTACCGTAAGCGGCAACGCCAGCCGCAGCAGCAGCCGACCGAGGAGATCTCGGACTGGCAGTTGGCACAGGCCGAGAGCCACACCTCGTCCGGGCTGAGGTCCGCCGAGGTGGAGGCACTCGACAACCTGCCGGACACCGCGGTCAAGGAGGCGTTGCAGCAGTTGCCGGAGGACTTTCGGATGGCGGTCTATCTGGCGGACGTGGAGGGCTTCGCCTACAAGGAGATCGCCGAGATCATGGGCACGCCGATCGGCACGGTCATGTCGCGACTGCACCGTGGACGCGCTCAGCTCAGGGACCTGCTGACCGACGTCGCCAGGGACCGCGGCTTCTTCCGGGCGAGTGAGCGGGAGGTGACGAAGTCGTGAGCGACGAGCGACCTCACGAGACGCCGTGTACCGAGGTGCTCGGCGAGCTGTGGCTGCTGCTCGACCACGAGTGCGCGCAAGGTCGAGGCGATGCGCTGCGCAGGCATCTCGACGAGTGCGGGCCGTGCCTGGAGCACTTCGGCATCGAGGAGCACCTCAAGGAGCTCCTCGCCCGGAAATGCGGCAACGAGCAGGCGCCGGACGCACTCAAGGAGCGGCTGCGCACGTCGATCCGTGAGACCGTGCTGGAGCAGGCACAGGTGACCGTCGAGCACGGACCGCGCGGCCGGACCGTCGAGGTCGAGCTGCGGGCCAGGACGCCGGATGCCGCCCCGCCGCAGCGAGTCCAGGTCCGCGAGGACTGAGCGTCCGAGCCGCAGTTCTGTACGCCGGTCGCCGGTTCGCGGTCGGTGCCGAGAACGCAGGTCGAGGCAGTCGCTCGGCTGCTCGGCTCAGGTCGGGTCGACGGCCGGGCACCGGGCAGTTCATCCGCCTCGGGTCTGCTCGCCGTCGACGGTCCACGCCGTGGGCGATGATCGCGGCGATGGAGTTCGCCGGGGAGCCTGTTTGCCGGAGCTTTCGCTGTGCGCACCCGCATCGGCAGCCTGCGAAGACCTGTAGAACGACGTCATCGCGGGTCCGACGGCCAACGCCCGACCGGCCCGGGATGTCCTCGGTGCGGCGCACCGCCAGGAACTCGGCAGGAGTTCGGGCAGACGACCACTTGGCGCGGCGCGGGCCTTGCACGAACCTTCGGCCGCCCCGGCTGCGATGAGGACTCGGACGCGAAACGACCCCGGACGCGATGTCGGCTGCGTGCCGGGGTCGTTCACTGTCGAACCGGTCCTCCAGAGTGCGGGACGCACCCGAGGCTCCGCTCAACTGTTGGGGCGCTTGCCGTGGCTCGCGCCCTTCTTCTTCCGGTCACGCTTCTTGCGAGCACGCTTGGACATCGTGGCTCCTTCTCGTGGAGTTGCCCGGAGAGTCTGACACGCTGTCACCGACGCCGAGGAGCCGGCCCGGTCGTGGTTGGATGGCGACGAGGATGGAGCATCAGGAGGACGTGGCGATGACCGAGAAGATTCGTGCCGAGCGTGCGGCAGACGGGTCCGAGGTCGCCGTCGTCGCAGCGAGCCGAGGGACCCAGGGCCGCCTGCACGTCATGCTCACGTCGATGAAGAGGGAGACCTCGTGGTGACCGAGACCACAGGCGCGGCGGCGCGACCGGTGCGCGACGGAGACGTCGCTCGGCACGGCGCCCCGATCGCGGTGGTCGAGTGATCGCGTCTCGGGTGGGGGCCTGACATGTCGACGCTGTCCGACCTGCTCGCCGAGCACACTGGTCTGTCCGACGCCGTCATCGAGCACCTCCAGCGGGTGGTCGTGGAATGGCAGCTCCTCGCCGACCTCTCCTTCGCGGACTTCCTGCTCTGGGTGCCGCTGGAGGAGGACGCCGAGCTGGGACGACGGTTCCTGTGCGTCGCCCAGGCCCGTCCCACGACCGCGCCCACCGCTCATCCGGAGGACCTGGTGGGCGGCAGGTTGGCCGCCGAAGAGCATCCGCAGCTGCGCAGGGCCGTGATCGAGGGCCGGATCTGTCGCGAGGAGGACCCCCGCTGGCATCTCGGCGTGCCGGTCCGCCGCGAGACCATCCCGGTGCGGTTCGACCGAGAGGTCGTCGCCGTACTCAGCCGGGACACCAACCTGGCCGTTCCTCGGGTGCCCAGCCCGCTGGAGATCTCCTATCTCGGCAGCGCCTCCGACCTGTGTCAGATGGTCGCCGACGGCACCTTCCCCGCCGTCGAGCCCTCGCCCGACGTGCACACGAGTCCTCGGATCGGCGACGGCATGATCCGGCTGGACTCGGCGGGGGGCGTGGTCTTCGCCAGCCCCAACGCCCTGTCGGCCTATCACCGGATGGGGCACGCCGCCGACCTCATCGGCACGCAGCTCGCCGCGCTCACCCGGTCACTGCTCTCCGATCCCTTCGACGCGACGGAGGTCGCGCAGCGGATCAGGTCGGCGGTGGACGGCGAGCCGAGTATGCGGATGGAGGCCGAGGCGCGCGGTGCCACGGTGCTGTTCCGGGCGTTGCCGTTGCGCCCTCGGGGGCAGCCTGCCGGGGCGCTGGTGCTGGTCCGCGACGTCACCGACGTCAAGCGGCGCGATCGTGCGTTGATGTCAAAGGACGCCACGATCCGCGAGATCCACCATCGCGTGAAGAACAATCTCCAGACGGTGGCGGCGTTGCTGCGCCTGCAGTCCCGCCGGATGTCGACGGTCGAGGCCCGGCAGGCCTTGGAGGAGTCGATGCGTCGGGTGACCTCGATCGCGCTGGTGCACGAGACGCTGTCGATGTCGGTGGACGAGCGGGTGGACCTCGATGATCTCGTGGACCGGGTCATTCCGATGATGAGCGATGTCGCCGCGGCGGAGAGTCGGGTCGTCGTGCGCCGGGAGGGCCGGTTCGGCGTGGTGAACGCCGAGCTGGCTACGCCCTTGGTGATGGTGCTCACCGAGCTGGTGCAGAACGCGATGGAGCATGCTTTCGCCAGCGGGGTGCGGGGACTGGTGGTGGTGTCGGCCGAACGATCGGCGAAATGGCTGGACGTGGTCGTCGCCGACGATGGCAGGGGGCTGCCAGCAGGCTTTTCGCTCGAGCGAGCGGAGGGGCTGGGGCTTCAGATCGTGCGGACCCTGGTGGACTCGGAGCTGCGGGCCTCGTTGAGTCTGCGGCGGGGTGACACGGTCGGGACGCAGGCGGTACTCCGGGTGCCGCTGACTCGACGGCGTTGATTCGGCGGGTTCGGCGTCCGTTCGCCTGTTCCGACCTTGACTCTCGGTGTCCGGCGGCCTGCGGGCGCAGGGATGCCGGATGTGATCAGCGGGTGACTGTTCGACGTATTCGAGTGGGTATGGCGAACGCAGTGAAGGCCCGATCCGAAGTCGACTCGGATCGGGCCTTCACAGCGTGTGAATGGTGTTTCGCGCGGCTCAGACGTTACTGCGGGCGCGAGTGCGAGCGTTACGCCGCTTGAGAGCGCGTCGCTCATCCTCACTCATCGCGCCCCAGACGCCCGCGTCCTGCCCGCTCTCCAAAGCCCAGCTCAGGCACTCGGAGGACACCGGGCAGCGGCGGCAGACGGCCTTCGCCTCGGCGATCTGCAGAAGGGCGGGACCGCTGTTTCCCACGGGGAAGAACAGCTCGGGGTCCTCGTCACGGCAGGCCGCATCGTGGCGCCAGTCCATTGTTCCTAGCTCCTCGCTAGGCGCGATCAGTACGCGCCGGTAGTCGGTGGGGGGATGTGCTGGGTGCTTGTGAATGCTTTCACGAACTGGCGCGATGTCAAGGGGTTCGATCCATTCCGGTGAGGAGACTCACCCGAACGATCGACAGGTGATCACGTTTGGTGGTGGGTTTGCGGGGCGCGCCCGGCGAAAAGAACCACCCGACAGCGGTTGACAACGTGCCAGTCGTCGCGGTGCAACGGTCAGGCTACAACCTCGAGTGCGTTCGGCGCTGCATTAAAGCGAACTTCTTCGTGGCGACCTAGGAAGTCGCCGTCGACCTGAAGGCCCATCGGACGGTCACAACGCACCACGACACTCGGCACATCGTCTTCGCGAAGCAGCCGAGCGCCGTGCGGACCGCCCGTCGTGCCCGCGAACACCTGGGTCAGATGGCGCAGCACCGTGGGCACTCGCATCGTGTCCAGCGCGAACACCCCGAGACCGGAGTCGAACGAGCAGTCGGGATTGGTGCGCATCGCGTACGGACCGAGATAGGTCCACGGGGTCGTGTTGCAGACGAATGCCAGATGACATCCCGTTATCGGCTCTCGACCGGGCAGCTCCACGGTGAGACTCGGCTTTCGCATCGCCGATCGGAGATATCTGTCGAACGCGATCCTGGCGTAGCGAAGCGGAGTCGCGACCAGGCCCGCCTCGCGTTGACGTTCCACGGCCTCGACGACGTCGGCGTCCCAGCCGAGACCCGCGTTGAAGGTGAACCACCGGTCGTCGACGCGACCGAGGCCCACGCGTCTCGAACGACGAGCCTCTAAGGCCTGGAGCACCTGATGGGTCGCCTCGACCGGCTCTCGGGACATGCCCAGCGCGCGGGCGAACACGTTCGCCGACCCGCCGGGCACCACGGCGAGCATCGGCACCTCGCCGCCCGTTCCGCGCCGGAGCAGCCCGTTGACCACCTCGTTGACCGTGCCGTCGCCGCCCAGCGCGACGACCAGGTCCAGCCCGTCGGCGCGCGCCTCTGCCGCGGCGTCGGCTGCATGACCCCGGTAGGCGGTCTCCACCAGATCCAGTTTCACCGCGCTCGCCAACGCGTGCGCCAGCACGTCCCGTGTTCCGGGAGTCGTGGTGGTGGCCTGCGGGTTCGTCACGAGGAGGGCGCGCACGAGGAAAGCCTAAGCCGGCAGTGGAGCGGTCGTGAGACGCCGACGAGGCCGGACGTGACGGGGGACGCATCGCCGAGTCGCCGTCACCCGCCCGGTGTTACACGGGGCTACCATCGAGGTCGACATCCCTGTATCCCTGTTCGCCGAAGCTGGTAGGAGTGGGCCGTGCGCCTGGACACTGCGCCGAGGTCGGTGCTGATCGCCGGTCTGCTCGTCGGTATTCAAGGCATCGCCGGTCTGGTCTTCACCGCCATGCTGCTCGCCCGTGAGGTCGGTGGGCAGGCCGCCGAGACCGGCGGCAGCGGCTACGGGCACGCCGCCTACTTCGCACTGCTCAGCGGCGGGGTGCTGGCCTTCGCGGTCGGCCTGTTGCGGGGGCGTCCCTGGTCGAGGACCCCTGCCCTGTTCATCCAACTCCTGCTGCTCGGCGTGGCCTGGTACGCCTTCGGGCCGTCGGGCAGGCCTGCCGAGGGCATCGCACTCGCCGTCTACTGCGCGGCCGCGGTCCTCCTGCTGCACACCCCGGCCGCCCGCCTGTGGGGCATGGGGCTGACGCCGGAGGAGGCGGGCCAGGAGCTCAGTCGGGCGGCTGAGGAACGACAGGCGTGACCGGATCGCAGCAGGCTCCGGGGACCGAGACTCCTCGGCAGAACCTCGGCCGCGCCGCCGTGACGCCCACGCTGCGCCCCGCCGTGGCGGCCGACTGGGCGGGCGTCTGGCCGATCTGGCATCGGATCGTCGCCGACGGCCGGACCTACTCCTACCCTCGGGACACCGACGAGCGCACCGCCGAGGGACTGTGGATGCTGCCACCGCCCGCGCGGGTGTTCGTCGCCGAACTCGACGACGAGGCAGGCCGCCGGACGATCGTCGGGTCCGCGTTGCTCAAGCCGGTGCAGCCTGGTGCGGGCGCACACGTCGCCAATGCCTCGTTCATGATCGACCCCGATCAGTCGGGCGCGGGGCTGGGCCGGGCGCTGGCCCGGCACGTCCTCGCCGAGGCCGAGGCCGAGGGGTATCGCGCGATGCAGTTCAACGCGGTCGTGGAGACGAATCGGGCCGCCGTCCGGCTGTGGACCTCGCTGGGCTTCGAGATTCTCACCACCGTCCCGGAGGCGTTCCGGCATCCCGAGCACGGGCTGGTGGGCCTGCACGTGATGCATCGACGGTTCTGACCTACTCGGCGTCCCGCCTTCGGCGCGGCCGGACCGGCTGTCGGCTCGTCGCGGCAGGGGACCGACCTCGGCCCGCCTCGGCAGGCGGCTAGCGCGGCGCCTCGTCCGCTCTCCGCACGCCGAGCTGTGCCAGGACCGCCCTGCCCAGGGAGGTGGCGGGATCGCCGAGGTCGAACGGCAGATCGAAGTGATTGCGTCCGTCGACGACGAGGTCGCACACCTCGCCGCCGACGGCGCGGACCGCACGGATCATGTCGTCGTGCTGGCGGGCGAACTCCGAGGTCTCGTCGGCGCCCCTGGCCACGATCAACGGCGGCAGCCGGTCGGGCAGCAGATGCAGCGGACTGTTACGCCGGGCGGCCGCCGCATCCAGGCCCAACGCCCGGTTCACATACGAGAGCCGGATCGGCTCGAGGTCGTACACCCCGCTGAGCAGCGTCGCCCCCGCGAACACCTCCGAGGGCGATCGTCCGTCCGGCAGCGCTGCGTGGCAGAGCGCCATGGCGACCAGCTGGGCACCCGCCGAACTGCCTGCGAGATGGATACGGGCGGGGTCGACGCCCAGGCTCTCGGCGTGCTCGACCAGCCACCACAGGCCCTGCCGCACCGAGGCCACGATCTCGTCGAGCGAGTGCTCCGGCGCCAGCCCGTAGCCGACGGAGGCGAACGCGGCGCCCGCCGGGATCAGGTCGAGGGCCGGAAACGACGCGTCGCCCTTGCCGAGCTCCTGCCAGTAGCCGCCGTGGACGAACACCAGAAGCGGCGCCTCAGGCGCGTCGGCGGGGAAGAAGTCGAGTGCCTGCATCGGGTCGGGGCCGTAACGCAGGTCGAGCCGGACCCGGAGCGCGGCACGGGCTCGAACGCCCGCGACCGCGTAGTCGTCGAGCAGCCGTGCCAGGTCCGGCACACACGAGCTCGGCGAGTACTCACGATCCAGTTCGGCCTGGTCGAAACCGGCGTAGACCGCCTGCGGGCCGCCGTGCTCTCGGTCGGTCATGGCTGTCGTCCTCCTCGCGGGTCGGCGCCGGAACCAGAACCGGGCCCGCCCTCGGCGTCGAGCCGCCCCCGATCATCGCTGCCATCGGCCGCGAGGCGAAGGCGAGACTGCCGTTCGGGGGTGGTCCGGCGGCGGTTCGTCCGGTGAGGGAGTCCCGAGGCGCGCCCCCGGGGGCGCGGCCCTGCGTGCGGCGACGTCGACGACCGCTGCGCTGCGGGATCGTCGAGCCGCCGTCGTCCGTGGCCGACCGCCGATCGTGGCGGCTGCGGCCGGTCCTGGACGTGCCTGCCGTCAGCGCAGGTTGAGGCTCCGGAGCTGGGGCACTCCGCGTTCCGCACCGAGCACCGTGATCGCGGCGGTCTGGAGGGCGAATCTGACGCCCTGGTCGGGCTGCAGCCCGAGGGCCCTGGCGATCAGCACCCGGAGCAGATGGCCGTGGGAGACCAGGACGACGTCGCGACCCGCGCTTCGGGTCGACACCGTCGTCAGGACCGCATCGGCGCGGCGGCCCACCTCGGCCGAGGTCTCCCCGTTCGGCGTCGGCCTGCTCCAGATCGTCCAGTCCGGCACCTGCTCGCGGATCTCGGGCGTGGTGCGGCCCTCGTAGTCGCCGTAGTCCCATTCCGCCAGCTCGTGAACGACCTCGCCGGTGAGGCCCGCGAGTTCGGCGGTCTGCCTGGCGCGGGCTCGCGGGCTGGTCAGCACGAGCGGCGGCGGCGCGTCGCCTCGCAGCCGGGCGAGCAGTTCGCCCGCTCGACGCGCCTCGTCTCTTCCCCGCGTGGTCAGGGAGAGGTCGGTGACACCGGTATGCCTGCCCGTGGCCGACCACTCGGTCTCGCCGTGCCGCAGCAGGTAGACCGCGCCTGCAGGCCATTCCGGCGGTTTTTCGGCGGTCATCGCAGCTCGACCATCGTGCGCTGCCTGCCGTAGTGCTCCAGGCACGTCTGGTGATCCGGCAGCAGCCCCGCGGCCAGCGCCTCGTTCAGCGAGGGCGCGTCCCGGTCCTTGTCGGACAGCAGCAGCGGGATGTCGCTCGGCCAGGGCAGCTTCAGCTCGGGGTCCAGCGGGTTCACCCCGTGCTCGTGACCGGGGCGGTAGCCCTCGGAGCACAGATAGGACACGACGGTGTCGTCATCGAGGGCGAGCAGGGCGTGGCCGATGCCCTCGGGCAGATAGACCGAGTTGGACGATTCGGCGTCCAGCCGCACGGTGTCGTGGTGACCGAAGGTCGGGGACCCCACCCGCAGGTCCACGGCGACGTCGAGGATCGAGCCGCGCGTGCAGTAGACGAACTTGGCCTGGCCTGGCGGGACGTCGGCGAAGTGCACGCCGCGGATCGCCCCGCGTCGGGAGACGCTGTTGTTGGCCTGCCCGAGTCGCAGCGGGTGCCCGACCGCCTCGGTGAAGACGTCCTCCTGGTACGGCGCGGCGAACGACCCACGCGAGTCGGGGAATTTTCTCGGGATGAACTCGAAGATGCCGTCGATGCTCAGCTCTCGTACTCGCACGAGCCACGAGCCTAGTCCGCGTCGCGGCGCGGACGGACGGGCTCGCCGAGAGCCGTCGGCGTCACAAGTGGGCGGTGTGCCGTGGCTGGTTCGTCCGGCGGTCGGCCGGGGCGCTGACGTGCGAGGGCGCCCCGCCTGCCCGCGTCGAGCCGATCGCGAGCCTGCCGGGGCGGCGGCGCGGAGCCGCCCGCCGGGTGCCTGCGCCGATGCACTTCCGACCTGGACTCGGGCCGTCCTCGATCCGGGTGCGAGATGCTGCTCCCGCTCGGCTCTCGCATTCGGACGCCGCCGTTGGCCTGTTCGGCCGACCGGGGTATACGACGGATGCGGTGGGCCCGGGTGAGGACGCCGGGAACGGATGATTCGGGTAGCCGAGCAGGAATGAGTGAAGACCTGACTGTCAGAAGAATTCTCAACAATCAGAACGGACGTCTTGCTAACCGAATCGTCGTTTCAATGAAATATTGCTCACCTTTCGCGGGACGTCGTTTGGAGGGGCTCGGGCCGGACTGCCAGACTGATCGGCACCGCTGATTCGCCTCGTGCTCCTCACTCAACGTCCTTCGAGGGCACCGCTCGCCTCTACGGATACCGCCGCACCGGTGCCACCACCTCGCCGGGCCTCACCGCAGGCGGTCCGCCGCCGCGAGCACCCCAACCTGTCTCCCACCGTGAGGGATGTCGTGACCGCACTGAACGATCAGGCGACCGGTCGGTTGACCGACGAAGAGATCTTCCTGGCCCACGAGGGCGGCAAGCTCGGGGTGAGCGTGCGCACCTCGCTCGCCGACTCCCGTGCCCTGTCCATCGCCTACACACCCGGCGTCGCGCGGGTCAGTAGCGCCATCGCCCGCGACGCAGCACTGGCCAGGGACTACACCTGGACCGGCCGACTGGTCGCGGTGGTCAGCGACGGCACCGCCGTCCTCGGCCTCGGTGACATCGGCCCGAGGGCGGCACTGCCGGTGATGGAGGGCAAGGCCGCCCTCTTCAAGGCCTTCGGCGGGCTGGACTCCATCCCGATCGTGCTCGACACCACCGACGTCGACGAGATCGTCGAGACTCTCGTGCGGCTGCGCCCGTCCTTCGGCGCGGTCAACCTGGAGGACGTGTCCTCGCCGCGCTGCTTCGAGCTGGAGGCCAGGCTGATCGAGGCCCTGGACTGCCCGGTCATGCACGACGACCAGCACGGCACGGCGATCGTCGTCCTCGCCGCGCTGCGGGGTGCGGCGACCGTGCTCTCCCGTGATCCCGGCTCCCTGCGCGTCGTCGTCTCGGGAGCGGGCGCGGCCGGGGTGGCCTGCGCGCGCATCCTGGTCGCGGCGGGCATCGCGGACGTCACGGTGCTCGACTCGCGGGGGATCGTGCACGCGGGACGCGGCGATCTGAACCCGATCAAGGCGGCCCTCGCCGAGGAGACCAACCCGGCCGGGCGTACCGGCGGTCTGGACGAGGCGTTGACCGGCGCCGACGTCTTCATCGGAGTCTCCTCCGCTCAGGTGCCCGAGACCTCGCTGAAGTTGATGGCTCCGGACGGGATCGTGTTCGCCCTGTCCAACCCGGACCCGGAGGTGCACCCGGAGATCGCCGCCCGCCATGCGGCCGTCGTGGCCACCGGGCGCAGCGACTTCCCGAATCAGATCAACAACGTCCTGGCCTTCCCCGGCGTCTTCGCGGGCGCCTTGAACGCGGGAGCCCGGCGCATCACCGAGCGGATGAAGCTCGCGGCGGCGGAGGCGATCGCCTCGGTGGCGGCGGAGGAGTTGTCCATCGACCGCATCGTGCCCAGCGCCCTGGACCCGCGCGTCGCACCCGCCGTGGCCGACGCGGTGGCCCGTGCCGCCGAGTAGCCGTGCAGTCGCCCGATCAGGGGGACTGGGCCGGGACGATCGGGTGCAGAGTGACACTCTGCAGACGCGACGAAAAAAGATCGTCGAAACGGCGTCATCGGGTGTGCATTGAGGAGTCACCTGAAAGGCTGTCACTTGATTGGCGAAGCTTTCAGCCCGCCGAACATGCCTGATCGGCCGGGGCCCACCGGGGCCCCGGCCCGGTCTGGCGGAGTGACTCCGAAGGCAGGCGTCGGGTAGGCACTGACAGGTGGCGTTCCGACGCCGTCGGTCGATCGCCGTCGACGCGGACGGACCGTCCGCGCAGTCGACTGCATGCCACGTCGCGCGAGCGGGAGGATGAAGCCGTGACCGATCAGGTCGAGCAGCTCGGGGGCCTGGACGGTGCCGGTGTTCTCGATCAGGACATCGGCCTGTCCGCATTCGACGTCCCTGCGGTCCGCTGTGACCCCCAGGGGTTGATCCAGGCGGCCAACGAGGACTTCGTGCGGCTGCTGCGGGCGGACTCCGCCGTGGCGTTGATCGGCCGCAAGCTCGATGTCACCGCAGACCCGGACGGCGGGTCCGATCGGGTCACGCGCACGGATGGTTCGACTGTTCCCGTTCGAGTGGTGCGATTGCCCCCCGAATCGGGTGAGCAGGCGCTGCGCACCGTATTGCTCGTCGATCTCCCGGACACCGGTCCGTCGTCGAAGGTGCGGGCGGAATTGCAGCGGCTTCGCGAGGTCCAGATCGACGCGGGCATCGGTTCCTTCGAGTACCGGCTCTCCGACGGCGTCGGGCACTGGTCACCGGGCCTGTTCGTGCTGCACGGCCGTGAGCCCGGCGGGGCGCCCCTGGACTTTGCAGGCATCGTCGGCCTGCTGCATCACGACGATCGGGAACGGCTGATCAACCTCGCCGCCGAACAGACCGAGCGGCTGGAGGACTTCGTCTTCGAGTACCGGGTCCAGCCGCCCGACGGTCCGGTGCGGCGGCTCCTCGCCAAGGCGACGATCACCAGGGATGCGGCCGGGCTGCCCGAGTTCCTCGTCGGCTTCGCCACGGACGTCACCCAGGAGCGGATCGCGGCCGAGGCACTCGCCGAGGAACGCGCCTGGCTGCTGGAGGCCCAGCGCATCGCCCGACTCGGCAGCTTCACCCAGGAGGAGCCGTTCGGTTCCCGTCGGTGCAGCGAAGTGCTGCGCGAACGGCTGCTCGAACTCACGGGCGACGACAGACAGCTGCTGGCAGCGGTGCATCCCGAGGACCGCGATGTGGCCGTGAGCCTGCTCGATCACGTCGACGGCAGGCCGGGCGAGGTCGAGTTGCGCGATCGCACCGGAGAACGGCGATACGCCTGCCGGATGCGTGCCGAACTCGACGAGAACGGTGCGGTGATCCGCCGACACGGCACCGTGCAGGACGTGACCGCGCAACGTGAACTGGAGGCCGAGCTGCGGGCGGAGCGCCGACGGCTCTTCGACGCCGAGCGCGGCGCGGGCCTCGGCTTCTGGTCGTGGGACCCGGCATCCGACCATGTCTCCTGGTCGCCGGTCCTGCGGGAGATCTTCGGCGTCGCCGACGACGTCGAGATCACCTACCAGCGATACCTCGACGGCGTGCATCCCGAGGATCGGTCGACCGTCGACGGACTCTGGCACACCCTGCTGGTGGATCAGCAGCCCTCGGAATGCGAACACCGCGTGATTCGAGACGACGGCTCGATCCGCATCGTGCGGTGTAGTGGCGCGATCACGTTAGAGGCGGACGGGACCCCTCGCGTCGTCGGCATCACCCAGGACCTCACCGGGCAGCGCGCTGCGGAGGCCAAGGTCCGCCGGACCAGTCAGCGGTTCGCCGACCTGGTGTCCATCGCCCCGGTCGGCATCGGCATCTTCGATCACGAAGAGCGGCTGATCGACGCCAACGAGACGCTGTGCGACCTGCTCGGCTATGACCTCGACCAGATCCGAGGCATGTCGGCCGACCAGCTCACCCATCCGCAGGAACGCGAGGCCAGGGCGCGGTCGGCGGCCCGCATCGCGGGACTGGACGTCAAGCGGACGAAGGTGCCGCAACGGCTGCTGGTCCGCTCCGACGGCGAGCCCGTCTACTGCGAACTGCACGTCTCCCGCTCGGTGCAGGACGACGGCCGCCAGTTCTGGCTGATCGTCTTCCAGGACATCACCGAGCGACGCAGGGCCGCGGAGGCCCTGCGGCACCAGGCAACCCACGATGACCTCACCGGACTGCCGAACCGGGCGGCCGTGAAGGAACGCCTGGCCGGGCTGCTCAGCGGCCCGGACGGCAGCCGGGTGGCGGTGCTGTTCTGCGACATCGACAACTTCAAGCGCGTCAACGACTCGCTCGGCCACGACGCGGGCGACGAACTGCTGGTCGCGTTGGCGCGTCGGCTGGAGGGCGGCCTGCCCCCCGGCTGCACCGCGGCGCGGCTCTCCGGTGACGAGTACGTGGTGATCTGCTCGGACATCGACGCCGTCGGCGGGGTGGACGCCCTGGCGACGCGGGTCGCGGGGCTGTTGCGGACGGCGGTTCCCGTGCACGGTCAGCTGGTGCGGGTCTCGGCCTCGATCGGCGCCGCCGTGCCGAACGGCTCACGGGCCAGCGGCGCCGACCTGCTGCGGTTCGCCGACGCGGCGATGTTCGAGGCGAAGCGGGAGGGTGCGGGTCGGGTCGCGCTGGCCAGCGCCGCCCTGATGGCCTCGGCCGACCGGCAGGTCCACCTGGAGGGGCAGCTGCGCGAGGCGCTGACCCGTGACGAGCTGGTTCTGCACTATCAGCCGGTGGTGGGGCCGGACGGCGCCGTGCAGACGGCGGAGGCCCTGGTCCGATGGCCGCATCCCGAGCGCGGCCTGCTCGCCCCCGACGTGTTCCTGCCGGTGGCCGAACAGGGCGACCTGCTGCGGGACCTGGACCGCTGGGTGTTGCGGACCGCGCTGCGGGAGGCCTCGACGTGGCCGCAGGTCGACGGCAGGCCGGTCGCGGTGGCGGTGAACCTGGCCGGCCTGGTGCCCGGCGTTCCCGACTTCGTCGACTCGGTGACGCATGCCGTCGAAGAGGCCGGGATCGACTGGAACCGGGTGATCCTGGAACTCGTCGAGACCAGCCTGGTCGACCTGCCTTCGAGAACCAGACAGACGATGGGCGAGCTGGTGGACCGGGGCGTGCGCTTCGCGGTCGACGACTTCGGCACCGGCTACTCCTCGCTGGCCCGGCTCAAGGACCTGCCCGCGCAGATCATCAAGGTCGATCGGCGATTCGTCGCCGGGGTCGGCAACGATCCCTCCGACTTCGCCGTGGCGCGGGCCGTGGTCGACATGGCCAGGGCGATGGATCGCAGCTGTGTCGCCGAGGGCGTCGAGACGGCGACCCAGTTCCACGTGCTGCGGGGCGTCGGGGTGGACGCGTATCAGGGCTGGCTGTTCTCGAGGCCGGTGCCTGCCAAGGAGTTCCGCGCCGTGCTCGACCTCGGCCCGTTGCACGTGCCTCGGGCGGGCTGAGCCGAGGCGATCTGCGCCCGTCTGGCGGGTGCGGGTGCTCGGGTGCCGCCCGGTGCCTGGCGTTCTGCCTGCTCGACCCGCCGGACGACGGCTTCGCTGTCCGGTCGCGGTCCGGTGGGTGATCTGTCTGCGGTGACCGGACCCTGCGATCGGATTCGACTCGCGGCAGCGGGCTCGCCCCAGGTCGGGTATCGGGGCGGGCACCGCTCGGGGCGTCCGCCGGTCTCGGGGCCGTCGACCTGATGCCGTGGACTCGGCGCCCGGGGTGCGTTCTGCCGGGGCCGTTGTGTGCCTGCCCGGTGCCGTCGGCCCTTTCGTACCGGACCCGGACCGGCGGGCGTCGGGCCAGCCCGGGGTGCGCCGAGTCCCGACGTCGAAGTCCTCGGACTCGGCGGCCCGGCCCGGCCCGGTTCGGACGCGGCGCGGTTCGGACGGGCGGCTACTCGGCCGACCCGGCGGCCGACGCGTCCTCGGCCGCAGGTTGGTCGGCGGCGGCCAGCACTGCGGCGACCCGGTGGCGGGGCAGGTCGATCAGCCGTAGGTCGAGTTCGTCGCGGCGGGGCGCCGAGGCAAGGACCAGGTCGCGAGCCTGGTTCTTCGTCAGCGTCCGACCGCGCGCCGACTCCCGGCGGATCAGCGCCTCCCGCCATACGTTGGCGATCCGGCCGTGGGCCTTGCGCAGCAGGGCGCCCGCGATCGAGCTCTCGGCGGCCGGCCGCGTCGCGTCCGGCTCCGCTGCGCTGGACGCTGCGATCGAGGACGCCACCACCACGGCGTGTCTGCCGTCCGGGGTGCTCCGATGGAACTTCAGCCGGAACTTCGCGCCGACGAGATCGCTCAGCGCCCGCTGTGCCGCCGCGTCGAGCAGGTCGGGATGGTTGTTGCGCACCAGCATGCCCAGCTGTCGGGTGTTCGCCGCCGCCAGCACCCGGAACAGCCACGGCCCTGGGTCGGCCATCGCGTCGATCAGCGCGGCGTCACCGGTGGTCGGACTCGTCCACTCGGCCTCGACCACCGGCAACGGGGTCGGTGCGGACACCAGCCCGCGCAGCGCGTCGAGCGCTGCCGCACTCGGCCCGCCGGTCGACTCGCCGGACTGCGGTCCGTGGGTGTAGATGCGGGTGTCGCCGCGCCGGGTCGTTCCCGAGCCGAGCGGCCTGCACACGTACAGATCGCTGGCGCTCCCGACCGCCTGTGCCCCGTCGTATCGGTCGAAGTCGGGCAGGATCGCCTCGAACAACATGCCCAGCCGGTGCAGTCGCTGCTGCACCTTCAGCCCGAGCGCAGGCGTGCGATCGCTGTATCCGTAGGCGATGAGCACCCGTCCACCGTCTCGGAGGCACTCGGCAGCGCGGGCGGTGAACAGTCCGACGCCCTCCGGCGTGTACGGCGGGTCGGTGAAGACCAGGTCCGAGGTACCGAGCACCGAGGGCGGCAGTCCGAAGCGCAGATCGGCGTGCAGACAGCGAATCCGCAGTCCCTCGCGCTCCGCGATCCGGTCGATGTGCGCCAGCACTCGATCGTCGACGTCGACGACGGTGATCGCCAGGTCGGGGTGCAGGCGTCCCAGCGCAGTCGAGGTCAGATCGTGGTCGCCGAGGAAGAGCACCGACGCGTTGTCCAGGTCATAGTGTGACGCCAGCCATGCGGCCCGACGCAGCACGCTCTCCGGGGTGGCCTGGACGTGGTCCAGCGCAGCCATCGGCGGGGGCACGGCGGCGACGTCCGCCCGGACGGCGGCCCGCAGCGACTCCGACAGCCGGGCTGCCGCGGGCGCCTGGTCGACGGGCGCGGGCAGCTCGGCGGTGGCGAACTCGGCGCGGTAGTCGGCGGCGCACTCGGGGCGGATGCGGACCAGCTCGCGGCCGTCGACGCGCCGTCGTCCCAGGTCGGTCCCGGTAGCGGCCAGCAGCTCCTCCACGGTGCGTCGAGGCGTCGCCTGCGTCCTGATCAGGTCTTCCACCGAGTGCCAGCCCGCGACCAGCATCGCGAGCACCCGCCTGAGCCGGAGGCCGTGCACCCCGGCGGCGCGGATCAGCGCGGCCACCGCCACGCGCGGCTCAGGGGTGGTGTGGTCGACGCCGTCCTCGGCGATGTGGTGCTCCATGCCCCGATCGTTCCACCATGCGGACATTCGCCGGGACCGGCGCCTGGTCTCCTCGAGTTTGGTCGCAGATGTCCCCTGCCGCGTCTAGGGTCGTGCGGAGCTCAGCGGCCGGGAAGCGGCCGCGCGATCACGAGGGGGCTCGGGTGATCGAGTTCCAATCAGCGACCAAACGCTTCGCCGACGGGACGGTGGCCGTCAGGGAACTCGACCTGACCGTGGAGGCGGGCACGATCACCGTCTTCGTCGGACCGTCCGGGTGCGGCAAGACCACGTCGCTGCGGATGGTCAACCGCATGGTCGAGCCGACCTCCGGCACCGTCCTGGTCGACGGCGCCGACGTCATGGCCTCCGACCCGGCCCGACTGCGCCGAGGCATCGGCTACGTCATTCAGCATGCGGGCCTCTTCCCGCACCGGTCGGTGCTCGACAACGTGGCCACCGTGCCGCTGCTCTCGGGCTGGACCCGGCGGCAGGCGCGGGCCCGGGCCGCCGAGCTGCTGGAGCTGGTCGGCCTGGCCGCCGAACTCGGCTCGCGCTACCCGGCCCAGCTCTCCGGCGGCCAGCAGCAGCGGGTCGGCGTCGCCAGGGCCCTCGCGGCCGATCCGCCGGTGTTGTTGATGGACGAGCCGTTCTCGGCGGTGGACCCGGTGGTACGGGAGGGCTTGCAGGACGAACTGCTGCGCTTGCAGAACGACCTGGACAAGACGGTCGTCTTCGTGACCCACGACATCGACGAGGCGGTGCGGATCGGCGAGCGGGTGGCGGTGTTCGCCGAGGGCGGCCGACTGGCGCAGTACGTGCCGCCCGCCGAGCTGCTGGCCTCGCCCGCTGACGACTTCGTGGCGGACTTCGTCGGACGTGACCGGGGATATCGCGGGCTGTCGTTCCTCGACGCGGCCGAACTGTCGGTCGGCGAGGTGCCGACGGCGGACGTCGGCGCGACACTGACCGGCGTGGCCGCCGGGCCCGCCGAGTGGGTGCTGGCGCTGGATGGCGAGCGAAGACCGCGTGGGTGGCTGGCGCCGGAGTCTCCGCTGCGCGGCGGTTCCGCTGCGCGACCGCTGGCCGAGTCGGACCTGCTCGCGGGCGGCTCGCTCTACACGAAGGGGACGGCGCTGCGCGGTGCCCTGGACGCCGCATTGTCGGCACCGTCCGGGCTGGGCGTCGTCGTCGACGAGGCGGGCAGACACCTCGGGGTGATCACCGCCGGTCAGGTCCTCGAGCTGGTGGAGCGTCGCCGGGATCAGCGTCGGGGACGTGACACGGGGGCCGCACTCTGATGTGGGACGACCTGGTCCGCTACCTCAGCAGTGCCAACAATCGTGAGTTCATCGGATCGCAGCTTCTCGAGCACGTCTACCTGTCGTTGACGCCGCTGCTGTTCGGGATCGCCGTCGCGATCCCGGTCGGCTGGCTCGCGCACCGCTTCCGTCGGGTCAGGGTGGCGTTGCTGACCAGCGCGAGCATCCTGTACACGGTGCCGTCGCTGGCCCTGTTCGTGGTGATCCCCGGCATCATCGGCACGCTGGTCCTGGACAGCATCAACGTGGTGGTCGCGTTGACCCTCTACACCAGCGCGCTGCTGCTGCGCCCGGTGATCGACGCGCTCGACGCGGTGCCCGATCACGTGACCGCCGCCGCCACCGCCATGGGTTATCGGCCTGCCCGTCGCTTCCTCGCCGTGGATCTGCCGCTGGCCGTCCCGGTGCTCGCCGCAGGCCTGCGCGTCGGCGCCGTGAGCAACATCAGCCTGGTCAGCGTCGGCGCGCTGATCGGCACCGGCGGCCTGGGCGTCCTGTTCACCGAGGGATTCCGGACGCGGTATCTCGCGCCGATCGTGGTGGGCATCGTGCTCACCCTGCTACTGGCCCTGGTGGTGGACCTGCTGCTGGTCGCGCTCCGCCGCAGGCTGACGCCGTGGGAACGAGTCGAGCTGGGGGCACGGTCATGATCCAAGGACTCGTCGACTGGCTGGGCGATCCGGCGAACTGGCGCGGTGTGAACGGCGTGCCGAACCGCATCGTGGAACACCTGGCCTACTGCTCGATCGCGATCCTGCTCGCGGCGTTGATCGCGATGCCGCTGGGGCTCTACATCGGGCACACCGGACGCGGCGGGGTGACGCTCGTCGGCGCGGGAAACGCCATGCGGGCGCTGCCGACGCTGGGGCTGGTGACCTTCCTGTACCTGGTGCTCGGCGGTACGCAGACCGCCACCGTGGTCGGCCTGGTCGTGCTGGCGGTGCCGCCGATCCTGGCGGGCACCTATGCCGGGGTGCAGGATGTCGACCGGCGGGTGGTGGACGCGGCGCGGGGTGTCGGCATGACCGGCTGGCAGCGACTCTGGCAGGTGGAGTTCCCCAACGCGCTTCCGCTGCTGCTCGGCGGCCTGCGCAACGCCGTCCTCCAGGTCGTGGCCACCGCGACGGTCGCCGCGTATGTCGGCCTCGGCGGGCTGGGCAGGCTGCTGCTGGACGGGATCAGGGAGCCGAACTACTCGAAGGTGCTGGCGAGCGCGCTGCTGGTCGCGTTGCTGGCCTTGACACTGGATCTGGTGCTGGCGGGCCTGCAGTGGCTGATCGTGCCGCGCGGACTCCGACCGGTCGCCACGACCATGCGGGCGGCCCGCCGGGCTCGACGGGCGGACCGACGCGAGACCGGGGCCGGTGAGTCGGATGCCGGACCGTCCGCCCCTGACCTGGCGGAGACGTCGCGACCTTGACGGCGCACCGAACGGCCGCCCGCTGGGACCTCGTCGGTGCAGGCGGGCCTCCGACATGCAGGCAGTCCTGCGGTCGATGCGCCGCCTCGGCGGGGCGCGGGACGGCGGCGGGCGCGGGCTGATCGGGGCCGCCGACGACCGCGGAGGCTGTCTGCGGTGCACGACGACCGGTTGAGACACGAGAAGGATTCATCACGATGCGACACCGAGGGAGATCACGACCGATGAGACGGGGACTGGCCACACTGGCCGTCGGAGCAGTGCTGGTGACGGGAGCCTGCGGCGGCGGCGATCCGTTGAGCAACGAGGGCGGATCGGCCGAGGACGGTCAGATCATCGTCGGCTCGGCCGACTTCGCCGAGAACCAGCTGTTGATGGAGATGTACGCCGAGGTGCTGCGGGAGGGCGGCGCCGAGGTGACCACCCGGCCGGGTGTCGGCAACCGTGAGTTCATCGTCGACGGCCTGCAGGACGGTTCGCTGACGATCGTTCCCGAGTACTCGGGGAACCTGCTGCACCACTTCGCGGAGGTGGCGCCGGGAACCTCGGCCGAGGACATCATCACGAGCCTCGACGAGTCGTTGCCTGCCGGACTCGGCATCCTCGCACCTGCCGATGCGGAGAACAGCGACGTGCTGGTGGTGACCGAGGAGACGGCGGATCGACTCGAGCTGACCTCGCTGGCCGACCTAGGACCGCAGTGCGACGAGCTGGTCCTCGGCGCGGCCGGGGAATGGGCGGAGCGGTGGGCCGAGCCGATCGCCGAACTCTACGACTGCACCTTCGCCGAGATCAGGACCACCGACGCGGGCGGCCCGATCACCGTCGACGAGCTCGCGGGTGGCAACGTCGACGTGGCGAACCTGTTCACCACGATGTCGGCCATCGAGGAGAACGACTTCGTCGAGCTCGAGGACCCCGAGCGGCTCTACCCGGCTCAGCAGGTGATCCCGCTCGTGCGCGCCGACGCGCTCAGCGACGATCAGCAGGCCGCACTCGACGAGCTGTCGGCCGCGCTGACCACGGAGAACCTCAAGGAGATGGTCCGGCGCATCGAGGTAGACCGGGAGAACTACGCCGACGTGGCACAGGAGTTCGTCGCCGGGCTCTGATCTCTCCCGGGTGCCGGTGCCGCGATGGCCTTGACGGCCGTGCCGTCGGAGCCTCGTGGAGAGGCGTCCTCGTCGAGTTCCGACACCGCGGTGGGCAGGGCCCGGTCATCGGCCCTGCCCACTCGCCTTCTCCGCACCCGGAGGGTGGAGGACTCACCTGGTGCGGCGCAAGCTCAGCCGGTCACGGGATGGTGGCCGCGGATCGGGGTGGGCCGGGGTGCGGGCTGCGGCGACTCGGCACCGGGGCCTTCGGTCTCGGGCTGCTCCGGCTCCGCACCGGGCTGCTCGGGCTCCGGTTGCTGCGGGTCGGTCGGCTCGGGAGACTCCGGCCCCTCGGCACCCGCCGCGCAGGTGGCGGAGGCGATGTCGACGCTCTGCAGCCCGGCCACCTCCACGGACAGGGCCGTGACGGTCAGCGAGCCGTCGGGGTTGGTCACCTGCCGATTCAGCAGCACCGTGGCCAGGCCGGGCACGTCGACCCCGGTGTTGGGGCCTGCCGAGGCGTCCAGCGCGACCCCGCCCAGCGTCGCGCCCACCAGCCGGGTCTCGCCCCGGCCCTGATCGCAGGTCGCCTCCACGGCGGTCGCGGCGAGATCCCCGAGGCCAAGCTCCGAGAGGAGCGCCCCGGTCAGTCCGACGCGCAGGTCCGTGACGCTCGACTTCGCACGGTGGGTGTCCACCTCGGTGTTGAGCACGCCCGCCTGGACCAGCCCGTTCGCCACGCTCAGATCGGCGACGGAGCGCTGCTGGAAGCCGTGCTCGCCGGTCAGCTGCGGCGTCGGTTCGACTGCGAGCAGGCCCTGGGCCCGCAGGGCGAAGGCCGAACTCGGCCCGGTGCCGGTCGTGTCCTGGGCCGTGGCGGGCAGCGCCGAGGCGAACTGGAGTCCGAGGACGAGGGCGAAACCGAGTGATGCGCGTGCGGTCTTGACGAACACGATTGCCTTTCCTTCTACACGTGAGTCGAGCAGAGAACGTTTCCCGATTCGTGGCGTCATCGAATCTCGACGACGGTGCCCAACGGCAGGGTGAGCAGCAGGTCCATCGCGACATCCGGAACTCGAATGCATCCGTCGCTGGTCTCGGTGCCGAACGGCGTCTCGTCCGGCCAGCCGTGAATGGCGACGGTCGCGGGACCATCCGCATAGGTGTCGAGAACCTCGGAATGCGTGCCCAGCGGCAGGGTGTACCGACTGAATTCGCTGACCGTCTCCTCGATGGAGGCAAGGAGGAATGTGCGGCCGAGCGGAGTCGGGGCCTCGGAACTGCCGACCCCGACCGTCCACCGGCCGATCTCGGTGCCGGACTCGACGACGGCGAGGGAGAACTCGTCGACGTCCACGATGACCCGGAATGCGTTGGTCGCCTCGGTCACCGTTCCGTCGGCCGAGGTCACCCAGCCGGTCGAATTGCTCGGCCGCGACGGCAGCAGGACGTGGTACCAGTCGTCCTCCTGCTCGATGACCGGCAGCCAGGTCGGTGAGCCGAGCTGTGTGGCTGGCAGCCTCGCGATCACCTCGCCGTCCTGGGAGTCGTAGACGGGAAGTTCGTCCTCGGGATGGATCACGAGGTCGCCGCCGGAGTCGGCGGGAGCGGCGTCGCTCGGTGCCGAGTCGACGACGCCGAAGGTCGTGGCCTCGGGGAGGGCGGCCAGGCCTGCCAGATCGACGGTCTGCCTGGCGGGCGGGGGCGCCTCGGCTCCGTCGTCGGTCGCGTCTCGGCCGCAGCCGGTAGCGAGGAGGATCATGGTGCCTACTGCGCAGATCGCGAGCAGTCGATTCCGGAATGCGGTCTGGCCGCGTGCGGCGGTCGTCATCGTGGTGGCTGATTCCTTTCTTCGGACTCGGCGGGTGCGACTTGATTCCGTTGCACTTCGCGCCGATCGGCGCTGCCGCCGTTCGAGTGGCGTTCCGGTATTGCCTGCGCAGACCCGGCCGGTATCTGCTGCGCGGCGAAATCGATGCACCACTCGGCGATGTCGACTGCGTTCTCCGGAGCCGCAGGATCACGGTGCGGTGACCGGGCAGGACATCGCCAGGGAGCGAAACATCCCTCGGTCGCCGGATCAACCACGCGGCGTGTACGACGAGACGGGGGTGACCTGGGCCGACGATTCATCGTCGCAGGTGACGCGAAGTCGGCTATTTCACTCTTTGGGGCGACATTCCTCAAGTCCCGTCGGTGAAATTCGGTGAAAATTGACCCGATTCACTTCGACTGTCTGTTATCAAAATACCGGGTGTAACTCGATTCAGGTGACATCTCTCACTTGTTCGAGGGGTTGACCAGGGCGTCGACGATGCGGGTCCGGCTCCAGTGTGCCGTCGAGATCGAGCCACGGGCCGCTGCGCTGGCCGGACCGTCGATGCCGCCGGCGGCGGACGATCGCCCGCCGCGAAGGGCCTGACCTCCTGTCGAGGCCGTTCGGTGCGCGGTGGCGTCGTCGAGGCGTGTCGCGGATGTCGTTCCCACGATCTGGGCCGTCCGCCCTAGCCGCCCTGGACCGCACGGCGGTTCGCGTCGACCGCCCGGTCAGGCCTCCTGCGGCGGCGTGCCGCCGAGTCGGAGAGTGAGCTCCGCAGCCGTGCGAAGGACCTCCTCGGCGAGCTCCGGCCAGGTCTGACCGCAGGGGGACTCCTGCTCGCAGACGTGCCGGATCGTCACGCTGATCGAGGCCACCGGCCTGCCGCCGTGGTCGAACACCGCCGAGGCGACCGAGGCCCACGACTCGGTGATGTACCCGTCCTCGACCGCCCAGCCCTGCCTGCGCTCCGTCGCCAGCAGCCTGCGCAGACTCGGCAAGTCCCTCGGCCCGCGCCCGGTGCGCTGGACGAAGCTGGCGGTGCCGGGGAACAGCGCCCGCACCTGGGGGGCGGGCAGATGGGCGAGTATCGCGCGGCCCGAGGCGGTGAGTTCGGCGGGCAGCCGCACTCCTACGTCGGTGACCAGGGTCTGCGGCCGGGCGGGTTGTTCCTTGGACAGGTAGACGGCCTGCGCACCGTGCAGGACGCCGAGGTGCGCGTTGTGCCCGACCTGGTCGGCCAGCCGCCGCAGCAGCGGTCGGGCCAGCCGTTCCAGGGGATCGTGTCGGAGGTAGGCCGAGCCCAACTCGAAGGCCGCCACGCCGAGCCCGTATCGGCGCTCCTCCGG
This sequence comes from Actinoalloteichus sp. GBA129-24, assembly GCF_001941645.1. Lineage (NCBI taxonomy): Bacteria > Bacillati > Actinomycetota > Actinomycetes > Pseudonocardiales > Pseudonocardiaceae > Actinoalloteichus > Actinoalloteichus sp. GBA129-24. Next base: position 6,319,728 of record NZ_CP016077.1, on the reverse strand, counting down.
CAGATGACTGACGAAACCGGTGCGGATCAGCTCTTCGAGCAGGTGATACGTCGTCGAGCGCGGCAGATCGAGTGCCCTGGCGATCACTGCGGCCGAGGTCGGCGTGGCCCGGCGGGCGAGCAGGCCCAGCACGGCCAGCCCGCGACGCAGGGCGGGAACGTCACTGCTCTCTCCCATCCCGTCCCCCCGTGCTTGTGCCTCGTCGTGCTCGTTCACATCATCCGTCTGACTAGCGGCGACGCGACAGTCTGACATCTCAGACGGAGTCATGGCCTGTCGGCTTGGGTCGTGGCGCCGCACCCGCTGTGATGGGGAGATGACGCAACCGATTGCGGTGGGTGTCGAGCCGCTCACCCGCGAGCAGATCGTCGCCGTCGCCAGAACGGGCGCAGGCGTGCGACTCACCGAGGCGGCCCGCACGGCGGTGAACGCCGCCCGGGCGCATGTCGAGGCGCTGGCGGCGGCGCCGAGGCCCACCTACGGCGTCTCCACCGGCTTCGGTGCGCTGGCGACCCGGCACATCCCGCCGGACCGGCGGGCCGACCTCCAACGGTCGCTGGTGCGTTCCCATGCTGCGGGCGCGGGTGCTCCGGTGGAGCCCGAGGTCGTGCGGGCGATGATGCTGCTGCGGCTGGGCACGCTGGCCGCCGGGCACAGCGGCGTCCGGTCGGAGACGGTGGACGCGCTGGCGGCGCTGGTGAACTCGGGCCTGACCCCGGTGGTGCACGAGCACGGCTCGCTGGGCTGCTCCGGCGACCTCGCACCGCTGGCCGCCGTCGCATTGACGCTGCTGGGGGAGGGCGAGGTTCACGACGCGGCAGGCCGACGGCGGCCGACGGCCGAGGCGTTCGCCGAGCACGGGCTGCGCGCGGTCACGCTCCGGGAGAAGGAGGGCCTGGCACTGACCAACGGCACCGACGGGATGCTCGGGATGCTGGTGCTGGCCGCCGCCGACCTCGCCGCCGCCCTGGACGTCGCCGACGTCACCGCCGCGATGAGCGTCGAGGCGCTGCTGGCCACCGACCGCGTCTTCGCCCCCGAGCTCCAGACCCTGCGCCCGCATCCGGGCCAGGCCCGCTCGGCCGCCCGGCTGACCGCGCTGCTCGCCGACTCCGAGATCGTGGCCAGCCATCGCGGCCCCGACTGCAATCGGGTGCAGGACGCCTACTCGCTGCGCTGCGCCCCGCAGGTCCACGGCGCCGCTCGCGACACCCTGACCCACGCCGAGCTGGTCGCCGACCGGGAGCTGGCCTCGGTCATCGACAACCCGGTGGTGCTGGCCGACGGCCGGGTGGAGTCCAACGGCAACTTCCATGGCGCCCCGGTGGGCTACGTGCTCGACTTCCTGGCCGTGCCCGTCGCCGACGTCGCGAGCATGGCCGAGCGCCGCACCGACCGGCTGCTCGACGTGCACCGCTCCCACGGGCTGCCGCCGTTCCTGGCCGCCGATCCCGGTGTCGACTCCGGCTACATGATCGCCCAGTACACCCAGGCCGCCGTGGTCTCCGAACTGAAGCGCCTCGCGTCACCCGCTTCGGTGGACTCCATTCCCAGCTCGGGAATGCAGGAGGACCATGTGTCCATGGGCTGGTCGGCGGCCCGCAAGCTGCGCAGAGGACTGGACGGACTGCACACCGTCCTGGCCGTCGAGCTGCTCGCCGCCGCCCGCGCACTCGACCTGCGCGCACCGCTGCGGCCCTCCCCGGCGACCGGCGCCGCCGTCGCCCTGCTGCGCCGCCACGTCCCCGGCCCCGGACCCGACCGCCACCTGGCCCCCGACATCGCCGTCGCGCGGGAACTCGTGACCTCCGGCGCATTACTGGACGCCGTCACGCCGCATCTGACCTGACGTCGTCGATGCGCACCGAGCCGCACCACGTCTGAACAGCCGTTTCAGCCGTTCGTCGATAGGAGTTCTCTTCGTGACCACCGGACCTCGCACCGTCCGCGCCGCCCGAGGCACCACGCTGACCGCCAAGAGCTGGAACACCGAGGCGGCGCTGCGGATGCTGTGCAACAACCTTGATCCCGACGTGGCCGAGCGGCCCGACGACCTCGTGGTCTACGGCGGCACCGGCAAGGCCGCCAGAAACTGGGCGAGCTTCGACGCCATCACCCGCGAGCTGACCACCCTTGCCGACGACGAGACGCTGCTCGTCCAGTCCGGCAAGCCGGTCGGCGTGCTGCGCACCCATGAGTGGGCGCCTCGGGTGCTGATCGCCAACTCCAACCTGGTGGGCGACTGGGCGAACTGGCCGGAGTTCCGCAGGCTGGAGCACCTCGGCCTGACGATGTACGGGCAGATGACCGCAGGATCGTGGATCTACATCGGCACCCAGGGCATCCTGCAGGGGACCTACGAGACCTTCGCGGCCGTCGCGAACAAGCGGTTCGGCGGCAGCCTGGCGGGCACGCTCACCCTCACGGCCGGTCTGGGCGGGATGGGCGGCGCCCAGCCGCTGGCGGTGACGATGAATGACGGCGTCGCGCTGGTCGTGGAGGTCGACCCGGAGCGGGCCCGTCGCCGGGTGGAGACCCGATACCTCGACGAGATCGCCGAGGACGTCGACGACGCCGTGGCCAGGGTGCTCGCCGCCAAGCGTGCGCGCCGGGCGCTGTCGGTCGGTCTGATCGGCAACGCCGCCGAGGTCTTCCCCGAGCTGCTGCGTCGCGGTGTGGAGATCGACATCGTCACCGACCAGACCTCCGCACACGACCCGCTGTCCTACCTGCCCAAGGGCGTCGAGCCTGCGGACTGGGCGGACTACGCCGAGCGCAAGCCGGAGGAGTTCACCGACCGGGCGCGGGCGTCGATGGTCGACCACGTCGCCGCGATGGTCGGTTTCCAGGAGGCGGGCGCGGAGGTCTTCGACTACGGCAACTCCCTCCGGGGCGAGGCCAGGATCGGCGGCTACGAGCGCGCCTTCGACTTCCCCGGCTTCGTTCCCGCCTACATCCGCCCGCTGTTCGCGGAGGGACGCGGTCCGTTCCGCTGGGCGGCCCTGTCCGGCGACCCGGCGGACATCCGGCGCACCGACGAGGCCATCCTGGAGCTGTTCCCGGACGACAAGCCGCTGGCCCGCTGGATTCGGATGGCTCAGGAGCGGGTCGAGTTCCAGGGGCTGCCCGCCCGAATCTGCTGGCTGGGCTACGGCGAACGTCATCTGGCGGGACTCCGGTTCAACGAGCTGGTCGCCTCCGGCGAGATCAGCGCGCCGCTGGTGCTGGGGCGGGACCACCTGGACTCCGGCTCGGTGGCCTCGCCGTACCGGGAGACCGAGGGCATGGCCGACGGCTCCGACGCGGTGGCCGACTGGCCGCTGCTCAACGCGCTGATCAACACGGCCTCGGGGGCCACCTGGGTGTCGATCCACCAGGGCGGCGGCGTCGGCATGGGCCGGTCCATTCACGCGGGCCAGGTGACGGTGGCCGACGGCACCGAGCTGGCCGCGCGCAAGATCGAGCGGGTGCTCACCAACGACCCGGGCATGGGCGTGCTGCGGCACGTCGACGCCGGATACGAGCGTGCCGAGCAGGTGGCGGCCGAACGCGGACTGCGCATCCCGCTGTCCGACGTCGAGTGATCCGCCCCGGTGCCCGTCTTCGCCTGCGGCGGGCGGGCACCGGGCTTCGCCTGCGGTGACGGCGACTCCGGGTGATCATGAATTTCCCGCCGTCGCGTCCGGTCCTTCTTGATCATCACTCTCCGGTGGTCGATTCCGTTGCGAAACTCCGCTCGGTCATCGTTGATCTTTATCGCCGCGCGCTTCGGTGACCTGCTTTCGTGATCCTCGGAATTCATCGACTCGGAATGCTCGACCCAATTATCTTGGATGGTGATCCAGGCTGCGGGGGTGTGATGGGTGGCGTAGGCGAAGCAGTGCGGACGCCGAACGAGGCGTCTACCGGTTCCTTCGTGCCCCGGGGAACTCCCGGAAACTCGCCAGGATCTCCATCTGGGGCGCGATCTTCGACTTCGAATGGGAGAGGACCGATGAGATGTCCGATCACTATGAGGTCTTCTTCGACGCGGCGGGTACCGGCCGTTCCCTCGAGGAGGTCGCTCGACTGGTGTCGACGGCCGTCGACATCCCACTCCAGCGTGACGACGACCCGGATCGGGAATACTGGGCGGAACGCGACGGCGTCTTCTTCGATCTCTACTCCGATCACGGGATGGAGGACGACGCGGGAATTCCCTTCGAACGTATGCCGTATTCACTCACACTGCGCAGCGGGACGTCGGGACTCGGCCGGCAACGAGTGATCGCCGAGCAGGTCTTCGACCGATTGTGCGCCGAAGGGCTGCGGCCGGTCTATCTGGTCTGGGGCATCGAGAAGATCATCCGACACGCCGACTGACTCGACTTCCGCACGGTGGGCCGAGCGAGCGCGCCATGCCGTGATCCCGACAGGAGTCGTGTCCGATGCCGTGCCGAACGTCCCTGCCCGCAGCCTGCCCAGCAGGCTGACCGTCGAGGCAGACCGTGCCACGCGTCGCTCCTCCTCCGATCGCCGCCCGAACTCGTGAATCTTCTCCGTCAGATCTTCGTCATAACGGGCGAAGAGGCTCGTCCCATCAGCGGAACCCGCAGGATCTCCGGCCTCGCAGTCGAGCGCCCGAGGACCTGATCGCCGCGAGACGAACGGAGAACCCGCCGATGACCCAGCACGATCACGCGTTCCCCGCAGGCAGGAGAGCCTCCGACGTGATCGCAGGCCCGGCGCCGTCGCCCCGCGTCGCAGGCGACTCGTCCGGACGCGCCCGGCCCGGTCGTGCGGAGTTCGGCGTGGCCTCGGTGGGGCGGCCGGTGGGTCCGCAGGACTCCTCGGCGCGTCCGCTGCCGCCACGGCCGTTGCCACCCCGGCCGACCCCGCCGCGTCCCACGGCGCCGTGGCCGAGATCCGCCGCCGACGTCGAGCGCCGACGTCCGGCGCCGGGCACCGTCGACGAGGCGCTGGACGCGCTCACCCGACGTCGGTTCATCGCCTCTCGTGCGCCCGGCGATGACCAGGTGCCCTTCACCCTGCTCTACACCTACGGCTGGCCGGGACACGTCGACGCCGTCCACCTGCGTGCCGAGGACGACGCCACGGCCGTGCGCTTCCGGTCGTCGAGCTGCTGCGGTGCGGGACCGCCGCTGCTCGGCGAGGACGACCTGGTGTGGCGATGCGAAGGCGACTTCCTCACCGTGGTCGGCGAACTGATCGAGCTTCCCGAGCCGGGGGATCGCGGCGCACCCGAGCGTGCCCTGCGCGTCCCCAGCGGACTCTGGATTCCCCGGACCGCCGACGCGCTCACCTTTCACCGAGGGGCCGCCGCACCCGCAGGATGGGCTCCCCGGCCCGCCGAGGTCCGCTAGCAGACACCTCGGCACTCCAGGTCCGAGAACGCGCTGATCCCCGGCCGTTCGACCTCGGACTCTCCCTGGACCACTCCGAACGCGAGTCGGACCTGCCCCCGGTCCGGCCCGCGCGACCAGCAGGCTGCCGAACGGAGGTGACCACAGCGACAGTGATCGTCCGACAGGGATGAGCCTCGGCGGTCGCGGTCTCGCACCGAGCGCGCCTTCGGTGCGGGCCGCGCCCGCTGAGCACCCGACGCGGCCCGCGACGCCTCGTCGGCAGGCCGCCCAGCCGCCGCCTGCGCGCTTCCGACCGTGTATCGGCCGCTCACCGGGAGTCATGTGGTGTCGTAAGGGGGAAGTACCCGCCCCACTCGGGACCAGGAGGCCGCCACCATGTCCGGCTCGCCGCACCCAACGCCGCCGCCCGCCACTCCGCCGACGCGGGCCACCGCCACCGGTCTGCTGGCCGCCATCGCCGACGTCGGAACGGACCGACGCCGGGGCGGCTTCTCCCGGCACGGCTACGACGATGCCGAACTCGACCTGCGCGCGTGGTTCGTCGAACAGGCTCGACGACGTGATCTCGACGTCCGCACCGACCGCAACGGCAACATCTGGGCGTGGTGGGGCGAACCGGGACCGGACGCCGTCATCACCGGCAGCCACCTGGACTCCGTGCCAGGCGGCGGCGCGTTCGACGGGCCGTTGGGCGTGGTCAGCGCGCTGGCGGCGGTCGACGAACTGCGCGCTAAGGGCTTCACGCCGCGCAGGCCGTTGGCGATCGTCGTGTTCGCCGAGGAGGAGGGCGGCCGATTCGGCGTCGCCTGCCTCGGCTCACGGCTCCTCGCAGGCACCATCGACCCGGCGCAGGCCGCCGCGCTGCGCGACCCCGACGGCGTGAGCCTCGGCGAGGCGATGGCCGCCGCCGGAGTCGACCCGACCCGGCTCGGCCGGGACGACGAGGCACTGGCTCGGATCGGCTGCTTCGTCGAGCTGCACGTGGAGCAGGGGCGCGGACTGATCGATCATGCCGCGCCCGTCGGCGTCGCCTCGTCGATCCTGGCGCACGGCCGCTGGCGGTTCTCCTTCACCGGGGAGGGCAACCACGCGGGCGCCACGCCCATCGCCGATCGACGCGACCCGATGCTGCCCGCCGCCGGACTCGTGCTGGCCGCGCGTCGGATCGCCGCCGAGGTCGAGGGGGCCAGGGCGACCGTCGGCCGCCTGGTGCCTAATCCGGGCGGCACCAACGTGATCGCCTCCGCCGTCGATCTGTGGCTCGACGCCCGAGCCGAGGACGACGCCCGGACGAGGACCGTCGTCGAACGGATCCGGGACGCCGCGGCGGAGGTGGCCGAGGCCGAGGGCTGTGCGGTGCGGATCACCGAGGAGTCCTACGGCGACACCGTCCACTTCGACCCGGCCCTGCGGGACGACCTCGCCGCCGCGTTGGGCGGTGTCCCCGCGTTGCCGACCGGGGCAGGTCACGACGCGGGAGTCCTGGCCGCGCGGGTGCCCACGGCTATGCTCTTCGTGCGCAACCCGACGGGGGTGAGTCATGCCCCCGCCGAACATGCGGAACCCGAGGACTGCGAGGACGGCGTGCAGGCACTGACCACTGTCCTGGAGAAGCTCGCATGATGCGTTGCTGGGCGCCGTACGCACTGGTCGGCGGCGATGCTCCGCGCGTCGAGTGGGGCGTGCTGCTGGAGATCGCCGACGGCCGTTTCCACACCGTCCGTCCGGGGGTCGCGGCCCCGCCGGACGCGGCCCGGCTCAGCGGGCTCGCCGTCCCCGGGCTGGCCAACGCCCACTCGCATGCCTTCCATCGCGCGCTGCGCGGTCGGACGCACGTCGGCGGCGGGACCTTCTGGACGTGGCGCAAGCAGATGTACGCGCTGGCCGAGCGGCTCAACCCCGACAGCTACTACCGGCTGGCCCGTGCGGTCTACGGCGAGATGGTGCTGGCGGGTGTCACCAGCGTCGGTGAGTTCCACTACCTGCACCACGACATCGGCGGCATCCGCTACGACGACCCCAACGAGATGGGGCTGGCGCTGGTCGCCGCCGCCAGGGACGCCGGGCTGCGGATCACCCTGCTGGACACCTGTTACCTGGCGGGCGGCTTCGGCAAGCCGTTGGAGGGCGTCCAGCTGCGCTTCGGCGACGTCGACGCCGACGGGTGGGCGGTGCGAGCCGAGGCGCTGCTGGCCCAGCTCACCGATCGACCCGGCGTCGACCCCTATCGCGTGCGGATCGGCGCGGCCGTCCACTCGGTGCGCGGGGTGCCTGCCGAGGCGTTGAGCGTCGTCGCAGGCTGGTCACAGCGATTCCGCGCGCCGCTGCACGTCCATCTGTCGGAGCAGCGTGCCGAGAACGACGCCTGTCACGCGGCGCACGGCGTCACCCCCACCCAGCTCCTCGCCGACCACGGGGTGCTCGGTGAACTGACCACCGCCGTGCACGCCACGCATCTGAGCGTCCCCGACATCGCGCTGCTGGGCTCGACCGCCACCGGCGTCTGTCTGTGCCCCACCACCGAGCAGGACCTCGCCGACGGCATCGGCCTCGGCCGCAACCTGCTGGACTCGGGCTCGCCGCTGTCGCTCGGCAGCGACGGACACTCGATGATCGACATGTTCGCCGAGGCCAGGGCCGTGGAGATGCACGAGCGACTGCGGACCGAGACCCGAGGTCACTTCAGCGCCGAGGAGTTGTGGACCGCCGCGACGGCGGCGGGACACGCTTCCCTGGGATGGCCGTCCACCGGGGTGATCGAGACGGGGGCGCGCGCCGATCTGGTGACCATCGACCTCGACGGCGTCCACCTCGCGGGCATCGAGCCGAGTGCGGCGATCTTCGCCGCGACGGCCGCCGACGTCCGTGACGTGATCATCGAGGGCAGACAGATGGTGCAGGACCGCACCCACCTCACCCTCGGTGATCCGGCCGCCCTGATGCGCGAGGCGATCGAGGAGCTGCGGCGATGACCAGCACCCTGATCACCGGCATCGGCGAGCTGACCACCAACGACGACGAACTCGGCAGACTCGCCTCCTCCGCATTGGTGCTCGACGGCGACCGGGTCGCGTGGGTCGGCTCCGCCGCCGGGGCGCCCGAGGCCGACGAGCGTCTCGACGTGGCGGGTCGGGCCGTGCTGCCCGGCTGGGTGGACAGCCACACCCACCTCGTGTTCGCGGGCGATCGCACGGCGGAGTTCGAGGCCAGGATGGCGGGGGAGGCCTATCGGGCGGGCGGCATCGCCGTCACCGTGGCGGCGACCCGCGCGGCCACCGACGCGGAGCTGGCCGCCGGACTTCGGCGGCATCTGGCGGAGGCCGCCGCGCAGGGCACCACCTGCGTGGAGACCAAGACCGGCTACGGACTGACCGTCGCCGACGAGGTCCGAGCGGCCCGGATCGCGGCCGAGGCGGCCGACGAGGTCACGTTCCTCGGCGCGCACCTGGTGCCGCCGGGCGCCGACGCCGAGGAGTATCTCGACCTGGTGTGCGGCCCGATGCTCGCCGCCGTGGCGCCGCATGTCCGCTGGGCGGACGTGTTCTGCGAGACCGGCGCGTTCGACGAGGAGCAGTCGCGGCGGGTGCTACGGGCGGCGGCGGCACACGGCCTCGGCCTGCGGGTCCACGGCAACCAGCTCGGGCGCGGGCCCGGCGTGCGACTTGCGGTGGAGGTGGGCGCGGCCAGCGTCGACCACTGCACGCATCTCGCGGACTCCGATGTCGCGGCATTGGCCGACTCGGCGACGGTGGCGACCCTGCTGCCCGCCTGCGACCTGTCCACCCGGCAGCCGCTGCCGCCCGCCCGACGGCTGCTCGACGCGGGCGCGACGGTGGCGCTGGCCTCGAACTGCAATCCGGGGTCGTCCTACACGTCCTCGATGGCGTTCTGCGTCGCGACCTCGGTGTTGCAGATGGGACTGAGCGTCGAGGAGGCGGTGCGGGCCGCCACCTGGGGCGGCGCGCGGGCCCTGCGGCGCGAGACCGGTGACGGTGCGGTGGGCGTGCTGCGTCCCGGCGCCCGAGCCGACGTCCACGTCCTCGACGCGCCCTCGGTGACGCACCTGGCCTATCGGCCGGGAGTCCCGCTGACCCACGCCGTATGGCGGGCGGGCGAGCGGGTGCGCTGACCCGGCCGGGCGCTTGCCGTCGGTGAGCCGCCCGCCGCCCGCGAACGCCTGCGGAGATGTCTCGGCGACCTCGGGCGCACGAGAGATCGCCCCGCCGCCGTCTGTCGCAGACCGGAGCCGGGCGCCGTGCCGGTGCACTCGTGATCAGTTCGTGGGAGAGGCCTCGGAGCCCTGAGGTCGTCACGACCCCCCGTCTGCCGTCGCGTGATCCGAATGCGCCAAGATCGGACGCACGCGGAGAGTGAGGGGGCATGTCGTGACGGTGATGGAGGTGGTCGAACGGCTCCGGCGCGCGCATGAGCTGTTGGGTGAGGCATGGCGGGCCGTCGAGCGGGCGGAGGAGGCGCTCGTCGAGGGGGACTCGCTCTTCGCCGTCGTCACCACCGGTTCGACCCGGCCTGAGGTCGTGGGGGCTGCACAGTGCGCTGCGGCGGCGCTGGAGGATCTGCGACGCAGTACGGGGGCCATCGGCGGCGCTTAGGACATCCTCGATCGCTATTGCCTGGCCATCGCCGGGCACGGGATCGCCGGGCACCGGGTCGCCGACGACGCACTGACGGCGGCACGGCCGACGGGAGCCACCGAATCCGCCGACCCGGCACAAGTGACCGACACCGATGGCCGCAGCCACGATCCCGGTTCCGCAGCTCCCGTCGGCGACGCCGCCGCCCACTACGCCGACTGGGTCGCCGAACTCCGACTCCACGGCACCAGGATCAACCCGAAGAAGATCATCCGGATGACGCGTCTCCGCGACGGTCGCATCGCCTGGCTGGAGATCGGGTCGAAGACGGCGGGGCTCGCGCACATCCTCGAACCTGCGAAGGTCGACAACTTCGAAAGACTGGGCACCCCGCGAGAACGCATCGTGGATCTCGTGTTCACCGTGATCGAGCGTGGGAGGTTGATCGGCTATCACGGTGCGGACCGGCCCGTTTACGAGATCGTGATCGACGGCAGTACGCGCCGGGTGGCGGTCGACGTCTCGAAGAACGGATTCATCGTCGGTGCGCACCCTGTGGGACTGAGAAGGAAGGTTCGACCGAATCGTGACCGAAGGAACTTCCGTGAGCTATGACGTCACCCTGCTCGTGGGATACGGCGAATATCCCTTCTACTACGACCATCCGCGAGATGAGACCACCGACCACAGCATCGAGGAGGCGGGTGAGGACCTGGGGTTGAGTGCGGAGCTGGTTCGGGAGTTGTGGGTGTGGGACGACGAGTTCCAGCAGACCTATAACCCGATCGACGGACGCCGCTCGGCCTTCCCCGCCGCCGAGGCGGAACGGTCCTGGGTGGAGCGGGGCAGGGGGCTGGCTGAGCGGGTCGGGCGGGAGTCTGCGGTGATCGCGCGGATCGAGTATCGGGGTTTCGGCGGCGTCGCCCCCGGCACCTGCGTGTTCTGACGGCCCGTCGCGGAGACCATCTGGCGAGAGGCGTCGCCGCACCGGGCGAGGACGCCGACGCGCTCAGTCCTCGTCGTCGGAGTCGTCGCGGGCCAGATAGGTGGCCAGGCGCTCGACGGCGTCCTCGAATTCGGGGTTGCCGTCCACGAAGGCGCGGAGGCGGTCGGCAAGCCAGGACAGGGTGACCGACTCGTCACCGCGACGTTCCTCGAGTTCCTCGATGCCTCTGTCGGTGAAGTACAACGCTGCCTCCGGCAACGGGTGGGGGATACGGGGAATCGGTTCTGCGGCGTAGCAGAGCGGGCGGGCCGAACGACGCAGGCGCAGCCTGCCGGAGCCGCCACAGCCACCCGACAGCCGGACCGCACCGTGGTCAGGCGACTCGTCGACCGGCGAGGCAGTCACCTCGGCCGGACACAGAACCGGGCCGCGCCGAGGAGTGCCCGACGCGACCCGGTAAGCCTAGACCGGCGACTGATCAGCTCAGCGCGGTGTCCAGGATCTCCTTCTGCTCCACCTCGTGGACCTTGTTCGAGCCCGCCGACGGCGCGGCCATCGCCCGCCGCGACACGCGCTTGAGGCCCGACAGCCGCTCCGGAAGCAGATCCGGGAGGTTCAGGCCGAGGAACGGCCAGGCGCCCTGGTTGGCGGGCTCCTCCTGGACCCAGCGGATGTCCTGTGCGTTCGGGTACCGCTCCAGCGCCGCCGCCAGCTTGCGCCTCGGCACTGGGTAGAGCTGCTCCATCCGCAGGATCGCCGTGTCGGTGAGGCCCCGCTTGAGCCGCTCGGCGTTCAGCTCATAGGAGATCTTCCCGCTGCACAGCAGCACCCGCGTCACCGCGTTCGGGTCCTTCACCGTCGGGTCGTCCAGCACCGACTGGAACTTGCTGCCCTCGGTGAAGTCGGCGAGGTCGCTCACCGCCGCCTTCAGCCGCAGCAACTGCTTGGGCGTGAAGACCACCAGCGGCCGGTTCACCCCGTCGAGGGCGTGCCTGCGCAGCAGGTGGAAGTAGTTCGCGGGCGTCGACGGCATCGACACCGTCATCGAGCCCTCGGCGCAGAGTTGGAGGAACCGTTCGATTCGCCCGGAGGTGTGGTCCGGCCCCTGCCCCTCGTGGCCGTGCGGCAGCAGCAGCACCACGTCGGAACGCTGCCCCCACTTCGCCTCACCGGAGGAGATGAACTCGTCGATGATCGGCTGCGCGCCGTTGACGAAGTCGCCGAACTGCGCCTCCCACAGCACCAGGGCATCGGGGTTGGCCACCGAGTAGCCGTACTCGAAGCCCAGGGCCGCGAACTCCGACAGCGCCGAGTCGTAGGCCATGAACCGGGCCTGATCCTCGGCCAGGTTCTGGAGCGGGATGTACTCCGCGCCGCTCTTCTTGTCGATGATCGCGGCGTGCCGCTGTACGAAGGTGCCCCGGCGGGTGTCCTGACCCGAGAGCCGGACGAGCCTGCCTTCCTTGACCAGCGAGCCGAGCGCGAGCAACTCGGCGAACGCCCAGTCGACGGCGCCTTCGCGGGCCATCTTCCCGCGCCGCTCCAGCACCGGCTTCACCCTGGGATGCGGGGTGAAGCCCTCCGGCAGTTCGGTGTGGGCATCGGCGATCCGAATGATCGTCTCCGCGCTGACCGAGGTGTTGAGCTTGGCGGGCACGAGCTGCTCGGACTCCACCGAGGGGCTGGCGGTCGGTGGGTGCTTCTCCAGCTCCCGCACCTCGTTGAAGACGTACTCGAGCTGGCTGGCGTAGTCGCGCAGCGCCTTCTCCGCGTCCTCCACGGAGATGTCTCCCCGGCCGATCAGCGACTCGGTGTAGGTCTTGCGGACGCTGCGCATCGTGTCGATGACGCTGTACATCTTCGGCTGGGTCATCGAGGGGTCGTCGCCCTCGTTGTGGCCGCGACGCCGGTAGCAGACCATGTCGATCACGACGTCCTTGCCGAACGCCTGCCGGTACTCCACCGCCAGCTTCGCCGCCCAGACACACGCCTCGGGGTCGTCGCCGTTGACGTGGAACACGGGGGCGCCGATCATCTTCGCGACGTCCGTGGAGTACTGGCTGGACCGCGAGTGCTCCGGGGCGGTGGTGAAGCCGACCTGGTTGTTGATGATCACGTGCAGCGAGCCGCCGGTGCGGTAGCCGCGCAGCAACGACAGGTTCAGCGTCTCGGCCACCACACCCTGACCGGCGAACGCGGCGTCGCCGTGCAGCAGGACCGGGAGCACGGTGAACCCGTTCTCGCCCTTGTCGATCATGTCCTGCTTGGCGCGCACGATGCCTTCCAGCACCGGGTTCACCGCTTCGAGGTGCGAGGGGTTCGAGGTCAGCGACACCGTGGTCTCGCCGTCGCCGAACATCCGGAAGTACTTGCCCTCGGCGCCGAGGTGGTACTTCACGTCGCCGGAGCCGTGCGCCTGTCCGGGGTCGAGGTTGCCCTCGAACTCGCGGAAGATCTGCGCGATCGGCTTGCCGACCACGTTGGCCAGGACGTTGAGCCTGCCTCGGTGCGGCATGCCGATGACGACCTCGTCGAGCTCGTGCTCGGAGGCCTTGTCCAGGACCGCGTCCAGCAGCGGGATCACCGTCTCGCTGCCCTCCAGCGAGAACCGCTTCTGCCCGACGTACTTGGTCTGGAGGAAGGTCTCGAAGGCCTCGGCGGCGTTGAGCTTGGACAGGATGTACTTCTGCTCGGCGGCGTCGGGGTGGCGGTGCGGCACCTCGACGAGCTTCTGCAGCCACTCCCGCTCGTCCGGCTCCAGGATGTGCATGTACTCCACACCGACGGTGCGGCAGTAGGAGTCGCGCAGCACCCCGAGGACGTCCCGCAGCTTCATCCGCTCGCTGCCCGCGAAGCCGCCGACGGCGAACTCCCGGTCCAGGTCCCACAGCGTCAGCCCGTGCGACAGGATGTCCAGGTCGGGGTGGCGCCGCTGCCGGTAGTTCAGCGGGTCGGTGTTGGCCATCAGGTGGCCTCGGGTGCGATAGGCGTCGATCAGCTCCAGCACGCGGGCGGTCTTGTCGACGGCGCCCTCGGGGATGTCGCTGACCCAGCGCACCGGCTCGTACGGCAGCCGCAGCGACGTGAAGATGTCGTCGTAGAAGCCGTCCTCGCCGAGCAGCAGCTGGTGGACCCGCCGCAGGAAGTCGCCGGACTCGGCGCCCTGGATGATCCGGTGGTCATAGGTCGAGGTCAGCGTCATGATCTTGCTGATGCCGAGCTTGACCAGCGCCTTCTCGCTGCTGCCCTGGAATTCCGCCGGGTACTCCATCGCACCGACGCCGACGATCGTGCCCTGTCCCGCGGTCAGCCTCGGCACCGAGTGATTGGTGCCGATGGTGCCCGGGTTGGTCAGCGAGATCGTGGTGCCTGCGAAGTCGTCCGCCGTGAGCTTGCCGGTCCTGGCCTTGCGGATGATGTCCTCGTAGGCCTGCCAGAACTGCAGGAAGGTGGTGCCCTCGCAGCCCTTGATGGACGCGACCACCAGCGAACGCGAGCCGTCCTTGCCGGGCAGGTCGATGGCCAGGCCCAGGTTGACGTGCTCCGGGGTGACCACGGTCGGCTTGCCCGCGGTCTCGGCGTAGAAGCGGTTCATGCCGGGGAAGCTCTCCAGCGCCCGGACGATCGCGTAGCCGATGAGGTGGGTGAAGGAGACCTTGCCGCCCCGCGTCCGCTTCAGGTGATTGTTGATCACGATGCGGTTGTCGAACAGCAGCTTCGCGGGCACTGCCCGCACGCTCGTCGCGGTCGGGACCGTGAGCGACTGCTCCATGTTCTTGGCGATGGCTGCCGCAGCGCCGCGCAGCGGCTTGCGCTGCTCGCCCGCCGGCTTGTCGTCCTTGTCCTTGACCGGAGTCTTGGTCGCGGCCTTCTGCGGGGACGGCTTGCCGGTCGGCTGCGTCGCGGTCTGCGTGGAAGAGGCGGTAGTCGAGGTCGCTGTGCTCATCGTCTTCTGCGAGTCGGTGGCGGCGGGACTGCTCTTCGCCGCTGCGGGAGTCGTCGTCTTGGGGGTTGTCGTCGCGGGGGTTGCGGGCGCCGTCGTCGCGACCTGCTCTCGCTGTCCGTTCCGCTGTGCGGACGCGGCCTGCTGCCCGGTCTTCGTCTGGGTGGTGGTACCCGTCGATGAGGTCCCGCCGACCTGCTCGGCTGACTCTCGGCCGTCTCGTCCCGTCCGCTGGGTGGGCTTGTAGTCGGCGAAGAAGTCGTGCCACGCGGGGTCTACTGATGACGGGTTGGTGAGGAACTGCTCGTACATCTCCTCGACCAGCCACTCGTTAGGGCCGAACTGTGACGCAGGGGTGCTGCTGGACACGGCTCCCGTTCGCCTCGATCCGTCTGCTAGGGGTTATTGAGACACTGTTCCTAGGCTAATCCTCCCAAAGATGTGGTTGTTACAAGACTGGTGCATGCACCCGACGACTCCGTCACAGGATCGATCACTGTATCGATTCTGCACCGTCGACGTCTCACGGGGTGACTGACTGGTCTCGGTCCGCGACGGCGTTCGCCTTCCACAGCCTGGCGTACCGGCCGCCCCGATCGAGCAGCTCGTGATGCGTGCCTCGCTCGACGATCCGCCCCTGGTCGAACACGTAGATCCGGTCGGCCTTGGCCGCCGTCGCCAGTCGGTGTGCGACGACGAAGGTCGTCCTCGTCGCGGCCAGCCGGTCGTCGGCGGCGTGCACGACGGCCTCGGTGGCCGGGTCGAGCGCGGCCGTCGCCTCGTCCAACAGCAGCAGGTCGGGCTGGACGAGTTCCGTCCTGGCCAGCGAGACCAGCTGGCGCTGCCCTGCCGACAGGCTGCCGCCGCGTTCCCCGACCTCTTGGCGGAAGCCCCTCGGCAGCGACTCGATCATCGGCAGCGCGCCCACCGCCCGTGCCGCCGCCTCGATCTCGGCCTGCGTGGCGGCGGGCCGCCCGTAGCCGATGTTGTCCGCGACCGTCCCGCTGAACAGATGGGGCTCCTGCGGCACGACGCCGAGGTGACTGCGATAGTCGATCAGCCCGTGATCGCGGATGTCGACCCCGTCGACGAGGATGCGGCCCTCCTCCGTCTGGTAGAACCGCCCGAGCAGCTTGACCAGCGTCGACTTCCCCGCGCCGGTCGCGCCCACCAGCGCCACTCGCTCGCCGGGACGGACCCGCAGGGACACGCCGTCCAGTGCCTTGCGGTCCGCGCCGGGGTAGGCGAACCCGACGTCGACGAACTCCACCTCGCCCCGCAGCCGCTCGGGCACCGGCAGCGGCGTCGAGGGCTCCGGCACCGACGGCGGTGTTCGCAGCAGTTCGCGGATGCGCCGCAAACCCACCTTGGCCTGCTGATACAGGTCGAACACGCTGGACAGCTGCTGCACAGGGCCGAAGAGCAGCCGCAGGTACAGCAGGAACGCCAGCAGGATGCCGGGACTCAGGCTCCCCTCGGCCACCGCGAACGCGCCGACGCCCAGCACGGCCACCTGCGCCACGTCCGAGAGCAGCGCGACGAACGGGAAGAAGACCGCGATGTAGCGCTGCGCCCGCAGCCTGGTCGTCCGGTAGGTGTCGCTGCGGGCGGCGAAGTTCGCCGCCGAGCGCGACTCGCGGCTGAACGCCTGCGCCACCCGCACGCCCGAGACGTTCTCCTGCAGGTCGGCGTTCACGGCGCTGACCTGCTCCCTGGCCTGCGTGTAGGCCCGCGACGACAGTCGCTGGAAGATCACGGTCGCGAGGATCAGCACCGGCAGCGGCGCCAACGCCACGACGGCTAGGGACGGGTCGGTGATCAGCAGTGCGCCGATGATGCCGAACAGTGTGAGCAGACTCACCACCGCGCCGGCCAGTCCGGTCTGGAGGAACTGGGACAGGGCGTCGACGTCGGTGGTCATCCGCGTCATGATCCGACCGGCCTGCTCGCGCTCGTAGTAGTCCAGCCCGAGCCGTTGCAGATGAGCGAACGTCCGCACCCGCAGCAGATAGAGCAGGGTCTCGCCCGCCTTGGCGGCCACCACGGTCTGGAACGCCACGGTCAGCCAGGAGACCACCACGATCACCACCCCGCCCGCCGTCGCCCACCACAGGGCGGACGCGACGCGGTCGGTGACCCCGGAGTCGACGCCGTAGCGGAAGAGGCTCGGCAGGACCACCGAGGCGATCGCGTCCAGGCTCACCAGCAGGATCGCCAGCGCCAGCGGGCCCCGCACCGTCCGCAGCAGCCTGCGCAGTCGGAAGTTCGGGTCGGGCGCGGTGGGGTCCTCCTCCCGTAGCCGAGGCTCGTCCCGGACCGGCGGCAGCCGATCCACCTGGGCGAGCAGCTCCGGTGTCGGGACCATGCCGCCGAACAGGGACGACGAGCCGCCCGCCGCGCGCATCCCGCCCCGGACGGCGCCGCTCGACCGTCCGGCCGCACCCGAGGTCGAGAAGTCGGTTCCGGTGAGCTGGGCGGATCGGGCGGCCTCCTCGGGTTCGGTCTGCGGCCACAGGGCGGCGGTGACGCCCGGCGGGCTCTGACGGCTCGCCGTCTCCTGCCCGGCCCGCTCGGTGGTCGACCCGTCCCGCCCGGCCTGATCCGGGGCGGACTCGATCGCGGCGCCGTGGGCCAGCAGCGAGCGGAACAGCGGGCAGCGCGCGAGCAGCTCCTCCTCGGTGCCGACGTCGACCACGCGGCCGCGATCCAGCACCGCGATGCGGTCCGCGAGAGACAGGCTCGACCGGCGGTGGGCGATCAGCAGCGTCGTGCGCCCGGCCGTCACCGAGCGCAGCGTGTCGTGGATCGCCGCCTCCGTCACCGCGTCCACGGCGGACGTCGCGTCGTCGAGCACCAGGATTCTCGGATCGGTGAGCAGTGCGCGAGCCAGCGCGATGCGCTGACGCTGGCCGCCGGAGAGCGAGAGGCCGCGCTCACCCACCCGCGTCTCGTACCCGTCTGGCAGCTCCTCGATGAACCCCGCCGCCTCCGCCGCGAGCGCGGCGGCCCTGATCTCCGCGTCGGTGGCGTCCGGCCTGCCGTAGGCCAGGTTGGCGCGCACGGTGTCGGAGAAGAGGAACGCCTCCTCGAAGACCACGCCGATCGAGCCGCGCAGCGAGGCCGTCCGCAGCGCACGGACGTCCTGTTCCTCCCCCGGGGCGCCGATGCGGACCCGACCGTCGTGGACGTCGTAGAAACGAGGCAGGAGTAGGGAGACGGTGGACTTGCCCGACCCGGCCGGGCCGACCACCGCCAGCGTCTCGCCGGGTTCGATCCGCAGCGAGACGCCGTCCAGGACCGGATCCTTCCGGGTGTAGCCGAACCGGACGTCGCGGAGTTCGACGGCCAGCCCGCCCGCAGGCAGGTCCACCGCGTCCGGGGCCTCGGTGACGTCGGGCTGCGAGTCGATCAGCTCGTAGACCCGTTCCACCCCGGCCCTGGCGAGTTGGGCGCTGACCAGCAGGCTCGACAACATCCTGGCCGGGCCGACGAGGCCGACCATGTAGGTGGTGAAGGCGAGGAAGGTGCCGAGGGTGATGTCGCCGTTCATCGCCAGCCAGCCGCCGACGCCGAGCACGCCGACCTGGCCCAGTGCGGGCAGCGCGGCGAGGGTGGCCGCCGGGCGCGCGGTCAGCCTGGCGGCCCGCATCCGATCCCCGAACAGCCGCCGCGCGGTGCCCTCCAGCGTGGCGACCTCACGCCGTTCCTGGCCGAAGCTCTTCACCACCCGGACCCCGGTGACCGTCTCCTCGACCTGCTGCGCCACCTCGGATGCCCGCTGCTGTGCCGCCCAGGTGGCCGGATAGAGCACCCGTCTGGTGCGCAGGGACTCGATGAAGACCAGCGGCAGGACGACCAGCGCCAGCAGGGTCAGCAGCGGGGAGAGCCAGACCATCACGCCCAGCGAGACGACCGCGAACACCAGCGATCCGGTGGCCAGCGGGACCATCGACAGCAGCGAGTTCACCAGCTGGAGGTCCGAGATCGCCCGCGAGGCGATCTGTCCGGTGCGGATGCTGTCCTGGTTGCCGCCGTCGAAGCGGGTGACCGAGGCGAACACCGCCTGGCGGAGGTCGTGCTGCACGTTCAGCGCGAGCCTGCCCGCCTCGTAACGCCGAACGAAGGCGGTGCCGAACCGCAGAAGGCCGAACACGACCATCACGCCGAGGATCAGCCAGAGCCCGTCGGTGCGCCCCGCCACCGCCCCGTCGACCGCCTCGCGGGTGAGCAGGGGGATCAGTGCCTCAAGGCCGACTCCGACGACGGAGGCGATGAAGGACAGGAGCACGGTCCGGCGATGGCGCCAGCATGCGGTGCTCAACCGCCGCAGCCAACCGGGGTCTGCGGATCCGCTTCGGTTCTCCGAGGTGGCGCTCGGCGTGAGGGGAGGCACTGATCCAGATTAGGTCCAGACCGGTGCCTCCCACCCGTTCACCGCTCGTCATCACCCGTCCACGAGTCGCACCGGGGGCCGGGCGGCGAACCACGACGTCGATCACGAGGGGTCGACCCCGCCCGGCCCGGTCGACATCGAATCCGACGGACGCGGTTCACCGAGTCGACATCGGGATCAGCTGACGTCCCTACGGTTGTTCGCCAGCATCCCGAGCAGCAGGAACACGGCGCACCAGACGACGAACACGAGTCCGGAGACCCACCACTGCGACGCCATGTCCGTGAAGGCCTGTGCCTCCGGGACCTCGCTGTTCAGCTGATCCATGTCGCCCGCCTCCGGCACGCTCGCGAAGAGCTGCTGAAGACTCAGCGAGATCGCGAGACCGAAGAGCAGTGCCGAGGCCGAACCGCCCGGCAGGTAGTTGGCGACGCCGTCGACGCCCATCTCGGCGAAGAGGGTGGCGATCAGGCCCTCGCCGAGCAGGACGACGAGCACCAGGGTCAGCACCACGCCCGCCTGGTTGGTCATCAGCGCGCCGAGGCCGAGGCCGAGCACGGCCCACAACGCCATCACCACCACGGCGACCAGACTGATCAGCAGCCAGACGCCGATGTCGGGGAAGTCGCGGAAGCCGGAGCCGATGCCGGCGCCGAGCGAGCCGAGGATTACCGAGGTGAGCCCGTACAGGGCGCCCATCGCGGCGTAGACGATCACCTTCGCGGTGAGCACCAGACTGCGCGAGTCCGACACGAGGAACGTGGTGGTGATCGTCTTGTGGCGGAACTCGCCCGCCATGCCCAACGCACCGAAGATGCCTGCGAAGAGGCCGGTGGCCACCAGACCCGTCGTGAAGGTCATCGAGGTGAACAGGCTGGTGAAGCCGGAGATGCCTTCCAACTCCGCTTCCGGAACCTCGGTGGTGAGCGCCGAGCCGAACATGCTGCCCGCCGTGCCGCCCAACAGGGACAGCAGGAAGCAGAGCAGACCCGCCGGGATCAGCAGTCCCCACCACAGGTTGGTGGTGAAGATCTTGCGAATCTCAGACTGGATGAGCCTGTTCATCAGTGGTTACCCCCGGACCCGTCCGACTGCCCCTGGTCGCCGGGCGGCTGCTCGTACGGATTGTGCTGCGGCGGACCCGCCTGAAACGGCCCCTCTTGCGGCGGACCCTGCTGGTACGGCCCCTCTTGCGGCGGACCCTGCTGGTACGTGCCCTCCTGCTGGTACGTGCCCTGCGGGCCGCCGGGCTGCTGATAGGGGTTCGGCTGATAGGGATTGGGCTGATAGGGATTGGCCGCCGGGAATCCACCGCTGCCCGGCGGTGGGCCCCAGCCGGGCGGGGGTGGCTGATGCGGCTGATGCGGCGGCGCACCGAAGCCGGGGGCGCCGGTGTACTGCCCGCTGGTCATCTCCAGGAACAGCGACTCCAGGTCGACGTGCTCCTCCTGGATGCCATAGATCGCGACGCCCGCCTTCAGCGCCAGGTCGGCGACCTGCTTCGGACTGACCCCGCTGACCGCGAGCCGCCCGTCCGGAGTGCTCTCGATGTTGCCGTGGCCTGCCTCCTGCAACGCGCCGACCAGCTTGTTGAGGTCGTCGGCCTGCACGAGGACGCGGCTGGGACGCTGGGCGCGGAGCTGGTCGATCGAGCCGTGGTACATCGACTGACCTCGGCTGATGATCACGACCTGATCGACGGTCTGCTCAACCTCGCGCAGCAGGTGGCTGGAGATCAACACCGTCCGACCGCGCGAGGCGAAGTCGCGGAGGAAGCCGCGCAGCCAGGCGATGCCCTCGGGGTCCAGACCGTTCGACGGCTCGTCGAGGATCAAGATCTGCGGATCGCCGAGCAGCGCGGTCGCCAGTGCGAGCCGCTGCCGCATTCCCAGCGAGAAGCCCTTGGTGTTGCGTCGCCCGGCCTGATGCAGGCCGACCAGACCGAGGACGTCGTTGACGACTCGGTCGGGCGCCCCGATCGCGGCGGCGAAGCTGCGCAGGTGATTGAGGGCTGTCCGCGTCGGATGGAAGCTCTGGGCCTCCAACACCGCGCCGACCACCCTGGCGGGATTGCCGAGCTGCTCGAAGGCACGCCCGTTCACGGTCGCCAGGCCCGCAGTCGGGCGCACGAGCCCGAGCAGCATGCGCAGCGTGGTCGTCTTGCCCGACCCGTTGGGGCCGAGGAAGCCGGTGACGGTGCCGGGCTCCACCGTGAAGCCCAGATTCTGTACCGCTGTGACCGGCCCGAACTGTTTGGTCAGGCCTTGCACAACGATTCGGCCGGTGCCGTCGTGCACATGTCCTCCCCTGACGTAGGGATGTCAGGCGTCATCCTGCCTCATCGGCCAGAACGGCATCGGACGCTTCGACAGAAACCGATCGGCGGGCTTCGAGATCGGGACGAGGAAGATCATCCGAATGCTGCCGTGGACCGGCTGACGGTCAGGGACCGTGCGGGGAGAGCCTGCGGATCAGCGGCGAGGTGCGCTCGACGACCTTCGCGCGATGAATCGGGCCCGCGGCCGCAGCCGAGAGGCTCCCGTGTGCGGTGTCGCCTGCGGAGGCGGAGGCGGCGTCGGCGGCGACCGTCCGGTCTGCCTCGACAGGCGGAACGGTGGTGCCCCCGACCTCGGCGATGCCGGGCGCGCCGTGGTTCGGCTCGTTCGGTGCGCCCCGGCCGGTCGTCTCATTCCCGGCGGCGGCCGTCTCGCGGCCTGCGGCGCGGGCGAACGTGCGCGACAGCGGTCGCCGTCGTTTCCCGTGCGTGTCGCCGTCACCGATCAGATGTCGGTGGGCCAGCAGCCAGACCTTGCACGGCCAGCGCCGCCGTCGCCAGCCGGACGGGCAGGCGCGGCAGCGGCCGTCCTCGTCCGGCTGATGCACGGTCAGCAGCAGCCGCCAGCCGTCTGCCAGCCGTTGCAGCTCGGCGCGGGCCAGTGGCGCCAGGATGTCGACGTCCTCGCGTTCCGCAGCCTCGTCGAGCATCGTGAGCCGGGCGAGCACCGCATGCCTGAGTGCCTTCTCCGTGGCGCTCATGGGCGACGATTCCCGGCCGTCCTGGCCGCGCGGTCCAGTGTGCTGCGCAGCCGCCGCGTCTGGCGGGCGGACATCACCGCGCCTGCGCCGGGCGGCGAGATGACGGCGATCTCGGAGCCCTCGACCAGTACCGTGACCGAGCGGTCTCGGCCGAACGGGTCGTGGCAGGCGACCCACCAGGCTCGCCCCTCGTCCGTGGGGTCGGTCTCGGTCGAAGGATCACCGGGCCGACCCTGCGCCGCGCGCCCCTCCTCGGCCCGGTCGGCCGTGTCGAGTCGGCAGCCGCAGTCGGCGTCGGGTTCGGCGTCGGGTTCGGCAGGCAGTGCCGCCGCAGGCGCCGCACCGGTCGCGGGCGACTGATTCGGCAGCGGCGAGGGCGCCTGTCCCCCGGTTGAGTTATCCACCACATCCATCGTCGGGACATCGGCGATGACACCCGGTTACTTCACCCCTGTGCAGAAAAATTCACCCGTTTGCCCTACTGATTCTGGGCTGAACGGGGCTTTCTCGGCCGAGATCACGATTTCCGCCCGGTCCGGCTCGGCTTTCGGGCTTCGGTGGGCTTAGACTGGTGTCGGCGGCTCGCTCCCGGTGACCCCCAGGCTGGTTGAGCGGGCCGCCCCTACGCGTTCCTCATCTCATCATCCGACCGCCGTCGCGGCTTTCGTCCGCAGGCGTTCCTCGACACCGCGCCGCCTGGCGGCTGATCGCCGCCGGGCCACGCGACCGTCGCGCCACGCTGTCGGGCCCGGCTGGCCCCACTGGCCCGGCTGGTCGTCTCGAGCCCGACGACGGCGACTCAGGTCCTCGACGTGCCGAGGACCTCGACGAGGTCGGTGCGCTCCATCGAGTGCGCCTCGGCCACCGCTTCGTTGATCAACGCCCCCTCGTGCACGGTCAGGCCGCCCGCCAGGGCCTGATCCGCCGCGCAGGCCGCCCGCCAGCCCTGATCTGCCAGCTTCGTCACGAAGGGCAGCGTGACGTTGGTGAGGGCGTGGGTGGAGGTGTGGGGGACGGCGCCGGGCATGTTGGTGACGCAGTAGAAGAGGGAGTCGTGCACACGGAAGGTGGGGTCGTCGTGGGTCGTCGGGCGGGAGTCGGCAAAGCAGCCGCCCTGGTCGATCGAGATGTCGACGAGGACGGAGCCGGGCCGCATCCGGGCGACGAGGTCGTTGTCGACGAGCTTGGGGGCCTTGGCGCCGGGGACCAGGACGGCGCCGATCACCAGGTCCGCCTCGGTCACGGCCTGGGCGACCGTGTAGCTGTTGGCGGTGATGGTGCGCAGCCTGCCCCGGTAGTCGCGGTCGATCTCGCGTAGCCGGGCGACGTTGGTGTCCAGCAGTTCGACGTCGGCCTGCAGACCGACGGCGATGCTCGCCGCATTGAGACCCGCGACCCCGGCCCCGATCACGACGACCCGTGCGGGCGGCACCCCCGGCACGCCGCTGGGCAGGATGCCCCGTCCGCCCGCCGGGCGCAGGAGGGCGTTGATGCCCACCATCGGGGCCAGCCTGCCCGCCACCTCCGACATCGGTGCGAGCAGCGGCAGCGTGCGGTCCGCGCTCTGCACGGTCTCATACGCGATGCCGGTCACCCCGGAGGCGAGCACGGCCTCGGTGAGCGAGCGGCTCCCGGCGAGATGCAGGTACGTGAACAGCACCTGATCGCGGCGCAGCCTCGGGTACTCCTCCGGGAGCGGCTCCTTGACCTTCAACACGAGCTCGCCCTGCGCCCAGACCTCCGCCGCGGAGTCGACGATCTTCGCCCCCGCCGCCGAGTAGTCCGCGTCGGCGATGCCCGAGCCACTGCCCGCCTGGCTCTCGACGAGCACCTCATGGCCTCGACCGGTCAGTTCATGGACGCCTGCCGGGGTGAGGGCGACCCGGTACTCGTGGTTCTTGATCTCACGGGGAACGGCGATCTTCATGGTCGATTCCTTCCATGCCGTCTCAAGCGGTGCGGGTGGCGATCCTGCGGCGGTGGCCGCAGCGTGCGGCCACGATGCCGCCTCGCCTGCCTGCGTGTCATCGTTCCCGCAGCACGGATGATCAGCGACTCCTTAGTCCTGGGCGGACAAGGGACCGGATCCAGGTCGACCCCAATGACGCACCGTGAGTTGCGTCACCAGTGCGAGTCTCACCTCGGGGTCAGCCAGATCGATGTCGATCACACCGTGGAGTCGTTTGAGCCGATAGCGCAGGGTGTTGGGATGGATGCCGAGTTCGGCGCCCGCCTTTCTCGGGTCTCCCGGATGCCGCAGCCAGGCGTACAGGGTCGCCAGATGATGGGTGCCGTGCCGAGCGTCCTGTGCCGCCAGCTCGCGCAGCGGGCCCAGCTCGTCGAGATCGACCCTGGCCGCCGCCGAGGCGAGCCGGTGCAGGACGAGCGCGGGCCAGGACTCCTCCCAGACGGCGACCACCCCCGGCAGCAGCCCGGCGCGCAACAGGCCCAGCAGCTCAGCCGCCTGTTCCCGCGACCGTGACAGCTCGCCCGCCTCGACGGCTGTTCCCACCGCCAGCGCCACCGGGTTCGCGGGCTCCAGCGGCGAGTCGCGCAGGGCATCATGCCCGCTGCCGCCCGCACGCTGGGCGATCACCGCGTAGAGCACCCCGCCGAGTTCCGCGACCACCGGGGCCCGGCCGATCCCCCTGACGAGGTGCTGCCGCATGGCCAGCCGCGCACCTTCTGCCGCAGGCGACCCCGGGGCCGCTGGCGTCGCCTGCGGGCCTGCCGCGTCGATCGCGACGACTCGATGCCGTCCGGAGTCGCAGCCCAGCTCGGCCGCCGCCGCCCGCCATCCCTCGCCGCCGTGCAGCAGCAGCCGCACCTGCTCGGTGTGTCGTGCCGAGTCGGCGTCGACCGTGGCGCGCCAGCGCAGCAGCCGCAGCGCCACCACCGGACCCGCGTCCGCGAAGGCCAGTGCACGCTCGGCCGTCACCGGACCCGGCACGACCGCCCACATCGAGCCGAGCAGCTCGCCGCCCATCCGGATCGGCACGATCAACCGGGGCAGCGTGCCGTCGGGCTGCGCGGGCACGAAGACCGTGCTGCGACCTCGGCTGAGCTTGCGGAAGACTCCCCGAGATCGGAACCTGGCCAGGACGTCGTTGGGCACCCGCCTGCCCATGATGGTGGCCACCCGCGCCGGGTCCGTCCGATCCTGCCGTGCCGAGTACGCCACCACCCTGGACTGAGCGTCCTCGATCGTGACCGGCGCGTCGACGATCGCGGCCACGACGTCGGCCAGGGTGAAGAGGTCGCCCGCCGCGGCGCCGTGATCGCCTCGGGGCTCGGCGACCTCGGAGTCCGACAACGCCGCCGCGTCCAGGACGGTGCGCAGCAGCCAGGTCACCTGAGCCCAGGCCGCACCGGAGGACACCTCCACCAGCGCGGTGCCCAACCGCTCGGCCAGCGCGCGCAGTTCCGGGTCTGCCGCGAGCGGCGGCTTGAGCAGCACCCCGGCGGCATGGTGTTCCGCGCAGGCTCGGACCAGTGCCGAGGCCTCGGCCGCCGCCGTCACCGCGACGCCCAGCAACAGCTCGCCGGCTCCCGGCCTCGGCGCGTCGCCGGGCTCGACGATGACCACGTCCGCGACCTGGCGGCCGAGGCCGGTCGCCGACCTGGACCGCAACAGCGTGGCGCCCATCCGGTCCACCACACCCGATACCGTGATCATCCGGCCTCCCGCTTCGCCGCCACCAGCCGCCACACCCCGGCGGTGGCCTCGCGTCGGCCCCCACCCGGTCGCCGAGGCACCGCCGCCGACGACTGCCCCGGACCGTGGTCGGGACGAGTGGTTCCCCCGGCGGGTGCGCAGGCAGTAGGAAACCAGGCCTGCCGTCGCCTCGGGGCCGAACGGCGACGATTCACCCGGCGCGGACGCGGTCGAGGACCCGTTCCGGGCCGGGAACGGCGGATTCGACCCGTCTCGGCTCGGAGAACGGCGCCTGCCCCGGCGCGGTCCGCGCCGCAGCCCGCTGGTCCGCTGGTCCACTGCGATGGCGGCAGTGCCGGACGCGCGACCTACCTGGCGAGCAGGTCGCGAAGGGCACGGACCACCTCGGCGGGGCCCTCCTCGGCCATGAAGTGCCCGCAGGACACCGTCTCGTGCGTCAGGTCCGAGGACCAGGCACGCCAGCGGCTCACGGCGTCGAAGCCGAGCGCCGCTCCCCAGTCCTGTTGCAGCACGGTGACGGGCATCCGCAGCTGGTTGCCTGCCTCGCGGTCGGCCTCGTCGTGCTCGACGTCGACGGTCGCCGAAGCCCGATAGTCGGCGACGATGGAGGGGATCGCCGCGCGGGCTGCCGCGAGGTAGGCGGCACGGACGTCGGCGGGGATCGCCGTCGGATCGGTGGCCCACTCGTCGAGGAAGTGTCCGAAGAAGGCGTCCGCCGCGCCGCTGATCATGGCCTCCGGCAGGCCCGGCGGCTGCGCCATCAGGTAGAGGTGAAAGCCGACCGAGGCGGAGGCGCCGTGCATGACGTCCCACATGTCCAGCGTCGGCAGGACGTCCAGCGAGGCAAGGTGCGTGATCTTGTCGGGGTGGTCCAGCCCGGCGCGGATGGCGACCAGCGCACCCCGATCATGACCCGCCAGTGCGAAACGGTCCTGCCCGAGCGCCTCGGCGAGCGCGACGACGTCGGCGGCCATCGTGCGCTTGGAGTAGGTCTGCCCGTCGGTGTCGACGGGCTTGTCGCTGTCGCCGTAGCCGCGCAGGTCGGGACAGATCACCAGGTGATCGGCGGCCAGGTCGGCGGCGACGTGCCGCCACATCAGGTGAGTCTGGGGGAAGCCGTGCAGCAGCACGACGGGGCGGCCCGAACCGCCCACGGCGACGTTGAGCGTCACCCCGTCGGCGACGGCCACCTGCTGCCGGGTGAAACCGGTGATCTGCGGTGTCATGTCGAATCCCTTCTGGCCTGTTCGCTCGTACGAAGGCACCCTCTCGGCCCTCGATCAGCGGCCGATCAGCCCTCGATCAGCCGCGATCAGTGCCGGATCAGCCGCCGCCCCGGCCGCCCCGCCGAGGGTCGCCGGGGCGGATAGGTTGGGCGGCGATGGTGACTTTCGGGGTGCTCGGCCCGCTGGAGGCCGTGAACCAGCAGGGACCGGTCGACCTCCGTGGCCTGCGGCATCGCGCGGTGCTGGCCCGGCTGCTCGTCGCCAGAGGCCGGACGGTTCCGGTCACCTGGCTCATCGACGACCTCTGGTCGGACCCGCCCGCCGGGGCGCTCGGTGCCGTCCAGACCTTCGTGGGAGCGCTGCGCAAGGCCCTGGAGCCCCAGCGCCCCGCTCGGACCCCGTCCCGGCTGCTGGTCACGTCGTCGCCCGGTTATGCGCTGCGGGCCGAGCCGTCGGCGGTGGACGCCTGGCGTTTCGAGCGCGCAGTCGTCGAGTCCGCCGCGCTCCTCGCCGACGGCCGGGCCGCCGCGGCCCGCGTACTGCTGAACGAGGCGCTCGGACTCTGGCGAGGGCCTGCCTACGCCGAGTTCGCCGAGCAGGACTGGGCGCGTGGCGAGGCGAGCAGGCTCGGGGAACTGCGCCTGCTGGCCGTGGTCCGCCGCGCCGAGGCGGCCGTCGCCTCGGGTCGGGCCGCCGAGGCGGTGCCCGATCTCGATGCGCACGTCGCGGAGCATCCGCTGCGGGAGGACGGCTGGCGACTGCTCGCGCTGGCGTTGTATCGAGCAGGGCGCCAGGGCGATGCGCTGGCCGCGCTGCGCCGGGCCAGGGAGACGCTGCGCTCCGAACTCGGCGTGGACCCCGGCGAGGACCTGCGACGGCTGGAGTCGGACATCCTCGCCCAGGCGCCGCACCTCGACGCTCGGCCTCACGGGGCGGCTCGTCCCGGTCCTCCGTCACACCCCCGCACCTCGGCCCCGGCGGCGCCGCCGACCGAGGAGACACCCGGCCCCGGCCTGGCGTCCGTCGGCGAGCCGCATCCGGCCGAGCCTCCGTTCGTCGGCAGGTCCGCCGAGCTGGCCGAGCTGATCGCGACCTCGGCGGCCGTCGCCGAGACCGGCCTGCCGCGCCTCGTGCTGCTGTCCGGAGAGGCGGGCGCGGGCAAGACCGTGCTGGCCCGGGTGCTGACCGCCCGGCTCGCCGCCCTCGGCTGGACCCACGCCTGGGGTGCCAGTCCGGAGCAGCGCGGCGCCCCGTCGGCCTGGCCGTGGACGCAGGTGCGCGCGGGCCTCGTCCAGGCAGGGCACGGGGCCGCGTTCGGCGACGGCCCGGTGGCCGAGGCGGGCTCCGCCGTCGCGGATGCCGCTGCCCGCGCACACGCCGCCACCGGCCACGCCGAGCAGGCAGAACCCGACCCCGACGTCCTCGGCCTCGCCATCGGGGACCCGCCCGCCGCCTGGCCGTCGCCCCCGTCCGCGGCCGACGATCCCGTCTCGGCCCGATTTCATCGCCATCGCGCGATCGCCGCCTCGACCAACCGCATCGCCGCGAACGGACCGGTCCTGCTGGTCTTCGACGACCTGCACTGGGCGGACGAGGAAACCCTCGCCCTGCTGACCTCCTTCGCGGCTGATCGCGACCTCGGCCCGGTGCTGATCCTCGGCACGTACCGGTCGACCGAGATCACCGGCGCCCTGACCGAGGCGCTGGGCCGCGCCGCCCGCAGCGAACCGATCCGGATCTACCTCGGCGGGCTGACCGAACCACAGGTACGCGAGCTGATCTCGGCGGTCACCAGCCGCGAGCCGTCCGCCCGCGACGCGCAGCTGATTCATCGCCGCAGCTCCGGCAACCCGTTCTTCGTGCGCGAACTGATCCGCCTCTGGGAGGGCGACACCGGTGCGCAGGCAGGAGTCGGCGCGGACCCGAGAGATCGGGCGGCGCTCGCGGTGCCCGCAGGAGTGCGGGACGTCATCCGCCACCGGCTCACCAGACTTCCCGAGCAGGCGCGGACCCCGCTGCGGCAGGCCGCGATCATCGGGCTCGAGGTCGAACTCGACGTGCTGACCTCTCTCGTCGGGGACGAGCAGCTGGTCCTGGACTCGGTCGAGTCGGCGCTGCTGGCGGGCTTCCTCGTCGAGCTGGACGCCGACCGGGTGTGGTTCGCCCACGCGCTGGTCCGCGAGGCGCTCTACGAGGACGTTCCTCGTGCGCGCCGGGCAGCCTGGCATGCGGCCGTCGCCGAGATCATCGAGGCGACCCGCCCCGGCGCCGTGGAGACGATCGCCTATCACCTCCTGCGAGCGGGCGGCCGGGTGCCCGCAGCCCGGACGGCGCGGTACACCCGCGCCTCGGCGCTCCGGGCGGAGCAGCGTCTCGTGCCGCACGAGGCGGCCCGGTGGTGGCAGGAGACGGTCACCGCCCTGGACCGCGCGGACGGCGACCCCCGCGATCGACTCACGGCCGTCATGGGCCTCGTCAAGGCGATGGCGGTGACCGGCGACCTGGGGTCCTCCCGCAGGCACCGTGCCGAGGCGATCGACGTGGCGGAGCGCCTCGGCGATCCGCTGCTGACCGCAGAGGTGATCGGCTCCTTCGACGTGCCCGCGATCTGGACGGCCAACGACGACCCCGCGTTGTCGGCGTCGGTCACGGCCGCCGCCGAACGCACGCTGCCGGTCCTGCCCGCAGACCGGGTCGTCGAGCGGGCTCGCCTTCTGATCACCATCGCGATGGAGCGTCGCGCCGACGCCGGCCCACGCGGAGAGGAGGCGGCGCGGGAGGCCGAGACCATCGCCCGCCGTGTCGGCGATCCCGCTCTGCTCGCCTACGCCCTCAACGGCCGTTTCATGCAGGCCTTCCGCCGAGCGGGCCTGGCTCCGCAGCGCGCCGCGATGGGCGAGGAGCTGCTCGCGCTCGCGGCGAGCCACGACGGACTGGTGACCTTCGCGGTGCTCGGACACCTGATCCTCATCCAGGCCCGTGCCGCCCTCGCCGACCTCGACGCCGCCGACCGACACGCCGCCGAGGTCGATCGGCTCGCCGAGCGCTACGAACTCCCGCTCGTCGGCGTGTTCACCGAGTGGTACGCCGCCCTCCGGCTCGCGGTGACCGGCGAAGCGGCGGAGGCCGGGGCCGCCTACCGTGCCGCCGCCGCCCGGCTGACCGGCAGCGGGATGTCGGGCCTGGAAGACGGCCTGCTCCCGTTCGCCCTGCTCAGTCTCAGCGCCCCGGCCGTGCCGTCGGACCTCGCCGACGTCGACTGGGGCCCCTACGCGGGCTGGGCCCGCCCGCTGACCGCGTCCACCGACGGAACGCGGGGCGGTGCCGAGGGCTCTCGGACGCTCGACGTCGCAGGCAGGGTGCCGGACTCCCCACCCGATCTGCTGTTCGAGGCGCGTACCTGCCTGCACGCCATGATCGCGATCAGGGCAGCCGACCGGCCGACGATGGCACGGCTCTATGAACGACTGCTCCCGGCTGCAGGAGAACTCGCGGGGGCAGGCAGCGGGCTGCTCACCCTCGGCCCCACCGCACA
Organism: Actinoalloteichus sp. GBA129-24; assembly: GCF_001941645.1. Lineage (NCBI taxonomy): Bacteria > Bacillati > Actinomycetota > Actinomycetes > Pseudonocardiales > Pseudonocardiaceae > Actinoalloteichus > Actinoalloteichus sp. GBA129-24. The sequence continues at coordinate 6,289,015 of NZ_CP016077.1, read as the reverse complement.
ACACCTCGGTCACCTCGCCGCCGCCCTGGGACAGGTCGAACGGGCAGCAGACCACTACCGACAGGCACACACGATCGCGACCCGCGCCCGATCACCGCGCTTCACCGCCGCCGCCCTCGCCGCGCTGAACCGCCTGAGAGCCTGTCCTTGATCCTCCTGGAGTCGTGAGCGGAGATCAGCGTGGCTGAGCTGCCAGGCGGAGGAAGGAGGCATAACGAAAGTGATGTTGACTGACGACAACGCCGCAGATCGCCGCTGCCTGCCCCGCGCAACAGGAAAGTGGGGATCGAAGACAGGCTCTGAGCGTCGGGACCTGAGCACGGGCCGACTCGGGCAGCGGCAGGCGGCGCCCAGCGCGCGACGTCGGCACCGCCTCGTGCGTGCTGCGCCGCTGCCGGGTCTGCGGTTGTCTCGTGATGCGGGTGTTCGGCCGGTGTGGACTCGCGGGTGGCGGCCGGCCGCATGATGCCGTCTCCCGCCGCCTGCGAATCCGGTGTGCCGTGCCCACGTCGTTCGCGGCGCGTCACCAGACCTCGTGCCCGGTCCGCCACCGCCTGCGGAGGCCACCGTCTGCGGAGGCCACCGTCTGCCCGGCGCGCGGCCGGTGCCTTCCGGCGCCGAGCCGACGGTTCGACCGGCGCCGGAAGCCCGCCGTCGCCGCTACGACTCCGCAGACCGCTCGATGGCGTCCTCGCGTCTCGAGGCCGCGCGTCGCCCTACCCGAGGGGAGATCAGATCAGGATGATCCAGCCCGCCCCGAGCAGCCCGAGTAGCACCGTCGCGAGCGTGAACAGCAGGGGGAGCCTGCCGCTGGGCAGCGGCTCGGCACGGTGCAGCCGCTCCGTCGTCCGGCGATAACGCCGCAGCGTCAGCACCAGGAGTGCGCCCACGCCTGCCGCGCACAGCGCCGCCAGCATCGACGCGGCAGGCACGCCGACGCCCGCCACCAGCCGGACCAGCGCGAGCGCCAGGATCACGAAGGCCAGTGCGGTCCGGCGCCAGGACAATGCCGTCCGCTCGGCCTGTGCGAGATCCCACACCTCGTCTCGAGGACGTGCGGTCATCGGTTCGCGACCAGCACGACGACGATGAACACGCCGAACACCAGCGTCACGCCCACCAACAGCACGCCCGCGGACAGGGCGGGCAGCGGCGCGCCCGTGCGCAGCGCCCGCTCGGCCGACATCCATCGGAGCAGTCCGAACACGCTCATCGCCATTCCGGTCAGCACGAGCCCGACGGCCAGCACCAGGTACGACGTCTGCTCCGGTGCGAGGACGTCCAGCCCGACACCGCCCGCCGTCAACGCCATCGCGGTCCGCAGCCAGGCGAGGAAGGTGCGCTCGTTGGCCAGGCTGAACCGGGGATCTGGCTCCGCGCCGACCCCGTACACCCGGCGGGGCCAACGCTGCCGCTGTCGTCCCATGCAGGTCACGGTAACGCCGCCTGCCCACTGCGCCCGCCTCGGACCGGGGCCTGCCGTGACGGCGGAGCCTGGTCGACTAGCGTGGCGGCAGTGAGTCACGAGGTGAGCGGGCCGGAGCGCGCCGTCAGCGTCTGGAGTCCGTCGCTCGTCTGGCTGCTGGCGGGCACGCTGGCGGTCTTCCCGAGTTTCTTCCTGCTGCTGTCGGTCGTCCCGCAGTACGCGACCGAGGGCGGCGCGGGTCCGTTCGGCGCGGGCGCGGGAACCGGTGTGTTCATGCTCGCCACCGTCGTTCTCCAGCTCTTCATGCCTCGGATGCTGGCTCGCTTCGGCTACCGGCGGATGCTCGCGGCGGGGGCGGTGCTGCTCGGCGCCCCGACGGCGCTGCTCGTGCTGTCCGCCGAGCTCGGCGTCATCCTGCTGGTCTCTGCGGTTCGCGGACTCGGGTTCGGAATCGTCACCGTGGCCTTCTCGGCGCTGGTCGCCGAACTGGTGCCGCCGTCGCGGCGGGGGCAGGGTGCCGGCCTGTACGGCGGTGCCGTGGGCATCGCAGGCGTCGCAGGGCTGCCGCTGGGCGTATTGCTGGCGGATCAGGCGGGCTATGCCTCGGTGTTCCTGCTGGCAGCCGTGCTGCCCTTGCTGTCTCTGGCGGCCCTGCCCGCGATGCGAGCGCCCGCACCCGCCGTCGACACCCGCCGACGCGGCGTGCTGCGCGGCCTGCTCGACGGCGATCTGCGTCGACCCTTCCAGCTGCTGCTCGCGTTCTCACTGGCCTCGGGCGCCGTGGTCACCTTCGTGCCGCTCGCTGCGGCCGACGTCGCCGGACTGGCCTCGCTGGCCCTGCTCGTCCAGCAGGTGTGTGCCGCAGGCTCGCGCTGGGTGGCCGGACTCGCCGGGGACCGATTCGGCAACGGACGCCTGCTCCTGCCTGCCGTGCTCGCCGGGGTGGCAGGGCTGGCCGTGACGGCGTGGACGGGCGGTCCGCTGCTGCTCATCGGCATGGTGCTCTTCGGTCTCGGGTTCGGGGTGGCGCAGAACGCGACGCTGGTGGTCATGTTCCACCGCGTCGACCGGCAGGAGTTCGGCTCGGTGAGCACGCAGTGGAACATCGCCTTCGACGCGGGAACCGGCCTCGGTGCCGCGATGATCGGGATCGTCGTGCAGTACGCGGGCTTCGCGGCGGGCTTCGCCGTGGCTGCGGCGCTGCTGCTGGCCACCGTCGGCGGCGCGATCCACGACCGCGCGGCGCGGTGAGCGGCCGCGGGTGACCGTTGCTGCGGCGACGCCTGCACGATGACGCCCGCCCGCACTCCGCTGAGCAGCTTCTCCCGGCCGGTACGGCCGTCGCCGGTGCAGGCTCGAGACGCCCGAGACCCGTGCCGGAACGCCGTCGGGCGGCCCCCGATAGGAGGCCGCCCGACAGCGGGTTCCACGTCGTCGCGTCAGAAGGCGAAGATCTCGCCGGTCTCGGCGGCGAGGACGCACTTGTTCGAGTACGTGCGCTCGATCGCGACCGGCTTGCCCTCGACGGTCCCCGTCGCGGTCACGGTGTGCGGCTGGTAGATCATCGTGCAGATCTCCTGGTTCGCGATGCCCTCGAACCGGTCTCCCACCAGCTTCAGATCGCTGCACGCCGTGGCGGGGTCGGGGTGGTTGCCGCCGTCCGGGTCGCAGGTGAGCACCGCGCTGCGGCGTCCGGTGGCGTCCTGATCGGCGGCGAGCGGGTCCTGGCTGATCGTCAGTGTCAGGGTGGTGGGAATCTGCGCGTCGGTCGTGTCCGCCGCCGGGGCGCCTCCGCTCGGGTCGGTGGCGCCGGTCAGCACGGAAGCGGCGGCGAACATCGCGCTCGCGACGAGGTGATGCCAAGACATGGTTGAGATCCTCCTGGGAACAGATCATGCCGACGGGGTAGGAAGGGTCTACCCGGTTGATCGCAGCAGTCGCCAGGAGCGCGACAATTATTGCCTTATCGGGTATCACTCGATAGTGAATCACCACTCAGCGTGCCGAGAATGGCCCGTGATCTCCCTGAGATTTCTGAATGGTGATCACTCGAAGTGGTGATCTGTCACGAGGAAATGATGCAGGAGAGCAGGTCGATCAGAGCGCGGTCGTCTCCGCGCTGAGCCAGTCGAGATAATCCTCGTCACCGCCGATGATCGGCGTCGCGATGATCTCGGGCACCTTGTAGTCATGCTGCGCGCGAATATGCGCCGTCACCGCGTCCAGGCGGGCCGTGGTCGTCTTGATGACGCACTGCCATTCCTCGTCGAAGGAGACCTGGTTGTTCCAGCGGTAGACGCTGCGGACCGGGCCGACGATCTGGACGCAGCCCGCGAGCCTCGCCTCGATGATCCCGGCCGCGAGGCGATCGGCTTTCTCCTGGCTGTCGATGGTCGTCACGACCTGGCAGTACACCGACGTCTCCGCGTCGTCCGGCGCCTGAGCGGGCCGGGTGTCAGGGGAGACCGTGGCCGAGGGGGAGGCAGGCTCGGGTATCGACATCGGGCTCAACTCGCTTCCGGGTTCGCGGTTCGCCAGGGCCCCTCTTCCTACCAAGCGAACGCCGCCACCGACAGCGCGAGACAGCGATAGGGCGCCGGATCGAGTCGATCCAGCGCCCTACCGGGTGGTTCGTCGTGCGAGCTGGCAGCGACGCGGACGGCGTCATCAGCTCTCGGGGCCTGTCTGTGAATCCCTGCTGTCGGAGTTGCGCGGGCAGGCGTGGCGAGCTGCGGCGTCGTCGGCCTGGCAGCTCGTCCACGCTGCTCCCCGCTCACGAGGGATCGGGACCAGAGACGGGCTCTCAGCGACCGGCGTGCGGCGCACCCTTGCCCGCGTGGCCGTGGTGGCCGTGGTGGTGCTTCTTGCCGTGGTCGTCGACGAGCACGGTCGTGTTGCCGATGTCGTCGGTCTGCGGCGCGTTGGTGCAGTCGTTGATCTGGGGCGAGAGCACCGGGATGATGACGCCGATGACGGCGGCGACGTTGTTGCCGCAGAGCGACACCGGAACGGCGCTGATCTGGTTGTCGTTGATCGCATTGACGCCGTCGCTGTCGACGGTGTCGGCGAACGCGGCCCCGCTGCCGAGCGACAGGACACCGAGGGCGGCGCCAGCCGCTGCGCTGACGATCCGTGCGGAAGTACGCATGGTGTGCACCTTTCGAAAACCAGAGGGTGAAGGGCGGTCGGCGCACGCGGCTGGATGCACGCGGTGCCGGTGTCCGGAGTTGGTCACGTGAAGATGTGCTGGTCAGGGGCTACCTGGCCGAGCGGGAGTGCGTCGAGAAAGCGACGCACTCCCGCCAATTCATCGAGACGACACTCAGTCCTTGAGGACGAGCTTGTTGAAGAGGTCGTCGGTCTGCGGCGCGTTGGTGCAGTCGCTGATCTGGGGCGAGAGCACCGGGACGATGACGCCGATGACGGCGGCGACGTTGTTGCCACAGGCCTGGATCGGCACGGCGCTGATCTGGTTGTCGTTGACCGCGTTGACGCCGTCGCTGTCGACGGTGTCGGCGAACGCGGGCGCACCCAGCATCATCGCGCCGAGGGTGGCGCCTGCGGCGGCGGTCAGGACGCGTGCGGAGGTACGCATAGGTGACACCTTTCTAAGGCGGTGAGGGGGAGGTGGTCCGCAGCCCGGCAGTGATTGGCCGCCCGGCTGCGGACCGGTGGTGTGACTGGTGAGCGTCAGACGGCGAGTCGAGTGCTTCTCAGCCGTCGCCACTCGGTGGAGCGGTTGTCTCAGATTGTGATCGGTGCGGAGTCGGGGTCAGCCGAGATCGGCGAGCCGCCCGCCCACACCGCAAGGTGATGCCTGCGACTCTCAGTCGACGATGAAGGTCTCGTTGAAGAGGTCGTCGATCTGCGGCGCGTTGGTGCAGTCGTTGATCTGGGGCGAGAGCACCGGGATGATGACGCCGATGACGGCGGCGACGTTGTTGCCGCAGAGCTGCACCGGAACGGCGCTGATCTGGTTGTCGTTGATCGCGTTGACGCCGTCGTTGTCGATCGAGTCGGCGAACGCGGGACCACCGAAGGCCAGCGCGCCCAGTGCGGCTGCGGCGGTGGCGCCTGCGAGGCGGGTAGAGGTACGCACGGTGTGTGCCTTCCGTCGTTGCATCTTTGACAAGAAACACTTTCCGAGAGCGATGTCCGGCGGTAAGTGCAATGAGCATTCTGCCCCATCAACCTCCCGATATTGACCGTCTGCGGGCCTGTAAGCCCATTTACACCTCATAGAGTGAATCAGCTTTGAATCGCTTTGCGGTCGGCCAGTCCCCTGGCTATGGGGACGGGTCGTGGTGGATCAGCCGGAAAAGGAAAAGGGAAACCAAGGCAGGGGTACACCGAAATGGTGTACCCCTGCCTTGGTGATATGAGGATGTGTGCCCCGCAGCCCGCCGTATTCGAGTGAACCGGCGGCGTGCGGGTCGTGATGAGCCGACGATACCCGGACCGAGATCGATCAGATGGGCAGCGTGCCGGTGATCGTCTGGGTGAGTCCGCCGAGCGGGGCGGCGGCCGCCGGGGCCTTGGGCGCAGGTGCGGGCAGGGGCTGCACCTGGGGCTCCTGGGGCTCCTGGGTCTTGGCGGGCAGCGTCAGCTCGCCACCGAACAGCTCGCCCAGCCCGGTGCCGCGCAGCGCGTTGATCTCGGGCTCCTTGTTCTTGTCGCGGACGTGGTGCACGACGGTGGGCTCCGGGGCGGCAGCCGGTGCCGCCTGGTTCTGCTGCGGGGCGTTCATGTCGCCCACCAGACCGCCGATCGGGTTCGTGCTGACGAGCGTGCCTGCCTGCTCCAGCGCGCCGGTGAGCGGAAGGGCGCGCGCCTCGTCTGCGACACCGCGCACCGCGTCGGTGACCGGCCGGTCGGCAGGCGCGGGCAGCGTGGTCGGGCCCTGCTCGCCCGCCAGTCCGCCGAGCAGGGCGGTCGGGTCCAGCTTCGCCTCGGTGAGGGTCTCGTTCACCGACAGCGCACGGGCGCTGTCGGTGACGCCCTGGACCGCGTCGGCGACCGGCCCGCCTGCGGGCGCGGGCGGCGCGGGTGCGGGTGCGGGCGCGAGTCCACCGAGCAGGCCCGCCGGATCGATGCCTGCCTGCCCGAGCAGGTCGCTCACCGGGTCGGCGGCCTGCGGACTGCGCGCGGGCTCCGCTGCGGGCGCGGCGGGGGGCTGCTCCGCGAGGGCAGGCGCGAGGAGCTTGTCAGTGAGGGCGCCGACCGGGGTCGCGATGCCGAGGTTGCCGAGACCGCCGGTCTGCTCGCGCGGGGCACCGTCCGCCGGGGCGGCAGGCGCCGGGGGCTGCGCGGTCAGGCCGCCGAGGGGGTTGTCGCTCCCCAGCTGCAGATCGCTGGTCAGCGCGCCGACCTTGTCGGTGACCTCGCCGAGCGGGTCTGCCTGCCGGGCCGAGCCGAGGTCGGAGGTGACCTGGGTGAGCGTCTGGTCGGCCATCGGCCCCACGAGCGGCAGCTCGGACGTCTTCGGCAGCGTCGGCGCCGAGTTGATCGGCGTCTGGCTCACCGCGCCGGTGACCGGCCTGGTGATCCCGTTCGGGTCGACCGGCTGCCCGATGGTGTAGCCGCGAACGGCGTTGATCTCCAGGGCGGTGTCCGCCGCGGAGAAGCCCGAGTGGTTCTCGGGGCGCTCCCAGACCCTGGTCTGCAGCAGCGATCCCGAGGTGTTCTCGTCCAGCACGCCGGTGTTGTTCGGGGCGACGTCCAGCGAGATGTCCGGGCGGGTGGTCTGGAGGGCGGTGATCTCGTCCACCTCGTGACCCAGCGCGCTGCTGAGTCGGTTGACGCGATGGACGTCCAGGAGCGGGCCGGGCGTGACGAACTGGTCCGCCAGGGCCAGCGCGGTTCCCTCCAGGGTGTAGGCGGGCTGCACCAGCACGTTGCGGACGCCCACCTTGGCGGTGACGTCCGCGCAGGGCACGATCTCGCTGCCCGTGTGCTGGTAGGCGAACGCCTGGCAGCTGTGCAGGGGCAGCTCGGCGCCGATGTCCTTGGGCACGTCCGGCATGGCGGTTCGGCTGTCGGACTCCGTGGCCATGGCGGCGCCCGCGCCCATCGCGGCGAAGCCTGCGGCCATCACTGCGGCTTGCAGCGTGCGCGAGGTCTTGGAAGGCAAGGTGACTGTCTCCTTGATGTCGTGCGGGAGTCGTGCGGTCTGCCGGATCGCGTCGGCCGACGACTCAGACGGGGATGCGGGCTCCTGGAGTCCGCATGGAGTTGGCAGTCGCCGGTGCCGGGCGGGGAGGAGTCGGCCTGGCCTGCGAGGCAGCCGCAGTCCCGCCACCGGGCACCACACGTTCTCGGGGCATGATCGACCCGGCGGGGATCAAATCGGCAGTCCTGTTCGGCAAGTCCACCCGGAAGGGTTGCGTCTTTGGCTCGATCCGGTGATCTTCGCGAGGGTGTTCGACGGGTGAGGAATCCTGGCCGCCGCGTGCGGATTCGGGGTGCGGGGACGCTGGCGATCAACCGGCGGGGTGCAGCGGCCGGGACCGGTCGCAGGCGACGCGTCCTACCGATCGGTGGCGACTCGTCTCGCCGCCGTGTCGTCCGTCGTACCGCCTGCCGTGTCGCGTCCGGCGGCGGAGCCCGGCCGTGTCGCGCTCAGGCCGTGTCGCGCTCGGACGGTGTGGTGCTCGGCGGGCGTCGACGCAGTACCCGTCGAGGTGTGTCGAATCGTCCGCCCGACGTCCCGGCAGCCCGCGCCTGACCGGCGCTCACCCGGCCGGGGCGCAGGCCGCGTCCAGCGCCGCCAGGGCCATCGCGGCGAGCAGGGCGCGCATGGTGGGCAGATCGACGCCCGTCGCGCTGTGCGGCGTCGAGTTGAGCAGCCCGAACGTCGCATGAGTGGCTGCCAGCAGCCGGTCCCGCCCCGTCCGTGGCGACAGCCGGGCCAGTACGGTGACCCATTCCTCGACGTAGCGGCGTTGCAGCCTGCGCACCCGCCTGCGTTCGGCCTCCGGGACGTTGTCGAGTTCGCGGTCGTGGACGGTGATCAGCGCGGGCTGGGCGAGGGCGAAGTCGACGTGCCAGGCGATGAGGGCGTCTAGGGCCGCGCGCGGTCCGTCGGCCTGGGCAGCGCGGGCGCCGCCCTCGGTCAGCAGTCGTTCGCTGACCGCCAGCAGCATCTCGCCGAGCACCGCCTCCTTGTTGCGGAAGTGCCGGTAGAGCGCCGGACCGGAGACCCCGACCGCGCGCCCGAGATCCTCGATGGACACGCCGTGGTAGCCGCGAGCGGCGAAAAGCTCGGCTGCGGCGTCGAGAATCTCCTGACGCCGAGCCGAGGTGCGTCGTCGCGTCGCCGGGTGCTCCTCCGCCGGGGTCTGCCGCATCGGGTCAGAGTAGACGGGGGGAGTTAGCGGCCGTTAACATCCGGCGGAGGTTAGTGATGATTAACATCCCGTCGGCGTCTCGGCTCGCTGCGGGCCGATGCGAGGAGGCGAACGAGTGGACGCACCGGTGTTGTCCAGCGCCTGCGATCCGACCGCTGCCGCGTTTCACCGCAACGTCGCAGCGCACACGACGCTGGTCGACGACCTGAGTCGTCGGCTGGCCGCAGCGGCGAAGGGCGGTCCGGAACGTGCGAGGGCCCGGCATCTCGAACGCGGCAAGCTGCTGCCGCGCGAGCGGGTCGACACGCTGCTCGACCCCGGCTCCCGCTTCCTGGAGCTCTCGCCGCTGGCCGCGACGGGCCTGTATCAGGACGACGCCCCCGGCGCCGGCCTCATCGCGGGCGTCGGCCGGATCGAGGGCCGGGAATGCGTGGTGGTCGCCAACGACGCCACGGTCAAGGGCGGCACCTACTACCCGATGACGGTCAAGAAGCACCTGCGCGCGCAGGAGGTGGCGCTGCACAACCGCCTGCCCTGCGTGTATCTGGTCGACTCCGGCGGTGCCTTTCTGCCGAGACAGGACGAGGTCTTCCCGGACCGGGAGCACTTCGGCCGCATCTTCTACAACCAGGCGACGATGTCCGCCCAGGGCATTCCGCAGCTCTCCGCCGTGCTGGGCTCCTGCACGGCGGGCGGCGCCTACGTGCCCGCGATGAGCGATGAGAACGTGATCGTCCGAGGCCAGGGCACCATCTTCCTCGGCGGACCGCCGCTGGTGAAGGCCGCCACCGGCGAGGTGGTCACTTCGGAGGAGCTGGGCGGCGGCGACCTCCACTCTCGGGTCTCCGGGGTCACCGATCACCTCGCCGAGGACGACGCCCACGCGCTGCGCATCCTGCGCTCGATCGTGTCCACCCTCGGGCCGAGGACGCCCCGTCCCTGGGAGACGACGGCCGTCGAGGAGCCTGCCGTCGACCCCGCGGAGCTGTACGGGGCGGTGCCCGTCGACTCGCGGACGCCCTACGACGTCCGCGAGGTGATCGCCAGGATCGTGGACGGCAGCCGGTTCGCCGAGTTCAAGCGCGACTACGGGCCGACGCTGGTGACGGGGTTCGCCCGCATCCACGGCCATCCGGTCGGGGTGGTGGCCAACAACGGCATCCTCTTCGGCGAGTCGGCCTTGAAGGGCGCGCACTTCATCGAGCTGTGCGATCGACGGTCCGTGCCGCTGGTCTTCCTCCAGAACATCAGCGGTTTCATGGTCGGCAGGGAGTACGAGGCGGGCGGCATCGCCAAGCACGGCGCGAAGATGGTCACCGCCGTCGCGTGCGCGCGGGTCCCCAAGTTCACGGTCGTCATCGGCGGCTCGTTCGGCGCGGGCAACTACAGCATGTGCGGTCGAGCCTTCTCGCCCCGATTCCTGTGGATGTGGCCCAACGCCCGGATCTCGGTGATGGGCGGCGAGCAGGCGGCCTCGGTCCTGGCCACCGTCCGCCGAGACCAGCTGGCGGCCCGAGGCGAGGACTGGTCGGCCGAGGACGAGGAGTCCTTCAAGGCTCCGATCCGCTCGCAGTACGAGGAACAGGGCGATCCCTACTACGCGACCGCCCGGTTGTGGGACGACGGCGTGATCGACCCGGCCGACACGCGCACCGTGCTCGGCCTGGCCGTCTCCGCGGCGGCGAATGCCCCGCTGGAGCCGGTGAACTACGGCGTCTTCCGGATGTGACGGAACCGGTGCCTGCGGGCGAGTCTGCCTGCGGGCGGCGACGGTGTGACCGCCGCTGCAGGCGGCGGCCGACCACCATGCAGGCGGCCTCGGCCGTGACCGCCGGGAACCGGCCGCCCAGGACAGGAGGAGACCCACGTGTTCGAGTCCGTGCTGATCGCCAACCGGGGTGAGATCGCCGTGCGGGTGGCCCGCACGCTCACCGAGCTGGGCATCTTCTCGATCGGCGTCTACAGCGATGCCGACGTGCAGGCACGGCACGTCGGCGCGGTGGATCTCGCGCTGCGGCTGGGGCCCGCCTCCGCAGCGGAGAGCTATCTCCACATCGAGGCGGTCGTGGAGGCGGCCGTTCGCGCCGGCGCACAGGCCGTGCATCCCGGTTACGGCTTCCTCGCCGAGAACGCCGACTTCGCGCGGGCCTGCGCTGCGGCGGGTCTGGTCTTCATCGGGCCGTCGCCCGAGGTGATCGAGCTGATGGGCGACAAGATCCGGGCCAAGCAGGCCGTCGCCTCGGCCGGGGTGCCGGTGGTGGCCGGTCGCACCGAGGCGGGCCTGTCCGACGACGACCTGATCGATGCCGTCCACGAGCTGGGCTTTCCTGTCCTGCTCAAGCCGTCGGCGGGCGGCGGCGGCAAGGGGATGCGACTGGTCGTCGCGGCTGCCGGGCTGCGGGAGGCCGTCCGGGGTGCGCGGCGGGAGGCCGCGGCGGCCTTCGGCGACGACACGCTGCTCGTGGAGCGCTATATCGAGCGCCCGAGACACCTCGAGGTTCAGGTGCTCGCCGACCGGCACGGCACCGTGCTGGCGCTGGGCGAGCGGGAGTGCAGCCTCCAGCGCAGGCATCAGAAGATCATCGAGGAGGCGCCGTCGGCGCTGCTCGACGAGGCCGGTCGCCGGGAGTTCCTGGCCGATGCGGTCGCCGTCGCCGAGGCCTGCGACTACGTGGGCGCAGGCACGGTGGAGTTCATCACCGACGTCGAGGGGCGCGGTCGCAGCTTCCTGGAGATGAACACCCGGCTTCAGGTGGAGCATCCGGTCACCGAGGCGGTCACCGGCGTGGACCTGGTCGAGTGGCAGCTCAGGGTGGCGGCGGGCGAGCGAATCGATCCCGATCTGGCGACGGGCGGCCCCGGCGGTCACTCGGTGGAGGCCCGGATCTACGCCGAGGACCCGGACCGGGGGTTCCTCCCGACCGGCGGACGGGTGCTCGATCTCGTCGAGCCGAGCGGGGCAGGCGTGCGGGTGGACTCCGGGTTGCGGTCCGGCGTCGAGGTCGGCGGGGACTACGACCCGATGCTCGCGAAGGTGATCGCCTGGGGACCGGACCGTGCCACGGCCCTGCGCAGGCTCGACGGCGCGCTCGGCCGGACCGGCGTCCTCGGGGTCACCACCAACGTGGCCTTCCTGCGGGCTCTGCTGGGCAGGCCCGAGGTGCGGGAGGGCGTGCTGGACACGGGGCTGGTGGAGCGGGTCGCCCCCGAGCTGGTCGAGCGTCGTCCGCCGGACGAGGTGCTGGTGGCGGCCGCGCTGGAACGGCAGCTCGCGGCGGAGCCCGCAGGCGGGATCGTCGATCCCTGGGAGATCCCGGACGGCTGGCGGACCGGGGAGCACGTGGCACGGCGCTGGTGTATCGGTCCGGTCGGCGGCGAGGAGGTCGAGGTGACGGTGCGCGGCCCTGCCGCCGCCGCCCGCGTCCGGGTGGGCTCCGGCGAGGCCGAGGGCTTCGGCGGCTCGAACCGTCGGGACGCCGAGCGCTCGAACGTCCCGGAGCGGCCTGCCGCCGCGCGGCTGGACGGCGAGGAGCTGGTCGTCGAGTACGACGGTCGCATCCTGCGATACCGGCGGGCGCGCAGCGGGCAGACCTGCTGGCTGGGGCGCGATGGCCGGGCCTGGGCGCTGATCGAGCGCACGCCGCTGGCGCTGTCGTCGGCGGGCTCCTCGGCGGCAGGCGATCCGGTCGTGCGCAGCCCCATGCCGGGCACGGTGCTGTCGGTCGCCGTCGCCGAGGGCGAGGAGGTCCGGATCGGTCAGCCGCTGCTGATCGTGGAGGCCATGAAGATGGAGCACACCGTCGTCGCCCCGGTCGAGGGGCGGGTCCACGACCTGCGGGTCCGTCCCGGAGTGCAGGTCGCCGTCGACGAGGCGCTCGCCGTCGTGACCCCGGCCGAGCCCGGCCGGGAATCCGCATGAGAAGGAGTGACCCGATGCTCGATCACCGGCTCGACGAGGAGTACGTGGCACTGCGGTCCACGGTGGCCGAGTTCGCCCGCGCGGAGGTGGCGCCGGTGATCGGCGGCTACTACGAGCGAGAGGAGTTCCCCTACCCGATCGTGGCGGGCATGGCGGACATGGGCCTGTTCGGCCTGCCGTTCCCGGAGGCCTACGGCGGGATGGGCGGTGACTACTTCGCGCTCTGCCTGGCCTTGGAGGAGCTGGCCAGGGTGGACTCCTCGGTGGCGATCACCCTGGAGGCCGGGGTGTCGCTCGGGGCGATGCCGATCTACCGCTTCGGCTCCGAGGAGCAGCGCAGGCGCTGGCTGCCCGAGCTGTGCGCGGGTCGCAGGCTGGCCGCCTTCGGACTCACCGAGGCCGACGGCGGGTCCGATGCGGGGGCGACCAGGACCACCGCCCGGCTCGACGGCGAGGAGTGGGTGATCAACGGGAGCAAGTCCTTCATCACCAACTCCGGCACCGACATCACCTCCCTGGTCACCGTCACCGCGGTCACCGGCAGGCGAGAGGACGGGCGCAAGGAGATCTCCGCGATCGCGGTGCCCTCGGGGACGCCCGGCTTCACGGTCGCTGGCAAGTACTCGAAGGTGGGGTGGAACGCCTCGGACACTCACGAGCTGTCCTTCACCGACGTCCGAGTCCCCGCCGAGAACCTCGTCGGCGAGCGGGGTCGGGGCTATGCGCAGTTCCTGCGCATTCTGGACGAGGGGCGGATCGCCATCGCCGCGCTCGGGGTCGGACTCGCCCAGGGCTGTGTGGACGAGAGCCTGCGGTACGCGGCCGAGCGGGAGGCCTTCGGCAGGACCATCGGCTCCTACCAGGCGATCCAGTTCAAGATCGCCGACATGGAGGTCCGGGCGCACACCGCGCGGCTGGCGTATTACCACGCGGCATCGCGGATGCTGCGTGGCGAGCCGTTCAAGAAGGAGGCGGCCGTCGCGAAGCTGGTCAGCTCCAACGCGGCGATGGACAACGCCAGGGAGGCGACCCAGATCTTCGGGGGGTACGGCTTCATGAACGAGACGCCGGTCGGTCGGTTCTACCGGGACGCGAAGATCCTGGAGATCGGCGAGGGCACCTCCGAGGTGCAGCGGATGCTGATCGCTCGCGAGCTGGGGATGGCGGCCTGATCGGTCGCTGGTCGTCATCGGCACGGGACGCGGGCGCCGGCGCGGGACTCTCGGGGACGCCCGCCCCGACCGCGCGGCGCCGAGCGCGGGACCGGCGCGGCCGGGCCGACCGGGATGGCCGATGTCGGGCGGGGGCCGCCCGCACCGACCTCGCGGTCCGCCCCCCGGCTCAGCCGAACGCCTCGGCGGGCACGGCACGCACCACATGACCCGCCGCCGTCGGCACCAGCTCGCACGCCCGGTCGACGTCGCCGTGCATGACGAGGACGCGAATGCTGGAGTCCTCGGTCACCACGATGTCCATGGCACACATTGACTCCGAGGTACGGGCCAGCCGGGCGGACCTGCCCTCGATCTCGGTGGAGGAGGCCTCGATGAGCCCGTCCAGCGTCCACTCGTCGATGCCGCGATAGGGATCGACGGAGACGGCGATGCCGTTCTCGAAGTCCGAGGCCATGTCGATGAGGATGCAGTCGCCTCGGCCTTCCTTCCCGTCTCGATAGCTCGCCTGCCCGGACATGCCCAGCTCCTGGATGAGCTCGTCGCTGACGAAGTCGCAGCTCGCGGTGCGTTCGAGGTTCGGGTTCGGCTCGAGGTCGGCGGGCGGGTCGGTGGACTCCTCGTCGGCCTCGGCGGAGGGGTCTGCGGAGTCCGTCGAGTCTGCCTGCTCCTCCGAGGGCTCTAGAAGGCTGCCCACCTCGGGCGGTGGCGGCGCCGAGTTCGCGACCGGGCTGGCCTGGCCTGACTCCGCAGTGGTGCAGCCCGCCAGCGCGAGCACGCCGACGACGAGCAGGCCTGCCGCTGCCAGAGGTGTCCTGTTCGTTCTCGTTGACGCTCTCCTGGTGACCACCTCGGCATTGTGCATGACCACCCTGATGAGGGGTCCGTTTTCGTGATGCCCGGTGTTCAGTCGTTGTCGGACGCGGCCTCGGCGGCGGTCTCGGCATCGTGGAGCAGTCGCTCGAAGACGCGCCGCAGGATCTGCGGATCGGGCTCGGGCAGCCCCACCAGGGCGCTCAGGTACAGGCCGTCGCCGACCAGTCGGATCGTCTCGGCGATCACCGGGTCGCCGATCCGCTCGACGAGGAGGTCGGCCCAGTTCCCGAACACCGCGCGGAGGATCTCGGCGGCCTCCCTGCCGATCTCCGAGCTGCGCAGGTTTGCGATCACCGACCAGTAGAGGCTCGCCTCCTGCTGATCGACGGGCACCGAGGTCTCCAGGAAGAAACGGACGGCGTCTAGGCCGTCCATCGCTCTGGCCTGCGTCAACTCCGCCGTTCCCTCGTCGGCGAGCCGGTGGACGAGTCCGGTCAGCAGATCGTTCTTCGAGTGAAAGTGATAGAGCAGCCCGCCCTTGGAGACCTCGGCGGCGGCGGCCACCGCGTCCAGGGTCACCGCGGACAGGCCGTGATTCAGGAGAAGGTCCTGCAACGCGTCGAGTATCCGGTCGCGGGTTCGGCTGCTCACCGGGTGAACTGTAGAGGACGCGGACCTGTGTACCGTCCGGACGGTACAGTTGTCGGCATGAGTAGCTCATCCACCTCGCCTGCGAGTCCGGCGGGCCTGCCCGGCGGCCGGGCCTGGGCCGCGCTCGCCGTGCTGACCCTCCCGGTCCTGCTGGTCTCGATCGACAACACGGTGCTCGGCTTTGCGGTCCCCACGCTGAGCGAGGACCTGCGTCCCAGCGCATCGCAGCTGCTCTGGATCGTGGACGTCTACTCGTTCGTGCTGGCCGGACTGCTGGTCACGATGGGCGTGCTCGGCGATCGGCTCGGCAGGCGCCGCCTGCTGCTGATCGGCTCGGCCGGGTTCGGCCTCGCCTCACTGGCGGCGGCCTATGCCCAGAGCGCGGAGGTGCTCATCGCCGCACGGGCGGCGATGGGTTTCGCCGGGGCCACCCTCATGCCCGCGACCCTCTCGCTGATCCGCAACATCTTCGTCGACCGGCGGCGGCGCCGGGTCGCCATCGCGGTGTGGTCGGCAGCCTTCTCCGGTGGGGCGGCGCTCGGGCCGATCCTGGGCGGCTGGCTGCTGGAGCACTTCTGGTGGGGTTCGGTGTTCCTGCTGAACCTGCCGACGATGGCCGTGCTGCTCGCGATCGGTCCCTGGCTGATTCCCGAGTCCCGCGACCCCGCACCCGGCCGGTTCGACCCGCTCAGTGCGCTCTACTCCCTGCTCGCGCTGCTGCCCGCCGTCTACGGGCTCAAGAAGTCGGTCGAGTCCGGGATCTCGCCCATCGCCACGTTCGCCTTCGTGCTGGGCATCGGTTTCGCGATCGTCTTCGTGCGCAGGCAGCGACGGCTCGACACGCCGATGCTGGACGTCTCGCTCTTCACCGACCGCACGTTCTCCATCGCCGTGCTGACGAACCTGCTCTCGGTCTTCGTCCTGGTCGGCTGTCTGTTCCTCCTGACGCAGTACCTCCAGCTCGTCCTCGGTCTGCGGCCGATGCACGCGGGCCTGCTGCTCCTGCCCGGCCTCACCGCGGCGGTGGTCGGCTCGCTGCTGGCCACTCGACTGGTGCGGCGCTTCGCGATGGCCTCGCTGCTCGGGGTGGCGCTCGCCGTGTCCGGTCTGGGCACCCTGCTGCTCGCAGGCGTGTCCGTCGACACGGGACTGGTCGTCGCCACGGTCGCCTTCGGTCTGATCGGCCTCGGGGTCGGTGTCGCGGAGCTGCTCACCAACGACGCGATCCTGGCCTCTGTGCCCGCACGGCGGGCAGGCGCGGCCTCGGCGGTCTCGGAGACGGCGTACGAACTGGGCGCGGCGCTGGGCATCGCCGTGCTCGGCAGCGTGCTTGCCGCGGTCTACCGGAACGGACTCACCGAGGTACCCGGCGTCGATGCCGAACAGCTGTCCTCGGCCGCCGAGACCCTGGGCACCGCCATGGGCCTGGCCGCCGAACTCGCCGGGCCCGCAGGCGTCGCGCTGGCCCAGGCGGCGGCCGGGGCCTTCGTGGACGGCATGCGACTCACCAGCGTCATCGGAGCGGTGATCATGGTGACGGCGGCCGTGGTCTCCTGGCGGCTGATCCGCCGCGCAGCCCTGGATTCCGGGCGGCCGGAATCCGGCCCCGGCGAGTCCGGGAGCCGTCTTGACACCAACACCACCCAGTAGCAATGTTGGTTCATATAGTGCGTACTCTCCGCACTATATGAACGGAGGTTCGAGTGGCGCGGGTAGCGGGGTGTCTGGAGAACGAACACGCCTCGGCGATGGTCGACGGCAGGCCCGTCGCCGTCCTTGCGACGACCGACGACACCGGCAGACCACACAGCGCACTGATCTCCTGGTTCGTCCTGCTCGACAGCCACACCCTCGTCGCGGCTCTGGACGACCGCAGCCGACATTGTCGAAATCTGCGGGACGACCCGAGGTTCGCGATGCAGATCCTGGCCGACGACCTGGTCCTCGCGGTGAGCGGCAGAGCCGAGTTCCTCGCCGCCGAGCTGCCCTCCGCGCCGTTTCCCGCCTCCGTCGTCCGCCTGATGCTGGACGCGGTGGTGGACCAGCGGCAGCCGCAGATGCGGTTCCGAGGACCCGGTTACGAGTTCGACGCCGCCAAACGACATCGCGACGGCGTGGAGCGTCAGGTGCTCGCGGAGCTGGCCGCCACCGATTCTCGGCCGCCGTGGCCGATCCGTCGGGACGACTCCGCGTGATCATCGCAGGTTGCCGTCGCGGGCCCGCAGTACGAGCGGTCCGCCCGATCCCGGGAAAGGACTCCCAGCAATGAAGCTGAGCATCTTCTCGGTCACCGACCACTATCCGGCTCGTGACCGCAGCATCGCAGCCTTCTACGACCAGCTCCTGGACGAGATCTCCTACGCCGAGGAGCTCGGCTTCGCCAACTACTTCGTGGCCGAGCATCACTTTCACGAGTACGGCATCGTGCCTGCGCCTGCGGTGCTGCTCGCCGCCGCCGCACGGCAGACCAGCCGCATCGGACTCGGAGTCGCGGTCGCGGTGCTGCCGTTCCACGCGCCGATGGTGCTGGCCGAGGACTACGCGATGCTGGATCAGCTCTCCGGCGGACGGCTCGCCCTCGGTGTCGGCTCCGGCTACCTCCCGCACGAGTACGCGGGCTTCGGCCTTGACCAGGCGGAGAAGCGCACCCGGTTCGACGAGGCGCTGGAGATCCTGACCAGGGCGTGGACCGGTGAGCCGGTGCACTTCGACGGCCGGTACCACCGGCTGTCCGGGGTTCGTGCGGCCGTCACGCCGGTCGCGTCACCGCCGGTGTGGGTGGCGGTGATCCGGCCGGAGGCCGCCTACCACGTCGGCAGGCAGGGCCGGAACATCATGCTGATCCCGTATGCCTCCGCCGAGGACATCGATCACCTCGGCGAGGTCGTCACGGCCTACCGCAAGGGCTTCGCCGAGTCGGGCGCGACGGGGGAGGGCGATGTCGCCGTCGCCCTGCACACCTACGTCGGGGAGCGGACGGACGTCGAGGACGAGGTCGGGCCTGCACTCGCGCAGTACACCGACACTCGCCTCTATCACAAGAGCCACCGCAGCTATGCACAACTCGACGCGGCGCAGCTCGTGCTCTTCGGCGATGCCGAGCGCGTCGCGCATCGCATGGACCGACTGGAGGCGCTGGGCGTCACGCACCTGTTGGCGCTGGCCAACTTCGGTGCGCTGGCTCCGGAACTGGTGACCGCCTCGATGAAGCGCCTGGCCGGGCTCGCCTCGGCGCGGGGCGAGACGAGGTAGTCCCGACGGTCCTCCCATCGTGGACCGGGTGCCGCACGGGCCCGCCACCGACCGGGACGACCGCTGTGCGGCCGGGACCGGCGGCACGCCGCCGTCGGCAAGGAGCCCCGCCCCTCGACGGCGCGTGCAGCGACACGCGCCGCCGACGGGCCGCAGGCCGGAGCGCCCGAACCGGCGGCGGATCGCCGACACCATGGTCGGCGGCGGCCGCTCAGCCCGCGGCCATCGGTCGGTCGGCTTCCTGTCGGGTCAGGAAGGACTCGACGGCCGACACCAGGGCGATGGGGGTCTCGTCGGCGGCGTAGTGCCCCGCGTTGCCGAAGACCTCGACCCGCGCGTGCGGATGCCAGGCCAGCCAGGTCCCCCGGAGCACGTCGGCGCTCAGGGCCGGGTCGTGCTCGCCCGCGATGACCAGGATCGGGGTCGGGTCGCCGAGCACCGTCTCGTGGAAGTCGTGCCGTGCCCAGTCGAGGAGATAGCTCGCGAACGCCGAGACGGACGAGGCGGCCAGCGAATGACGCACCATCGCGTCGAGCCAGACGCCGGTGTGTCGATTGCCGGTGGTCAAGTCGATGATGGCTCGGCGATTGTCCGCGTTCTCGGCGGCGCCGGTGAAGAGCTGCCAGGCCTGATCGTCGAAGGGGACGCCGGAGGCGGGAACGGGGGAGATCCCGACGATGCCGGTCACCCGGCTCGCGTCGGCGGCCAGCACGGCGGCGGCGGCCTTGCCCCCCATCGAGTGTCCTAAGAGGGAGAACTCCGACCAGCCGAGGTGATCCGCCAGCGCGAGGACGTCGGAGGCGATCTCGGCCATCGTGTACTCGCCCGCCAGCTCGCTCGCCTCCCCGTAGCCCCGGACGTCGACGAAGGCGTAGCTGAACCGAGTGGTGTCGAGCAGCGGACGGATCGACCGGAAGGCGGTGCGATCGGAGAACCAGCCGTGCAGCGCGATCACGCGCTGCGGGCCGTCGCCGTGTACGTCATGGGGCAGGATCGTCACATCAGCTCCTCGCACTACGCCGCCATTCCGGCAGTTGATCACCGGTTGCGGACCAGCTTCGGGGTCTGACGGCGACCTGTCAACGGTGCGATCACCGTCGCCGTACCGCCGCAGCCCCCGGATCGGCGGTCCCCCGACAGGGGGTAAATCGGCGGGGTGGCCGGCGGCAGGCCGGTCGTTCGAGGGTTTCCGTGCTGGCGGCAGCCCTTGTCGGTCCGGCTGGCCTGGTCTCTCCTCGACGCTCTGCGGCCTCGATCAAGACACCCGTTCGTCGGTGCGGAATTCATCGCGGAAAACCTGCGGGACGACGGACGGCCCCGAGCTCAGAGCTGTCCGCTGGCACTCATCGCCTCGGCGGTGCGCAACACCGAGGGTGCGATGACCGCCTCGTCGCCTCTGCCGATCGCGACGACGCCCACGCTGGCCACCGCCGGACCGTGCGGCGGACGAATGGGTGCGGCGATGCCCCAGGCGCCCTCCTGGAGTTCGCCGCTGGTCACCGAGTAGCCCAGCCGCCGTGCCTCGGTGATGGCCTCGCGCTCACCGGGCACCGGCGGTCTGCCCGCCAGGATCGCGATGCCGGAGGCGCCCCGTTCCGCCTCGTGACGTGCGCCGACCCGGTAGGCGACGTGGGTGATCGTCTTGGACGGTTCGGTCACGGCGACGACCACGCAGCTGTTCTGGCCGTCCAGAGCGGTGACGAAGGCCGTGGCCTGCGAGGTCTCGGCCAGCTCCCGCAGTTGGTGGGTGAAGGTCCTCCTGAGCTGTGGCAGCACCGAGGACGCCAGTTCCAGGACGCCGAGGGCGAGCTGGTAGCGCCCTTCGTCGGTCTTGGTCACCAGCCGGTTGGACTGCAGCGTGCCGATGAGCCGGTAGACGGCGGTGCGTTCGATGCCCAGCCGTCGGGACAGCTCGCCGTGCATCAGCCCGTCGGGGTGATCACGCAGTTCCCAGAGAATGCGCAGGCCGCTGTCGAGCGTCTTGGCCCCGCGCGGCGGCGCGGCGGACTCCTCCGATTCGGGTGATCGGGCGGGCTGGGCCGACCTGCGCACCGGTCACGACCTCTCACTGTCGGATGATCTTCGCTGATGAGATCAGGCGCCTCATTGTGCACTATCTACGCATTCGGCGGACCGGTGGCGGGCGGGGCCGCGGTTCGCCCCAGTTCGCGCAAGCCTGCCTGCTTCGTCAATTTTCAACCTATCGCCTTTCTGGCCACGGGCACTATGTGAACAGTTTGAGTAGAGTGTGCACTCTGTGGCATCCTTCTCTCAGGTTCCACCGGGTCCGATCGGGGTCGGGCGCGGCCGGAGTGCCGCATCGCTGGAAGGTGGTGGAGTGGCAGTGTCGATCACCCGAGCTCAGGCGATTCGACGGTATCCCGAGCTGTCGTCGCTGGCGAAGATCAAGGACGCGGGCTGGGACTTCCACGTCCTGGTCGATGACGTGGGCGAGCCGTCCTGTCTGGTCGGCTATCGCAGCAGGCGTCAGTTCATCGATGCGATATACGTGTACGACTCCACCGAGACCACCGCTATCCGCATGGTCGTCGACCGTCCCGGCGCGGCGGGCGGCATCCTCTGGCAGTCCTCCGGCGTCTTGGAGGACACGCTCTCCGAGCTGTTGGCGCTGCCCGCGCCAGGTGACCGGCACGCCCCGGTGCTCACTCGCCGGATGGGAACGCTGCTCGGCTTCGTCTGATCCGTCCGGCTCGTCTCGCTGTGGCGAATCCCGATTGCTCCTCCGCTGACGGGTCAGATCGGCACCGTCAGCCACGTCTTGTGCGGACTACGACGTCGCCGCCGACCACGGCGAAGCGCTCCGCACAACAAGTCCGGTCCGGCGACGATGTGCTGCCCCCACACGTCGCCGGACCGGATGTGATTCCAAGGTCACTTAAGCGGTTCGGTCGGCCTCACGCCGCAGTGCCTCCCCGGCCCCGGAGGTGGCTGCGAATCGCCAGCGGCGCCCCGGCCAGGTCCTCGTCGTTACACAGCAGTTTCACGTCGTAATACGGCGAGCCGTCTCGATCGTCATAATCGAGATGAATCGCGATCACATCCACCGGTTCGCCGAGCCATTCCTGAGCCTGGCGCAACCAGGCCGCTGTTCGCTCCAGGGCGGTGGGCAAGTCGTCGTCCCGGAATTCCACCGGGCGGTAGGGCACTCCTTGAACCTGGTCTCGCTCGTGCTCTGGCCTCGGCAGTGCGATCGCCAGGCCGGACTCGTCGAGTTCGAGGTGGATAGTTTCCTCACTCACTCCTGAAGCCTGTCTTAGTGTGTGCGACCAGGCAACTCCCACGGGTGTGATGACGCGCTCGCTTCGAGCGTCGCCGCAGCTCGACGGGGCTGCCCCGGATGCGATCTCGTCGAGGCGCGAGTATCCAGGGGGCATGCGGTCGATGTGGCGAGGCGCGATCTCCTTCGGGCTGGTCAATGTGGCTGTCCGGCTCTACGCCGCCACGGAGGACCATGATTACCATTTCTTCCAGTTGCACCGGAAAGATCATGGTCGGATTCGCTACAAGCGGGTATGCACCGTCTGTGGCGAGGAGGTCACCTTCGATGAGATCGCCAAAGGCTACGAGATGGACGACGGCAGGCTGGTCGTCCTGGAGCCCGAGGACTTCGCCCGGCTGCCGATCACCACAGAGCGGGCCATCCAGGTGCTGGAGTTCGTCCCGGTGGAGAGCGTGGACCCGATCTACTTCCAGCGCAGCTACCTGCTGGAACCCGAGAATCCCTCGGTGCGGCCCTACGTGCTGCTCCGGGATGCGCTGGAGCGGGTCGGCCGCCTCGCCGTCGTCAAGATCACCCTTCGGCAGCGCGAGACTCTGGCGATGCTGCGGGCCAGGGACGACGTGATCGTCCTGCACACCATGCTCTGGCCGGACGAGATTCGCCCCGCCGAGTTCGAGTTCCTCGGCCAGGAGGTGTCCGTCCGACCGCAGGAACTCGACATGGCCACCTCGCTGATCGAGAACATGACCGGAGAGTTCGATCCGACGGAGTTCTCCGACGACTACCAGCGGCTCCTCGGCGATCTGATCGAGGCCCGCGCGCAGGGTGTCGAGGTCCCGACCGGGCCGCCGGAGGAGCCTGCGGGCGGCGATGTCATCGACCTGATGACCGCGCTGGAGCGCAGCATCGCCCAGACCAAGACCGGGGACGAGCCTGCGGCGGAGAAGAAGCCCGCCCGCCGCCGCACGACCGCGCCGAAGCAGCCCGCAGGCGGTGGGAGGACGACGGCGAAGGCCGAGTCGGGCGGCCGGTCCAAGACGGGTTCGGCGAAGTCGAAGAGCGCGAGCGGCGCTAGGGCCGATTCGGCCGACACCGAGTCCAAGACCGCGCAGGGCGACAAGGCACGGTCCCCCCGGCGCAAGACCACCGGGCGCAAGCGCACCGCCTGACCCGGGGGCGGTCGGCGGCGTGCTGCGGTTCGGCTTCGCCTCGACGGGGCTCGGCTCGACGGGGGTCGGCCCGAATCCGTCCGATGCGGGCAGCCGGTGAAGGCCGTTCGCCGAGAGGCCGGGCGCGGGCTGTCGGCTCGGCAGGCAGCACGGGCCGGGCAGTACCGGCCGGGCAGCTCGGGCTCAGGCAGGCGACCAGTCGGTGTTCGCGCCGCAGAGCACCACGGCCGGGTGCTCACCGGGCACCAGCCCCGCCTGCCAGGCGGCGAAGGGCGCGGCGGCGGCAGGCTCCACGGCGATGCGGAACTCCTCCCAGAGCCGGTCCCGCGCGGCGAGGATCTGTTCGTCCGTGACCAGCTCGCAGCGCAGTGCCCCGGCTCGGCCCAATTCGCTGAGCACCGCGAAGGGCACCGCGCCGATCCGAGAGGCGCCGAGGCCGGAGGCGGCCACCGAGTCCACCTCGGCGTCCACCGGCCTGCCCTCCTCGATCGCGCGATGCACGGAACAGCAGCCGTCCGGTTCCACCGCCACTGTGCGGCGGTCGGGCGCCACCGCCGACACCGTCCCCGCCGCGAGTCCGCCGCCGCCCGCCGCGACGGCGATGACGTCCACCTCCGGCGCGTCCTCGACGATCTCCAGCGCGACGGTGCCCTGCCCCGCGACCACGGCCGGGTCGTCGAAGGCGGGCACGTACCGCGCGCCGGACTCGGCAGCGGCCTGCTGGGCGGCGCGGGCGGCATCGGCATAGGACGGGCCGAGCCGGACGAGTCGGGCGCCCAGCGCCTCGATGCGGCGGGCCTTGCCTGCGGGCACCGTCTCCGGCACGTAGACGTCGGCGGGCAGCTCTGCCAGCCGCGCGGCCATGGCGACGCCGAGGCCGTGATTGCCGCCCGACGCGGTGACGACCCTGGCGGGGCGCTCGCCGCTGAGCATGGCGTTCAACGCGCCGCGCAGCTTGAACGACCCGGTCTTCTGCAGGTGTTCCAGCTTCAGCACCAGCGGCCTGCCGTCGAGTTCGACCCGCATGATCGGAGTGCGGCGCGCGTGTGGCCGGATTCGGTCCGAGGCTTCTCGGACGGCCTCGCGAGCGAGTTCGGCTGTCTGGGTCGTGGGCGAGACGCTGAGAGTCACCCGTACCACTGTGCCATCCCGGTCCGGCCGGCCCACGCGGCCGGCGCCCTCGCGTCGGCGGTTCGGCCTGCTCCCCGTCGGCCGTCGCTCACCCCCGTGAGTGAGTCGGCCTGCGGCGGTGGCCACCGGCAGCGACGGCGACTCAGGCGAACCGGAAGAACACTCGGAAATCGAGTGATGCTCAATCGAGAGGGTGAACGAGAGTGACCGTCGGGCCGGTCGCCCGCTCGGGATCTCCCACGCCGGACGTCGGTGTCGGCGTCGGACCGCGTCGCCTCGCGGCCTGTCCGGTGGGGCTGCCCGCCGGGGGTCTGTTCGGCGGTCGAGACATCCGCGTCGTTGGGCCGCTCCGGTGTCCGAGCCACCCCCGGGATGCGAACGCTGCTCCGTTTCGCGCCAGGACTGCCGGAGGCGGACGCGGGACGACGCGGCGCGGCGCCGCCCCGCGTCCGCTCGTCGTCCCGCAACGGGGACGTCGGCGGGCGGGCCGTCGGCGATCCGTTCGGCGGTTCGCGGACGCCCGGGTGCGAGAACGCTAGGCCGCCTGGTGATCTTCGTCAATGGGTCTAGACCACCTGGCGGAGTCGGCTGAACGGACCGGCCCAGTCGGGTTGCCTCCCCGGCTGGGTGCCGGCCCGCGAAGGGCGACATCGGCCGAGGTGGTAGGCAGTGATCGTGACCAAGACACCGTGGCCCGCAGGCACCGCCACCGCGATCGGCTCGATGCCGGGGACGAACGCCGTGGAGGCCGCCCGGATCGTGCTCGGCGAGCTTCCGGACCTGCCGTACCTTCCGGAGCTCCCTGCCCGTGGCGTCGGCGCCGACCTGCTGGGCCGGACGGCGGCGCTGCTGGTCGCCATGCCGGTCGAGGTGGTCCCCTCCGGTTATCGGCTCGCCGCCCGCCCCGGCCTCGACCAGCGTCGGGCACACGACCTGATGCGCATGGACCTCGACGCGCTCGACGCCGTGCTTCAGGAGACGGGTGTCCGGCCTGCCCGCCTCAAGGTGCAGCTCGCCGGGCCGTGGACCTTCGGCGCGAGCGTGGAGCTGCCGCGAGGTCATCGCCTTCTCACCGACGCAGGCGCGCTGCGTGACCTGGTCGAGTCGCAGGTGGAGGGCCTCGCCGCGCACGTCCGTGAGCTGGCCGACCGCACCGGGGCGCAGATCGTCGTCCAGATCGACGAGCCCAGCCTGCCTGCGGTGATCGCCGGGCTGCTGCCGACACCGTCGGGCCTGAGCATGGTGCCCGCCGTCGCAGCGCCCGAGGCGCAGAACGTGCTCGCCGGGGTGGTCGAGGCCGCGCGGAAGGCCACCGGATCTCCCGTCCTGCTGCACTGCTGCGCGCCGGACGCACCGCTGGCCGTGTTGCGGGGCGCGGGCGCCGACGCCCTCGGAATCGACCTCACGCTGCCTGCGACGGAGTCGACCACGGCCCTGGACACGATCGGCGAGCTGTGGGACTCCGGTGCGACGCTGCTCCTGGGACTCGTGCCGGGGACCGAGCCGACTCGCCCCCCGACCCTGCGCGAGGCGGCCAGGCCTGCCCTGGAGCTGGTGGATCGGCTTGGCTTCCCCCGGTCGCTGCTGGCCACACAGGCGGTGCCGACACCGTCGTGCGGGTTCGCCGGGGCGACCCCGGAATGGACCCGGAAGGCGATGAACACCCTGGTGGATTTGGGTCGAGTGTTCGTCGAGCCGCCGGAGGACTGGTGATCGCGCGAGCGATCGGGAACGGACAGCACAATGGGCACTGTGAAGAGATTCCTTCGTCGGCTCTGGCCGGCGCGAACCGAGTCGGAGGCCCCCCTCGCCCAGGAGCCGCCCGCCGAGGGCGACGCCGGACGCGCGGCGGCGGAGTTCTGGGCCCGCTGGGAGCTGCTGCTCCCTGAGGTCAGTGCCGCTCTCGGCGACGGAGAGCCGGATCGCATCGAGAACCAGCTCTGCGCGTCGGTCGTCGCGCTGCACCCCGATCTGCACTTCTCCCTCGAACGCGGACACCGTGCCGTCTACGCGCTGGTGATCAGCGCCCAGGGCGACACGGCGCTGCGGCCGTACACCGACGCGTGGAAGGCCGCCGCGCCCTCGGACGACACCATCTGGGAGTACCACGACTCGGTGCCGCCGGTTCCCGACCCCAACGGCGTCACGGTCAACCTCGGCGAGCATCGACTGCCGCTGGCCCAGGTCCGGGTGGCCGCACTCGTGGACGAGGAGGCGGGCCTGGTGGACGTCGCCGTCTTCCATCCGCTGATGTCGGAGCTCGCGGACGCGGCGAAGGCGGCGATGACGTTTTTGCCGCTGGATGCCACCCTCGGCGAACGGCTGGCGGGCGATCGACTCGGCCGGGTGGAGACCGCCGAGCAGGAGCCCAGCGGGGCGATCGGCCTGCTGGAGCTGCGGACCCTGGTCGAGGAGCTGGACGAGGCCCTGCGACCTCAGGCGGAGGCGTCCGCCGAGGCGGCGGGGCCTGCGGCAGGCGAGGGCCAGGCAGACTCGCCCGAGTCGCAGCCTGCGCCGGACGCGGCGGACGCCACGACGGGGGAGCGGACCGGCGACGTCGGCGCTGCCGCGCAGGCGACCGAGGGCGCCGACGGCTCGTCGACGGCCGGCCCGGTCCTGGACGGCCTGGCGCCGGGTGACCCGGTGTCGGGCGGTGCGGACTCGGCCGAGCGGACGGGCGGCGGGACCGGCATCGACGATGCTGGTCCGGCGGATCTCGCAGGCGGCTCGGCGACGAGCGAGAAGGACGACCCCAGGAGCTGAACCGCCCCGGTCCGTCCGCCTGCCCGGCGAATCTCCGTTCCCGAGTGCGGTGTCGTTCGCCTGCCGGCCGCCCGTGAGTCGGGTGTCGTCCTGGACCGAGCACGGGCGGGCCGCCCGGAGACGGATCGCGTGACTCGCCCTGATTCGTTCGTCGTGCAGGCGGGCTCGCGCCAGGGACGGACGCCCCGGGGCGGGCCGCCTGCTCGTCGCGACAGCGGCCCGCGCAGCGCGGTCAGGCGGTGACGCGGTCGGGGGTGGGTCAGTCGTCGGCGGGACGGCGGTTGCGCGCGGTGCCCGTGGGGTCCGCCCCGCCCGAGGTGCCGTCGGCCGCAGGCCCGCCGGTGCGGCCGGGAATCGGCTCGATCCGGATTCTGGTGATCCGCCTGCCGTCCATCTCGGTGACGACGAAACGCCGTTCCAGCGCCTCCATCGAATCGCCCGGCGCGGGAATCCGACCGAGTCGGAACAGCAGGAAGCCCGCGAGGGTGGAGTAGGGCCCCTCCGGCAGCGTGAGGCCCGCACTCTCCAGCACCTCGTCGTGACGCAGCATTCCGTCGACCTCGATCACCCCGGCCCTGGCCTGCGCTCCTGGCCGCAGCTCGGGGTCGTACTCGTCCTGGATCTCGCCCACCAGCTCCTCGACCAGGTCCTCCAGGGTGACGATGCCGTCGGTGCCGCCGTACTCGTCGACGACCACGGCCAGATGCGATCCGGAACGCCGCAGCTGAGACAGGGCGGGCAGCAGTTCCTTGCTGCCGGGCAGCAGCGCGATCTCCCGGACGACGTCCCCGACCCGCAGCCCGTCGGCGCCCCGCTGGACGGCGGTGAGGACGTCGCGGACATGGACGAAGCCCAGGACGTCGTCGGCGGACTCGCCGATCACGGGATACCGGGAATGCGGCTGGTCGATGATCTCCCCGGCCGCCTCGATCAGCGGCACGGTGGCTTCGAGGAAGGTGACCTCGGTCCTGGGCACCATGACCTGGTTGACGGTGCGGTCGGTCGCTTCGAACACGTCCACCAGCACGCGCCGCTCCTCGGCGCTGAGCTGCCGGTGCGTGCTCACCATCTCGCGAAGCTCCTCCTCGGTGACCTCCTCGTTCTGCTGACGAGGGTCCAGGCCGAACAGCCGGACGACGAGGTTCGTCGAGTGGGACAGCAGCCAGATCACCGGTCGGGTGATTCCGGCGATGCGGTCCAGCACCGGCGCCACGAACAGCGACACGCCCTCGGACTTCTGCAGGGCCAGGCGTTTAGGCACGAGCTCGCCGAGGACCAGGGAGAAGTACGAGATGACGATGGTGATCAACACCAGCGACAACGTGCTGGACAGCCCCTCCGGCACGCCCCAGCCCACCAGGACGGGCTGGAGCTCGACGGCCAGCGTCGCGCCGCCGAACGCGGAGGCGAAGAAGCCCGCGATCGTGACGCCGATCTGCACCGAGGACAGGAAGCGGTTTGAGTCGCCGTGCAGCTTGGCGACCTTCTCGCCTCTCCGACCCTTGCCCGCCATCGCTCGGACCTGGCTGCCCCGCAGCGAGACGAGTGCGATCTCCGATGCCGCGAAGAAGCCGCCGATGAGGATGAACACCAGGATGAGGAGGATGTTGAGTAATGTGCCGTCCATTCGATCAGAATGCCGGGTCGAGCTCCACCTCGCCTCTTTCATTCTGTTTCGTCCGGGTCGACTCGTCAGCCTTCTCGGCGCCTTCGGTGCCTTCACCGAGCCCTTTCCCCGGCTCGCACGAAAGCCTTCGCCGGATGGACGGGGACGCGCCTGCACACTTCCGGGTGTGAGCTCGGCGGGCTGCGGCCTCGCGCGTCGGTGGTCGCGACTAGCCTGCCCCCGTGACCAGCGAATCAGCCGAGGAGACGGCCGCCTCGACCCAGGCTCAGAGCGTCGAGGACGTGCCCGCGCAGGCGAGGGAGAGACACGACCGACTCGCCGAGGAGGTCACGGGACATCAGTTCCGCTACTACGTGCGGGACGCGCCCACGATCTCCGACGGCGAGTTCGACCGCCTCCTCGGCGAGCTTGCCGAGCTGGAACGGCAGTACCCCGGTCTCGCGACCCCGGACTCCCCGACGCAGCGGGTGGGCGGCACCTTCTCCACCGAGTTCAACGCCGTCGACCACCTGGAGCGGATGCTCAGCCTCGACAACGCCTTCGAGGACGAGGAGCTGGCCTCCTGGGTCGACCGGGTGGAACGCGAGGTCGGCACCGAGGCCCACTACCTCAGCGAACTCAAGATCGATGGGCTGGCCATCAACCTGCTGTACGAGAACGGCCGACTGACCAGGGCGCTGACCAGGGGAGACGGTCGGACCGGTGAAGACGTCACGCTGAACATCCGCACCATGGACGATGTGCCGGAGCGGCTGCACGGCACCGAGGAGTTCCCGATTCCCGAACTCGTCGAGGTGCGCGGCGAGGTGTTCTTCGTGCTGGAGGAGTTCACCGAGCTGAACGCGGGCCTGGTCGCCGCCGGCCGGGCTCCCTTCGCCAACCCGCGCAATGCGGCGGCGGGCTCGCTGCGACAGAAGGACCCTCGGGTGACGGCCACCCGTCCGCTGCGGCTCATCTGCCACGGGCTGGGCAGGCGGACCGGCTTCCAGGCGGCGCGTCAGTCGGAGGCCTACGCCGCGTTGCGCGCGTGGGGGCTGCCCGTCTCCGGCCACACCAAGGTCCTCGGCTCGCTGACGGAGCTTCGAGAGCACATCGCCTACTGGGGCGAACATCGGCACGACGCCGAGCACGAGATCGACGGCGTGGTGTTCAAGGTCGACGAGGTGCCGCTGCAACGCAGGCTGGGCACCACCTCGCGGGCGCCGCGCTGGGCGATCGCCTACAAGTACCCGCCGGAGGAGGCCACCACCGAGCTGCGGGACATCCAGGTCAACGTGGGTCGCACCGGGCGGGTAACGCCGTTCGCGGTGATGGAGCCGGTGAAGGTGGCGGGTTCCACCGTGGCGATGGCCACCCTGCACAACGGCGACGAGGTCCGGCGCAAGGGAGTGCTCATCGGCGACCGCGTGGTGATCCGCAAGGCAGGCGACGTCATCCCCGAGGTGCTCGGACCGGTGGTGGACGCCAGGGACGGCTCCGAACGGGAGTTCGTGATGCCGACGCACTGCCCGGAGTGCGGCACCGAGCTGCGGCGGGAGAAGGAGGGCGACGTCGACATCCGCTGTCCGAACGCGCGGTCCTGCCCCGCGCAGCTCAGGGAGCGGTTGTTCCACCTGGCCGGCCGGGGCGCCTTCGACATCGAGGTCCTCGGCTACGAGGCGGCCTCGGCCCTGCTGACCTCGCGGGTGATCACCGACGAGGGTGACGTCTTCGAACTGACCGAGGACACCCTGCACCAGGCGGAGCTGTTCCGCACCAAGGCGGGCGAGCTGTCGGCCAACGGTCGGAAGCTGATCCGCAATCTGGCCGCCGCGAAGGAGCAGCCGCTGTGGCGGGTGCTGGTGGGACTGTCGATCCGCCACGTCGGACCGACGGCGGCCCGCGCCCTGGCCAGGGAGTTCGGCTCGCTGGAGCGGATCGACGACGCCGACGAGGCCGAGCTGGCGGCGGCCGACGGCGTCGGCCCCACCATCGCGACCGCCGTGCGCGAGTGGTTCGCCGTCGACTGGCACCGCGAGGTGGTCGACAAATGGCGTCGGGCGGGCGTGCGCATGGTGGACGAGCAGTACGACTCGGTCCCCCGCACGCTGGAGGGCCTGTCCATCGTGGTCACCGGCTCGTTGGAGGGCTTTTCTCGTGACGAGGCGAAGGAGGCCGTGATGGTGCGCGGCGGCAGGCCCGCCAGCGCGGTCTCCAAGAAGACCGCCTTCGTGGTCGTCGGCGAGGCCCCCGGCTCGAAGTACGACAAGGCGATGCAGCTCGGCGTCCCGGTGCTGGACGAGGCGGGCTTCCGCGTGCTGTTGACGGACGGGCCTGCGGCGGCCGGTCCGCTGGCCGAACGGCCTGCGCAGGAGGAGTCCGAGGCGGATGCGGCGGCCGAGGCGGCAGGCGGCGAGTCGTCGGGCCCGGCGAAGAAGCGGGCAGGCGCGAAACGTGCGGGCAAGGGTGCGAAGATCGCCGCGACAGTAGAGTCGGCCGATACTCAGGCCGGTGGGCAGCCCTCCGGTGCGGCCGAGGATGCCTCGCCTGCGGCCACGACCGAAGACGGAGGCGCGGAATGATGCTCAGGACAGGCCTGGATCTCGTCTTACGCCGGGCCGTCGCCGATGAGTACGCCGCGATCGGCGAGTTGACCGTCGCCGCCTACCGCGCGGACGGCTTCCTCGTGGGTGACGAGGACTACGCGGCCACCCTGCTCGACGTGGCCACCCGAGACCGCGAGGCGGAGGTCTTCGTGGCCGTCGACGACCTGGGCACGGTGCTCGGCGCCGTCACGGTCTGCCCGGCGGGCAGCACCTATGCCGAACTTGCCCGCGACGGTGAACTCGAGGTACGGATGCTCGCGGTGGCGCCTGCGGCCCGAGGCAGGGGAGTGGGTCATCGCCTGATGGCCGAGGTCCGTTCGCTCGCCCGGCAGCGGGGCATGACGCGCGTCGTGCTGTGCAGCCAGGAGCGGATGCAGGCTGCCCATCGCCTCTACCAACGATCCGGTTTCACCCGGCTGCCCGCCAGGGACTTCAGCGAGGCGGGGATCAGCCTGCTGTCCTTCTCGCTGGAGCTGGCGTCGGGGGAGTGACCGATTGATCGCTTCGGTCTGGTCTGAAACGTCCCAGCGGTGCAGTGTCGGCGTATGAGCCGCACCTACCTCGATCTTGACGACGAACCGGTTGCCGAGGCGATGAGACGGCACAACGTCGCCACGAAACGCGAAGCAGTGGATCTGGCGCTGCGGCGACTGGTCGAGCCGAGGATCGCCACCGAGGAACTGCTCGCCCTACGGGGTGTCGGATGGGACGGCGATCTCGACGAGATGCGTGCCGAGGCGCCCGAACACTGATAACGCCTGTCTGATCGACAGCTCAGTGTGGATCGATGTCCTGACCGACCGCCCCGGCGTCGCGCACGAGCGGTTCACCGAACCGGCGGCGGAGCCGGCCCAGATCGCCACGACTGATCCTGTGCTGATGGAACGGCGGGCCGGGGCGAACGGCCTGCGGCGGCTTGCGCATCGCATCAGTGCTCAATCGGCTGCGGCTGCTCGGCGTCGATCCGGCGATCGACTTTCACTATGCGGCTGATCTGTATCGGAACGTTCGGAGGTTCGGGCATACGATCCGATCGATGGTCGACTGCCTGATCGCGTCGGTCGCTATTCGGACCGAGGCGATCCTGGTGCACAAGGACCGTGACGTCGATCGGATCGCGGCGGTGGCCCCTGATCTGAGGACCGAGTCGCTGCTCGACTGAGCCGACGGTGGGCACCACCGGTTCAGCAGGTTCCGCGAGTGACGCGGAAGCCTCTGTCGTGATGCCGTTCACAGTGTTCGGTTCGCCTGCGGACACGGTCATCACGCGGTACGAGCAGGCGTCAGGCCTGACGGGACTGGAGGCTCAGAGCTTTTTCCCGATGTAGCCCACGCGGGCGGTCCGGTTCTCGGCCACCAGCCGGAAGTGGAGTCTTCCGGCGCCGGGAGTGAATCGAGCATGCTGGTCGAAGACCTGGCTTGTGCCGTCGACATCGGTGAAAGAGCAGAGCCGCTTGCGCTGCTCGGCTTCTGGGGAGATGAACGTCTGCCACGCTGGCTGCGGCCTGATCTCGGGATTCCAGTCGGAGACCGACTGCTGAACCTTGGCCAGCACTGTTCGGACGGGGTGTACCCAACAACGGTCCAACTTGGCGAGATCGTCCTCGACGCGTGGCAGGAACTCCACATCGGGAAAGTGCTCCGCGCGCAGTCGCCAGAGATCGTCACCGGTGAGAATCGTGGTGACGCCAGCCGTGCTCAACCAGTCTCGGTGTGTGGAGACATGGTCACAGTGGGATGCATGCCGAACCTGTACGGCGTCTTCAGTGAGTCTGCTCTCCTGCTCATCGATCGCGATTCGGGTGACTTCCACTCCCGATTCTGTCCAGGCATCGTCCACCGGCAGACTCACAGCGATACCGTCGCTGATGTCCGCAGCCGCCAGTCCGGCGGCCGGGCGCCCGAGATGGCGATAGTCGACTCGGGAAGCGATCTCCGGCGGCACGATGTCGGCGAAGGTGACCGGCGAGCGGTCCTGTCTTCGCCTCAGGAAGCGCCATTGATCCAGATTGCGGGTATCGGCTGCCCACTTGGCCATCGGGTAGCCAGGACAAAGCTCGATAGCGGGCAGCCTCTCAGGAGTCACCAGTGCGGCGCCCGGCCTGCGTTTGTTGATCTCGCGCACTACGTCGACGAGCTCGGCCATCGCCGCGTCCACGTCCTGCCGACGATTCGACGTCGTGCACGAGAGCTCGTTTAGACAGATCAGGATCGGCACGGCGTCGTCTCCGTTAGTCCAGAAGCTCGTCGAGCGAACGATCCCATTCGTCGAAGAACCCGTCCGGCCACTCGGTCAAGGCCCCGTTCGCCTTCAGTTCTGGAGTCCGCACCTGCGGGCCCTCCCTCGTCTGCTCGAAGTAGTGGAGCCGGACGTCTCCGGTGGAGAGCAGATCGCGCTTCACGGCGAGACGGACCGCGTTCAACACATGGTCGCTATGGGTCTCGACGATGAGTTGCGCTCCGTTCGCCACAGCGCGGCAGGCCAGCTCCGTCATCATCGACTGCCCCCGGGGGTGTAGATGCGCCTCGGGATTCTCCAGCATGATCAAGCTGCCTGGTACGGCGGTGAGACAGGCCACGATGATCGGAAGCGCGTAGGTGAGTCCGAAACCGACGTTCGTCGGGCGGTATGGGTTGCTGGAGGACAGGCCCGCGCCGCCGCCGAACTGGTAGGAGAGCCGCACACTGTCCGTGCCGTCGATTCCCGTGGCCGAGAGACTTGCACCGGGACAAAGATGACCGAGCCAGGCCTCGGCCTGACTCAACAGGGTTGTCGACGTCGTCGTAGGATGGCGGAGCCGAGGGCCTGCGATCGAATCATCCTGATGGTTCCGCAGATAATTGACCGTGTGCTCGCCCCGCGCGCCGAGTGAGCGTCGCCGTACCGCCGCATCATGAGAGCGCGGGTAACTCACTGCTGGGGAGATGCGGTCCGCTCGCAGATACTGGAATCCATCGGCAAACGGGCTCAGTCTGCGGTAGACCTCCTCCGCAGGACTGTGGGTGAGTTCCAGCAGGTCGTCCTCGGCTCCGTAGCCCGCCGACCATCGGTATGAGACGTTCGAGTCGTCGGCGAGGCCGATCTCGATCTCTCCTGCGCCGCTCCACGCCTCGTGCCGAACGTCCTGCCCCCTGCCCAACTCGACGAACTCACCGTTGAGGAGCAGGCCGAGATGCGTATCGTCCGAGCCGAGCACACCCGACGTGAAGGACTGCCGCAACAGGGCGATCGCCTGAAGGACGCTGCTCTTACCGGAGGAGTTGAGCCCCGAGAGCAACGTGAAGGGCCCCAGGGGCAGGGCCAGCGTGGCGAAGGCCTTGAAATGTCTCAGGGTGAGGTGGCGGAGCATCACGCGGTCCCGTCGTGTCGACGCAGCACTTCGTCGAACATCTGAAATCTCGCGCGCACCTTACCGACATCTCCGGTGCCGACTGAGATCGCCCGTTCGAAGACCGGGTCGGCGAGAAGCTCGACCACATCGTCATTCACGATGTTTTTTTTGGCGACCAGTGTGCTGCGCTGTGCGGGGGTTCGGCTTGCCAGGTTCACCGAGGTGGCCTCGAACAGGGCCTTGTTGATGGGATTGCGCCCACGCTGCCCGAGGGCCTGTTTGCGGAATGTGTGGTAGCTGAAGAGGTCATGGGCACAGGTCATTGCCGCGTCGAACTCGGCGGCCAGTCTCGATCGCTCGGCTTCCGTCTCCGAGTTCAACTCCCACATGGTCTTGCGCAGGAAGGCGTCGAAGTCCTGCTCCGAATACTCCTGTGGGTTGGCTCGCCGAAACGCGAGGAACCGGAGAGCCATCTCCCGGTCGGCCATCCGACTCGGGGAGACGCTGCGGGCTGTCGCGGTCAGGAACTTCGGGCTCTGGGCGAGAGCGGACAGCAGCGCGCGGGCCGCGCCGGGGATGAGGGCGTGGCGCAACTCCTGCTGGGACAGCACGAGTCCGCCGGTGTTGATCCGGCCGAAGACGTTGAACTTCACCTCTTCCGGCGTCGTGTGCCGGATGAGATGCAACACCACCTCGGTCTCCTCCAGCCGGGTCATCAGACGCCCAGGGAGCTGGTTGAAGCGAAAACCTTCATACTCCCGCAGATACTCCAGATCGGAGAGCCTGAGCGGGCTGATGTCGACGCTTGCGGGCTCGATGAACCTGGCGATGGTGGTCAGCCGCTGGATCCCGTCGACGATGGACCAGGTCTCGCCCTCGTTCTCGGCCGCGTAGAAGGTGGGCAGCGGGATTCGCAGCAGGAGCGACTCGATGAGCCTGCTCTGTGCCTTCTCTGTCCAGAGACCCGCTTTTCGCTGAAAGTCCGGCGCGAGATCGATGCTGCCTCGCTTGATCCGGGACAACAACAGCGACACGGTCGGCGTCCTGGTGACGACGTCGATTCGTTCAGGATCGAAGGGATGCTGAATCTCGTTCGGTTCCTCCAGCTCGACGCCGCTGTCCCGACCGGTCGCGTCGAGTTCTACGACGATCGAGGAGGGCGATACGGCGAGGCCGTCCGGCGTGGCGCGGTCCATGGGAGTCGACGAACCTCCTCGTACGGGGGCTTGGAGTCCGACTCGAGGTGAGTCGCGGGCTCGGAGCCCTCCTAGGCTAGTCGTCGAAGACCGCACCGTCGGTGCGTGCCGCGCGGTGCCCCCGCGCAATCCACCCCGCCTCAGCGCGGCAGCAGGCTGGAGACGATTCCGGTGAGGTGAGCAAGTCTCGCGACCTCGGAGGCGCGGAACATGGGGCCGCCCGGCCTGCCGACCAGCAGGGCACGCTCCGGCCTGCCCAACGGGGTGGCGGCGAGTTCGGTGCCCAGCTCCCGCCAGGTCTCGGGCACCCAGTCCTCCTCGCCGTCGAGCACGAGCGACTTGTGCAGGGGCATCCACGGCAGATTCATCGAGCGGGTCTCCGGTGCCGCCGCACTGGCGGCGAGTCGGAACGCGCCGTCGCCGTTCTCGGCGAACACCACGGCCCAGCCCGCGCGGATGATCCGGGGCACCCCCTCGGCGAACACGTCCAACCCTTGACGCGGGTTGGCGGCCACCTCCTCGATCAGTTCCAGCTCTCGGTAGGTGTCGAGCACGCCTGCATAGGGCCGCACGGCGTCGACCTCGACGCCGTCCACCGACTCGGCCGCTGTGATCAGCACGTCGGGGAGCCTGCCGGAGGGCAGCTCCACCACCAGGTCGTCGATGGCCAGTCCCGCGCCGCGCTCGACGACGTCGACGCTCAGGATGTCGGCACCCACCGTGCCCAGCGCGCTCGCGACCGCGCCCAGCTTTCCCGGCTGGTCGGGCAGTTGCACGCGGATCAGGAAGGACACGGGTCCCAACGCCTCCTGTTGCCTGCGCGGAACCTCGCCGTCCGCGCCACGACCGGCGGATCCCATTCGTTCATCGTGGTCCGAATCGGAGTCGATGACCATTCTCGACCTCACCTACGGCGCGGCCTCGACTTCTCGTGAAGCCGACTGCCGCACCACCGCCGTCGGCCGAAATCATGGCAGACCACACCGTCGGATAGATCGCCCGACCGAGTTCGATCAGAGTTTGGAACGAAATTTTCATCCGCAGGCTGGCGGAAGTCCACACCGTGACGGTCGGATGCGACCCGCGACGACCTGCGCGGGGCTGCCCAATAGACTCGCGAGGTCTCGCACACTCACCGCGACCAGGGGGGCTTTCCAGTGCCCAGCATCTCCCGTGACGAGGTCGCGCACCTCGCTCGGCTGGCCAGGCTGGCCGTGACCGACGACGAGTTGGACACGTTCGCGGGCCAGCTCGACGTCATTCTGCGGTCGGTCGCCCAGGTCGGGGAGGTCGCCGCCGACGACATCCCGCCGACCTCACACGCCGTGCCGGTCACCAACGTCTTCCGGGACGACGTGATCCGGCCGGGTCTCACCCGCCAGGAGGCACTCGGCGGCGCGCCCGCCGTCGAGGAGAACCGCTTCCGCGTCCCGCGCATCCTCGGGGAGGAGCAGTGAACAGCCCGTTGATCCGGCTCACCGCGGCCGAGCTGGCCGCCAGGATTCATGCCAGGGAGGTCACCTCGGTCGAGGTGACCCAGGCCCACCTGGACCGCATCCAGGCAGTCGACGGGCGGATCAACGCGTTCCTGCACGTCGACACCGAGGGCGCGCTCGCCGCCGCCCGCCAGGTGGACGAGGCCCTCGACGCGGGCACGGCACCGGTCTCGCCGCTCGCGGGGGTTCCGCTGGCGCTCAAGGACGTGCTGACCACCAAGGGCATCCCGACCACCTGTGGTTCGAAGATGCTGGAGGGCTGGCGCCCGCCGTATGACGCCACGGTGACGGCCCGGCTGCACGCGGCGGGCGTGATCGTGCTCGGCAAGACCAACATGGACGAGTTCGCCATGGGCTCCTCCACCGAGAACTCGGCGTACGGGGTGACCCGCAACCCGTGGGACACCGACCGCATCCCCGGCGGGTCGGGCGGCGGCTCGTCGGCCTCGCTGGCGGCCTTCGAGGCCCCGCTGGCGATCGGCACCGACACGGGCGGCTCGATCCGCCAGCCCGGCTCGGTGACCGGCACGGTCGGTGTGAAGCCCACCTACGGCGGAGTCTCCCGGCACGGGCTCGTCGCCTTCTCCTCCTCGCTCGACCAGGCAGGCCCCTGCGCGCGCACCGTCCTGGACGCCGCACTGCTGCACGAGGTGATCGCCGGACACGACCCGATGGACTCCACGTCGATCGACGCCCCGGTTCCGCCGGTCGTCGCGGCGGCCAGGCAGGGCGCCGCAGGCGATCTGCGCGGGGTCCGGGTCGGCGTGGTCCGCGAGTTCTCCGGTGACGGCTACCAGCCCGGCGTCCTGCGGTCCTTCGAGGCGGCGGTGAAGCAGCTCACCGCCCTCGGCGCAGACGTCGTCGAGGTCTCCTGCCCGCACTTCGACTACGCCCTGGGCGCCTACTACCTGATCGCGCCGAGCGAGTGCTCCTCCAACCTGGCCCGCTTCGACGCCATGCGCTACGGCCTGCGCGTCGGCGGCGACGACCCGAAGCTGGGCGCCGAGGAGGTCATGTCCCTGACGCGGGAGGCGGGCTTCGGTCCCGAGGTCAAGCGGCGGATCATGCTCGGCACCTACGCGCTGTCCTCCGGCTACTACGACGCCTACTACGGGCAGGCGCAGAAGGTCCGGACGCTGATCACCCGCGACTTCACCGCCGCGTTCGAGAACGTCGACGTGCTGGTCTCGCCGACCACGCCCACCACGGCGTTCCGCATCGGCGAGCGGGCCGACGACCCGATGGCGATGTACCTGGCCGACCTGTGCACCATCCCGGCGAACCTGGCGGGCAACGCGGCGTTGAGCGTCCCCAGCGGGCTCTCGGACGAGGATGGCCTGCCGGTCGGCCTCCAGATCATGGCCCCGGCCATGGCCGACGACCGGATGTACCGGGTCGCCGCCGCCTACGAGGTCGCCCGCAACGCGGCCGCCGACGGCGCCTTGATCGACCGCGTTCCCGACGTGGCGGTCTGACGGCCGTGACCGACGGGGGAGGGGGTGCCCGGTGCTGACCCGGATCGAGATCGACGGGTTCAAGTCCTTCGCCGACTTCGGCCTGGACCTCCCTCCCTTCCTGGTCGTCCTCGGCCAGAACGCGAGCGGCAAGTCGAATCTGTTCGACGCGGTGCAGCTCCTCCGCAGGCTGGTGAGCGCGCCGTCACTGTTCGACGCCTTCGCCGACACGCGGGGC
Source organism: Actinoalloteichus sp. GBA129-24 (assembly GCF_001941645.1). Lineage (NCBI taxonomy): Bacteria > Bacillati > Actinomycetota > Actinomycetes > Pseudonocardiales > Pseudonocardiaceae > Actinoalloteichus > Actinoalloteichus sp. GBA129-24. The sequence goes on along the minus strand of NZ_CP016077.1, from coordinate 6,250,201 downwards.
GAGCTGTCGGAGCTGTTCCGTCGCTATGAGGGCAGCGAGGGCGGCGCGCAGGCGGATCGGATGTCCTTTGCGGTGGAGGTGCTGCTGGAGCCGGATGTCGTCGACCCGTTCGGCGAGGACGTCGAGGTGAGCCACACCCGGCTGCGCTATGAGCTGATGATCGGACTGCACACCGACTCCGATGGCTTCCCGCGTGCTCGGGTGCTGGAGGAGGCTGTACGCCCAATGCCTGCGAGGAAGGACGAATGGCCCCGCAAGGCGCGGGCGTCTCAGGCGTTCCGGGAGGAGAAGCTCCGCTACTCCGGGCGTAAGACGGACTTCCTCAAGACGACGACCAACAGCCAGGGAAACCTGGTGTTCGCGATCTCACAGGAGGGCAGACAGGGGCGAACCCGGCAGATCCCCGCTCACGCGGCCGAGGCGACCGTGCTGTCCAGCATCACCTCCGCAGCCGATTTCCCTACGCTGTTTGCCCTACGCCGCGAGTTGGAGTCTTGGCGCTTCCTTCAACTTGATCCGGCAGCGCTGCGGCAACCCAGCACCCAGGAACAACGCGGTGACGTGCTCAGCGCCAACGGGGCCAATCTGGCGAAGGTGCTGCGCAGGATCGAGCGGGTCACTCGTGACGAGTACGGCAGCGGTCTCGATGACATCGCGGCGGCGCTGGCCACGGTGGTGCGGGGCTTCGGTGGTGTCGAGGTCCAGGAGAACGCCGCGCTGGGACAGTGGGAGACGTATCTGACCACCCGGGACGAGGGGCGAGTCAGTGCGCGGGTGGCATCGGACGGCACCCTGCGGGTGTTGACGTTGCTAGCCGCGCTGCACGATCCCGATCATCGAGGGCTGATTTGTTTCGAGGAGCCGGAAAACGGCATCTTCCCCCAACGTCTCCGGGCGCTTTTGGGACTGCTCAGAGGGCTGGTGACCGATCCCGCGGCAGAGGAGGGGCAGGGCGAGCCGCTCACCCAGCTGATCCTTTCGAGTCATTCTCCCGTGGCGTACACCGCGTTGGACCTAGCTGACTTGAGGGTCATGGACTGGACGACGCGGGTGAGGGAGTCCGGTGGCGGCCGCATCTCCCGAGTGCGTCGACTCGTCCTGCCCGCCGATCAGCAGGCGTTCGACTTCGACCTCCCAGCACTGACGGGCCCTGAGCGGCGCGAGTTGCCCGGGATCGACCTTGACGAGGCGAAGCGGGTGTTGGAGAGTTGATCAGACCGCTTTCCTCGGTACTTTTGGTCGAGGGCACCAGTGACGATCACTTCCTGTCTGGTCTGGTCGGTCGAGTGCTGCGGGACATCGGCCTGTCGGCTCAGGGGGCGGACTTCGACGTGGCGGAGCCGGTATGTCTCGTCCGTTGCGGGGAGCGCCCGTTCACTTCGTTCGCCAGACAGGTGAGCGACATGCGACCGCTGCCTTCGCTTGTCTTCCTCCACTTCGACACCGCAGGGTCCCTCGAACGAGAGAGCGACCACGCCTTTGTTCCGATGACCCGAGCCTGGGCCTCGCATGATCTTCCCGAGAAGACGATCAGGCTCCTTCCACTCGCGCCTGTGCGTGAGATGGAGAGCTGGGCGCTGGCAGACCTCGACGAGGTCAATCGGTTCGCCGGTCGGGACGTGCGTAGATCAAAAGTGTTCGAACGCGAGCTGATCAACGAGGTCGAGCGGCTCAGTGACCCGAAGAAGACCCTCGACGATGCGTTACGCAGCGGCTCGGGCAGACGGGGGCGCAGACAGCGGATGGCCGCAGAAGACTTCTTCCCGGTGCTCGCCGAGCGCATTCGACTTGATCAACTCGGCCGGGTTCCCTCATTCGCCCGGTGGCGAGCCGATACCGTGGCGGCGCTGCACGAACTGGGGTTTCTCCGGTGAGCGCCGTTGCCACGAGCGGGACGGCGATCTCGCAGCGGTAGACAGCGGCTCGCAGTGGAAAGGTGTCGAGAAGATGAACGACGTGTCGAAGCTGAACAAGCTGTTCGGGCTGGTCGGAGTGATCAGCGGCGGCGCCGCCGCGTTCAGCCAGTTCCGCAAGGCCAGGAAGGACTCGGATCGGCTGGCGCTGGCCCATGCCCTGACCAACCTGGCCGTGACGGTCACCGGTGCCGCGCTGTTCGCGCGCAGCCTCAGGAAGGACGACCAGGAGTGACCGCAGTGGCCGATCTGATGGACTACGACGAGGTGCTCGCCACCTTCGATCCGGTGCTGGGGCTGGAGGTGCACGTCGAGCTGTCCACCCAGACGAAGATGTTCTGCGGTTGTCCCACCGAGTTCGGCGCCGAGCCGAACACCCAGGTGTGCCAGACCTGCCTGGGGATGCCGGGTGCGCTGCCGGTCGTCAACGGCAAGGCGGTGGAGTCGGCGATCCGCATCGGGCTCGCGCTGAACTGTGACATCGCGTCGTGGTGCCGGTTCGCCAGGAAGAACTACTTCTACCCCGACATGCCGAAGAACTTCCAGACCTCCCAGTACGACGAGCCGATCGCCTTCAACGGCTACCTCGACGTCGTGTTGGAGGACGGCGAGACGGTCCGGGTCGAGATCGAGCGCGCCCACATGGAGGAGGACACCGGGAAGTCGCTGCACGTCGGCGGCGCCACGGGTCGGATCCACGGGGCTGAGCACTCGCTGCTTGACTACAACCGGGCGGGCGTGCCGCTGGTGGAGATCGTCACCAAGCCGATCGTCGGTGCCGGCGCGCGGGCGCCCGAGGTGGCCAAGGCGTACGTGGCGACGCTGCGGGATCTGCTGAAGTCGCTCGACGTCTCGGACGTGCGGATGGACCAGGGATCGCTGCGCTGCGACGCCAACGTCTCGCTCATGGCGAAGACCGCGACCGAGTTCGGCACCCGCACCGAGACGAAGAACGTGAACTCGCTGCGCAGCGTCGAGCGGGCCGTGCGGTACGAGATGCGGCGGCAGGCCGTGCTGCTCACGCAGGGCGGCTCGATTCGCCAGGAGACCCGGCACTTCGAGGAGGCCTCCGGCTCGACGCGGGCGGGCAGGCCGAAGGAGACCTCGGAGGACTACCGCTACTTCCCCGAGCCCGACCTGGTGCCGATCGCGCCGCCTGCGGAGTGGATCGAGGAACTGCGCGGGACGCTGCCGGAGCTGCCGAGCGAGCGGCGCAGGCGGATTCAGCAGGAGTGGTCGCTCTCCGACGCCGAGCTGCGGGACCTGGAGAACGCGGGTGCGGTGGCGCTGGTGGCCGCGACCGTCGCCGAGGGCGCCTCGCCGGACGAGGCCAGGTCGTGGTGGGTGTCCTACCTGCTCGCGCAGGCGAACCAGCGGCAGGTCGAGCTGGCCGAGCTGCCGGTGACGCCCGCCCAGGTGGCGCGGGTCGTGGCGCTGGTGACCGAGGGCGCACTGACGAACAAGCTGGCCCGGCAGGTCGTCGACGGCGTGCTCGCGGGTGAGGGCGAACCGGACGAGGTCGTCGCCGCCCGCGGCCTGAAGGTGGTCTCCGACGACTCCGCGCTGCAGACGGCGGTGGAGGCTGCGCTCGCCGCCAACCCCGACGTGGCCGAGAAGATCCGGGGCGGCAAGGTCGCTGCCGCAGGCGCGATCGTCGGTGCCGTGATGAAGGCGACCAAGGGGCAGGCCGACGCCAAGCGCGTCCGCGAACTGGTCCTGGCCGCAGCGGGCGTCGAGGGCTGATTCGGACGCCGGATCGGCGCGGCGGCCCTGTTGTCGAGGGGCTGCCGCGCGGGCTCTGCCGCGCGGGCTCTGCCGCGCGGGCTCTGCCGCGCGGGCTGACCAGCGCTGTCCTCGCTGCGCTGCGGCCGCGCACCGGTCGGCCCACCTCCGTGAAGGCCTACGCCACCACGGTGCGGACGAGCACCGCCGGAGGGCAGGCCTGCATTCCCGAGACGCCCCTGGCGTACCGGCCGCCGCCGCCTCCTGAGGCCGAGCGGACAGGACGACCTGCGGGCCTGCCTGCCGCGCCGGGCAGGCACCGCCGACGTCGCAACACGAGGCGTGTCAGGTCCGCGTGATGCGGGCTCCCCGGTTGCCTCGGCCGGGTTCCGACAACGGACCGGCGCCGCAGCGCGTCCCGCACGGAGCACACCCGACGCGCCTGTATCGGTGAGTCGGCCGCCGCATCAGCCGGCGTCGCCACCGCCGTCCGACCGCGACGGCGAAGGCCTCGGCTTGCCGCCTGGGGTCGGCAGATCTCGCTCGGCGCGGGGGCCTGCCCGAGAAGGCGGGCCTACCCGTGTCAACGGGCAGGCGCCTCGCGCCCCGCAGCGGCCCGCGCTTCTTTCGGATCTTCGTTCTATGCCTTGACGGCGGCGCGCTCGTCCTCTTCCGGCGGAGCTTCATGCCTGCGGATCCCGTCGAGAAGGAAGGTGGTACGGCGGTCGTAGTCGTCTCGTCGGGGGCGGGTTCCATGTTTGAGAGCGAGTGCGGTGTCGCGGATGAGCGCATGGAGGTCGTCTGCCGTGAACTCGGGCCGCAGCGCGCCGACGGCTCTACCTGCCGTGATGAGTTCATGGTTCATCTCGCCCGCCCGCTCGCAGATCTCCATGAGCTGCGGTGAATGGGGGTATTCCTGCAGCATGACGTCGTTGGCCGCGGGCTGGCGGTACTGGAGGTCGCGGATCCCGGTGATGTAGTACGCGATCCGTTCTGCGGTGTCCTCGATGGTTCGGGTGCGGTCGATGACGGCGTACAGCTTGTTCGCGACGACTTCTTCGATGACGGCTTCGATGAGGCCGATCCGTCCGCCGAACCGGTTGAAGATCGTGGCCTTGCTCACTCCCGCGACCTTGGCGACTTCTTCCAACGGCGCGGTCAGACCCCGGCTGTGAAAGGCGTCGATCGCGGCGCGACGGATCTGCTCGGTATTGCGCTTGGCGTCGGCACGTAGCCGAGGTTTCCCCGGCGCTTCATCGGCCATGCGTCCTCCCTGGCTCCCGCTGCCCCACCACCATAACTTGACCCGCACGGTCAGGTTGCCTACGGTCGTCGGCAGAGTCGAACCTGACCCGGTGGGTCAACTTGTCGTGCGGTGCGCCATCACGCAGAGGTGCGCAGAAAGGACATCAGCATGATCGTCGTCACCGGCGCCACCGGCGCCCTCAACGGTGCCACCGTCGAGCATCTTCTCCAGCGCATGTCGGCCGACCGGATCGGCGTCAGCGCGCGAGACGTCGCCAAGGCGCAGCACTTCGCCGAACGCGGCGTGCGCGTGCGGCAGGGCTCCTACGATGACCCGGTCGCGCTGCGTGACTCCTTCGCCGGTGCCGACCAGGTGCTGCTGGTGTCCTCCAACGACCCGGCGGCCGACGTGGTAGGCCAGCACCGCACCGCGATCGAGGCCGCCGCCGCCGCTGGCGCCCGGCGAATCCTCTACACCAGTCAGCAGAGCGCCGTCGGCAGCCCGTACCTCCCGGCGGCCGTCCACGCGGCTACCGAGGCGATCCTCGCCGACTCGGGGGTCGCCTGGACCTCGTTGCGCTACGGCTTCTTCGGCAGCCTCGACCAGTTGCTCGGTCCTTGGCGGCAGACCGGCGTGATCGCCAGGCCCGCAGACGGCCCCATCCCGTGGACCGATCGCGCCGACCTGGCCGAGGCCGCGGCGGTCATCCTCGCGGGCGACCGTTCCTTCGACGGCCCTGTCACGCTCTCCGCGCCTGCCGTCACCCTCGATGACTTCGCCAGGTTCCTCACCGAACTGACCGGTCGTCCCATCAAACGCATCGTCGTGGATGACGAACAGTGGGTCACCGAGCAGATGGAGAACGGCACTCCCGAGTTCGTGGCCAGACTGACGCTCACCCTGTTCCAAGCCACCCGTAGCGGCTACTTCGCGGGACAGGAGCCGCTACTGGCCGAACTCCTCGGCCGCGAACCGCGCAGTGCTGCCGATCAGGTCGCAGGCACTCTCGCGACCTGACGGGTGATCGAGGGTCGCGATCACCGGCAGGTGATCGACGTGATGGGGGTTCACCTACCGCACCGGAATGCCGTGGACGGACCTGCCTCAACGCTTCGGCGCCTGGGAAGGCGTTCGCAACCGGCTGCGGAAGCGGGCTGTCGACCTCGGGGAGGCATCCGGGCAGCGGATCGGCAACCCGTCGGCCAAGGCGCAACTCCGCAGGCGAAGCGGAACCGCAGAGACGTCCTCTGATGTTCGACCGCACGGAGCAGCGCTACGCCCCTCGAACGATTCGCCGACCAGTTCGACCACCGGCTACGCGATACGCCGAGACCGCCACCATCTGCCGGGCCGCACTCCACAGCGCACCGGCATCGTCATGCACGTGATCCAGACCGAGCGACTAGTCGCGCCCGTTGCCGCTCCCGGTCATGAACCGGTCGATGAGCACCACGCGATCATCGCTGCTGGTCGGGTCGCCGCCGTTCTTGTTCTCGGTACCGACCCAGACGTAGTCGTCCATGCCGGGTGCCGCGCCGGAGAACCGACCGAAGGTGCCCTCCTCGCTGTACTGCGGCGGGCTGGTGAAGGTCAGGTCGGGGCTCAACTCCAGGTTGGCGATGGCCTCCTGATCGCTCAGGAAGACCATGACCATGTCCGAGTAGGCCGCGCAGCCCGCGACACCCGGCCGCTCCGGCCAGTTCCAGGATGCCTCCCCCAGCGGCGCACCGGGTTCGACGAGATACAACAGGTCGCGCTCCTCGCCGCGATCGGTGACCCAGATCGATGAGCCGTCCACCGCCTGACACAGGCCAGCCGGGGCGGTCAGCCCGCTGCTGATCACCGTCGTCGTCGGATCGGGGTTGTCCGGGGCGGGGGCGCCGGTCTCGTCGATCCGCAGCACCTTGCCCGCCTGCGAGTTCGGATCGGCCGCCGCCGCCGGATCGCCTGCCGTGCCGGTCGCCAGCAGCAGCGCGCCGCGTACGTCGTTGGTCAACGCGCCCGTCGGGTCGCGGGGCAGCCCGGTCAGCACCGGCTTCGGCTCGTCGCCCGCCGCGATCCGCACGACGCGGTTGTCCTCCGGCGTGCTCAGGTAGGCGTAGACCAGGCTGTCCTCGGCGTAGTACGGCGACAGCGCCAGGCCGAGGAGACCGCCCCCGCCCTCGCCTGCGTCCACGTCGATCGTGGCGAAGACCTCCGGCGAGTCCTTGTCCGCCGGGTCGAGACCCCACCGCACCCGCAGAATCCGGCCGGTCGTGCGTTCGGCGACCAGGGCCTGTTCGCCGTCGGGCAGCACGGCCACCGCGGACACCGGGTCGAGACAGGTCACGACCACGGCCGGGTCGTAGTCGGTGCAGCCCTCGGGCGGCGGGACCGGTGTGGCGGAGGTCTCGCGGCCCGGCTCGCCGCTGTTGCCGCCCTCGTCCGGAAAGCGCGGGGCGTTGTCGGGGGCCGCCATCGGCGGCGGTGCCACGTCCCAGTCGGCGCGGGTCAGCCGCTCCTGCTCGGAGAAGTCGGCGCAGCCCGCCGCGACGAGGCCGAGCGCGACGAACCCGGCCAGCGCGGCCCGACGCCTCCGCAGACCCCGGTTCGGTGAACTCGGCATCTTTCGAGCCTAGGCGCCGTGTCGTGAGCGAGGGGTGAGCGGTCCCATGTCGGCGGGCACGTGGTCCGACTCGTCGTCTAGGGCGCGTCGGACGGCGGCGGCCCGTTCCACCAGCAGCAGCGCCTCGGCGGCGACCTCCTCCGGGGCCTCCAGCGGGATGAAGTGCGAGGTGGGCAGGATGCGGACCCGCGCCTGCGGCAGGCGGCCCACTGCCTCGGTGAGCGCCCTTGCGTCGGACACGACGTCGTGCCGTCCCACCAGCGCCGTCACCGGGCACCGCAGCCCGGTGATGTCCAGCGCCGGCACGGAGCCGACCGCTCGCAGCAGCTCTGCATAGAAGGCCCAGTCGAGGTGCAGGAAGGGGCGCAGCACCTCGGCCAGCAGCGCGGGATCGCCTGCGGGCAGCAGGAGCCCGCTGTGCCGGAGCAGCGCTCCGAGCTGTCTCGGGGGCAGCCTCGGCAGGCCGGCGGCCAGCAACGGGGCCGCCAGCCGCATCGCGTCCAGCCCGCCGGACATGACTCCCTTGACCAGCCCTCGGCCGCGAAACGGTCCAGGACCCGGCCCGCCGCTCGTCAGCCCGAGGACGAGGTCGACGGCGGCTCCCCACGGGCCTCGGATCGTCGCCAGGAGGTCACCGGGCGGGCCGGCGATCATCATCAGGCCGGTCACCCGATCCGGGGCGTTCCTGGCGAGTTCGGCGGCGACGGTCGCCCCGGACGACCAGCCGATCACCGAGGCGCGGTCGATCCCTGCGGAGTCCAGCACGGCCAGTGCGTCGCCGACATGGTCGGTCAGCATGATCCGGCTCGGGTCGGTGGGTCGTGCCGAGCCGAACGTCCCCCGGTAGTGCCAGCCGAACGCGTGGAGGCCCGCATCGGGGGCGGTCAGCGCAGGCCAGGACTGGGCGGGCGCGCCGAGCGCCCCGCATACCAGCACCGGCGGGCCCGGCGTCGTGCTGTGCCAGCTCACCAGTGCGGTTCCGTCGGGCGAGACCGTGCTGCCTTCCTCCGTCATCACAGCGAAGTCTGCCCCATCCACGCCGCCGTGCCCGGTCGAAACGGCCCGAACCCGAGATTCGCTCACCATCCCGCGTGCGCACGGCCGGGCATCCGCCGAGACCAGGCCGGTCGGGCGGAGCCGGGCAGCGCGGCCGAGGTCTGCTCGACGAAGCCGACTGGGCAGCCGGCATCCCGGTCGAGCCTGCGAGGCGGGTTACCGTGGCGCCCGTGACGACGATCGTTCTTGTCCCCAACGAACAGGGCGTGCAGGCGCTGGCCGGGAACCCCGACGTGCGGGCGGTCCGGTACCAGCCCGACGAGCCCTTCCCCGCCGCGGCCGCCGAGGCCGAGGTCCTCGTGCCGATGTTCCTCTCCGCGGGCGCGGTGGGTGCGCTGGCCGAGAGTCTTCCGAGGCTGCGGCTCATCCAGCTCCTCTCGGCCGGTGCCGAGGCGTGGCTGCCGCGCACCCCGCCGGGCGTGCGGCTCTCGACCGCGCGCGGCGCCCACGGCGGCAGCACCGCGGAGTGGGCCCTCGCGGCGATCCTGGCGATCTATCGGGAGCTGCCCGCCTTCGAGCGCACCCGGCAGGAGCGCCGCTGGGATCAGCGCGGCACCGACACCCTGCAGGGCAAGCGGGTGCTGGTCCTCGGCGCGGGCGACCTCGGGCGGGAGATGCGGCGCAGGCTGGACGCCTCCGACGCGAGCACGACGTTCGTGGCCCGCACGGCACGGGACGGCGTCCACGGTCTCGCCGAGCTCCCCCGGCTGCTCCCGGACCATGACGTCGTCGTCGTGATGGTGCCGCTGACGGCGGAGACGACCGGGCTGGTGGACGCGGACTTCCTCGCGGCGATGCCCGATCAGGCGATCCTGGTCAACGCCGCCCGAGGTCCGGTCGTCGACACCGCCGCGCTGCTGGCCGAGCTGACCACGGGACGGCTGCGGGCCGCGCTGGACGTCACCGATCCCGAGCCGCTGCCAGAGGACCATCCGTTGTGGACGGTCGACGGGCTGCTGCTGACCCCGCACGTCGGCGGCAGCACGCAGGGCGGACAGGATCGGGCCTGGGCGGTCGCCGCGCGGCAGATCGGGCTGTTCGCCTCCGGTGCGGACCCGGAAAACCTCGTGCACGGGGAATACTGAACGGACCTCATCTGACCCGACGCCGAGGGTGTCGGGGTGATCCGGGCATTACCCTGTGAGGCGTGACGACGAACCTGGGCGACTCAGAGACCCGTCCGCTGCCCGGCTCGGCGGGCCACGAGGGCACCGATCCGGGTCCGGCCATCGGCCTGTTGCTGCTCCGGCTCGTCGTCGGCGGCCTGTTCATCGCCTCGGGCACCGAGAAGTTCTTCGGCTGGGCGGGGACACCGGGGCGGGCGGGCTTCGCCGAGAGCCTCGCCGAGTACGGCTTCACCCAGACCAGCCTGCTGGCGACCATGACGGCGGTCGTCGAGATCGCCGCCGGACTGCTGGTGATCATCGGCCTGCTGACCGCGCTCGCGGCCGTCCCGCTGCTCGGGATCTCGGTGGCGGGCGTCGTCTTCCGCTTCGACGAAGGCCTGTTCCTGGTCGGCACGGGCGGTTTCGCCTTCGAGCTGCTGCTCGCCGCCACGACGGCCGCCCTGGTCTTCGCCGGGCCCGGTCGCTTCGCGCTGGACAACGGCAGGCCCTACTTCCGCTTCCCGCTGCGCAGCGCGATCGTCTTCCTGGTGCTCGGCGGCATCATCACCGCCGTGGTGCTGTTCCTCTTCCGCTGACCGGCGCGCGGCGACGGGCCGACTCGGCCGATCCGGAGAACGGCGACGGCCGGACTGATCGGCGACAGACTCTCGCCTCCACGGCATCGGTGGCTCTACGCTGCCGGCCGTGACTAACTCCGACGACGGATTAGGCGGAGCCGCCGGACCATACGGCAGGCGGCGCGCCGATGATCACGATCATTTCGGGCTCGACGCAGCCGCCGCGAGGGTCTCCGCAGGGGCAGGCCGCGCGGGCCCGGACCAGGACTATGCGCCACAACAGCGTGCGGGCAGGCACGCGATGGCCGAATCGCATCACGGGGCGGAGCGGGCCCGCCGCCACGAGCCGGAACCGGACTACGACGAGGACCGCTACTCCGAGGCGGCAGGTGACCCGGGACGGGAGCCGGGCGCGGGCGTCGACCCCGACCTCGGCAGGCACATCGACCGGAATCAGGACTGGGACCGCGACGAGACCTGGGACCGAGACCAGGACCGAGACGCGGTTCGAGACCGGGATCGAGACGCGGTTCGAGACCGGGATGACGACTGGGACCGCGACTCCGACCGGGGCCGAGACACCGCCCGACAGCGCGACCGCCGCCGGGATGCCGGGCCCGAGGCTGACGGCGACTACGACGGCGACTACGACAACGAGTACGACGATTACGACGACTCGGTCGACCGGGCGCGGCTGACCGAGCCGGAGCCGCTCGACGGCTGGAACAAGCCCAGCCTGCCCGCCAATGCGGGAACCGACGTCGGCCTGCTGGTGCTCCGGCTGGTGCTCGGCGGCGTGTTCGTCGCGCACGGAGCGCAGAAGGTGTTCGGTCTCTTCGGCGGGCCGGGCATCGACGGCTTCGCCGCCTACCTGACGCAGTCGGGCTTCCAGCAGGCCGAGCTGTTGGCCTGGGTGACCGGCGTGACCGAACTGGCAGGCGGTGCCCTCGTCATCCTCGGGTTCGCCACCCCGCTCGCCGCAGCCGGTCTGCTCGCCGTCATGGCCAACGTGATCCTCCTCCGCTTCGCCGAGGGCTTCTTCCTCACCCCCGACGGCGGGTTCGAGCTCGAGGCCGTGCTGGCAGGCCTGGCCGCCGCACTGGTCTTCGCCGGACCCGGCCGGGCCGCCCTGGACAACGGCAGGCCGTGGTACCGACGCCCGATCATCACGGGTGTGAGCTGTCTCGTCGTGGCGGCCGGTGCTGCGGCGGCCGTCTACTTCCTCCTGCGCTAGAGACGTTGAACGCCTCCTCGCCGTCGGGCCTTGCGTTTCCGTCGGGGCAGGTCTCTCGTCGGCTTGACGGTGAGGAGGCGGTGCGGGTCCGCGCGATCTCGGTCGTGCGATGACGAACGAGTCCTCGCGCCTGCGGCGTCCTTCGCGGGTGTGCGACGTGATCGGCACCGGGCCGCGCCGAGCGTGTTGAAGGGCGCGCGGCCTTGCGGTCCTGGCCTTGCCGGACGCGGTACCGGTCGACCCGGCGCCTGCACCGTGGGGGACCGACCCGGCGGACTTCACCGCCATCGACCCTCGGGCGCTCGCAGACAGCCGGAGGTCTCGGCGTTCCGGCACAGCGCCGAAGCACGCCCTGCCGGTGTCGGCCGAGTCCTCGAATTTCGCGTCCGAGACCGGGGCGGGCGACGTAAGGTCGTCGCTGCCCGGACTCGCTCACCTCGCCGTTCGGAGGGGACGGTCTCGCACGGACGCCCCGCCGCGTGGCCCACCGGCCGTCGGTTCCGGGCGGCCACCCGATTCGCCGCGTGACCAGCGGGCTCGCCTCGTACTCGGTCGTGCTCGTCGCACGCGGCGCCGATCCCGTGCCCGCAGTCGTCTCGGTAGCGTCACGGTGACCCCGACGGACGAACCAGGGGAGAGCATGGAGCCCTTAGAACGCGAAGATCCGCAGGCCATCGGCCGCTACCGGCTGGTGGGCAGGCTCGGCTCCGGTGGGATGGGACGCGTCTACCTGGCGTTGTCCACGGACGGTCGGGTCGTCGCGATCAAAGTGATCCATCGCGAGCTGGTGGCCGATCCGATGTTCCGCAGCCGGTTCCGTCGGGAGGTCGACGCCGCTCGCCGGGTGAGCGGCGCCTACACGGCGGCGGTGATGGACGCCGATGCCGAGGCGGAGCTACCGTGGCTGGCCACGGTGTACGTGCCGGGTCCGTCGCTGCGGGACGCCGTCCGGACGCACGGTCCGCTGCCGGTCGCCTCGGTGCGCACCCTGGCCGTCGGACTGGCCGCCGCGCTGCGCGAGGTGCACCGCGCCGGGCTCGTCCACCGCGACCTCACCCCGGCCAACGTGCTGCTCACCGATGACGGGCCTCGGGTCATCGATTTCGGGATCACCAAGGCGATCGAGACCGGGACGGAGCTGACCGGAACCGGGGTGATCATCGGTTCGCCGGGGTTCATGTCGCCGGAGCAGGTCGAGGGCCGTGATCTGACCTCGGCCTCCGATGTCTTCTCCTTCGGTGCCGCCCTCTTCTTCGCCGCCGTCGGAACGGGTCCCTTCGGCAAGGTCTCCTCGGCCGCGTTGCTCTACCGGGTCGTGCACACCGAGCCGCTGATCGGCGAGCTGCCGTCGGAGCTGCGCCCGATCGTCGCACCCTGCCTGGCCAGGCAGCCCGAGCTGCGACCCACGCCGGAGCAGTTGCTGGATCTCCTCGGCTCGGTGCGCGGCGGGCTGTCCTGGCTGCCCGGACCGGTGCGCAGCCTCATCGAACAACAGAACGACCAGCTTCGCGTGCTCCGGGACGGCACAGAGCCGACCGGAGCCGAGGACGCCGACGTCACGGCCAGGGTCGACCGGGCGACCGCGTCGGGCGGCCACTCGCAGGGCACCCGGTCGCATCCGCAGGCTGGCCCTGGGCAGCCGCAGCCGGTCCCGCCGCCGTCGATGTGGGTGGACGGGGCGACACCCGTCGGGGGCGCCGCGCCCGGCTCCGGGGCGCCAGGCCCGGGCGGCGGCGCGCCGATGACGCCGGGGTCGGGATGGGGGCACGTCACGCCGCGCTTCGGGCCGAATCCGCACCCTTCGCCGATATTCGGCCCGCCCGGAATGAACCGGCCTCGGCGCTCGGCCAGATACGCCGCCCTCACCGCGTCACTGATCATCCTGGTGGCCGTCGTCGTGGTGAGCCTCATCGCGCTCACTGATCGCGGCGGCGCCGGAATGGCACAGGGCCCGGGCGACCCCTCCGTCCAGTCGTCTGCCGAGGAGCCTGCGTCGACGGAGGAGTCGCCCGCCGCCCCGCTGCCTGGAGACTTCGTCGGGGAGTGGACCGGCTACCTGACGTCCGAGGACAGCGAGGAGATCTACTCACACGTGGTGATCAACCTGGAAGACGGCGGCGTGGTCGGCGGCGCGGTCGGCACCGTGCTGCACTTCGAGTCCGGTTGCGATGCCGTTCTCGAGTTGACCGCCGTGATCGACGACGACACGGTGACCCTCGCCGAAGCCGTCGCGAACAGTCAGATCGAGGAGCACACCTGTCCCCAGCCCGAGACGACGACGCTGACGCTCGACAGGGGCCTGATGTACTACGAGACCACCGAGCCCGCCCTGGCCTCGGAGCTTTCCCTGTCGCTCGACGAGGTTCCCGAAGAGCTGCATGGTGCCTGGTCCGGCACCGTCGACGGGGCGCGGTATGGGGACTCCGAGACCGAGACGACCGCCGACGTGTCGATCGAGATCCTTGCCGGGTCGATCGACAACGCGGAGGTGTACGTCGAACTCACCGACGGGTGCCACCACGCCTCGGAGATCGTCTACGCGGACCCGTTCTGGCTTGCCGTCAGACAGATCAGGGTCGAGGGCGAGGGCTGTCCGACTGTGCCCGCGCGCGAGGTTCTGCGGACCTTCGACGGCGAGAGTCTGGACTATTTCGGTGCCGACCCCGAGCTACGCGGCCAGCTCGACCAGCAGTGACGACAGCGGTCTCGGAGGTCGAGATCCGGTCTCGATTCGGCCTCTCCTTTCGCCGTCGGCGGCCGGTTCGGGCGGCCACATCGCCGGTGCGGTCGGAACAGGACGCTCCGAGAAGGCATGATCGGTGTCTGACGGGCCGCGAACGAGAAGTCCCTTCGCGGGCGGGCGCGTTCGGGAACGCCGATCGGGGTCCGGACGTCAGTAGAGGGGATTCTCGTCGACGTCGGGGGCGCGACTGACGGCCCGGCCGCTGCGGCCGGTTCGTCAGGCGTGACGACGTCGACGGCGGCCGTCCGTGATCAGCAGGGACGAGGGTGGGAGAGACATGGAGTCCTTGGCGGAGGACGATCCGAGGACGATCGAGCGGTATCGCCTGTTCGGCAGGCTCGGGGCCGGGGGAATGGGCCGGGTGTACCTGGCGCTCTCCTCCGACGGTCGCACGGTCGCGATCAAGCTGATCCACCAGCATCTCGTCGTCGACCCGCTCTTCCGAGGCCGGTTCCGGCAGGAGGTGGCGGCGGCCCGGCTGGTGAACGGTGCGTACACCGCGCCGGTGATGGATGCCGACGCGGAGGCGACGGTGCCCTGGCTGGCCACCGTCTACGTGCCGGGGCCCTCGCTGCGGGGAGCGGTCGCCGAGACCGGCCCGCTGCCGGTGTCCGCCGTGCGCACCCTGGCGGCGGGGCTGGCCGCCGCGCTGCGCGAGGTGCACCGCGTCAACCTGATCCACCGCGACCTGACCCCGGCCAACGTGCTGCTCACCGAGGACGGCCCGCGCGTCATCGACTTCGGGATCACCCGGGCCGCCGACTCGACCGGCGGCCTCACCGCCACCGGGATGCTGGTGGGCTCGCCGGGCTTCCTGTCGCCGGAACAGGTCGAGGGCGACGAGCTCACGACGGCCTCGGACGTCTTCGCGCTGGGCGCCACCCTGTGTTTCGCCGCCTCGGGCACCGGCCCCTTCGGGACGGCGTCCTCGGCGACGCTGCTCTACCGGGTCGTGCACTCCGAACCGGAGCTGGACTCGCTGCCCGCCGAGGTGCGGGCGATCGTCGAACCCTGCCTCGCGAAGAACCCCGCCGACCGGCCCACCCCGGACGACCTGCTGGCCCAGATCGGCCCGGTCGACAGCGGGGACACCTGGTTACCCCGGTCGATCGTCGACCTGATCGCCGAGCAGCGGGAGCAGGTGCGCGGCCTGCGGGCCGATCTGTCGCCCGCGACGCCCGGCCAGGGCACGCCGGCCCCGGTCGCCCTCGCCGCCGGTGATGTCGTCGAGACCCAGGACGAGCCCGATGACCTGGACGCGCCGACGACCCGGTCGAAGGTGTCCTCCTCGCCCGCGAACCGAGTCCCGCACACCCTGGTGTCGGGCGTCGAACCGATGGTGGGGCGGGCCGTTCCCGAAGCTGCGGCCAGGCAGCCGGGTGGCAGGAGCCCGCACCACACCCGGCTCCAGCCGCATCCGGCCGACGCGATGTCGCAGGCGGGCTCGCCGCATTCCCCGTCCACCCAGTCCGGTTTCCATCCCGTGCCCAGGACCATGCATCCCACCGCGGCCTCGGCGTCCGGGCCGCTGCCTGCACCGGCACCGCCCCGGTCGTCGGGTCGTCGACGTGCGGCGGTGCTGACCGCGGTCGCGGCACTGCTGGTGGTCGTCGCCGTCGCCGCAGTCGCCTTCCTGCTCGGCCAGGGCCAGCGCGGCGGCCTGGCCGTGCCGGGCACCGGGTCGGCCCAGGACGATCGGGACAGCGGCGGCGGGACCGATCCGGTCGACGACGCCCCGGTCGATGACGCTGCGGTGGGGGAGGTCCCGGGAGCCTTCATCGGCGACTGGGCGGGTCTGGTCGAGACCGTCGACGGCGACTCACAGTCGGCGTTCGCCACCATCAGCCTCACCGGTGGGAACGTCGGCGGCAGTGTCGGCACCTTCACCCGGCCCGTCTCCGGATGTTCGGCGGCGCTCATCCTGGACGCCGCCACCGCCACCCGGCTCGAATTCCATGAGCGTGACCTGGAGACCGAGCACGACGACGAGGACTGCGCGGAGCCCGAGACGACGACCGTGGACCTGCTGGCCGACGGGACGATCCGCTACACGAGCGATGACCCGCAGCGGTCCGGAACCTTCGCGACCGCCCTCGACTCGCTCCCCGCAGGCTTCGCGGGCGAGTGGGCAGGCAGCGTGCTGCCCGCAGGCGAGGACGAGGACGAGGACGCCGAACCGGTGGACGTCGAGCTGACTCTGACCAACGGCGGGGCGGGCGAGGAGATCGGCGAGTTCCTGCGGCCGGAGGGCGGCTGCGCGGCGACGCTGACGTTCGAACACGCGGCCGAGGGACAGATCAGCCTCACCGAGGAGGACCAGGGCACCGCGAACGAGGGGTTCGAGTGCGTGGAGCCCAGGAGCACGGTGTTGACGCTGACCTCCGACGGCGGCCTGCGCTATCAGAGCTTCGACCCGGAACGGGCGGGGGTACTTGCGCCCAACTGACGCTGACGGCGATTCGGCCGGCGACGCGCATGCGGCACCCCGAGACACGCGTCGGCGGCCTCTGCGCCTGCGCCCGACGGCGGGGCGCGTGCGGCGAGTCGGGCTCAGCGGTTCTTGAGGGCGGCGAGGAAGGCGCCGAATGCCGTGGCCGGGAAGGTGAGTTCGGCGCCGTCGGGGTTCTTGGAGTCGCGGACGGCGACGGTCTGCCGGCTTAAGCGCATCTCGACGCAGTGGCCGTTGTTCGTACTGCGGGTGGACTTGATCCACTGTGCGTCGTGTGGCCGGCTGCTCGAAGACCTGCTGATCACGACAACTCCTTGGCGGCGTCCCGTATCAGGCGAAGGGATTCCTCGCGATCGAGTGCGCGCTCTTCTGCCTGGTGATAGGCCAGAGTGTACTCCCGGACGGTCATCGTGTGATCGATCAGCGCAGTGGACGTGATCGTCTCCTGCCATGCCAGCGTCGGCAGCCGTGGGCTCGCGAAACCTACGAGATGGAAGCTGGAGCCGTCGAGTGCGTCGAAGCCGCCCGCCGTGAAAGGGATCACGCGAACGTCCAGGTTCTCCGAATGTTGTTCCATGAGCGTCATGAGGTGTTCGAGCTGACCGTGGAGTACGGCAATGCCGCCGACGCGCTGCCGCAAGGTCGCCTCGCTGATCACGGCGGTCAGGTGCAGTGGATCGTCGCCAGCGAGTCGTTGCTGCCGCGTCTTCCTGGCGGTGACGCGCAGCTCCTCCTCGGACAACCGTAGGTTCGGCGCGGCGCCTCGGATGACGGCGCGGATGTACTCCTCGGTCTGCAACAGGCCGGGAATCAACCCGCCGCTGTAGGTCCGCACGCTCTCCGCGCCGTGCTCGTAGCCGAAGAACCGCAGGAGCTCATTGCTGAAGATCCCGGTGTACTTGTTCCACCAGCCGCGCTGTCCGCCGTGTTCGTGCAGCTTCCACAGCTCGGCCGTCTCGTCGGCGTCGAACTCGTATGCCTTGATCAGGCGGGTCAGCTTGTCCTTGGTGGCTCGGGTGCGGCCGCGTTCGATCTCCGAGACGTGTGCCTGAGTGCAGCGGGCCAGCCTGCCCGACTCGGTGGCGGTGAGCCCGAGGAGGTAGCGCCGTTCGCGCAGCCGGAGTCCCAGTTCCCAGATTGCGATGGTCGGCGACTCCGGTGCCATTCGTGTGCTCCCTGGCTTGGCGTGGATGGTGGTCGTCCAGAGCCAACCACCGGGTCGTCTCCTAGATCAATTACACGATTGAGTGAGTAACTATTTATATTAGTGCGAGTACTGTGACACGCATCGCAATCGAGATGAAGGGGAGTGTGCCGATGACACCGGATGACGATATGGCGATCCCGGCGGCGGCCGAGGAGCACCGGCCGTCGCCCAGCCGGGCGCGGCACTCGGGTCACCTCGCCGAGGAGGTGATCACGCGGGTGAACGAGCCGAGGAGGTTCGCCCTGCGGGAGCTGCGGGACGACATCGACGGCCCGGTGGTGTTCGCCTGGGGCCTGTCCATGGGGAGGCGGTCCGTGCTCTGCCATCCCGACGGCACCCTGTTCGCGACTTCGGGGCGCGCGGAGGACTCGGTCGGCCTCGGCACCGGCGCGGGACGTCGCGTCGAACTCGTCTGGCTGGAATGACCGTGTTACCGAGATGGGTCGCCAGCAGCGCGAAGGGCGGCTTCGTCGAACCGGAGTCCGTCGAAGCCGCCCCTCGGCTGTGTTCAGGCCTTGCTGTTCGTCACATCGGCTGACCGCATCTGGTGCAGCGCCACGTGCCTTTGACCTCGGAATACGTGTGGCCACCCGCACCTGCGGGACAAGACTCATCGGCCTTGATCATGGTGCCGCTTCCGCACAGATATCCCAGGTCTCGGTCTGGGTGGCCTGGACGCTGGAGTAGACGCTGCCACCTTTACGCGCCGCGCTGAGGTATGTCTTCTGGTCCGAGAGCATCAGGGCGTTCTTCGCCTGTGCCGCAGGATCGGCGTCCTTGGCCAGCATGATCCGGGTGCGACTGATCCAGTCCGAGACCTCCTCTGGGGAGTTCAGGACCACCTGGGGCTCCCTGGCGCGTCTGGCGTCCACGCCATCGCGCTTGCGGCCGCTATCAGTCAGCGCGTGCTTCTCCACGTATCCATGCCACATGGTGTATATCCTCAACTACTTGGCGTATGGAGGCAACGGCCATCCGTCGTGGGTTGACCACTGTTCAATCGATCGTCGAGTCCGATGGCCGCGACTGAACAGGCTGGTGGAGCGTGCCGACCTTCGCACCAAGCCCGCCCGCCTCACCGATTGACGTCGCGCACCGCGCCCATTGAGGCCGAGGTGGCCAGCTTCGCGTAGGCGCGCAACGCCGTGGATACGTGTCGCTGCCGGTCCACCGGCTGCCACGGCCGCTCGCTCGCGTCCATCTTGGCGCGGCGCTCGGCGAGGACCGCCGGGTCGACCAGCAGTTCCAACCGTCGCTCGCGGACGTCGATGACGATCCGGTCGCCGTCCTGCACCAGGCCGATGTCGCCGCCGTCGGCCGCCTCGGGGGAGACGTGCCCCACCGAGATGCCCGAGGAACCGCCGGAGAACCGGCCGTCGGTGATCAGCGCGCACTTCTTGCCCATGCCGGTGCCCTTGAGGAACGCGGTCGGATGCAGCATCTCCTGCATCCCCGGCCCGCCGGAGGGGCCCTCGTAGCGGACGACCAGCACCTCACCGGCCTGGATCGTCTTGCTCAGGATCGCCTCGACGGCCTGCTCCTGGCTCTCCACGACCCGCGCCGGGCCCTCGAAGTGCCACAGCTCCTCGTCGATGCCCGCCGTCTTGATCACGGCGCCGTCCACGGCGAGGTTCCCGCGCAGCACCGCCAGGCCGCCGTCGGCCGTGTAGGCGTGCGCGGCGTCCCGGATGCAGCCGCCCTCGGCGTCGACGTCGAGCGAGGACCAGCGGTTCTCCGTCGAGAAGGCCTCGGTGGTGCGCACGCCGCCCGGCGCGGCGTGGAACAGCTCGATCGCCTGCTCGGAGGCCTCGCCGCTGCGGATGTCCCATTCCCCGAGCCACTCGCGCAGCGAGGGGCTGTGCACCGAGCGGACGTCCTCGTTGAGCATCCCGCCCCGGTACAGCTCACCGAGGATCGCCGGAATGCCGCCCGCGCGATGCACGTCCTCCATGTGATAGTCCGAGTTCGGCGACACCTTCGACAAGCACGGCACCCGGCGGCTGATCGCCTCGATGTCGGCGAGCGAGAAGTCGATCTCGCCCTCCTGCGCGGCGGCCAGGACGTGCAGCACCGTGTTCGTGGAACCGCCCATCGCCATGTCCAGCGCCATGGCGTTCTCGAACGCGTCCTTGTTCGCCAGCGACCTCGGGAGCACCGAGTCGTCGTCCTGCTCGTACCAGCGCTTCGAGATCTCGACGACCGTGCGGCCCGCCGCCAGGAACAGCTCCCGCCGTGCGGCGTGCGTGGCCAGCGTCGAGCCGTTGCCCGGCAGGGCCAGCCCCAGCGCCTCGGTCAGGCAGTTCATCGAGTTCGCGGTGAACATCCCGGAGCAGGAACCGCAGGTCGGGCAGGCCGCCAGCTCGACCTGGCTGAGCCCGGCCTCGTCGACCTGGGAGTTGGCCGATGCGGAGATCGCGGTGATCAGGTCGGTCGGGGCCTGCGCGACGCCGTCGACCACCACCGCCTTGCCCGCCTCCATCGGCCCGCCGGAGACGAAGACCGTGGGGATGTTCAGCCGCATCGCGGCGTTCAGCATCCCCGGCGTGATCTTGTCGCAGTTGGAGATGCAGACGAGCGCGTCGGCCTGGTGTCCCTCGACCATGTACTCCACCGCGTCGGCGATCACCTCGCGCGAGGGCAGGGAGTACAACATCCCGCTGTGCCCCATGGCGATGCCGTCGTCCACCGCGATCGTGTGGAACTCGCGGGGCACCCCGCCCGCCTCGCGCACCGCACCCGCGACGACGTCACCGAGGTCCCGAAGGTGCACGTGACCGGGCACGAACTGCGTGTAGGAGTTGGCGATCGCCACGATCGGCTTGCCGAAGTCACCGTCGGTCATGCCGGTGGCGCGCCACAGCGCGCGGGCGCCGGTCGCGTTACGGCCGTGGGTGGTGATGCGTGAACGTAGCTGAGGCACGGCTTCTCCGAGGAGACGTGGTGGTGAGCTTCGAGAATCGCCACGGGTTCGGCGAATCGCCGCCAGGCCCTGGTGAGGGCCGCAGGCTCGGCGATGTACCCGAGCCTACCCCCGGCGAGGACGGCGGCCGGAAGCCCTGGTGAGAGGCATGATGCGCCCCCGGCGGCCCGAGACGCCTCCCAGTGCATTCGTGTTCGCGCAGGCAGGGGTGGCGCGTCTGGGCGCTCGGGGACGCGTAGCGGCGGGTGCGGCGCACGGCGGGGGAGTCGACCCTGAGCACGGCACGGTCCCCAGGCTCGACCTGCCGTCGCTACTCGGTTCGCTGCGCCGTCTGCTCCCTCGCAGGCTGCTCGGCTGCTGCCTGCTCCGGCGCCTGCTCGGCAGTTGCCTGCTCCGTCGTCGGGGCGGCGGGGGAATCCGGCCCGGTTGCCTCGGGGGCGCTCGCCTGCCCCTCGGGCGCGGCCTCGGCCTCGGCCTCGGGAACGGCGGTCTCCGGCCGGTCCGCCGCCGGGGCCGTCGTCTCGGGGGCCGTCGTCCCCGGGGCAGCCGCCTCCGGGCCAGTCGGCTCGGCCGCACTCGCCTCGCCCGCCGTCGGGTCGGGCAGCCGCCCGCCGCTCAGCGCGGCGAGTCTCGGCAGGTCACGCGGTCGGACGGTGGGCAGCCGGACCTCGCCGCCTTCCTCGCGCACCACGTGCACGGTCGAGTTCTTGGCCAGTCGGAGGCCGCGGACCTGCGACCAGTCGACGCGGGCGCCGCCGAAGACATCGCGCACCTGGATTCCCGTCGCGTCCACCGTGGTGCGGCGCCGGATCACCCACCAGGCCAGGCCGATCGGCAGGAGATAGACGAGCTGGAGACCCGGAGCCCCGAAGGCGAAGGGCGTCGCGCACCACGCGAGGGCCGCCGCGCCGAACAAGGCGATCGGGCTGATGCGGAAGAGCTCCCGCTGCTGCTGGTCGGGGGCCTGCCGCGCGGTCGTGTCGCTCATGCCGCCGATTTTCGCACCGGCGCCCGTCTCGTCAGACGAGGCGGTCCGTGGACGGTCTCTTTACCGCACCCACCTGCGGTGATGCCATTCTTCGCCACCCGGTCGTGTCCAATATCCGGGAAGTTCATCCCGTAGAGTTGACGCCCTCGTGCACAGGCGGTTACCGTACTCGGCGTGCTGCGACTGACGAACATTCTCGTACTTCCCTGGCGCGCCGACGCCTAGGGCTCCTCCAGCGTCGACGCGCCAACCCTCGAGCGGCTCCATGCCGCCGGGGGTTTTTTGTTGCCCGCCCCGCAACCGATACCCCACGAGGCAGATCGAATGACCAGCGCAACCTCGAAACCAGTCCCGGTCCCCTCGCCCGCCGATTACGCCAGGCCGAAGCCCGCCCCACCGCACGGGGTCCCCGTGCAGGTGACCGGCGCGCAATCGCTGGTCCGTTCGCTCGAATCGGTGGGCTGCGAGGTCGTCTTCGGCATTCCGGGCGGAACCATCCTCCCCGCCTACGATCCGCTTCTGGACTCGGAGAAGGTGCGTCACATCCTGGTGCGCCACGAGCAGGGCGCGGGACACGCGGCCACCGGCTACGCGCAGGCCACCGGCAAGGTCGGCGTGTGCATGGCGACCTCGGGTCCCGGGGCGACCAACCTCGTCACCCCGATCGCCGACGCGAACATGGACTCGGTTCCGCTGGTCGCGATCACCGGGCAGCAGTCGAGGGGCCTGATCGGCACCGACGCGTTCCAGGAAGCCGACATCTGCGGCATCACCCAGCCCGTCACCAAGCACAACTTCCTGGTCACCGACCCCGCCGACATCCCGAGAACGATCGCGGAGGCGTTCCACCTGGCGTCCACCGGCCGACCGGGCCCGGTGCTCGTCGACATCCCCAAGGACGTGCTTCAGGAGACCACCTCGTTCTCCTGGCCGCCGGAGCTGCGGCTGCCGGGCTACCGCCCGACCGCCCGACCGCACGGCAAGCAGATCCGCGAGGCAGCCCGGATGATCGCGGGCGCCCGCAGGCCGGTGCTCTACGTCGGCGGTGGCGTGCTCAAGGCGGGCGCGGTCGCCGAACTGCGCGAACTCGCGGAGGCGGCCGAGATCCCCGTGGTCACCACCCTGATGGCCAGGGGCGCCTTCCCCGACTCGCACCCGCTGCACCTGGGCATGCCCGGCATGCACGGCACGGTCGCGGCCGTGACGGCGATGCAGCGCGCCGACCTGCTGATCGCCCTCGGCGCGAGATTCGACGACCGGGTCACCGGTCAGCTCGCCACCTTCGCCCCCGAGGCACAGGTGATCCATGCCGACATCGATCCGGCGGAGATCTCCAAGAACCGGCGGGCCGACGTCCCGATCGTGGGCGACTGCAAGGACGTCATCGCCGAACTGATCTCGGCCCTGCGTCTGGAGCTGGAACGGGGCGAGCACACCGCCGCCGCGCCGTGGCTCGCGCAGGTCCAGGGCTGGCGCGAGAGCTTCCCGTTGGGCTACGAGTGGCCTTCCGACGGCTCGCTGTCGCCGCAGTACGTCATCGAGCGGATCGGCGACCTGGTCGGACCCGATGCCGTCTACACCGCGGGCGTCGGGCAGCATCAGATGTGGGCCGCGCAGTTCGTCAAGTACGAGAAGCCGGGAAGCTGGATCAACTCCGGCGGACTCGGCACCATGGGCTTCGCGGTTCCGGCCGCGATGGGCGCTGCGGTGGGCCGACCGGACACCCCGGTGTGGGCCATCGACGGCGACGGCTGCTTCCAGATGACCAATCAGGAGCTGGCCACCTGCGCCATCGAGGGGATTCCGATCAAGGTCGCCGTCATCAACAACGGCAACCTCGGCATGGTCCGGCAGTGGCAGAACCTCTTCTACTCAGGGAGGTACTCCAACACCGACCTGGGCACGCACAAGCGCATCCCCGACTTCGTGCTGCTCGCCGAGGCACTGGGCTGTGTCGGCCTGCGCTGCGAGAGCCGCGAGGACGTCGACGAGGTCGTGCGCAAGGCGATGGCCGTCGACGACCGACCCGTGGTGATCGACTTCGTGGTCGGCAAGGACGCCCAGGTCTGGCCGATGGTGGCCTCGGGCACCAGCAACGACGAGATCCAGGCGGCGCGGGGCATCCGCCCCGTCTTCGACGACGTCGAGTAAGTCAGGCTCACAGAGTCTGTCTTTGATCCCCCTGGCCCCGCGCAACAGGAAAGTGGGGATTGAAGACAGGCTCTTTAAGAGCTCCCGGACTTCTGGCGCGCGGCGGGCCGGAACACCCGGTCCGACCACGACACAGGGCGTGCGGACGGCGTCCGCACGCAGGCCGGGTCGCGGTCGCGGAACACCACCGGTGCGCACCGTGGTGTCGTGTCGGACGTCCGCGATGGGGGCAACGTCGTCCGGTCTTCGTCTCGCACGCACCTCACCAGGTCGCCTGCGGCGGAGGTCTCGGCGACGCGGAAGACTCGGCGACTAGCCGAGACGGTTCGATCAGGACAGGAGCAGGAGCGCATGAGTCGGCACACGCTCAGCGTGCTGGTGGAGAACAAACCGGGCGTCCTGGCCCGGATCTCGGGGCTGTTCTCTCGACGCAACTTCAACATCGAGTCGCTCGCGGTCGGCGAGACCGAGCACGCCGACGTCTCCAGGATGACGATCGTGGTGGCCGTCGACGAACTGCCGCTCGAACAGGTGACCAAGCAGCTCAACAAGCTCGTGAACGTCATCAAGATCGTGGAGCTCGATCCGGACGCCTCCGTTCAGCGCGAACTCCTGCTGGTCAAGGTCCGGGCGGACGCCACCGTGCGCAGCCAGGTGCTGGAGACGGTGCAGATGTTCCGTGCCAAGGTCGTCGACGTCTCGCCAGAGGCGGTCGCGATCGAGGCGACCGGCACAGCCGACAAGCTCGACGCCCTGCTGCGCATGTTGGAGCCCTACGGGATCAGGGAGATGGTGCGTTCGGGGATGGTCGCCGTCGGGCGGGGCGCCCGATCGATCACCGTCTCGGCGGCCCGCTGAGGAGCCGTTGGCCTTCGACAGGCGCGAGCCTGAGCAGAGATTCACTCCAGAGCAGATCCAGAGCAGATGAGGAAATGACAATGAGTGCCGAGATCTTCTACGACGACGACGCCGACCTGAGCGTGCTGCAGGCCAAGAAGGTCGCCGTCATCGGCTACGGCAGCCAGGGCCACGCGCACGCGCTGAGCCTGCGCGACTCCGGGGTCGACGTGCGCATCGGCCTGGCCGAGGGCTCGAAGTCGAAGGCGAAGGCGGAGGAGGAGGGCCTGCGGGTCCTCCCGACCGCCGAGGCCGCCGCCGAGGCCGACGTGATCATGATCCTGGCCCCGGACACCGCCCAGCGGACGATCTACACCGAGGACATCGCGCCGAACCTGAAGAAGGGCGACGCGCTGTTCTTCGGTCACGGCCTGAACATCCGCTACGGCCTGATCACCCCGCCCGCCGACGTCGACGTGGCGATGGTGGCGCCCAAGGGCCCCGGTCACCTGGTGCGCAGGCAGTTCGTCGACGGCAAGGGCGTGCCCGCGCTGATCGCCGTCGAGCAGGACGCCACCGGGAACGCGCAGGCGCTGGCCCTGTCCTGGGCCAAGGCCATCGGCGGCACGCGGGCGGGCGTCATCAAGACGACCTTCACCGAGGAGACCGAGACCGACCTCTTCGGCGAGCAGGTCGTGCTGTGCGGCGGTACCACCGCGCTGATTCAGAACGGGTTCGAGACCCTCACCGAGGCCGGCTACCAGCCGGAGGTGGCCTACTTCGAGGTGCTGCACGAGCTCAAGCTCATCGTGGACCTGCTCTACGAGGGCGGCATCGCCCGGATGCGCTACTCGATCTCCGACACCGCCGAGTTCGGCGACCTGACCAGGGGCCCCCGGATCATCTCGCCCTCGGTCAAGGAGGAGATGCGCAAGATCCTCGGCGAGATCCAGGACGGCACCTTCGCGCGCGAGCTGATCGCCGAGGAGGACGCAGGCCGTCCCACCTTCTCCAAGCTGCGCCAGGAGGGCGAGGCCCACCCAGTGGAGGAGGTCGGCAAGAAGCTGCGTGGGCTGATGTCCTGGGTGGACCGGCCGATCACCGAGACCGCCTGATCCACCGCAGGCGAGGGGCCTTTCGTGCCGACGTCAGCGCGCTGATGTCTCCTGCGTTGACGTCTCGCGTCCTGGCAGTGGCTCCGGCGAGATCGAACCGCCACTGCCAGGACGTCGTCGTCGATCCCCGGCGGCCGAATGGAGTCACGCCGAGCGGGACCGTTTGGCCCTGACCTCCGTAGCGAACGGACCGTTCGGCCCGATACAGGTGGCGGCGGGGTCGTCGAATCTGGTAATCGAGGGCGACGAGACCACGGTGTCGTGCGCTTCCTCTCGTGCCGCTGTCGCGGCGGTCGCCCGGGTCTCCGGAGCCGCGGCCGAGCCCTCACGGGCCCCGCCACCGGCAGCGATCACAGAGGTATACGGTTCGTCGCGCAAGGTGACGACAGTTCGCGCGGCAGCGTGGCCAAGGGCTGATCAGGGGAGAAAGATTGAGTGACGAGACAGCGTCGACGACACACGAGGTGCCGATCTACGACGACAAGGCTCACATCAGAGGCACCCTCGACATCTCCAGTGCCGAATGGATCACCAGCACCGAGGATGAGGACCAGAAGGGCGTCGAGATCGCCTTCGTCGAGGAGTACATCCTGATGCGCAACGGAGCCGAGCCGGAAGGCCCCGTGCTGGTCTTCACCCAGGCGGAATGGGATGCCTTCGTCGAGGGCGCCAAGGACGGCGAGTTCGACGAGCCGTGGTGAGCTCTGCCTGCCGACCGCTCTGATCGTCGCGATGCCGGGGCGTCGAGTCTGATCTCGTCCGCTCCCCGGCGCCGCGCGAGCCTGCGCAGGCCTTCGAGGCACCGGAGAAACCGACGCGTCTGAGCCCTGCGTCTCGGCCGTGGGCCTCTTCGAAGCCTCGCGCCGCCGGTGCGCCGCGCTGACCCGTTCGCGGCCCCGCCCCGTCGGGAGCACGCCGCAGCCGACCTCGTCTCGGCTTCGCAGCCCGTCGCAAGAACAGGCGGGCCGAAAGCGCAGCCCGCTGCCCTGCCGCCGGACCTGGCCGCCACGCGGCCCGTCTCTCCGGCACCTGGCGCGCCGGTCGCCGCCGCGCCGGGTCACCTCCGCACCGCGACTCGTCGCACCGGCTCGACGAGCCCGTCGCACGCCGCAGCCGCCGTCGCACCGTTCCGACCGGCAGGCCGCCCGGCTCGACACACCGACAGTGACGAGGAATCGCGGTATTCCTCGTCACGTCCTCGTCGCTTCTGCGTCACACCCGATCTGGCCCGGTCGCCGCCCGGTGCCTCGGATGCGCGGCTGCTCGTGGGCTGCGTGAACGCGCGGCCGGGGTGCGCGGCGTTCACTGCGTGGGCCGATCACCCTGCGGCCTGCGCTCGGCCGCGTCTCGAAGTATGAGAAACGTTTCACAAGCGTGGGACTAGACTGCTCGCTGGCGGTCGCCGCCAGGCAGCCGAGGACCGCAACAACCTTCCCTGGAGCAGCTCGTGACCAACACCAGTCGTCCCGTCGTCCTCATCGCCGAGAAGCTCGCACCCTCTGCGGTCGAGGTCTTCGGCGACGAGGTCGAGATCCGCTATGTCGACGGCACCGACCGGCCGGCTCTGCTGTCCGCCGTCGCCGAGGCGGACGCCCTGCTCGTCCGTTCCGCGACCAAGGTCGACGCCGAGGTGGTCGGCGCGGGCCTGCGGCTGAAGGTCGTGGCCAGAGCGGGCGTCGGTCTGGACAACGTCGACGTCCCGGCCGCCACCGAGCGCGGCGTCATGGTGGTCAACGCGCCCACCTCCAACATCGTCTCCGCCGCCGAGCACGCGGTGGCCCTGCTGCTCGCCGTCGCCCGCCACATCCCGGCGGCCGACGCGAGCCTGCGCGCCGGGCAGTGGAAGCGCAGCTCCTTCAGCGGAGTCGAGCTGCGCGGCAAGACCGTCGGCGTGGTCGGCCTCGGCAAGATCGGGCAGCTCTTCGCCCAGCGGATCGGCTCGTTCGAGACGAAGCTCATCGCCTACGACCCCTACGTGTCGCCCGCGCTGGCCGCGCAGCTGGGCATCGAGCTGGTCGACCTCGACGAGCTGCTGTCCAGGGCGGACGCGATCTCCATCCACCTGCCGAAGACCCCGGAGACCAAGGGGCTGATCGGGGCCGCCCAGCTCGCCAAGACCAAGCCCGGCGTCCTGCTGGTCAACGCCGCCCGTGGCGGACTCGTCGACGAGGCCGCGCTGGCCGAGGCCGTCAGCTCGGGTCAGGTCGGCGGTGCGGGCGTCGACGTCTACGCGACCGAGCCCACCACCGACAGCCCGCTGTTCGGGCTGCCCGGCGTGGTCGCGACGCCGCACCTCGGCGCGTCCACCGCCGAGGCCCAGGACCGCGCGGGTACGGACGTGGCCCGCTCTGTGCTGCTCGCGCTGCGCGGCGACTTCGTACCGGACGCGGTGAACGTCCAGACCGCAGGCGTCGTCGGCGAGCAGGTGCGGCCGTACCTGCCGCTCACCCAGAAGCTCGGGCTCGTGCTCGCCGCGCTGCTGCCCGCCACGCCCGCCTCGGTCACCGTGGAGGTGCGCGGCGAGCTGTCCACCGAGGACGTCAGCGTGCTGCCGTTGGCCGCGCTGCGCGGTGTCTTCTCCAAGGTGGTGGAGAGCCAGGTGACCTTCGTCAACGCGCCGAGGCTCGCCGAGGACCTCGGGGTGGCGGTGGACGTGCGCACCGAGAGCGAGAGCGCCAACCACCGCAGCCTCGTCACGGTGCGGGTGGTGCTGCCGGACGGCGGCACGGCCAGCGTCTCGGGAACCCTGACCGGACCGCGGCAGGTCGAGAAGCTCGTGGAGATCAACGGCAGGCACTTCGACCTGCGTGCCGAGGGCAATGTCCTGCTGCTCGAGTACCCGGATCGGCCCGGCGTGATGGGCACCGTCGGCACGCTGCTCGGCGAGGTCGGCATCAACATCGAGGCCGCGCAGATCAGCCAGACCACCGACGGCTCCGACGCGACGATGCTGCTGCGGGTGGATCGGCCGCTGACCGGTGGAGTGCTGGAGCCCATCGGCGCCGCCATCGGTGCGAGCACCGCGTACTCGGTCTCCTTCGACTGAGCCGGTCTCGGCTCGGAGCGTCACGACGCTGAAGCTGACGTGCGTGAATGGTCACGACGCTGAAGCCGATTCGCGTCGATGGAACGACGCTGAAGCCGATTCGCGTCGATGGAACGACGCGGTGTTCCCCCACACCGTCGCCGCCCTGCGCGGCGCGGGGGGAACACCGCGTCGGCGTCTTCGGGCTCGGCGCCCGGCTCGATCTGTTCTGCTGCCGCGTCGCGGTGCCGCCACGACCGATTGATCCACTCCGGTGCAGGCGAGTGGCATTCAGGTGGGAAACAAACACCCTGAGTCATCGATTCGGTGAACCGCAGGCGGTTTCTGAGCAGAGAGCTGGGATTGCTTCATCCGAAAGGAGCAATCACAGCGTGCTGATCTCGCGTTAGGTTCCCATGAAGAAGGCCGGACCAGGCGCTGCGGCGACTGCGGCGCCGTGCCGAGCTGCCTTTCGTGTCCCTTCGATCGGAGCCCGCCACACCGGGCTCATCGCTTGAGGTTCCCCTGCCAGAGCCCCGCCGATCAGACTCTCGACTGATCAGGGACCCTGATCCAGGGGCCTGCCGCCCGGGACCGGGTCGTCCCGAACGGCAGGCCGGAGGCGCTTTGCGGCCTCGGCATGGTCGAAGACGGGTCTTTCAGTGAGGGCACACCAGTGAGTCGAAGTCGAAGAAGGGTCACCAGGTCCGCTGCGGCGGCACTGGCGGTCGTCCTGACCACCGCGGCGGTGGGCAGCGCGACGGCACAGGATCAACCGCTCGCACCGCCGCTGCCCACCGCCGACGCCTTGTCGACGGATGTCGGGCTGTCCGGCGTCGCACCGAGCCTGGCCGAGGCACAGGGTCGGATCGGCGTCTTCATCGAGCTGGAGAACGCCCCCGCCGTCGACGTGTTCGTCGAGGAGCAGGAGGCGGGCGCCAGCGACGAGGAGGCCAGCGTCGCCGCCGAGGAGGCCAGGGAGGCCACCCTCGAGACGGCCGACGTCGTCGTGGCGGAGCTGCTCGTCGCCGACCGGCAGACCGAGGTCCTCTACGAGACCGTGAACGCCGTTCCCGGCGTCGCCGTCCGCGCCGACGCCGAGTCGGTCCGCGAGCTGGTGGAACGCTCCGACGTCCGGTCGATCCGGCCGCTCGTCAGGCACGAGCTGGCCAACGCGAGCGCCGTGCAGCTCACCAATACCCTCCCGAGCTGGCAGCAGACCGGCCGCTACGGCGAGGACATGCGGATCGGGATCATCGACGACGGCGTCGACTACACCCACGCCACCTTCGGCGGCCCCGGCACGCCCGAGGCCTACGACGAGATCGATCGCACGACGATCGACCCGAGCTACTTCCCCACGGACAAGGTCGTCGGCGGCACCGACCTGGTCGGCGACGACTACGACGCCTCCAGCGACGACCCGGAGCTGAACCAGCCCCGGCCGGACGACAACCCGATCTCCTGCGGCACCCACGGCACCCACGTCGCGGGCACGGCGGCGGGCTTCGGCGTCAACGCCGACGGCAGCACCTTCGACGGCGACTACTCCGAACTGGACGACGAGACCGTCCGCGGCATGCGGATCGGGCCGGGCACGGCGCCGGGCGCCCTGATCTACTCGATCAAGGTCTTCGGCTGCGACGGCTCCACCGACGTCACCTCCGCAGGACTGGACTGGACGCTGGACCCCGACCGCGACGGTGACTTCACCGACCGGCTCGACGTGGTCAACCTGTCGCTGGGCAGCAACTTCGGCGCCCCCGACGACCCGGCCAGCCTGTTCGTCCGCAAGCTCAACCAGCACGGCGTCGTCACGGTGTTCTCCGGCGGCAACGGCGGGGACCTCTTCGACGTCGGCGGCTCGCCGGGCAACACCCCTGAGGCGCTGACCGTCGCGAGCAGCCGGGACGCCTCCGTGGTGCGCGACGGCGCCGAGGTCGTGGCACCGGAGTCCCTCGCGGGTCTCCAGCCGGGCCAGTACAGCCAGAGCTACCCCGACTACGCGGATCTGGACCTGACGGCCGAGGTCGTCCGGCTCACCGACGAGGCCAACCTCGACGGCTGTGACCCGCTGTCCGCAGCCGACGCCGCCTCGGTCGAAGGCAAGATCGCCTGGCTGGAGTGGGACGACGACGACACCACTCGACGCTGTGGTTCGGCGGGCCGCACCGACAACGCCTCCGACGCGGGCGCGGTCGGCGCGATCTTCTCCTCCGGGCTCGACCAGTTCAGCGCGGGCATCGCGGGCAACGACGTGATCCCGGTCATCCAGCTCACCGGCACCGCGGTCGACGAGGTCCGTCCCGCTCTGGAGGCGGGCACCCTGGAGATGCGGTTCGCGGGCGAGCTGCGCACCTCGGTGCCGACCGTCGACGAGGACCTCGTCGACACGCCCAGCTCCTTCACCTCGCGTGGCGGCCGAGGACCCGGCGTGAAGCCGGACCTCAGTGCACCCGGTGACACGATCGCCTCCGCCCTCTCCGGCAGCGGCGACGGCACGCTGGTGATCAGCGGTACGTCGATGGCCGCGCCGCACACCACCGGTATCGCCGCTCTGCTCCGCGAGGAGCACCCGGACTGGACCCCGGAGGAGATCAAGGCCGCGCTGATGAACACGGCGGGCGCCGACATCACCACCGGGCCGGACGGCATCGTGTACGCGCCGAACCGGGTCGGCTCCGGCCGGGTCGACGCCCTGGCGGCCCTGGACAACCAGGTGCTGGCCATGGTGGAGGACGACCCCGGTCAGGTCAGCGTCTCCTACGGCACCGTCGAGGTCGACGGGCCGATCGCCCAGACCAAGACGATCAAGCTGGTCAACAAGGGCGTCCGGCGGACGACGATGTCGGTCGCCTACCAGCCCGCCACCGAGATCCCCGGCGTCAGCTACGAGCTGGACCGCGACTCGGTGACGCTCAGCCCGCGTGGTGTCGCGAGGGTCACCGTGACGCTCACGATCACCGACCCGGCCGCGCTGCGCAAGACGGCCGACGCGACGCTGGAGAAGGAGCAGGGCGGCGAGGCACGGCAGTTCCTGGCCGACGCCTCCGGCCGGATCGTCTTCACCCCAGATTCCGGTTCCACGGTGCCGCTGCGGGTTCCGGTGCACTCCGCGCCGAAGCCCGTCGCCGACATCGAGGCGGCCTCCTGGCTGCGACTGCCGGAGGGCGCCGAGCAGGCGGTGCTGAACCTGCGCGGCCGAGGCATCTCGCAGGGCTCCGGCGACGAGGCCTACCGGTCGCTGATCAGCGTGCTGGAGCTCCACGCCACGAGCCCGGAGCTGCCCGAGTGCGCGGGTGACCAGGTGCTGGGCTGCACCATCAACCGGACGGCCAAGGGCGGTGACCTTCGACAGGTCGGGGCCACCTCCACGGCGCCGCTCGCCGTGCTTCAGGGCGACCCCGAGTCGGCGCTGCTCGCGTTCGGCATCACCACCTGGGCCGACTGGTACAACATCGGCAGCAACACGGTCCCGTTCGTCGACATCGACGTGACCGGCGACGGCGTGCCGGACTTCGAGACCTATGTGACGAAGTACACCGGCAGCGACGTCCTGGTGGCCGCGACGGTCGACCTCAACGCCGAGGGTGCCCCGGTGGTCGACGTGCAGCCGATCAACGGCCAGCTCGGCGACGTCGACACGAACGTCTTCGACACCAACGTGCTCGTCCTGCCGGTGGCCCTGACGGCACTGGGCATCGACCCCGCTGCGGAGTCGGCGCCGATCACCTACACGGTCGGCGTCAGCGGCTACTACGCCGCACCCGGCGACCCGGACGGGCTGATCGACTCGATCGACGAGCCGATCTCCTTCGACGCGGTGCGGCCGGGACTGTGGACGCAGGGCGGCGGCGACGCGGCGCTCTCCTACGAGGCACGGCCGGGCACCGCGCTGGTGGTCAACCGTGACCTGGAGACGGCGGTGGCCGACGGTCGGCTGCTCGTCCTGCATCACCACAACCATCGGGGAGACCGGGTGCAGGTGGTGCCGACCGGCAGCACCCCGCCCATCTTCGTCAACTGACTCCGTAAAGCCCAGGGGAGCCCCGTGAACCACGGGAGTCCTGAGTCGACGGAGTCCTGAGAGCCTGTCTTTGATCCCTCTGGAGTCGTGAGCGGGATCAGCGTGGCTGAGCTGCCAGGCGGAGGAAGGAGGCATAACGAAAGTTATGTTGACTGACGACAACGCCGCAGATCGCCGCGCTGGCCCCGCGCAACAGGAAAGTGGGGATTGAAGACAGGCTCTGAGTGCGACAGTGATGCCCCGGCCGGCGACGGTCGGGGCATCACTCGTTCTCGGCCTCGATCGGCTGGCAGGCCGGGGTTCCGTCGCGTCGCCGACGGTCGCCCTCCGCGCGGCGCGGACGCCCGCCGGCCCGCGCTCGTGCGGGTGGGGGATTGACGGCGCCCCTTAGGCTGTTCGAGTGATGTTCACTCGAATGGGCGTCCCGCAGTACGGGAAAGATCATCGCTGGCAGGCCGCCGCCATGTGGAGTACCGACGCGGGAGCGGTAGCCTGCTCGAACGAACTGGTCCCGTTCAGTGGGATCTGTACCAGGGAGGTGCACGGATGCGGCTCGCTGTGATCCCAGGCGACGGGATCGGGCCCGAGGTTATCGCCGAGGCATTGAAGGTGCTCGGTGAAGTTGTCCCAGACGCGGAGATCGTGCGTTACGACCTCGGTGCCGCTCGGTGGCACGCCACCGGCGAACTGCTGCCGGAGTCGGTGTTGGGGGAGCTGCGTCAGCACGACGCGATCCTGCTCGGGGCGGTCGGTGATCCGTCGGTGCCCAGTGGCATCCTCGAACGCGGACTCCTGCTACGCCTGCGTTTCGAACTCGACCACCATGTCAATCTGCGGCCCGCCCGGCTGTATCCGGGGGTGCGCAGCCCGCTGGCCGATCCCAGCGAGGTCGACATGCTCGTGGTGCGCGAGGGCACGGAGGGCCTCTACGCGGGCAACGGCGGTCTGCTCCGCAAGGACACGCCGCACGAGGTGGCCACCGAGGTCTCGATCAACACCTCGTTCGGGGTGGAACGAGTGGTGCGGGACGCCTTTGCCAGGGCGGCCGCCCGCCCGCGCAGGCATCTCACCCTCGTTCACAAGACCAACGTGCTCACCTACGCGGGTTCGCTGTGGTCTCGGATCGTGGAGGAGGTCTCCCTCCAGCACCCCGAGGTGACCGTCAGCTACCAGCACATCGATTCGGTGACCATCCACATGGTTACCGACCCGTCGCGATATGACGTGATCGTCACGGACAACCTGTTCGGCGACATCCTCACCGACCTCGTGGCGGCGATCACCGGCGGCATCGGACTCGCGGCCAGCGGCAATCTCGACATGACTCGACGCAACCCGAGCATGTTCGAGCCGGTGCACGGCAGCGCGCCGGACATCGCGGGTCAGGGAGTGGCGGACCCGACGGCCGCCGTGCTGTCGGTCGCGCTGCTGTTGGACCACCTCGGCATGTCGGAGGCGGCGAAGCGAATCGAGGCGTCGGTGGCGTTCGACCTGGCCACCAGGGATCACGCCTCGCCGGGCGCGACCTATGCGATCGGCGATCGGCTGGCCGCACTGGTCTCGTCGAACACCCGCCCGGAGCGGCCGGTCTCGCTGCCACCCTCAGCCTGATCCCCACCTGGCGACGGGGCCGTCCACCACGGTGGGCGACCCCGTTCGTATCTGGTCCCCTCGTCGGCGCTTCGCCCGGCTGCGGGGCCACGAACGGGTGAAGTTTCCCAGCATCCGGACTTCTGCGTCCGCACGGTTGGATTCCGTCGGCGGGTGTGGCACCATCGCCGCGTGGCTCATCACGGCATGATCATTATCGCGTAGCGCGTCGGGTAGTGCTCCCACCAGCACCCGACGCGCAGACCTCTCGCATCCGCGGGGGGTCTTTTTGTTTGTCCCCTCTTTCTCGAAGCCAGACTCGACACCGCCCGAGGAGTCCTTCGTGTTCCGCACCGTTCCGGCAGACACTCCGCTCGGCGACGCCTTCCACCTCTATGACACGACGCTGCGCGACGGCGCCCAGCGGGAGGGCATCTCCTACTCGGTGACCGACAAGCTGACCGTGGCGCGACAGCTGGACTCCCTCGGCGTCGGGTTCATCGAGGGCGGCTGGCCCGGTGCGCTGCCCAAGGACACCGAGTTCTTCGCCAGGGCGGCCGACGGCGAGCTGGAACTGCGGCACGCCGCCCTCGTCGCCTTCGGCTCGACCCGACGAGCCGGGATGACGGCCGCCGAGGACCCGCAGGTCCGCGCGCTGCTCGACTCGCGGGCGTCGGTGATCACGCTGGTCGCCAAGTCCGACCGCAGGCACATCGAGCGGGCGCTGCGCACCGACGTCGCCGAGAACTGCGCGATGGTCCGTGACACGGTGTCGCTGCTCGTCGCCGAGGGGCGTCGGGTCTTCGTCGACGCCGAGCACTTCTTCGACGGCTACGCCGCCGATCCCGACTGCGCGCTGCGGGTCCTGGAGGCGGCGGTGCTCGGCGGCGCCGACGTCGTGGTGCTGTGCGACACCAACGGCGGCAGCCTGCCGACCGGGCTGGCCGAGACGGTCACCGAGGTGAGCGCCCGCACCGGCTTCCGGCTGGGCATCCACTGCCAGGACGACACCGGCTGCGCCGTCGCCAACACCATCGCCGCCGTGCAGGCAGGCGTCACACACGTGCAGTGCACCGCGAACGGCTACGGCGAGCGGGCGGGCAACGCCGATCTCTTCCCGGTGATCGGCAACCTCGTCACCAAGCTCGACATGCCGGTGCTTCCCGAGGGCAGGCTGGTCGATCTGACCCGCGTGTCCCATGCCCTCGCCGAGATCGCCAACCTCGCCCCCGACCCCCACCAGGCGTATGTCGGGGCGTCGGCCTTCGCTCACAAGGCGGGGCTGCACGCGAGCGCGATCAAAGTCGACCCGGAGCTCTACAACCACATGGAGCCGGGCGATGTCGGGAACGGGATGCGGGTGCTGGTCACGGAGATGGCGGGCCGGGCCAGTCTCGAACTCAAGGGACGCGAGTTCGGGCTGGACCTGGCCGCCAGGCCGGAGGCGGTCGGTCGGGTGGTGCGCCGGGTCAAGGAACTGGAGGCAGGCGGCTGGTCCTTCGAGGCGGCGGACGCCTCCCTGGAGCTGCTGCTGCGTGCCGAACTGGCAGGCGGCCTGGAGACGGCGGCCGAGGAATCCGATTCCGCTGCCGCGCTGCGACCGTTCACCCTGGAGTCCTACCGCGTGGTGCTTGACCATCGGTCTGACGGCGAGGTGGTCGCCGAGGCCACTGTGCGGCTGCATGTCGAGGGCGAGCGGGTGATCGCGACGGCCGAGGGCACCGGCCCGGTCAACGCCCTGGACGCGGCGCTGCGGGCGGCCCTGACCCGGTATCTGCCCTGGCTGGCCGAGGTCCGGCTGCTCGACTACAAGGTGCGCATCCTCTCGGGCGAGCACGGCACCGACGCGGTGACCCGCGTGCTCGTCGACTCCGGCGACGGCGTCGACAAGTGGACCACGGTGGGTGTGCACGGCAACATCGTCGAGGCGAGCTGGTTGGCGCTGTGCGACGCGCTGGTCCATCGGGCCGCCCGGCAGGAGGCAGATTCGGTCCGGGCCTAGGTCGTACATCGGCTGCCGTTCCCGGCCGTCGTCCGAGGCGTGTACCGCGATCCGAGTGAGAGCGGCG
Organism: Actinoalloteichus sp. GBA129-24; assembly: GCF_001941645.1. NCBI lineage: Bacteria > Bacillati > Actinomycetota > Actinomycetes > Pseudonocardiales > Pseudonocardiaceae > Actinoalloteichus > Actinoalloteichus sp. GBA129-24. The sequence continues at coordinate 6,213,620 of NZ_CP016077.1, read as the reverse complement.
TGATCCCGCCCGCAGTCCGTGAGCACCGGCGGTCACGGCCACGCGTCGATCGTCGGCGTCCGGGTGAAATCTGCCGGTTTCGCCCCCGAAGTCGATGTCGACCGAGTCTGCTGTCTCCTCGTTGATCACGACACCGAGACAACGGGGGCACGGGGAATGCAGGTTGACGAGGCGGCACTGGGGGCTGTCGCCACGAGCGCGGCGAGTATCGCGGACCTGGTCGAAGAGCTGGCACCACAGACCGTCGAGCGGGGCGCCGAGGCGGCAGGCGCCTCGCCCGGCTGGCGGTTCGCCGAGCAGACACCGGTCTGCACCGAGGTGTGGGAGACGAACCTCATCGGTTTCGCGGCGGAGATCCGCGAGGCGGGTGAGAAGATCGAGCAGTCGCTCCGCATCTACCGGATGAACGACGATGACGCGGCGAGCGATCTCGGCCGCGTCGAGGCAGAACTCCCGTCCGAATCCGGGCAGGGAGGACGCTGACATGCCGGATCTGTTGCAACTCCGCGATCTCGACCCGAGCCACTGGTCCGCGCTGGCGCAGGCATGGAACGACTGGTCGGACGACCTGGACCAGCAGCTCTCGGACCTGAACGGCGAGGTGATCGAGCGGATCGCCGACGACGAGGTGTGGCAGGGCTTCGCCGCCGAGGCAGCGGGGCGATACGTCGACGAGATCCGGCGCCGGGGAGTGCAGAGCGTGGACGACATCCGCAACGTGGCGGACGTGTACAAGCAGGCGGCCGACGACATCACCGGAATTCAGGACCGGCTCGCCTCGGTCCTCGCCTACGCGCACAGCAGCGGCTTGGAGCTCCGAGCGGACGGCGAGATCTGGATCGCCCCGTACGACACCACCGGATTGTCCGACGGCCAGAAGATCCACGAGCGCGAGGTGCGACACCGGGCGCGGGTGGACGTGCAGACCCAGATCGCGGAGCTGTTGACGGAGGCCGAGGACCTCGACAGCGACCTGACGGGTCGACTGGAGCACCACAGCGCCGTGCACAGCTCCGCGGCGGACATCGCCGCCATGCAGGAACGCATCGAGGAACAGGCCGCCCGCGCCGCCGAGCTGGCAGGCACCCGGCCGCTGACGCACGAGGAGGCCAGGGAACTCCGCGACCTGCTGGAGCACTACGCCGAGGACCCGGTGTTCGCCACCGAGTTCCTGGACTTGCTGGGGCCGGAGAGGACCTTGGAACTCGCCTCCGACATCACCGGAATCGGCAACCACCTCGGACACCCCGATCCCGAGCTGGCGAGACGTCTCCAGATCGAGCTGGGCGAGGCGCTGGCCACCGCGACCGACGCCCGCAGCGAACCCAACCTGGGCGAGCAGTGGTGGTCCGATCTCGCCGAGGCGGGCCGCGAGGAGGTCGTCCTGCCGGGATTCACTGGACCGGACGGCGTCTACGGCTACCAGTTCCTGGGCCCGCTGCTGAACTCAGGCGAGTACTCCTCGGAGTTCCTGGAGTTCATCGGGAACGATCTGATCGACTTCGAGAAGGAGAATCCTGAGGCCTGGAACACTCAGGAGGGCGTGCTCGGTGCACCGCTGCGCTTCAACTTCATCGACGACCAGACCGCCGGGCTCGACCCGATGTACGGGCTGATGCTCGCCCTGGACGAGAATCCGCAGGCCGCGAAGGACTTCTTCTCCAAGGACGGCGAAGACCGCGTCGAGTACTTCGCCGAGCGGGAGTGGATCCCCGACTCACTGACCAGGTCCGTCCCGGACGACCACGTGTCCGCAGGCTGGAGCAGCTTCGGCGACGCCCTGGAGGCCGCGACGCTGGAGGCGGGCCGGGACGAGGTCTCCCGAGAGATCCTCCGCGACTCCATCGGCGCCTTCGCCGACCGGTCGGACGGCATCCCGCACAACATGGGCGACACGATGACAAACATGATCAGTGCCGAGATCGCTTTTGTGAATGCGGATTCGATCGACAGCAGCACCAACCGGCACGCTGCCCATCGGGATGACATCCGTGCGGTGATCGGCGACCTGGCAAGTGATCCTGAGCAGTATGCCCAGATTCACGAAGCACAGCGGGTCTACACCGCGCTGCGCCTTGAGGAGATGGCATCGAGCTCCTTTGACCTAGGGACGCGTTATACGGATGTCGAGATGGCAGGTCGCGAAGCGGCCGTGATCTTTAACGCCTTGGACGGTGCACGGGCCGAAGCGGGCTATGCGGAGATGACCAGTGCGGACAACGAGTACAACAAGGCGTTGGAGGATCGAGCTGCCTTGACGGACCTCGTGTTGGGAAACATCGTTGGCGAGATCCCGGTCGCTGGAGGTCTCCTCGGGGATGGTGTGACCATGGTCCTCGATGACGTGGTCGAGAATTCGCGCCGAGATGACTTCTCTTCGGCGGAGGGGTGGGCTCAGGACCTATACCGTCAAGGTTCCACCGACGTAGAGAGTCTTGTGCTCGATGCGATGATTCGACATGAGATGTGGGCTCCGGATGCTCCGCCGCCTGCTGAGTTGATGATCGACGGCAAGGTGCCCGCATATTCGTCGCTTGATCCTGTGCAGAAGGGAGTTTTCGACGAATGGAGAAGATCTCCTGCTGGCGGAGAGATGCGGAGCGTGATTGATGAGATCAAGGTTTCCTATCATCTGGACACCTCGATCTCCTTTGGCGATGAATCAAGGTCGGGTGGATGATGCGACGCGTGAAGCATCTCGTTGCCATCGCAGCCGCAGTCGGCGTGGTGGGCGGCTGTTTCGGCTCTGGCGGCGCTGGCCAGAACCCTTCCGCAGAGCCGGAACTCAAACTGGTCTGCGACGATCTCCTGAGTGAGAACTCATGGGAGGAGATGGGTTTTCCGGGTGGCGGTCTGCCAGATGAATTCATCGAAGATGGTTATGAGTTCTCTTGCGGAACGAGTTACCGTAACCAGGTTGATGGGCAGTTCGCAATAGATTCCTCTTGGCCATTTCTTCGGGTTGATCTACCCAGGCTGGATCAATCCGGGTTTAGTTCGATCGTTTCTTTCGCAATGGGTGGACCGACGTATCAGGTCGTCGGGGTCGGGTCGACGGATGCCTTGTTGACCACTGGCAGTGCCACTATTCCCGTCGAATGTGCCGGAAATCCGGACGTCGGCGACTTCTGGCTTGACATCGGCTCTATTCAGTCAGGCAGGAGGAACGATGGATTTGTTTCGTCTGAAGATCTCGAGTATCGAGGGGCGATGCTGGCGGCTGGGATAGAGGCGGCAAACGATCTCGTCGATCGATGGGGGTGCGGCTCGGATCCGCTAGTCGCCCCTGCCGAGCTGCCGCCGCATCCCGTTCCGAACGCTGTCGAGGGAGCATCTGGTCTGTGCGGTCTGGCAGATCCCACGCTGATTCCGGCGCCTGCTTCGGGAATTCGACATACGGTCGAGTCGATCACGGGCGGTGTGGCGGAGGCGTGCCAGGTCTGGGACATCGACAAGCCGCAGGAGCCTGGTGAGAACCTGTCACTCATAGCGACTTTCGTGGTGGCGAGAGGTGTCATCGCGGAGACCGTGCAAGGCCGTGAAGACGACCTGTACAGGGGTACCGGGCTCGACCACACCTGTGGGGGCGAGCCGGTGCATTACCACCTCACTGGTTTCGGGGAGTTCGTCGACGACTCGCCCGACGGGGACCTTTTCACCGCACTCACCAGCGCCGCCGCCGAGCGGGACGGCTGCCCGCTGCCGTGATCCTGCTCTCCGGGCTGCTCGTACCGCCGACCCCGCTGACCTGCCCGTCTAGAGTGGTGCCGTCCGCCAGAAGCAGCATCGCAGGAGGTTGTCCGTGCGTATCGGCCGTATCGCCCACCCCCAGGGAGTGGCCTTCGTCTCGATCGAGGGGGAGCCGGACACGGACCAGGTCGCGGTCGAGATCGCGGAGCACCCGTTCGGCGACCCCACGTACACCGGCCGTCGCTGGCCGCTGGCCGACGTGCGGGTGCTCGCGCCGATCCTGCCGAGCAAGGTCATCTGCATCGGCAAGAACTATGCCGACCACGCGAGGGAGATGGGCGGCGAGCCGCCCGCCAACCCGGTGATCTTCATGAAGCCGTCGACCTCGGTGATCGGCCCCGGCGCGAGCATCCGGCTGCCCGCCGACTCGGCGCAGGTCGACTTCGAGGGCGAGCTGGCCGCGGTCATCGGCGCGCCCTGCCGCGACGTGTCCCCGGCCAAGGCCAAGGACGTGCTGCTGGGCTACACGATCGCCAACGATGTGACGGCGCGCGACCAGCAGAAGGCCGACGGCCAGTGGACTCGGGCCAAGGGGCACGACACCTTCTGCCCGCTCGGCCCGTGGATCGACACGACCGCCGATCCCGCCGACCTGCGCATCCGCACCGAACTCGACGGCGCGGTGCGGCAGGACTCCACCACCGCGAATCTGCTGCACGACGTTCCGACCCTGGTGGCCTGGATCTCGCGCGTCATGACGCTGCTGCCTGGTGACGTGATCCTCACGGGCACGCCTGCGGGCGTGGGTCCGATGACGGCGGGACAGACGGTCGCGATCACGGTGCAGGGCCTCGGCACGCTGCGCAACCCGGTCGTCCAGCGCTGACTCGTCCGGCGCTGACTCGTCCGGCCTCAGCGGGCCTGCACGCTCGGCCGACATGCACCGCCCCCGCGGCGGTCGCGCCGACCACGCCTGGTGTCTCGCGGACACCCGAGACACCAGGCTGACGCGCAGGCACGGCTCGACGACGCAGGCGGCCCTTCCCGCCGCCCGCCGGTTCTGGATGGCACTTCGTCGTCGAGACGGCACAGTCGTGTCCGCTCGAGCGCGCCCCATGCCTGCTGCCTCGGACCCCTTCCCTCCTCCGGTGTTCGCCGGGGTTCGACCTGCCGGAGCTTGGCGGGCGGCTCTCAGTCCGGCGTCGGACGACCCGACCGAGACGGCGGACGCCGGGCGAAAGGCGGCGCGTGTTCCGGCAGCGGACCGATTCCGACGAGCGTGGCGGGAATCGCCTGGAGGATCGGAATCCGGTTCAGCACGCGCAGCGGCAGGGGAAGCCGCCCGCTCCGGGGCTCCACCGGTGCCGTGTTCTCGAGGTCGATCCGGCGGAACAGCGCCCGGTGGACCAGCCGCTGCGCCGCCTGGATGATGACGGCCGGAATCCGGCGTCGCCTGCTGACCCTGGCGAGATCGCGGCTGTTCAGGGTGCTGCGCGAGAGCCCTGGCTCGATGATGCGGGCGGTGGCGACGGCGTCCTGGACGGCCAGGTTGATGCCGACTCCGCCGACGGGGGACATGGCGTGCGCCGCGTCGCCGATGCAGAGCAGGCCGGGCACATGCCAGCGCCGCAGCCGATCGAGGCGCACCAGCAGCGCCGAGACGTCGTCGAAGGAGGCGATCTCGGTCACCCGGTCGGCGAGCGTCGGCACCAGCCGTGCGATCCGGGTCTGGAACTTCTCGATGCCGCCCGCCCTCAGCCTGGCCTCGGTTCCCTTCGGAATGAGATAGCCGCACTGCGAGTACTCGCCCCTGTCGATCAAGACCAGGCCTTCACCAGGGCGGAACCGGGCCAGTAGGCCCGCCTGATCCGATTCTCGGCGGGACAGCCGGAACCACAGCACGTCCATCGGCACCCCGAACTCCCTCGGCCGTAGCCCGACGGAGTCGCGGACGGTGGACGATCGGCCGTCGCAGGCCACGACGAGGTCGGCGCGCAGTTCGCCTTCCCCCGACTCGTCCCGGTACCGGACGCCGCGCACGCGGCCGCCCGCCCGGATCACCCCGACGACCTCGGTGCGCATCCGCAGCTCGAAGGTCGGCTCCTCCTGGGCGGCGTCCTTCACGAGGTTGAGGAAGTCCCACTGGGGGACCAGGGCGATGTGCCCGTGTCGGCCGGGAATTCGTCGCAGATCACCGATCCTGGCCATTCCCTGGTCGACCAGCACCCGTGCCGCGTCGACCCTGCGCTGCGGCAGCTCGGCGAAGCGCTCTCCGAGGCCGAGTTCGTCCAGCAGGGTCAGGGTGGAGGGGTGCACGGTGTCACCACGGAAGTCACGGAGGAAGTCGCCGTGCTTCTCCAGCACCGTCACGGCGATCCCGGCCCTGGCCAGCAGCAGACCCAGCATCATGCCTGCCGGGCCGCCGCCGACCACGACGCAGGTGGCCTCGGTCCGGTGCCCGTCGGTGCTTGTCGTCGGCATCATCGCCTCCTATTTCAACGAGTGTTGAATAACATCAGGTTCCTCCCGGCCGGTGGTGCTGTCAACCCGGAACGGGATGGATAGGCTGATCGGGTTATGACTGAGCCTCAGACCAGCCCAGCGGCTGTCCGCGTCCGTTTCTGTCCGTCGCCGACCGGCACCCCGCATGTGGGCCTGATCCGGACCGCCCTGTTCAACTGGGCGTTCGCCAGGCACAACAAGGGCACCCTGGTGTTCCGCATCGAGGACACCGACGCGGCGCGGGACTCCGAGGAGTCCTATCTGGCTCTGCTGGACGCCATGCGCTGGCTGGGCCTGGACTGGGACGAGGGCCCCGAGGTCGGCGGCGAGTACGGCCCCTACCGGCAGAGCGAGCGACGCGAGCTGCACCTGGCCGTGGTCGAGAAGCTCCGCGCCGCAGGCGAGGTCTACGAGTCCTTCTCCACGCCGGAGGAGATCGAGGCGCGCCACCGCGCTGCGGGGCGTGACCCGAAGCTCGGCTACGACGGCGCGGACCGCGACCTCACGGAGGAGCGTCGCGCCGAACTGCGCGCCGAGGGCAGGCTGCCGGTGCTGCGACTGCGGATGCCCGACACCGACATCACCTTCGACGACCTCGTTCGCGGCGAGGTGACCTTCAAGGTGGGCTCCGTGCCGGACCCGGTGCTGGTCCGGGGTAACGGCGAGCCGCTCTACACGCTGGTCAACCCCGTCGACGACGCCATGATGAAGATCACTCACGTGCTGCGCGGCGAGGACCTGCTCTCCTCGACTCCCCGCCAGATCGCGCTGTACGAGGCGCTGCGGCGTATCGGGGTCGCCGAGCTGGTCCCGCAGTTCGGCCATCTGCCGCTGGTGCAGGGCGAGGGAAACCGCAAGCTCTCCAAGCGCGACCCGCAGTCGAACCTCTTCAACTACCGGGACCGGGGCTTCCTGCCGGAGGGGCTGCTCAACTACCTGGCCCTGCTCGGTTGGTCGATCGCCGAGGACCGCGACGTCTTCTCGCGAGAGGAGATGGTGGCGGCCTTCGACGTCCGGCAGGTCAGCTCCAACCCGGCGCGCTTCGACCTGAAGAAGGCAGAGGCGATCAACGCCACGCACCTGCGGGCCCTGCCCGTCGAGGACTTCGCTCGCCGAGTGGTCCCGTATCTGGTCGCGGGCGGGCTGCTGCCCTCGGAGCCGACGGCGGAACAGCTCGCGGTGCTCGGTGCCGCCGCACCGCTGGTGCAGGAGCGCCTGATCGTCCTCTCCGACGCCGTCGGCATGTTGCGGTTCCTGTTCGTGGCCGATGCGGACTTCGCCCCCGAGCCGGCGGACGCCGCCAAGGCGCTCGACGCGGCGGCCGTCCCGGTGCTGACCGAGGCGATCGCGGCCCTGGACGCGCTGAGCGACTGGACGACGGAGGCGATCGAGACCGCGCTCAAGACCGCGCTCGTCGACGGACTCGGCCTCAAGCCGAGGAAGGCGTTCGCGCCGGTTCGCGTCGCGGTGACCGGTCGGACCGTCTCGCCGCCGCTGTACGAGTCCATGGAGCTGCTGGGCAGGGAGCGCACCCTCGGCAGGCTGCGACAGGGCCTCGACCAGGCACAGTGAGGCTCACCCGGTCGTGACCACCTTGGTCACGACCGGTGTTCGTTCACGGCTTGTCACGAGCTGTATCGAGGAAGCTCCGGCGGGATCACCTTGTCAGCCGAGTTCATCGCGCCTCGTGCGCGCCTAACCTCACGGGGTGACATCAGCCCTAGCCTCGCCTTCTACACTGCCCAGCGGCAGCATTCGCGCCGTCTGCCTCGACATCGACGACACCCTGGTCGACTACGAGACCTCAGCCCGCTCGGGCCTCACGGCGCTCCTCGGCCATGACGACGCCTGGCCCGCGTGGCGCAGGACCACCGATCTCCACCATCTCCGCTATCACGCGGGGGAGGTCGACTTCGACACCATGCGCCGGGAGCGAACTAAGGAGTTCTTCGCCGGTCTCGGCGAAGAACTCGATGACGGCGAGGCTGCCGAACGGGAAGAACACCGGTTGTCGTGCATCAGCCGAACCTGGCGACTCTTCGACGACGCCTGGCCCTGTCTCGAGTGGCTGAAAGCGAGCGGTTTGCGACTCGCTGTGATTACCAATGCTGCCTCGCTCTATCAGCGAAGGAAACTGGCGGCCGTCGGTCTCATCGACACCTTCGATCACCTGGTGATATCCGAGGAACTCGGCATCGGCAAACCAGACCCCATGATCTTCCACACAGCGTGCGAGGCACTCGGCGTCGCGCCGAGCGAGACCATCCACGTCGGCGACCGGCTGGATCTCGACGCCTCGGGCGCGGTCGACGCCGGACTGCACGGAGTCTGGCTGGATCGCCGAGGCGAGGCGGACAGGGTGCCGGTGGGCGTCTCCGTCATCTCCAGCCTCACGGAGCTTCCTGACCTGGTCTTTCCTCGCCTGCCGAGCCCGCGTTGACCTCGCTGGGCGGCGCTGGCACGGGTCTTCGGGGAGCCGATTTCGCATCTGGGGGGATCGTGGTCTAATATCTGTCACCGGAACGGGGAGCGGGTCGCCGGAGACGGAGATCAGCCCGCCGGGACAGTGGGGTATGGTGTAATTGGCAGCACGGCAGATTCTGGCTCTGTTGGTCTAGGTTCGAGTCCTGGTACCCCAGCTGAAAGACGCAAACCGAGTGTGGTAAGGTCTTTCGCAGCAAGACAAGAGAATAACTAAGGCCCCGTCGTCTAGCGGCCTAGGACGCCGCCCTCTCAAGGCGGTAGCGCGGGTTCAAATCCCGTCGGGGCTACTTAGGGAAAATGGGACCGATTCGGCAGAAATTGCCGGATCGGTCCTTTTTCTTTGTCTTCTGGAACGGTGAGTCGAAAGGCCGGTGCTCTCGCCCTGGCGTTCGCGGCCGAATCGACGTCGTTCGGCGCGCGCCTGATCCCGAGACGGCGTCCGGTGAGCTCCGCACGGGAACTCGGTGCGGCCCCGGCGCGAGCGCAGCGCATCGGTACGAGGCCGGGAGCTCGTCGTGTGCGACCGGCGGGGCCGCTCGACTCTCCCGCTGACGCGGGCCGATGTTCCGGAACGGGAACTCCGACCGCGAATACGTCAGCAGGCCGCCCGGGCGACGGACGGCTCGACCGCGCGACGTCGACCCGTTCCGAGGCGCTCTGTGGTTCTCGGGCCTCGCAGCCGATCGTGCTCGGTGTCCTCGGGTGCGATACCTGTACCGGCCGCTCTGTGGCCGAGTGAGACGCGATGCGGGGTGGTCTCGCCCGGCCGAGGCGACGACTCCGGCGGGCAGGAGGCCCGGAAGGCGCCCGGCGGAGCCCTGCCTGCGGTCGGCACGGGCGTCGGCAGCGGTCTTCTCGGGCACCGGGGCGCGTCCACCGATGTCGGCCGCGTGCGGCGGAGAGCGGGGATGCCCGCCGCGCGGTCGCGAGGTCCGTGCGACGACGTGGCGGCTTCGATCAGCACCGGCAGCCCGCGACCGGTGATCATGATCACCTCGACGGGTCCACTCCATGGTGTCGCGAATCACCCGCCAGGCAGCCATGATCCCGTGCCGGGCACGCTCCGGCACGAACTGGCCGGTCGTCCCCGCTAGCCTGCGACGCGATCCGGGACACGGTCTTCGCTCGGACCTCGCCGCAGGCCCGGAACCGGGCTGCCGGACTCGCGTGAGGATCGCGGGTAACCCGGCGACCCGGTCGAAGCAGACTCCGTACAGTCTGTCTCTGGTCTCTCCGTCGTAGAGCGGGGATCAGCGTGGATGAGCTCCCAGGCGACCGGAGGGAGCCAGGACGGAGTCAGGGTGACCGACGACGACGCCGCGGATCGCCACGCCTGCCCGCGAACCAGGACAGCAGGGATCACAGACAGGTTCAGAGCCGAGACTGCAACGCCTCGGCGGCCGCGAGCAGATCGGAGGCCCACCGGGCGCCCGGCTTCCGCCCGATCCGGTCCACCGGTCCGGATACCGAGATCGCCGCGATCACCGCGCTCGCGCTGTCGCGCACCGGAGCGGAGACGCTGGCCACCCCCGGCTCGCGTTCGGCGACGCTCTGCGCCCAGCCTCTGCGCCGGACCTCCACGAGGGTGCGCTCGCCGTAGACGGCGTCGGTCAGGACCGCCCGCTGGGTGCCGGGATCGGCCCAGGCCGCCAGGACCTTCGCTCCGGAGCCCGCCGTCATCGACAGCCTGCTGCCGATGGGCACGGTGTCGCGCAGCCCGCTCGGCGGCTCGGCGGTCGCGATGCAGACTCGCTGCATCCCGTCGCGTCGGTAGAGCTGGACGCTCTCGCCGGTGATGTCCCGAAGTCTGGGCAGCACGGAGGACGAGGCCTCCAACAGCGGGTCGCTCGCGGTCCCCGCCAGTTCGCTCAGCGCCGCCCCGGGCCGCCAGCGCCCGTCGGCGCCCCTGCGCAGCAGTCGATGCACTTCGAGGCCGACCGCCAGCCGGTGGGCGGTCGCCCTGGGCAGTCCCGTTCGAGCGCAGAGTTCTGCGAGCCCGCAGGGGTCGTCCGCTACCGCGCTGAGGACGGCCACTGCCTTGTCCAGTACGCCGATGCCGCTATGCTGTCCCACGAACCGATACTAACTTCTCGCGATCTGGGATGTCCAGATGGTGGGACAGAGACCTCGATGGGGAGGAGCGATGGCTCGCACACTCGCGGAGAAGGTGTGGGACGCGCACGTCGTGCGGCAGGGCAGTGGTGACGAGCCGGACCTGCTCTACATCGACCTGCACCTCGTGCACGAGGTGACCAGCCCGCAGGCCTTCGACGGGCTCCGGCTCGCGAACCGGCCGGTCCGCAGGCCGGACCTGACGATCGCCACCGAGGATCACAACGTTCCGACCACGGACATCGACCTGCCGATCGCCGACCTCGTCTCGCGGACCCAGGTCGACACCCTGCGCCGCAACTGCGAGGAGTTCGGCGTCCGGCTGCACTCGATGGGCGACGACGAACAGGGCATCGTCCACGTGGTGGGCCCGCAGCTCGGCCTCACCCAGCCCGGCATGACGGTCGTGTGCGGCGACAGCCACACCTCGACGCACGGCGCCTTCGGCTCCATCGCGCTCGGCATCGGCACCTCGGAGGTCGAGCACGTCCTCGCCACCCAGACGCTGCCGCTGCGGCCGTTCAAGACGATGGCCGTCACCATCAACGGGACGCTGCGTCCCGGCGTCACCAGCAAGGACGTCATCCTCGCCGTGATCGCCAGGATCGGCACCGGCGGCGGACAGGGCTATGTCCTGGAGTACCGGGGCAGCGCGATCGAGGCGTTGTCGATGGAAGCCAGGATGACCGTCTGCAACATGTCCATCGAGGCGGGCGCGCGGGCGGGTCTCATCGCGCCGGACGAGACGACCTTCGCGTATCTCAAGGGCAGGCCTCACGCGCCGCAGGGCGCCGAGTGGGACGAGGCCCTCGAGTACTGGCGGACGCTGCGCACCGATGACGACGCCGAGTTCGACGCCGAGGTCGTCATCGACGCCGAGAGCCTCGCTCCGTTCGTCACCTGGGGCACCAATCCCGGCCAGGGGCTGCCGTTGTCCGCCTCGGTTCCCGATCCGGAGGCCATCGCCGACGAGAACGAACGGTTCGCCGCCGAGAAGGCCCTGGCCTACATGGGGCTGGAACCGGGCACCCCGCTGCGGGAGATCCCGGTGGACACCGTGTTCCTCGGCTCCTGCACCAACGGCAGGATCGAGGACCTGCGGGCCGCCGCCGAGGTCATCCGGGGCCGCACGGTCGCGGGCGGCGTACGGATGCTCGTGGTGCCCGGCTCGATGAAGGTCCGCAGCCAGGCTGAGTCGGAGGGGCTCCACGAGGTCTTCGCCACGGCGGGCGCGGAATGGCGCTCCGCGGGCTGCTCGATGTGTCTTGGCATGAACCCCGACCAGCTCAAACCCGGGGAGCGCAGCGCGTCGACGTCCAACCGGAACTTCGAGGGCAGGCAGGGGCGTGGCGGCCGGACGCACCTGGTCTCCCCGCTGGTCGCCGCCGCGACGGCGGTACGCGGCACGTTGTCCTCTCCCGAGGACCTGAACTGACGCGTCGCCAGGACTGCGACGCGGGCCGGGTCAGCACGGGCCGGACTCGCGCAGACGGCCGTCGCCCCGTGCGACGCCCGCGCACACCCGACGGCCACGCCGACCACCACGCACGATGAGGAACAGGATCTCCACGACATGCAGGCGTTCACCACGCACACCGGTGTCGGCGTCCCGCTGCGGCGCTCGAACGTCGACACCGACCAGATCATCCCGGCCGTCTACCTGAAGCGCGTCAGCCGGACCGGGTTCGGCGACGGACTCTTCGCGGCCTGGCGGTCCGACGAGCACTTCGTGCTGAACCAGGAGCCGTTCCGAGCGGGCAGCGTGCTCGTGGCGGGCCCGGACTTCGGCACCGGCTCGTCCAGGGAGCACGCCGTCTGGGCGTTGGGCGACTACGGCTTCCGCGTCGTCGTCTCCTCTCGCTTCGCCGACATCTTCCGGGGCAACGCAGGCAAACAGGGCCTGCTGGCCGCGCAGTGCGAACAGTCCGACGTCGAGCAGCTCTGGAAGCTGCTGGAGACCGAGCCGGGTACCGAGTTGACGGTCGACCTCCGAGAGAAGACGATCGTCGCCAAGGACCTGACGGTCCGCTTCCACGTGGACGACTACACGCGGTGGCGCCTCCTGGAGGGCCTGGACGACATCGCACTCACGTTGCGTCATGCCGATGACATCGACACTTTCGAGCGGGATCGTCCATCGCGGCTGCCCACGACCCTCCCCGCCCGACTCGGTTGATCTCGAATCGCCGGATTCCCTTATGAGCACAGGGAATCCGGCGTTCGGCGATCGGTCTCGTCCCGACCCTGGAATGGGGTCCTGGGCATCCTTCTCGGTCCTTTCTTGACCCAGGACATGGAAAGCCGCTCGTCGGACGCGTGGCGAAGGTCGGAAACCGGGCTTACGGTGACGCCAGAGCCGGCCGGAATGAGCAGGCTCCCCTCGCGCTACCAGGGCTGCGAGCGCACTGTTCGTCTCGGGAGGGACCGAAAGTGAACAAGGCCGAACTCGTCGACGCGCTTTCGCAGCGTCTCGGCGACAAGAAGACCGCAGGTGCTGCGGTCGACGAACTCGTCGACGTCATCGTCCGAAGCGTCAACAAGGGCGACAAGGTGAACATCTCGGGATTCGGAGTCTTCGAGAAGAGAGCCAGAGCCGCCCGTACCGCACGAAATCCCCGAACCGGGGAGGCCGTGAAGGTCAAGAAGACGACGGTGCCGGCCTTCCGGCCCGGAACGAACTTCAAAGAGGTCATCGACGGCAGCCGTAAGCTGCCCCGACTGCCCACCCAGCGATCGGCGAGCAGCACGGCCTCCCGGTCCGCCACGGAGTCCAAGCCGTCGTCGAGGGCGGGATCGGCCTCGAAGTCCACCTCGAAGTCGACGACCAGCCGGGCGAGCTCGGGCGGGACTCGTGCCGCCGGTACCCGGTCGACCAGCGGACGCAGCACGACCGGGACCAGCCGGACCCGGCCCTCGGCGAGCGGCAGCCGATCCTCGGCAGCCTCCTCGACCAGCCGAAGCACGTCCACCCGGTCGACCACGGGCCGGTCGACGGCACGAAGCACCACCAAGGCCGGTACAAGTCGGTCCTCCACCGCGAAGAGCACGCCCGCGCGCTCCTCGTCCAGTCGGACCAAGACCGCCACCACGGCTCGTCCGTCGAGCACCACCCGGAGCACCGCGCGCAAGACCACGGCCAAGCCGTCGAGTTCCTCATCGACGAGCACGCGGTCTGCCGGCACCGGACGCACCACCAGGAGCGCGTCGACCGCGAAGGCCTCCACGGGCCGGAGCGCCACTCGCGCAGGCACGAGCCGGTCGGCGGCCAAGCCGTCGAGCCGGTCGACGAGCAGCACTCGGAAGAAGTAGCGGGCGAGCGGTGGGTCGTGCGCGGCCCACCGCCCCTGCCTCCGCCCCGACCCGTCGCAGTGCGGTCAGGTAGGCCCGCACAGCGGTGGGTCTTCCCCGGCGCGGTCCATCGGTGAGGAGTTCGCCGCAGGCCGTCGCCGCCCTCTCTCCCCGGCGAGGCATCCGTTCCGATCGGGGACGGCCTGACCCGAGTCGGCCGATGCCCTGCTCGTGCGGCAGAGGCGCGGGTGCCGGGTCCGTCAGGACGGATACCGCGTCGATCGGCGGGTCCGATTCGTCTCCCCCGAGCAGGCCACCCATCCCGTGTCGCGAGCGACGCCCCGCAGGCCTCGCGGCTCGGCGCTCCTAACCGGTCTTCGGAGCCTTCTGGACCGCCTTCGCCTGCGGTCCCGCCGCCGCCGCGTCGAGTCCGGCAGTCACCAGTCCTCCGCGCTCGCCAGATACTCGCTGCCGAGCAGGACCGGGCGGGTCGGATGGAAGGACAGCACCCACAGACTGCCCTTCTTGCTCGGCGGGTCCTCGGTCGCCGCCTGCTCGCCCGCCTGGTCGGCGAACCACCGGACCAGGCCGGGGATCACGGCACCCTGACTGCACACCAGGGTCGTCGTGGAGTCGTCGAGCATCTCCGCGATTCGCCGCTGCGTCCGCCGAGGGTCGTCCGCGTAGGCCTCCTCACTCAGCACCGGCTCGTCGTGGACGGCCAGGCCCAGCGCCGCGGCAGTCTGCGACACCGTCTGCCTGCATCGAGTCCTCGGCGCCGAGTACACCCGGTCCGGGCCGAACAGCGGCAGCAACCCGTCCAGCGCGGCGGCCTGGCGTCTCCCCGACCGGCTCAGCGGCCGCAGCTCGTCCGGCTGGGACCACTTGGTGCGGCTGCCCGCCTTCGCGTGCCGGACGAGCAGGATCGTTCGGGAGTCGCCGTTCAGCTCGCCGAAACGACGCAGGATGACGCGGTCGTGGGGGTAGGTGAGTCGGTCGGCGGCCTCGGCAGGCGGGAACCAGCAGACCTGGTCGACCTCGTCGTCGGTCGCCCGGTCGACCGTGTCGGTCACCTGCCTGGCCGCGTAGTAGGTCACCGTCTTGCGCAGCGGGCCGTCCACGGCGGTGGCGGGCAGCGTGTAGCTCACCTCGCCGAGCAGCCGGTCCAGCACTGGTCGGATTCCCGTCTCCTCGGTGGTCTCGCGGACGGCCGTGGCGTGCCGGGTCTCGCCCGGCTCCGCCTTGCCCTTGGGCAGCGACCAGTCGTCGTATCGGGGTCGGTGCACCAGCGCCACCTCGCGCTCCGCCGCAGGCCCGCCGCCTGCGCGCCACAGGACCACGCCTGCGGCTCTGACGTGCTTCGTGGTCCTGACGTCCTCGTCTGTCGCAGCAGCCATCGTGCCCCCACCCCGATCCGAGTCGGCGAATGCCCGTCGAGACCGCTTTCAGTCCTTGGCCCCGTGCGTGCGCAGCAGCTCCGTCTGATGGTCGCGGACCTCGTCGCCGAGCCGGGGGGACGGCGACCACACGCCGTCCTGCCCCAGCACCCAGCAGCGGGTGGCGGGGTCGAGCGCCGAACGGAACATCGCGTCGAGCTCGGCCACCAGCACAGGATCGGTGACCCGAACCTGGACCTCGATCCGCCGGTCCAGATTGCGGTGCATCATGTCCGCGCTGCCGATCCAGTGCTCCTCGGCGCCCACGAAGTGGAAGATGCGCGAGTGCTCCAGGAAGCGGCCGAGAATGGAGCGGACGCGGATGTTCTCGGACACTCCCGGCATGCCGGGCTTGAGCGCGCAGATGCCCCTGACCACAATCTCCACCGGCACCCCGACGCGCGAAGCGCGGTACAAGGCGTCGATGACCTGTTCGTCGACCAGCGAGTTCACCTTGAATCGGATGCCTGCCGACTCGCCGCGCAGGGCCCGATCGATCTCACCCTCGATGCGCTCCACGATTCCCCGTCGGATGCCGTACGGCGCGACCAGGATGCTGCGATAAGTGTTCTGCCTGGCGTATCCGGTCAGGACGTTGAAGAGGTCGGTGAGGTCGGCCCCGATGGACGGCTCGGCGGTGAACAGGCCGATGTCCTCGTAGATCCTGGCTGTCTTGGGGTGGTAGTTGCCGGTGCCGATGTGGCAGTACCGGCGGATCGTCGAGCCTTCCTGCCGGACCACCAGTGCCGTCTTGCAGTGCGTCTTGAGCCCGACCAGTCCGTAGACGACGTGGACGCCTGCCCGCTCCAGCGCCCGCGCCCACTTGATGTTGGCCTGCTCGTCGAACCGCGCCTTCACCTCGACCAACGCCACGACCTGCTTGCCCGCCTCGGCCGCGTCGATCAGCGCGTCCACGATCGGCGAGTCGCCCGAGGTGCGGTACAACGTCTGCTTGATGGCCAGGACCTTCGGGTCCGCCGCCGCCTGTTCCACGAACCGCTGCACGCTCGTCGAGAACGAGTCGTAGGGGTGGTGGACCAGGATGTCGCCGTCCCGCAGCGTGGCGAAGACACTCTTGGGAGTCTCGCCCTCGCCGAAGGCGGGATGTGTCGCAGGAACGAACGGCGCCGCCTTGAGCTGCGGCCGGTCCACCGCGTAGAGCTGCCACAGACAGGACAGGTCGAGCAGGCCCGGCAGCTCCACGACATCGCCGGGATCGACGTCCATCTCCCGCAGCAGCAGTTCGAGCATGTGCTCGCTCATGGTGTCGGCGACCTCGAGCCGGACGGGGGGACCGAACCTGCGCCGGGCCAGCTCCCGTTCCATCGCCTGGAGCAGGTCCTCGTCCCGGTCCTCCTCGACCTCCAGGTCCGCGTTGCGCGTCACCCGGAAGACGTGATGCTCGATCACCTCCATGCCTGCGAAGAGGTTGTCGAGGTGTGCGGCGATCAGCTCTTCCAGCGGCAGGAAGGCGACCGTGTCCGACGAGCGGTTCTTGGTCGCCGTGTCCGACGAACGACCCTGAGGCACCGGCACCAGCCGAGGCACGTTGTCCGGCACCTTCACCCGCGCGAAGCGGGGCGTGCCGCCCTGCGGGTCGCGCACGGTGACCGCGAGATTCAGCGAGAGGCCGGAGATGTAGGGGAACGGGTGGGCCGGGTCGACGGCGAGTGGGGTGAGCACGGGGAAGACCTGCTCCGTGAAGTACTCCGACAGTCGACTCCGGTCGTCGGACGTCAGATCGTCCCAGGTCAGGACGAGCACGGCGGCCTTCTCCAAGGCGGGTCGGACGTCCTCGAGGAAGGCCTTCGCGTGCTGTTCGGCCAGTTCCTGGGTGCGCAGTGCGATCCTGGCGAGCTGTTCCCTCGGGGAGAGCCCGTCGGCGCTGCGCACGGACAGCCCCGTCTCGTCTCGACGCTTCAGTCCCGCCACCCGGACCATGTAGAACTCGTCCAGATTGGAGGCGAAGATCGAGAGGAACTTGGTGCGCTCCAACAGCGGCTGCGACGAGTCCTCGGCGAGCGCGAGCACTCTGGCGTTGAAGTCCAGCCAGGACAGCTCCCGATTGAGATAGCGGTTCTCGGGCAGATCGTCGACCGTCGGAGCCGCCGCGGTGGCGGCGGGCGGCGCCTGCGGATAGCCGCGAAGCCCCTCGGGGAGCGGGACGCTCGCCGAGGCCGTCGCCGACGGCCTGCCACGCCGCGCAGGCCTCGGGTTGCGTTGACGAGACTGCCGTTCGCCGCTCGATGGGGTGCTCACAACACCCCATTGTCGCCCAGATCCGGTTCGTTCGGTGTGTCCTCACGCACCAACAAGAGGTGAAGAACGGCCCATTGCGCCCCGTCCGAATGATGTCCTGCCTGCGGCGGTCGTCGGCCCGTGCCAGGCCGACGACCGTCGGATGGGACCGGGGTCAGTCGAACGGGTGGGAACGTCGTCGTCAGCAGGCGTGGCGGTCCCGGTGGCAGCGCGCGGCCAGCACCGCCCTGGTGTGCTCGCCGAGTCCCAGCCTCGCCGCCTCGCGAAGATCGTCCTCGGTGTCGACGTCGCAGCGCAGCGTCGGACGTCGGCCCGCCAGCGGCGCCGCACCCGACCCGGCATGCCGGGCGGCCGAGCCCACGCCGAACTCGGGGCGCAGCGGCGAACCGGACGCCGCGATCAGCATCGTCGTGCCGGTGCCCTGCCGGTCGGCGCAGAAGGCGCGTCCCGCTCCCGCCTCGACCAGTGCCTCGGCCAGGTCGTCGGAGCGCAGCGCGGGCAGATCGGCCTGTAGCGCGCCGACTCGCACCGAGGAATCGGCCGCGAGCAGCTGCTCGCTGCCGTGTCGGAGTGCGGTGTTCAGCCCGCCCTCCGGCGGCTCCGCGAGCACCGTGTGCCCCTCGGCGAGCACGGCAGCCGAGACCACCAGGTCCGAGGTCACCGCGATGACCCTGCGCACCCCGTCAGCGCCTCGCGCCGCCGACATGGTGTCCAAGAGCAACGCCACCACCAACTGTGCGTGCCTGGCTCGGTCTCCGACGCCGCCGTCAGCCGCCCCGAGGAGTCGGGACTTCGCCGAGTGAAGCATCTTGACCGGGACCAGCAGGTCTACTCCGGTGCCCACACCCCCATCCTGCTCGATCCCGCCGCGAGGCGGGCGGCCGGACCCGCCTGCGGACCCCGATGTGGGCCCTGACGAGGACTCGGTAAGACTCTGAGAGCCTGTTTTGGTCCCCCTGGAGTCGTGAGCGGGGATCAGCGTGGATGAGCTGCAAGGCGGAGGAAGGAGACATAACGGAGTTATGTTGACTGACGACAACGCCGCAGATCGCCGCGCTGGCCCCGCGCAACTCCGAAAGTGGGGATCAAAAACAGGCTCTAAGCCGATTCCGATCCCCGTCACACCAGCCAGGAGGACTGCGGTGACCAGCCCAGACGCAGAACGGACCGGTGTGGCGCGACGCCGGGAGAAGGGCGGCATCTGGGTCTCCTTCGCCGCGTCGGTGTTCCACCCCTTCAGCCGGATGGCCGGCCGCCGCAGCCTCGAGGGCCGCGAGCGGATTCCCGCCACCGGCGGGGCGCTGCTGGTCTTCAACCACATCTCCGAGATCGACCCCGTCTACGACGCCGCCCTCGTGCACAGCAGCAGGCGCGTGCCGCGTTTCATGGCCAAGCACAGCCTCTGGAAGGTGCCCGTCGTCGGCACGCTGATGCGCAGCACCGGCCAGATTCCGGTCTACCGGGGCAGCGGCGAGGCACAGCGCAGTCTCGACGCCGCACTGGCCGCCCTGCACGAGGGGAAGATCGTCGTCATCTACCCGGAGGGCACGGTCACCAGAGATCCGGAGCTGTGGCCGATGCACTCCAGGACCGGGGTGGCCAGGCTGGCGCTGGAAGGCGGCGTCCCCGTCATCCCGGCGGTGAACTGGGGAACGCAGCACATCTTCGACTACACGAAGCGCAGATTCCGCCCCATCGGCCGGAAGCCGGTGCGGGTGCGGGTCGGCGAGCCGTTGGACCTCACCGCGTTTCAGGACCGTCCGCGCGACACCGCACTGTTGCGCGAGGTGACCGAGACGGTGATGGGCTCGGTCCGCGATCTCCTCGCGGAGGTCAGACAGGAGACGGCGCCCTCGACCTTCTTTCTGCATCGCGGCCGGGTCCGTCCCGAGCACGGCGACCTCGACCGTCCGGAGTCTTGAGTCTTTCGGCGAGTCTCCGCCGAGACACGCCCCAGCCCGCCGGGTCGATCGGCGGGTTCGAACAGTTCGGCGCTGATGCGAGGAGTGGTGTTCGGTGGAGTCGATCCGACGGGTGGCAGTACTGGGCTCCGGTTCCTGGGGCACCGCGTTTGCCAAGGTCATCGCGGACGCCGGCCGCGACGTGGTGCTGTGGTCGCGCAGGCAGACGGTCGCCGAGGAGATCACCCGGCTGCACCGTAACTCCGACTACCTCCCCGACGTGACCCTGCCGATGAACCTGACCGCCACCAGCGACGCCGCCGCAGCGCTGGCCGACGCCGACGCGGTCGTGCTGGCGGTGCCGAGTCAGACGCTGCGCACCAATCTGGCGGCGTGGCGCCCGCTCCTGCCGGCCGGAGCGACGCTGGTCAGTACGGCGAAGGGCGTGGAACTGGGCAGTCTGAAGCGGATGAGCGAGGTCATCGCCGAGGTGGCGGAGGTCCCCGCCGATCAGGTGGCCGTCGTGTCCGGCCCGAACCTGGCCAAGGAGGTCGGCGCCGAACAGCCCACCGCCACGGTCATCGCCTGCACCGACGAGCGGCGGGCCGAGGCTCTGCAACACGCCTGTTCCACCCGCTACTTCCGGCCCTACACCAACGTCGACGTGATCGGCTGCGAACTGGGCGGAGCGTGCAAGAACGTCATCGGACTCGCCTGCGGCATGGCCGACGGACTCGGCTTCGGCGACAACACCACGGCCACCCTGATCACCAGGGGACTCGCCGAGACCGCACGGCTCGGTGCCGCGCTCGGCGCCGACCCGCTGACCTTCGCGGGCCTGGCGGGCCTCGGCGACCTGGTTGCCACCTGCTCCTCGCCGCTGTCCCGCAATCGCACCTTCGGGGCCAGGATCGGGCGGGGCGACAGCATCGCCGAGGCGCAGGCGGCGGCGAACGGGCAGGTGGCGGAGGGCGTGAAATCCTGTGCCTCGATCCGGGAACTGGGCGCCAGACACGGCGTGGAGATGCCGATCACCGACAGCGTCTACCGGGTCTGTCACGAGGCGCTGTCGCCCAGGGTGATGGCGGCCGAGCTGCTCGGCAGGGCCAGGAAGGCGGAGTGGTCATGAGTCTCGATCCCGACTGGGGCGACGGGACCCGCTGCGTGCACGCGGGGGAGACCGCGCCGTCGAAGGGCTCCCCGCTGACTCCTGGACCGGTGCTCGCCGCGCCGTTCCATCTGGCGGACGCCCGGCCCGATACGGATGCGGGCCTGGCCGAGGAGGCCGACTTCTACGGGCGTGCAGGCAACCCGACCTGGCGACGGCTGGAGTCGGCGATCGGCGAACTCGACGGCGGCGAGTGCGTGCTGTTCCCCTCGGGGATGGCGGCGATCTCGGCACTCCTGCGAGACGCCTCGGGGCGAGGGGCCCTGGTGCTGCCCTCGGACGGCTACTACGCGACCAGGGCCTTCGCGGAGTCGGAGCTGGTGCCGCGCGGCGTCACGGTGCGAGCGGTGCCCACCGCCGGGCCGTGGGACGACGACGTGTTCGACGGTGCGGCGCTCGTGCTGCTGGAGACCCCGTCTAATCCGGGCCTGGACGTCTGCGACATCGCCGAACTGAGCGCCCGTGCCCACACGGCGGGCGCGGTGGTAGCGGTGGACAACACCACGGCCAGCCCGCTGGGGCAGCGGCCGCTCGCCCTCGGGGCGGACGTCGTCGTCGCCAGCGATGCCAAGGCGCTCAGCGGGCACAGCGATCTGCTGCTCGGCCACGTCTCGACGGCGGATGCGGCGCTGGCCCGCAGGCTGCGCGAGGCCCGCACGCTGGGCGGTGCGATCCCCGGTCCGTTCGAGGCGTGGCTGGCCTATCGGAGCCTGAGCACCTTGGATCTGCGGCTGGCCAGGCAGGCCGAGAACGCCGCCGCGCTGACAGCGGCGCTGCGGGACCATCCGGCGGTGCGGGGGCTGCGCTGGCCCGGTTCGGCGGGCGACGCCGCCCACGAGACGGCCCGGCGTCAGATGCGTCGCTTCGGCGGCGTGCTGTCCTTCGAGCTGGCCGACGAGGCGACCTTCTCCCGGTTCGTGGCGGCGAGCAGGCTCGTCGTGGAGGCGACCAGCTTCGGCGGGGTGCACTCGACCGTGGACCGCCGGGCTCGCTGGGGCGATCCGGTCGCGCCGGGCTTCGTGCGGTTCTCCTCGGGTTGTGAGGACGCCGCCGATCTGGTGGCCGACGTGCTGGCCGCCCTGGACTCCTGCGTGCGGTGACGGTCCTTCCCGCTGGTCGCTCCGGCGTGGGGCTGCTGTGGTCCGGTGTTCCTCGGGGCTTCGGAGGGCGGCGGGTTCGTCGGTTGTGGGGACGCGGGCCAGGGAAGTGAACGCGGGGCGGGGCCGTGGTCGCCCGGCCGTCCGGTGTCCGGTGTCTCCGCTCGGCGTACTCGGGCTGCCCGGTCGGCCCGGCTCCCGGCGTATCCGGTGTCCCAGGCGGGCGGAGTGAGACAGGGCAGCCGTCGAGTCCTCCTCGGTCGACTGGAGCCGCAGGGCGACCGGTGGTGGCGGCGGGCCGGACGCGGTCGCTGTGCTAGGTGAACCATCCGGTGACCACGTTTCGTCACCGAAGACCACCTGGTCGGGTGGCATCGGGTCTCAAGGGCCGGTCGGCGGTTGACGGGTCGCGTTCGGGAGCCATACGGTCGAGGCATGTCCGCGCATTCTGATCACGCCGCGAGGGGTTCCATCCTCCGTTCGGTCGTGCGCGCGCACTGTTGTCTGTGGTGAGCGTCCCCTTCTGACCTGCCGCGCTCGGCGTTCGGCCACGATCGCCGTGCTGCCTCGCGCGGTCCGCCGCACCCACCCCATCCGAGGATCGATCATGTTCGCCGTGCCTCCGAACACCATCGCCGCACCGTCGACGCAGCACGCCTTGACGCATCCCGTGCGCGTCGCGATGGCGACCGCCGCCGAACGTGAGCAGTGGGCTCCGCTGCTGCGTTACGACCCGGACCAGCGGTGGTCCGGCCTGTTGTCCCGTACCGAGCATCACGAGGTCTGGCTGCTGAGCTGGCTGCCCGGCCAGCGCACCCGGCTGCATGATCACGGCGGCGCCGTCGGGGCGTTCACGGTGGTCAACGGGGTGCTGACCGAGCGGGTGGCCAGGCAGGACAGCCGAGGCGGCCGCATCGAGGTCGTCCAGCCGCTGGCGGCGGGCTCCTCCCGCGTCTTCGGGCCGGACTACGTGCACGAGGTCGTCAACGAGGGCCCGGACCCGGCGGTCAGCGTGCACGTCTACCGCCGGGAACGGCGTGAGATGAACGAGTACGAGTTCGACGCGACCGAGGGCCTGCGCCACACCGGGCGACGCCGCTGGTAGGCCGTTCGGTCTGTCGCCGCCCGCGCTGCTTGTCGAGCCGGTGGCGTCGCCGACCTCGATCCCGGAGAAGCCGGCGTTCCACCCGCCATGCGGGGCGTGGTGAATCGGGTGCCGGGCGGGTCAGCGCCCGCTGACTCGCTCGGGGATCGGCGTCCCGGCAGGCAGTAGTGGACACGGTTCGGGGTGGCCCCAGGTCTGGTTCAACGGCAGCACCCCGGCCCAGTGCTCGTCGGCCGCCACGTCCTCCTCGTCGTCGCCGGGCGGCCCGGTGCGCACCTTGACCGACGCTTCGCCGAGGTCCAGGGCGAGCACCAGCGTCGCCGCCATCTCCCGCTCGGTCGGCAGCCGAGCGCCGCCGTCCCAGGAACCCGGGGCCAGCTGTTCGGTCACCACGCGCAGCGCGTGACGCCGGTCCGCGTCGTCGAGCACCGGCACGGCCACGCCCTGAATCACGGCCGACCGGTAGTTCGCCGAATGGTGGAAGACCGATCGCGCGTACACGATGCCGTCGAGATGTGTCACCGTCACGCAGGCGGGCGCCCCACCCGCGAGGCTCCGCAGACTCGCCGCGCCGGTCGAGCCGTGCAGGTAGAGGGTGTCGCCGTCGCGGCCGTAGCAGGTGGGCAGCACGAGCGGTCCGGAGTCGGTGGTCAGGCCGAGGTGGCAGATCAGGCCCGCATCGAGGATCTCGTGCAGCTCTGCTCGCGCCGTCCTGGCGCGCACCCTGCCTCGTCGTATGGTGCTGCGGTCGGTGGGGGACAACGGTGCCTCCGGCTGTGCCTGTGCCGGTTGTGCCACATCGGTCATGTGCTCAGCGTGCCGCCATCAGTGGCATTAGATAAGTGCCAATCGTCGGTGATTC
Organism: Actinoalloteichus sp. GBA129-24; assembly: GCF_001941645.1. NCBI lineage: Bacteria > Bacillati > Actinomycetota > Actinomycetes > Pseudonocardiales > Pseudonocardiaceae > Actinoalloteichus > Actinoalloteichus sp. GBA129-24. The sequence goes on along the minus strand of NZ_CP016077.1, from coordinate 6,189,716 downwards.
TGAAGGGCCACTTGATGAACGCCTCCCGACCTCGCGGCGGGCCGATCAGCGAGATCCCGATCGAGTTGGACCGGTCGGCGGCGATCCCGCTGGCCGTGCAGCTCGCCGACGCGCTGCGCGCCTCGGCCGCCTCCGGCGTGCTGCGGGCGGGCGACCGGCTGCCGTCCACGCGCGGCCTGGCCGGGTATCTCCAGGTCAGCAGGACCGTGACTGCGGCGGCGTACGAACAGCTGCATGCCGAGGGCTGGATCGTGGGTCGGCACGGTTCCGGGACCTTCGTGACCACCAGCCCGCCCGGTGCGGTCCGGCCCGCCGAGCCCGCGCCGCGACCTCGGACCGGTGACCGCCGCCTGCTGGACCTCACACCGGGTGCCCCGTGGGTGCACGGGCTGGACCGGGCGGCCTGGCGGCGGGCCTGGCGGGTGGCCGCCGACGCACCGCCGTTGATCCGACCGCAGCGGGCGGGACTGCCGGAGTACCGGACGGTGATCGTCGAGCATCTGCTGCGGCACCGAGGGCTCGCGGTCGTCGACCGCCCCGACGACCCCGGTCCGTCGCCCGCCGATGCGGTGCTGGCGACGGCGGGCACCACCGCCGCCGTGGCGGAACTGGCCTCCTCGGTGCTGCGACCGGGGGACCGGGTCGCGGTGGAGGACCCCGGCTATCAGCGGGCGGTCGGCGCACTCCGTGCGGGCGGCATCGAGGTGCTCCCCGCGCCGGTGGACGCCGACGGGCTCCTCGTGGACGAGATCCCGACGGGCATCCAGGCCGTCTACTGCTCGCCCGCTCACCAGTACCCCCTGGGCGGCAGGCTGCCTGCCGAGCGGCGGGTGGCGCTGGTCCGGCGGGCGCGCGAGCAGGACTTTCTGATCATCGAGGACGACTACGACGGCGAGCTGCGGTTCGACGTGGCGCCGCTGCCGCTGTTGGTGGTTCTCGGCCCCGACGTCGTAGTGCACCTCGGTACCACCAGCAAGATCCTCACCCCGACCCTCGGCGCAGGCTGGATGGTCGCTCCCGGCCGGGTGCTCGGTGCCGTCCAGGAGTACCGCGACCTGGCCGGCGCGGGACCGCCCGCCGCCGGCCAGCGGGTCTTCGTCGAACTGGCGCGGCACGGCGACCTCGGCAGGCATCTGCGCCGAATGCGACGGGAGCTCGCGGCCCGGCGGCTTCGGCTGGTGCAGGCACTCGGTGACCAGGGCATCGAGGTGCTCGGCGACGAGGCGGGTGCGCACGTGGTGATTCCGCTGGCCTCGGCGGCGGCGGAACGGCGGGTGGCGGCGAAGGCGGAGGCGGCGGGACTGCTGATCGACGGGCTGGCCCGGCATTACCAGGGCACGCCGAGGCTCTTCGGGGTGCCGCTGGGCTATGCCGCCTGCTCGCCTGCGGAGTTCGATGCGGCGCTGCCCGAGATCGTCGACTTGTTCGCGGGGGAGGCGAGGCGGCCTGCCGGGTCGGATGCCGGGTGAGCGGAGCGAGTCTGACCGGAACGGGTGACTGCTCGTCGTTCAGGTGGGTGGCCGCGCACGCAGCGTTCGAGACGGTCGCCGATTCGGGCGGCCTGCCTGCCCGGCTTCTCGCCGTCGGACGCGACGGTTCAGCGCGCGAAGGCAACCGGAATGTCCGCTACTGCGCCGAATTCGTCACATCGAGTGTGTTGGGACAGCGGAAACCCGGGGACGCCCGCCGCTGCGCCGATCGAGGGAGTAACTCTGCCGGTAGGGTCACGCAGCATGACGGAACGGAGAACGCGAGTGGCGGTTGTCTTCGGCGGGCGGAGCTCGGAACACGCCATCTCGTGCTCGTCTGCCGCCAGCGTGCTGGCCCACCTCGACCCGCAGCGGTACGAGGTCGTGCCGGTGGGCATCAGCCAGGAGGGCCGTTGGGTCGTCGGTACTTCCGACGTCCGCGAGCTGGAGATCCGCGACCGTGTTCTGCCCGCCGTGGACTCCTCGGCGGCGGCACTGGTGCTGCCCGCCGACCCGACGAGCAACAACCTGGTCTCACTGGAGCCGGGGCAGGCAGGCGAGGCGCTGAGCGGTGTCGACGTCGTGTTCCCCGTGCTGCACGGCGCCTACGGCGAGGACGGCACGATCCAAGGCCTGCTGGAGATGGCGGGCCTGCCCTATGTGGGGCCCGGCGTGCTGGCCAGCGCCACCGCGATGGACAAGGAATTCGCCAAGAAGCTGCTCGGTGCCGCCGGTCTGGGCGTGGGCCGTTACGAGGTGCTGCGTCGGGGGCAGGAGACGTTGAGTGCGGTGCAGCGGGAGACGCTGGGCCTGCCCGTCTTCGTCAAGCCCGCGCGGGCAGGCTCCTCGATCGGCATCAGCAAGGTGACCGACTGGGCGCAGCTGCCCGCCGCGATCGACCTCGCGCGACAGACGGACCCGAAGGTCATCATCGAGAGCGCGGTGGTCGGCCGCGAGATCGAGTGCGGCGTGCTGGAGTTCCCCGACGGGCGCGTCGAGGCCTCGCTGCCCTCGGAGATCCGGGTGGTCGACGGCTCGGTCGACTGGTACGACTTCGACGCCAAGTACCTGGACGAGTTCTGCGAGATCGACATCCCCGCGAAGCTCGACGACGACGTCACCGAGCAGCTGCGCGCCCAGGCGATCACCGCCTTCGAGGCGCTGGACTGCCAGGGACTGGCGCGAGTGGACTTCTTCGTCACCGAGTCCGGCGAGCTGATCGTCAACGAGGTCAACACGATGCCCGGTTTCACCCCGATCTCGATGTACCCGAAGATGTGGGCGGTGACCGGCACGGACTACCCGTCTCTGCTCGACACTCTCGTCCAGACGGCGCTGGCCAGGGGCACCGGGCTGCGCTGAGCGTCGACCGTGGACGGGACCTGTATCGCGTGGTGGTAGGCGGGCTTCACGGCTGAAGACCATGCAGGTCGGGATGTCGGCCCCGCGCACGCGGGGATGGCTCCGTGCCGACGTGTCCGTGGTCGAAGTCCTCGACGTCGGCCCCGCATACGTGGTCTGGCCCTGACGGGGGCTGAGGTAGAACAGGCATCGACAGGCGGCTGCGGAATGACTCCTTCGCCTTCCGCAGCCGCCGCACTCTCCGACGCCGACGCCCCTGCGCCTCAGCCTGCCCGCCTGCGTACGAACCAGAGCGTGCCGCCGATGCAGAGCGCGGTCAGCCCGAGCAGGATGCCCGCCTCGATGGCCTGGAAGGGCCAGTATCGCTCGGCGGGGTGATAACTGGCGATCTCGTGCAGGCCGTCGGGCAGGGACCATGGTTCGTCATCTGGATTGTCGATGTTGTGCTCACGGAATCGTTGCCAGCCCTCCTGATCGGGGACCCGGTTTCCGGCGTCGTCTTCGAAATGGCCGCCGAGATAGAGCAGCGACGGGTCGACGCCGGTCGAGGAATAGCCGTTCGGGGTTGCCTCGTAGTTGGCGTAGTCCGCCATGGGCATCGTCTCGGGTGTGGCGTAGGTCCGAAACGCGATCGGGGCGGCGAGGACGAGTCCGTATCCGACGGCGAGGCAGGCGACCATGCCGATCGCCCGTCGCTTCGTCGCGGCCCCGACCAGCATGCCGAGAGCCGTCAGGAACAGCGCGGTCGCGGGCAGCACCAGCAGTCCGTTGTCGAAGTTCTGCCACTGCACCGAGCTGTTGTACTGGGCGGACCAGAATCCGAGGGCGGACGCGATCAACAGCGAGATCAGCGCGACCGCGCCGAACATGACGGTGACCGTGCTCACGAACCAGTGTTCCCGCTTCCGCTCCTGGGACCAGAGAAAGCGGTGGTGCCCGTTGTTGATCTCCCTGGTCAGTAGCGGTGCTCCCGCCAGCAGCGCGACGACGGGCGGGAGCAGCAGGAGTGATCTGTCCAGGTTCAGTGCCAGGCCGCCGAGTACGCCTAACTGCCAGCCTTGGTCTGAGAAACAATACTGAGCCTCGTAGCCCCCGTCGAGGCACTGGGTGAACGCTGTATCAGCCGCTCTGAGTAGCAGGCCTGCGCCGAAGAACACGGCGGACAGGAGCCCTCCCAGGACGAATAACGAGATCAGTGAGACGCGATTTCGCCGCCATACGAGCCAGAGCATCGTCGGTCACTCCGTTCCTTCGCCGTCGACGACGAGAGATGAGAATGGATCGTCTGATACCGGGATCGCGCCCGGATTGATCGAAGTCTTGTCCCCGAGTCCGGGAGAATCTCTGGAACCCCGGCAGGGCCGGACTCAGGAGTCTCCAAACCGAGAAGCCTGCGTTCTCACCCGCGGCGGCGCACCAGTTGCCACGCTCCGAAGAGACACAGCGCCGTCAGCGCGAACAGGATGCCCGCCTCGATGAGATTCAGCAGCCAGATCCGTTCCTCCGGGTGGTAGGACACCCAGATCCGGATGCCCGCCTCGGCGTAATAGGGATCGAGATCCTGTTCGCCCGCCGGAGCGTGTTGGGCGGCGAGGTCGGCTGCGTGTATCCAGGAGATCTCGGTGCCTGCCGGGTCCGTCGGCCAGATTCTGACCTGTGAACCCGCGCCGCCGGGCACGGTGTTCGCCTCGGCGACGACCGGGGGCAGATACCACGGTCGCAGCAGCGCGTTCGCGAACAGGATCAGGTAGGAGCCGATGACCGTCACCGCGATCGCGGGCGAGGTCCTGCGTAGCCATGCGCCGGTGAACAGGCCGGTCGCGGCCAGGAAGAGGGTCGCCATCGGGAGCCCGAGGGGATTCACGGACATGCCCCCGTACGGGGAGAGGCCGACCTCTTCGCGCACCGGACCGAGCCAGAACTGGATGCCGAGTTGCAGGATCACGCACCACGCGAGTGTCGGAAGCAACACCGCAGCCGCCTGGGCGAGGAACCACCGGTCTCGGCTGACACCCTGGGTGAGCCCCCAGCGAGCGGTGCCGCTCTGGTACTCGCCCGCGAACGCGGGGATGGCAAGGAACACGCTGGTCAGAATCGGTAGGAAGGTGACGAGCGTGAAGGCGTAGTGCGTGGTGCGCAGGTAGACCGCCGCCGGGTCGTCGGGGCTCAGTCCGCAGTTCCACTGGGGCCAGTCCTGTTCCGTGCACCGGCCGAGCAACTCGGCCGGGAACACGGCACGGGTCACCAGCCCGGCCACGAAGAACGCCGCACCCAGCCCGAGGATGAGCGCGGTCAGGATCACCAGCGCGACGCGGTGTCGTCGCCACAGCAGCCAGATCACGCGTCGATCCCGCCCTGCGTCGTCGACGGCAGACCGTTGCGGAGATAGCCGAGGACCAGCTCCTCCAGATCCGGTTGCGTCGCAGCCCAGCCCGATCCGGCGCCGTCCGTCCCCGATCGGACCAGCAGCGTGCTCTGCCTGCCCGCGTCCGAGCGGTCGATCACCGGATACGCGGCGGTGAGCTGCTCGACCTCGTCGGCGGCGCAGGTGATCATGCTGTGCTCGCTGAGCAGCGCGTCGACCGAGCCCGCCAGGCACAGCCTGCCTGCGGTCAGCACCGCGAGGTGGTCGCACACCCGCTCCAGTTCGGAGACGACATGCGAGGAGATGACGACGGTGGTCTTGCGGTCGGCGACCTCCTCCATCAACAGGCCCATGAACTCCCGGCGGGCCAGCGGGTCCATCGATGCCACCGGCTCGTCGAGCACGAGCAGGTCGGGCTTGGCCGCCAGGGCGATGGTGAGCGCCACCTGCGCCTGTTGACCGCCCGACAGCGATCCGATCCGGGCACGCGGCTTCAGTCGCAGCGCGGCGATCCGCGACTGCGCCCAGTCCTCGTCCCAGCGGCTGTTGAGCACTCGACCGGCCCGCAGCATCTCGGCGACGGTGAAACCCCGGTACAGCGGGTGGTCCTGAGCGAGGTAGCCCACCCGTTCCCGCAGCTCGGCATGCCCGGCGGGCAGGCCGAACAGGGTCAGCTCACCCTCGGTAGGCGCCAGGAGATCGACGAGCAGGTTCATCAGCGTGGTCTTGCCTGCGCCGTTCGGCCCGACCAGGCCGAGCACGCTGCCAGCGGGCACGGTCAGATCGAGATCGCGCAGCGCCCATTCGGTGCGGAACCGCTTTCCCAGTCCCGATGTCTCGATGACAGTGGTCATGCGTCCTCTCCTGCTTCGGCGGTGTTCTGGTGAGCACCGCGTCGAAGAATCCGGTCATGTCGTCGGCTGGCCGAGTCGTTCGTCTGGTCGAAGACACTCGGACCGCGAGCGCCTCGTGCTGTTCTCGTCGCCTGTGCCGGGGACGACGCGTCGTCGACCTCGGCGGAGTGCTGCGGCCGAGTTGCGGTGCGAGCACGTCGAGGTGCGGTGACGTGTCTGTCCACCTCTGTCGAGGTCGGGGTGGCGGCGGAGCAGCCGGGGCTCGGCGGCGCAGACCCCGCCCCGCTCCGCCACCTCCCCTCGGGGCGAGATCCGAAGCTCGCCCCGATCGATCCCGGAACCCCCCGAGAGCTCCGGCATCGAAGATCGTCGCCCGGCTCACGGCCTGCGTCGGACGAGCAGCCATGCCCCGGCGAGGCTCAGCCCGGTCAGGACGAGCAGGATGCCCGCCTCGATGAACTGGAAGGTCCAGAAGCGATCGGCGGGCTGGTACTCGACCCATCGGATGAGCCCCGCCTCGGCGAAGTAGTGGTCGGCGTTCCCGCCTGAGCTGACGGGCCGGAGCCGGGAAGCGCGGGCGTAGGCCTCGTCGAGGGAGACCTCGGCACCCGTCGCGTCGGTGATCTTGGTGGCGATGCGCCAGTCGGCTCTGGTCGGCGCATCCCTGCCCTCCGTGAGCAGCGGCGCCAGGTAGCGCGGTCGCAGGAGGCCGAGGCCGAACGAGACGAGGTACCAGCCGAGCAGGGTCACCGCGATCGTCGCGGTCAGCCTGCGCAGCGCCGACGCGGCGAGCAGTCCGAACGCGGCCGTGAAGACGGTCAATGCGGGCATCGCCAGCGGTCCGAGGCCGAAGCCCCGGCCCTGGCCCAACTGTCCGTAGAACTCGCCGAGTGGGGCCTGCCAGAACTGATAGCCGAGCTGGAACACCACGGCCATGCTCAGCCCGGGCACCAGCACGGCGGACGCCGTCGTGACCAGCCAGCGCCTGCGGCTGATTCCCTGGGTGAACGTCCAGCGCAGGGTGCCGGTCTCGAACTCCCGCGCGGTGGGCGCTGCGGCGAGGAACATGCCGATCAGCAGCGGAAGGAGCCAGAGCGACGCGGCCAGGCCGTGCATGAAGCCGAGGAACAGATGCGCGGGATCCCCGTACTCGAGCCCGCACAGCGCGGCGCTGCCGCCCTGTCCGTGGGTGCATTCGCCGAGGTGCTCGGCCGGATAGAGCTGCCGAGTCATCAGCCCCGCGACGAGGTATGCCGCCGCGAGCAGGCCGACGAGCGTCATCATCGTGATCAGCGCGGCGCGGCGCTGTCGTAAGGCAGGCCAGATCACGCCCGCACCCCGGTTCCGACCGCGAGGGCAGGGACGCCTCGGCGGTGACCGAGGATCAGCTCCGCCTGGTTCGGCGTGGTCGGTGCCCGATTCGGCGCCTGCGTCGACACCTCGCCGATGCGGACCGGCAGCATGCTCCTGCCCGCGCCGTCTCGTTCGGCAGACGAGAACACGCCGCCCGTCGACCCGGCCGGGCCGACGCCACGGAGCGCCCAGATCACGCGGAACCGCCTGCTCGGCGCGGCTGTCGGGATGACGGTGGTCATTCGGCCTCTCGGGATGTGGTGTCGTGCAACGCGGCCGTGAACAGCCCGGTCATGCCCTCGGAGTCCAGGCCTGCGGCCCTGGCCGAGTGGACCCAGCCCGCAAGCAACTGCTGCAACTCGCGTAGCCGGGCCTCGGGGATCGGGTCGGCGGCCTCGGCGGCGACGAACGTCCCCCGCCCCGGTCTGCCCTGAGCCAGGCCCTTGTGTTCCAGCTCGCGATACGCCTTGAGAACGGTGTTCGGATTGACGGCCACCATTCGAGCCACCTCCTTCACGGTCGGAAGGCGGTCGCCCCTGGTCAGGTGGCCGAGCCGGACCGCCTGCTCGACCTGATGGACGAGCTGGAGATAGGGGGGCACCCCGGAACTCGGGCTCACAGTGAAGTGGATCAACACGCTTCCTATCGACCTATTAGCCTAGTGTCGTAGGTAAATAGTACTTCGAGGGCGAGGGCGCTTGTCAAGGCCGGCGACCGAGGGCGGCGTCTCCGCAGGCAGCGGGCCCGCGTCGGGCATGGGGCTCGCCGATGACGACGGCGGGACGATCGGCGGCCGAAGCTGCTGAGGCTGCTGAGATACAGGCCCGAGGCGGACTCCGGCGCGACCGAGTGGCAGCCGCGGATCACGCACCATCGGGGGTCGCGGCGCGGCGGGCGGGCCTGCGGGGTGGGCCGAGGCGGCATCGCGCGCGGCGCGGGGGGTGCGGACAGGCCGCAGGCGGCGCGGGGGAGATCACGCCGTCAGGACGGCGACCGCGACGGGCGGGCCCGAGCCTCCGCAGTGGGCGCGGTGAGGAGCGCGAGCGGCGCGCCGTGGTCACGGCGGGCGGCTCACGCGACGGGATGCGCATGCACCATCGCGGGCGGCAGGCGCGCGGGCATCCGGCCGGGGCACGGCGGCGAGGGCCGACCGCTCTCGCCCGGTGACCGCGCGGCGGATCAGGATCGGACCGGGTGACGCAGCTCGGTCAGTTGTCCACGACGATCTCGACGGCGGGCAGCTCTTCGCCGATCACGGCCGAGACGCTCTGGAGCGGGCCGCTGCCCGTGCCGTCGGGCATGGTCAGCGCCACGCCCACCGGACGGTCGACTGCGGCCCAGGTCGTCGAGCCCTCGCCGGTGAGTTCCAACCACTGGACGCCCGACAGGTCCAACAGCTGCGAGGTCGGCGTCAGCTCAGCCGGGGCGCCGAGGCCGCAGCGGAGCACCACCGGGTCGTGATCGGCGCTTCCCCAGGCTGCTGCGCCGGGCGGCGCGGGGTCGATCAGTTCGCGACGGGTGAGGGTGGAATCACCCGAGGACAGCTCCTCGGGCAGCGCGGCCACGAGATCCACGCACTCCGGAGACTCGGCGTCCGGAGCCGGGATCGTGGCCAGGGCCAACGGACCGGTCCGGTCGGCCGCCTGGGTCGCGTCGTCGATCGAACTCTCCGACTCCGCGTTGAGCGCCAGCACCCCGACGGCCACCGCCAACGCGAGAGGGAGCCCGATCGCCGCCGCGACCAGCGGACGGGGGGCTTGCCCGGAACCTGCCTCGGTCATGTCCTCATGACATCACGGGGGACGAGTGCGGTTCCCCGGGGTCAGAGTCGGACCACCGGGCAGGTCAGCGTGCGGGTGATACCCGCCACGTTCTGCACTCGGGCGACGACGAGTCGGCCCAACTCGTCGACAGAGTCCGACTCGGCGCGGACGATGACGTCATAGGGACCGGTGACGTCTTCGGCGGTGGTGACGCCGGGAATGCTGCTGATCTCGGCAGCGACTGCCGCTGCCTTGCCGACCTCTGTTTGGATCAGGATGTATGCCTGGACCACGGCGTGCCCCTTCGTCTGGACGGGTCTGCTCGGGGTAGGAACGTGTGCAGCAAAGTACCCCAGTTGGTGAAGTATTAGGGACTCAGACCATTGGAGGTCCGTTTGCACCCGGAGCCGGCGGAGCGAGACACGGTCGCCGGACTCGGCGAGTTCGGCCTCATCGAGCGCATCACGTCGGGCAGACCCCAGTCGGGCAGCACGCTCCTCGGCCCCGGTGACGACGCCGCCGTGCTGGCCGCCCCGGACGGCCGGGTGGTCGCGAGCACGGACGTCCTCGTCGAGGGAGTGCACTTCCGGCTGGACTGGTCGAACCCGCGTCAGGTGGGGCGGAAGGCGATCGCGGTCAACCTCGCCGACGTGGCCGCGATGGGCGCCGCACCGACCGGGCTGCTGGTGGGACTCGCCTGCCCGGCGGACACTCCGACCGAGCTGATCGACGGCCTGACCTCCGGAATGTGGGAGGAGGCGGCGTCGGTCGGCGTCGGCATCGTCGGCGGTGACATGGCGACCGCCCAGCAGATCATGATCTCGGTGACCGCGCTCGGCGACCTCGCGGGGCGACCCGCCGTGACGCGAGCCGGTGCTCGGCCGGGCGACGTCGTCGCGGTCTGCGGCAGGCTCGGCTGGGCCGCCGCCGGACTGGCCGTGCTCGGCCGAGGGTTCCGCTCGCCGGGTGCGGTGGTGGCGGCACAGCGGGTGCCGACGCCGCCGTATGCGGCGGGCCCCGGGGCGGCGGATGCGGGTGCTACCGCGATGATCGACGTCTCGGACGGACTGCTGGCCGACCTCGGCCACATCGTCGCGGCCTCCTCGGTCTCGATCGACGTCTGGAGCGACCGGCTGGAGGTGCACCAGCGACTGATCGACGTGGCCTCCGCCCTCGGCGCCGACCCCTTGCACTGGGTGCTGACCGGCGGCGAGGATCACGCGCTGGCCGCGACGTTCCCGGCCGAGGCCGTGCTGCCGCCGGAGTGGCGCGCGGTGGGCACGGTGAACACCGGAAGCCTGGTGACCGTCGACGGCCGGGCCTACGACGGCCCGACGGGCTGGGAGCACTGGCGACACCCCTGAGCCTGCCGAGCAGGCACTCCGAGCCGATGTCCTCGATCGACACCCCGGTCTCGGCCTCGCCGAGGGGCTGCGGAACCGGCCTGAGCGACTGCCCACATTCTGCTGGCCCGGGACCCGGCCCGATCAGTAGCCTGCCGGGCATGGAGCTGCGCATCACCCCCTTCGACCATCCGGACGCGGAGCGTCTGATCGCCGAGGTGCAGCAGGAGTACGTGCGGCGTTACGGCGACGAGGACGACACGCCGGTGGCCGTCGACCAGTTCGCGCCGCCGCGCGGACTCTTCGTGATCGGCTACGTCGACGGCAGGCCGGTGAGCTCCGGCGGCTGGCGCCGGGTGGTCGTCGGCGAGGACGAGATGACCGACACCCACCTGCGGGCAGGCGACGCCGAGCTGAAGCGGATGTACGTCTCCTCGGAGTTCCGGGGACGCGGCCTGGCCCGTCGGATGCTCGCGTTCCTGGAGCGGTCCGCCGCCGACGCGGGCTGCCGCCGCTTCGTCCTGGAGACCGGCGACGCGCAGCCGGAGGCGGTCGCCCTGTACGCCTCGTCTGGCTATCAGCCGCTGCCGAAGTACGGCCACTATCGGGACCACGCGCAGAGTCTCTGCTTCGCGAAGCTGCTCGACGGCGGGGCGGGCGACGGCGGGCCCGTCCGCTCGGGCGACGGCCTCGGGGCGTCGCATGCCGCCGGGCCGATCGCCGAGGCGTCCGGTGCGGAGGCGTCCGGTGCCGAGGCTCCCGGTGCCGGAGCCTCGCGAGGCCGGGTCTCACAGATCGGCTCCGTCCGGACCGAGGCGAACGCAGGCGCCTGTCCCTGACGACCCCGCGACGACCCGACCCCGCTCCGCTCGCCGAGCCTGCGGGCGGTCCTTGGACCACGGCACATTCGCCCCACGATGAGGAGGGACCGCCGATGGCGATCTACGCGCTGGACGAGTGGGAGCCGCACATCCATCCCGACGCCTACGTCCATCCTGATGCGACGGTGATCGGGCGCGTCGTGATCGGCGCGGGCTCGACCGTGTGGCCGCAGGCGGTGCTGCGCGGGGACTACGGATTCATCGAGATCGGCGAGCGGACCAGTGTCCAGGACGGTTCGATCATCCACTGCACCGAGCAGCACGCCACCCTGATCGGCTCGGACTGCGTGCTCGGCCACGCGGTCCACGTCGAGGGCGCGACGGTGGCCGATCACTGCCTGATCGGCTCGGGTTCCGTGGTGCTCAACGGCGCCGTGGTCGAACAGGGCGCGGTGGTGGGCGCAGGCGCGGTCGTCGCGTTCGGCACGACGATCCCGGCCCGTGCGATGGCACTGGGCGTGCCTGCCAGGATTCGTGAGGGTTACCAGGTGCCCGAGGGGGCTTGGCAGGGCAACGTGGACCGTTACGTCGCCAACGGTCTGCGCTACAAGACGGGCTTGCGCAGGCTGGACGGCTGAGCCGCCGCCGGGCCGGGCGATCGGGACCGGGCGTCCGCAGCGCGGTCCGGCCGCGTGCGGCGGACCGGCTCCCGCAGGCAGGTGCGATACGTGGTGCGGCGCGCGAGAGCGGCCTTCCCGTGACCGGGACAGGCCGGGGCGGGCGGCCCGTCGCCGAGATTGCGTCGTGGTTCTTCCGACCTCGGTCGATGCGCGGCAGCCGGGGGACGGCGCCACGACTCGATCAGCGGGGTTCGTCGGCGACCGCCTCGCTGATCACCGAGAGCCCCGGAGAGTCCGGCCCTCGCCGCACGCGGTGACGTGACGTCGCCGCCGGGGTGCCCGAGCACGTGCGGGTGGGTCGGCATTCGCCGGGGCGCTGGACTTCCCTCTCTTCTGCCGGCTCCGAGAAGGAGCACCGAGCTCGCCCTGCGGTGCGGCGGGTCGCTTGATAGTCGTTAGATAGTGACTGTGTACTATCAAGTGTGACATGGGGGCATTGGCAGATCGGTGCTCGTCGTGCTCGCCGAGTCGATCGGGTACGAGACGCTCCGGCGGGCGCGGAGAGTGCGGCGACGGCATGGTGTCGGCGAAGGGGCGCACCGCCGGGACGTGCTCATCGTCGGCTGACATTCAGGCCGCGCGACCTGCGATGACGTCGGCGAGCGCGATCATGACCAGGTGAGGGGGACTACCTGGTGACGAGCGATCGTTCCCGCGTGCTCCGAAGCCCCCGCAGGCGGCCGTCGGGGTCGCGGAGCTAGACCGCCGAGGACTCCGGGCCCCGGGCGGCATCCCCATCGAGCAGTTCTTGATCCACGACTGAGATCCCTTGTCGACCTAATGATAGTGATCAGTCACTACAAAGTGAGGACGAATCATGACCACCACGTCGAAGTCGACTCGCCGCCGCGCCTGGTGGGTCCTGTGGAGCCTGCTGGCCGCCTCCGCCGTCGGTATTGCGTTCTTCGCGGTGTCGCCCTACCTGACCGGCGATCCCGAGAACAGCACGATGCCGTTGAACCCCGACGTCTCATCGCATTTCCTGACGCTCGTCCTGCACGCGGCGCCGGGTGGTCTGGCACTGATCATCGGACCGTTCCAGTTCGTCGGCCGCCTGCGCACCCGGTTCCCGAAGGCGCACCGGATCCTCGGTCGCGTCTACCTGATCTGCATCCTGGCGGGGTCGGTCGCCGCCGTGGTCGCGGCCACCGTCTCGACCAGCGGATTCGCCGCCCAGGTCGGGTTCTATCTCCTGACGGTCGCCTGGCTGTACACGATCGCCCAGGCGTATCGGACCATCCGCCGAGGCGAGGTCGCGCTGCACCGCATCTGGATGATCCGCAACTACGCGCTCACGTTCGCCGCCGTGACGTTGCGCATCTACCTCAGCGTGGGACTGGTGATGCAGGAGGCGGACCCGTCCCTGACCTTCCAGGACGTCTACACCGCGAGCGCGTGGGCCTCCTTCGTCGGCAACGTCCTGGTGGCCGAGTACTTCATCGTGCAGCGGACGTTGCAGTACTCGGTCCGTCGCAGGCGAGGCGGCGGCGACGCGCCTCGCACCGGCCGGGCGTCGGAGAATCTCGGCTCGGGGGCTTCCGCCGCCGAGCAGCCCGGGTGAGTAGACGATCGCCACGGCGGGAGCGCTGCCCGTTTCGCCCCGTCTCGGTGTGGGGCTCTCAGGAGGGCAGCCGTGACCGCCGCCAGGCGCCCTCCACGGAGCGCCTGCATCGGTCCGGGTCGTCTCCCCTGCCGACGAACAGCGCCGTCAGCAGGGGAACGCCGCCTGCGAGCGTCGCCTGCGGCAGCGGTCCGCCTGCGACCAGCGAGACCAGACCGTGGGCGACGGCCCAGCTCTGCGTCGCCAGCTCCAGCGGGTCGGTGTCGGCCACGAAGCGGCCCGCCCGCCTGGCGCGATCGACGGCCTGGACCAGGTACTCCAACGTCGCGTCCGCCGCCGCGAGGTCTTCGAGGTCGAAGTTCGCGTCGAACATGACCCGGTACAGATCGGAGTGGTCCAAGGCGTTGCCGAGATAGGCGGCGATCAGGCCGGTCAGGTCCTCGACCGGATCGTCGGAGGCGGCCGTCGCCGCGAATCGGGCCGCCAGGCGGGTGAAGCCCTCTTGCCGAAGGGCCTTCCACATGCCGTCCATGCCGCCGAAGTAGGTGTAGACGGCCATCGTCGACACGCCCGTGCCTGCCACCAGCGAGCGCAGGGTGATGGGCTCCCGGACCCGGAGCATGTGTGCGGCCCGTTCGATCAGCAGGGTGCGGACCGCCGGATCCTTCGTCCTGGCCATGCGGGCAGATTACATAGCATTGCATTGCTATAGTTACCGGGTTGTGAATCCACGCCGCTCGCGCGAGAAGGAGATCAGCATGGCCATCACCCTGGTGAACCCCGAGGGGCTGCCGCAGGTCGACGTCTATCGGCAGGTGGCGGTCGCTACGGGATCGAGGACGGTGTTCGTCTCGGGCCAGGTCGCCCGCGGCGCGGAGGGGGGCCGCGTCGGCGAAGGCGACTTCGCCGCCCAGCTCGAACAGTGCTACCTCAACGTCGCCACCGCGCTGGCGGCGGTCGGCGGCACCCTCGACGACCTGGCGAAGATCACCGTCTACGTCGTGGACTGGACCCCTGACAAGATGCCCCTGCTGGTGGCGGGGATCGAGCGAGCCCTCGCGAAGCTGGGTCGCACGCCGACCCCGCCTGCCGCCACGCTCGTCGGGGTCGCGGCGCTGGCCGAGCCTGACCTCCTGGTGGAGGTCGAGGCCATCGCGGTCCTCGACTAACCGCAGGCGAGTCGGTGGCGGTGCCGCCGCTGGAATCTCCGCTCCGGCGTGGTCGCCGCCGGGCGGCCACCCCGGACCCGTCCGTCATGACGGACGACCGGGTCGGGCCGCTCGATCCGAGCAGGCCTTGATCCCACCGCAGCCTGCCACCGAGAACCACGTTCGGCGCGAGCCGATGCCGCTGGTCGTTCGTCGTCCCCTTCGTGGAGGTGGATCTCGGTCGGCCGCGGCGAGGCGAGCACGATGCGCCACTTCCGGCGGGAGCGAACGCCGATGGGGCTACTCGATCACGTGTCGGCAGGGCTCGCTATTGTCGCTTTCCGTGACCGCACGTCCTTTGACGGAAATCATGGAGCCCGGCTGGGCCAAGGCGATGGAGCCGGTGGCCGAGCAGATCACGCGCATGGGGGACTTCCTGCGCGCCGAGATCGCGGAGGGCCGCACGTACCTGCCTGCGGGGCAGCACGTCCTGCGTGCCTTCACCCAGCCGTTCGACGAGGTCCGAGTGCTGATCGTCGGCCAGGACCCCTATCCGAGGCCGGGCCATGCCGTCGGCTTCAGCTTCTCGGTGGCCCCCGAGGTGCGGCCGCTGCCGCCGAGTCTGGTCAACATCTTCACCGAGTACTCGGACGACCTCGGCCACCCGAAGCCCTCCACCGGCGATCTGACCCCGTGGGCGGATCACGGCGTCCTGCTGCTGAACCGGGTCCTCACCCTGCAGACCGGCAAGTCCGACTCGCACAAGGGCAAGGGCTGGGAGGCGGTCACCGAGCAGGCCATCAAGGCGCTGGCTGCGCGGGGCGGCCCGCTGGTGGCGATCCTGTGGGGCCGCAACGCCCGCAACCTGGCGCCGATGATGCCGGGGGTCCCCTGCATCGAGTCCGCGCATCCGAGCCCGATGGCGGCGCGCGGCGGCTTCTTCGGCTCGCGGCCGTTCAGCCGAGCCAACGCGCTGTTGGAACAGCAGGGCGGTCAGCCGGTCGACTGGAAGCTGCCCTGAGGCGACCGAACGGTCGAGGCGGTCGACCGGCCGGGCGTGACCGGCTGGTCGGTGGCGTGCTTCTCGGCTGCCTGGTCGCCCCTCGCCGACCCGGCCCGGATTCCCCTCGTGCGCCTGCGACGGATCGCCGGGTGAGCGGAGCATCCTTCGCCGGAGCGGGTTCGCGTCCGGGCGATGCACGCTGGGTCGATCAGCGCGCGGTCGGATGCGGGCGCTCGGAACCGCAGCCGAACGGACGCTTCTACCCGTCCCGCTGTCGACGCACCATCTCGGTGATCCAGGTAGGCGCGAACGGAGACGTGCAGTTCGGCGGCGTCGGATAGTCCTTGAGCACCTCTAGGCGCTCACCGATCTCGATGGCGCGGGCGCGGTGCTCGGCGTGCTCGATCCCGATCTGAGCCAGGCAGTGGTTCATCGCCCACTGCAGCCGAGCAGGCGCGTCCTTCATCGCCGCCTCGATGACGTCGAGCAGTTCTGCGAGGTCGAGGCCCTCGGGCTTCTTGACCACGCGCTCGGTGGTCAGCTCCCACCCTGCACTCGCGATCACCGGGTCCGGATCTCCGGACCAGGCCAGGCGTAGTCGTTCGGCGTGCGGGTTCTTCTTCACCACGTAGTTCACCAGCCAGCCGTGCACCTTCGGGGTGCGCGCCTCACGCAACATGACGTCCAGCTCGTCACGCTCGAAGGCCTTCGGGCGGCAGATCAGGAGTGCCAGCAGCCTCGCCGAGGTGTCCGCCGTCCTCCAGAGCTCGAGGGCGAGCTCCTGCTGCGTCTTCAGCCGCTTCGCGAGCGCGCGCAGCCTGCCGAGGTTCACGCCGTGATCGTCACCGTGTCTCTCGTTCACCTTGCGGGCCCGAGGGTCCTCGAGCGCGGCCAGCTCGGCCAGCACCTCGGCCACCGTCGTCTCGGTCACCTCCGCCTCCTGTCCCTCACCTATCCGAGTCTCGGCTCACGAGGAAAGCATGGTGAACGAGGTCATCAGCAAGGGCGTGGCCAAGGACACCGTCCGCTCTTCGGGCCTGGGCGTGTCGCCGCACCCCCCAGCGCACCCAGGTAGGCCTTCTCGTGCCGCCGAACCGGCGGATCAACTCAAGGACCGGGCCGCAGGCCGTCGGCATCCTGGCGGCCCGCCGCGCGGCTCCGAGGAGCACATCTCGTCCGCCGCCCAGGCCCGGCAGGGCAGGGATCGGGGGCGGGGCCGCCTGATACGGCTTCCTCAGCCGGGCGATCCGAGGACGCCGAACAGACCGGCTCACCCACGACAGAAGGCCCGAGGGGAAGAAATCCCTCGGGCCGTGTCGTGCATGTCAGGCAGTGCCTGCGGCGCAGTGGTCAGCCGCGGACGACCTTGCCCGCCTTCAGGCAGGACGTGCACACGTTCATCCGCTTGCGCTGGGACAGACCGATCTTGGCGTGCACGGTCTGAATGTTCGGGTTCCACCGCCGGTTGGTGCGGCGGTGAGAGTGCGAGACAGACTTGCCGAAGCCCGGCCCCTTTGCGCAGACGTCGCAGACGGCAGCCACGTCAGTCACCCCTTACGTTTGTGATCAATCACGGGCGTCCCTCATCCACGAGAACGGACGTGGAGACGCCGACATGAGAGCCCGGGCCGGCCGGGCGACCTCGACAGGTTAGCGGCTCGCACATGCCGCTTCCAAACCGGGGGCCGACGGTAGTCTTGCCCCGGCGGTCGGCCTGCGACGAAATGATCGGCGGGCGGCTTTGACGGCAGGCGGTCCGCCGAGCGGGCTCGAACCCCGGCTCCGGGTGGCGACCGCCGGACACGAGGCGCAGGCCGCCCACCCCGGCAGGCACACCGAACGTCCCGGCGAGGCCGGTGCGGCGAACGCATGGCAGCCGTGACGACTGGGACCCGTAGCGGCGGAAGGCCGCCGCCGGATCGGCGCCGGGGCACGACAGGACGTACTCACGACGCGGGCGGAGGAGACGGCTGATGTTGCAGGCCCTGGACGCCGAGGCGGTCAGCCGTTGGGCCGACGCCTGCGTGGCCGATCTGGAGGCCAATCGCGAGGAGATCGACCGGATCAACGTCTACCCGATCGCCGACGCCGACACCGGCAGCAACCTGCTGTACACCATGCGCGCCGCCCTCGACTCGCTGCGGCATGCTCCTGCCGAGGTCAGCTCGGCGGTGAGCGGGGCGATCAGCGCCCTGGCCAAGGGTGCGTTGACCGGTGCGAGAGGCAATTCGGGCGTGATCCTCTCCCAGGTGCTTCGTGGCCTGGCCGAGGCCGTGCAGGGCGCGTCGGTCTTCACCGGCGGGGCGCTGCGCACCGCCTTGTCGCGTGCCGACGAACTCGCCACCGCCGCAGTCGCCCGTCCCGTCCCCGGCACGGTGCTGTCGGTCCTGCACGCGGCCGCGCAGGCGGCCGCAGACACCGACTCCGACGCCCTGCCGTCGGTGGCCGCCGCCGCGCTGGCCGCCGCCGACGACGCACTGGAACGGACGCCGGATCAGCTCGCCGTGCTGGCCAGGGCAGGCGTGGTCGACGCGGGCGGACGAGGCCTCGTGGTGCTGCTCGAGGCGTTGTCCTCGGTGGTGGGCAGCGGTCGAGGCGACGCCGCGCGGCGCCTGGGCCGTCCTGACGCCGAGAGCCCGCCGGTCGGAAGCTCACCCGTGGTGGGTGCGCGCGGCACGGCAGGCGAGGATGCCGCCGAGGCCGGTGCGCAGCAGGCCGGGCAGGTCGCCGGGGGCTCCTCCCCGAGCGCCGCCGCGGTCGAGATCGCCGCCGAGGCCGCAGGCCCGACCGATCCTGCCGCACAGCCTTCGACCGGACGCGGCCCGCAGGACCACACCCCGCACGGCGCCCCCGACGCCAGCGGTCTCGAACCCGGCAGCGAGCAGCCCTTCGCCGGGTCGCCGCCCGCCTACGAGGTCATGTACCTGCTCGCCGACTCGGACCAGGCGCGGGCCGACGAGTTGCGGCTGATCCTCGACGATCTCGGCGACTCGGTCTCGGTGGCGGGCGACGGTGCGGGCCTGTGGTCGGTGCACGTGCACTGTGACGACATCGGGGCCGCGATCGAGGCCGGTGTGGAGCGCGGCAGGCCGCATCGGATTCGCGTGGTCCGCTTCGCCGACCAGCCTGCGCCTCCCGACGGGCCGACCGAGCCGCACCCGACGGTCGCGCCGGTCTCGCCGCATCGGATGCGCGCCCTGTTCGGCCTGCACCGGGCCGTCGTGACGGTGGCGGCCAGCGAGGGACTGGCGACGCTGTTCGCGGACGAGGGAGCCCGAGTGCTCCGGCCCTCCTCCCGGAGCGGCGCCGCCGCCGTCGTGGAACTCGTCGGCGTCATCCGCGAGACCGGGGCGCGGCACGTCTCGGTGCTGCCCAACGGCGCCGTGTCGATCGAGGTCGCCGATCGTGCCGCTGCCGAGGCGATGTCGGTGGGTCAGGATGTGGTGGTGGTGCCCACCGTGTCACCGGTGCAGGGCCTGGCCGCGCTGGCCGTGCACGACCCGCGCCGTCGCCCTGCCGAAGACTCGGTCGCGATGGCCGAGGCGGCGGCGGCGACCCGCCGAGGTGAGGTACTCGTCGCCACCAGCGCGGCGCTGACCTGGGCGGGCCGCTGTGAACCCGGTGACGTGCTCGGCCTCGTCGACGACGAGGTGATGATCATCGGAAGGGACCCGATCGAGACGGCGTCGGCCCTTCTTGATCGGATGTTGTCCACCGGCGGTGAGCTGGTCACGGTGCTGCCCGGCGGGCACGCCCCGGACGGCCTGCTCGTCGCCTTGTCCGAGCGGCTCCGCCGCATCCATCCCGAGGTGGACCTGACCTGCTTCGACGGCGACCTGCCCGACACCGTGCTGCTGCTGGGAGTGGAGTGAATGACACCGATCCGAACCGAGCTCCAGGCCCGTCCGCGATGACCGACTGGGCGGATCAGCTGACCCCGATCCTCGGGGCCAAGACGGCCGACGCACTGGCGAAGTCGCTGAATCTGCACACCGTGGGCGAGCTGCTGCGGCACTATCCGCGTCGTTATGCCGAGCGCGGCGAACTGACGGAGATCGCCGGGTTGGAGATCGGCGAGCACGCCACGGTGCTGGCCGAGGTCCAGCGGGTGACCAAGCGCAGCATGCGGTCCCGGCGCGGCAGCATCCTCGAGGTGCGCATCACCGACGGCAGACGCGCGTTGAACTGCACCTTCTTCAACCAGGCCTGGCGGGAGCGGGAGCTGCTGCCCGGCAAGAAGGGCCTGTTCGCGGGCAAGATCACCGCCTATCGCGGCCAGCTCCAGCTCGCGAATCCCGAGTATCAGCTCATCGAGCCCGCGACACAGGACGCGGGGGACGGCGACTCGGTGGTCGCGGAGTTCACCGCCGCGTTGATCCCGGTGTACCCGGCGGCGCAGGGCCTGCCGTCCTGGTCGATCGCGCGGTGCGTGCGGCAGGTCCTCGACACCTGGGACGGCGTCGAGGACCCGCTGCCCGCCGGACTGCGCGCCGATCTCCGAGTCTCGGACCTCACTCAGGCGCTGCGCGACGTGCATCTGCCTGCGGACCGGGCCGCGGTGCATTTCGCGCGGAAGCGCCTGAAATGGGACGAGGCACTGTCGGTCCAGCTGGCCCTGGCCCAACGCAGACAGGCGGCCGACGCCCGGCCCGCCCCGGCCTGCCCGCCGAGACCCGACGGCGTGCTCGACAGCTTCGATGCGCGCATCCCCTTCGAGCTGACCGAGGGCCAGCGGTCGATCGGCGAGATCGTCCGGGCGGACGTCTCCCGTGAGCATCCGATGAACCGGCTCGTGCAGGGCGAGGTCGGTTCCGGCAAGACGGTGGTGGCACTGCGTGCGATGCTCCAGGTCGTCGACGCGGGCCGACAGACGGCGATGCTGGCGCCGACGGAGGTGCTGGCCGCCCAACACGCGCGCTCCCTGGCCGAACTGCTCGGCGACCTGGCCACCGCAGGGGAGTTCGGCGCCCCCGATCACGCCACGCGGGTCACCCTGCTCACCGGCTCGATGGGTGCCGCGCAGCGCAGGAAGGCCATGCTGGAGGTCGTCTCCGGCGAGGCGGGCATCGTGGTCGGCACTCACGCGCTCATCCAGGACCGGGTGGAGTTCGCGGATCTGGGCCTGGTGGTGGTCGACGAACAGCACCGCTTCGGCGTCGAGCAGCGCGACGCCCTGCGATCGCGAGCCGGGTCACGGGTCAGCCCCCATGTGCTGGTGATGACGGCGACCCCGATTCCCCGCACGGTGGCGATGACCGTCTATGGGGATCTGGAGGTCTCGGCGCTGCGCGAGCTGCCGAAGGGGCGATCACCGATCAAGAGCACCGTGGTGCCGGTGGCGGAGAAGCCTGCCTGGCTGGACCGGGTCTGGCAGCGGCTTCGCGAGGAGGTCGCCGCCGGACATCAGGCCTATGTGGTCTGTCCGAGGATCGGTGATCAGGCTTCCTCCGGCGAGGACGTCGACACCCCGCCGCCCGCCGAGGGGGAGGGCTCGGAGCGTCGCCCCCCGCTGGCGGTGGCCGACGTGGCCCCCGAACTCGCCGAGGGACCGCTGCGCGGCCTGCGGGTCGGGATGCTGCACGGCAGGCTGCCCGCCGACGAGAAGGACACCGTGATGCGGGCCTTCGCCGCAGGCGAGATCGACGTGCTGGTGGCGACGACCGTGGTGGAGGTCGGCGTGAACGTGCCGAATGCGACCGCCATGGTGATCATGGATGCCGACCGTTTCGGAGTCAGCCAGCTGCACCAGCTGCGGGGACGGGTCGGCCGGGGCAGCGCGGCCGGACTGTGCCTGCTGGTCACCGACGCCGTGCCGGGCACCACCACCATGCAGCGTCTCGACGCGGTGGCCAGCACCACCGACGGCTTCGAGCTGGCCCGCCTCGACCTGGAGCTGCGTCGCGAGGGCGACATCCTCGGCGCGGCCCAGTCCGGCAGGCGATCGGGGCTGCGGCTGCTGTCGCTCCTCGACGACGAGGACGTCATCGCGCAGGCCAGGGATCGTGCGGAGGCCATCGTGGTCGGCGACCCCGCGCTGACCGAGCACCCGGGCCTGGCGGGGATGGTGGCGGATCTGGTGGACGAGGACCGGGCGGAATATCTGCAGAAGACGTGAGGGCGAGGCGGTCGCCATGCGTGCCCATGGTGTTCGGGACAGGCGCGTACCGGACCGCCCGCCTCGATCTTCGGCCGCCGCGAACGGCGGGAACGACGGGGACACGGGCACGTCGTAGGAGCCTGGACGACTGGGAGGACCCGCCGGTGACGTCCTGTCCGGTCCATCGGGGTCGGCTGCGTGGCCGATCTCGCAGCAGTGCCCCACGGTTCGGGTTCGTCCGGCGGCCGGGACGGTGGCGCCCCGATGACACCGATGCCGACTGAGGCCGTCGACGGCGTGGGCGGGTCGGGGACTCCGGTGGCCGAGCGGTGGCGAACTGCCGACGACGAACGACGCAGGAGACAGCGAACGACTCGGCGCCAGCGCCACACACTGAATCGCCCGGCGCGGGGACGATGAAGCGACCGACGGGCGTATGGAGGAGACATGTCGATGCTCGGCACACCCGGTGCCGCCGCGTTCTCGGCTCGGATCATGCAGGGCCTGGTGCGGTTGAGCGAGGGCTCGGTGACCCGTCGCACCAGAGCCGTCTTTCCCGAGCTGCCCGGCGACACACGCGACATCACGATCCCCACGACGATCGCGCCTGCTCGCGCCGTGGTCTACCGCCCTGCGGCGGGCATCGCGCGGCCGCCCGTGCACGTGAACTTCCACGGCGGCGGGTTCGTCATGCCCGGAGTGTGGCTCGACGATCCGTTGTGCCGGTACCTGGCGGCCGAGGCGGGCGTGGTCGTCGTCAACGTCGACTACGTGGTGGCGCCGCAGCACCGGTTCCCCGCGCCCGTCCACCAGGCGTTCGAGGCCGTCCGGTGGATCGCCGACCATGGTGCCGAGCACGGCTGGGACGGCGGCAGGCTCACGGTCGGCGGCCAGAGCGCGGGCGGGGCGCTCGCGGCGGCTGCGGCCCGCCAGGCCTGGGAGCAGGGTGGGCCCGCGATCGCCCTGCAGGCCCTGCACTATCCGGTGCTCGATCTCACCGTTCCGGCCGGACAGAAGACCTCGGTGATCGCCAAGCCGATGCTGCGCCCCTGGATGGGCGACGTCTTCGACCACTCCTACGTGCCCGGCCGAAACCTGGCCGCCGATCGTCTGGCCTCGCCTGCCGCGCCGAGCGACACGACGGATCTCACCGGCATCGCCCCGGCGCTGGTGATCACGCCGGAGTACGACCTGCTCTATGCGGAGGGCCTGCGGTATTCGCGGCGCTTACGCGAGGTCGGCGCGCTGCGGGAGCACCACGACGTGCCGCAGGCCGACCACGGCTACGACGTCCGCGACCAGGCGAAGGCCCGTCGGGTCTACGCGCTGATCGCGCGGCACGTCCGCGAGGCCGCCGCGCGGGACTGACCGGACGACGGCCGTGGCGCCCCTCGCCCTTGATCGGGCCGGCTCGAGGAGGTGCACCAGGTCGGGTGTGTCGCGGGTTGACGACCTGCGGCACGGCGTCGCTCAGGCACAGCCGTAGCTGGATCAGCGCACCACTGACTACTGGCGACGCTGCCGGAGCGATGCCCACGCGGCGTGACCCCGTCGCGCGGCGAGATCCGGCAGCAGGACGTCGATCTCCTGGTGCGATGCGCTCCAGTTCGTCGGTGTGGTGGCGGTCAGCGTTCCTGGGACCGTCATTGGAACGGGACGAGCCTGCGCAGGCTCACGCAGCTGAACGAGTTCTCCGGCGAGACAACGCGACGCCGAAGAGGATCACGATGACGCCGACGAGTGTCCCGGCCAGCGGCTCGCCGAGGAACAGTGCGCCGAGCACGACGGATATCGCGGGCAGCAGGTAGGAGACGAGGGAGGCCTGCGGTGCTCCGTCGGTGCGGATGAGGGCGTAGTTGACGATGTAGGCCAGGCCGGTGCCCAGCACGCCGAGGATGAGGAGGGCCGCGACGGCCGGGGCGGTGACAGTGGTCGTGGCGACGTCCCCGAAAGGCAGCGCCAGTGCCAGCCAGCCGGTGGCGGCGAGGAGTTGGCAGGCGGACAGCGTGACCGGGGAGAGAGTCCTTGGCGCGAGGTGGCGGCCGATGTAGAGGTAGCTCACTGCGTAGGAGAACGCGGCGGCCAGGCAGCTGAGCGCGCCTGCGAGATCGATCCCGTGCGTGGTCCAGGGCTGGAAGATGAGCAGACAGCCGAGGAAGCCGAGGAAGAACCCGGCAGCCTGGGCCACAGTCGGTCTGTTCTGAGCGCGTAGCGCCAATGCCAGGAGCAGGGTCCAGAGCGGGGTGGTGGCATTGAGCGCTCCCGCGATGCCGGAGTCGACTCGGGTCTCCCCGATCGCGAACAGCAGGTAGGGCGCGGCGTTGGCCAGCAGTGCCGCGACGGTGAGGTGTCCCCACGTCGCGGCATCACGGGGCAGGCGTTGCCGTCGCGCTCCGACGATGGCGAGCAGAACGAGGGTGCCGAGGGCGAGTCGGCCGAACGTCAGCGTGACGGGGTCGAACCCCGCCAGCGCGATCTTGATCCAGAGGAAGTTCGACCCCCAGGCCAGCGCGAGGACGGCCAACAGCAGCGTTCCGCGTGTTCGTGCGGTCACGGGTCAATCATCCACGGCGAAGGTGTAGCGGAGTCCGGTGCGATCACCTCGGTGGACGAATCGCGAGACTTCGACGTTGCTGACGAGGTCGGCCCTCGACCGGGGCTGGTCAAGGGCCGACTTGTCGGTCTGAGGTTCAGTGCAGCCGATTCGTTTTTGATCGCAGTCAGTAAGGCCCCGAATGTGGCGTGGCCGACGGTGAGGGTTCCGCCGTGCCGGTTCTTGGTGTCGCGTATGCCGACTGAGGTCGAGGAGATGCCGACCTCTACGCAGTTGTTGCCGTTCCCTGAACTTGCGGCTGCCTTCCGCCAGTGCGTGGAGGTCACCGGGATCATCATGTCTCCTTCGAGGATGAGTCTTCGTACTGCGTAGCGGCTTGAAGTAGGAACTCGTGAGACCTCGCTGTGTCGAGAGCCGATCCCAGGAGGCCGCTCCACACCCCACCGTAAACAGCGATGTCAGCGGCGCCATCGAGGTAATCGCCGTGGTGGACTTGTTCCACATAGACGATCTCCACAGCCGGTACGTTGCGGTCAGAAGGCGGCACCCTGAAGTAAGTGAAGGGGAACTCCGCGACACTGACAGGAGTCGTTGAGAACGGCAGGATGTAGAGGTGTCTGCTGATCGAAGCCCGCGCCGCCTGCGCGATGGCGCACACCGCGATCGACGATGGGGCGGGGATTTTCCGGCCTGCCACCCGGATCTCCGTCTGGCCACATGTCGAGTGGATTCGGGAGTGTGGTGATGCTGCGGCCGAGGAGGTTCGCCTTGCGGAGGCAGCGCTCGCCGAGGCACAGCAGATCATCGACGGGTACTGCTGGAGTGTTGCCGGGCTTCGTCTTGGTGAGACGGCGTCACTTGGAAGAGGAGAGCCCGAATCCGGCCGAGAAGACCCGGAGGACGGTCCACGCTTGATTGACCCCGAGATAGCCGACCCCACGGGGCGGTATGCGGAGTGGATGGAGTACCTGGATCGGACGGGTGCCGACATCGACCGGACGAAGGTCGTGCGGATGACAAGGCTTCGCGACGGGCGCACCGTCTGGTTGGAACGCGGCCCCGCGCAAAGGACTGGATCATATTCTGGAGCCGCAGAAGCGGGGCGCATTCGAGAGGATGGGAGTCCCACGCGAGAGGATTCCGGCTCTCGTGTTCGCGGCTCTCGAGCGTGGGGTCGTGGTCGGCTACAGCGGCCGGGATCGGCCGGTGTACGAGGTGGACTTCGACGGCGAGATTCGTCGGGTGGCCGTCACCGTTGCCGATGACGGTGGCATCATCGGCGCCCACCCCATACCGAGGAGACGTAGGCTCCGGCCGCACCCGCACCGAAAGTGAGTGACGATGACAGTCGACGTCGCCATCCTTGCGGGATGGCAGGAGGACCCCTTCTACTACGACGCAGGCGAGGGCGAGGACTACAACCACTCGATCGAGGAGGCCGCCGACTTCCTCGGACTCGGCTGGGAGCTGACCCGGGACATCGCCGCCTGGGACGAGGAATTCCAGGCGATCTACCAGCCCGCCGACACCCGGGCCTCGGTCTTTCCCACCCCCGAGAGCGAGAACGCCTGGTTGGAGAGAGGCAGAGAACTCGCCCGTCGCATCAAACAGGAGTCCACGGTCGTCGCACGGGTGAACTATCGGGCCGACGGCACCATCCCTGACTGGACCTGCGTCTTCTGACCCGAAGACGCTGGGGATGGGCCGTATCGTGACGGCAGGCCGCCGAGTGAAGGTCGAGAACGCGGACTTCTACGGGAGCGGATCGTCGATCACGTCTTCGCCGGACTCGTGTGCGGCAGGCGCATCGGTGAGACCGCAGGCGCGATGCCCGTTGCAGACGGGTCGGAAGATCCGGCCCCGACTGCATCGGAGGTAAGCGGTGGCGACCGTCGAATTGTTCATCTTGACGGGCTGGAACGAAGGGCCGTTCTACTACGACAACGGAGATCCCGGAGAATCCCTCAACCACTGGATCGACGAGGAGAGCATCGCGTTCCTTCAACTGGACGACGACCTCGTCCGCGACATCACTGCCTGGGACGAGGAGTATCAGGACCTCTACGACCCCGACGACCCGCAGGGCTCGGGGTTTCCCACCTCGCAGGCCAAGACTGCCTGGATCGAGCGAGGCAAGGAGCTGGCCGCGAGGATCAAGCGCGAGTCTCCGGTGGTCGCCAGCGTCGACTACCAGGGCAACGGCAGCATCCCCGAAGGCACCTGCGTGTTCTGACCGGTCGGAGTCCTAGGGCTCTGGGGAGGCCGCCGCCTGCGCCGGAGGTGACCGGCGAACCGTCCTCGGCGGCGGCCGACGACGGTCGACGACGCCATTCACCGGGCCGACAGGAGGACTCCGCCCCGCCGGCCGGAAGGCTCGGCGGGGCGAAAGCTGAACACGCTCAGCCGCTCGTCACCCTGCCTCGGGCGGCCCGGCGCCTGCGCAGCAGCACGCCTGCGACCGCCGCGCTGTTGGCCGCCTCCGGTCCGGCGACGCCTTCGATCGCGCCATGGCCGAACTCGCGGGGATGCCGGGTCAGCCGCTTCTCCATGCTGTAGCTGAGAAAGGTCGGCACCTCGGCTCCGCCTGCGGGCAGGCTGCCGATCGGGAAGCCCACCGCCGTGCCGCGCAGCCACGCGGGCCACGACCGGCGGAAAGTCGGAGCGTGACAGCATCGCCCGCTCGCGCAGCGGGTGGACGGTGCTGTGACCGGTGCCGGTCAACAGGTGTCCGAAGGCCTCGCTGAGCGCGAACAGCGCCACGACGACGTCGATGCCGTCCAACAGTTCGCCGACGCCGAAGGCGAGTCGGGCTGGCCGGTCTGCGAGTCGATGCCGATCAGCCCGATGGTGATGATCGACAGGCAGGGCGACCAGACCCGTCCAGGAGGTTGCGGCCGAGCAGCGCACTGACGGTCACGAACGCCACGGCCATCACCGGCCACGTACTCGGGCGGCCCGAAGGTCGTGGCGAGGTCGGCGACCGCAGGCGCCAGGAAGGTGAGCGCGAGGGTGCCGATCGTGCCCGCGATGAAGCTGCCGATCGCCGCGAGTGCCCAGCCGTAGTCGGCCATACGGCCGGGGTGCGGGGCGCCGAGCAGCAGCGCGGCGGCGACGAAAAGGCCCGCCGAGGTCACCACGTAGCCGAGCACCGGCAGCGGCAGGGCGAACGTCACGAGCGTGGCGACCACGGCCGCCAGGCGCAGCACCGCCTTGGACTGCCAGGCGACGCCGTCCGATGCCGCAGCACCGACTGCCCGAGCAGCGTCGCGCCGACGAGACCGAGCAGCACGCCGATCGGCAGCGGCACGGCGGCGGGGGCCGACGACCGCACCGGTGTCGGGCAGCCGGAGCGCGCATCGGTGATTACCAGCACGGCTGCGAGCAGCATCAACGCGCCGAAGGCCCCGGCGGCGAGCACATGAGCACCGCACGAGAGATCAGGATGGCCCTGCTGCGGGACGCGGCGGGGGCGCGCTGAGGGCGCCCCGGCCACCTCACCTCGGGTTGATCAACCGGAGGTAGAGGAACCTCGGGCCGCCGGTGAGCATCGTCCAGGCGCCCGGATCGGCCGCCTCGCACTCCGGCAGCGGCGCGGGCTCCTCGAGCCGGTCCACCACGAAGCCCGCCTCGCGCAGCGCGGTGAAGGTCGCGCTCAGCGGGCGGCGGTAGAACTGCACCCGGTGCCGGTGTCCGGCGAGATTCCACTCGTCGGTGAGCAACTCCGTCTCGAAGTAGCGGGTGCCCTCGAACCAGTGCCAGTCCTCCGGATGGTGCACGGAGGCCACCACCGTCCCGCCGGGCCGCAGCACCCGACGGAACTCGGCCAGCGTCGGCCCCCAGTCCCGCAGGTAGTGCAGGACCAGCGAGGCGGTCACCAGGTCGACCGAGTCGTCCGCCAGGAAGTCCAGCGGCCGGGCGACGTCGGCCCGGTGGAAGTCGATCCGGTCGCCGAACCGGGCACGGGCGATGTCCACCATGCCCTGGCTGCGATCGATGCCGGTGACCCGCGCGCCCCGATCGGCGAGCTCGGCCGCCAGCAGTCCCGCCGCGCTGCCGACGTCGAGCACCCGCAGGCCCGCCACCTCGCCCGCGAGGCCCAGGATCGCGGGCCGGTCGTAGTAGACCTGGAAGGGATTGACACCCGAGTGCTCCGCGTAGGCGGCGCTGAATTCGTCATAGGGAGCGGCGGCGGCCTCCCGCGCCCGGCTCAGGATCTCGTCGACGATCTCGGTCTTGGCGTCGGCGTAGTTCTGGATGTACTGCCAGGTGCGGCTCGCCAGCTCCCGCTTGGCGGTGGCGTAGCGGTCCCGTTCCTCGTCGTGGGTCCGCAGCCGGTCGCGGAAGAGCCGATACCGTTCGATCTCGGGGCAGCCGCGTGAGTAGACGTGCAGGTTGACATTGGTGTCCGGGCCCTTGAACGCGCGATGCTCGTCCCGCGCCGGCTCCCGGATGACCAGCCGGTACCCCGCGCCTGTCAAGGCCGGGACGTAGGCGGGCTCGTCGGCGGAGTCGGGAACGACCAGCAGGACGTCGACGATCGGCTTGGCGCATAACCCCGGAACCGAGGTCGACCCGATGTGCTCCAGCGCGACGACCCGGTCGCCGAGCAGCCCGCGAATCCGCTCGGCCTCCCGCTCGTAGAGCCTCGGCCACTCCGGGTCGTAGTCGGCGAGGGTGACGGTGGAGTTCAGCTTCGGCGGCTCGGCAACCCAGCTCGAGCGGATGTCCTCATCGGAGTAGTGGGCACGATCGCGTTCGGACACGGCGCTGGCTTCCTTCCTCAGGGCAGTCGGACACCGTAACACCGAGGGGATGCGCGGGGTCCCCGGCTGAGGCGGAGGTGGAAACGGATTCGCCGGGTCGTGGAACGGGCGGCGGTCCGCAGGCGAAGGCGGCTGCTCGCCGTGGCGGGCGGGGCGAGGCGAATCCGGCCCGTCCCGCCAAGGAGACGGGCGGGCCTGCTCGGCGTCGACGTCGGCCGTCGCCCGGCCGAGCCGGGGCCGCCGCTCGCGGTGGGCAGGCCCGGCGGCCGGTCGCAGCCGGTCGGGTCAGTGCTCGGTGTCGACGGGTTTCGCGGGGCGGTCGACACCGGGGTCGGCGGGCTGGACGGCGTCGAGGTGCACGGTGAGGGCGACGCGGCCGCGTGCGTCGCGGCGCGCGACGGCATGTCCGGTGCGGTCCACGCCGTCCAGCCGGAGCGACATCGGCTGCCCCTCGTCCACGAAGTTGCGCCACCACTTCTTGGACTCGGGAATCATGACGGGGATCGTGACGACGTCCCCCCGCCGCCGGTAGCCCACCGGCGTGCTGATGGTGCGTCCCGAGCGTCGCCCCACGTAGGTGACCTCGGTGAGATACCGGCCTGCCAGCCTGCCCCAGCGTGGCGAGGCGCGCAGGGCGTTCACCCCCTTGTTGACCCGGTCGACCAGTGTGCGCGGGAGCGGACCTCGGTACGGCAACGCGACCTCCATCGTCGACGCAGGCAACTGCGGCGGTGGTTTCGGGATCGTGCCGACTGCGTCGGCGGGTCGAACGACGGTGCGGGACCGTCGTGCCACCGCCCGCGATCGGCGATAAGCGGACTAGCATCTCCACTTAGCTTCGACGCTAGCAGCGCCACCGGTCCGATCCCGCCCTGCGAGGTGAAGTGAGAAGGATGAACGCCGAGCCGTCTCGGATGCCGAGCCCGACCGGCGTGGACCGTGCGCCCGATGCGGACGCCCGTGACGAGCTGCGCACCGACGCCCGGCGCAACCGCGACCGCATCGTCGAGGCGGCCCGCGACCTGTTCGCCGCCCGAGGACTCGACGTGCCGACGGCCGCGATCGCGCGGCGGGCAGGCGTCGGCGTTGCGACGCTCTACCGTCGCTTTCCCACCAAGGAGTCGCTGGTCGGCGCGGTGTTCGCCGAGAAGTTCGCGGTGTGCGCCTCGATGGTCGGCGACGCGTTGGACGATCCCGACCCGTGGCGCGGCTTCTGCACGATGATCGAGCAGATCTGCGTCATGCAGGCCCGCGATCGCGGTTTCAGCGCTGCCTTCTTCGCCGCGTACCCCGGCACCGTCGACGTCGATCGGGGCCGGGAGGAGGCGATTCGAGGGTTCGTCGACCTGACCCGGCGAGCCAAGGC
The DNA here is from genome assembly GCF_001941645.1 of Actinoalloteichus sp. GBA129-24. Lineage (NCBI taxonomy): Bacteria > Bacillati > Actinomycetota > Actinomycetes > Pseudonocardiales > Pseudonocardiaceae > Actinoalloteichus > Actinoalloteichus sp. GBA129-24. Next base: position 6,159,214 of record NZ_CP016077.1, on the reverse strand, counting down.
GAGCGGCCGACTGCGCCCCGACTTCGTGCAGCACGATCTGGCGTTGCTGCTCATGGCCAACGGCGGCGTCGTCGCGGACTCCGCCGAGGCCGGGCTCGCCGCGTCCCGACGCCTCGTGGCGCTCCTGCTCGACGCGTTCCGAGCCGACCGGAGCGCGCCGATCGACCCGCTGCCGCCGCCCGCGCCGCTCCGGCTGCGCGACGTCGTCGGCTAGTTGCCGGTCGGGCCTGCCGCCTGCCGCACCCGGCTGGGCCGCGATCGGTCCTGCGCGGCCCTCGCGGGTGGTTCTCGTCCTCGGGCCGTGCTCTGCGGCCGCCCCGTTGATCCGTGCTCGATCTCATCGCCGACCGTGTCCGGCCGCGAGCGACCGCGAGGGTCGACGCCGAGGCGGCTGGCGGGCGGCTCGACGTCACGAACCGCCCGGATTCACGAGCGTCCCGACTGCGACGGCGCCACGGGGTCGGGTGTCGCGCGCCGCCGAGAGGGCGGGTGGCAGAAGGGAGCGGGTCCGCGCGGAGCCTGGCACGAGCGGGGGCCGGACATGCCGATGGACCGCCGAAGCCGCGCAGTATCCGCCGATTCGAGATGTCGATCACATCACGACGCGAAGAACACCGCGTTTTCTTCCGGTGGGCGAAAAGTGGCGAGTTCGACCGTTGGGAGAGTCCTCCCAGCGGGCGGGAGGAAGCCGGTACGGTCGCCGGCAGCGAGAACTCGCTGATCGGAAGGGGAGCCCGTATGTTCCGGAAGGTCCTGGTCGCCAATCGAGGCGAGATCGCGATTCGGGCGTTTCGCGCCGCTTACGAGCTGGGCGCGGGGACGGTCGCCGTCTTCCCGCACGAGGACCGGAACTCGGTACACCGCCTCAAGGCCGACGAGGCCTACGAGATCGGCGAACCCGGCCACCCCGTCCGCGCCTACCTGTCGGTGACCGAGATCGTCGCCGCCGCCCGCCGCGCGGGCGCCGACGCGGTGTACCCCGGTTACGGCTTCCTCTCCGAGAATCCCGAACTCGCCAAGGCCTGCGCCCAGGCGGGCATCACCTTCGTCGGACCCTCGCACGAGATCCTGGAACTGGCGGGCAACAAGGCCCGCGCGGTGGACGCCGCCCGCGCCGCCGGGCTGCCCGTGCTCGCCTCCGTCCCGCCGACCGCCGACATCGACGAACTGGTCACCGCCGCCCAGGACATGACGTTCCCGGTGTTCGTGAAGGCGGTCGCAGGCGGCGGAGGTCGGGGCATGCGCCGGGTGGCGCGGCCCGAGGAGCTGCGCGAGTCGGCCGAGGCGGCGATGCGCGAGGCCGAGTCGGCCTTCGGCGATCCCACCGTGTTCCTCGAACAGGCCGTCGTCAATCCTCGGCACATCGAGGTGCAGATCCTCGCCGACGGGACCGGCGCGGCCATCCACCTCTACGAGCGCGACTGCTCGGTGCAGCGACGGCACCAGAAGGTCATCGAGATCGCCCCGGCCCCCAACCTCGACCCCGCGCTGCGCGAGCGGATCTGCGCCGACGCCGTCGCGTTCGCCCGACAGATCGGCTACGTCAACGCAGGCACCGTGGAGTTCCTGGTCGACGAGCGCGGCAACCACGTGTTCATCGAGATGAACCCGCGCATCCAGGTCGAGCACACGGTTACCGAGGAGGTCACCGACGTCGACCTCGTGCAGTCTCAGCTGCGCATCGCCGCCGGGGCGACGCTGGCTGACCTCGGCCTGGCGCAGGAGGGCATCACCCTGCGCGGCGCCGCCCTGCAGTGTCGGATCACCACCGAGGACCCCGGCAACGGGTTCCGTCCGGACACGGGCACCATCAGCGCCTACCGCTCGCCCGGCGGCGCGGGCATCCGGCTCGACGGCGGCACCACCTTCGCGGGCACCGGGATCAGCGCGCACTTCGACTCGATGCTGGTGAAGCTGTCCTGCCGAGGCCGGGACTTCGCCACCGCCACCGCGCGGGCCAGGCGGGCGCTGGCCGAGTTCCGCATCCGAGGCGTCGCCACCAACATCCCCTTCCTCCAGGCGGTGCTGGAGGACCCGGACTTCCAGGCGGGCCGTGTCACCACCTCGTTCATCGAGCAGCGGCCGAGGCTGCTCACCGCCCGCCAGTCCGCCGACCGGGGCACCCGGCTGCTGACCTACCTGGCCGACGTCACGGTGAACCGGCCGCACGGCGATCGGCCGAGCACGCTGGACCCGGTGCACAAGCTCCCCGACATCGACCTGGAGACCGCGCCGCCCGCGGGATCGCGGCAGCGGCTGCTGGAACTGGGCCCGGTCGGCTTCGCGTCCTGGCTCCGGAACTCCGAGGCCGTCGGCGTCACCGACACGACCTTCCGCGACGCCCACCAGTCGCTGCTGGCCACCCGCGTACGTACCAAGGACCTGCTGGCCGTCGCGCCGCACGTGGCGCGGCTGACGCCCGAGCTGCTGTCGCTGGAGTGCTGGGGCGGCGCGACCTACGACGTCGCCCTGCGCTTCCTGGCCGAGGACCCCTGGGAGCGGCTCGCCGCACTGCGCGAGGCGGTGCCCAACATCTGTCTCCAGATGCTGCTGCGCGGGCGCAACACCGTCGGCTACACGCCGTATCCGGAGGAGGTGACCAGCGCCTTCGTCGCCGAGGCCACCAAGACCGGCATCGACGTCTTCCGCATCTTCGACGCGCTGAACGACGTCGAGCAGATGCGCCCGGCGATCGAGGCCGTCCGCGAGACCGGACAGGCCGTCGCCGAGGTCGCCCTCTGCTACACGGCCGACCTCTCCGACCCGGGCGAGCAGCTCTACACCCTCGACTACTACCTGCGGCTGGCCGAGCAGATCGTGGCGGCGGGTGCGCACGTCATCGGCGTCAAGGACATGGCGGGCCTGCTCCGGCCGCCCGCCGCCGCGACGCTGATCAGCGCGCTGCGCCGGGAGTTCGACCTGCCGGTCCACCTGCACACCCACGACACGCCGGGCGGGCAGCTCGCCACCTACCTGGCCGCCGTGCAGGCCGGGGTCGACGCCGTCGACGGCGCTGCGGCGTCCATGGCGGGCACCACCTCGCAGCCGCCGCTGTCCGCCGTGATCGCCGCCACCGACCACACGCCGCGGGCCACCGGGCTCACCCTGTCCTCGGTCTGCGACCTGGAGCCCTACTGGGAGGCGGTCCGCCGGATCTACCGGCCCTTCGAGTCGGCGCTGCCCTCGCCGACCGGTCGCGTGTACCGCCACGAGATCCCCGGCGGCCAGCTGTCGAACCTGCGCCAGCAGGCCATCGCGCTGGGCCTCGGCGATCGGTTCGAGCAGATCGAGTCGACCTACGCCGCCGCCGACGACATCCTCGGCAGGCTGGTCAAGGTCACGCCGTCGTCCAAGGTGGTCGGCGACCTGGCCCTGCATCTGGTGGGCGCGGGCGCCGACCCGGCCGACTTCGAGTCCGATCCGGGCCGCTTCGACATCCCGGACTCGGTGATCGGCTTCCTGCACGGCGAGCTGGGCGACCCGCCCGGCGGCTGGCCCGAGCCGTTCCGTGCGAAGGCGCTGGCGGGCCGTTCCGGCGCGCGGCAGATCGTGCCGCTCACCGAGGAGGACCGCCGAGGCCTCGACGAGGACCGCCGCGCGACGCTGAACCGGCTGCTCTTCCCCGGCCCGGCCAAGGAGTACACGGCACACCACGAGGAGTACGGCGACACGAGTCTGCTGCGCAGCAAGGACTTCTTCTACGGGCTGCGCCCCGGCGAGGAGTACTCGGTCGACCTCGAACGCGGCGTCCGGCTGTACATCACGGTGGAGGCGATCGGCGAGGCCGACGAGCGCGGGATGCGCACCGTGATGGCCACGCTGAACGGTCAGCTCCGGCCCATCCAGGTCCGGGATCGCTCCATCGCCTCCGCCGTGCCGGTGGCCGAGAAGGCCGATCGCGGCAATCCCGGCCACATCGCCGCGCCGTTCGCGGGCGTGGTCACCGTCTCGGTGGCCGAAGGCGACACGGTGGAACAGGGCCAGACCGTCGCCACCATCGAGGCGATGAAGATGGAGGCGGGCATCACCGCTCCCAAGGGCGGCACCGTCCGGCGGCTCGCGATCGGCTCCGTCGCCCAGGTGGAGGGTGGCGACCTGCTGCTCGAACTGGACTGAACCCCCGCACCGGGCCGAGGAGACCCCGACGAATCCCCTCGGTCCGGTGCCGTGGACCGTGCGGAGCCGGGTCGTGCACCGCGCTTCGCACGAAGCGGACGCGACCGGGCGGCGGACGATCACGCCGCCTGCCGCGTTGCCGTGCTCCTGCGCGGTCCGCCTGCGAGCACCCGACCTCGCCCGCCCGCCGGGTCAGTCGTCCCGCTCGGTGCCGTCCTCGTCGGCGATGCCCAGCTTGTCGTGCAGCCCGGCCAGCAGCTCGCGGAGCAGTTCGGTGAGCTGCTCGCGCTGTGCGGGATCGAGGTGGTCGATGAGCGACTCCTCGTGCCGAAGCAGGTCGTCGACACTGCGTTCGACCAGGGCGTGCCCCTCGGCGGTCAGCTCGGCGCTGATCGTGCGCCTGCCGGACTCCGTCCGCCGCACCAGGACCAGGCCCTCCGCCTCCGCCTTGGCCACCCGCTGCGTGATGGCGCCCGCGCTGATCAGGCTGCGCCGGGCGAGGTCTCGGGGGGCGAGCCGGTAGGGCGGGCCTTCGCGGCGCAGGGTGCTGAGCAGATCGAGCGTCGCGCGGTCGATGTCCAGGGCGGTGAGGGTGCGAACTCGTTCGTCGCCGAGCAGCTTGCCCACCCGCCAGAGCCGGGTGATCACGCCGATGGATGCCACGGGCGTGTCCGGTCGTTCCCTGGCCCAGGCGAGCGCGATGCGATCCGTCGAGTCGGAGCCGGTCATGGTGTTAGCCTAGCCCAGATATGTTTAGGCCTAAACAAGGAGCGCTCCTGATGCAACGCACTGCCGTCGTGACGGGTGGAGGAACCGGTATCGGGCGGGCGACGGCCCGTGAGCTGGTGGCGGCGGGCTTCGAGGTCGTCGTCATCGGCAGACGTCCCGAGCCGCTGGCGGAGACCGTCGCGGAACTCGGCTCGGCAGTCACCGCCCTGTCCTTGGACGTCTCGGACCCCGCTGCCCTGACCGAGGCCGCCCCGCGACTGCCCGCCGCCGTTGACGTGGTGGTGAACAACGCGGGCGGCAACACCGACATCGGGCGTCCTGTGCCCCCGGAGGGAGACCTCGTCGCCCTGCGCGACTCCTGGCAGGCCAACCTCGACGCCAACCTCCTCAGCGCGATGCTGTTCACCGAGCTGTTGCGGCCTCGGCTCGCCGAGAACGGCCGGGTGATCACCATTGGCTCCATCGCGGCGCGGTACGGCGCGGCGGGCTACGGCGCGGCCAAGGCGGCCGTGGAGGCCTGGAGCGCGGGGCTGGCCTTCTCGCTCGGCGGACGAGGGATCACCGCGAACGTCGTCGCGCCGGGGTACACCGAGGACACCGAGTTCTTCCGGGGCCGGATGACCGACGCGCGTCGCACGACGCTCATCGAGAAGACCGCCACCAAGCGGGTCGGCCTCGCCACCGACGTCGCCGCCGTGATCGGCTTCCTGGCCTCGCCGCAGTCCGGGCACGTGACCGGCCAGGTGCTGCACGTCAACGGCGGCGCCTATCTGGGCGGCTGACTGCTCGGGGCCCGTCTGCGCAGCGGCCTTCTGCCGGGTCGAGTCCCTGGGGCAGGCTCGGCCGGTGGCGCGCGATGACCGCGACGGTCTCGTGCGGGCAGGCGTCCTCTGTGCCGGGCAGGCGCCTCCCGCGCCTCGCTGCAGTGTCGCCGTGTCGCCGCACGTGGTCGGGGCGGGCGGGACGTGCGGCCACGACATCGCCGCTGCGGCCTCGGCACGGAACGGATCTCGGATCGCGGGCAACAGGGACTCAGATCCGCAGCCCTGCGGCGCACCGCCCGACGATCCGCAGCCGCCGCCCGTCCGCAGCACGGCCCGCCGAGACCAACCGCGCGCCGGGCCGGACCGCCGCGCGGTCTCGCCCCGCTCCGGCGGCCTGCACGCCGATGCCGTCCGAGGATGGGCGAGGATGACCCGGTGACTCGGATCGTGGCGGGCAGCATGGGCGGCAGACGGATCACGGTGCCGCCGCGTGGCACCCGGCCGACCTCGGAACGGGTCCGCGAGGCCCTGTTCAACGCCGTCGAGTCGCTGCTGGATCTGCGCGATGTCCGGGTGCTGGACCTGTACGCGGGGTCCGGGGCGCTGGGACTGGAGGCCTTGTCACGGGGCGCGGGGGAGGCGGTGTTCGTCGAGTCGGACCGCCGCGCCGGGCTCGTCCTGCGTCGCAACATCGACACGCTGCGGCCGGGCGGCGCCGTGGTCCGGTCGGGCACGGTGGAGTCGGTGCTCTCCGCACCAGCCGAGCAGCCCTTCGATCTCGTCCTGGCCGATCCGCCGTACGACGTGCCGACCGACGGGCTCGAGTCGGTGCTGGGCCTGCTCGTCCACCAGGGCTGGACGCGGCCGGGCAGCCTGGTCGTGGTGGAGCGGGCCGTCCGCGACCGTCCGCCCCGGTGGCCGAGCCCGTTGCAGGCGCTGCGTGAGAAGCGCTACGGCGACACCGTCCTGTTCTGGGGCGACCACGACGAGGAGCACGGCGACGATCGCGGCGACGCCGCGTCCTGACCCGGCCGCTTCGACGGCGCGAGACGGCGCGAGACGAGAGACGACCGCCGACGGCGATCACCGAATCGCGAGCAGGCCGCCCGAGGGCTCCGCACGCCGGGCCCGTGGACGGGACGCGCGGGCCCCGCCCGCCGCGACATGCCGAGCTGATCGACCTCGATCGAGAACTACTCGAGGTGTTTCCGATCACGGCTCGACTCGCAATCGCAGGTGGGCCGAGAGCAGGCTGCTAGCGTCCCGCCTCATGAGACGCGCCGTCTATCCAGGCTCGTACGACCCGGTCACCAACGGCCACCTCGACATCATCGAGCGCGCGGCCGGGCAGTTCGACGAGGTCGTCGTCGCCGTCTTGATCAATAAGAGCAAGAAGAGCCTGTTCACCGTCGAGGAACGGCTGGACATGCTGCGGGACGTCGCGAACGAGTGGCCGAACGTGCGGGTGGACTCCTGGCACGGACTGCTCGTCGACTACTGCCGCACGCATGAGATCCAGGCCATCGTCAAGGGCCTGCGTGCCGTCAGCGACTTCGACTACGAGTTGCAGATGGCCCAGATGAATCAGCGGCTCTCCGGGGTGGAGACCCTGTTCATGGCCGCGAATCCGGTCTACAGCTTCCTGGCCAGCTCGCTGGTCAAGGAGATCGCCACCTACGGCGGCGACGTGTCCGCCCTGGTGCCCGCCGCCGTCGAGCGCCGCATCGTCGAGCGGATGGCCGAACTCGGCTGAGCCTGCGGTCGGCCCTCGCGGCGGTGGGCGAGGCAGGTCACAGTCCGACACGCCTGGTGGTCGAATTGTGACTCTGTGTTGATGCCCCCGCTATCGTCTCGATCATGATGACCATCACTCGACGTACCGTCGCAGCCCTGCTCTTCGCCCTTCTCGCGCTGCTGCCCTTCGGCGGGGCAGGCCTGGCCGCCGCTCCGTCGGTCGGCTCGCTGGTCGCCTTCGCCCAGCAGCCCGACTGCGGCGACACCTCGGGCTTTGCCCAGGTCGACCTCTCCTCGCTGCCGCCAGAGGCCACCGTGACCGCAGAGCTGATCCAGGCGGGCGGCCCCTTCCCGCATCGCCAGGACGGCGTCGTCTTCGGCAACCGGGAGCGCGTGCTGCCCGACTGCGAGCGCGGCTATTACCACGAGTACACGGTGGAGACGCCGGGACTGTCGCACCGGGGCGCACGACGTCTTGTCACCGGGGAGAATGACGAGTACTTCTACACCAACGACCACTACGCGAGCTTCGTGCTGGTGGACGTGCAATCCTGATCGTGCGGGCTCTGGGCGTGGGACACGCGCACGGCGACCGCATCCCTGACGGCGTCCGGCGGGCAGGGCAGACTTGACGCCGTAGCCGAACGGCGTGCTGCTGCGAGGAGTCGAAATCGTGTACCGGGTGTTCGAGTCGCTCGACGAGTTGGTGACGATCGTCGAGGACGCACGGGGAGTCCCGATGACCTCCGGGTGCGTCGTCCCTCGCGGCGACGTGCTCGAACTCCTCGACGACATCCGCGATGCGCTTCCCGGTGAGCTGGACGACGCCCAGGACGTGCTCGACCATCGGGACGAGGTCGTCGGCAAGGCATCAGAACAGGCCGAGCAGACCATCGGTCAGGCGCAGTCCGAGGCCGAGCAGCTCATGGCCCAGGCTCGCGGCGAGGCGGAACGGATGGTCGCCGAGGCGAGGATGCACGCGGAGCGGATGCTCGCCGAGGCGCACTCCGAGGCCGACCGCGCCGTGGCCACCGGAAACCATGAGTACGAGGAGTTCGTCGCCCGCGCCAGGGCCGAGGCCGAACGGATGGTTCAGGCGGGCCGAGCCTCCTACGAGCAGTCCGTGGAAGAGGGTCGCGCGGAGCAGGCGCTGCTGGTCTCGCAGGCCGAGGTGGTTCAGGCCGCCCACGGCGAGTCCAGCAGGATCGTCGAGGCGGCGGGCGTGGAGGCCGAGCGGCTGCGCTCGGAGTGCGACGCCTACGTCGACGCCAAGCTGGCCGACTTCGAGGAGCTGCTCGATCGCACGCTGCGGACGGTCGGCAAGGGGCGTCAGCAGCTGCGCGCGCCCTCCAGGACGGCCTTCGACTACAGCGAGTGGGAACAGCGCTCCAGCATGCCCGGCTGACACTCCGCGCGGGCGGGGATCCCCGCAGGCGTGCCTGCCACCCGGCGCGCCCCGCGACCGGTGTCCCGCTCGACCAGCGCCTCTGTCGACGTCCTCGGCATTCGTGCAGGCAGGGGGCGTCCGGCTCGCGATCCCGCTGGTCTCGGGGCGGGCGATCTCAGCCGGATTTCACCCGGCGGCCCCTCCTCGCGTAACCTGTCTCGGTTGGACCTGTTCCACTCCCATATTGAGATCGTTGATGTCTATGCACTCCAGAACATCTTCCGGCGCGAGTCCCGCTCCGTCCGGGCCGTGGGTCATCGACACCCGCGAGCTCGGCCGACGAGCAGGCTCCAGCCGTCGTTATCACCGCAGCCTGCCGCCGAGCACGCGCCTGGGCCTCGACCTCGTCGCGGTCCCGGATCAGGGCGAGGTCGTCCTGGACATCCGGCTCGACTCCGTGGTCGAGGGCGTACTCGTGGCGGGCACCGCCACCGCGCCGCTGGAGGGCGAGTGCTCCCGTTGTCTCGACTCGATCCTCGATGAGGTCGAGGTCGAGGTGACCGAGCTGTTCGCCTATCCGGAGAGCGCCACGGACGAGACCACCGAGGAGGACGAGCTTCCGCGCGTGGTCGACGAGCTGATCGACCTGGAGCCGGTGGTTCGCGACGCCGTCCTTCTCGCGCTACCATCTTCGCCGCTGTGCTCGCCCACCTGCGCCGGACTGTGCGTCGACTGCGGTGGGAAGTGGGCCGAACTCGGCCCCGACCATCGCCATGAGACGATGGATCCTCGTTGGGCCGCTCTACAGCAGCGGTTCGGTGACACCAGCACCCCCAGCACCACTCTTGACAAGTCGGAGGAGAACTAGCCGTGGCCGTCCCGAAGCGCAAGATGTCGCGCTCCAACACGCGCTCCCGTCGCTCCCAGTGGAAGACCACGGCGCCCACCCTGGTGGTCTGCCCGAATCGCAACTGCCGTGAGCAGAAGCTGCCCCACACGATCTGCCCGAGCTGTGGCACCTACGACGGCCGCCAGATCGCGCGGCCGGCCTGATCTCGAAGCGCACGGCTTCGTGGGCGCACACGGTTCCAGGGGACGATCCCGAGATCATTCCGCACTGCTGACCGCGCTCGGCGTCGACATCGGCGCCGAGCTGCTGGACCTTGCCTTGACGCACCGGTCCTATGCATATGAGAACGGCGGCCTGCCGCCGAACGAGCGCCTGGAGTTCCTCGGCGACGCCGTTCTCGGTCTGGTGATCACCGATCACCTGTATCGACAGCATCCGGACCTGCCCGAGGGACAACTCGCCAAGCTCCGCGCCAGTGTCGTCAACATGCACGCCCTCGCGGGCGTGGCTCGTGAACTCGGCGAAGGCGGCCTCGGCGCGCACCTGCTGCTCGGCAAGGGCGAGGAGCTGACCGGCGGGCGGGACAAGGCGAGCATCCTCGCCGACGGACTGGAGGCCGTCATCGGCGCCGTCTATCTCCAGCACGGCGTGGAGACGGCCCGCCAGACGGTGCACCGCATGTTCGACGTCTTGCTGGCGGAGGCTCCGCTGCGCGGCGCAGGCCTGGACTGGAAGACCAGCCTCCAGGAGCTGACCGCCGCCGCAGGCCTCGGCGTTCCCGAGTACCGGGTGGCCGAAGAAGGCCCCGACCACCGCAAGGAGTTCACCGCGACGGTGATCATCGGCGGGCAGGGCATGGGCACCGGCGTCGGCCGCACCAAGAAGGAGGCCGAGCAGCGCTCGGCCGAGACGGCATGGCGCCTGCTGTCCGACCAGCTCCGCACCGCCGCCGAGGAGATCGGCGAGAGCCAGGACGCCGAGTCGGGGGCAGCTCAGCAGGAGGGTGCTGCCGAGACGGGCCTCGCGAGCGACTTCGAGGCAGGCCTCGCGAAGGCTGCCGAGGGCTCGACGGCGGATGTCGACCAGCCGGACACCGCACCAGAGAAGACGTAGTTCGCGGGCGGTCGATGATCGGCGCCTGCCCGCAGGCGAAGGCGAGAGTCAGTCGTGCCAGAACTGCCCGAGGTCGAGGTCGTCCGTCTCGGTCTGCTCGATCATGCCGTCGGCCGCACGATCGCCGACGTCGAAGTGCTGCACCCCCGCGCGGTGCGCCGACACGAGCCCGGCCCGGCCGACTTCGTCGCCCGGCTGCGCGGCGCGCGGTTGACGGCGGCGAACCGCCGGGGCAAGTATCTGTGGCTCGAACTGACGGGTGCCGTGGCGGCGGCCTCGGAGTTCGTCGGGGCGAGCCTGGCCGCCGAGGACGAGACCGACGGCTCGAACGGAGTCGTCGGTGCTCAGGCGGACCCCGAATCGGGCCGCGGGCACGACGTCGTCCGGCCGCCCTCGCCGTCGGCGGTGGAGGGCGCCGCGCTGCTCGTGCATCTGGGGATGAGCGGCCAACTGCTGGTCAAGGACTCCGCCGCGCCGGACGAGCGGCATCTCCGGGTCCGATTCCGGTTCGCCGACGGCGGCGAGTTGCGCTTCGTGGATCAGCGCACCTTCGGCGGGCTGACGTTGGCCGACCTGCTGGAGGTCGACGGAACGACGCTGCCGGTTCCCGTCGCCCACATCGGCCGTGACCCGCTGGACCCGAGGTTCGACGCCGCAGCCGTCGTCGAGGCGATGCGCAGGCGGCGCACCGGGGTCAAGCGGGCGCTGCTCGATCAGACGCTCGTCTCGGGCGTCGGCAACATCTACGCCGACGAGGCGCTCTGGCGGACCCGGCTGCACTGGGCGCGGCCGACGGCGAGTCTGCCTGCGGCGAAGGCGGCCGAGCTGGTCAATGCCGCCGCCGACGTCATGCGCGAGGCGCTGGGGCAGGGCGGCACGTCCTTCGACGCCCTCTACGTCAACGTGAACGGCCAGTCCGGGTACTTCGACCGCTCGTTGGCGGTGTACGGCCAGGAGGGCCTGCCCTGCCCGCGCTGCGCCAGCCCGGTGCGCCGCGATCCGTTCATGAACCGGTCCGCCTTCTCCTGCCCCGGCTGTCAGCCTGAACCCGCCGACGCCCATCGCTGAGCCGGGAGAGCCCGGCAGCGTTCGTCCGATCGGCGGTTCCCGCTGTGCTGCCTCGGGCATCAGTGCTCGATGCTCGTGACTGCGGTCCGCAGCAGCGGGGCCTGCGGTAGCCCATAGGGCCCTCCTACCCACGTGACCATCGGAGTCGTCTGCTGCCTCGGTGTGCCCGTCTGGCAACCAGGCCCGTCCGCCGTCGAACGCGCGGGATCGGCAGGCCCCGGGCCGCGTTGCGGGGAGGGGACCACGGAGGGCAGGAAAACCCGCATTCTCCACGGCACGTGAGACCGTGGGCCTGCGGTACATCGTGCGGCGAACACGAGAACGCCGCTGCCCTCGCTGCCGAGTCGGTGGCGCGTTCATCACCAGCAGCACGATCATGTGTCGCCCGCCGTCGGCTCCGACCGCCGGGCGGGGCGGCCCGCAATCTAGCCGCGTCTCACCTGGCCGCGATCAGCACCGCCGTGACACCTGGTCTCGGCGTGCCGAGGTGTACTCCGCGAACGGACAGACGATTCGCCTGGTCAGGACGTCGTCAACATCGGGCCGCCGACCATCAAGAAGCCGTCAACGCTCTCGCGCCCGGGCATGCGGCGGACGGATGCTCCGGAGGTGTGTCACCCGATCGGGGCGACAAACCATGGAGGAGACGTCTGGGATGGCTGATCTCGCCTATCTCGCGCTGACAGTCGGTGTGTTCGGCCTGCTCATGTTGGTCGTCCGTGGCCTGGAGCGGTTGTGACGGGCGCCGCGACGAGCGTCGGCGCCGACCTGGTCGCCGGTGTGCTCGCGCTGCTGTTGATCGGATACCTCGTGTATGCCCTGATTCGCCCGGAGAGGTTCTGATGAGCCCGATCACTGCGGGGTTGATCCAGGCGGGGGTGCTCGTCTTCGCTCTCGCCCTGATCTACCGCCCGGCAGGCGCCTACCTGGCGTCGGTGTACACCGGTCGGAAGCACAACCGTCTGGAACGACTCGTCTACCGGTTGGTCGGGGTCGATCCCGATTCCGACCAGCGGTGGAGCGGCTACGCGATCGGAGTTCTCGGCTTCTCACTGGTCTCGGTGCTGTTGCTGTACCTGCTCCAGCGACTCCAGGCGCTACTGCCGTTGAGTTTCGACCGAGGCCCGGTCGACGAGGGGACTGCGTTCAACACCGCCGTCAGTTTCGTGACCAATACCAACTGGCAGTCCTATGTTCCGGAGAGCACGCTCGGCAGCTTCGTGCAGGCCGCCGGGCTGACGGTGCAGAACTTCCTGTCCGCAGCGGTCGGTCTGGCCGTCGCGGTCGCCCTGATCCGGGGCTTCGTCCGGTCGGGGACGGACCGGCTCGGCAACGTCTGGGTGGACATCACCAGGGGGGTCGTCCGAGTGCTGCTGCCGGTTGCCCTTGTTGCGGCGGTGCTCTTCGTTTCGGCAGGCGTCGTCATGAGTTTCGCGGACAGCGTGCGGGTCACCGGCCTCGACGGCATCACCCATGACGTCCCGCTGGCGCCGGTCGCGAGCCAGGAGGCGATCAAGCTCCTCGGCACCAACGGTGGCGGCATCTACAACGCCAACTCGGCGCACCCCTTCGAGAACCCGGCCGCGTGGACCAGCATCGTTCAGGTCTTCCTTCTCCTGGTGATCCCGGTCTGTCTGACCAGGACCTTCGGCATCATGGTCGGCGACCGCAGGCAGGGCACCGTGCTGATCGCCGTCATCACGCTGCTCTGGACCACGGTGTCGGCGGTCACCTGGTGGGCTGAGACTCATCCCAACGGGCCCGCGACACTGGCGGCAGGCGCGGCCATGGAGGGCAAAGAAGTTCGGTTCGACATCGCTTCATCGGTGCTCTTCGCGGTGAGCACCACCGGCACCTCTACCGGCGCGGTCAACGCGATGCACGACAGCTTCACCGGCCTGGGCGGCGGCGCGCTACTGCTGAACATGCTTCTCGGCGAGGTCGCCCCGGGCGGGGTGGGAACCGGTCTGTACGGCCTGCTCGTGCTCGCGGTGATCGCGGTCTTCCTCGCGGGTCTGATGGTGGGTCGCAGCCCGGAGTACCTGGGCAAGCGACTCGGCCGTACCGAGGTGACCTGCGCGGCGATCTCGCTGTTGACGATGCCTGCCCTCGTGCTGCTTGGCACCGGATGGGCGTTGACCCGATCCGAGACGCTGGAGGCGCTCAACAACGAGGGCCCGCACGGGTTGTCGGAGGTGCTCTACGCCTATGCGTCGGCGGCGAACAACAACGGCAGCGCCTTCGCGGGTCTGACCGTCACGGACGACTTCTTCCAGTCGACCCTGGGCGTCGCGATGCTGTTCGGCAGGCTCCTCCCGATCATCGCCGTCCTTGCCCTGGCAGGCGCGCTCGCGAGGCAGCGCACCGTTCCGCCGGGCGAGGGCACCCTGCCCACCGGCGGCGTGCTGTTCGCCGGACTGCTCACCGGCACGGTGGTACTCCTCACCGCATTGACCTTCCTCCCCGTACTCGCCCTCGGCCCCATTGCGGAGGCACTGGCATGACCACCACCGACGAGATGCCCCGGCAGACCCCGGCGGCCGACTCGACCGACCGTCCTCGTGCGGGTGCCTTCTCCCCGAGGCTGTTGCTGATCTCCCTGCCTGCGGCACTGCGCAAGCTCTCACCACGGCACCAGGCGCGCAATCCGGTGATGTTCGTCGTCGCCGTGGGTTCGGCGCTGGTCACCGTGCTGGCCGTCCTCGACCCGGACCCGTTCGCCTTCGCGGTGGCGGGCTGGCTCTGGTTCACCGTCCTCTTCGCCAATCTCGCCGAGGCCGTCGCCGAGGGACGGGGACGAGCTCAGGCCGAGACCCTGCGCCGCTCGCGTGTCTCCAGCGTCGCCAGCAGACTGGGCGGGCCGGACGTCGCGGAGCGCGTCGGCACGCTGCTCGCCGCATCGGACCTGGCGGTAGAGGAGGTCTCTGCCTCCGCGTTGCGAGTGGGCGACCACGTCGTGCTCACCGCAGGGGATGTCGTTCCAGGAGACGGTGACGTCGTCGAAGGCCTGGCCACCGTGGACGAGTCCGCTGTCACGGGCGAGTCCGCGCCGGTCATCCGCGAGGCGGGCGGTGACCGCTCGTCGGTCACCGGCGGCACCACCGTCCTCTCCGATCGCGTCATCGTGCGGATCACCACTCGCCCTGGCGAGTCCTTCGTAGACCGGATGATCGGTCTCGTCGAGGGTGCTCGACGGCAGAAGACACCGAACGAGATCGCACTGACCATCCTGCTGTCGACGCTGACGATCATCTTTCTGCTGGCCGTCGTCGCCCTACAACCCATCGCGGGGTACTCGGGCGGCAGACAGTCGCTGATCGTCCTGACCGCCCTGCTGGTGTGCCTCATCCCCACCACGATCGGTGCGTTGCTCTCGGCGATCGGCATCGCAGGAATGGACCGGCTGGTGCAGCGCAACGTGCTCGCCACCTCGGGTCGTGCGGTGGAGGCCGCAGGCGACGTCGGCACGTTGCTGCTCGACAAGACAGGCACCATCACCTTCGGCAACCGGCAGGCGGTCGAACTGGTGCCGGTGGAGGACGGCGACCTGACCCGGCTGGCAGCGGCAGCAAGGCTCGCAAGCCTGGCCGACGAGACGCCGGAAGGACGCAGCGTCATCGACCTGTGCGCCATGGAGCACGGCCTGCCGATGGAGCTCGACTCGGGCGAACGGAACGCCGAGTTCATCCCCTTCACCGCGCAGACCAGGATGAGCGGCGTCGACCTGCCCGACGGCGGCGGCCTGCGCTCGGTTCGCAAGGGCGCCGCCGCCGAGGTCGCCTCCTGGGTGCGCGAGCGCGGCGGCACCGTACCCGCCGACCTGACGAGCATCGTCGACGAGATCAGCCTGCGCGGCGGCACCCCGCTCGTCTGTGGAGAGACCGATGCAGCTGGTGCCAGGGTCCTCGGAGTCATCAGGCTCGCGGACGTGGTGAAACCCGGAATGCGAGAGCGGTTCGCCAGGCTCAGGTCGATGGGCATCCGCACTGTCATGGTGACCGGTGACAACCCGTTGACCGCACGGGCCATCGCCGAGGACGCCGGGGTGGACGACCACCTCGCGCAGGCACGTCCTGAGGACAAGATCGCGCTGATCAAGAAGGAACAGGCGGGCGGCAGGCTCGTCGCGATGACCGGGGACGGGACCAACGACGCCCCGGCGCTCGCCCAGGCCGACGTCGGGGTCGCGATGAACAGCGGCACCTCGGCTGCGAAAGAGGCGGGCAACATGGTCGACCTCGACTCGAACCCGACCAAGCTCATCGAGATCGTCGAGGTGGGCAAGCAACTGCTCATCACCCGGGGCGCGTTGACGATCTTCAGCATCGCGAACGACCTCGCGAAGTACTTCGCGATCCTGCCTGCCATGTTCGCCTCGATCTTCCCGCAGCTCGAGGCGCTGAACCTGATGGGTCTGGCCACGCCGTCCTCGGCGATCCTGTCTGCGGTGATCTTCAATGCGCTGATCATCGTCGTCCTGATCCCGCTCGCGCTCCGGGGAGTCCGTTACCGGGCTGCGGGCGCGTCGACGCTGTTGCGGCGCAATCTGCTCGTCTACGGGCTCGGCGGCCTGATAACGCCGTTCATCGCCATCTGGTTCATCGACCTGTTCGTTCGTCACCTCCCCGGAATCGGGTGATCACGATGTCCACCACCTTGCTGCGACAGACCATGGCGGGCCTCCGTCTGCTGCTGGTCATGACAGTGCTGACCGGGATCATGTACCCGATCACCGTCTATTCGGTGTCCCGGCTGCCAGGCCTGTCCTCACCCGCCGAGGGCTCGGTCGTCTACCACGACGGCCGTGCGGTGGGTCTGGAGAATCTCGGGCTCGATCTCGTCGATCCCGCTGCCGAGGACGATCCGACCGCCGACCGCTACTTCCATCACCGGCCTTCGGCGGCTGCCTCGGCATCCGACGGGCTCGGGCCCGGTGACCCGGCTGCGTCCGGCGGCTCCAACCTGGCCGGGGACAACCCCGCGTTGACCCGGTTGGTGCATGCGCGAGCGGAGGTGATCGCCACCAGGGAAGGCGTGCCGATCGAGTCCGTGCCCCCTGACGCGGTCACCGCCTCCGCCTCCGGGCTGGACCCGGACATCTCGCCTGCCTACGCCGAACTCCAGGTCGCCCGCGTCGCGAGGGTGACCGGCCTGTCCGAGCAACGGGTGCGCGATCTCGTCGACGAGCACACCCAGGGGCGAGAACTGGGCTTCCTCGGTGGTCAGACGGTGAACGTGCTCACGCTGAACGTCGCGGTCGCGGAGGCGATCAGTGGAGAGTCGGCTGATGATCCCGGGTGACTCGGCAACCCGTGAATCGTGCGCTCCGTCCCGCCTCCGTGCCCTGGTCGAAAGGCGTGCTCGGTGACAGTAGTGGAGCCGGGGCAGACTCGACTCGTGGACATCGCGTCGAATCCGCCAGATGACGATCGCGGGCGAGAGGCTCGGTCGCAAGGAGACGCCGGGACCGGCGACCCGGCAGCCCCCGACGAGAGCCTCCTCGCGGTGGGCACGCCGGAGTCGGGACGCGATGCCCAGCCGACGGGGCGACTCTCCGCACTGCCGCGCCGAGGGGAACTTCGGGTCTACCTCGGTGCGGCGGCAGGCGTCGGCAAGACCTACGCCATGCTCGGCGAGGCGGCCCGCAGGCGGGAGCGGGGCGCAGACGTGGTGATCGGTTTCGTGGAGAGCCACGGTCGAGCCCTCACCGAGGCTCTCACCCAGGGCATCGAGCAGGTGCCCCGGCGCAGGATCACCTACCAGGGAAGCGAGCTGACCGAACTCGACGTGGATGCCGTGCTGGCCAGGGCGCCAGAGATCGCGTTGGTGGACGAGCTGGCGCACACCAACGTGCCCGGCTCTCGCAACGTGCGGCGCTGGGAGGACGTCGAGGAGCTGCTCGCGGCAGGCATCGACGTCCTCACCACCGTCAACATCCAGCATCTGGAGAGCCTCAACGACGTCGTCGAGACGATCACCAAGACCCGCCAGCGGGAGACCGTGCCCGATGAGGTGGTTCGGGCCGCCGAACAGGTCGAACTGATCGACATCACTCCCGAGGCACTTCGCCGCCGGATGGCACACGGCAACGTCTACGCGGCGGACCGTGTCGACGCGGCGCTAGCGAACTTCTTCCGGCCGGGCAACCTGGGTGCCCTGCGTGAGCTGGCGCTGTTGTGGGTCGCCGACCAGGTCGACGTCGCCCTGCGCCGTTACCGCGCGGACCAGCACATCACCGAGACCTGGGAGACGAGGGAACGGGTCGTGGTGTCGATCACCGGCGGTCAGGAGAGTGAGACTCTGATCCGGCGTGCTCGGCGAGTCGCCAACCGGGCGGGAGCGGAGCTGCTCGTCGTGCACGCACTGCGCGGCGACGGCCTCAGCGGCACCAAGCCCGGCGCGCTGGCGCGATACCGGCAGCTGGCCGTCGACCTCGGGGCCACCTTCCACGTCGTGCTGGGTGACGACGTGGCCTCCGCACTCCTCGACTTCGCCAGAGGCGTGGACGCGACTCAACTCGTCCTCGGCAGTTCCCGCCGCTCGCGTGCTGCCCGGCTGTGGGACGAGGGCATCGGCGCCGCGCTGGTGCGCGAATCCGGCTCGATCGACGTCCACATCGTCACTCACCCGCACGCAGGCGAGGGCAGGCGGGGCCGGGTCGCGCCGATCACCGGCTGGCGCCGCGTGCTGAGCTGGGCGCTCGCGGTACTGCTGCCGGGGCTGGTCACCTGCATCGGCTTGCTGTTGGGCGCCACCGTCGACCTCTCCACCGACGTGGTGGGCTTCCTGTTGGTGATCGTGATCGTCGCCTTGGTGGGCGGACTCGGCCCCGCGCTGTGCGCGGCGGTGGTGTCGGGGCTGCTGTTCACCTACTTCCTGACCGCGCCACAGTTCTCGTTGGCGGTCTCGCCCCGCCAACAGGTGATCACGCTGGTGGTGATGGTGGCCGTCGCGGTGATGGTCGCACTCGTCGTCGACCGGGCCGCGCGGCTGGCGGCCCAGGCCGGCCGCTCTCGGGCCGAGTCGGTGCTGCTCGCCTCCTACGCACGCACAGTGCTCACCCACCCCGAGCCCGCGTCCCGGCTGCTGGAGAAGATCAGGGAGAACTTCGGCATGACCTCGGTGGTGATGCTGGAACATCGCGATGCCGAATGGGTCGAGGTCGGGTCGAGCGGCGTCGAGGAGGCCGTCCGAGGTCGTGGGGCCGCACACGGGAGCCTGTCCGGTCAGGTCGGTTTCGTCCCTTCCGGCGCCCTGGGGAGCGCAGGCAGCGATGGGGACGGCGACGAGGATGTGACGAGCGAGATCGTGGTGACCCCGGAGATCCGTCTCGTCCTTCGTGGCAGGCTGCTGCCCGCCGAGGATCAGCTCGTGTTGGAGGCTGCCGCAGGGCAGGCACTGGTGGCCCTGCGGCAGCAGCGGATGGCCGCCGAGACGTCTGCGGCGCAGCGCCGTGCGGACGCCACCGGCCTGCGCACCGCACTGCTGTCCGCCCTCGGCCATGACCTGAGAACGCCCCTGACCACAGTGAAGACCTCGCTGGCCAGCCTGCGTGACCCCTCGCTGAACCTCTCCGACGTCGACACTGCGGAGTTGCTCGCCGTGATCGACGGTGCGACCGATCGACTCGCCGCGCTCGTCGCCAATCTGCTGGACTCCTCCCGACTGGCCACCGGGGCCGTCTCGCCGCGCATCGAGGCCATCGGCTATGACGAGGTGGTCTTCGCCGCGCTGGCGGGGATGGAGGAACGCGAGACAGTGCGTGTCGAGATCGATGAGAGCCTGCCCGACGTCGCCGCAGACATCGGCCTGCTGGAGCGGGCGGTGGCCAATGTCATCGACAACGCGCTCCGGTACGGCCGGGGTGGTCGCGCGCCCGAGGTGGCGGTGCGGGCCAGCGTGTACGGCGATCGCGCTGAGCTGCGGGTGGTCGACACGGGCCCCGGCGTTCCCGGCGGCTCGGCCGAAGAGGTCTTCGCCCCGTTCCAACGACTGGGAGATCGGGACTCACGGCCCGGGCTGGGCCTGGGGCTCAGTGTGGCCCGGGGCTTCCTGTCGGCCATGGGCGGCACGATCCGCGCCGAGGACACGCCCGGCGGCGGCTTCACCGTGGTCATCTCTCTGCCCACGGCGGCGGAGCAGGCGGACCGATGACGACGGTGCTGGTGGTCGATGATGAGAAGGCGTTGGTCCGGGCACTGCGGATCAATCTCGTTGCGCACGGCTATGCGGTGCTGACCGCCCACGACGGGTCGAGCGCCCTGCGGACGGCTGCGTCGGGCAGACCGGACGTGGTCCTGCTGGACCTCGGTCTGCCCGATCTCGACGGCACGACCGTCATCGAGGGCCTGCGCGGCTGGAGCCGGGTGCCGATCATCGTGCTGTCGGCTCGGACCGAGTCCGGCGACAAGGTGCGGGCACTGGACGCGGGCGCCGATGACTACGTCACCAAGCCCTTCGGCATGGACGAGCTGCTCGCCAGGCTGCGCGCGGCGGTCCGCCGGTCGGGAGCGGGTGAGGCCGACGAACCGGTGGTCCGCACCGCGTCGTTCACTGTCGACCTGGCGGCCAGACAGGTCTACCGGGACGGTAGTCCCGTCCACCTCACACCGACCGAATGGGGCGTGTTGGAGGTGCTGGTGCGGAATCGGGGACGACTGGTGAGCCGACAGCAGCTGCTCCACGAGGTATGGGGGCCCGGCTATCTCGCCGAGAACCACTATCTGCGCGTCTACCTGGCACAGCTGCGACGCAAACTCGAACCGGACTCGGGCAGTCCGCGTCACCTGCGTACCGAGGCCGGGATGGGCTACCGGTTCGAGCTGTGATCAGAGGTTGCGACATCGGTCGTCGGCCCGGTTCGCGGCTTGAGCCGTCGGCGTCGGGGGCGGAGCCGGAAGCGGAGTCGGCGACTGTGCCGAGCCGGCCAGGCCGGGCGCTGGGAACGGGTCGCGCTGCGGCGGGGAAGTCGGCCCGCAGCGACGACGCGGTCACTCGGTCGGCGGCGGACCTGCTTCGCTGATCGAGCGGGGGTCCCGGGCGTGACGGCTGCTCCGGCCGGGCAGCCTGCGGCACCGTCGAACCGCCTGTCGCAGTGCGGGCGGTCGAGCCCGCCTGCTTCCACGAGCCGCAGCGCACAACGAAGACGAGGCCGGTCACCCCCGGCAGGGGATGACCGGCCTCGCAGGCGGATCAGGTGCCGTCAGGCCGAGGGGCCGTACAGCGGGTCGCCCGAGGTCGACGTCGGCCCGGCACTCGGCTCCGGAGTCTCGGTCGAGGGAACGCCGGAGGAGATCGGCGGCGGATCGTCGCTGGGGGGCGGCGGGTCGTCGGTCGTCGGCGGGGGATCGTCGGTCGTCGGCGGGTTGGTGGTGGGGGGCGTCGTGGGCGGCGTCGTGGTCGGCGGGGGCACCGTGGGAGGCGTGGTGGGGTTCGACGCCCCGTCATCGCCGCCGCTGCCGCCCTCGGTGCCGCCCGGATCGGTGGTGCCGCCCGGGTTGCCGCTGTCGCCGCCGTTCCCGTCGTTCGGCGGGCGCGGCGGCCTGGTGACCCCGTCCTCGGTCTGCTCACCGGTCTGTGCGTCGCCTGCGTCGCCGTCGGCCTGTTCCGCGTCGACGTCGTCGATCTCCTCGGAGACCACGTCGGTGCTCGGGGCGCCCGACTCGGTCGGGCTGCCTGAGGAGCTGCCGGGGAGGGTGGCGTCGTTGTGAGAGACGTCCTGGCGAAGGATCGGTCCGCTGTCCTGCTGGGCGGGGTTGCCCATGCCCAGCGTCGCGATGGTCGCGAACGCGGTGGCGGTCACCACCCCCGCGGCGGCGAGCAGCACGGTCGGTGGTGCCTTCTTGTGCTCGATGTCGTCCCGGCGGTCTTCCCGCACGTCTTTCACCGTCCGAATACTTGTGTCCAGTACCAGCCGTCAGTGTCCAACCCCACTCCGATCGTGGTCAGATCGCAGTTGAGGATGTTCCCCCGGTGGCCGGGGGAGTCGAGCCACATCCGCATCACCTGGTCGGCGGTGCGGGCGCCCATCGCGATGTTCTCCGCGGCGGGGCTGGGATGACCGGCCGCGATCGCGCGATCCACGAAACTCGTGCCCTCGGGCGACTCGTGAGAGAAGTAGTCCCGGCTTGCCATGTCGCTGCTGTGATTCTGCGCGGCGGTGAACAGCCGGTCGTCGAACCGCAGCTCACCGCATCCCGCCTCGGCGCGAGCCTGATTCGCCAGCGTCACGACCTCAGCAGACTCCGGAGACTGGCCTGCGGCGGGCTGTGTCGGCTCCGGCGGGGGAGGCGGCGCAGGGGGTGGTGCGGGCGGTTCCTGCGTGGTGGGTTCCGGCTCGACCTCATCCGTCGTCGTGGGGACCGGCGGTTCCGTGGTGGTGCTCGGTGTGGGAGGGGCAGACTCGGTCGTGCTCGGTGCGGGCGGCTCGGACTCCCACGACGGAGCCGCGGCACCGCTGGGTAAGTACGGCGGAGCCGAGGAGTGCGGCGCCCCGGCAGCCGAGTCGGCGCCTGCGACGATCGAGGGTTCTGCCGTGGTCATGGACAACGTCCCGGCCGCGACTGCTCCGGCCACCATCGACAGTAGGCCGACGGCCGTGCCGAGGCGTCTGCTCCGGGGGTGGACCACGGGCGGAGACGGTACCAGGACGGCAGGTCGGCGAACAGTGCTTCGTCCTCGCCTGTCGCGGTCGCGGAGCTGCGGATGCCGTCCAGGCCTGCCTGAGGTGTGGTGATCGCCGGAGCGACGTGAACCATGATCGACTACATGCGAACCACACATCGGCGTCGGTGCGGCCTGCCGTTGCGGCGAACCCGCCACGCGGTCGGGGTGAGCCGGACGGTGCTGGTCGCTGCCGAGCGGGCGACCGAAACGGGCGACCTTGACAGTGCGCGACCTTGACTGCGGGCGACCCTGACAGCGGGCGACCCTGACCCGGGCAGCCGGTCGCGTGCAGTCGGATCAGCCGTCCCGGCGACGCAGGCCGGTGGTCGCCGCGACGCGGATGCCGATGCGGCACGATGAGCCGGTGAACACGGACTCCGGAGTGGATTCGGTCGGCGCCGACGGCGAGACGGACGAGGTCCGGCTGACGGCCTGGGTGGCAGGCCGGGTGCAGGGCGTGGGCTTCCGCTGGTGGACGCGGTGCCGTGCCTTGGAACTGGGCTTGTCCGGGTATGCGGAGAATTTGCCGGACGGCCGGGTCGCCGTCGTCGCTCAGGGGCCGCGTGCCTCGGGCCGCCGCCTGCTGGCGCTGCTGCGTTCCGAGCAGCCGCCGGGCGTCGTCGACACCGTCGTTCCGCTCTGGACGCCGGTCGAGGACATCGGGCCCGGCTTCGAGGAGCGCTGAGGACGGCAACGACCTCCACCGAGGCCCACCGCCCAGGCGGAGACGTGGCGGGCCCCGAGCGGTCTCTCCATGTCGTCTGCGGGCGGCAGGCGATCCGGCTCCGGCGTCGCCCCGGCCGCCCTGCACGGTCCGATCCTGCCCATCGGTGTACTGCCGCCTGTCCCGCCGCGCGCCTGCCGTGCCTCTCCCGCGATGTACTGCCGTTCGGGGTCGGGGCCGATCGCTCGGGACCGGATTAGCCGCGTGACGTGATTCATGCTCGCCGTGCGGTGCCGCTGCCGGTGAGTTCCACGCTCGCGAGCCCCGGGCACGCGAGCCTGGCGGAGTGGACGGGTGCGACGGTTGACAGGTGACAGGTGACAGGCCGCCGCACCCATCACCGTCCGGTATCGAAGCGTCGTCGCCTTCTGCGAAGCCGACGACTCCGGCGGGGACTAACCCATATGGTGAAGCCGCTCGGCCCGCCGACCAGCGGGCGGGCGATGTCCGGCAGGAAACGAAGGGTCGAGAATGATCTTCATCGGAATCGGTCTGCTGCTCGTCGCGGTGATCGCCTTCTTCGGGATGTCGCATGCCCGTAGCGAGCTGCACGCGATGATCGCCGCCGACACGCTCCCGGTGTCCGAGCTGAAGATGCTCCGCAAGGCCTCCGACGACGTCGGCGGTCAGGGCACGTTTCGCAAGGAGTGCGAGGTGGTGGGGGTCGCTGAGCCGCTGCCGACCGGCCCGCTGAGCTCCGAGCTGACGAGCACCGAGTGCGTGTGGTTCCGCTACCGCATCGAGCGGGAGTACGAGCACGTCACCATCCAGGACAACCGCCGCCAGGTCTCCAAGCGGACCGAGCAGCTCGCCGAGCACTCCTCGCCGCAGGGCTATGCGATCCGCGATGACGCAGGCGAGCTGATCCTCGTCGAGCCGGGCGGTCTCAAGCCGGACAAGCCGGAGCAGACTCTCAACAGCTATGAGACCGCCCGAGGCGGCGGTGGCGGCGGCGAGGGACTCGGATCGGCGCTCGTCCGGCTGGTGGGCAGTCGCGCGGGCAGCGGCGGCACGATCGGTCATCGGTACACCGAATGGGTGGTTCGTCCCGGTCAGCGGCTGTACGTGCTCGGCGAGGTCAACGACCGCCGGGGCGAGCTGTCGATCGCGAAGCCGGAGAAGGGGCACTTCATCATCTCCACCCGCAGTGAGGACGAGCTGCGGGCGGCCCGGACCACGACGCACAAGCTCATGCGCATCGGCATCTTCGTCGCCGTGCCGCTGGGCATCATCCTGATCATCGCGGGCGCGGTCGGCTGAGTCTCGGCCCCGCCCCTCCTCGCCTGACACACCGTCACATCCCCGGCCGCGCCGGACTGCGCGAAAGAGTGACTGCGGCCTCCGGTCATCCCGTCGCCGTGATCTCGGGCCGGATGCGGGCGCGTGTCCGACCGCCGCACGCGGTGGCTGACCAGTCGCGATGAGTACGCTCGTCGGTCGTACCCGCGTCTGGCGCGCTGGGATGGGGACCGTGGAGGGATGACCGAGCCGTGCACCTGAAGAGCCTGACGCTCAAGGGCTTCAAGTCCTTCGCCTCGGCCACCACCCTGCGCTTCGAGCCCGGCATCACCTGCGTGGTCGGTCCGAACGGCTCCGGCAAGTCCAACGTGCTGGACGCCTTGACCTGGGTGATGGGCGAGAAGGGCGCCAAGGCGCTGCGCGGCGCGAAGATGGAGGACGTCATCTTCGCGGGCACCTCGGGCCGCGCCCCGCTCGGCCGCGCCGAGGTGACCCTGACCATCGACAACTCCGACGGCGCCCTGCCCATCGAGTACACCGAGGTCTCCATCACCCGACGGATGTTCCGGGAGGGCGCCACCGAGTACGAGATCAACGGCGACTCGTGCAGGCTGCTCGACATCCAGGAACTGCTGTCGGACTCCGGCATCGGCCGTGAGATGCACGTCATCGTCGGTCAGGGACAGCTGGCCTCGATCCTGGAGTCCAAGCCGGAGGAACGGCGCGCGTTCATCGAGGAGGCCGCAGGCGTCCTCAAGCACCGCAAGCGCAAGGAGAAGGCGCTGCGGAAGCTCGACGCGATGCAGGCCAATCTGACCCGACTCACCGACCTCACCGCCGAACTGCGTCGGCAGCTCAAGCCGCTCGGCAAGCAGGCCGAGATCGCCAGGCGGGCGCAGGCGGTCCAGTCGGACCTGCGGGACGCGCGACTACGACTCATCGCCGACGACCTCGTCTCGGCCCGCGTGGACCTGGCCAGGGACGAGGCCGACGAGGCCTCGGTCCGGGCGCGTCGCACCGAGGTCGAGCGCTCGTTGCAGATCGCCCAGGCGGAGCAGACCGCGCTGGAGGAGCAGCTGGCGCAGGACGCGCCGAGGCTGAACGCCGCCCAGGACACCTGGTATCGGCTCTCCGCACTGGAGGAACGGCTGCGGGGCACCGTGCGGCTGGCCGCGGAGCGCTACCGGCACCTCACGGCACCGCTGGAGGGACCGCGCGGCGGGCGCGATCCCGAGGAGCTGGAGGCCGAGGCCGAGGAGGCCGCCGAGACGGAGGTCGAGCTGGCCGAGGTCCTGGAGCAGGCCCGCTTCGACCTGTCCGACGCCGTCGAGGCCAGAGGGCTGGCCGAGCAGCGACTCAAGGCCGTCGAACAGGCGCACGTCGCCGCCGCCCGTGCCATCGCCGATCGTCGGGAGGGCCTGGCCAGGCTGGCCGGGCAGGTGGAGGTGCTGCGCAGCAAGGCGGCCTCCACCGAGGAGGAGATCGAGCGGCTGTCGACGGCGTTGGCCGAGGCCGAGGACCGAGCGGACGCGGCCACTCAGGAGTTCGAGGAGCAGCAGGCCGTCGACGACGGGCAGGACACCGACGACGCGGACCTGGGGGAGCTGCATCATGCGGCGGCCGCCGCCAGGGAACAGGCCAGGGAACGGGTCGCCGAGCTGGTGGCCGCCGAGCGCGGCGCC
The DNA here is from genome assembly GCF_001941645.1 of Actinoalloteichus sp. GBA129-24. Taxonomy (NCBI): domain Bacteria; kingdom Bacillati; phylum Actinomycetota; class Actinomycetes; order Pseudonocardiales; family Pseudonocardiaceae; genus Actinoalloteichus; species Actinoalloteichus sp. GBA129-24. Next base: position 6,133,143 of record NZ_CP016077.1, on the reverse strand, counting down.
GAACGGGACATCGCCGCCTGGACCGCGCGGGTGGACGCGCTGTCGCTGGGACTGACCCGCAAGGACGGGGCGGGCGCGCTGCTCGCGGCAGGCGAGCGGCTGCCGGGCCTGCTCGGGTCGGTGGCGGCGCTGCTGACCGTGGAACCCGGAGCCGAGGTGGCCCTGGCCGCCGCACTCGGCCCCGTCGCCGATGCCGTGGCCCTGGCCGGGCTCGACGACGCACTGGTGGCGCTGGAGCTGCTGAAGTCCCAGGACACCGGCCGGGCAGGCCTGCTCATCGGCGGGGCGCCGTCCGTCGCGAGTGGAGCCCGACCGGAGCTGCCACGCGGTGCAAGGTGGGCGGCCGACCTCGTCGGCGCTCCGCAGGCGCTACGGCCCGCCGTGCTCCGGGCGCTGGACGGGGTGGTCGTCGTCGGCGATCTCGCGGCGGCGAAGTCGCTGATCGCCGACGTTCCCGGCCTGCGGGCGGTGACGCCGGAGGGCGACGTCCTCGGCGCGGACTTCGCCTCGGGCGGCTCCGGCCGCGATCAGAGCGTCATCGAGGTGCAGGCGGCGGTGGACGACGCCCGCCGGGAGCTGGTGGCAGCGCAGAGCAGGCTGGCAGCCCATGCGGCAGCGCTGGACGGCGCGCGCGCCGAGGAGCGAGACCGCCGAGATCAGATGCGTGCCGCGCAGGAGTCGGTCAACGAGGCCAAGGTGCGCAAGGCGCGCAGCACCGAGCGGTTGAGCAGGCTCGGGCAGGTCGCCAAGGCCGCGCGCACCGAGGCGGAGCAGCTGCGGACCCGCCGCGCCAAGGTCGAGGCCGCGCACGAGCAGACCCTGCGGGGGCTGGCGGAGTCGGAGGATCGGCTGTCCTCCGTCGAATCGGAGCCGCTGGAGCACGAGCCGGACACCGACGAGCGGGAACAGGCGTCCGAGGCCGTCGGCACGGCCCGCCAGCGGGAGATGGATGCCCGGCTGGTCCAGCGGACCGCCGAGGAACGGGCCCGCTCCGTGCAGGGGCGGGCCGAACAGCTGCGCCGGGCCGCACGGATCGAGCGGGAGAACCGGACGAGAATCGCCGCCGTGCGCGCGGCGCGGAGCAGGGGCGCTGCGGTGGCGAAGGCCGTCGTCGACGCGGGCGAGACGGCCTCGGGACGGATCGCGGTGTCGTTGAGCCGTGCCGTCCACGAGCGGGACGCCGCGCAGGCCGCCCGCGCCGATCGGGAACAGGCGTTGACGGCGGTGCGCAACCACGCGCGGGAACTGACCGCCGTGCTGGAGAAGCTGACCGACGCGGTGCACCGGGACGAGGTGCTGCGTGCCGAGCGCCGGCTTCGGCTCGAGCAGCTGGAGACGAAGATCGCCGACGACTTCGGCATCGGGCTGGAGGATCTCGCCGCCGAGTACGGACCCGACGTCGGCGTGCCGCCCAGCGCGGCGGAGACCGCCGAGTACGAGGCGGCGAAGGAACGCGGCGAGGAGGTCACCGCACCGGCCCCGATGCCCTTCGACCGGGACACCCAGGTGCGGCGGGCCAAGCGCGCCGAGCGAGACCTCTCGCTGCTCGGCAAGGTCAACCCGCTGGCCCTGGAGGAGTTCGCGGCGCTGGAGGAGCGTTATCGCTTCCTGTCCACGCAGCTGGAGGACCTCAAGGCCACCCGCCGGGACCTGCTCACGGTGATCAAGGACGTCGACGAGCGCATCCTCGAGGTCTTCTCCACCGCCTACGTGGACGTGGCCAGGGAGTTCGAGATCGTCTTCGCCACCCTCTTCCCCGGCGGCGAGGGCAGGCTGGTGCTGACGGAGCCCGACGACATGCTGACCACCGGCGTCGACGTAGAGGCTCGGCCGCCCGGCAAGAAGGTCAAGCGGCTCTCGCTGCTCTCCGGCGGCGAGAAGTCGCTGACCGCCGTGGCGATGCTGGTGGCGATCTTCCGGGCCCGGCCGTCGCCGTTCTACGTGATGGACGAGGTCGAGGCCGCGCTGGACGACACGAACCTGCGCAGACTGATCGGCCTGCTCGAGCAGCTCCGAGAGACCTCGCAGCTGCTCATCATCACCCACCAGAAGCCGACGATGGAGATCGCCGACGCGCTGTACGGGGTCAGCATGCGGGGCGACGGGATCAGCGCGGTGATCTCGCAGCGGCTACGTGGTCGGACCCGCGCTGCCGTCGACGCGGGCCGGGCCGGGCTCGTGCCTGCGGCGGGATCGGCGCAGAACGGGGCGGTGGTCCCGGACGGCGAGCAGGTTCTGAGTGCAGAGCAGGCCTCGAGTGCCGAGCAGGTCCCGAGTGCCGAGCAGACCGTGAGCGGCGAGCCGGACTCGGCGGAGGAACCGCAGGCAGCGGTGCGGGAACTCGAGACCGTGCCGGAACCTGCGCCGGAGGATGCCGGGCCGGGACCCGCTTAGCGGGCAGGCTCGGGTCCGTTCTCCGGCGAGGATCAGGGGCCCGAGAACGACGGTCGGCCACAGCGGTCGGCTCGGTGCGAGGGTCATGGCCGCCGATGTCCGGCTTCCCGCCCCGGCCGGGCGGGCCGCTGCCGGTTCTCCCGACGGTCCGGCCGGTCGGTCTCGCTAGACGGAGCGACCGAGCAGCGGGTGGACGGCCGACGGGCACGTCGTTCGGTCGGGCGCCTGCCGACCCGGCCTCTCCTGTCGCCACGACCGGCCTGCGGCGCCCGGGCGCCCGAGTGACCCGGTCCCGGCGAGCCCGCTTCAGCGAGCGGACCTCGGAGCCTGCTCGTCGGCAGCGGGCCGCCGCGCGGCGCCTGCGCCCGGCCTGATCGCCACCGACGGCTGCGGGAGTATCTCCTCCACGCGATCCAGGAATGCCGACCACTCGGCGACCGGGAAGCAGAGAACCGGGCCGTCCGGATTCTTCGAGTCACGAACACCGATCGTCTCGCGGATCGTGGTGACTTCGACGCAGTTTCCCGCACCGTTGCTGCGGTTGCTCTTCCGCCATGTCCCTGCGGTAAAGAGCTGCCCCATTATCGGGTCCTCCTCGTGGTGGCATCCGCGACGGGTGTCCCGGTCGAGTGAGCGACAAGTCGTGAATGTCGTTGTCGCACCTGCCGCGTCGCAGGTTGGGGCGATCTGAAGAGCCTGTCTTTGATCGCTGCTTTCGGATCTGCGCGGGGCAGGCATGGCGATCTGCGGCGTCGTCGTCGGTCACCATGACTCCGTTATGGCTCCCTCCTCCTCGCCTTGCAGCTCACCCACGGCTGATCCCCGCTCACGACTCCAGCGGGACCGAAGACAGACTCTCAGGAGTCGCGGGCGAGGTCGGCGGCGAGCTTCGTCATCAGCTCGACGGAATCCGTCGGACTGAGTGCGGTGCTGCGCAGTTCGGCGAAGCTGGTGTTGTAACGGGCGACCTCGTCGCGGGCCTCCACATAGAGACCTCGGCAGAGCGTCTCCAGGTAGACGACGTCATCCTCCCCCTCGGGAAAGCGCAGGATCGAGTACGCGGTGCCCAGCGAACTGTGCGCGCCCGCCGAGAAGGGCAGCACCTGGACGGTGACGTTGGCGAGCCGGGCGGTGGAGATGAGGCTCTCCAGCTGCGCAAGCATCACCTTGGGTCCGCCGATGAGCTGATGGAGCGCCGCCTGCCCGATCACGGCGTGGAACTCCAGCGGCTCCTCCTCGGTGAGCCGGGTCTGCCGTGCGGTGCGCAGCCTGGCGCGACGATTGACGACGTCGTCGTCTCCGGTGGGCTGCTCCCAGACCTCGATCACCGAGCGGGCGTAGTCCTGGATCTGCAGCAGGCCGGGGATGAGGTCGATCTCGAAGGCGTGAATGGAGGTGGCGTCGGACTCCAGCCCGATGTAGGCCTCGAACCAGTCGATCACGGCATCGCCGTAGATCTCCCACCAACCCTTCTGCCTGCCCTCCTTGGCCAACGCGATGAGCGAGTCGGCTCGTTCGCCGCTGACCTTGTATGCCTGGAGCATCACCGTGACGTCGTTGGGGTGCGCAGCATGTTGCGCCCGCTCCAGTTTGGACAGCTTCGCAGGCGAGAAGTTGAGCAGCGGGGACGCCGCCTCCAGCGTGAGCTGAGCCTGCTCGCGCAGCCGTCGCAGCTCGCGCGCGAGCTGACGCCGTCGTGCCGTCGGATTGCCGCGTGGTGGTGCTGCCACCCGTACCTCCTTGTCGACGGGGCGAAACGCAGAACAACGACGAGTCGTTCTGCTGGCAGGCGCGTCCCTTCGACGGACACCGTCGACGCCGAATCGCCGAGACCGGGGTTCGCCACGGTCCGCCGCACTTCTGGTCTCTCCAGTGCCGGGGCCGAGGAACCGCCTTCCTCGGAAATGTGACGCGCTACCACGCCAGTGGGCGGCGGGCGAGCCGCCGATGAGACTTTACGGACAGGACCGGGTCGAGTGCTGCCACTCGATCGGGTGAATCACACGAAAAGTTCAGTCAACTACTTGTCTGGCTGAAAATTTCGGACAAGCTGGTTGTCTCACCAGGTGCCATCGCACATGATTTCACCCCCGATGCACGGACCGTCGGCACGGGTGGCACAGCCCGTAGGCTCTTCGGCGTGAGCGCAGGCGCCCACAGTGGCTCGGCCCGCGAAACAAGATCGAACCATCGGACCGCCCTGGGCTTTGCGGCGGAGAAGTGAGGATGGCGATGTCAGCGCATTCACGGCGATCCTTCACCTATTACCGTCGAGTCGCGGGTGAGGACCTGACGACGGGGCACTGCACCAGTCAGATCGAGCTGACGGAGGATCGCAGACTGCTCTACTTGCGACTGGCCTCGACCGCGCGATTCGCCGTGCTGCTGGACGCCGTCGCCACCGAGCAGCTGATCGCCGCGCTGCGCGCCCGCGACACCCGGACCCTCGACGTGCCGCATCCCGACGGGGGCGCGGTGCCGCTGCGCATCGCCCCGCACCGCAGCCGGATGTCGCTGGGGCTGTTCTTCACCGAGGAGGAGAACATCCAGGTCGCCTTCTCCGCCGATCAGTGTGAGGAACTGATTGATCACCTGCTCGGTGGGCTCGCCTGGCTCACCGGGTCACGCGGCGCCGCAGGCGCCGGGCCCTGATTCCGGTGAGCCAGAGCCCGTTCGCCTGACCAGTCCCCATCCCGAGGCGACGATCCGACCGTACGCGGCCTGCCCGCTGTCGCACCGGGCTCACCGGCCGCTCGTCGAACCGCCGCCGCCGTCGGGCTCCGGCGGCAGGCCCTCGATGCCCGCCCGCCGCACGGCGGCTACGCGCGATCCTGCCGATCGACCAGATCGGCGTAGTCCGGATGACGCGCGACCCAGTTCGCGACGAACGAGCAGGCAGGCCGGATGCGCAGGCCCCGGCCTCGCACGTCGTCCAGCGTCTGGCGGACCATCCGGCCTCCGATGCCCCGACCGCCGAACTCCTCGGCCACCTCGGCGTGCAGCAGCGCCAGCACCGTCCCGTCGACGTCGTAGTCGATGAAGCCCGCGAGTTCCGAGCCGAGCCGGGCCTCGTATCGCCTGCGTTCCGGTGCGTCTCGCACCACGAGGTCCGGCTCGGCTGCGCTCTCCTGGCTGTTCATTTGCGCCATCCTGCCCGCCGCCCTGTCTCGATGCACACCAGCGGCCTGCCTCGGCGCTCAGCCGACCGGGTCGGCCTCGCCCTTCTGCTCCGGCTTCGTCGCGTCCGGCTCCGATCCGTCCAAGGTCTCGTGCGTCGCGGTCGTCCGCTCTGCACTCCCGCCGGAACCGGTCGTCTGCGGAATGAACTCCTGCTGAACGACTCCGCGTCGCGGGCCGCGCAGCGACATCAACCAGCCCACCAGCAGCGTGATCGCCACGCCCAGCGGCGCGAACCACGGGAAGGCCAGCGGCAGCGGCTCGCCGTCGTCGCCGGGCAGCCGCACGAAGGTCACGACGAACAGGACTACGACGATCGTCGTGACGAAGGCGACGACGGCGTCGGTCTGCCGTGCCCGCCGCACCAGCAGACCCAGCGCGAATGCGCCGAGCAGCGCGCCGTAGGTGTAGCTGGCGATGCTCAGTCCCAGCTCCACCACGGGATTCGAGGTCGTGGTGAACATCGAGGCGAAGCCGACGAAGACCAGCGCCCAGACGATCGTCCAGACCTTGCCGTGCCGCAGCACCGTCGCGTCGGAGAGCGGGCGCCGACTGAACCGCTGGTAGATGTCGCTCACCGTCGAGGTGGACAGCGAGTTCAGCGAGGACGACAGCGTGCTCATCGCCGCGGCCAGGATGCCCGCGATCATCAGCCCGGCCAGCCCCGGCGGGAACTCCTGGATGATGAAGGAGGGGAACAGCTCGTCGTTGGCGCCCAGGCCCAGCGCCGCCGGGTCGGCTCCGCCGTAGAAGCTCCACAGCATCGCGCCGATCAGCAGGAACAGGGTGAACTGCAGGAAGACGATGAAACCGCTGGCGATCAACGCCTTCTGACTGTCCTTCACGTCGCGACAGGCCAGCAGCCGCTGCACCATGAGCTGGTCGGCGCCGTGGGAGGCCATGGCGAAGATCGCGCCGCCGATGACGGCCGCGATGAACGAGTACTGGTTGGTCAGGATGTTCGAGCCGAAGTCGAGCAGTTGGAACTTGCCCGCCTCCATGGCGTCGCCGAACCAGCCGTCCGGCAGTTGGTTCGCGAGCAGTCCGACCGCCGCGACACCGCCGCCGGCGTAGATGACCATCTGGATCACGTCCACCCAGATGACCGCCTTGATGCCGCCGAGGTAGGTGTAGACGACGGTGAACAGCGCCAGGCCCAGGATGATCTGCCAGTAGGCGACGTTCAGGCCGAGGGCGTCCAGCAGCAGCTTCACCGGGATGGCGGTGGCGAACAGCCGCACGCCGTCGGCGAGCAGCCTGGTCACCATGAACGTCACCGACGCGGTGCCCTGCAGTCCTCGTCCGAAGCGTTTCCCGAGGAAGGCATAGGCGCTGACCAGGTTCCCCGCGTAGTACCGGGGCAGCAGGACGAAGGCCACCACCACCCGGCCGATGAGGTAGCCGATCGCGAGCTGAAGATAGGTGAAGGACCCCAGATACGCGACGGTCGGCACGCTGATCACGGTCAGGGTGGAGGTCTCGGTGGCCACCACCGAGAAGCAGACCGCCCACCAGGGCAGGTTCCGTCCGCCGACGAAGTAGTCCGCCGCGGACCGTTGTCTGCCCGCGATCAACACGCCGATCACCGGTATGAGGATCAGATAGCCCACGATGACGACGAGATCCAGTGTGTGCATGACGCCTCCTGGTCAGTGCGCGGCGGCGGCCGGGCCGAGGTCGGGTCTGTCGCGAACGTGGTCGATGCGCAGGGCACGGACGGCAGCGGCGCTGGGAGGGGGCTGGCGTAGCGGACCGGCGCCGGGAGTGATCGAGCCGAGCACCCTCGGCCCGGCTGCTCCGGTGGCCGACGGCAGGTTGCCGGGGAGCCCGTGCCAGGTCAGGAAGCCGAGCAGCGTGGTGAGGTAGGCCTCCTTGTCATCGCCCGGCACCCCCAGCAGGTCGCTGGGAGTCAACTGGGCGGGTGTGAGCCGAGCACGCAGCGCTCGAAGCAGAGTCGGATTCCGAGCACCGCCCCCGGAGACGACGACCCTGGACAGCCCGTGTCCTCGGACGGCGGCGCCGATCGTCGCGGCGGTCAGCTCCACGAGAGTGGCCAACAGGTCCGGCGGGGCGATGGCGGGGCGACCGGCCAGCAGGCCGCGCAGGTAGGCGCCGTTGAAGTGCTCCTTGCCCGTCGACTTGGGCGGAGCGGCGCTGTAGAAGGGGTCGGCGAGCAGCTCGCCGAGCAGGTCGGAGTCGGGCCTCCCCCGCGCGGCGAGCCTGCCGCCCACGTCGAAGCCCGGCCCTGCCGGGTCGAGTTCGGTGCAGGCGGCGTCGAGCAGGGCGTTGGCCGGACCGACGTCGTAGGCGATGGTCGCCGCGCCGTCGGCCACGGTGAGATTCGCGATGCCGCCGAGGTTCAACACGCCGATCGGCGTGTGGTCCTCGGGTTCGGCACGGACGAGACCCGCGATCCAGTACCGGTCGAACAGGCCTGCCAGCGGGGCGCCGTGGCCGCCTGCTGCGACGTCTCTGGTCCGAAGGTCGTCGACGACCGGCAGCCCGACGGCCTCGGCGATCCACGCCGGGGACCCGAGTTGGAGCGTCCCCAGACAGCTGCCCGCCGAGCCCGCTGCACCGGGCTCGATCCAGTGGTAGACGGTCTGCCCGAGTGAGGCGACGAGATCGGCTCGCCCGCCGCCGTACTCGTCGATCGCCCGGAGTGCCGCCTCGGCGAAGGTCTGTCCGATCCGGGTGTCGAGCTCGCAGAGCAGCCGGGCGGAGCAGTCGCCCTCCTGGACGACGGTCATGAGGTCGCGGCGCAGATCGACCGGATAGGGCACGCCGAGACCCCCCAACGGTTGCAACGACACCGTCTCGTCCGCCACGGCGAGATCGGCGACGGCCACGTCGACGGCGTCCATCGACGTGCCCGAGCTGAGACCGACGACCCGACAACGATCCATCTGCTGTGGTCTAGAGCACAGCGGCGCTTTGCGCAAGAGGTGCGGGCTCGGCCGAGGCGGTGACACCGCCGCAGGCCGGTTCCCGGTCAGAGCTGCGGCGAGTGGGAGGATGGCCGCGTGCCGACCACGTGGATCTGGGTTCTCGTCATCGCTCTCGTCGTGCTTGCCGCAGCGCTGATCACGGGTGTGGTGCTGGTCCGACGCCGACGCATCCGACTGACCGAGGCCGAGTCGGCGTCGCAGGCGGGCGAGGTGCGTTCCGGGCCGCGTGGCGGCGGTTACCAGGCAGGCGGCGGGATCAGTCTGTCCTCGCGAACTGCTGCCGACCGCACCGAGGTGGACGGCCAGCCCGGTGTCGGCGACGACGCGGCGGTGCCGAGGGACTCGCGGCGACGCGGCATCGTCGACGTGACCCTGCCCCCGGCGGACGGACCCGCTCTCGACACCGGGACCGACTCGGACACCACGACCGCGCCAGAGACCCGACCTGCCGAGCCTGCGGGGCCTACGACCGAGACGGTATCCCCGGCCGACTCCGCTGCCGCACCCGCCCCGAGGGTCGAACCGCCCACGACCCCGGTGCCCGCCCAGCCTGCCGAGCCCCCGACGGCCCCGGTCCCCGCGCAGCCCGCCGAGCCGCCGACGACGCCCGTTCCCGCGCAGCCGCAGCCCGCACCGACGCAGGTCGAGGAGATCGCGCCGACCGAAGGGCGTCTCGAACGGCTTCGGGGCAGGTTGTCGCGTAGCCGTTCTGCCTTCGGCCAGGGCCTGCTCGGACTGCTCGGCGCCGGCGATCTCGACGAGGACTCCTGGACCGAGGTGGAGGACACCCTGCTGCTCGCCGACCTCGGCGCGCTGACGACCACCGAGGTGGTCGGCAAGCTGCGGGAGCGCATCGCCTCCCGTGGGGTGCGCACGGCGGCGCAGGTCAGGGCGTTGCTGACCGAGGTGCTGGTGGAGTCGCTCGGTCCGGAGATGGAGCGTTCCGTGCGGGCGCTGCCGCACAGCGGCAGGCCCGCTGTCCTGCTCGTGGTGGGCGTCAACGGCACCGGCAAGACCACCACCACCGGCAAGCTGGCCAGGGTGCTGGTCGCGGACGGCAGGCAGGTGGTGCTCGGCGCGGCCGACACCTTCCGAGCCGCGGCTGCCGATCAGCTCGCCACCTGGGGCGCCAGGGTCGGTGCCGAGGTGGTGCGGGGGCGCGAGGGCGCCGACCCGGCCAGCGTGGCCTTCGACGCGGTCCGACAGGGCACCTCGGCCGGGGTCGACGCCGTCCTGGTGGACACCGCGGGCAGACTGCACACCAAGTCGGGCCTGATGGACGAACTGGGCAAGGTCAAGCGGGTCGTCGAGAAGCAGTCCGAGGTCGACGAGGTGCTGCTCGTCCTCGATGCGACGACCGGGCAGAACGGGCTGACCCAGGCCAGGGTCTTCTCCGAGGTCGTCAACGTGACCGGCATCGTCCTGACCAAGCTCGACGGCACGGCCAAGGGCGGGATCGTCTTCCAGGTGCAGCGCGAACTGGGCGTCCCGGTCAAGCTCGTCGGTCTCGGCGAGGGACCGGACGACCTGGCTCCGTTCGAGCCCGCCGCCTTCGTCGACGCCCTGCTCAACTAGTCACCGCTCCCGGTTCCGGCGGGTCGTCGGACTGATCGCGGACGCACGACGTCGGCCCGCCTGTGCCTGCTTTCGACCGGCTCGGAAGGCGGGCGGCGGGCGGCCGCGACCGTGGAACCGTCTACGGGCGGCGCGACCGGCAGGGGTCGCCGTCGACGAGCGGGTCTCGACTCGGATCTGGACGTCGTGGGACTCGTGGTGACGGCTCGCGTGGCCGGCATCGCGCAACACGACCCGGCTCGGTCGTCCGCCGCACGTGCTGCCTGCCGGTCGGGTCTGGCGCTCTGGTCCGGCACCGGCCGGGCCGGCACCGGCCGGGCCGGCGCCGGATCGACTCGGACTCCGCCCCGGATCGACCGGCTGCGGCCTGCCGCCCCGCACAGGCGCCGGGACCGCTCGGCGGTGCGCTCCTGCTGCCAACGGTCGTAGGACCGGCAGCCGCCCGGCCGTATCGGCTGAGCCGTCCACTTCAGTGCGCTGATCCGACCGGCCGAAGCTGGGTGCCGGGTTCGTGAATTCTTCCCCCACACTCTGTCCATTTCGCCGAAAGATCGGCACGGTGAGGGATGGTCGGCCCAGTGCAGGCCGGCCACTGGGTGGAAGGAGAACGACGATGCTGAGACTGCTCGGACGCATGAGCGTCCTGCTCGCCGCACTGGTGATGACCATGGGCACCGTGAGCGTCGTGAGTGCGCCTGAGGCGCATGCCTACAACTGGACGAGGACTCTTCGGCAGGGTGACAGCGGTGCCGATGTCCGCGAACTGCAGATTCGGGTCGCGGGCTGGGCCGCCGCCAGCGCATCGCGCACCGCGTTGACCGTCGACGGCGACTTCGGACCCGCCACGCAGGGCGCGGTGCGTCGCTTCCAGGGTGCGTACGGGCTGGGCATCGACGGCGTGGTGGGGCCTGCGACCCAGGCTCAGCTCAACTGGCTGGAGGCCTCGGACGGGTCGACTCGGCACTTCAACTTCTCGGAGTTCCACTCCAGGGACGGCGCCGCGTTCAACAACGGTCGGGTCGGCGCCTCCACGGTCCGGGAGAACGTCCGCAGGCTGATGTACAAGCTGGAGGCCGTCCGTAAGAAGTCGGGGGACCGGGCGATCACGATCAACTCCGGCTTCCGCAGCGTCTCGCACAACGCCGCCGTCGGCGGCGCATCCAACAGTCAGCACATGTACGGCATCGCGGCCGACATCGTCATCAGCGGTCGTTCGGTGAGTCAGACCATCGGCTACGGCCAGACCTCGGGCTTCTCCGGGATCATTCGCTACAGCACCTTCACCCATGTCGACAGCCGTGCGGAGTACTCCTACGGCTCCAGCGCCTGGTACTGGGCCATCTAGCCCGGTCACGGATCGATGAAGCGCGGCGTCCCAGCAGGGGCGCCGCGCTTCGTCTTGCGGTGAGGTGGGATGCTCAGATACAGCCTTGCGGCATTCGGGCGAATTCAGCCAAGACCTTCCGGCCTGCCCGTGAGCATTCCGTAACCTAGTGGGAGCGCTCTCTCGATCTTCGTCTCGTGCCACTTCGATGTTTGCCCGGTGTCGGAAATCTTCCCGTAACCGATGGTGAAGGTATTTCACGTAGGGGAAACATCGATGGACACATGCCGAAACGCCCCGGTTCGAACCTTGGCCGAAGCGTCGGCACGAACGGAGGCGAGATGGATAGCGGAAATACCGCGTGGGTGCTCACCAGCGCGGCCTTGGTGATGCTCATGACGCCAGGGCTGGCTTTCTTCTACGGTGGCATGGTTCGCTCGAAGAGCGTGCTGAATATGATCATGATGAGTCTCGGGAGCATGGGTGTCGTCGGCATCCTGTGGGTGCTCTTCGGCTATTCCATGGCATTCGGCGACGATGTGGGTCTTGGTCTTCTCGGGAACCCGCTCGAATACTTCGGCCTCAACGGCCTGTGGAGCCCGGATTCGCTCTCCGGTGACATTCCCACCCTGGCGTTCGTCGGCTTCCAGGCGATGTTCGCCATCATCACGGTGGCGTTGATCTCTGGTGCGGTCGCCGATCGCATCAGATTCGGCCCGTGGCTGCTGTTCGCCGGGCTCTGGGCACTGGTCGTCTACTTCCCGGTGGCGCACTGGGTCTTCGCGTTCAGCGATGAGGAGTCCGGGGTGGTAGGCGGCTGGATCGCCAACACCCTCGGCGCGATCGACTTCGCGGGCGGCACGGCCGTCCATATCAACGCCGGTGCGGCGGCACTCGCGCTGGCGCTGGTGCTCGGCAGGCGGCGCGGCTGGCCGCAGGAGCCGATGAGACCGCACAACCTGCCGATGGTGGTCCTCGGCGCGGCACTGCTGTGGTTCGGCTGGTTCGGCTTCAACGCGGGCTCGGCGCTCGCGGCAGACGGCGCGGCCGCGCTGGTCCTGGTCAACACGCTGGTCGCGACCGGCGCGGCGATGCTCGCCTGGCTGTTGGTCGAGCGAATCCGAGACAAGCACGCCACTACTCTGGGCGCCGCCTCCGGCATCGTCGCGGGTCTGGTGGCCATCACCCCCGCAGGCTCGTCGGTCTCCCCGTTGGGAGCCATCGCCGTCGGGCTCATCTCGGGTGCGCTCTGCGCCCTGGCGGTCGGCCTGAAGTACCGCTTCCGCTACGACGACTCGCTCGACGTCGTCGGCGTGCACCTGGTCGGCGGCCTGGTGGGAACCCTGCTGATCGGCTTCTTCGGCGACAGCAGCACCCCGGCCGGGGTCGACGGCCTGTTCTTCGGCGGCGGCTTCGGGCTGCTCGGCATCCAGGCTGTCGGTGCCTTCGCGGTGCTGGCGTACTCCTTCGTGCTGAGCCTGCTGCTCGCACTGCTCGTCAAGGCGGTCATCGGACTCCGAGTCCCGCCGGAGGCGGAGGACGCGGGCGTCGACGAGTCGGAACACGCAGAAGGCGGCTACGAGTTCGCCGGTTTCGCCGTCAGCCGCGTCGCCGGGCACCAGACTGGGTCGACCGGCGCGGCGACGACCTCCGCGCCCGGCCCGACGGCGCCGACGACGAGTTCGGACTCGGCGTCGCCTGCCTATGAGGGGAGTAAGCAGTGAAGCTGGTGACCGCGATCGTCAAGCCCGCGACCCTGGACGCGATTCGCACGGGCCTGGACAGGCTCGGTGTGCTGGGCATGACAGTGGGCGAGGTCCGCGGCTATGGCAGGCAGAAAGGCCATACCGAGGTCTACCGAGGTGCAGGCGTCTCCATCGACTATGTGGCGAAGGTCCGGATCGACGTGCTCACCGAGACGTCCATCGCCGAGGAGGTCGTGACGACGATCGTGGAGAACGCCCACAGCGGCCAGATCGGCGACGGCAAGGTCTGGGTGACCACGGTCGACTCCGTCGTACGGGTGCGGACCGGCGAACGCGACAGCGAAGCGCTGTAGACACCCGGCAACGTCGGGCAGGCATCCGGGTCGGCCCGACAGAGTCATCCCATTCGGCGTGCCGCCGACGTGACATGACGCCGACGCGATAGACGGAGTCCCTCATCGAGGGGCTCCGTCTTCGTCTGTGCGGGGCGGTGCAGGCCCGATTCGGCCCTGGTGCCAGGATCTCGTTCGCCGTGAGTCGTCCGGCGACGCCTGCGGGTCGCGGGGGCTTCCGAACCGATGCGCGGGGTGCGCTCGGCGACGTGATGAGTAGATCCCCTCAGTCGATCTGGTGCCTTTCCCTCTCCTCGCCCGCCGCCCCGGCTGACAGGCTTGTCGATAGTTCCGCCAGGAGATCGAGTCCGTTCGATCGGATTCCGCCCCGATCGAGCCACTCCCGAGGGCCTCGCCGCTGCTGGCCGGACGACGTGCAACGCCGCCCGAGTGGCCTGGTGAGGGGTGAGGCCAGTCGGGCGGCGAAGCGTGTTCATGCCCCGGCTCGCGTCTTGCGACGTCAGGTCTGACGGCCGGAGCGGCCGTCAGATCCGCCGTGGCCGTCATGACCGTCGTTGAACTCGAAGCGTTCCTTGCGGACCTGATCGGTGATGGTCTGCTCCTCGGTGGTCATCTCGGTGGTCAGTCGCACCCGCTCGACCGGGACGGTCCGACGCTCGATCACCGGGCGCTCCTCGTGCAGGATGACCTCGCGCTGCTCCTCGTGAATGCGCAGTCCCGATCCTGCGGCGGCCTCCCGGTCGGCATCGGTGATCGGCTCGGTCTCCATGCGGACGCGCTCCCGCTTGAGCGGCACCTTGATCTGCACCTCTTCGGTGACCACGTACTTGCGCAACCAGGCGCGGCCGACCTCCACCTGCTCGGCATGCACGCTGAGCTGCTCCTCGCAGCGGGTGATGGCCTCGCCTCGGTTTGTCTGCCGCGCGACCGGCGACTCCGCCGCGCGACCGGTGGCGCTCCGGTCACCCTTGGCCGTCGGGGTCGGCGCACCGGTCCGGCCTGCGGCGCGCTCCTCCGCCGCCAGCATCTCGGGATAGGTGCTCGCCGCGTGCTGCTGCCCGGCCCGTGCCTCGGCGCCGCTGATACGGGACTCCGGCTGCCTGGCGCCCGCAGCGCCCGCAGCGCCCGCCGCCCCGCCCGTGCTCGGCTGCGCGGTGTCGGACGCTGCGGCGGCCTGCTGTCTGCTTCCGCTGTTCAGCCCCTCCGGGCTCTGGCGCTGGCTGGGCAGGCCGTAGTAGTCGTACAGCCTGCTCTCCTCCTCGATCGGCAGTTCGCCCTGATCCGGGGCCACCTGAGGCGCCTCGCGGACCTGGTCCCGGTTGTAGCGCACCTCCACGTCGCCCTGATCATTGCGACGCATCCCCGCTACCGGGACGAAGCTCTCGCGCACTCCGAACAAGCCGGTGTGCACGGAGATCCAGGACGGCTCTCCGGACGGTCCGTCCAGCCATACCTGTGCGATCTTGCCGATCTTGCTGCCGTCCGCACCATAGACGGTGCGACCGGGCAGCTTTTTGATGTCCTGCATACCACTGGTCATTGTTCGCCACCTCCAGACGACTCCACTGAAGGGAGTACCCAGCTGGTCCAATGCGCGGACAGAACCACCCGAAAGGGTTGCGTCTAGGCGGCGAGTCCAACCGTGTGGGCGAGGCTTGGTGGGGTATTGGCGCGCTCAGCGGGCGAAGCGCGTCGACCGGAGCGCAGCCCGCGTGGTGGCGGGCGCCCATCGTGCCGGGATCTCGTTCTCGACGTTGCGCTCCTTGTCGGCCTGTCGCGGGACGGCAGGCGTCACGTGCTGCCCCGTCGTGCTCAGGCCTGCCGCGCTCAGGGTCGTCGTGCCGAGGGGTGTCGCGCTCAGACTCATCGCGCTCAGGGCGTCCGACAACGCCTGAGCGAACTCGGGAGAGAAGACCTGCCCCCGGCGGATCGCCACCACTGGTCGTCCGCCGGTGGTATAGCTGACACACACCGGGGAGGACAGCTCATCCTTGACTACGAAGAGTGGTGAGTTCACCACCGGCTCCCTTCTCTCGCGGTTGTGGTGTTCGATCACCCGAACCACGTCGTTCCACCCCGGCAGGCATCCCCGCTCGGTTCGGGACGACCACGATGCCGATCGGGTGGTCGACAGTGGAGGGACATGACGGTCAGAACTGCCGGTACCTGCGAATATCTCGGATGATTCCCGAGATTCGTTTGCTCGGACGGAGTAATACGACGACGGTTTCCCCGACGCTACGCCGGCCCGCCGGCCGCCCGGCGCCTCTCACTCGAACGTGGAGAGTCGGCGCGTCGCAGGCTGGCTGGGGCGGTGCGGTTCCGGCGTCCGGGGGGCGTGCCGCCACTCGTTCGCCTCAAGGAAATGTCACTTTGAGTGATCGTTTCTCGTTGTGATCCGGTGCTCTGCCGCCGTCTGTGGGGCGGGTCTTCCGGTGCGGCAGCGAAGCCGGGACCATCTCAGGAGTGCGCACTGGTCGGCTGTCGGGAGCGACGGCGTTGCTGCCGCGATGGCAGGAGTTGACGCTGCTGGTGCAGCGCGCGTCCGACCGGCCACGCTGGCAGCAGGTGCAGGCGGTGATCATCTCGCTGTGGTCGGGTGCCTGGATCGTCGGCCAGATCGGTCCCCCCGATACGAGACTCTCGCCGCTGGACGTGCCGGGCCGGGCCTTGGAGACGGTCGGCGTCGACGTCCGGGACGCACTGCACTCGGCAGGAGAGTTCCTCGCCGAGCCACAGCGGCGGACGGTCCTGCTGTTGTGCGCCTGGGTTGCGGGACTGCTGTGGGCGGCGACGACCGAGCACGCCCAGTACACGGCCCTGGCAGGCTGGCTCCTGGTGATGGTCGCGGCGGAGGGCCTCGGGTATCACCAGGCGATCTATCGGGCGGTCCTCGCGCTGGTCGGGCTCGTCGTCCTGCTCTACCTGTGTTCACTGCCACTACGTCGGGTGCCGATGAACCGACGTCCCCGGCTGCTGCCTCGAGACGTGCTGAGTGCGGGCGCCACGGCGGGTGCGTTGTCGGGAATCGTCCCGCTGCTCGCCATCGGCATGCTCACGACGAGGGTGTGCAGGCCTTATCTCACCCGACCCCCCGCGCTGGTCGGCGAGGTGCTGTCCCCGATCCGGCCCGAGTCGACTCGGGCAGGCGGTCCGGCCCGGTCGAGTGCGGGACCGGCCTTCGATCGGTCCGAGCAGTCCGACCAGCGCAGTCGGTCTGAGCAACAGGAGCAGGGCGGACCGGCGCGGCCTGAGATCGACATCCCGGATCAGCCGGGCGCCGAGCACGATGTCGCCGATCCCGCCCGGCGGACGGACTGACCCGGACCCGCGATGTCGAGTCCCACGTGACCACCGCCTGCGATGACGCAGGCGACAGCGGGCCCGACCCCGTGGCGGAGCGCCGATCGGGCGGTGCGTGTGCCTGGACGGCGGCGTGGGTACTACCGATGCATGGCTGATCCCGCCCGAGAGCCCCGACATCGACGCACCCGCGCCGAGTACGAGCGTGGGTTGTACGACTACCACGACCTGACCGCCGGGATCGGCGGCGCGGCGCCCACCAGGAGCCCCCTGACCCTGCGGCTGTGGCTGGCGGGGTTCGGCCTGGTGTTCTGTACCGGGGCCGCCGTGTTGTTCTTCATCGCCGACCACGTCGTCTTCGGCACCGTGCTGGCCGTCTTGGCCGTGATCGCCGCGGTGGACCTCATGTGGATCGCCCACCGCAAGCGGCGTGGCGAGCCCGGCTGAGTGCGTCCCCAGGCGGACATCGGCTCAGCAGCCGGACCGGGCGAGGCAGCAGGCCCGGCAATGCCTGCCCTGCTGCGCGGACCCGAGGTGCGGGCTCGCCGCGCGCTCTCGATCCGCCGCAGGGGCCGCATCCGATGCGGTACCCGATCGACGGCCCCGCCTCGGAAGATCCCCGCACGGCCGAGGTCGCCCGCCTGACGAATCGGCGGTAGGCGTGACGAACCTCGTCGACGGCGACCGCCGGAGCGCTGGCCGCCGCGGACCGCACGGTGTGCAGCGGGCATAAAGGCGGTGACTCCCCGGCCCGCCGATGGCGGTGCGTGCCGGGAAGTGCACCCCAGGTCACAGAACGGTGACGTCGAGTTGCCGGGAGGTGCGCGCTGCGGTGCGCTGTGCGGCGTGGATCAGAAGAAGATCGAACATCAGACGGAGTTCGACGTCATCGTGATCGGTGGCGGAGCGGTCGGCGAGAACGTCGCGGCCCGTGCAGTGCAGGGCGGGTTGCGAGCGGTGATCGTCGAGGCGGAGCTGTTGGGTGGCGAGTGCTCCTACTGGGCGTGCATGCCGAGCAAGGCACTGCTGCGGCCGGGCAGCGCGCTCGCCGCCGCCCGCCGAGTCCCCGGCGCGCGCGAGGCGGTGACCGGCCGGCTGGACGTCGCCGAGGTCCTCAAGGAACGGGACGCCATCGCCTCCGACTGGAAGGACGACGGACAGCTCGACTGGGCGCGCAGCAGCGGCATCGCCGTGATCAAGGGGACCGCACGCATCACCGGACCACGTCGGGTCCGTGTCGAGGACGCCGACGGCACCCGCGAGATCACCGCCGTCCAGGCCGTGGTCGTCTGCACCGGCAGCGCCCCACGCACCCCGCCGATCCCCGGACTCGACGAGATCCGTACCTGGACCTCCAGGGACGCGACCTCCGCCCGCTCGGTGCCCCGGCGGCTCGCCGTCCTCGGCGGCGGACCGGTCGGCGTCGAGCTGGCACAGGCCTGGGCACGCCTCGGCTCCAACGTCACCCTCATCAACGGCGGGCCGCGCCTCCTCCAGAGTTTCGAGGACTTCGCGGGCGAACTGGTCGCCGAAGGGCTGCGCGAGGACGGCGTCGAGGTCCTGCTCGACACCACGCTGGAGCGGGTCGGTGCCGAAGCGGGCGGCATCGCCCTGCGAACGGACGAAGGCAGGCGGATCAAGGCCGATGAACTCCTCGTCGCGACCGGTCGGAGCCCGGCGACTCACGCGATCGGGCTGGACGTGGTCGGCCTGACCCCCGGCGAGCCGCTCCGCGTCGATGATTCCGGGCAGGTGACGGGCATCGAGGGCAGCTGGCTGTACGCGGCGGGCGACGTCACCGGCCGGGCTCCGCTGACCCACCAGGGCAAGTACGCGGCACGGGTGGTCGGCGACGTGATCGCGGGGCGCGCGGCGGGAACGCCGGAGGCCCGCAGCGCCTCGCCGTGGAGCCGTTTCGCGGCCACCGCCGACCACACCGCCGTCCCGCAGGTCGTGTTCACCGACCCCGAGGTCGCCGCCGTCGGATTCACTGCGGACGCCGCTCGACAGGCGGGCCTGCGCACCAGGGTCGTCGACCTGGACATCGCCGTCGGTGGCTCCTCGGTTCATGCCAAGGACTATCGCGGCCGGGCCCGCATGGTCGTCGACGAGGATCGACGAGTCCTGGTCGGCGTCACGTTCGCGGGCTACGACGTGGCCGAGCTGCTGCACGCGGCGACCATCGCCATCGTCGGCGAGGTGCCGATCGATCGACTCTGGCACGCGGTGCCCGCGTACCCGACGATCAGCGAGGTCTGGTTGCGGCTGTTGGAGAAGTACGGGCTCTGAAGGTCGATCACCGGGCGGACAGCGTCAGGCCGGTCTCGGCGAGCGTCGTCAGCTCGACGTCATCGGGCGCCGACGGCGCGTCGATCCACACCGCCTGACCGATCCGCACCTGGGTGCCGGTCCTGGCGACGACGAAGGCGGCGCCGTCGAACGACTCCGGCCCGCCGCGCCAGCCCTGCCCGTCGCGCACCAGGTCGTTGATCCCGCCTCGGCCGACGCCGGTCACGAGCTGTTCGAACTCCTGGGCCTGGTTCTCGTCGGTGAACTCGACCACCGACGTCGAGACCGCGGCCTCGGCAGGCGCATCCGTGTGGAACAGGCCTCGGGACAGACCGGTACAGGGATGGTCGGTCAGCCAGGCCTGCACGTCGCCGTAGGAGTGCCGCGCGCAGTCGTCGGCACCGTCCTCGCCCCGGACGGCGAACTCGGTGCCCTCCGCGACCACGACGGCGACGGGCGCGGACTCATCGCCGTCCTCGACCCCCGAGCTGTCGCCGCCCAGGCTGGACTCGACGGCGAGGAACGCCATCACGCCGAGCACGAGGGCCGCGATGACCGCCGCCGCCACCAGCTGACCGGAGAACCCCGTCCGCCGGGACGCCGGACGGACCGCGCCCGGCCACCCGCCTGCAGCCGCCCCGGGCTGCCCGACTGCGGGCGGCGGGCCCGACGGCCCCGCCGGGACGCGTGCCCCGAGGCCGGGCGGCTGCGCTGCGCCGGGCCTGCCCGCGTGCGGCGCGACGGGACCGGTCGTCGCCGAGTTCGGTGTCCCGGAACGGGCCGGGTCCGGCGCTCCCGCGTCCGGTGGTGCGGGGACGCCCGCAGGCCGGGGGAGTACGACCGTGCCCGCGTCCGCCTGGCCGAGGGGGACGGCCGTCTGCTGCGCGGAGACGGCGGCCTCGGCAGTCGAGAAGCCCTCGGCGTCCAGCTCCGCCGAGGTCAGGACATCCTCGACCAGCTCGGGCCGATCCGGGAACAGGGCGAGAAGGACGCGCCGTGCCTCGCCCACCCCCAGCCACGTCGAGCGATGCGCGGACTCGCGCAGCGCGCCGAGCAGCGACGGCGGCGAGGGATGCAGGACCCAGAAGCCCTCTGCGAGGTCCTCCGGCGGCTGGCGAACCTCCTCGACGTACGGCCCGATGGCGATCACGGTGGTCAGCGGGACCTGCGTCCCGGCGTTCCGCAGCCGGTCCCGCACCACACGTGTCAGCTCGATCGCCTCGCCCGCCGGGTTGGGCGACTCGTCAGACCTGGTGAGCAGCCAGCCGTCGACGCGCCACCGCCTGCTCAGCGGGGCGTCGAGCTTCATCGCGGGGTCCGGCAGGTCGACTCCGACCACGAGGGTCAGGCCGGTCGGTCGGATGATCAGCGCGTCCACCGGGCGGGCCGCTCCCGACGGCGTGTCCCCGAGGACGGCCACCCCGCCGACTAGTCTGTCGCCCCGGCCCCAGGAGGCAAGCGTCGCTCGTACGTCGACGCTGATCACCGAAGGGCCTTCACCGAGCCGAATCAGCCGCACTGGCCACCTCCCGCGGTGTACATGACGAAGCCCTGACCTCGGATGCCTCGACGGCGATCTGCTGCCGGGCTGCACGTGACGGGCTCGGAGTCTCACGGTAGCCCTCGTCACGGAACTGCTCACGCTACTCAGTGGTAAACACCGGTTCGTGCAAGCGGGCCGGGACCGCCGGGTGTGTCGTGCCCGGGCGCCTCGGCGGACTCGTCTGGCGGAGATCAGCCACGTCGGTGCAGAATGACGCCATCGATCGATTCGATCAGCTGTCTGTTATGTCCGTTCAATGTGGTGGTTCGATCGCGGTCCGGAGGTTGTCGACTGATTCACCGTTCTACGGTGGTGAACTGATTCACCGTTCTACGGTGGAACCGAACCGCGCGCTGCTCGCGAGGCCGTAGGGGAAGACGTCCCTCGTCGAGCAGCGGAGGTCAGCAGTGAGCACTAGTGGCAACACCAGTGGCGTCGTCTACGTCCACTCGTCGCCTTCTGCGGTCTGTCCGCATGTCGAGTGGGCGATCTCGGGAACGGTGGGCACGCGCGTCGGTCTTCAGTGGACTGCGCAGCCGATGGCCGCCGGTCAGCTGCGCGCCGAATGCAACTGGTCCGGCGCGGCGGGCACCGGAGCGCGTCTGGCCGCCGCGCTGCGCGTCTGGCCGATGATCCGCTTCGAGGTCACCGAGGAGGCGAGCCCCGGCATCGACGGCGAGCGCTTCTGCCATGTGCCCGGCCTCGGTCTGTGGCGGGCCAGAACCAGCGCCAACGGGGACATCGTGGTCACCGAGGACCAGCTGCGGACGCTGCTCGCCTGCGGCGTCGAACGGGACACCGTGACGCACCGGGTCGGCGAACTGCTCGGCGCCGCCTGGGACGACGCACTCGAACCGTTTCGGCCCGCAGGGGACGGCGCCCCGGTCACCTGGCTCCACCAGGTCGGTTGAACCGGCCGCGACACCATCGCGGCCTCGACTGTGTACCCCGCCGATCGCGGGCCTGATCGGGTGGGACGGCCGCCCGGTCGGTGTCGGAGGTTTCGGTCGGGCGGTGGGCGGAGCGCGACCGGACGGCCGCCTTGCACTGCACGATCGAGCCGGTTCGTCGCGGAAGGTATGACACCCTGGGCGAGTGCTGACCGACAGTGAGCCGCCCCGGGATTTCGCCGGGCGCCCCCGCGAGCCCGGGTGGCTGCACAGGGCCTGGCTCGCCCTCGGCATCGTCGGAGTGCTCGGTCTGGCCGTGATCGCGGGCCTGCTCGTCGCCGATCGCTACCCGTCGAGCACGGCGGCTCTCACGACGACCCCCGCGCGCCCGCCTGCCGACCGACCGCAGGAGGGCGAGCCCGTCGAGCCGGTCCTCTCGGACGACGTGCTCGGTCATCCCGACGAGGACGCGATCCGCGTGCTGGTCGACACCCACTTCGAGGCGATCAACGGCCTCAACTACGAGTTATGGGCGACGACGGTCGTCGAGCACCGCGTCCGAGACCTGCCGGAACAGGTCTGGATGGACAGCTACCGGTCCACGACCGACGGCAACGTGATCGTCCACCGCATCGATCCCGGCCCGGCCGACTCGCTGCGGATGGTGCTGAGCTTCGTCAGCCTTCAGGACCCGCAGGACGCCCCCGCCGAGGTGCCCGCCGACTGTGTGTACTGGCGGGTCGTCTATCCGCTGGCCATCGAGAACGGCAGGCTCAAACTCGACAGCGGACTGCCGAACAGCTCCGTCCCCAGCCCGTGTGAGGACGAGGGCTGATCCGCACCCGCCGCCGAGCTCCCGCCCGCCTGTCAGCCCGGTCGGCTCACCGGATTTCCGCCGCGTGCCTGCCTGCCCGTCGCGGTCGTCCTCGCCGACCCGCTCGCCGCCGCACGACGAACCGGCAGTGCAGCGCGCCACAGCCCCGTTCGGTGCCGCAGCACCAGCCGTGACGACCGCCGTGGGCGCCTGCACCCTGGCCGAGTCCGCACCGCCGAGCCCTCGCTCGGCCCGGCTCTCGATGCCCGACGGCCGCCCGCACGGTGTCGTCGAACCGACAACCGACAACCGGTGGCTGTGCCGTGCGGCGGCGCGAGCGGCCCGGCGTCCTGCGGTGGCTCGAACCCGATCTATGAGGGCAGAGCCGAGAAGACTCTGCTCCGACGCGGCCTGCGAGGACTCCTCGCAGGCGCCCGCACTGCTACAGGCCGGGGCTTCCACCAGTGAACGCGAGCGCGACGTTGTGTCCGCCGAACCCGAAGGCGTCGTTCACCGCCACGGTGAACGTGCCCTTGCGGGGTGCGTCCGCCACGACGTCCAGCTCCACGCCGGGGTCGAGGTTCTCCAGGTTCTGGGTGTGCGGAATCACGCCGTGGTAGAGCGAGAGCAGCGCGATGATCGACTCGACCGCGCCCGCCGCTCCGAGCAGATGACCCATCGACGACTTGGGTGCCGTCACCACCGGGTGATCACCGATCGATGACTTGATCGACACCGCCTCGGCCACATCGCCCACCGGAGTGGACGTCGCATGTGCGTTGACGTGATCGACGTCGGACGGCGACAGGTCCGCGGAGCGCAGTGCCTTCTGGATGGCCGAGGACTGGCCGCGACCGGTCGGCTCAGGGGCGGTGATGTGGTACGCGTCGGCACTGGTGCCCACGCCCGCCAGCCTGCCGTAGACGCGGGCTCCTCTGGCGGCGGCGTAGTCGGCCCGCTCGAGGACCATGATGCCCGCGCCCTCACCGAGGACGAATCCGTCCCGGTCGGCGTCGAACGGCCGAGAGGCCCGCTCCGGCTCGTCGTTCCGGGTGCTCAGCGCTCGCATCTGGGCGAATCCCGCGACCGGCAGTGAGTGGATCACTGCCTCGGCCCCGCCTGCCACGACCACGTCGACCTCGCCTGCCTTGAGCATCCGCCAGCCCCAGGCGAGCGCCTCGGCGCCGGAGGCGCAGGCCGAGACCGGCGCGTGCACTCCGCCCTGCGAACCCAGTTCCAGACCGACGGCGGCCGCCGGTCCGTTGGGCATCAACATGGGGATGGTCAGCGGCGAGACCTTCCGCAGGCCCTTCTGCTCCAGCAGGTCGTCCTGGTCGAGCAGCGTGATGGCCCCGCCGATGCCGGTGCCGACGACGACGGCGAGTCGTTCCGGGTCGACCTCGGGAGACCCGGCGTCCGCCCAGGCCTGCCGCGACGCGATGACCGCGACCTGCTCGCAGCGGTCGAGCCTGCGGGCCTGGACCCTGGGGAGCACGTCGGTCGGCTCCACCGCAAGGGGGGCGGCGATGCGAACCGGGAGGTCGTACTTCTCCGGCCATTCCGCAGGGATCTGCCGGACGCCGCTGCGTCCGGCGAGCATGGCGTCCCAGGTGGACGCGACGTCACCGCCGAGCGGTGTCGTCGCGCCGAGCCCGGTGACGACTACGTCGTTGTCGGTCACTTGTTGTCGTCGATGTACTTCACCGCATCGCCCACGGTCTTGAGGTTGGCGAGTTCGTCATCGGGGATCTTGACGCCGAACTTGTCCTCGGCCTGCACGGCGATCTCGACCATCGACAGCGAGTCGATGTCCAGGTCGTCGATGAAGGACTTGTCCTGGGTGACGTCGTCAGCGGCGACACCGGCGACCTCTTCGACGATCGCGGCCAGACCGTCGGCGATGAAGGTGGTTCCCTCGTTCGACACAGACTTTCCCTTTCCTCTGTGCTGGTATCCGGTCGGCCAGGCAGGCCTACTCGGAAGACGACAGCGTGCAGTGTGGCGCACCACGGGGGCGTGGCCTGCACGCCGGGGGCTTACCCGTCGGTATCAGACGAGCAGGTGAGGTGCGTCAAGCGCCTCATGGGCACACCACCACCTGCCCCGCGTAGGACAACCCCGCGCCGAAGCCGATCAGCAGCACCACGTCGCCGTGAGAGATCTCACCCGCGGCGCGCATGTGATCCAGCGCGATCGGGATCGAGGCGGCCGAGGTGTTGCCGGTGTGCACGATGTCCCTGGCGACCACCAGGTCCTCCCGTGCGCCCTTGGCGCGAAGCCGTTTGGCGATCGACTCGACGATGCGGAGATTGGCCTGGTGCGGTACGAGTGCGTCGATGTCCGACAGCTTCAGTCCCGCGGCCGCCACCGCATCCTCGGCGACCGGGGCGATTTTGGTGGTGGCCCAGCGGAAGACCGCCTGCCCCTCCTGGTAGATGAAACGGTTGTCCCGAAGGTGGATGGTCTGCGCCAGGTCACCCGCGCTGCCCCACGCCACCGGTCCGATTCCCGGCTCCTCGGCCGGTCCGACGACGGCGGCGCCCGCCCCGTCGGCGAAGATGATCGCGTTCGCGCGATCCGTCCAGTCGACCCAGTCGGTGAAACGCTCGGCGCCGATCACCAGCACTCGACGTGCCGATCCGCCTCGAACCAGGTCGGATGCGGTGCCCAACGCGTAGCTGAAGCCCGCACAGGCCGCGTTGAGATCGAAGGCCGCTCCCGCCTTGATGCCGATCGCGTCCGCGGTCTGCGCGGCGGCGTTGGGGATCGGGCCGGGCATCGTGCAGGTGGCGAAGATGAGGGTGTCGATCTCGGCGGCTGCTAACCCGGCGTCGGCCACGGCCTTGGAGCCCGCCTCGACGCCCATGCTCACCAAGGTCTGATCCTGATCCGACAGCCGCCTGCTCACGATGCCGACGCGTTCTCGGATCCACTCGTCAGAGGTGTCGATGGTCTTGGCGAGGTCGTCGTTCGTGACCACCCGATTGCCGAGCGCGCTGCCCAGACCGAGGATGCGCGTGTTGGCGGGTCCGGTGCGCAGGGTGATCCGAGGCCGTTCGGCGCTCATCGAGTGGTCTCCGAGGTGGTGTCGGCGTCGGCGGCGTGTTCGGTGATCACCTGGACGGCTTTGTCCAGGTCGGCGGGGGTCTTCAACGGCACGGTCTTCGTGCCTTTCATGCCCCGCTTGACGAGGCCGACGAGCGCCCCGGCAGGCGGCAGTTCGACGACGGCGGTGACGCCCTGATCGGCGAGCGTGGCCATGCAGGCGTCCCAGCGCACCGGGCGGGTGACCTGCGCGACGAGTCGCCGTAGGATCTCGGCGCCGTCGTCCTGTGCTCCGCCGTCGAAGTTCGAGAGCAGCGGGCGGACCGGGTGGGCGACCTCGACAGACTCGGCGTGCTTGCGCAGCGCCTCTTCAGCAGGGGCCATGAACCGGGTGTGGAAGGCGCCCGCGACGGCCAGCGGTCGCACCCTGGCGCCTTCCGGCGGTTCCTCGCTCAGGGCGCTCAGCGCATCGAGCGGGCCCGCCGCGACGATCTGGCCGCCGCCGTTGCGGTTCGCCGGGTCGAGCCCCAGCTCCGCCAGCCTGGCGAGCACCACGTCAGGCTCGCCGCCCAGCACGGCGGACATCCCGCTGGCCTCCAACGCGCAGGCGTCGGCCATCTCCCGGCCGCGTACCGCCGCGAGACGTACCGCGTCGATCGGCCGGAACACCCCCGCCAGCGCCGCTGCGGCGAGTTCTCCGACGGAGTGGCCCGCGATCGTCAGGTTCGTGGGCAGGTCGATCCGGCGGCACAGCTCCTCGGCTGCCAGCAGGGTCAGCGCGACGACCAGCGGCTGGGTGACCGCAGTGTCCTTGATCTCCTCCGCGTCGGCCTCGGTGCCCAGCCGGACGAGGTCGAGACCCGTGGCCTCGGACCAGTCGGCCAACTGTTCGCGGGCACCCTCGGCCTCCAGCCACGGGGTCAGCATGCCGGGCGACTGAGAACCCTGTCCTGGCGCGAGCAGTGCGATCACCCGTTCACTGAACACGTCCGCGTTGCTGGTCTGTGATGCTGTGGCTGACGAAGTCCCAGGCCCTTCGTTGTGGGGTTCCTACAAGGCGGTCACGACTCCTGCGACGTGAGACGGTCATTCCTTGTTCCCGACCACGGGTCTTCCGAGGTCGTCCGGGGTTTTCTGCCGCAGTTCGTCCCCGGCTGGGAGACCCCTGGCGCAGGCATGAGCGACGGGGACCGTCGTGCACCGGACGACGTCCGGGCGGTGCACCTCGCGGGTGCGGACGACGGCATCGCCGGTGCCTGCGGACCGCGCCGCACCGGGGCGAGCGTGTCGCGCCGGCGTTCACCCGCAATGGCGCGCGCATCACACCGGGCAGTCTCGACCGGGGCGCGGCGACATCTGCCGCCGGGCGGCGGCGATCAGCGGCTCACCACAGCCCTCGGGCGTGCGCGAGCCTGCCCACCTTGAGAGCGACCTGGAGGACCAGCGCGTCGCGGGGATCCGCCGGGTTGTACCCGGTCAGCTCCGCCACCCGGCGCAGCCGATAACGCACGGTGTTCGGATGCACGAACAGGGTCTTCGCGCAGGCCTCCAGCACGCCGCCGACCTCGAGATAGGCCTGCACCGTCTCCAGCAGCCCGCCACTGGACTCGGCCAGCGGCATCATCACCTGCTCGACGAGCTGCCGCTCGGCGCCGGGGTCGCCCGCCAGCGCCCGTTCCGGCAGCAGATCGGTGGACCGCACCGGCCGAGGAGCGGCAGGCCAGGCCACCACGGCCCGCAGCCCGGAGAGCGCGTCCTCCGCGGAGCGGTGCGCGTCGGCGAGGCTTTCCACGGTCGGGCCCGCCACGACCGGTCCGTCCCCGAAGCCCTCGGAGATCTTCAACAGGACGTCGCGCTCCTCGGCCGCGTCCACCATTCCGCCGAGCACCACGACCAGCCGTGATCCGTGCACGCCCAGCAGCACCGGCCGGGACACCCTGGCCGCACGGCTGCGCACCTCGTAGAGCACGGCGGGCGGATCGGTCGACGGCGGATTGCCGACCAGCACGGTGGCGGCGACCGGTTGATCCCAGCCCAGCGCCGAGGCCCTGGACAGGAGGGACTCCTCGGCGTCGCCCCGCACGACCCCGTCCACGATCAGTGACTCCAGCCGGGCGTCCCAGGCGCCCCTGGCCTCGGCCGCCGCCGCATACGAGGTGGCGGCGGTGAAGGCGATCTCGCGACCGAAGCGGAGGATTCCCTCGGTCAGCACCGCCCGCTCCGCGTCGTCCGCGGCGAGTTCGGGGAGCCTGCGTTCGAAGACGTCGATGGCGATGCGTACCAGCTCGACCGTCTGGCGCAGGCTCATCCACCGGGACAGGTCCTTGGGGGCGGCGCGCAGGAATCCCTCGGCCGTCACTCTCGGCGTGGACTCCGACTCGCTCAGCCAGACGATGAAGTTCGCCACGCCTGCCTGGATGATCAGCAGGATGCTGGCCCGCTGATCGGCTGGGAGTCTGCGGAACCAGGGAAGCAGGCTCTGCATCGATGCGATGCTCGCGGTGGCCAGGCCGCCGGAGGCGTACTCCAGCCTGCGCAGGGTCTGTACAGACAGTCCATTCCTGGCCTGTCCTGCTTCGATGGCCTCGCCCATGGCCGCCAGAATCGCATGGGGGCCTCGGGGCGGAGGGGGCCGGGCATGCTTCGGCCGCCGTCGTTCGGCCGTCACGGGTGCCGAGACCCGCGAACCGGAGGTCGTCCCCGGAGTCAGCCGGAGTGGGCCGCAGGCCGACCGCCGCCGTCGATCCCGTCGTGATCGTCGTCGAACCGATCCCTGCCTGGCAGGACACCGACCGCCCGGAACGTCTTTCGGCCCGCGGCACCTGCTTCGGGCACCCGAGTGGGGGCGACCGAGGCCGTGCGCCCGGCGGCGGGGTGAGCCGGTGCTCGTTCGGGGCGGCACGCACTGCCGCCGGTCGGATCGGGCGGCCGAGCCTGCCGAGTGCGAGGGTGACCCCTTGGCGACGTCGGGGCGTGGTCGTCCACCAGGACGAGCGCGGGCAGGCCGGGGCGGCTGGGGACGGCGTGTGATCGCGGCGCTCGGTGCGCGGCGGCCGTCGACCGGCCGGCCTGCGGTGGCTGCCGCAGCACTCGCTCCGACTCCGCGACCCTTTTCGGGAATCCGGGAATGGCCGCGACAGGTGCGGCTCCGGGGCTGCACCGAGTCCGCCCGATTTCGGGGTCGCATCGCCGAACAGGCGGATTCGGAGTTCCTGTGGTATTCGCTTCGCGCTCCCGATGAATTGAGAGCCCGCCGGGCTGCACCCGGGCAGGCACGCGAATGAGTTCGTGGTTCCCCCACGTGGCGCCTGCTCGGCTCGCCGCCGTGGCTGCGGCCCGCTGACCTGCGAAAGTCATGGGCGGTGGCGGCCTCGGTACGGTGGCCCGGCTGCCTCGATCGCTCGATCTATCGTGGTCCCGACGCGATTTCCCCCTTTCGTGCTGCGTGGCGATGACGGCGTCAGCGGGTCGATCAGGAAACGATCTGGAGGAGACGGAAGACACAAGTCGCTTGACGAGGAGGAAGCGGTGGGCGAGAACATTCGCAGCGGGCTCGGGGACGCCTGGTCCATGATCGCCACGTTCGTGCCCAAATTCATCGGTTTCCTTATCATCCTGCTGATCGGCTGGTTGATCGCCAAGGGAGTGTCCAAGGGGCTCGGGCTGCTGCTGCACCGCGCGGGCTTCCACCGGCTGGTGGAGAAGACCGGGCTCTCCGGGATGCTCAGCAAGTCCAAGGTCGATCTCGGCGACATCATCATCAAGATCATCTATTACTTCATCATGCTGATCACGTTGCAGATCGCGTTCAGCGTCTTCGGCTCCGGCAATGCCATCAGCCAACTCCTCCACCAGGTCATCGTCTACATCCCGCGCGTCGTGGTGGCACTGATCCTGCTGTTGATCGCGGCGGCCATCGGCCGGGTGGTGCGAGACTTGATCCGCTCCGCGCTCGCCGGGCGGTCCTACGGACATCTGCTCGGCACGCTGTCCTTCGTCTTCCTTGTCGCGCTGGGCGTCATCGCCGCGCTCAACCAGCTCGGAATCGCCGTCACCGTCACGCTGCCGGTACTGATCACGGTGCTGGCCACCATCGGCGGCATCCTGGTGGTCGGCCTGGGCGGCGGCCTCATCAAGCCTGCTCAGCAGCGGTGGGTGACCTGGCTGGACCACTTCGAGAACGAGACCGCCCGCAGCGGCGGAGCGGGCCAGCGCGCAGGCGGTGCGACCGCGGCGGGTGGCGGCGGCGCAGGCGGTGTCGGGGAGGGGCGCGACCGGCCTGCAGGCCGTCCCCGGCGCAGGCCCGGTGACGCCGACCCGTTCGACTCCGGCGGCCAGCCGACCTGATCGAGGGGGCTCCTCGCCGAGTCGGCCGACGGCCCGGCGGTGTTCTCGTCGCCGCTCCGCCCATCTCCGGGTGAGGCGGAAGTGTCTCAGCTCACATCATGTGGGCTGAGGTCGACGGAATGCCGCCGGGCCGTTCGTCGTTTGGCTGACCAGACGACGTGCGCTCCGGGGTCGGTGGAAGTCCGAACCGGCGGTGACAGTCCGCGACCCGTCCGGCTGCTGTTCGGCCGCGACGGTTGACCCGGTGGAACTCCGGGACCGACGGTGAAAGTCCGGATGGTAGGCGGCGCACGCGAGTCGGCGGAGCCGTCGTGCGCCGTCGGCTTCGCGTTCGCGACCCCCGGTGGCAGAGGGTTGCGAGGAGGACGCGAGATGAGTCTGCTGCTGGAACACCACCTGGTGCTGCTCGGCCAACAGGTGTCCTGGGCCGAGTTCATCGGACAGCTCTGTGCGCTGGCGGTGGTCTTCCTTGCGCAGCGCAGAACACTGTGGACCTGGCCGGTGCAGGTGGCCGCCACGGTGCTGCTGTTCAGCGTCTACTTCTCTGCGCAGCTCGGCGGACTCGCCACCCGGCAGGTCGTGATCCTGGCGATCTCGATCTACGGCTGGTGGGCCTGGAGCAGGCGGCGTGATCCCGTCTACGGCATCGCCGTCCGCCCGGCGACCGGCGTCGAGCGCCTGATCCTGCTGGGCCTCATGCTCGGGGGGACGACGGCCTTCGCGCTGCTGCTCGATTCGCTGAACGCGTCCTGGGCGCCATGGCCGGACGCGTGGATCTTCGTCGGGACGGCGGTGGCCTTCCTTGCGCAGAGCCGAGGCCTCGTCGAGTTCTGGCTCGTCTGGCTGGCGGTGGATGCGGTGGGCGTCCCGCTGCAGCTCGCCTCGGGGCTATGGTTCAGCGCACTGGTGTACGTGGTGTTCGCCGTGCTGGTGGTCCAGGGCTGGTTGCAGTGGGCGCGCGCCGCACGGGCCCAGCGCGCCGCCTCGGCCGACCCGGGGAACGCGGCGAAGTCACTAGCTTGACCGGGCAACGAGCTTCTTGATGTTCTTTTTTCGATGCCGGGCCGCCCCCGGCACGGAAGGGAGAACATCGTGTCCACCCTCCGAGAACCCCGAGGACGACGCGCCGCCCTCGTCAGACGCCTGGGGGCCGGGCTGCTCGCCGCAGGCCTGTTCGCCGCATCAGGAGCCACCGCCGTGGCCGAGACCCAGGCGGGCGGCGCGTCTCCGTCGTCGGCCGAGCCGCCGAGCACCGGCTTCGAACTGAGCGACGGTGCTGCCTGGACCACTGAGGACGAGGAGATCGCCTTCCTCGCCGAGGTCGCCGACCGTGGCCGAGGCATCGAGATCGAGCAGGCGGGCACCTCCGTCCAGGGCAGGCCGCTGAATCTGGTGCGCATCGGCGGCCCCCGATTAGCGCCCGCCCGCACCACCGCCCTCCTGCTGTGTTCACAGCATGGCAACGAGCCCTCGGGCCGCGAGGCGTGCCTGTCGACGATCCGTGATCTGGCCTTCACCGAGGATCGGGAGCTGCAACGGCTGCTCCGGACCACCGAGCTGCTGTTCGTGCCCACCGCGAACCCGGACGGCTTCGTCGCGAACACCCGAGGCAACGGCGAGGGCATCGACATCAACCGCGACCACATCGCGCTGACCACCCCCGAGGCGCGCACCATCGCGGAACTTCTCCGGGACCACGAACCGGATCTGGTCTACGACCTGCACGAGTACGGCGCCCGCCCGCCGGTGTACGACCGGGACTTCCTCTCGCTGTGGCCGCGCAACCTCAACACCGACGACCGGGTTCATGCGCAGTCCGAGGCGCTCTCCGAGGAGTACGTGCGTCCTGCGGTGGAGACGGCGGGCTTCACCAGTGGCATCTACGGCATTCACGTCGATCCGGAGACCGGCGAGCCCATCGAACAGGTCGCGGGCGACGGCCAGGAGCGCATCCTGCGCAACACCGCAGGGATCAAGGACGCGGTGGGCATCCTCGTCGAGACCAGGACCACCGCGCTGACCGAGGAGGAGCTGGCCGATCCGGCGGTGAACAACCGTCGTCGCGTCGACTCGCAGCTCGCGGGGCTGGCCGGCGCGTTCGACATGCTGCGCGAGCGGGGCGCGCGGATCAGCCTGACCACGGGCGCGGCGCGGGCCGCGGGCTATCTCAACCACAGACCGATCTACTTCGGCGGGGCCGACAACGAGGAGCCCGCGCCCGATGACGTCGTCACCGAGCGGATCTGCGGCTACCGGCTGACCGCCGAGCAGTTCACCGAGGTCGAGTCGACGTTGGCGACGCACGGCGTGCGGAGCTGGAGCGGTCGGGACGGTGTGTTGGTGCCGATGGCACAGCCGCTGCGTGAGCTGATCCCGTTGCTGCTCGACGAGCGGGCCGACTTCCACCTGACGGCGGGGACTCCGGCGGCTCGCTGCTGAGGCCGGACGGGCCGGACCGCCGGAATCGTCGGTCTGGCCCGACTCGCAGGCCTCGCCGTTTCGAGCCGTCTCGTGATCCTCGGCAGGCAGGCTGATGCCTCCGGCGATCGTGCTCGGGGCGATGTCGTGAGCGGGAGCAGTGTCGACCGGGCTTCCGCGCCAGCGTGGCGGGCTGGAGCTGCCGTGTTGACGGTGCCCGACAGGCCGGCGCCGGGCTTCCGCGACAACTGGCCTGCCTGCGGCGGTCTGCGTGCGGCGTGAGCGGGCTGATCTCCAGGAGCTCGCGGCGATCGGTTCCGCCGCAGGCCGACGACCGCTTTCGGATCAGCTGCTCAACCGGCCTTGTCGAGCAGGGCCGCCTGGGCGGTCAGGTCCCGTTCGACGGCCTCGTCCTCGTAGGCGAGGCGGAGGATCTCGGCGGGTTCGCTGGGACTGTCCTCGAGCTGGACCGCCTTAGCGCCTGCGCCGGCACCGATGAGATAGCAGTGTCGGAAGTAGCGGCCCGGCTCGTCCTCCTCGTCGAGGACGGCGAGCTGCGCCTCGAACAGCCCGAAGTCGCACCGATGTTCGGCGAGGACGCCCAGTGCCCACGGCGCCAGCTTCTCCTTGGCCCGTTCGAGGTTCTGGGGGTCGAGATCGACCACCACCTGGACGCCGAGGAGGCGATCCCATTCGCGAGCGCCACTGCTGCTCTTGAAGCACTCGTGAAGCACGTATCCGATCCGCATGACGACGACCTCCTGGCAGGGGAAGACTGGGCGGTGATCGTCAGAAGAGCAGCCGTGATCCAGGCGGCGGCGGTCTCGCTAGACTGCCGCCGACCACCGGATGAGGGAGAGATCGGCCACCGGTTCCGACTGGGCCGAGTTTAACCCTCACGTGCCACGTGGCACACGACCCTGAAAGGGTGAACTTGTGCTGCCTTCCGTCGCTCCCTCGGCACACTGGCCTTGATCACCCGATCGACACCGGAGGGGAAACCGACGATGAGCAGCAGGTCTCGGCAGACGATCGAACGTCGCCAGCTCGGCGCTGAACTGAACAGGCTCCGTAAGGCCGCAGGTAAGCAGCAGAAGGATGCGGCAGCCGTCCTCGAATGCGACAGCAGCGTGATCAGCAGGATGGAGGGCGGTGGTCGACCGCTGAAGCGCTTGGAGGTCGACGCCCTGCTTGATCTCTACGGCGTCCCAGCCGAAGCTCGTCCCGAGATCTACGACCTGGCTCAGGTAGCGCGGCAGCGCCAGCCGAGGCGGATGCACTCCGATGTCATGCCAGGAGCCTTCCGACGCCTCAGCGACCACGAGGCGTTCGCCAGCGAGATCTACTACTCAGAGGGCGAGATCATTCCGGGGCTGTTGCAGACTGAAGACTATGCACGGGCGTTGATCCGCGTGTCCAGGGCTGCCATTGGAGCAGATGATCCCATCGAGGTCGAGAACCTCGTCCAGTTCCGTATGGAACGTCAGGAGCTGCTCACCCGTGAAGACGCGCCTCGGTTGTGGTTCGTCATCGGTGAAGCCGCACTTCGTCGTCCTCTGGGTAGTCGGACTATCCTACTAAACCAGATTCGCCGATTGCTTCTCGTCATCGAAAATCAGCGGACCGTCACCATTCAGGTGGCGCCGCTGTCGATCGCGGACCACCCGATGTTGGGCGATTCGATGGCAATCTTCCGCTTCGGGGCGAAGGCGCCAGACACTGTCTACCAGTCTACGTTTATCGAGGGTGGGGTCTACCTCAAGGCTGACGAGGATATCGCGGCCTGTATCCACGCTTTCGATCGGTTGCGAGCGGTCGCATTGGGTCCGGATCAATCCCGAGAATTTTTGACACGTTGCGTGAAGGAGCTGGACGGTGCCAGTTGAGAGAGCGTGGTTCAAGAGCAGCCGCAGCGGCGGGAACAATGCCAACTGTGTCGAGGTGCGTTTCGCCTCGGGTGGGGTGGATGTGCGGGATTCGAAGAATGCCGCAGGTCCGAGGTTGAGTGTGTCTTCACCTGTTTGGGTGCAGTTCCTTGACGATCTCCGGGGTGGGCGGGCGACCATGGATCGCTGACGTGATCACGTGGGGGTAGGTCATTGGCTGTGCTGTTGCCGTCGTCGTGGCCGGGTGGGTGCGCATGACGTCGATGCCCGAGGTGATCGCCCGGCTTCGCGCGGCCTTGACCGGCCTGCGTCCCGAGGAGCTCCGCGAGATCCACCAGCACCTCAACGTAATCGCATCAATCACGGATGGCACGGCAGGGGCGGGCCATTGGAAGGGGCAGACTGCTGCCGATCACGCTCGTAGCGAAGGCAAGGGAATCGGCCGTAAGCCGCGTGGTTCGAAGAAACGGCCAATCCGTGAGGTTCGAAGCACGGAGGAGTTGCTGGAGATATTCAATGCTCTCTCACGGGGAGGTACTGTACTTGATCTACCCCGCTACGATGGTGTCATGGTCTTGCTGCCTGATGCGACCAAAATTGGATACCGAACGAAGTCAACAAGTTCGCCTGATCCGACTATCGACATCAGGACTGAGCAAGACGTGAAGCTGAAGATCCACGTTAATCGGGAGGGTTGGACGCCGTGATCGATAATGAGATCGTAGAGGGCGTGATGGAATCTGCGGAGGACGACTATATCGATATGACCGATATAATGCACTATATTCGAGATCAGGCCGATGACTCGCCGGCGCGGCTGCGGATTGCGGCGACCGTTGCCGACAAACTGGTTCGGGAGGGGCGGATAGTTCCAGGAGATCTCACTCGGGAGGGGTTTTATCCTTGGCTTACCTCGCCTGATGAATCGGCTGATCGAATCACTTCAGAATCCAATCTTTGGGCCGACGAAAGGAAGGAGGTCCACTTCGGCACCATTGCCTGGTTCGACCTGCCGAGTCGAATCGCTGCGCGGGCCGCAGATCGCGATGCTGCTACGCCGAGTGAATAAGGTTAGACCGTTGAGGTGGGTGTCAATCGTGGGGGTGGATAATTGATTGATGAAGAGATCATTGCGGGTGTGTTTGAAGCAGCTGGCGACGACTACATCGACATGAGTGATCGAAAGCGCCATGGAGGCGATCGAGGATGATTATCTGGACATGACCGTCATCATGTACCATGTTCGAGATCAAGCTGGTGACTCGCCGGCGCGGCTGCGGATTGCGGCGACCGTTGCCGACAAGCTCGTGCGAGAAGGACGTATAGTTCCGGGCGATCTCACCCGAGATGGATTTCTTCCCTGGCTCAGCCTGCCTGATGAATCCGCTGATCGCATCACCTCGGAATCGAACAGCTGGGCAGATGAAAGAAGGGAGATTCACTTCGGCACCATCGCCTGGTTCGATCTGCTGAGCCGCATCGCGGCTCGCGCCGCAGATCGTGATCGCTCGGTTTCTGAAGGGGGCTGTGATGAGCAGCGGGCAGAGCCATGAATCGGCTGCCACGAGACAAGGAGGACGAAGAGTGCGACTGCTGGTGATCGGTTATCGACGGGAACACCGCCGGTCAAGACGCCAGCAGGGTCGATCAGGCGTGCCGGGGGCGGCCAGGAGACGGCTCTGGGGGGCGTATGCACTCGGCCGGTGAGATTCTCGATCGGTTGACGATGGCGGTCACTGATCTGCCCGGCGCCCGGTCGGTCGCGAACCGGGCAGCGGGTATCGAGGCGGGCGCGGAGCTTCGCGGAAGTTGGCACGGCGGGTCGGACGATCGGGCGTGGGAAGCCGTCGCCGCACTGAGCCGGGCGGCCGACGAACTGGAGTCCGCAGGTCTGCTCCTAACCCGGCTCGACGAATCGGTGCGGGCTTATTCCGCAGTTCTCTGATCGCACTCGACGCCGCCGTCAGCGGCGGAGATCCTTGACTTTCAAGCCTCGGTCGACGGGTGAGATGCAAGAGAACGTCGCAGTTCCGAAGTTGAGTGTGTTCGCACTCATCTGGATGCGGTTTCTTGACTGTCTCCGCAGCAGGCAGCCCACCATGGAGCGCCGATCGTATGATGCTCACCTGGCTCCACTGTTGATGGTTTGACCGAGTCGGATCTGCGGCTCAATATTCATGTCAACCGCGAGGGTGGAAAATTGGTTGATGACGAGGTCGTCGAAGGCGTCATGGAGGCAATTGAAGACGACTATCTGGACCTGACCGTGATCATGTACTTGGCCAGGGATCAGACTGCTGATGATCATGAGCTGCTGCGAGTTGCCGCTGTCATTGCTGAGGAGCGGGTGCGGGATGGAAAAATAGTTCCCGGAGACCTCGCAAAGAATGGATTCGTCCCATGGAAAGTCTCGTCGGCAGAGTCCGCCGGCCGCATCCTCGCTGAGGCGGATGCCTGGGCGGATGCCGGGAAGGAAGTCTATTTCGGCACCATTGCCTGGTTCGATCTGCCGGAAAGACTCGATGGAAACGACGAGTAGTGGGCTGATGAAGGGAGAATCTGTTTGGCCGCCTCGTCATGCGAGCAGGCCTGCCCGGTGCTGAGTGCACCGGGCAGACCACGCGGTCGGGCAACTCGCCCCGATCAGAAGAGGACGCCGTCCGTGACCGGCTGGAGGGTGCCGACGCGCAGGCCGGTGAGCGGGATCTGCACCGGCTCGTCCTCGGCGCCGACGATCCTCGCCTGGACCTCGCCGTCGAATTCGGGCAGCGAGGCGGTGAAGCCGGCGGCGACGTAGGTGTCCGGGTCGCCCTTATCACCGAGGTCCACCTGGACGCCCGCGAAGGCGGTGTGGTCCGGGGCCAGGGTGATCGGTGCGGGGGCGCCGGGGTGGTCGACGGAGTCGTTGGGTACCTGGTCGATCGGCTCGCCCGCCATGTTCTGGCCCGCCAGTCCGAGCGCGCCGCTGAACTCGCAGGTCTTGTCCGAGACGTTCGTCAGCGCCAGCAGATAGTCGGCGGGGCGCTCGGGCTGAGGATTGAGCTCGACCTCGACGTCCTCGGCCGTGCAGGCCGAGACGCCGCCCTCGCGGACATCGGGCTCCGTCGCCGTCGCTCCTGCGACGGTCTGCCCGCCCACCAGAAGCAGCGCGCCGCCGAGAACCCCCGCCAGGGTGGTCGTCGTCCGAGTCGTCTTCCGCATCAGAATCCCTTCGGTATGTCATGTCGTTATGTCGTTCGGCCCGGCCCTTCCGTTCTGCAGACCTGTCCACAAGACGTGCCTGTCCAGGGGGAGGTTGCCTGTGGTTCCCTGTTCAGAAGTGTTCATCGTGCAGGCGGGCCTGCATCGGGCCGGTTCATCGGCGTCGGATCGGCCGCCCGTCGCGTCGAGATGAGCAGGCTTGATCGGACCTCGTGAACAGCTTCCGGCGCGAACAGGTCGCTGCTCGATCCGCATCGGACGTAGTCCCTCGCCGTCGGCGACGGCACCGGCGCGCGTCGTGGAATTCGGCGGGGCGGGACGCCGGGCTGCTGCTCGCCGCCATTGTCTGCACCGAGACCGCCGACGGACCGCAGGACAGAACGCCGCTCGGCGTCCTCGTGGTTCGAGCTGTCCATTGCTCCCGCCGCCGCGTGACGGTCGCCGCGCCGGCAGACCGGGATGGACCCACCCGGGGATGCACGGGAGCGACCTCAACACGATCGACCGATCTAGCCCGACGATCTTCGCCCGGCGGAGTACCGCCCGCGCCGGCAGGCTCGGCCCCGACGACGACTCCAATGCGCGGAGTAGGTTGTGCGGCGGTCCGCGATCGGCTGGAGGTGGCCCTGATGGAGGACGAGCTGCGCGATCTCGTCGAGGCCGAGGACCTCGGTGCGGTGCGCCGATGGCTCGGCGACCGCCCGCCGCACGAGGTCGCCGCCGAACTCGGCCGCCTCGACCAGCCCGCGATGGCCCTGCCCTTCCGGCTGTTGGAGAAGGACCGGGCACTGGAGGTCTTCGAGGAACTCGATCCGGTGCATCAGCAGTGTGTGTTGGACGGCCTGCGGGATCACGCCTTCCGGGAACTTGTCGAGGGGATGGACCCCGACGACCGCGCGCGGATGCTCGCCGAGGCGCCTGCCACCGTGGTCCGTCGGGTCCTGGCCGGGCTGAGTCCGGGGGAGCGGCGCACCACGGCCGCGCTGCTCGGGTATCCCGAGGGCTCGGTGGGACGGGTGATGACTCCGGAGGTCGTCTGGGTGCATCCGTGGCAGACGGTCGCGGAGGCGCTGGCGACGGTCCGGCGTCGGGGCGCTGACGCCGAGACCGTCTACACGCTTCCCGTCATCGACACCGGGCGCAGGCTCCTCGGCGTGGTGTCGCTGCGCACCCTGGTGCTCAGCGGAACCGAGGAACGTCTCGAAGATCTGGTGAACACCGAGGTCCCCTCGGTGGCCGCCACCGATGAGGCCGAGGGCGCCGCACGGCTCATGCAGGAGGCCGACCTGCTCGGCCTGCCGATCGTCGACAGTGAACAGCGGCTCGTCGGTCTGCTCACCGTCGACGACGCGATCGAGGTCATCGAGGAGGCCGACACCGAGGACGTCGAACGTCAGGCCGCGGCCAGCCCGCTCGGCAGGCCCTATCTGGCGGCGAGCGTGATCGCCCTGGCCCGGTCGCGACTGCCCTGGCTGCTGCTGCTCATCGTGGCGGCGACCATGACGGTGAACGTCCTGACGTTCTTCGAGGCCAGCCTCGCGGAGGTGACGGCATTGGCGCTGTTCATCCCGCTGATCACCGGCACGGGCGGCAACGCCGGTTCGCAGTCGGCGACGTCGATCGTGCGGGCGCTCGCCGTCGGCGACGTGCGATTCGGTGACCTGCCGAAGGTGCTCTGGCGGGAGGGGCGAGTCGGCCTGATGCTGGGCGTCGCGCTCGCGACGATCGGCGTGGTCGTCTGCACCCTGTTCGCCGGGTGGCGGCTCGGGCTGGTGGTGGCGCTGTCGCTGATCGCGGTCTGCACTTGGGCCGCCATCGTGGGCGGCGGGATGCCGTTGCTGGCGAAGAAGATCGGCGTCGACCCCGCCGTGGTCTCCGCCCCGATGGTCACCACCCTGGTCGACGCGACCGGACTGATCATCTACTTCCTCACCGCCCATCTCGTCCTCGGGCTCTGATCGCCCCCGGCGGCGGCCGGACCCGACTCGGTCGGCCGGTGCGGGACGCATCGGAGATCGTCCGCCGCCGGGCAGGCCACTCGGCCGGTCTGCGCCTGCGGCACTGCGCCGTGGTCGAGGCGGTCCCGGCGTGACCCCGCCCCCAGGCCGGGCGAAGCCCGTGTCGCGGGCGCGGCAGCGGGCTGTTCGCAGCCGAGGGAACGTCATCGGCCCGCGAACGTCCCAGTGACATGAGACGAGACCGGATCGCCTCGACGCCCGCAGCCGCCGAATCGGTCGTCGACCTCGGCAGGCATCCGTGCTTCGGAGTCCGGGCATGACCTGCGCGGCTCCGCGCCTCGGCTGGCCCACGTGGTGGCGGGCCTGCGCCTGGCTGCTCGTCGCCGCCGCAGGCAGCGCCGCGTTCGGGTGGCTGTTCGACGCGCTGGCCGTCGTCACGGGCTGCGGGGACGGGTTCGGCAACGCCGGGCTGTCCGGCAGGCTCGACGGCGCCGCGTGCCTGCTGATCGAGGACGGCATCCCGTTGTTCCGGCTGCCGTGGGCGGATCTGGCGCTGGGCGGGACGCTCGCGGCGGCGGCCTTGGTCGCGACCCTGCTCACCCTGCGTGCCGTGCAGCGGGGCGGCGGCGTGCGCGCCGCGCTGGTGCCCGTGCCCGCGCTGCTCGTCGCCGGGGCCGTCGCGGCCGTGCGCGAGTTGCAGCTGATCTCCGTAGAGCCTGTTTTTAATCCCCACTTTCGGAGTTGCGCGGGGCCAGCGCGGCTATCTGCGGCGTTGTCGTCAGTCAACATAACTCCGTTATGTCTCCTTCCTTCGCCTTGCAGCTCAGCCACGCTGATCCCCGCTCACGACTCCAGGAGGATCAAAAACAGGCTCTTAGACGTGCACCCCTGGTTCGTCCACCCCCGCCGCACTCGACAGTGATCCGGACGACGCCTATGCCTATCGCTTCCACACGGCCACTGTCGCGGAGTACACCCTGCACACTCCGGGCGGCGACCACGTCCTGGCCACGCCGCAGCCCTGGTGGATTCCGGCCCTGATCGCCGGGCTGCTCGCCGTCGCGGTGACGACGACCGCGCGCGCCGCAGCCGCGGCGCATCGAGACTGACGCCGAGGCGATGACCGTGTCGCCGGGGCGCAGCAGCCCGATCCGGCCCGTCTGGTGGTGGGCCCCCGCCGTGCTGCTCGTCCTGTTCTCGGTGCTGCTAGCGGCCGCCTGGTCCGCCCATGTGGTGCTGATGCAGCGCGACTGTGCCGCAGGCTTCGACCAGCCGGGGCTCACCGGACGGAGCCTCGACACCCGGTGTGTGCTTGCTCAGGACGGCACGACGTTCCTCGCACTGGACTGGGGTGAGATCGCGGTGGCGGCGGCCTTGGCGCTGGTCGTCGCGACGGCCACCCTGCTGCTGTTGTGGGCAGGCCCCTGGCGACGCTGGGCGGGCTGGCTCGCGCTGGTCGCCGTCGTCGTGCTGCTGCGGATCGCCGCGATCATGGGCCTGCGAAGGCGGAATCTGAACCAGCCCGATTGGCCGGAGTTCACCCTGGCCCCGGACACGCCGTCCATGGAGAGTTATGCGATCACGCCGCGCGGCGCCACGCTGGAGGTGCGTACACCCACCGGTCCGGTGGTGGTGCCGGAGCCGTCGGGTGGCTGGCTCGACCTCGCGCTGGTGGCAGGGCTGCTCGCCGTTGCCCTGACGATCGCCACCTTCTCCCTCGCGCGGCGGGCGCGGCGGGCGCGGTGACCAGGTGCCGCCTGCGAGGCGGCTGTGCTCCGCCCTCGTTGAAGAGACGGCGCTTCTCGACATCCCGGCCCGGCAGCCAGGGGCGGTGTTGCCAACGGTCGGTCCGGCCTCAGGCGCCGACCCGCGCCGTCCGACACCGAGACCCGTCCGACACCGAGACCTGACCGGCCAGGCCCACGGCACACTCCCCGACACGCCGACGGCCTCCCGCCCCGGCCGAAGCCGGGCGAGAGGCCGTCGAGGTCATGGGACCTCAGGAGACCCCGGGATCGGAGGTCTGCGGACCGGCCGCCTGCACGTCCTCGATCCGGTAGGTCCGCGCCGCCTGCTCGGCCACCGAGTGGTCGATGTCGCCGCGTCGGGCCAACGCCAGCAGCGTGCCCACCACGATCGACTCCGCGTCGACGAGGAACTTCCGCCGGGCCGCAGGCCTGGTGTCCGAGAAGCCGAAGCCGTCCGTGCCGAGGGTGAGCATGTCGGTGGGCACCCACGGCCGGATGAGGTCCGGCACCGCGCGCATCCAGTCCGACACCGCCACGACCGGGCCGCCGGTGCCCTCCAACGCACGGGTCACGTGCGGCACCTCACGCCTCGACCCCGGCCGGAGCAGGTTGTCCTGCTCGGTCCGCACCGCCTCGCGGCGCAGCTCCGCCCAGGACGTCGCCGACCAGACCGCCGCCTGCACGCCGTGGTGCTCGGCCAGCAGCTCCTGCGCCCGCAACGCCCAGGGCATCGACACCCCGGAGGCGAGGATCTGTGCCGTCGGGCCGTCGCCCGCAGGAGCCTTCGCGTACCGGTACAGCCCGCGCAGCAGCCCGTCGACGTCGAGATCATCGGGCTCGGCAGGCTGCCGGTAGGGGTCGTTGTAGACGGTGAGGTAGAACATGACGTCCTCGCCGTGCGGGAACTCCTCGGACTCCCCGTACATGCGGCGCAGACCGTCTTTGACGATGTGCGCGACCTCGAAGGACCACGCCGGGTCGTAGGAGACGACCGCGGGGTTGGTCGCCGCCAGCAGCAGTGAGTGTCCGTCGTTGTGCTGGAGGCCCTCGCCGGTGAGCGTGGTCCGGCCCGCCG
Organism: Actinoalloteichus sp. GBA129-24; assembly: GCF_001941645.1. Lineage (NCBI taxonomy): Bacteria > Bacillati > Actinomycetota > Actinomycetes > Pseudonocardiales > Pseudonocardiaceae > Actinoalloteichus > Actinoalloteichus sp. GBA129-24. The sequence continues at coordinate 6,091,149 of NZ_CP016077.1, read as the reverse complement.
TGGCGCCGAGGACGAATCCGCGCGCCATCTGGTCGGCCGCCGCCCACAGGCCGTCGCCGGTGCGCTGGAACCCGAACATCGAATAGAAGATGTAGACCGGGATCATGTGCTCGCCGTGCGTGGCGTAGGAGGTCGCCGCCGCCGTGAACGAGGCGGTTGAGCCGCCCTCGTTGATGCCCTCGTGCAGGATCTGACCCTGCTCGCTCTCCTTGTAGGCGAGCATGAGCTGGGCGTCCACCGACGTGTAGAGCTGGCCGCTGGGGTTGTAGATCTTCTGCGTCGGGAACATCGAGTCCATCCCGAACGTGCGTGCCTCGTCCGGGATGATCGGCACCAGCCTCGGCCCGATCTCGGGGTCCTTGGCCAGGTCGCGGATCAGCCGCACGAAGGCCATCGTCGTGGCGACGTCCTGCTTGCCGGAGCCGCGTTTGACGACGTCGTAGACCTTGTCACCCGGCAGCACCAGCGGCTTGGCCTTCACCCGGCGCTCCGGCACGAAACCGCCGAGCCTGCGGCGTCGATCCAGCAGGTACTGGATCTCCGGGGCGTCGTTCCCGGGGTGGTAGTACGGCGGCAGGTACGGGTCGGCCTCCAACTGCGCGTCCGTGATCGGCACCCGCGTGCTGTCTCGGAACAGCTTGAGGTCGTTGAGGGTCATCTTCTTCATCTGGTGCGTGGCGTTGCGACCGGCGAACGTCGGACCGAGGCCGTAGCCCTTGATGGTCTTGGCGAGGATCACCGTGGGCTGGCCGTGGTGCGAGGTCGCCGCCTGGTACGCGGCGTAGACCTTGCGGTAGTCGTGGCCGCCGCGCTTGAGGTTCCAGATCTGCTGGTCGGTGTACTCGGTGACCAGTTCCTTGGTACGCGGGTCGCGGCCGAAGAAGTGCTCACGCACGTAGGCGCCGTCGTTGGCCTTGTACGTCTGGTAGTCGCCGTCCGGCGTGGTGTTCATCAGGTTGATCAGCGCGCCGTCGCGGTCGCCGTGCAGCAGCGAGTCCCACTCGCGGCCCCAGACGACCTTGATGACGTTCCAGCCCGCGCCCCGGAAGTAGGACTCCAGCTCCTGGATGATCTTCCCGTTGCCTCGGACCGGCCCGTCGAGCCGCTGGAGGTTGCAGTTGATCACGAAGGTGAGGTTGTCCAGGCCCTCGTTCGCGGCGACGTGGATCAGACCGCGTGACTCCGGCTCGTCCATCTCGCCGTCGCCGAGGAACGCCCACACGTGCTGATCCGAGGTGTCCTTGATACCCCGGTTGTGCAGATAGCGGTTGAACCGTGCCTGGTAGATGGCGTTCATCGGGCCGAGGCCCATCGACACCGTCGGGAACTCCCAGAAATGCGGCATCAGCCGGGGGTGCGGGTACGAGGGCAGCCCACCGCCCGGTCCCGCGTGGGAGTACTCCTGCCGGAAGCCGTCGAGCTGCGACTCGGTGAGCCTGCCTTCCAGGAAGGCCCTGGCGTAGATGCCGGGGGAGCCGTGTCCCTGAATGAAGACCTGGTCGCCGCCGCCGGGGTGGTCCTTGCCTCGGAAGAACCAGTTGAAGCCGACCTCGTAGAGCGTCGCGGACGAGGCGTAGGTGGAGATGTGGCCGCCGACCCCGATGCCCGGCCGCTGCGCGCGGTGCACGGTCATGGCGGCGTTCCAGCGGATCCACGCCCGGTAGCGGCGTTCGGTCTCCTCGTCACCGGGGAACCAGGGCTCCACATCGGTGGGGATCGAGTTGACGTAGTCGGTGGAGGTCAGGGAGGGCAGGCCGACGCCGCTCTCCCTGGCGCGCTCGAGAAGTCGGAGCATCACGTATCGGGCGCGCTGCCTGCCGGTGGCGGACAGGATCGAGTCGAAGCTCTCCAGCCACTCGGCTGTCTCCTCCGGGTCGATGTCCGGAAGGTGCGCGGCAAGGCCGTCCCGGATCACACGCACCCGCTGCGGGGCGTTGTCGGCGGCGTTGCCGTTGTTCTGCGGGGCCAAGGGATCTCCTCGCCAACGTCGAGGTGTCGTCAAGCTGGGCTTCGCCCAACGCTGCCATCCTTCACCATCGTCGTCTCGGACCGCTGGTGCCGTCATCTGTACCGGTCAGTAACTTTTCGCAGGCACGAGTACCCTGACCGGTGGTGATTGGATCTCCTGCGGCGTGTCCACCTGCCAGCGGTTGCGCTGGGGGGTGCGATCGGTGTTCGCTAGCCGGAATCGGTCGCAGTAGATCGGACAGAGCAACTGTGTGCGAGGGCCGTTCGAGGCCCTGGCACCTCCACTGTAGGAGGAGTGAGTAAGCCGTGGTCGCCGCGGGAGACGCCGGAAAGGTCGGCGTCGCCGACAGGCTCGGGATCGAGCCGGATATGGTGGTCCAGGAGATCGGCTGGGACGAGGACGTCGATGACGAACTTCGTGCAGCGGTCCAGGAGCGTTGCGGCAGTGAGCTGCGCGACGAGGAAGTCGACGAAGTCGTGGACGTCGTCCTGCTGTGGTGGCGGGATGACGACGGTGATCTGGTGGACACGCTCGTCGACGCGATCTCTCCGCTGGCCGACAACGGCGTGATCTGGGTCTTCACGCCGAAGACCGGCAGAGACGGCTACGTCGAGCCCAGCGAGATCGCCGAGGCCGCGCCGACAGCCGGACTGTCTCGGACATCCAGCGTCAGCGTCGCGGAGGACTGGTCCGCGACGCGGCTGGTCTCGCCGAAGGCGGCCAAGTCGAAACGCTGACCCACCAGCTCCCGAACACGCTGTCCCGGCCTGCGCTGACGCGGTCGGGACGGCGCCTATCAGAGCTTCCAGCAGAAGGGTTCGCGGTAATGACACTTGAGGTCGGTACTCAGGCCCCGGACTTCACGCTCAACGACTACGACAAGCAGTCGGTGACGCTCTCGTCGTTCCAGGGGAAGAGCAACGTGCTGCTCGTCTTCTACCCCTTCGCCTTCAGCGGGACCTGCACCGGTGAGCTGTGCCAGGTTCGCGACGAGCTCGCCGACTACCAGGGTGCCGACGTGACCGTGCTCGGCGTGTCGGTCGACACGACGTTCAGCCTGAAGAAGTGGGCGGGCCAGGAGGGATACACCTTCCCGCTGCTGTCCGACTTCTGGCCGCACGGTGCCGTCGCGCAGACCTACGGCGTGTTCAACGAGGCAGCCGGGTTCGCGAATCGCGGCACCTTCCTGATCGACAAGCAGGGTGTCATCCGCTTCGCCGAGCGCAACGGGGCAGGCGAGGCGCGCGACCAGTCGGCCTGGAAGAAGGCGATCGCCGAACTGGCGGCCTGACTCGACCGTGTCGGGGAGCCGGGTAGGCTTCCCGACACGATCGGGCGCATAGCTCAGCGGGAGAGCACTCGGTTTACACCCGAGCGGTCGCAGGTTCGAATCCTGCTGCGCCCACCATGTCCGTCGACGTGCCCGCCGCGAGGTCCGGTGCAGGCGGAGCGTCATCACGGGCAGGCTGCCTCGCCCAGTCGGCGAGTGCGGCGCCCGGTGCGGCGCCTCGCGATGCAGGCCGCCGGTCGTCACGGTGTGACGCGCTGCCGTCGCGAGCCCACGCAGGCTCCTTCGGCACGGTTCGGCAGGACGGGCTTCCATCCCCTCGGGACGCGCCCGGGTCGGGGGCGTGTCCGGGGTCGGCCTGCGACGCACGGTGTGTGGGCCGGACGGCTGCGACGTGGGTCTGTCGATCAGTCGTTCCCGGCCCTCGGCGGCATCGCCTCCTCATCGTCCTGCGCCGTCGCGGACTTCGCCCGACGGTGTGCCTCGGGCAGGCGGGTCGCGGCCCAGGCCGTCAAGCGGGCGAACTTGTCTGCGGAGTCGCTGCCGGGCGGGGCACTGTAGGTGACGATCTGCAGACCCGACTCGCCCACCTGCTCGAACACGTCGAAGGCGACCTCGATCAGGCCGACCTCCGGATGGCGGAACGACTTGACGCCCGTGCGATGCGAGTGCACGTCGTGGCCTGCCCAATCCTGCCGGAAGTGCGGGCTGCGGGCGGACAGCTCGCCGATGAGCGCGGTCAGGTCCCTGTTCAGCGGATCGCGGCCTGCTTCCAGCCGCATCACCGCCGCCGCCGTCCGGCGGGCCTGCGGCCAGTAGAGGTAGTAGTCCCGAGCGCGGGGGTCGAGGAAGATGAACCGAGCGATGTTCGGCACGCCCTCGGTGTCGAAATGCGGTGCATAGAGCGCCCGGCCGGGGAGGTTGGCCGCGATGAGGTCCTGACTCGCGTTGTGCACGATCGCGGGGACCGTCAGGTTGTCCAGCACACGCTGCACCGACGTCCGCACCGACCGGACGACGGGCCGGGTGCGGACTGCGGCTGCCGACGGCGCAGCGCGGGCGAGATCGAACAGGTACTCCCGTTCGGCCTCGTCGAGCTGCAAGGCGCGGGCGATCGCGTTGAGCACGCTGTCCGAGGCCCGCCGGATGTCTCCGCGTTCCAGCCTCGTGTAGTAGTCCAGGCTGACGCCTGCCAGCATCGCGACCTCTTCACGCCGCAGGCCGGGCACGCGCCGCCCGCCGCCGAAGTCGGGAATGCCTGCCTGCTCGGGGGTGACGTTCGCGCGACGGGAGACGACGAACTCCCGAACCTCGTCCCTGGTGCTCATGAATCCGATGGTAGAGCGGCCACGAGCAGCGGAGAGCGGTCGGATCGACCCCCGCCGCTGCTCGACGCCGACGCTGTCGTCTGCGACGTCCGAGCCCGCCGGGGCGCGCGAAAGAGCAGCCACGCTCTCGTCTGACGCCGCCGCCCCGGCGATCCCGGCCTGCTCAGGAGGCCAGGGTGGAGATGTCGATGACGAATCGGTAGCGGACGTCCGAGGCCAGGACGCGCTCCCAGGCGGTGTTGATCTGGTCGGCGCGAATGATCTCGACCTCCGGGGCGATGCCGTGCTCGGCGCAGAAGTCGAGCATCTCCTGGGTCTCGGCGATCCCGCCGATCTTCGACCCGGCGAAGGACCGCTGGTTCTCGAAGAGCGTGAACAGGGTCACCGGGACCGGCTCCGGCGGGGCGCCGACGTTCACGAGCGTGCCGTGCAGCGTGAGCAGTCCCAGATAGGCGTCCAGATTCAGCGGGGCGCTGACGGTGTTCACGATCAGGTCGAAGGTGTTCGCCAGCTCCTCGAACGTCGCCGGGTCGCTGGTCGCGTGATAGTGGTCCGCGCCGAGGCGCAGACCGTCGTCCTTCTTGCGGAGGCTCTGCGAGAGGACGGTGACCTCGGCGCCGAGGGCATGGGCGAGCTGGACGGCCATGTGTCCGAGGCCGCCGAGGCCGACGACGGCGACCTTCTTGCCGGGGCCCGCGTTCCAGCGTCGCAGCGGCGAGTAGGTGGTGATCCCCGCGCACAGCAGCGGGGCGGCCTTCTCGAACGGGATCGCCTCGGGGATGCGCAGCGTGAAGTGCTCGTCGACGACGATGTGCGAGGAGTAACCGCCCTGGGTGATGGAGCCGTCGGGTTCGGTGCCGTTATAGGTGTCGGTGAACCCGGCGAGGCAGTACTGCTCCTGGCCTGCCAGGCAGTTCGTGCATTCTCGGCACGATTCGACCATGCAGCCGACGCCGACGCGGTCGCCGATCTGGTGGCGGGTGACCTCGGCGCCGACCTGGGTGACGGTCCCGGCGATCTCGTGCCCGACGGTGAGCGGGTAGGGCACGTCGCCCCAGTCGCCCCGGACGGTGTGGATGTCGGAGTGACACACGCCTGCCCAGGCGATCTCGATCAGCACGTCCCGAGGACCGACCTCCCGGCGGGAGATCATCCCGGGCGTGAGCGGGTCGGTGGCCGAGACGGCGGTGTAGGCGGGTACGAGGGTCATCGAAGTCCTTCGTGATGTTCGGGGGTGCGACAAGGCGCGTCCGTGCTCGTCCGGCGGGGTCGGGCCGCAGGCGGCTCGAGCGCCGCAGCGGACGTGGGACGCCTTCACCACGGAACCATCGCGCCGCCCCGGGCGGGAGGTTCTCTCAGAACCCCTCTCCGCCGGGGGCGGCGGTGACGTGCGTCGCAGGGGCTCGGCCTGGCGGGTGAGCGCCTTCGGAGCGATCTCGACGCTGGCGCAGGCCCGGTTTGGCGATCGCTCGGGTCCTGGTCGCTCGACCTGAGCAGGAGCGACGGGCCTGCGCTGGGCGCAGGCGGACCGGCCGGACGTCGTCCGTCGGCTTCGCCGCCGATCGTGCTGTGTCGGTGCTGCCCTGGTCGACGCGGACCGGACGCCCCGCCGAGGCACCTCCCGGTCGGTCAGGACTCGGTCTGTGGTGCAGGCCGACTGTAGGACCAGGTCACGAGGGTCGGGCGGAATCCCAGCCTGGCGTAGAGGTGTTTGGGATGGTCGTCCGGATCGGCGGCGATCAGCAGCTCGCGTGCGCCTCGTCGCCTGGCCTGTGCCACGGCCGCGACGATCAGGGCGGTCGCGATGCCCTGGCGGCGGTGGTCGGATCGGACGAAGACGTCCTCGACGATCCCGAGACCGCCTTCCCCCGCCGCGGAGACCACGAAACCGACGACCGTCTCGCCTGCGGCGGCCACCTGGAAGTCCGCGTGGCGGCTCAGCTCCCGCCGCAGCCCGACGGCGGCGTCCGTCACCTCGTGGGGGCGCGTCTGCACGCCCGCCGCCCGGTCCTCTTCCTCGTGGTCGAGCCGGAACAGCCGGGCCACGGCAGGCCAGTCGGCCTCGCGCAGTGGTCGGACCTCGAGGCCGGGGACGTCGACCTCAGACGCGGCGCCGTCGGGAACGGTGAGCGGTCCGTCGCACACGAGTTGGAGTTCCGAGTCTCCCTGCCAGCCCTCGATGATCAGCCGAGGCTCGACGTCGAGCCGCCCGGCGGGGTGCAGCCGAACCGTCGAACAGACCCGGCCGGTCCGGCGTTCGGCGGCCGCCAGCACCTCGGGCAGCCGATCGGCGCCGGTCTCGGCCGAGAGCTGGAGGAAGTCGCCCAGTGGGTGGGGCGCGATCCCCGGATGGGAGACCACCGTGCCGCCGTCGACCGCGGATCGGCTGTCCCCGAGAGCCCAGTAGGCCGTGATCGTGTCGACGACTCGCTGCGCCATGCCGTGACGTTACCGCGACCCGATCAGTCGTCCGCGAGCGCTGATCACTCAGGCGACCGCAGGCTCGTCGATCAACCGGCCCGGCTAGGGCCCGGTTCTCACGGGAACGGCCAGCCGTTGCGCTCGCAGCCCTGCAGGCCGTAGGTCTGCTGCTGCATCACCGGGGCGAGGGCACCGGGGGCGGGGCAGTTGACGTGTCCGAAGCCCAGGGCGTGCCCGACCTCGTGATTGATCACGTAGATCCGGTAGCTCTCCAGATCGCCGTCGAAGTGCGGAACACCGCTGACCCAGCGGTTCTGATTGATCACCGATCGGGTGCCGTTGAAGCAGGAGACCTCGCCGTTCGTACTCAGCGGCGCGCACAGCTCGTCGGTGAACTCCGGAGAGGCCAGCGTCACGCGGAAGTCGACCGGTTCGGCATCGACCCGTTGGAAGGACATGGCGCCCTCGTTGCTCCAGCTCCGTTCGTCGCCCAGGGTGCGCTCGACGTCCTCGGCGAACGCCCTCGGATAGCCGGGCAGTCCGTCCTCCACCTCCACGAGATAGCGGCGCAGCGGGCCGTCGCCGTACACCCGGCCCTCGCCGGGGACGACCGTCAGCGTCCGATCCGCGCTCCACACCTCCGTCTCGCGAGCGAAACCCACCTCGGGAGGGGGTGCCGAGACGCCCGGCGACGCGCCAGGACGCGCCGAACGTGCCTCCGGCGCGCCGGGAACGTCGGCCGGGGTCGTGAGCGGCTCGCTCACCTCCTCCTGAGCCGTGTCCGTCGGCGGCGTCTCCCGCTCGCGCAGGCCGCCCGCCGTGTCCACGGCCCACAGCAACGCCACCGGAATGGTGATCAACAAGATCAGTCTCCTGACCCGGCGAACGGTCTCCCGCCTGCCTGCCTTCCGGCTGGTCTTCGCAGGTGAAGGACCCTCCGCAGACTCTGCCGGAGTGTCGTCCCGTCGCTTGCCCTCGCCCGTGCTCATCGAGGGGAGAGCGTAGTCCGCCCGCGTGGACGCGGCGCGACGTCGGTCCCCGTCCGGGGGGATGCTCGGCTCGGCTCGGCCTGCGGACCGCCCGAGCGCGCCACGGGGCCGACGCGCCTACGGGGCTGTCCGACACGCCGAGCGGGGCGGCCGACACGCCGGGCGGCTCCCGGGGGCGTCGAGCGGGCGGGCCGGCTGTTCGGCGAAGGGTGCGCGGCAGACTTGCTCCACGCCCCGGACTCGGATGGCGTGTTCGGGCCGCCGAGCACGGGACCGGCGGTCTCCGGGCGGTGAAGTCGGCCGGTCGGCCTGCCTGGTGTGCCCGGGACGGGCAGGCAGGACGGCTCGATCGGACAGCGGTTCGGGGCAGCAGCCCGGCGAGGCACTCGCCCGATCACGGCTGCCTCATCCGAATGCGCACGCGGTGACCGGTTCGTCCCGTGGTCGACGAGGTGATCACACCGCTCTCGGGAGCGGGCGGCGGCGACGCGACGCGGGTCGCGAAACGGGCCCCGTGCTCGGCCTGCCTGCCCGCCCCCGGCGGTAGACCCGACGACAATGTCGTCACCCACCGGGTCCGACGACGCGGCGGAGACCCCCATCACCACCGTGCCGAGGGTCAGCTTGCCGTACGTCGCTAAACGTTTCCTACATTCGCGTGATTCTCAAGCGAATGGTTGACCTTTCGCGATTGGAGGCGTACTCAGCGTGATCATCTGTCCTGTCCGGTCAGGTCTCGGCCGTCCCAGGTGGTGTGCGTGCAGGCCAGTCCGCCGCCGCTCTTCGGCCGCAGCACGTCGTAGATGTGCATCCGGGGAATCTTCGGAGACACCCCCCAGCCGCTCGGCCAGGTGATCAGCCAGTCCATGTCGACGTCGACCAGCAGCCCCAGCATCCGGGCGATGGTCGGATCGTCCAGCCGTTCGAAGGCCTCGTCCAGCAGTACCAGCCGCAGCGGCTCCACCGTCGTCTCCTCGGTGCCCGCCGCCCCGACCGCGTCGTAGAACGAGGCCGCCGCCGCGAACAACGTCACGTAGGACACCAGCCGGGTCTCGCCGGAGGACAGCTGACGCAGCCTGCGCACCCGGGGCCTGCCGTCCGGTCCGTCGTCGCGGACCCGCACGGTGAAGGCGTGCCAGCCTCGATAGTCCAAGGCCCTGGTGAGGATCTCCGCATAGCCGCCGGTCCTGGTGTCGCGCTCGGCCTCAATCCGCTCGGTCAACGCTCGCCGCAGCGCCTCGTCCTGCCCGCCGTCGCGGTCGGCGAAGGGCGTGCGGACGAGTTCCAGGGCCTGCCTCGTCGGCTCGTCCAGCGCGGCGGACGGGCGCCACTCCAGCTGGACGTGCACCCCTTGACTCGATCGGGCCCGATCCAGCACGTCGTTCATCCGTCGGCACAGGTCCTCGGCCACCGCGATCTGACCCCGCAGGCGCTCCGCGAGGTCCCTGATCAGGTAGTCGGAGAAGATCGTCTGGTATCGCTCGCCGAGGAAGCCGCGCTGCCTGCCGAGCTGCTCCGCGACGCGACTCGCCGCCTCGGCCACCGGCCGGGGCCCGTCGGCACTGCTCACCGTCACGCACAGCACGCCTGCCTGCTCGGTGGCCTGGATGTCGTGGGTGCCTGCCAGCGCGGCCTGGAGCGCTTGGAGCCTGCCGATCACCGACGCCTCCGAGACGGCCGCGCCCGCCCGGCCTTCGCCGAGCAGCCGCAGCGCCTCGGCCGGGTCGGCGGGCGGAGTTCGCGGGACGTCCTGCCCGGCCTCGGCCACCGCAGCAGCCCACAGGCCGGGGGTGCGCAGCGACTCGCGGAACGCCGCCGTCGCCCGCTCTTCCTGCGCCGCCCGACCGTCGAGCTGCGCCTGCCGGGTCTCGGTCAGCGTCGCGACCTTCGCGGCCCGCTCCCGCAGCGCGGCGACCCGCTCCCTGGCGGCGGGCAGCTCCGCGCGGCAGTCGACTCGCCGCTGCTCCAATGCGGCCAGCAGGTCCGCCACCTCGCCTGCCTCGCGGCCGACCGCGTCGGTCAGCTCCGCCAGTGCCGCGGCTTGCTCGGCATGGGAGGAACAGGCCTGCTCGGCCTGTCGTTCCGCCTCGACACGATCCTGTTCGGCGGCGTGCAGATGACGCAGGCCCTCGGCCAGGTCCGCCACGGTGCGCACCGCCCGCTGGCTGAGCGACTCGGCGAGCCGCTCGATGGTCTCCCTGGCCTGCTCGGCGGCCTGCCGGGCGGCGGCCAGCTCGGCGCTGTCCGAGGACAGCCCCGCCGAGGCGCCCGCCCTGGCCAGCTCCGCCGCCACCGCCTGTTCGCGCTGCTCCGTGAGCCGATGGCGGGCCCGCAGCGACTCGGCTCGGGTCGCAGCCTCGTCTGCGACGCCCCGCGCGCTGCTCGCCGAGGCGTGCGCCGCGATCAACTCCCCGTCGTCCGGGAAGGACTCCACCCGCGCCACCAGCTCGGCCTCGGCGTCGACCGCCTCGGTGAGGGCCCGCTCTGCGGCGGCCTGTTCACCGCGCAGGCTGTCCAGCTCGTCCTCCAGCTCGACGATCCGCCGCATCCGCGCGGCCTTGCGGGCGCCCGCGCCGACGTACTCGGCGGCGTCCTTGTGCCAGGCGCCCCGCAGCACCCCCGCCGACCAGCGGCCCGAGGTCGAGACGGTGAGGCTCGTCGACGGCTCCGCACCCGAACCAGGCGTGTCGACGCTCACCGTCCGCAGCAGCGCCTCGACCACCTCGGCCGCCACGGGCGAATCGCCGTCGTCGGCCGGGATCAGCAGCTCCGCCAGGGTCCGGCCGGGCGGGAGCGTGGTTCCGTCGGAGACCGCCAGCAGCTCGGCCGAGGCGGGCAGGCGGGCGGCGCCCGCGGCGTCGACCCACGCCGTGAGCAGACCCGATGCGGTCAAGGCCGCCTCGAGCCCTGCCTGGTCCGCAGGCTCGACCTCGGGCCGGAAGTCCACCAGTCGGTAGAACGGGGCGCCCCGCGTCGCATCCTGGTCGTGCTCGACCCAGCCCGCCGTCGGCGGGCGGTGCCGCTCACCGGACCGCGTGCCCGCCAGCTCTCGGTCCCGCTGCTCGATCGCCCCGCGCACCCTGGACAGCTCGCCCCGCGCCGCCGCCGTCCGCGCAGCGGCCGAGGCGACGCCAGGCGCGCACCAGGCACGGGCGGCGTCGCGCACGGCACGCGGCGCGGCGAGATCCCGTTGCAGGTCGGCCGTCGAGGGCAGCTCCGGCACGGTGTGCAGTGCATCGAACCGCTCGCCCGCAGGCGCGTGCGACGCCGACTCGAACCACGCCCTGGCCCGGTCCCGCCAGCGTTCGGCGGCGTCGCCGAGCCGTTGATCGGCCTCATGACGGCGCCCGGCGGCCTCGGTGGCCGCGACCTGCGCCGCCCGCACGTCCCGATGGGACTGGGCCAGGGCGACACCGGCCCGGTCCGCCTCGGCGGCCTGCTGATGCAGGCTGGAGATCAACGCCACCCGCCGACGGGTCTCCGCCGTCGCCCGCTCTGCGACACCTGCCGCCGCCTGGAGCTGGTCGGTCAGCATCTCCGGGGACAACGCGGGCAGGTGCCTGCGCTCCACCGGCAGCGGCTCCGAACCGGGGTCGGGCTTGGCCAGCACCGGCTCGTGCCGCACCTCGACGTCGACGCTCGGGGCGGGCGGCACGGTCGGACACAGGCTCGGATCCAGCCCCGCCGCCGCCAGTCGCGCGGCTGCGGCGTCGGCCAGTTCCCGGGCCGCCGAGGCGTCCTGATGCAGCCGTCGCAGCACGCCGAGGACGGCGTCGACGGCGCGATCCTCCTGGCCGCGTTGCCTGCCCGCCGTCTCCAACGCCGTCTGCGCGGAGGCCCGGCCCGCCGCCACCAACGCCTCGCGGTCCTCCAGATCCCGGAGTCCCTGATAGGCAGGCATCGACTTCATGCCGTCGATGCGCACCTCCAGCTCGCTCTCCTCGGTCTCCAGCCGCCGTACCGTGCCCGCCGCCGCCTCGCGTTCGGCGAAGGCCTTGTCACCGCGCCGTTCCAGGTCGGCCAGCTCGGCGCGCAGCGCGGCCAGCTCCTCGGCGGCGGCGCTCATCTGCCTGCCAAGCTTGCGCAGCGAACCCGCCGCGTACCCCGAGTAGCCCGCCACGAAGGTGCTCAGCGCTCGGTCGGCGGTGCTCAGGCCGATGATGTTCTCCCGAATCGCCTCCAGGTCGTCGAACGAGCCCGCCAGCGACTCGACCAGCGTCGTGTCCAACGGCGGGAGCGCGTCGGAGAGGATCTGTTCGAGCTGGCCCTCCAACACCTTCAGGCCCACGTCCGGGTTGCGCAGCGTCCGCTGCAGATGCAGGAGGTCGCCATAGCGGGCGGCAGGAAGTCGATAGACCAGCTCCGCCACCCTGGCCCGGAAGGTGCTCTCGTCGAGCACGCAGTCCGGCCCGAGCACGTCGCGCAGCCCGGCCGCGCTCAACGGCACTTCGTCGACGCCGACCAGCCGTAGATCGACGCCGATCCGCCGCGTGGTGATGAAGCGCCACGAGTCGGTGATCTGCTGGGAGGTCTTGGAGGCCTTGACCCCGATTCCGCAGGTCAGATACTCGAGTGCGTCCGGGGCGGCGCCGTCCTGGTCCGCTGGGTCCTTCTCGGGCCCGGCGGGTGCGGTCCTGGCCAGCTCGACCCAGGCGTAGCCGATCCGGTTCGGACCACCGGTGTAGTCGTCGAGCATCAGCCTGCGGATGCTCACCGTGTCGAAGCCCTTGGAGCCGAGCTGCCGCAGATCCCCGTCCAGGCACAGCGGAAGCAGCAGCTCCAGCGTGCGGGACTTCCCCGACCCGTTGGTGCCTTGGAAGATGGCCCGGCCGCCGGAGAGATCGAAGGTCTGCTCGGCGTACTGCCAGATGTTGACGATGCCGCCGCGATGCAGCCGCCACCGACCGGACTCGCTCACATCAGACCTTCCGTCTCGTCGAACAGGGACCAGTCGGCCTGCGGGGCCGGACTCGGTTCAGGTGCCTCGGTCGGGCGCCCCGGCGCGTCGTCCGGCTGCGGCAGCCAACGGTGCGCGGCGGGGGAGAGCAGCCAGCCCGCCGGATCGTCCTCGTCCCGGCGGGCCAGCCGCAGCCTGATCAACAGGCGCAAAACCTCGGTGGTCAGGCCGTCGAGATCCTCCGTCGCGCCCCGCGACCAGGCGGCGGGGAACGCCGTGACCAGCTCGTCGCAGGCCTGGCGCACCTCCGCCGTCGTCACCGGACGGCTCCCGTCGGCGCATGCCTCGTGCAGGTCCGTCAGCACCGGCAGCGCCAGCAGCGCGATGCGCGACACCGTGCTCGCACCGGGAAATGCCACGTCGGTGAGGTACTCCTCGGGGTCGGTGACGGCCACGCCCTCCAGCCGGATCTCGCTGAGCAGCCCGAAGCCGCGGTCCAGCAGCAGCGACTCGCGCCGTTGGTTGCGGCGCAGCCAGGCGGACTCCTCATCGGACAGCTCCGAGTGCAGCACCACCGGGTCCTCGACCAGCCTGCGCCGCACCGAGTGCTCCACGCCGCGCGCGCCGGGACGGGCCGCCAGCCGGATCAGGTCGGCCGGGGTCTCCGCCTCGCCGAGCGGCCCGCTGACCAGCAGCCCGAGCAGATCGGTGTCGATGGTGATCAATGCCTCGGCGGGCCCGTCCTGCTGCCAGGGCGCGACGGTGCCCTCCGTCTCGCTGATCACGCCGAGACTCAGCAGCAGCCGTAGGGCGGCGGTCAGCGCGCGACGATCAGCGATGTCGTCGGTCACCTTGATGCCCGCCTCGGCCGCCGCCCCTCGGAGATCGTTGACCAGTCGCGACAGCAGGACCTGCCGTCCCGCGCCCGTGAGACAGGCCAGCGCGAGCGCGACGTAGGCATGGCCTCGCGGCGAGAGCGTGGGTTCGTCCCGCGTCGCGTCCTGGCCGGGCCCGGTCTTGTAGAGCCGGGCGAAGCGGCGCTCCACCACCAGTCGGTACCCCAGCAGCGTCGTGAACAGATCCACCAGCAGCGTCCGATGCCGGTGGATCAGCGGCAGCAGGTCGCCGTCCGGGCCGCTCGCCCGCAGCAGGGGCCTGCGCAGCAGCACTCTGGCGCACCGGGCGACGTCGGCGGCGTCGATGTCGGACAGTCCGTCCAGCAGGGCGAGCCCGGCCGCGCCGCTGCCCCGACTCCGCGTCGCGCGCCCGCTCATCGCTGTGCCTCGCTGGTCGGCCGGTCCGTCGCGGAACTCGGCGGGTGGGGGCCGTCGACCGTGGAGCGGTACTCGACGGCCGTCGTCGCTGCGGTCGGCCGCTCGGCTGCGGGGTGCGCCTGCTCCGGGGCGGCCGTCGCGGGAGCCGCCGAGGACTCGGCCGGGGTCGTCTCGCCGGGTGCCGCACTGTCGAGCCCGGCCGCCGCAGGACTCGGCTCGTCGGCGGCTGCCGGGTGGTGCCCTGCTTTGTCGAACGCTGCTTTGTCGACCGCTGCTTCGTCAGCCCCCGCCTCGCTGACCCCTGCCGCAGCCTGCGCCGCCGACGGGACGGCCGGCCTGGTCGGTGCGCCGACCGTCGAGACGGGTCGCGCCGATCGCGGCCGCCCGCCGGTACCCGCTCGGCCTGCCGCGTCTCGACTCCCGTCCTCGCCTGCGGCCAGCGTGACGATCGTGTCGTGCAGGGTCAGCCTGCCGCTCGTGCCGGTCAGCGTGGTGTGTCGCCCCGGCTGCGGTGTCACGGTCAACCGCAGTCCGTGCACCGGATCGGCCACCGAACTCGCGTCCTGTCTGCTGTCCCGGCTCGCCATCGCGAGCGTCAGCAGATCGCAGACCACCCGCAGCGCCTGCGGCGAGAGCGTCGCGTCGGCCAGGTTCGGTGCGGCGGCGGCCAGTTCGTCCACCGCTGCCTGATGCGCTCGCGCGTCCTGGCGGGCCTGAGCGAGCAGGGTCTGCTCGGTGATCGGATCGAACACGACCCGCGAGGTGCGGCCTCGGGCGCCTCGGTCCGCACGGGATCGGACGCTGACCGAGACGTCGATCACCGGGCCGTCTCGCCAGGCGGTGTGCTCGTCGTCGCCGTCGTGCTCCGGCGGCGGGAGCAGATTGCGCGCGGAGTACAGGCCGAACGCCGCCGCGTAGAGCCGCGCCGACTGCTCGCGGTCGCTCGCGTCGAACCAGGAGGCCAGCCGGAGCAGCTCGGCTCGCCTGCCGGGCAGCGTGCCCGCGCCCGCAGTGGCTCGCTTGACGCCCGCCAGCAGCGTGCCGATCGCGCGGGCCGTGGCCTCCCGCAATGCCGTCACCTGGCTCGGCCGACCGGCGCGGTCGACGAACCAGTCGGTCAGCTCCCGCCAGTCCGAGGCCGACCGGCCCCTGGACCGCTCCAGCCCGGCGTCCCAGCCCTCGGTCGGTCCGAGCAGCCGCAGCAGCTCGCCGCGCGAGCGGGCCAGCCTGGCCAGCAGCCCGCCGATGTTCGGGGTGTGCCGGAGCACGTCCTCCACGACCATCTGGATGTAGTCGACGAGCAGGTCGCGGAAGCCCGACAGCTCCTCGGAGTCGAGCTGATGGCGGGTGACCACCTGCCCGAGGTAGGCATAGAAGTCGCGGACGGTGGCCGCCAGCTCGGCATGCTGGAGGAACAGCGTGGTCACCTGCTCGGCGAGCAGCTCGCGCCTGCTCAGCAGGCGTCGCGATCCGGCGTCGCCGTGCTCGGCGGTCAGCGCCTCGCTCAGGGTGGCACCCAGACCGCGCAGCCCCCGTTCGATCGCGGGCAGCAGCTCGCGGGAGACCTCGCGGGCGCCCTCCGGGACGGCGAGCAGCTCGTCGACGTCCCGCTGCACCCGGACCGCGAGCTTGCTCACCTGGTATCGGACGCTGCCGTGTTGGAACTCCGCGATGCTCGCGGCGACGGTCTCCCGCCTGCCGTGCACGAGATTCCCCCACTCCACGAGCTGACGGAGGCGCGAGATCACGGTGTCCACGTGATGCTCGCCGGGGTCGATCAGGCCCGCCCGCTCCACACCGGCCAGGGCGCCTGCGACCTCGCCTGCGGACAGGTCGGCGAGCAGGGTGCCCGCGAACAGCCGCATGATCGCCAGATAGGTACGTCGATAGTCACGTGCACCGAGGTAGGCGAAGAGCTGGAGTCGACCGGCGGGATCGACGTCCGAGGTCTCGGCCTGCCGCTCGCTCGGCAGGCCCGCCCTCGTCGATCCGGGGTCCGCCGGGCCCGTGCTCGGCCCGTCCGTCGCCGCGCCGTTCCGAGGACGCTCGTCTGCTGTGCGGCCGGACCCCGGCCTGCCGTCGCGATGCGCGCCGGTGGGGCTCGTCGTGTCCCGCGGGGTCGCCTCGGATTCCGTCGAGCCACCGGGGATCGGGGCTCGCGACGGCGGCGGCTCGACTTCGGTCACGGCAGGTCACGATAGAGGCAGCTCACCCCGCACAATCGGGTCGGGTCGGCAGGCCGCCACCCCCTACCGCGAGTGAGCGGACCCGGCATGGTGCCGAACGCGCCAGGCCCCTCGCCTGCCCTTCTTCGCCGCGCCGATCGGTGCGGGGAGGCGCGAAGAATGCAGGCGCAGGCGCCTGCCGCCGGTGATCCGCGTGCGGCGGATCACACGTTGTCCGGCCCCGACCGCGACGACGGCGACCCTCGCGGCTCCCGGGGCCTGCGGTGCGTGGCGGGACGTCCCCGCCGAGTCGGCAGGCAGCGGCGTGGCGTCCGTCGGGGCGCCGTGGTGGGCGGGATGGTCGCCGTCCCCTGTGGACGAGGGTCTGTCTGCCGGGCCTCGCCTGCGTCGTGGGCGTCCCGCGTGGACGTCCGGGCCGCAGTACGGGGCGGGGCGTCGACCTGCGGACCTCGCTCGGTGGTCGGCGGGCGGCGCGGCGGCGACTCGCCGACGGCCGGGTCGGCCGACCAGGGCTCTCCGGCGCCGGGAATGATCGACCCGGCTGCCCGCGTTGTGACCGGTCGCGGCTTCGGCGCGACGGGGCGACCACGGCGGGCCGTGCAGTGGAGTGAGTGGCGGGCCGTGCAGTGGAGTGAGTGGCGGGCCGTGCAGTGGAGTGAGTGGCGGGCCGTGCAGTGGAGTGAGTGGCGGGCCGTGCAGTGGAGTGAGTGGTGGGCCGCGCGGACGAACGGCGGTCCGCTCGAGAAGAACCGGTCTGCCTGCGGGGCTGCGGTGCATGGCGACCCCGCCGAGGAGACGTCGGTGCGCCGTGTCGGAGACTCTGGACGGGAGTCGCCGGGACAGGTCGGCGTCGACTGTTTCGCCCGATCGATGACGGGGCCACCGGCCGGTCTGGGACCCTGTACGGGCGAGGTCGAGCAGTCGCGCCGACCGGGCTGGACCCCGCAGACGGGTGGCACCGTCGACCGCCGCCCGAGGGGGCACGATGATCATCGTTGATCCGGGCGGACGGCCGCACGGAGGTCGACCGCTCGATCACAAGAACGGGCGTCCCCGATTCGGGGGCTTCCGGACTGGCGGCGGCACAGCGTGATCAGCGATCGAGCGGAGTCGTCGACGGCATGACGAGGCAGTGGACGAGACGAACGAGGGGGCAACAGTGAACGCGGGTCGCGCGGTCGGTCTGCTGTTGGGCGTGGCTGCGGACGCGGCCTTCGGTGACCCACGACGAGGACATCCGGTGGCGGGCTTCGGCCGGGTCGCAGGCGCGCTGGAGCGTCGGATCTATCGCGATCGACGGTCGTCCGGCGTGGTCTTCACCGGCGTGCTCGTCGGCGGGGGCGTGGCCGTCGGCCTGGCCGCCCGACGGCTGGGCAGGCTGAGTCCGGTGGCCGAGGCCGCCACCACCGCGCTGGCCACCTGGGTGGTCCTCGGCGGCGCCTCGCTCGCGGAGGAGGGCACCACGATGGCACGCGCGCTGGACTCCGGTGAGCTGGCCGAGGCCCGTGAGTCGCTGCCGAGGCTCTGCGGCAGGCATCCCGGTTCGCTGGACGGCCCCGGCCTGGCCAGGGCCTCGGTGGAGTCCATCGCGGAGAACACCTCCGACGCCGTGGTGGCCCCGCTGTTCTGGGGTGCCGTCGCGGGAGTGCCCGGCCTGCTGGGCTACCGCGCGATCAACACCCTCGACGCCATGGTGGGCCACCGATCACCGCGCTACCGCCAGTTCGGCTGGGCCTCGGCGCGGCTCGACGACCTGGCCAACCTGGTGCCCTCCCGGGCCACCGCGATGCTGACCAGCCTCTGCGCTCCGGTCGTCGGGGGTTCGGCGCAGGGCGCGTGGCGCACCTGGCGTCGGGACGCGACCGCGCATCCCAGCCCCAACGCGGGCCAGGTGGAGGCCGCCTTCGCCGGGGCACTCGAAGTACGGCTGGGCGGTCGGACCGTCTATCACCACGGCGCCGAGGAACGTCCCATGCTCGGCGACGGCCGGACGCCCGACGCGGGCGACGTCACGCGGGGCGTGGAGCTGTCCCGGGTGATCGGCGCCGTCGCGGGCGTGCTGTCAGCGGCGACCGCCGTAGCGGTCGGCCAGGGTCTCCGTCGTCGTCCGCGTCGCCGAGGGGCGCTCCGACGCGGCGGCACGCAGCGCTGACCGGGTCGACGTCCGGCTTCCCTCGGGCGGCTCCGCCGTCTCGTCGGTGGTCGCCGATCCCGCCTCCGGCTTGGGATGGGCCTCCCGCCAGATGAAGAAGATCAGCGCGCCGAGGGCCATCGCACCGAACGCGACCCACTGAAGTCCGTAGGCGAGGTTGAGCCCGGAGTTCAGCCTCGGCAGCGGCAGCGCGCCGAGGCCGCCGGGCTGGTCGGCGGTCAGCTGGAGGTAACCGGCCCGCAGCGGGATGTCGACCGCCTCGGAGACGGTGCCGGAGTTGACCGCGTAGACGTGCAGCCTGCCGTCCTCCTCGAAGGCCGCCCGCCTGCGAGTGTCGTTCTCGTCCAGCCGCACGCGGGCGGTCAGGCTGGTGGACTCGGTGGGCGCCCCGGGGACGTCGGGCACTCGGCCTTCGTCATCGGGACGGACGAAGCCTCGGTTGATCAGGACCGTGGTGCCGTCGGTCAGGGCGAACGGCGTCAACACCTCGTAGGCGGGCTCGCCGTGCACCGAGCGGAGCCGGGCCACCGTCTCCCCTTCGGGGAGATACCGGCCCTCGACGGCGACCTGCTGCCACACCGCGTCCTCGCCGGGCGCGGCGTCGGGCGGCACGATCGTGTCGAGCGGCACGGCCTCGCTGCTCTGGGATCGCTCGATCGCCTCGTTCTGGGCCAGCTTGTCGTCGTGACGACCGAGTTGCCATGGCGAGAGCATGAAGACGGAGATGGCTGCGAACACCAGGACGGCGACGGTCATGGTGATCCATCCCGGCTGCAGCAGGAACCGGTAGCGCACGGACTCACGGTACGTCACGGCGTTGCTGGCACCGCGAGGCTCCCGGCGCCCGCCACGTCGCCCGGCGGTGGTCGCGGCGGGTGCGGGCCGCAACCGCCCCCGGCGGAGGCCGGTCGAAATCGCTCGCGGCCGATGCCCCGCGTGTCCTAGCGTCGTCGATCATGACCGAGGCACGACCCGCGCGAGTGGACCCGAGGATCGCCGAGCTGCGTCGGCGGGAGTCGGCAGACGAGAATCTGCGGTTCGTCTTCTTCTGGAACGGCCTCCGACGGGCGGACGGCGACGTGCGAGCGGAGTGCCTCAGCCAGTGGTGGTTCGGCGACTTCGCCGCCGACGGGCGCCGCTATCCGACGGCCGAGCACTACATGATGGAACGTAAGGCACGGCTGTTCGGCGATGACGTCGTCGCCGAGCAGATCATGGCCGCGGGTCATCCCGGCGAGGCCAAACGGCTCGGACGCCAGGTCCGGGCCTTCGACGCCGAGCAGTGGGACGCCCACCGCGAGCAGATCGTCGTCGCAGGCAACCTCGCGAAGTTCACCGCCCAGCAGCAGGCCGCCGTGTTCCTGCGCTCCACCGGCAGCCGGATTCTCGTGGAGGCGAGCCCGCTCGACGCCGTGTGGGGCATCGGCCTGGCCGCGCAGGACGACGCGGCCACCCGGCCGTCGCGGTGGCCGGGGCTCAATCTGCTCGGCTTCGCGCTGATGGAGGTACGAGCCCGTCTCGTGGCGGATCGGCGGTGAGCCCGTGTCCGCCCCGATGACCGTGAGCGCGTTCCCGGTTCTCGGGCGCGGGCAGGCGACTCGGTCCCGCGCTGCCCATCGCCGTCGATCCATCGCTGTTCCGCACGGGTGCCTGCACTGCACAGGCAGCGCCGGGCCGTCCCGCCGCAAGACCGCACAGCGGCGGCGTCGGACCGCCCCTCGAGACGGCCTGAACGGCTCGCGGCATCGGGCCGCTCCTCCGGTCTGCGCGGGCGACGTGCCGAGCCGCGCCGTCGAGCCCCCGGCTCTCCTGCGCCGCGCCACCCCGGCGTTCTGTCGTGCGCACCACAGCTTCGATGGCGGCACCTCCGGGCGGCGAGTGCCTAGACTCCCGCCGATGAGCAGCGGCGATCGGCACCACGGTCCGGCGGTCGGGCACGGCTTGCCGTCCCCGGCGGCCGCCGCTCGCCCACCGGCGGCCGCCCCGGCCCGCGAGCGCGATCGGGCCGACCACGGCAGCGGGGCGCCATCGGTCGACAGGCCCCTCCCCGTCGGGCACCGGTCCGACCCCGAGCCCGGCCTCGCCGCGCTGCGCCATCACGGCGACGTCGAGGCGACGGCGGGCCTGCTGGACTTCGCCGTCAACGTCCGGCTCGACGCGCCGCCGCGCTGGTTACGGGACCGACTCGCCGCGGGCCTTGCCGACCTCGGCCGCTACCCCTCGCCCGCCGAGGACGCCGCCACCCGGTCCGCCGTCGCCGCGCGACACGGCAGGCCGCCGGAAGAGGTGCTGGTGCTGAACGGCGCCGCCGAGTGCTTCGCACTGCTCCCTGAACTGCGGCCCCGGCACGCCGCCGTCGTGCACCCCTCCTTCACCGAGCCCGAGCTGGCGCTTCGTCAGGCGGGGGTGCCGATCAGCAGGGTCGTGCTCTCCGCCGCCGACGGCTACCGCCTCCGGCCGGAACTCGTCCCGGCCGACGCCGATCTCGTCGTGCTGGGGAATCCGACGAACCCCACCTCGGTGCTGCATCCGGCGGAGGTCGTCCGCTCGCTGGCCCGTCCTGGGCGGACCCTGGTGGTGGACGAGGCCTTCATCGACGTCGTGCCCGGCGAGGCCGAGTCACTCGCAGGCGACGGCGAGGTCCCCGGGCTCGTGGTGGTGCGCAGCCTCACGAAGACCTGGGCGCTGGCCGGGCTGCGGGCGGGCTACGCCCTGGCCGCGCCGGCACTGGTGGCCAGGCTGGCCGCGCGTCGACCGCACTGGCCGGTCGGGAGCCTGGTCCACGTCGCGGTCCAGGCCTGCTGTTCGCCTGCGGCGGTCGCCGAGGCCGAGGCCGCCGCAGGCGATCTCGCCGCCCGTCGCCGGGAGATGATCGAGGAGCTGACCGTCTTCGCCGCGTTACGCGTCCACCAGCCTGCCTCGGCCCCGTTCCTGCTTCTGACGGTGCCCGACGGAGCCGGGGTGCGCCGGGGCCTGCGTCAGCGGGGAGTCGCGGTCCGTCGGTGCGATACCTTTCCCGGACTGACCGAGGATCATCTTCGCGTCGCGGTGCGGTCTGCCGAGCGGACCCGCCTGCTGTGCGCGGCCCTGTCCGATCTGCTGCGCGACACGCGAATGTCGTGAAGGGGGACCGTCCGTGAGCGCCACCGTCGCCGACGTCATCACCGCGCTGGAGCGGGCCTACCCGCCCGAGTACGCCGAGGACTGGGACGCGATCGGCCTGGTCTGCGGTGATCCGACCTCCGCCGTGGACAGGGTGCTGATCTGCGTCGACCCCACCGAGGACACCGTCTCCGAAGCGCTGGAACGCGGTGTCGGGCTCATCGTCGCCCACCACCCGCTGCTGCTGCGCGGCGTTCACGGAGTGCCTGCCGACCAGCCGAAGGGGCGGTTGATCCATCGGATGCTCCTCGGCGGCGTGGCACTGTACTGCGCCCACACCAACGCCGACACCGCCGTGCCCGGAGTGTCCGACGCCCTCGCCGAGGCGATCGGCCTGCCCGTCACGGCGGCGCTGCGCCCGCACCGGAGCGCGACCGCCGAGACACCGCTGCTCGGCCTCGGCCGGGTCGGCGAGCTGGCGGAGCCCGAGCCCTTCGCCCGCTTCGTCCGCCGGGTCGCCGACGCGCTGCCGACCACGTCCTGGGGAGTGCGTGCCTCGGGGGACCCCGATCGTCCGATCCGCCGCGTGGCGGTGTCCGGCGGCGCGGGCGACGGGTTCTTGAGCACCGCCGCCGCTCTGGGCGTCGACGCCTACGTGACCAGCGATCTCCGACACCATCCGGCCGGGGAGCACGCCGCCATGGCGACGGTTCCCGGTGGGGCGGCTCCCGCTCTGGTGGACGTGGCGCACTGGGCGGGGGAGTGGCCATGGTGCGCGCAGGCGGCCCGGGTCATCCGCGCGGCGACGCAGAGTACCGTCGAAGTCCACGTCTCGCAGCGTCGAACCGACCCGTGGAATCTCCACGAGCCCGGCGATCGCTCGCGACCCTGAACCGTCAGCGCGCCCGCACACCTGGAGGACGCCCGCGTGAAAGCCGATCCCGCCACGCAGCGCAGGCTGCTCGACCTGGCCGATGTCGATACCGAATTGAACAGGGTCGCCTACAGCCGCACCAACCTGCCTGAGCACGCCGAGATCGATGAGTCCGAGGACACGGTGCGGACCAGGCAGGACGCTCAGGTGGTTGCCGAGACGGCGCTGAGCGACCTTCGGCGGGAGCTGGCCAGGCAGGAGAAGGAGATCGACCAGGTCCGGGCCAGGGGCAAACGGGACCGGGAGCTGCTGGACGCCGGGACGGTGGGCGCTCGGCAGGTCGTCGACCTCCAGCACGAACTCGACACGCTGACCCGCCGCCAGGGCGTGCTGGAGGACGAACTCCTCGAGGTGATGGAGCGGGCCGAGGCCGCCGAGACCGACGTGCGCTTCGCCGAGGACCGGCTCGCCGAGAGCCGGGAGGCGTTGGCGGTGGTGACCCGCCGCCGTGACGAGCTCCTCGCTGACCTCGGCACCCAGGAGAGCAGGCACGCCGAGCGCCGGGCGACGTTGACCAACGGCCTGCCTGCCGATCTGCTCGCCCTGTACGAGCGGATTCGTGCGCAGAAGGGCAACGGCGCCGCGCTGCTGCGGGCTCGGCGCTGCGGCGCGTGCAGGCTGGAGCTGGACCGGGTGGCCGTCAGCAAGTTGAAGGCCGCGGATCCCAGCGAGGTCGTGCGGTGCGACGAGTGCGGCGTGATCCTGGTCCGTACGGTGGAGTCCGGCCTGTGAGCAGTGCCGACGTCATCGTCGAGGCCGACGGCGGCTCACGCGGCAACCCCGGCCCGGCGGGCTTCGGCGCGGTCGTCAAGGATCGCGTCAGCGGCGAGGTCCTCGCCGAGCGCGCAGGCGGCCTCGGCATCGCCACCAACAACGTGGCCGAGTACCGGGGGCTGATCGAGGGCCTGCGGGCGGCGTCGGAACTGGGCGTGTCGACCGTCGCGGTGCGGATGGACTCGAAGCTCGTGGTGGAGCAGATGTCGGGGCGATGGAAGATCAAGCACCCGCAGCTCGCGCCGTTGGCGCGTGAGGCCCGGGATCTCGCGGGTGCCTTCTCCACGGTGCGGTACGAGTGGATTCCTCGGGCGAGCAATGCCCACGCCGACCGCCTGGCCAACCGGGCGATGGACGAGCAGGCCAACGGTGCGGGCCGGGGACGCGGCGGTGCACCTGCCGACGGCGCGGGTGCGGCGACCCCGGCGGCGCGTTCCGTCTCGGCAGGCGCGGGCAGCGCCGCAGGGACGACGGCGACCGGCGCGGCCAGGTCGCGGCCCTCGGGGTGGAACGGCGCGAGCGGCACGCCGACCAAGCTGCTGCTGGTCCGGCACGGGCAGACCAGCCTCTCGGTGGACCGGCGCTACTCTGGTCGAGGCGACGTCGACCTCACCGAGTTCGGTGCGAGCCAGGCGGCGGCGGTGGCGCGGCGGCTCGCGGGGCTGGACGGCGTGGACGCGAACACGGCGGTGGTGACGTCGCCGCTGGCGAGGACTCGGCAGACCGCATCGGCGATCGCCGCAGCCCTGGGGACGGCCGAGCCGGTGACGCATCCCGGCCTGATCGAGACCGACTTCGGCGACTGGGAGCGGCTGACCTTCACCGAGGCGGCCGAGCGTGATCCCGAGGAGCACGCCCGCTGGCTGCGCGATCCCTCGGTGCGGCCGCCCGGCGGCGAGAGCTTCGACGTCGTCCATCGCAGGGTGCGGCGGGCCAGGGACGAGCTGATCAGCACGCACGGCGCGGCGACGGTGATCGTGGTCAGCCATGTGACGCCGATCAAGGCGCTGCTGCGGATGGCTCTGGACGCGGGCCCGTCGCTGCTCTATCGGCTGCACCTCGATCTGGCCTCGCTCTCGATCGCCGAGTTCTACCCGGACGGCAACGCCTCGGTCCGACTCGTCAACGACATCTCCCATCTGAGCTGATCCGACGCTCCGGCGGCGGCGTGATCTCCACTCCCTTGTCGGACAGCCGGGATCGGGGGACTAGAATCGGCCGTTGGACGAGCCGGTCGGGCGGCCGCGACGGGGGTGACCTCGTCGAGGAAAGTCCGGACTCCGCAGGGCAGGGTGGTTGCTAACGGCAACCCGGGGCGATCCGCGGGACAGTGCCACAGAAAACAGACCGCCGGGCCGTGCCTGCAGGCGCGGTCGGGTAAGGGTGAAACGGTGGTGTAAGAGACCACCAGCACCCCGGGTGACCGGGGTGGCTAGGTAAACCCCACCCGGAGCAAGGCCAAGAGGACGTCGGTGACGGCGTCTGCGCGAGCGTTCGAGGGCGGCCCGCCCGATGCTCGCGGGTAGGCTGCTGGAGCCCGTCGGCGACGGCGGGCCTAGATGGATGGTCGCCGGTCGAGTCGCCGCGAGGCGGTTCGACGACAGAATCCGGCTTAGAGACCGGCTCGTCCCCCGCCCGCCCCTCCCGCGCCGTGGGCGGGCGGTTCGCATTCTCTCGACTCGACGTCCCCGCGACGCCCTCGCGGCGCGGTGCGGTGTGGTCCGGCACGGTGCGGTTCGGTCGGGGCCGCCGTGGCGACGACCAGCGACCGCCACGGACCTGATGCATCGGTGGCGCGGCGGCTCCCCCCGACGGGACGCCTGCCTGCTCGGCTCGTCCTCGGACGGTCGCCCGGCGCGTCGACCTGCGGGAGTCTGCCTGGTCGCGCCGACCGGCCGACATCAGGCTCGTCGGGTCCGTGTCCGAGTCCCGCCCCGCTGCGCTCGGGGCAGGATCGAGATTCGCGGATCGCAGGCAACGGAGAGTCCCGCGCCTCGGACCACGGTCGTGCGCAGCCTGCCTGAACTCACGCCCCGTCACACGTTGGGGTGAGACATGCGCATGTGACTATATAGCCAGCTAGCGTTAGGTGTGAGGGACGTCATCGGGTCGACTCCTGCCCGGCCCGACGGCGGCCGCCGCGAACACGAGGACAAGTGAGGTGCGTTCATCATGACTACCGCCCACGTCGAGCACCCCGGCCACCAGCACGAGCACGGGACGGGCTGCGGGCACGTCGCCGTGCCCCACGGCGACCACGTCGACTATGCGCACGACGGACACCTGCACCGGACGCACGACGGGCACTTCGACGAGTGCGATCCCGCGATGCACATCGAGCACTCCGCACACAGCCACCAGCACGGCGAGGGCTGTGGACACGTCTCGGTGCCACACGGTGATCACGTCGACTACGTCCACGACGGGCATCGGCACGCCGTCCACGACGGGCATGTCGACGATCACTGACCTCGACTCCGTTCCGGCGTTTCGGCGCGGTCACGACCGCTCGCCCGGCGCCGGGGCGGGGCAGGCCCGCTCCCTCGTGGGCGCCGCTCGCAGCGCGCCTGCGAGCGGCCGCGCGGACGGCTGCCCCGTTCGCCTTCGATCCGGCGCGAACGGCGGAATGCCGATTCGGCCGTTCACTTCGATCCGTCTCGGTGACCTTCGCCGCCGAATCCCGGCACTCGGTGTGACGAGCACGCCACGAATCCGGATCGATTCATCGAGCTGCGCCGCCGGAGAGGCCGAGCCTGCCGCCGCCCGGCCGCGTCCGGTTGAAGCGATGCCGCCTCGCGCGGTATGGGGATGATCCGCAGCGCACGTAGCTCGTGCCGCACAGGCAATGACCCCCGGAATCGTGAGAGTCGCACGCGAAATCTCCCGAACCTGCCCCGCTGTCCGCCTGCCCGGCGCATCGATGCTGGCCCGCCGGGCACTGCGGCGTCCGCGACCGACGATTCTCCTCGGGTCACGAGTGGCGCGGCGGCCGCCCGGCACTCCTCGACTTGCGGGCGAGGAAGCACGGTGTTGCAGTGCTGATCGAGTCGTGCGGCCTGCCGACCCGAGAACGACCAGAGGGAGCAGAAGATGAAGGAAGAGGAAATCCTGCTGCGAATCCGGGAATTGGTCGACGAGGAACACGCGCTTCGACAAGAACGGGAATCCGGCCGTGTCGGCCGCGCCGACGAGACCGATCGACTGCGTCGCGTGGAATCCGCCCTGGATCAATGTTGGGATCTGCTGCGGCGTCGCCGGGTGCAGGCGGCGACGGGGAGCGGGGCGGACGACGTCGAGCCGCGCGCGGCGGACGAAGTCCAGCGGTACCAACAGTGACCGATGCCCGGCGATTGCGCACAAGATCGCTCTCGGTAGCCTCTGCCCGGCGGCCACGTGGATCGTGCGGTCGTCTCCTCGTCACCCGCCACGTCCGCGAAGGTTCCGCCCTGTCGTCCCTGATCACGTTCTCGCAGTTCAGCGAGGCGCCGCGAATCCCGCGCATCGTCGAGTCGGCTCCGACGCGCGGCCGATCCCCTCGGACCTGCCGTGTGAAGTGAGGGTGTGGAAACGTGCGACGAGGGATTTTCACGGCCGCTAACGATCACTTTGTGTAACCATATTGGGCGCAAGCGGGTGAACCTTCTCGGCAGTTGGGAGAAACAGGGTGCGGCTATTCACGACCCCGGACTTCGCCATGATGATGGGTGGCGCTGGAGAAGGCGAAGCCGAGGACGAAGGGATCGTCTTTGCGTCGAGACCTGGCACCCTTGTCAGTGCACCTTGCCCGCCGGGCATGCTGTACTCGAAGGTGCCCCACGGGGCCGCAGCACCCTGCTTCGGCCCGATGACCACGCTCCTCATCCTCGGGAGTAAGCGATGACCGCGACGGCTGTGTACACCCTGGCGCAGGGCGCCCTCGGCACCGGTGGCATCCAGGACTGGATGCTCGACAACGTCCTGCCCCTGCTTCTGCTGACCGTGGCGATCCTGTTGCTCTGGCTCGGCGCCGGGCGAGGTGACAACGCGGGTGTGATGCGCCGGGTCGGCGGCATCTTCATCGCCTTGGCGGTGATCGGTCTGGCCGTGACGGGCGGCGGCATCAACATCGGCACCTGGCTCGCCAGCCTGTTCGGCGGGTGATCGGACGTGCGAATCCGCACCGATGACGAGGTCTATCGGGTCGATGCAGTCTGGCTCGGTCCGCCCAAGGCGACCTTCCCGTGGCGGGCTCGCTACGTCGCCTGGGGGATCGGGGTCCTCGTCCTGCTGGTCGTGCTCACCGTCGAACGGCAGATGGGCATCGGCTTCGACTTCTTCTCCACCGCGTGGGCCGTCGTCATCACCGTCGCCCTCACCACCTTCATCTGCTCGCGGATCAGCCACGAGCGGCCGTTCGCCTCGGTACTGGCGATGTGGGTGCGCGAGCTGACCGCACCCCGACAGACCAACTCGGCCAGGGGCGGCGCCGTGAGCGCCGACCGGATCCGGGTGCACCCTCAGCGACCTCGGCCGAGGCGGTCCGGCAGGTCCGGCAGGCGACCTGCGGGCCGAGGTCCGTCCCGCGGCTCTGCTCGCAAGAAGAACAAGGAGGTCCGCCGTGTCCGGGCGCCGAGGCGATAGGGAGCCGGAGCCCCGGAAACGCTCCCGGGGCAGCAAGTCCGGACGGGGCTCCGCCGCGTCTCGCCGCTACACTGAGCCGTACGCAGGCGAGCCTCGCGGCGGCAAGGCGGCCAAGAAGCGGCGGGATCGCAGGCTCCCCGGCGAGCAGTCGATCCCCACCTACACCCCGTCGATCCTGGCGCGCAGCATCGACGGACACCTGCTGCGCACCAGCCAGGACGTCTACGCCTGGTACCGACTGGCGCCGCAGCGCTGGTCCTTCCGCTCCGACGCCCAGCGCCAAGACCTGATCCACGCGATCGGGGGTCAGTACGCCGAACTCCAGGGCCGTTGGCTGCACCTGCGGGCCACCACCCGGCCGTATCCGATCCGGATGTGGGCCGAGGCGCACGTGCACAACGCCGTGCGCAGGCTGCCCGACACCCAGGGCGCCATGACCTTCGACGACTACATGGTCGGCGAGCAGCAGCAGCTCATGGGCCGTTCGATGGCGGAGAAGGAGGTCTATCTCGGCGTCCAGGTCCAGACCCGCAACGTGATGGACCGGGCCGTGGAACGCGCCGCGCCCCTGCTGCGCCGCATCTTCCCCGAGGCCGTTGACGCCGAGCTGCTCGCGCTCGACAGCGAGATCGAGCACCTGGACCAGGTGATGGGCTCGGCCGGGCTCGAGGGCAGGCCGGTCACCGCCGACGAGATGTCCTGGTTGATGCACCGGTCGTGCTCGCTGGGGCTGCCCTCCCCGCGCAACATGCCCGCCGTGCCGTCGGACACCTGGGAACCGGAGGACCTGGCGTCGTTCACCGACGCGGCCGACCTCCACCAGGACCCGTACGCCCCGACCGTCACCGTCCGAGGCCGCACGGGCTCCAACGCGGGCATGACCCGACACGTCGCGGTGCTGACCGTCGGCATGATGCACGGACTGCGCATCCCCGAGGTCGACGACCCGTGGATGCAGCGTGCCGACCGCCTGCCCGCCCCGGTGGAGTGGTCGGCGCGGATCTACGTGCGCAGACCGGAAGAGGTCGCGGGCGAGCTGCAACGTCAGATGAACAAGGTGCGTTCGCAGGTCCGGCACTACACCGACGAGCACGAGCTGGAGCCGCCGCAGTCGCTGTCCAGGCAGGCCTCCAGGGTGCTGGAGATCGACGACGAGATGACCACCGGCTTCACCGCGCTGGCCACGCGCGTGCGGTCCTGGTGGCGGCTGGCCGTGGCCGGTTCCACCGAGCGCGAGGCGCTGCGCCTGGCCCAGCAGATGCTGGAGCTGTACAAGCCGAAGGTCGCCATCGAGCACCCCGAGGCCCAGTACGGCATGGCTCGCGAGTTCATCCCCGGCGAGCCGCTGGCCTCCGGGGCGTATCAGCGTCGGGGCTCGGTCGTCTGGGCCGCCTCCTCGGTGCCCGCCGCCACCGCCGACGTCGGCGACCGGCGCGGCATCCTGCTCGGCGAGACCTGCACCGCCACTCGGCGACCGGTGGCCTGGGACCCCTGGATGGCCCAGGAGGTCCGCGACGCCTCCGGACTGACGGCGATGGTGGCCGGGCTGGGCGGCGGAAAGTCGTTCCTGGGCGGCGGCATCGTCTACAAGACGCTGCGGGCCGGGGCGAACTGGACGCTGCTCGACCCGTCCGGTCCGCTCGCGTCCCTCTGCGAGCTGCCGGAGCTGCGGCCCTATGCCCGGCCGATCAACCTGCTCAACGCCGAGCCGGGCATCCTCAATCCGTACCGGGTGGTGGCCGAGCCGCAGCTCGAGCACTTCATGGACGAGGAGGACCCGGAACGGGCCTGGCGGCGCGAGCGTGCCCTGTCGGCGGCCACCCGGCGGCGGCTGGTGCTGGACGTCCTCACCGGACTCCTGCCCTACGAGGTGTCCCGGCTGGCGCAGACCCGCATCGTCCTGCTGCGCGCGGTCCGCACCATCGGTGGCAGGCCCGACGCCCATCCCGGTCTCGTGTTCGAGGCGCTGCGCCGCGATGCCAGCGAGCATCGCGAGCACGCCGTGGTCGTCGCCGACTTCCTCGACGAACTCCGCGAGCGCATGTCGCTGCTCATCCCGGAGGACGACGCCGACCCGTACTCACATCAGCGAGACGACCGTCTCACGGTGCTCACGATGGCGGGTCTGACCATGCCCAAGGACGGGATCGGGCGGGAGCACTGGACCGACGCCGAGTCGCTGGGCGTCGAGCTGCTCAATCTCGCGGCCTGGTTGACCCAGCGGTCGATCTACGAACGGCCCAAGGACGAGCGCAAGGGCGTCTGGATCGACGAGGCGTTCTTCCTCTCCGAGGTGCCCACCGGTCGCGTCCTGATGAACCGGTTCGCCCGTGACTCCCGGAAGTGGAACGTCCGAGTCCTGCTCTCCAGCCAGGTTCCCGGCGACTTCCTCAAGATGCAGGGCTTCGTGTCGCTGCTGGACTCGGTCTTCATCGGCCGGGTGGACGACGAGGACGCCCAGGCCGACGCGCTGCGGCTGCTCAAGGTCCCGGTCGGCGCGGGCTACGAGCAGGTCGTGGCCAGCCTCGGGCGCAGGCCCACCGGCCACCGCGCCTCGACCGAGCGGGACATGGCGCCCCGCCAGTTCATCTTCGGGGACGGAGCGGGCGGAGTGGAACGCATCCGCATCGACTTCTCCGGCCCGCATCTCGGCCACCTGCGCTCCGCGCTGGACACCACCCCCACCGGGGCGGCCGACCCGAGGTCGACCGCACGGGGCGGCGTGCCGAGGGAACGGCCGACCGATCGTGCCGAGGGGCGCGACGAGGTCGCCCTCGACCCGATCCTGGACGCCGACCTCGATCCGAGGGAGATCGATCCCAGGGAGATCGACGCCAGGGAGATCGACGCCAGGGAGATCGAGCCGAGGGAGCTCGACGAGGTGGGAGTGAACGGCATGGCCCGCGGCGGCGCGGACCGCAGCCGTGACCCAGGCAGGGACGACTCGGCATGATCACGACGCTGCTGCTGGTCGGGGTCCTGCTGCTCCTGGCGGCAGGATTCCGAGCGCTGCGGCGACGTGCCGCCCGCCGAAGGGCCGAGTCGGGCCTCACCCGGCCTGCCGGGCGGGCTCGTCGTCGCGCACTGGCCGTGGTGGTCGCGGTGCTGGGCGCCCAGATCATCCTCGGCGCACCTGCGAACGCGCAGAACGACGGGTGTCGCGTGGCGCCCAACCCCGAACGGCCCGGTGCGGGCATGGTCGGCGCCTTCGACCCGGCCCCGATGGGCACCGGCCAGCCGGGCAGCGTCTACGACGAGGTCGGCTATGCGGGGCTGGTGTGGCACACCTACGACCTCGGCTGCGGGCCGGAGGGTATGCGCAACCCGAACGCCCTGATCGACACCTGGGCGGGGAACCAGCTGTTCAACGTCGGCAAGAACCTGGTCAGCGCCACCAACGGCCTGCACTACGCGCTGCTCGACGGCGACCTGATGGGCCCGTTGGACGGTCTGATCACCACCGGGACCAACGCCCTCTACGACACCGTGTACACCCCGCTCTTCGGCATCCTCGCCATCGTCCTCGGCATCCTGATGTTCCGGCAGATCTGGCGCGGCGACCTGGCCGGGATCAGCAGACGAGGCATGTGGGCGTTGGCGGCGATCTGGCTGGCCGCAGCCACCTATCTGACGCCGTTGATCTATACGAACCTGCTCGACGACATCCTCATCACCGGAACCTCGGCCGTGCAGGCGGGCTTCCTGGAGGAGGTCGACGTCGACGAGCGCAACGCGCTACCCGAACTGCTGCACGAACGGGTCGTCTACGACAACTGGCTGCGCGGCGAGTTCGGCGCCACCGACGCGCCGCAGGCCGAGGCACTCGGCCGAGACCTGGTGCTCGCGCAGGCCTGGACGAAGGAGGAGGTCGCGGCGGGGCTCGACGCCGAGGCCCCCGACGAGAAGCAGGCCGCGTTCCACGCCATCGCCGACCAGATGGGCAGCTCCTACGGCTACTTCCAGGGCGTCGACGGCAGCCGGATGGGCGCGGGCTTCCTCGCGATGATCCAGGGCTTCGCCTACGCGTTGTTCCAGCTCCTCGCCAAGGCGGCGATCCTGCTGGCCCAGGTGCTGCTGCGGGTGCTGATCCTGGCCGGTCCGATCATCGGCCTGATCGCGATGATCCAGCACGAGGTGCTGCGGCGAGTGGGCCGCGCGGTGGGTGCCGCACTGCTCAACGTCGTGGTGGTCTCGGCGCTGGCCGGTGTGCACACGCTGATCCTGACCTGGCTGTTCAACTCGGCCAGCGGGCTCTCGCTGCTGGCGCAGATGCTGCTGGCCATCCTGATCACCGTCGTGCTCTTCATGATCGTCAAACCCTTCCGTCGCATGTGGCAGATGGTCGAGCTCTCGGCGGGTGCCGTGGGCGGCAGTCTGCCCAAGGGGCCGCCGGGGCTCTTCCGCAAGCGCGGCGAGAAGCAGCGCACCCCGCAGGACGAGTTCTGGGATCAGGTCCGTGAGTCCGATGAGGACGATTCGACCGCCCCCACCCGAGGCAGGCAGCGCATCCGGCCGGAGGCGGCGAACCCGGCCACCGTGACCGCTGAGCGGATGGACCGGACCACCGTGACGGCGAACACCGGCATCGGATCGGCCTCGGCGGAGGCACTGCCCGCAGGCAGATCCGACGGGGCACCGGCGTTGCCGCCGGGCGTCGGCGGCGCGGCGCCCTATGCCGCAGGCGGCTCTCCGCCTCGTGCCTCGACCGCCGACCGTGCGGCGGCGGGCGGGATGCCGCCCCGCAGCAGCCGGGTGGTGGACACCTCGCCGGTCAGCGGCGGATGGGACCGCAGGGAGGAGGACGCCGTCGTGCTGCCCTCGCGGATGTCGTCCGAGCCGGGCGTGCCCGGTCGCGGTCCCGTCGCCTCGCCGCGTCGGGCGGAGATGGAGGTCGTCCAGGGCAGACCCGTGTTCGTGGTGTATCGGCCTTCTCGCGGCCTGGAGGTCCGAGAAGGCGGCGATGTCCGGTGAGTCAGTGAGGAGCGACCGTGCCGATCCGCACCAATCGAGGCAGGGCCGCGGTGTATCGCAGGCTCTGGGGCTGGCCGATGCGTTCGCCCCGGCATCTGGTCTTCACCATCGTCCTGTTGGCCCTGCTGGTCACCGGCATGGGCATCCTGCTTCCCGAGCAGCCCCAGGCCGAGTCGCCGCGGGCCGGTGATCCGGCGTCGACCCCGGTGAGTCGGGACACCGACGGGACGGACGCGACGATCGGCGACGGCCAGCCGGGCCTCGGCGACTCGACGGCGACCCCCACGACGGAGTGGGAGGACGCCGCTCCGCCCTCGATCGACCTCACCGAGCCCGCCCTGCCGCCCCCGCCGGAGGAGCAGGGCATCGAGGTGGCGCGCGAATGGGGCGCCGCCTGGCTGAGCCACGAGGAGGCGGCCGACACCGAGGAGTGGCTGGCCCGGCTCGCCCCGTTCACGACGGAGGAACGGCTGGCGGTGATGAGTTCCGTCGACCCGAGGAACATTCCCTTCGACGAGATCATCGGCGACCCCGAGCTGCTGGACGCCGGCGACTCGACCCTGACCGTCCTGTTGCCGACCAACACCGAGCCGCTTGAGCTGACCCTGATCGTCCGCGAAGAGCAGTGGCGTGTGTCGGCCTACAACCAGGTGAGTGCCTGATGCGCAAACTGATGCTCTTCGGCTTCCTCGGGGCGACGGCCTTCATCGCCTTCCTCGTCTACGGCGGCGTCAGCACGGTCGTGACCGGCGGGACGGCCTATGCCGACACCTACAGCTACTGCGTGCCGCAGCACGGCCTGTGGGGCGGTGAGGACGCCGATCTCGGGGAGCGCGACGCCGCCACGCTCGACGACGAGTCGCTGGAGATCACCGGGCAGATCATCGGCATCGGACAGGAACGCGAGGAGTCGCCCAGGGCCTGGCAGATCGCCATTCAGGCGGGCAAGACGGAGTCGAACCTGCACAACCTGGACTACGGCGACCGGGACTCGCTGGGGATCTTCCAGATGCGGCCCTCGATGGGCTGGGGCACGCCTGCGCAGTTGCAGGACCCCGTCTATCAGATCAACAAGTTCTACGACGTCCTGCTCAGCGTGCCGGGCTGGGAGGAGATGCGGCCGGGCGACGCCGCGCAGGCGGTGGAGCGGTCGGCCTTCCCCGACCGGTACCACCGCTGGGAGTCGATGGCTGTCTTCCTGATCTCCGAACTCGGCGGAGTCACCGACATCAACGACTGTCAAGACCTGCCGCCCGCCGACGAGCGGGCCGCGCTGGCCATCGACTTCGCGCTGGATCAGATCGGCAAGCCCTACGTCTGGGGCGCGACCGGGCCGGGCACCTTCGACTGCTCGGGGCTGACGCTGCGGGCCTGGGAGGCGGCAGGCGTCACGATCCCGCGAGTATCCCAGGACCAGTTCCTCGGAGCGGGCACGCCGGTGCCTCTTGACGAGGCGCTCCCAGGTGATTTGATCTTCTGGGGGGCCGGACGCAGTCCGCGAGCGGTCGACCACGTCGCGTTGTACCTCGGCAACAACGAGGTGGTGCATGCCCCTCAGCCGGGTGACGTGGTCCAACGAGCGCCGCTCTGGGACGGCGGCAAGTTGATTCCGACCGCGATCCGCCCAGGGCCCGCCACCCAGCTGACCTGACTGACAGCACGACCCGAGGAGGAGCATGTTCTCGCCAGAGCCGATCCCCAGACACGCAGGTCCTCCCGCGTCGAGTTCCCCGTTGCGGGACTACCTGTCGGGCGCACAGGCCCATGGTCGGGCGGGCGTGGACGCGACGTACGCGGTGCTGCCTCGAAACCTGGTGGAGTCGATGCCGCTTCCCTGGCAGCAGCAGCTCGTCCACCTGCTCGCGGAGTTCCATCAGGCCCACGGTCACCTGCCGTGGCCGGTGTACCGGGTGGTGCCCTCGCGCAGTGAACGACTGATCGACCTCGACGAGGAGCAACTGGCCGAGGTCGGCTGCCTGGTGGAGATCGACACTAAGGGCGAACTGGTCTATCGGGAGCGCAACGGCAGACGGATCGAGGACCCGGAGGACCGGACGGTCCTGGTGTCCTGTCTGGACCCGCTCGTCCGACAGCCTGCGGCGAAGGCCAACGGCTCCGCGTGACGCCCGTCCGGCTGGCTCGAAGCCGGGTACGCGGCGGGTTGTTCGCCGGGCCGGGTGCTCCCGAGCGGCTGTGCAGCTCGCCCTGCTCCTCGTCCGGTCGGGACCTCCCGGTATGCGCGCCGCAGCGACTCCGGCCGAGTCGGTTCGGCAGCTCGGGGCATGGCATCGAGGGCGGACGCTCTCGCGACCGGTGTGGGTCGGCCTCGGTCCGTCGACGCTCCTGTGCTCCGGGGCCGCCCGTGCGAGGTCGACCGGGCGGCCGGGGCCGGGGCGCGTGCGCCCACGCGGATGACAGCGGCGGTCGGACGTGCCACGCTCGGGGAGTGGTCGATCCCGCTGGTTGGTACTACTGCCTGAAGCACGGCAAGGTCGAGCACGGTTCGGGGTGTCGATCCCTGGACCGGCTCGGTCCCTACCCCGATGCCACGACGGCCTCGAATGCCCTGGCCATCGCGAAAGCCCGGACCGAGGAGGCCGACGAGCAGGACCGGGCCTGGCGTGACGAGGACGACGACGAGGACTGACCGTCCGCACCGCCGCGATGCGGGTGACGTCCTTCTCCTCGGCTGTCGTCTCCGGTGCCGTCGCGTGCCCCGTGGGCGGGCCGACCGACATGCCGCCCACGCCGGACGGCCCGCAGCTCGGTGATCAGCGGGCCGGACCTCGCCCGAGATAGTCCTCCAGCTTCCGAATTCGTCGACTGTGTGAGGGATGTGAGGCGAAGAGCCTGGCCCGCAGGCCGGGCGGGGTGCGATTGGCCGCATGGCCGTCGCGCATCCACCGGGTCAGCACCTCGATCAGCGCGGGGCCGTAGCCGAGCTGCGCGGCCATCCGGTCGGCACGGATCTCGCTCAGCCGGCTCGCGGCGGCAAGCAGCACCGAGGCCACCGGCACCAGCAGCAGAATCGGACTGAGGTAGACCGCGAACGCGAGGCCCGCGACGAGCGCGATCAGGCCGATCGCCATGCCCACCGCGCTGCCGGTCCTGGTGATCGCGTTGCCGATCGCGCCGACCAGCCGGGCCAGCGCCACGGTCAGACCGAGAAACAGCCGGATCGGAATCGAGTACCAGCCGTGCAGGCGCAGGACCAGCGAGTGGCCGCCGAGGTGGTGACCGAGCTCATGGGCCAGCACGGCGGCGAGGGTGTGCGGCGGCAGCTGCAGCGCCCCCTTGGTGACGATGACGATCCGCCCGCCCGCCGCGGCGGCGTTCAACTCCGGCACGTCCTGAACCCACAGCTGGAAGCGGCGCGGATCGGCCACCACGTCGTCCAGGACCGAATCCCAGACCGGCTCGAGGATGCGGCGCTCGCCCTCGGTCGGCGGCCGGGAGTTCAAGGAGACCCGGGCCAGCAGGCTCTCACAGCCGGGCAGGAAGATCACCGAGGCGGAGAGCAGCCACACCACCGGAGTGAGCCAGCTCAGCGGCGCCCACACGTGATCGCCGAGCAGCGAGCCGATGACCAGCAGCAGACCGAGGCTGCTCAGCGTCCACGGCAGACTCAACAGCGCGCCGAGCCAGGCGCTCAGATCGACGCGGCTTCGCGGGACCGAGGCGCTGCCGCCGGTCGGCAGCGGCGGCGGCAGCGGGCGACGAGACTCGGACGAGCCTGCGGACGTCGACGGGCCGCCCACGCGGGGTTCCCGACGAGTGGCGGGGCGCTGGGCGGCGATGTCGTCGGTCGTCTCCCCGGCAGCCCGGCGATCGGCGGTCCGGTGCTCGGCGGCTCGGTCGGCTGCGGCTCGGCCGTCGGGGCGCTGGGCCTGCCCGCTTGCGGCGGTCCTGGCTGCGGCCGCCTCGCTGACGGAGTCGGGGCGGCCGACGGGCGGGGCGTCGGGACCGCTCTCGGGCCGGGCCTGCCTCGCGGTGGTCGTGGTCTCGTCGGCGGCGGAGGTCGCGGTGCCTGCCGTGGCGGTGCCGGTCCCGGCTCCGGTCCCGACGCCTGCGGCTTCGGGTGCCGAGGTTGTCGGTGTCGGCGCGGGTGTCGATGTCGAGTCTGATGCGGATGCGGATGCGGATGCGGATGTCGGAGTGGTCGCGGATTCGGCGCCACCGACGGTGATCCTGGTTCCCACGCTGTCGGGCTCCGTCGCGACGGCGGTCCCGGTCGAGTCGACGATCGCGGGGGCGGGGGCCGTTGCGGCTGCGGACGGCCCGGCGGGCGTGCTTCGGCGCCCGCCATCGGCGCTCACCGTGTCGATGGTCATAGATTCGGGGATTGCGGCGTCGGTGACCACGCCCGCGACCACCGGGCCTGCGATCACGGGGCCGCGCCCCGGCGTGTCACCGCCTCGGATGTCGACGGCGGGGCGTCCTGGCGTGGCACTGCCTGCGCCGGGATTCCCGGCCGGAGTCTCGGCACGGGCGTCGGCCCGGTCCGCCCGGCGGGCGGCCTCGGTGGCGAGCACGTCGTCGTCCCGGTCGGGATCGGCGGGGCCTGCGGCGCGGCGTGGGGCGGCCGCTTCGCGGGACGAAGGCATCGGGGCGGGCTGGGCCGGGTCGTGAGTCGGGTTGACGGCGTCATCGGACGGCGGGCCGAGGGGGGTGTGCACCGGAGGCTCCTCGCGGCAGAGGGATGTCCATTGCGTGATCAACCGTGACTAGCGGTGACTACCCTTGATGATTCCATCACGGTGCGAAGTCAGGGAAGAACCTGGTGTGTTCAGCGGCGAATTCCCAGTAGGGTCGAAGACCGTGCCCGCCAGGACGAGCCGCAGCACAGCCGCAGGCCAGGACTTCACCCAGGTGCGTGCCGAGTTCGGCCTGCCTTCGGGGTTTCCAGCCGGCGTGCTCGTCGAAGCCGAACAGGCGGTCGGCCGGGATCTGGCCGTCGGTCCGCGCCGCGACGCCACCGACCTCCCGCTGGCCTCCATCGATCCGCCCGGCGCCAAGGACCTCGACCAGATCATGTACATCGAGCGGCGGCGGCGTGGTTATCGCGTGCATTACGCGATCGCCGACCTCGGCGCGTTCGTCGTGCCCGACGGACTGCTCGATGCCGAGGTCCGCCGACGCGGACAGACCCTCTACCTGCCCGACGGCGTGATCCCCATGCATCCGCCGGTGCTGTCGGAGGACGTCGCCAGCCTGCTGCCCGACCGGGTCCGACCCGCCGTGCTGTGGACGATGGACCTCGATGCCGAAGGCGAAGTCGAAACGGCCTCGGTCTGCCGGGCGCTGGTGCGTTCGGTGGCCTGCCTCGACTTCGACACCGTGGCCGCCTCACTGGCGGCAGGCACGCCGCACCCCTCGATCGCCCTGCTCCCGGAACTGGGCAGGCTGCGCCGTGCCCTCGCGCTGCGGCGAGGCGCCATCGAGCTGGAACTGCCCGATCAACAGGTCGTCTCCGACGGCGCAGGCGGCTGGCGTCCCGCCATTCGACGGCGTTCCGAGATCGACGACTTCAACGCCGAGATATCGCTGCTCACCGGCATGGTCGCGGCGGAGATGATGTTGGAAGCGGGGATCGGTGTGCTGCGAACCCTGCCCGATCCCGACGCCCCGGCCGTGGACCGGCTGCGCGCCGGCGCGCGGGCGCTGGGTGTGGCGTGGCCCGCCGACACCGGGCCCGCCCAGCTGCTGGCCGGGCTCGACCCCACCAGACCCGAGTCCATGGCGTTGTACATGGACGCGACCCGGCTGCTGCGTGGTGCGGGCTATACGGCCTTCGACTCCGGTGCCCCGGCGAACAACGGTCACGCAGGCATCGGCGCTCCCTACGCCCACGTGACCGCGCCGCTGCGGCGGCTGGTGGACCGCTTCGGCACCGAGATCTGTCTCGCGGCTCAAGCCGGCGTCGAACCCGCCGAGTGGGCGCTTGCCGCGCTGCCGAGGCTGCCATCGCTGATGGGCGCCTCGGACCAGCTCGCGGGCCGGGTGGAACGGGCCTGCGTGAGCCAGAGTGAGGCCTGGGTGCTGGCCTCGCGGGTCGGTCAGGAGTTCGAGGCGACGGTGGTGCGCTCCGGGGACACCGGCAGTGAGCTCTTCATCACGGACCCGCCAGTGCTGGCCCGGTATGAGGTCGGCCTGCCACCGGGCGGACGGCTCCGGGTGCGGCTGGCCGCCGCCGACCCGACGACCCGGCAGGTTCGTTTCGAGGCTGTGGAGGCCGGTTCGCAGAGTTCGCCCGGGGCCGCCGAGGGACCGGCCGTGGCGGGCTCGACCGAGGCGGCCCGGCGGGGTTCGGCGGACGCCGCATCGTCCGGGAGCTCTGTGGACGGAGCGGGCAGGCGCGGCGGCCCGATGCGCGGGCTGGTCATCGCCGCCGCCGGTTCGACGGGCGACGACTCCCATGACACTGAGCAGCTGGCGAGTCCCGACCTGTCGGGGAATGCCTGCGTGCGGGGGAGCGCCGAGTCGTGATCCGCCGCGACGATCTCGGTGCCGCGGTCTCGGTGCCCAGCGCGCCGAGGCGAGTGGTCTCGCTGGTCCCGTCGCTGACCGAGACGGTGGCCTCCGTCGCACCCGACGCCCTGATCGGCGCCACCGACTACTGCGTGCACCCGGCGGACTTGGACGTGGTCCGGGTGGGCGGCTCGAAGTACCCGGTCGTGGCCCAGGTGATCGAGCTGGCGCCGGACCTGGTGCTGGCCAACGGCGAGGAGAGCAGGCCGCAGGACGTCGCGGAACTGCGGGCGCAGGGCATCCCGGTGTGGGTGACGGCGGCGCCTGCGACCGTGCCCGAGGCACTGGACTCCCTGCGTCGGCTGCTCGTCGAGGTGTTCGACGTCACACTGCCTGCCTGGTGGCGGCAGGCGGCGTCGGACTGGGAGCAGGTGCCCCCGGTCCGGGCCAGGGTGGTGGTGCCGGTGTGGCGCAGGCCGTGGGTGGTCCTCGGCCGCGACACGTTCGCGGGCGACCTGCTGCGCAGACTGGGCCTGGCCAACGCCTGCGACCCCGGCGACACCCTCACGGGCCCGCCCGCCGACGCCGAGCGGTATCCGAGACCGAGTCTCGCCGAACTGCGCGGATTGTTCGAAGACGGCGCGGCCGATCTGCTGGTGTTGCCCGACGAGCCCTACGCCTTTCACCCGGGGGACGGCCCGGAGGCCTTTCCCGGCGTGCCGGTGGCGTTGATCTCCGGCAGGCACCTCACCTGGCACGGTCCCTCCCTCGCCGAGGCAGCGGCCGTGCTGGGCCGGGCACTCGATCCGGTGCTCGACCGGCTCGCAGGCTCCGCCGAGGCACGGTCGACCCGCGCCGCCGACCGCGACAGTCCGCCGAGGCCCGGCTCCCCGGCCTAGGCTTGCCGACATGTCTGGTGCGCAGTTCACGGCGGAGACCTCGGCCAAGGGCGAGTTCGTCCGACAGGCGAACCGCTTCACCGATCGGATCACCGCGTCCGGCTCGGCGGGCCACGCGGTGGAGCCGGATCGCTATCGACTGGTGGTGTCGACGGCCTGTCCGTGGGCGCATCGATCGATCATCGTGCGGCGACTGCTGGGCCTGGAGGACGTGCTGTCCCTCGGCGTCGTCGATCCGATCCGCGACGATCGGGGTTGGCGGTTCACCCTCGATCCCGGCGGTCGCGATCCGGTGCTGGACATCGAGTTCCTGGCCGAGGCCTATCTCGCCCGCGACCCCGAGTTCAAGGGCCGGGTGACCGTGCCCAGTCTGGTGGACACCCGGACCGGGCAGGTCGTGACCAACGACTATCCGCAGATCTCGCTGGACCTGTCGACCGAATGGGCCGACTTCCACCGTCCCGGCGCCCCGGACCTGTATCCGGCGGCGGCCCGTGCGGAGATCGACGAGGTGGTCGAGCCGATCTTCCGCAATGTCAACAACGGCGTCTACCGGGCAGGCTTCGCCACCTCGCAGGAGGCCTACGAGGCGGCGTTCGCGGATCTGTTCGGCGAACTCGACAGGTTGTCGGACCGGCTGGCCGGACGTCGCTACCTGGTGGGGGAGTCGATCAGTGAGGCCGACGTCCGGCTCTTCACCACCCTGGTGCGGTTCGACGCGGTCTACCACGGCCACTTCAAGTGCAACCGGAACAAGCTGACCGAACTGCCGGTGTTGTGGGCCTATGCCAGGGACCTGTTCCAGACACCCGGCTTCGGGGACACCGTGAACTTCGACCACATCAAGCGGCACTACTACCAGACCCACGAGCGGATCAACCCGAGTCGGATCGTGCCGGCGGGACCTGATCTCGCGGGCTGGCACTCGCCGCACGGCAGGGCGGCGCTCGGCGGCAGCCCGTTCGGGGACGGCACCCCGCCGCCTGCCGTCTGACACCGGCGGGACGCCGTCTGTTCCCGTCGGCGGGGCGTGGAAAGCCGATCCGCGCGGGCCGGGCAGGCCGGCGCTGCGCTCGTCCGCCGTCGAAAGCCTTGCCCGGGCGTCCGTGCGTGGTCGATGGACGCGGGCCCGGTGATCGGGGGCGCCGACCGGCAGACAGGCGCACTGCCGAGCCGGGGCCGTCCTCGGCTGACGATGTGGGCAGCCTGCCGCGCCGCAGGGGTACGACAGCGCGCCCGTCTGGTCTCCGTCCATGCACTCACGGTAGTCGCGCGTCGACGGCGACGCTGCCGGACGAGCGTGGTTCATGACAGTTGTCATGAAGATCGGTGTCAACTGTCATGGAAAACTCATGACAGTTGACACTACCTGCGGTGATTCTCGTCCGAGATGATCTGCGGCATGACCTCGCATCCTGTCCTGCCGTCGCAGTCTCCGTCCCTGAGGCCCCTATCGCCTGCCGCGTCGTCGCTGTCGTCGATCGCGACTATCGACACGTTCCGTGTCCATGCGCGCCCCGCAGCGTCCAGCCGCGGCCCCGCCGAGGTCTGGAGCCGCCGGGGCCGGTCGGGTCTGATCAGAACTGGTCGAGATCCGAACCGCTCGAGCCCGGTCGAGCCGGGGCCGGGACGAATGGGAGCCAGATCGGAATCAGCCCGGCCGGAGTCGGCCCAGCCGGGGCGGCAGGCGGAGCCGATGGGGACGGTCGGCAGCGACCGTCCGCCACCAGCCCTCTCGGCCCGGCGGAATCGCCGTTCCGCCTGCCGTGCGTGCCGAGGCCCGTGTGAACACCGGAACCTGAGAGAACACCGGAACCCGAGAGAACACCGAGGCGTGCACGACCATCGGGCCAGGCAGCCCCAACGCGCTCGAGCCGTGGCGTTCCAGGCCGCGCGCCGGGGCACTCGGCGTCTCGTCGACCCCTCAGTGGAAGGAGTGCTCCTCGGCGGGGAAGCTCCCGCCGCGCACGTCGGCGGCGAACTCACTCGCCGCCTGCGACAGCACGCCTGCGACGTCGGCATAGCGCTTGACGAAACGCGGCGACCGCCCCTGGTTGAGGCCTGCCATGTCCTGCCACACCAAGACCTGCGCGTCGCAGTCCGGCCCCGCTCCGATGCCGACGGTGGGGATCGCGAGTTCCGCCGTCACGCGCTTGGCGACCTCGGCGGGCACCATCTCCAACACCACCGCGAAGGCCCCGGCCGCCTCCAACGCCAGCGCGTCGGCCACCAGCGCGTCGGCGCTCGCGCCGCGCCCCTGGACCCGATAACCGCCCAGGCCGTGCTCGCTCTGCGGGGTGAAGCCGATGTGTCCCATCACCGGGATGCCCGCCGAGGTCAACGCCTCGACCTGGGGGGCGAAGCGGCTCCCGCCCTCCAGCTTGACCGCATGGGCGCGGCCTTCCTTCATCATCCGCACGGCCGTGGTCAACGCCTGCTCCGGCGAAGCCTGGTAGCTGCCGAAGGGCAGATCTGCGACCACCAGCGCGCGGCTCGCCGACCGGGTGACCGCCCGGACGAGCGGCAGCATCTCCTCGGTGCTCACCGGCAGCGAGCTCTCGTAGCCGTACACGTTGTTGGCCGCCGAGTCGCCGACCAGCAGCACGGGAATGCCCGCCTGATCGAAGATCTTCGCGGTGTACATGTCATACGCGGTGAGCATCGGCCAGGCCTCGCCGCGCTCCTTCATCTCCCGCAGGTGATGTACCCGGACTCGCCGGGCGGGTTTGGTCGTGGCAGCCCCGGTGCCGTACGGCGCGGGCTGCTCGTCCTCACGAACCGTGGTCATCGTCGACCGTCCTCCCTCAAGGCCTGCGAGCAGGTCCCTGGGTCATCGTGAATGGTCCTGACATCGAGCGTGTCACGAACGGGGGCGGTGAGGCAGCCGGGTGGGATCGGCTTCACAGCTCGACGCGGGGGGATGCTGCTCACGTCGGCGGGCGTTTGCTGCGTCTGAGCAGGCCCCGGCCGCAGGAACGGTGCTGCGCGGCCCGAGCGCGGAGCGGCCTGCCCGGCCGCCCGCCGTAGGCGAAGGTGAGGAAAACCAGGTGCACCGGCCACGAGCAGCCGACATCATGCCTCGATGACCGATGACAGGCGTGACCCGCCGAATCAGGGCACCGAGCTCGAAGTGCTGATGGGCTTCCTCGACTACCACCGGCAGACGCTGGCGATGAAATGCGCCGACCTGACGCCGCAACAGCTCACGACCCGATCCGTCGAGCCGTCGACACTGTCTCTACTGGGGCTCGTCCGGCACCTCGCGGAGGTGGAGCGGGGCTGGTTCCGCAACTCCCTGATGGGCGAGGGCGTCCCCCCGCTGTTCTACAGCGACGCCAGCCCCGACGGCGACTTCGACGACGTCGATCCCGCGACGGTCACGCAGGCCGACGTCGACCAGGCGTTCGACGCCTGGCGCGCGGAGATCGCCAACGGCGACGCCCTCGTCGCAGGGGCGGAGTCCGTCGAGGTGATCGGGCTGGGCGGCCGGGAGAAGCGCTCGCTGCGCTGGATCCTCGTCCACCTGATCGAGGAGTACTGCAGGCACAACGGTCACGCCGACCTGCTCCGCGAACGCGTCGACGGCCGAACCGGCGAATAGGCCGCCCTGGGCAGGGCCGCCCTGGGCGGAGCCGTCCTGCGCAGGGCCGTCCGGCCTGCCCCGCAGCCCCGGTGGGGGCCGCCGCCCGCCGCCCGCCGCTCGCAGCCGACGAGGCGGAGCCGTGTCCCCGGCCGAGGAGCGGCCGACGCCGACGGCAGGCCAGCGGCCGACGGCAGGCCGAGTCGGCAGGCCGAGTCGGCAGGCCGAGTGGCTGTCGGCTGTCGGCAGGCGGCAGGCGTTGCTGAGCCTGCCTGGCGGCGACAGCCGGACTCGCTGCCCTGCCCTCAGAGTCCTGCCCTCAGACCTGAGCCTGCGCCGGCGTCGGCTTGTGCTCCCGCCACCGGTTGGTGATGGGCAGTCGCCGGTCCCGACCGAAGGCACGCAGGGTGATCTTGGTGCCCGGCGGGTACTGCCTGCGCTTGTACTCGGCGGCGTCGACCATCCGGACGATCCGCTCCACCAGTTCCGCGTCGAAGCCCGCCGCCACCAGGTCCGCGTAACCCTGGTCGCCCTCCACATAGGCGTCGAGCACCGCGTCCAGCACCGGGTAGTCGGGCAGGCTGTCGGAGTCCATCTGATCGGGCCGCAACTCCGCCGACGGCGGCTTGGTGATGGAGTTCGGCGGGATGGGCAGCGTCTCGCCGCGCCGCTGCGCCTCGGCGTTGCGCCACTCGGCCAGTCGCCAGACGAAGGTCTTGGGCACGTCCTTGATCGGCGCGAATCCGCCGACCGCGTCGCCGTAGATCGTCGAGTACCCCACCGCGAGCTCGGTCTTGTTGCCGGTGGCCAGCACCAGATGTCCGTCCTGGTTGGACAGTCCCATCAGCGTCACCGCCCGGCAGCGGGCCTGGACGTTCTCCTCAGCCAGGCCCGAGAGTCCGAGCTGATCGACGAACACTCGGACCATGTCCACGATCGGCTGGACCTGGTAGCGCAGCCCGGTGCGCTGCGCGAGGTCGGCGGCGTCGGACTTCGAGTGCTCCG
Organism: Actinoalloteichus sp. GBA129-24; assembly: GCF_001941645.1. NCBI lineage: Bacteria > Bacillati > Actinomycetota > Actinomycetes > Pseudonocardiales > Pseudonocardiaceae > Actinoalloteichus > Actinoalloteichus sp. GBA129-24. Next base: position 6,046,292 of record NZ_CP016077.1, on the reverse strand, counting down.
AGGAATAGGACGAGGGCATCGACACGCCGTGCACCCGATCGGCCCCGACGGCGTCCACGCACAGCGCGGCGACCACCGCCGAGTCGATGCCGCCGGACAGCCCCAGCAGCACCGTCCGGAAGCCGTTCTTCGCGACGTAGTCTCGCAGCCCGGTGACCAGCGCCGACCACACCTCCGCCTCCTCCGACAGCGGCGGCGGCTCGGCGGGGCTCGGCTGCGGGGTGCCTGCCGCGGCGGGCGGCACGGACTCGGAGATCGTGGTGCGCACGATCTCCGAGGTTCCACGGGCGGCGTGCTCCTCGGCTCGCTGTTCGCCGCGCGGGGGAAGGTCTAGATCCAGCACGAGCAGGTCCTCGACGAACTGCGGCGACCGGGCGAGGCAGGCTCCGCTGCCGTCGACGATCATCGAATCGCCGTCGAACACCAGCTCGTCCTGGGCACCGACCAGGTTCACGTACGCCATCGGCGCACCCAGCTCCCTGGCTCGCCTGGCCACCAGCTCGCCCCGCGTGTCGTCCTTGGCCCGCTCGTAGGGCGAACCGTTCAGACAGAGCACCAGGTCGACCCCCGCCGCCGCCAGCTCCGACGTCGGCCCCTCCTCGCGCCAGATGTCCTCGCAGATCACCACGCCGATGTCCACACCACCGAAGCGGACGATCGGCAGTCGCCTGCCGGGCACGAAGTAGCGGAACTCGTCGAAGACGCCGTAGTTGGGCAGATGCTGCTTGGCGTAGCGCTCGACCACCCGGCCCTCGTGGACCAGCGCGGCGGCGTTGCGCGGCCCCTCCTCGTCGTGATCGAGGTAGCCGATCACCACCAGGGCGCCGCCGCAGCCCGCTTCCGCGAGCCGCCGCGCCACGACGTCCATCTCCGCGCGCGCCGCCGTCGCGAAGGAACGCCGCAGCGCGAGATCCTCGATCGGATAGCCGGTCAGCACCATCTCGGGGAACGCCACCACCTGGGCGCCCTCCTCGACCGCCTGCCGTGCGCGGTCCACGATCATCGTCGCGTTGCCGCTCAAGTCGCCGACCGTCGCGTCCACCTGAGCCAGTGCCATCCGGAGCTGCGCCATGCGCACATCTTCGTACGGCGACACCGCGCGGTCACAGCAGGTCCGGCCCGCGTCACACCGCACTGGCAGGATTACCCCGTGCGACGTCTGAGCCGAGCCTCCCTGACCGCGGCATCTCTGCTGGCCTTGTTGTCCGTCTCCGCAGCCTGCACCGTCTCCGTCGACGGGGCCGCCGAACCCGCGATCTCCGTCGAGCAGCGGGGGCCTGCGGGCGAGGTGCCCGAGGGGCTCGACGAGCTGTACGGCCAGTCGCTGCAGTGGGGCCCCTGCGACGACTTCGTCCTGACTGAGGAGGAGCGGCCGCTGCTGGGCCGCACCGGCCTGGAGTGCGCCAGGGCCGTGGCCCCGTTGGACTACGACGACCCCGACGGGGAGACGATCAGTCTCGGTCTGCTCCGCAGGCCTGCCGCCGATCAGGAGTCCCGGATCGGATCACTGCTGGTCAACCCCGGCGGACCCGGCGGGTCCGGCGTCGTCGCCGCTGCGGGCCTCGTGCCCCAGATCGCGGGCGGCGAGCTGGGCGAGCGTTTCGACCTCGTCGGCTTCGATCCGCGCGGCGTCGGCACCAGCGAGCCTCAGATTCGGTGCTCGACCGACGACGAGGCCGACGCGGACCGGCTGATCAACGAGGTCGACACCTCGCCGGAGGGCGTCGCCGCCGCCGAAGAGCGGCTTCAGGAGTACGTCGCCCGCTGCGTGGAACGCTCCGGGGAGGAACTGCTCGCCCATGTCGGCACCGTGGACGCCGTCCGTGACATCGACCTGCTGCGCTCCGTCCTCGGCGACGAGCAGCTGACCTTCCTCGGCTTCTCCTACGGCACCTCGCTCGGCAGCACCTACGCGGACGCGTTCCCGGACAACGTCCGGGCGCTCGTCCTGGACGGCGCCGTCGACCCCGATCAGAACGCCGTCGACGAGCTGGTGGCTCAGGGCGCCGGGTTCCAGCAGGCCTTCGACGCGTTCGCCGCGTGGTGCGCGCCCCGCGAGACCTGTGCGCTCGGCGGCGACCCCGCCCAGGCGCTGCCCGTGTTCCGCGCCCTCGTCGAGCCGCTGATCGACGCGCCCGCTCCCACCGAGGACGGCAGGGAGCTGTCCTACGACGACGCCGTCACCGGCGTCATCCAGGCCCTGTACACCCAGGAGCTGTGGGAGCTGCTCGACATAGGCCTCACCATGCTCGCGGTCGGGGAAGGCGACATGTTGATGTTCGTCGCCGACCTCTACCACGGTCGCGACACCGAGGGGCGCTACTCGAACATGACGGACGCCTTCAACGCGATCCGCTGTGTCGACGAGACCGAGCGCATGGACGAGGCGACGGCCCAGGAGGCCGAGCGGCGTTACCGCGAGGCCGCGCCGTTCCTCGACGACGGCCGCGAGCCGGGGGGCGTGCGCGACGTCTGCTCCTTCTGGCCGGTGCCCGCCACCGCCGAGGATCTCGAACTGGACCCGGCGACCCTGCCGGACACCCTGGTGATCTCCACCACAGGCGACCCGGCCACCCCCTACCAGGCGGGCGTGGACCTCGCCGAGGCCATGGGCGCGGGCCTGTTGACCTTCGAGGGCAATCAGCACGGCGTGTTCCTTCAGGGAGTGACCTGCGTGGACGACATCGGCATCCGCTATCTGGTCGATCTCGAGGTCCCCGCCGACGACGTCACCTGCTGATCTCCGGCGGCGTCGACGGTCGCCGGACGGTCGTCGACGCCGCGGCGTGGCGGGACTCGGGTCGTCGTCTGCGGCGATCGACGGCGAGGCGTAGCACGCCGTTCATCGGCGTTGCCTACGCTGCGGCTCATGGATCGCCAGCAGGAGTTCGTCCTTCGCACGCTCGAAGAGCGGGACATCCGCTTCGTTCGGCTGTGGTTCACCGACGTGCTCGGGTTCCTCAAATCGGTCGCGGTGCCGCCCGCCGAGCTGGAGGGCGCCTTCGCCGAGGGCATCGGCTTCGACGGTTCCGCGATCGAGGGCTTCGCGCGCGCCTACGAGTCCGACATGGTGGCCAGGCCGGACCCGGCCACCTTCCAGGTGCTGCCCTGGGAGACCCCGGACGGCGAGCACTACTCGGCGCGCATGTACTGCGACATCGCGATGCCGGACGGCTCGCCGTGCTGGGCTGACCCCCGGCACGTGCTGCGTCGCACGCTGTCCAAGGCGACCGAGGCGGGCTTCACCTGTTACGTGCACCCGGAGATCGAGTTCTACCTGCTGCGCAACCTGCCGGACGACGGGACCGAGCCCATCCCGGCCGACTCCGGCGGATACTTCGACCAGGCGAGCCACAACACGGCCCCGCACTTCCGCCGCCGGGCCATCGAGACCCTGGAGGCGATGGGCATCTCGGTGGAGTTCAGCCACCATGAGGCCGCGCCCGGCCAGCAGGAGATCGACCTGCGCTACGCCGACGCCCTCACCATGGCCGACAACGTGATGACCTTCCGCTACGTGGTGAAGGAGGTCGCCATCCAGCAGGGCGTCAACGCCTCCTTCATGCCGAAGCCCTTCACCGGCCAGGCGGGCTCCGGGATGCACACCCACGTCAGCCTGTTCGAGGGCGACCGCAACGCCTTCTACGACGCCGAGGACCCGCACGAACTGTCGGAGACCGGCAAGGCCTTCGTCGCAGGACTGCTGCGGCACGCCAGAGAGATCTCCGCGGTGACCAACCAGTGGGTCAACTCCTACAAGCGGCTGGTCACCGGCGGAGAGGCCCCGAGCGCGGTCTGCTGGGGACGATCCAACCGTTCGGCCCTGGTACGGGTGCCGATGTACTCGCCGGGCAAGGCCTCCTCCCGCCGGGTGGAGATCCGCAGTCTCGACTCGGCGTGCAATCCCTACCTCGCCTATGCGCTGATCATCGCCGCCGGACTCAAGGGCGTCGAGCAGGGTTACGAGCTGCCGCCCGCCGCCGAGGACGACGTCTGGTCGTTGAGCGATCGCGAGCGGCGCGCGGCGGGCTATGCCAGCCTCCCGCAGAACCTGATCGAGGCGCTCGAGGTCATGGAGTCCTCTGAGCTGGTCGCCGAGACCCTCGGCGAGCACGTCTTCGACTTCTTCCTGCGCAACAAGCGGGCCGAGTGGGACGCCTACCGCAGTCATGTCACTCCGTACGAGCTGCGCACCCTGATGCCGATGCTCTGATCTCCGACGGCATCGCCCGCCCAGCCGGTGACCTTCTGACGGGATCGATGGGACGGGTGATTCAGTGGAGGCGATAGGTTCGGTAACCGTGACGGATGTGCCAGCAGACGGCGAGCGCATCGCCAACCTCGCCGCTCCAGACCAGCCTGCTGTTTCCGACCTCGCCGCCGAGCCGGACGCCGGCCCGCCGGAGGACGATCTGGAGGCGCGGTGGCCGGAGGAGACCCCTGAGCTCGACGGCGCGGCCTCGGACCTCCCAGGGGCCGGCCTCCCCGGAGTCGCCGAGCCGCGGGCCGAGCGGTCCGACGTCGTCCGCAACGCCGACGACGACGGGCCGACCGCCTGGGCGATCACGGTGTGCTCGATCGTCTTGGCGGGCGAGGCGGCCGCCGCGACGGTGCTCCGCAGATCACTGCGAGCTCAGCACCCCGACACCCGTTTCATCCTGCTGACGGTGGACGAGCCTCGCCGGGACGGCGCGGGCGCCGACGGCGGGGCAGACCGGGACGGCGAGGTGCTGCGGCCCGTCGACATCGGCGTGTCCGACGCCGAGCTGAACCGGCTGGCCACGGCGTGCACCGGCGAGGAGCTCCGCGCCGCGCTGCGGCCTCGACTGCTGGTCCACCTGCTGCGGCTGGGCTATCCGGTCCTGTATCTCGACCCCTGGGTCTACGTGGTCGGCTCGCTGCTCGACCGGGTGGTCCCCGCCGTGCACGAGCGCCCGCTCGTGCTGGCGCCCCGAGTCCTGGAACCGCTGCCTCGGGACGGACTCCGGCCCGCCGCCGAGGAGTTGGCCGTCGGCGGCACCTTCGACACCGGACTGGTCGCCGTGGCACCCGGCGCGGAGCGCTTCCTGCACTCCTGGGCGCAGCAGGTCCGCATGGCCCCGGACGGAACGGGTTTCCTGGACGGCGCACCGGCCCTGGTCGACCACCGAGTGCTCCGTGACGCTGGGGTCGGGCTGTCGAGTTGGAACGCCGCTCAGCGTGAGCTGTGGCGGGACGAGGACGGCCTGCTGATGATCGCCGACGGCACGCCGTTGCGGACCGTCCATTTCGACGGTTTCGACCCGCAGCGTCCGTGGCTGCTGTCCACTAGGGTCAGCGACCGGCCCAGGGTGCTGTTGTCGGAGCATCCTGAACTCGCCGGACTGTGCGCCGCCTACCTGAAGGAACTGGCGAAGGCGGGCGAGCCGGGCGCTCGGCCGCAGTCGCCGCGCTTCGACGTCCTGCCCGACGGGGTGGCGCTCCCGGTGGAGCTGCGCCGGGAGTTCCACGACGGCTGGATGGCGGCCGAGCGGACCGGTGCCCCGCCGCCGCCGCCCGCGTTCGCGGTGACCGACGACGACGGAGTCCCGCAGGCACAGGCCTTCCTCGGGTGGGCGGCCGACCCGGCCGACGCCATGCAGCGGCGCGCGGGCGGCAACCGCTGGGTCGCGGCGGTGTGGCGTGGTGACGAGGCGCTGCGCGGGGAGTTCCCGGACCCCTTCGGCGTCGATGCGGAGGGATTCCGTGCCTGGTGCGCGGGGCCCGGCCTCGCCGCAGGCCGGGTGCATCCCGAGACGGTCCCCTCGGTACCGGAGTACGCGGGTGTGGAGCTGCTCGACCAGCTCGGCGTCTCCGTCCTCGGTGATCATCCGGTGGCCGACCTGCTGCGCTCGGCGGTGGAGCAGTCCGGGCTGCCCACCGCGACGGAACCGAGTTATCCGGTGGTGCTGGACTGCACCGGCCATGCGCTGACGATGCCGGAACGCCATCTCGTACAGGTGTGTGTGAACGGCGTCGCCGTCTCGCCGCAGGCCGCCGAACTGTGGGTCCTCTCCGAGACGACGCGGTCCAGGATGCAGCGGGCGGGGCGTCCGGTCCGGGTGGTGTCCCTGCCGGTGCCCGACCCCGGCCTGCTCGACCTGCCCGCGCGGAAGGCGGCCAGGGCGCGGCTCGGACTCGACGACGGCATGGTGTTCGCCGCCTCGATCGATCACGCCGACGAGCGACGGGACAACGCGCTCGGCCTGGTCGGCACCTTCCTCGCGGCCTTCCCGGATCGAGCCGACGTGCGGCTGGTGCTGCTCGTCGCCGGGGCGCGGGAACACCAGGAGAGCGCCGAGCGGCTGCGGCTGGCGACGGCGGCGGATCGTCGCGTCACGCTGCTGGACTCGACGAGGGTCACCGAGCACGAACTGATCGACGCGGCGGACTGCATCGTGTCGCTGCATCGCGACGCGGAGCTGGTGACCGGCGGCGACGACATCGCCCTGCGGCTGCTGACGGCGGTGGCCAGGGGCGTGCCGGTGCTGACCAGCGATCACGGCTCGACCGCCGACCTGCTCGGCGGGGACCTCGCGGCCCTGGTGCCGTGCTTCGAGGGCCGTAGCGAACCGGACATGCGGTCGGCTGCCGAGCTGCTGCGTCGCTTCGCCGACGCGCCTGACGCGGTCGCAGGCCTCGGCTCGGCCGCGCGCGACCACCTGCTGGCGGCACGCGACGTCCACTGGGCTGCACAGCAGGTGCGCGGGATGGTCGAGGTGGCCTATCGGAGCTGGCGGCAGTCCCGCGCCCAGCAGCGGGCCGTCGACGACGACCCGCTCAAGCCGCTCGTCGCCGCCCGGCACGCCCTGCATCGCGCCCCCGAGGTCGACACCCAGGGCAGCCGGATGCTGGCTCCGGCCTTGCAGCGGGCGATGCTCAAGGCGCTCAGCCATTACGACGGGCACCTTCGCGAGGTGATGCGCTCCCTCATCGACGGCGTCGAGCGCACCGCAGGCGAGCTGCTGCGCAGACAGGACGAGATCGCGAGCGGCGTCGAGCCGGTGGAACTGGAGGCCCTGCGCGCCGAGATCGCCAGGATCGACCGGCAACGCGGCCAGCTCGCCGAGCACCTGGTGGGCACCGACGATGCGGTGGTCCGGGCCCGATCCGACCTCGCGGGCCATCAGCAGCGGCTGCGCGCGGTGGAGGAGGCGGCCACGACCGAGTCGAGCACTCGGCATCGCCAGGTCGATCTGGTCGCCGAGCGACTGGACCGCCTGACGGCCGCACTGGACAAGACCTTGGACCGGATCGACTCCCTGGAGTCCAGGGTGGCCGATGCGCTCCGGGAACGCGACGGCGACCTGGCCTCACGGCTGCACGACGTGGAGCGCACCGCCCGTACCGCCGATGCGCTCCGACGGGTCGTCGTCCGGGAGCACGAGCGGCAGGTCGGCGTGCCGGACGGACCGCCGAGTTCGCTGGTCCTGTCCGACGCGGGCCTCATCCGGCTGCCTGCCGAGGACGGGGTGATGCTGCCCTGGCTGTCGACCCACGGGGTCTGGGAGCCGGAGTTCTCCACGCTGATCGACGCGCTGCTCGAACCGGACGGCGTCTTCGTCGACATCGGTGCGCACGTCGGCTACCAGACCGTGCGGGTGTTGAGCAGGCTCGGCCCGCGAGGGGCGGTCGTCGCCGTCGAACCCTGTGAGAAGACGGCGGCGCTGCTGCGGCGCAACGTGGCGGTCAATGTGAGTCCGACAGCGGCGGCCCGGCTGACGGTCGTCTCCGCGGCGGCCTGGGACGAGCCGGGCAGGTTGACGGCGGAGCCTGCGCCCGGCGGCGGGCTGCGGCTGAATCCGCAGCCCGCCGTGGACCTGTTCTCCGATTCGGCTCCCGCCGACGCGGAGGCAGGCGAGACCGTCGAGCCGCAGTACGTCGACGCGGTGCGGCTGGACCGGCATCTCGACGGGCTGGCCGAGCTGCGCGGGCTGCGGCTGTCCGTGGTGCGGGTGGACACCCCCGGGTGCACCCAGCGCGCCCTCGGCGGACTGGTTCGGCTGCTGCGCCGGGATCGGCCGCACGTGGTCTGCACGTTCTCGCCGACCGCGACGCGGCGGGACGGTGCCGAGCCCGCTGCCGTGCTGCGGGAGTTCCAGTCCTGGGGTTACGAGCTCGCCCTGGCCGACTCGGGAGATCCGGTGTCGGCCGCCGACGTGGTGCATTCGGCCCCGGCCGGCGGCGCGAGGCTGTGGCTGCGGCCCGGTGTCGGGACTGCGGATCAGGCCGAGTAGCACGTCGTCGGCGTGATGACCAGCGGATTTGACTCCGTGCGGCGCGGTGCGTACTTTTCCCCGTGCCGCACGGAGCACCGGCCGAAACGGGATCTCGAGAGTCTTCGAGAGCCTGGTGGGGCCGGGTGATGAGCGGTTCGCCTCGGTGGTAATGTTCTCCGAGTCGGACAAGTTCCACCGGGTCGAGCAACTTGACGTTGCGAGTCGAACCGGGTACGATCTTGCGGCACCCCAGTTGACTTAGGCGGCTTGAGGCAGCATGTCTCCGGTCGTCGGTTCGTTGGTGCAGATCCTACGCTGGACTCACGCAGAGTCGCAGTACCGTGGTCTGTCCCGGTGGCCTTGCTGGGTTTTGACAAACACATATCGGCACGGTCATCGAATAAGTGTCGAATGGGCTGCGAGTATTTCTGCGGAGCCGATTTGACATGGTGATCAGCGCCGGTCTAGGCTTTTGACAAATACACGGCCGAGATTGATTGTCGGCGCGCGGGCAGGGGATTTCGCCTCCGGGTGGAAGTACCAGGTCAGCGCACT